>CAVZKY010000001.1:0-139337 GCA_963775825.1 uncultured Actinomycetes bacterium
ACCAATTGGTAGAGTGCGAGGCCGGATGCCCAGATCTTATGTTGGAGGCTGACGGTAGACGACCATTATCCGTGCACAGGCAGGAGCCCGGTTTCGCCGGTGGGGATGTCAGGTGCTGTTGCGGCGTAGGTCCTGTAGGAGGAGAGGCAGGTCCTGTTCCTCGTAGCGTGGCGGGCCGGGAGGTCGTGCTTCGAAGCGCCAGAGTTTCGCGTCGGGGATCGCCCTGCGCACGGTAGCGACTATCGCCTGGCCGGAGGTGTCATCATCGGCACGGACGTGGAGTGACGTCCCGCCTTCCGCGAGGCCGGTGAGCAGGCGGAGCGCGGCGGCCGAGGGACGCCCGTTGGTGCAGACAAGCGGACGAGAAGACCTGCCGAGCCGATCGGCCGCGGCGATGAGCACTGACGGGTTCTCGCATACGTATACGTCCAAAGCGGGCACTGCCATCCGGAAAGATCCGGTGAGGGAGCGGAGTGTCAGCCACAGCGGTTCGGGGCCTGCTGCCTGCGCGAGCCCCGCGCATGGCGCGTCGCCGTCGAGCGGCAGGTTGAGGACGAGGACCCGAGACGACACCGGGTCACAGTCAATCCCGTGCTCCTCCCATGCCATCCGCCAGGCTTCAGCCGAGTCCGGCAGATCGTGGCCCAGCAGCCGCAGTACCGCCGTGGCGGTCGAACTTCCCCGGTCCAATGCATGCGGATCGTCCAGTGCCGTCGCCGCGAGTACGGTCAGCAGCATCCGCCCGCTTTCGAGCTGGGGAAGCGCCGACCAGACCCGGGCGCATCGCTCGGCGAGGTCGAGCAACTGGCCGTTGCCCGCCGCGGGGAGACCACGCCGGTCAAGCCAGGCCGAGGCGGTGGTCGCGGGTACTCCCACGTCGCGCAGTGCCGCCGCGGCGCGTTCGCGTTCGGCAGCCGCGTTCTGCCGCGCGCTTTCCTTCGCCGCCCGGAGGTCCCGGACCGGATCACCAGTGACGGCCAGCAGGTCGGTCACAGTTGCGCCGTAGTTTTCGACCGCCAGGGCGAGCGCCTTCGCCCTCACCGCATATCCCGACCGTTCCCAGGACATGCCCAGCAGCTTGCCGACCTCCGAGCGCTCGGCCGGAGTGAGATCGACCTGCAGGGGACTTCCGCCCAGGCCATGTCCGGCCTCCAGGCGTCGCCGGGCGGCGGCCAGTACCTTTCGGGGACCTGGCAGCCGAGCCCAGGTCAGGAGACGGTCGTCCATCGTTCGCAACCTTAAAACAGGGCGTCGTTGTCTTCGTCCGCAGTGTCACGGGCAGCCATGTCTTTCAGGTCGGCGGGGTCGGGCGCCATCACGTGCGTGAGTTCATTGCCGGCCCAGACGGCCAGCTCCAGCGACACCCCCGGCAGCGGCTGCGGTGCCCGGCGTACCTCGTAGATGGCGGCCATCGGGACTGCGGCGGAGTTCGCGATGATGCCTGGGCCGGCGATCAGCCAGTCCAGGTCGCAGGACGTCAGGAGACGGAACATGCTGGCCTTGTTCGTCCCGTCCACGCCACCGAATGCCTCGTCCAGCCAGAGCATGCGGGGACCGGAGCCCGCCTGGTCATACATGGCATGCAGCGCCGCGATGAACGGCTGCATCAAGGTGACGACCTTCGCGCCGCCGGACAGCAGGCCATGGTCACCGCGCTCCAGGCTGCGCCAGCCGCCGCCGGGCCGGTCACCCGACTCTGACCGTGGAGTCCGGTACTCCAGGTGCAGTTCGAACCAGCGCCGGTAGTCAAGGATCTCCGCCAGCATCGATCGCCAGTTCGGGTCGCCTGAAGCCCGGGCTGTCTCCTGCGCGCTCGTAATCCGCTCGGACAGGAAAGCACGGATACGGTCCTGGGACGGCTTCGGCAGCATGTCGAAGTGCTGTTCCAGCGTGTCCAGCACGTCGTTCGCCGCTCGTTCCTCGGAGACCGGGATTCGCCGCAAGCGCAGAGTGATTCCCGATACCGCGGTCGGGTTCTGCGCGAGCTTCTTGTTGATGTCGTCCCGCAGCGCCTCCGCCTCGGACAGGCGGTCGCGCAGATGCTCGATGAACGTGCTGCCGAGAAGCTCGTCGATTGTCTTGGTCAGCTCGTCGTCGTAGTCCGCCTGGAGCTGCTCCAGCAGCGCCGACAGTCGCTCGGCGGCCCTCGGCGGCGCGAGCGCGCTGCCCGTCGAGTCGACGATGAGCTGCAGGCTTCCAGGGAAGTCCTCGCGGCCGTCGCCCGGCGAGCTGACCTGCACGCTGCGCCCGCCGAGTAGTTCCAGCTTCGAGCGGAGGTCGCTGCTGTCGCTGACCATGGCGGCCCAGCGGTTCTGCACCAC
Organism: uncultured Actinomycetes bacterium; assembly: GCA_963775825.1. Lineage (GTDB taxonomy): Bacteria > Actinomycetota > Actinomycetes > Streptosporangiales > Streptosporangiaceae > Bog-532. Next base: position 2,322 of record CAVZKY010000001.1, read on the forward strand.
CTGCGCGAACTGGTGCTGCTGATCAGATTCGGGCCAGTTTCGGGGTGTTATCACCGCTCGCGCGGCCCGGGCGTTTTCCAGGGCTGCGGTGACATGCCTGGCGTGAGGCTCCGGCACATCGCGGAGCCGGGGAAGTCCGGAATCGACGCAGTTCCACCAGCGGTCGGCTGCGGCTTCCCGTTCCGCCTCGGCGTTCTTGCGCTTCCCCTCGGTGTCCTCCAGCACCCCCTCCGCCCGCGACAGTTTTCCGGCCAGCTCGATGAGTTCCTTACCCAGGCGCTTGAGCGTTTCGTCCGCGTCCTTGATCCGCCGGCTGAGGCGGCTGACCTCTTGCAGGATCTCTTGGGCGTCCTTGGACAGGGCCTTATCCGCGGCGTCGGCCTGGGAGCGGAGTGTGCCGGCCGTGGTCCGGTCCGTCTCTGCGTCCTCTGCCGCTGTACCAGTCGCAGCCAGCAGTCCCTTCACAGTATCCTCGGCCTGCTCCGCCGCCTCGCGCAGGGGCGCGACCAGGCCTATCTTGCCCTCAAGATCGGTGATCGCTGAGACGTACCCGGACAGTGCGCCGAGCAGGTCGGCAACCTCTGGCCGTGTGCGGGGCAGATCGTATTCGGCGCAGTGCCCGGCGACAGCTGCGGCTGCGGCGTCGGCCGCCTTCTGGGCGGTATCGGCGGTCTTATCCGCGGCGTCGGCCTCCGTCCGGAGCTCGGCCACCCTCTCAGCGGCGTCGCGAGCGGCCAGTACCGCGGTGACGACGTAAGCGTCGGACGGCAAGTGACCGCTCGCGCTGTCGAGGGCCCTCAGCAGGTCGGTGACGTCGCCGAGTTCAAGGGACATCAGCTCGTGATCGTCGGCCAGGTCGGAGATCTGGGTCCGGATCTTCTCGGCGCGGCGGACCCGGTTCGCTGCGCGCGCGGCGGCACCGAGCAGCTTGGGGCTTTCCGGGAGAGGAACTGCCGTGCCGGTGAGCTTCCCGTGCCGCCACCGCCCGTCCGGGCTCACCGCCACTGGGCCAGCGGCGGCGTCCGTGCCGTATGCGACGCTGCTGAGCAGGCGGTCCACGACGAGAGCCAGTTCCCCGGCGTCGTCGGCGGGACGGAGCACATCGCGAAGCGAGGACGCCGCGGGCGCCGTGTCGGTATCCGCTGTCCAGACCGTCTCACTGCCGTCCCTGCTGGCCAGGTACGCGGCGTCCGGCGTGACCCAGGCCTGCAGCAGCCCGGCCGCGTCCAGCGCCGCCTCGATCGTGGCGGCGGGAACGGCATCCAGCGTCTCGACCAGCCGCCAGAACGGGGCACCCGCGGCGGTTACTCCTTCCGGCCGCTGACGGCGCTGCCAAAACTGCGGGCTGCCGGGCACCGGGTCCCGCTCCTTCTCGACGCGCTCGAGTTCTGCCTTGAGCTTCTCGCGCTCCTTGACGTTGTCCTGCATGTCCTTGGCGAGTTCCGCCCGGCTCTTCTCAATCGGTCGGCGCACCGGGATTAGGTGCTCCTGGGTGATCGCCATCGCCAGGACCGGGGACGGTGACGTTGCGTCCGCCAGTCCTGCTATGAGCAAGCCCCAGTTCTCGGCGGTCTCAGCCGTCGGACGGATCCGCTCGTCAACGTCCTGGATCCACGAGGACAGCGTTTGCGCGGCGGCCGTGATCGCGATCTCGACCGCGGCCTCCTTGTTAGCGGCTGTCTCCTCGGCTTGGCCCAGCCTGGTCCGCGCTGCGGCGGCCTCGGTTGCGGCGGTCTCCGCCTTGCCCAGTGCCGTGTCGTAGCTCTCGATTAGTGTGTTCGCCTGGCGGGCCGCCGCTGTCCGCAACTGGGCAGCCTGCCGCAGGCGTGCCGTGTCCCGGTCTGGCAGATGAGCGGCGGTGACATGGGTCAGCCCGGAATCGGCAGCGTGAGCGGAAACTTGGTCGGCGGCAGTAACCACGGAGCGTTCTGCTGATTCCAGATTTTGACTGGCTTTTTTCAGCTGTTGCTGTGCGGGGAGGACCGCCTTCTGCGCCTCACCGGCACGCCGCTCCGAGCGTTCTGCCGTCTGTTCCGCCTGGGTGGCCTGTTCGGCCAGTTGCTTCGCGTTGGCGACGGCACTGATCGCGTCCTGGTATGCCTTCCGGTTCTGCAGCACGTCGCGCTCGGCGCTCGCGGTTCGCTGCGCTTCCTCCTCATCCGCGCTCTGCTTGTCGAGTTTCTCTTTCTGCTTTGCGAGTGTCGTGACCGCTTCCTGGGCGGTCTTTTCCTCACGGGTGATCTGGGTGAGGGCGCTGGCGGCAGCGGTCACCGGGTCGGCTGCGGCCCGGATGACGGCGTCTGCCCAGGGCCGCCAGGATCGTCGGCTGAAGTCGGTGACGGCGGTGAGGGCCTGCTCGGCCTCGTCGCGTTCGTCCCGCAGGCGCTGCAGCTGTTCCCAGCCGTCCGCGAGCTGCTTGATCTCGTCCTGCGCGATCGGGGGCAGTGCGGTGCGGAACGCCTGCGTCAGGAACTTCAGGTCGATCTTGTGCCCGATCTGCGGGGTGCGGACGACGCGGAGGATCCGGTTCAGCTGGTTCAGCCACGCCTCATCCGTCTCGTACAGGACACGGGCGATCGTCTCGCGGTAGGCGGTCCCGGTGGGATGGGACGTGAACCCCAGGACCTCCTTGAACCGCGCGGGATCGGCGATGAAGCCGGCCGTGGTCAGCGAGAGGCCGGAGCGGACGCGGGTCTGGCCGCTGAGGGTGCACCAGCTCACCGTCATGTTCGTGTCGGCACGGCGAGTTTCGGCGAAAAGCAGCAGGGTGAAGAAGTCCGCTTCCTGACCGGCTTGGGCTCCCCGGCCGAATTCAAGCCAGGCCCAGCCGCGGTTCTTCTGCGCGCTGGTGTCCCGGCGGTCCAGGGCATGGTCGGTGGGCTCGACGTAGTAGCGGAAGCGCTTGTCATTCTGGCCGAGCGTGTCGATGTTATGGCTGGTGATCTCGCCCGCGAGGAGGAGCAGGGTGGTCAGCGTCATGAGTGTTGACTTGCCGGACTCGTTCGCTCCCTGTAGCTGCATCCGGCCGTCGGCGTACCAGACCTCGGCGGTGTCGTATTCCCACAGGTTCACCACGCCAGCGCGGAGCGGCTGCCAGCGGTCGGAGCGTACGGGCTCGGGCAGCTTCCCCTCGATGGCCGCGACGCGCCACGACGTGAGTTCCTCAAGCGTCATCATGCGTCATGTCCTCTAGCGTGGGCTCCCAGACGGCCTTCGGATCGCGGTAGCGCCCCGCGACGGGAAGCACGGTCCAGCCCGCGTCGCTCACTCGGACCAGGCCGGCCTCGGTCAGCACTGGCTCGACGGCTGCGAGCATTACGAGCGGGGACTTCTTGAGGTCGTTCGTCAGGGCGCCGAAGTTGCCGGTGTAGACCCGCTCGGCGGCTGTCTCGACTTCGTTTGGCGTGAGCGAGATCCGCCCGTCATCGTCAGGAGAGCGGCCGGTGATGACGGCCTCCAGCATTTTCAGCGCGAACCACGGGGTGGCCGTCGCAGCCGGGAATGGCACGGTTGCCGCGCCGCTGGCCGGGCGATCCGGCGGCAGGTGCAGTAGCATGCCCTCCTCGCGGATCTCGACCGTGCCTCCGGTCATGTCGGAGGCATGCCCGGCGAGCCATGAGCGCTGGCCCCGGGCGTACTCGGCGTCCTCCGGATGCAGATCGGCGTAGAGCAGCGCGGTGTCCTCGACCAGCGTGCGGAGCATCCGTTGGCTGCGGGTGGCAGTTCGCGTACCTGGGGTGCTTTTCAGGCCGTCGTTGCCGTCATCGTCGCCCTCGCCGACTTCGGGTTGCCTTAGTGCCAGCGCCACCGTGTGCGGGTCGGTGAACTGGAGCAGTGCGTCCCGGTCGACTTCGAATCCGGCGCCGACTCCCGTCCCGTCCTCTTCCCACTGGCGGAGAAGCGCCTCGTCTGCGGTGTGGCGCAGCAGGATGCCCAGCTCGGCCAGCTGGTTGACCCCGCGGAGGAACGCCTGGCGCTCGGTCCGGCGATCCGGGTTGTAGGGCATGACGCGGGCACCGGGCGCTGCGGAGATTGCTCGCACCTCGTCGGACATGGCTTGGACTGTCGTCGTCATATCCGCGTCCTCGCACGCAGCGGTGGTCAGGGCCATGAGCGTGAGCGCCCGGCGGGACGGCGGTGCCCCTGTCGCGGGAGCGGCGGTTCGCTGCGGTCCTGCGGGATCCCGGTGCAGGCGCGCAACACTCCCGGCTATCACTAGCCGGTATGCGAGCCTCCCCGTCCACTCTGTTAGCTGGGCACGGTGCTGGAGCACCGCGGCGAAGCGCGCGGGCGCGACGCGCGCGGAGACGAATGGTGTAGTCAGCAGGGCGACGAACGTGTCCTGGGCTTCCGCGCGGGTGGTGAGGCCGGTCGCCTCGGATGTCATGCCCGGGTCACCTCGAGTCGCCAGTTTTCGCAGGCGAGGTGTCCCTCAGGGAGGCTGAGGACGGCGGATGGGTATTCCGGCGGGGAGGGATGCGCGATTGCGAGCCATCGGTCATCCTCGGTGAGAGCTGTCCGGGTCCCATCGTCGCCGGGCGCAGCGCGGAGTATGGCAGTCAGCAGGTCCCAGACGATCGCGGCCTCCTCGTCGCTGGTGACAGGTGCCCAGTCGGCGAGATACTCACCGGAACGCGCCGCCAGGGCTAGCTCGGCGATTTCGGCCCGTTCCCGCTGCTGCCGGGCGGCCTCGCGCGCCGCACGGCGAGCGTCGCGGCGGTTCGGGACCTGAGCGGGCCTCCCTTTAACCGACTGGGCGCCGCGCTTACGGAGTTTCACGTCCACCGGTGTCGCCGGAGCCGTCCAGAAGGAGGTCCGGGCCGGCAACTCTGGCTCGTCGGGGACACCGGATACATGCCGGGCGGACCATAGACCGGTGGCCGCGCACCACGTCTTCCACGCGTCGGCGTCACTGTCCGCCGACTCGACCGCCGCGGCCAGGCGTAGCAGTTCCGCCCGGCGGGTGACGCGGCCGCCGGTGGCGAGCAGCGCCCGCGACCCGCGCAGCAGGGGAGTGACGGCGTCCCGTACTTGCCGCCGCAGACGCAGCGCCTGCCCGGTCCGTTCGCCGAACCAGACGGATAGGGTGTCCGCCGCGTCCCGATTGCCCTGCGCGATCGCTTGGACGGTTTCTTCGGCGGCAGTCGCATCGACTCCGGAGAGCGCCATGGCCCGCCAGTCGTCGTCAGTGACGATCTGCCTCAGTCGGCTGAGGGCTTCCCTGATGCGCGGGCTGTAGGTGTCGACGCCAGCGCCCCAGACAGTGACGTAGGCAGTAAGGGTCTTGCGCAGTCGGCTCATCTTGTCCGCGTCGGGGGTTCCGGCCAGCGCCGACGCCATGCGGGACTGCCAGATTGACGCCGCCTCGGCCATGTCCTTCAACGTGGTGCGCACCTGAGCCCAGGCCTGGGCCGCTTGGCCAAGATCCCGCTGCCCGATAGCGTCGGTCGTGTCGTCGAGTCGTTCGGCGATGATGGCCGGCGCGAACGCCGCCGCGCTCGTTGAGACCGCGTCCTCGTCGATCTTCCGGCGCAGCCAGCGGTGCAGGTCCGCGGCATCGCTGGTCAGCTGGTAGCGGTCTCGGGTCCGGATGAAGTCGGCTTCGGTCTTCGCCTTGTCCTGCCAGCGGATGACGACTTTCCAATCCTGGAGCGCGCGCATCCGCGCGTCCAGATCGAAGGCTTCTGGGAGGGTCAGGCGTTCCGCGGTCATTGCGTCGGTGGCGTCAGCGATGCGGTCACGGACGGCGGCGAGAAGTTCATCCCGGCCGACTCCGGTCAGTGAGTGCTCCTGCGCGTCCAGCAGCACGTCGACGAGCACCCGGTACTGTGCTGCCAGCTGATCAGCGGTCAGGTAGGCGGCGATGTCGAGTCGGCCAGGGAAACCGGCCAGTTCCCATGCGTCCGAGTTGGGTGTGCTCATGGTGATGTTGGCGCGCAGCCAGGCGATCTCGTCGATGCTGATGTCTCTGGCATAGCGTCATGTTAGGGGGAGGGTGGGACATTCGGTGGTCACTCCACGTCCCGTCTGATGAGCAATTTGTCGCAATAATGCTGGAATGCTGGCAGCGACGTCGCGGTGCTCATAGACGGCGTTGTTGATCTGGTAGAAGGTCTCGGTCGCGTCCTGCCCGGCTGGCAGGGTGCTTTCAGATTGCTTCGGGGAGGAGCTTGAACGCGGAGACGTGCCTTGGGCGGACGATGCTGAAGTGCTTGCGGTCCACCGTCGCGACCTCCGCGAGGTTCAGGCGCTCGGCGATCGCGATCACGGCCGCATCAACGATGCCGAGGGAAAGGCTCACGTACTGCTCGACGAGTTCCGCGATGCGCGGGATGTCGCCTTCCTCGACCTCAGCAACATGGAAGCCGTTGCCGCCGAATGACTTGAGGAAGGTAACCTCCGCGTGCGGCCCGACGCGTGACTGGAGCAGGTAGCCAATCTCGCCTAGGACAGGAGACGGAACGAGGAGCGGCCCCTCGGCAGCGCGCATCAGAGCGAGGCACGCGGCGTGATAGTGGTCCTTCACGTTGCCCGCCGCGAGCAGGACGCCTGTATCGCACAGCAGCATGTCAGCGGCCGAGTTCGGCCCGCAGGATCTCCTCTGACCTCTCCGCCAGATCCGGATCAGACTCGAAGGACGCGAAGAACGGCAGGTCCCGTAGGCCGTGAGCGGCGTCAGCCCGGCCCCGGATCAGCTCAAGAACTGGCCGAACCTCCGCTTCGGGAAGTTCGTCCACCAGGTGATGCAGTTCCTCACGCGTCGCGCTCATGCGGCGAGTATAGGAGCACCGGCTGGAGAAGGGCAGCGGGCCTTGCCGGAGGGCGAGCCCCCCGTGCTCCTAGGCGAGTTCTGCGGCCGGGTGGCCCGAGGCTCATCTCATGCAGGCCGCGCCTAGTGCCGGTACGGCCCGTGGGTGCTCCAGCCATGGCACTGAGCATCGACACCAGCGCCCAGCATCAGCGATTAGTATCGGCGCTCCAGCATGCATAGCGGACGGCCTTGCGGCCGGAAACCCGTGCGTGGCACCAGAATGGGCGGTGGTACCCCCACGCGCAGAAGCGACCGAAAGCCCTTCTTATCGGTGTTTGCGCAGGTTAGAGCGGCTGCAAGGTATTCCGATGACTCTGCTCCTACCTCCAAGATCTTCACGATCATCGAGGGCACCTCAGAGATCCAGCGCATGATCATCGGCCGCGCCGTCACCGGGCTGGACGTCCGGTAACCCTGACCTGCGGAAATGTTCGTCGGCTCGTTATCCGCCGTCAGACCGGGCAGCGGCATGACCAGGCTCGCCATGGCCCTGGCCAGGTGCTGTCCTCAGAAAGTCATTTCGGCCGTGGCCTGCCAGGGCCGAACCTATCGTGTTCAGGGTATGCTGCCGTCGTGGGCTGAGCCGGCCCGATGCGCGCACATCCGCGCGCTGGCCATGCGGAACCTCGCCCCGGCTGGCCCACTTCTCGCTACGCGCCAGGCCACCCGGCGCTGAAGCCGCCCCCCTTGGGGAAGACCCGATTCCGCTGTCACCCAGGAAGATCGCCATTTGGGCCCTGGATGCACGGTCCTTACCTGATGCACCTAATGCCCCGGCTGGCCCGGCGCATTCTCGGCGAGCTGATAAACGGGCACCTCCGAACCGCAAAGGAGTTCGCGCGATGAGCACCCTCATTCGGAACACGACGACGCTCGAATGCGACATCGACCGGCGCGTCGGCCGCGCAGGCCACGGCGAGCACGGCGGGTGGTCGCTGAGCCAGGGCACAACGATTATCTGCTCGTGCGGCGAGCGGCTGTTTAAGCTGGCCGACCTGAAGGCGGCGGAGGTCGCGGAAGGTTTAAGCACTTTCGTCATGGGGCCGAATGTGCTCGTCGGCGGGTATCAAGCAGCCGCCGGGAACCTGAACGTCCAGCTCCTGGTGAGAAATATTGCTTTCCAGAAACAAGTGGCCATCGTCTACACGACGGACAACTGGTTTACCTGCCGCAGCGCCTCCGGTATCTACTCGGAGCCCTTTGCGCCAGCCAGCACGCCGCATCAACTCAACACCGAATTGTGGAACGTCGGTCCGGTCGCGGTGGGCCCAGCAGGTCAGTTCGCGGCTTTTTGTACTGCCGCCGGAGCCACTCATTGGGACAACAACTTCGGCCTCAATTACTCATTCGGGCCGCGCAACGGAGTCCCCGCGATGAGCAGTCTTATCCGCAACACGACGACGCTCGAATGCGGCATCGACCGGCGCGTCCGCCGCGCAGGCCACGGCGAGCACGGCGGGTGGTCGCTCAGCCAGGGCACAACGATTATCTGCCTGTGCGGCGAGCGGTTGTTCGAGCTCGACGACCTGAAGGCGGCGTGATGCCGCGAGCGGGACACCCGCCGCTGCCCCGCTCACATCAACGGCAAGTCCCTCTACCCGCGCCTTGCTCCAGATGTCACGCTGTGTATCTAGACCGTCCACAGCAGGCAGAAGGGCTTGCCGGGCCTGACCTGCGGTTTTATGGGTCCGCTGGCTGGCGTTTCGGCGGAGTCAGCTAGCGGCCGCGCTGGCGGATCCAGCACGGCTGGATCAGCGCGCAGCTGAACGTTCTGCGCTGACGCGGTACGGTACCTGCTATGCCGGGGCAGCCAGCGAACAGTGTCCGGATGCCGATGGCGACTCTCGGACCGGGCGGCCCGGTCATCTCGCGGATCGGGCTGGGCCTGGCCGCGCTGGGGCGGCCGGCTTACATCACCGGCGGGCGGGGCGGTGATCTGCCGGACCGCAGCGTCGCCGGGCTGCGCGCGCAGTCCCACACCGTGCTCGATGCGGCCTACGCCGCCGGGATCCGGTACGTCGACGCGGCCCGGTCCTACGGCCGGGCCGAGGAGTTCCTGGGCGGATGGCTCGCCGCCCGCGACCACCCGGACGTGGTGGTCGGCTCCAAGTGGGGGTACCGCTACGTTGGCGACTGGCGGCTCGACGCTGACCGGCATGAGATCAAAGAGCATTCGCTGGCCATGTTCACCGCGCAGCTGGCCGAGAGCCGGGCGCTGCTCGGGGACCGGATCGCCCTGTACCAGGTGCACTCGCTGACCGCCGATTCCGGGCTGTTCGAGGACCGTGAGCTGCTGAGCGCGCTCGCCCAGCTGCGCGCCGGGGGTGTACAGGTCGGGCTGAGCGCAAGCGGGCCGGGCCAGGCCGACACGATCCGGCGGGCGCTGCCGCTCACCGTGGACGGGTTGCCGCTGTTCGGCGCGGCCCAGGTCACCTGGAATCTGCTGGAGCCCTCGGTGGGCCCCGCCGCCGCTGAGGCGGCTTCGGCCGGCTGGGCCATCCTGATCAAGGAGAGCGTCGCGAACGGCCGGCTCGCGCCTGGCGGGGACGCGGCCGGGCACGTGGCTGGCCTGGCCGCGGAGTATGGCGTCTCCGAAGACGCCATCGCCCTCGCCGCCGCGCTGGCCAACCAGTGGGCGACGGTGGTGCTGTCGGGCGCGGTTACCCCCGCCCAGCTGCGGGCGAATCTGGCCGCGGTCGATGTCCGGCACCTCCCGCCGCTGGACCTGGCCGAACCGCCCGCTGCCTACTGGGCCGCCCGGTCCGCCCGGGCCTGGGCCTGACCGCGCTCGCGCCTGCCCGCGGCCCCGCCATCTGCGAGTGAACCGCGGCTGCCCCTTGACGGAGCACTGAGCTGGGCTTACGTTTCACTAAACGGCGTTCGATTATGCCGAACAGACCTCACCTGATCGCCCGGGCTGGCTCTCGACGGTCCCGCCACAGACGCCGGGCGAATCGCGGAAGGCTCGTCAATGAAGAAGCTCATCAACTCCACCGACACCGTTGTCACGGACGCGCTGGCCGGTATGGCCGCCGCGCACCCCTCGCTAGCCGTCGACCTCGACCTCAAGATCATCACCCGCGCGGACAGTCCGCACACCGGCAAGGTGGGGCTGGTATCCGGGGGCGGGTCCGGCCACGAACCGCTGCACGGCGGCTATGTCGGCTACGGGATGCTGGACGCCGCGTGCGCCGGTGAGGTGTTCACCTCACCGGTACCCGACCAGATGCTGGCCGCGACGAAAGCGGTCAACGGCGGCGCGGGTGTGCTGCACATCGTCAAGAACTACACGGGTGACGTGCTCAACTTCCAGATGGCCGCGGAACTGGCCGATGACGACGGCATCGAGGTCGTGTCCGTGGTGACCAACGACGACGTCGCGGTGCAGGACTCGCTGTACACGGCGGGCCGCCGGGGCGTGGGGGCCACCGTCTTCGTGGAGAAGATCGCCGGCGCCCGCGCCGAAGAGGGCGCCAGCCTGGCCGAGGTCGCCGACGTGGCCCGGGCGGTCAACGAGAGGTCCCGGTCCCTGGGGGTGGCGCTCACCTCGTGCACCGTCCCCGCGGCGGGCAAGCCGACCTTCGAGCTGGGCGAGTCCGAGATCGAGATGGGCATCGGCATCCACGGCGAGCCGGGCCGCGAGCGGGTCCAAATGGCCACCGCCCGCGAGCTGGCGGGTACCGTGCTCGACGCCATCCACGACGACATGCCGTTGTTTGACGACCTGCTGGTAATGGTCAACGGCATGGGCGGTACTCCGCTGCTCGAGCTGTACATCCTCTTCAACGAGGTGCAAAAGATTCTGAAAGACCGTGGTGCGCGGGTGACGAGGAACCTGGTGGGCAACTACATCACCAGCCTGGAGATGCAGGGCTTCTCGGTCACCGTCTGCCGGCTCACCGACGAGCTCACCCGGCTGTGGGACGCCCCGGTGGAGACACCGGGCCTGCGGTGGGGACGCTAGCGGCACAGGGCGTGCCCCATTGGGGGATGCAGTGGAGGAAGCAATGGACGCTGAAGTCTTCCGGGCCTGGATCGTGACCACCGCCGGCGTCATCGACGAGCAGCGGGATCATCTGACCCAGCTGGATGCCGCCATCGGCGACGCCGACCACGGCATCAACCTGGCCCGCGGTTTCCGGGCGGTGCTGGCCGCCCTCGAGCCGGACCCCCCGGCCACGCCGGGGGGCGTCCTGGTGCTGACCGGGTCCACGCTGATCTCCAAGGTCGGAGGCGCCTCCGGCCCGCTGTACGGGACGTGGTTCCGGCGGGCCGGAAAGGCGCTGGGTGATGGGTCCGAGGTGGACCTGCCCGCGCTGGCCGGGGCACTGGAAGCGGCCCTGGCCGGCGTGCAGAAGCTCGGTGCGGCCCGGGAAGGCGACAAGACCATGGTCGACGCGCTGGCCCCGGCCACGGCCGCGTTCAGCAAGGCCGCCGCGGAGGGCGTGCCGCGGGCCGATGCTCTGTCCGCACTCGTGACGGCCGCGCAAGCGGGCGCGGACGCCACCGTCTCCATGCAGGCGCTCAAGGGACGCGCCAGCTACCTGGGGCCACGCAGCGTCGGCCACGAAGATCCCGGCGCGGCCTCGTCGGTGCTGATCCTGACCGCCCTGCGTGACGTGCTGGCGGCTCCGTGACGTCCACTCGCCGCTATCAGGGGCTTCCGGTGTCGGAAGGCGCCGCTGCTGGGGAGGTCTACCCGGCCAGCTTCCAGGGGGAGACCCGGGCCGCCAGCCCGGATGAGGTCCGGCAGGCGTTCGCGTCCGTGTCGGCGGAGCGAACCGCGCTGGCCAAGCGGCTGCACGCCGAGAGACGCGACGAGCAAGCCGACATCGTCACGGTCGGCGCGCTGATCGCTCTCGATCCGGCCCTGGTCGAACCCGCTGCGGCGGCGGTCGCGGGCGGCTGCGCTGCTCCCGACGCGGTACGGGAGTCGGCCGCTGCCCAGGCCGCCATCCTGGCCGCGCTGCCCAACCCGGACCTGGCGGCCCGCGCCGACGACGTCCGCCAGGTCGCCAACGCCGTGCTGGCCCAGCTCGCCTCCGGTCAGGCGGCCGCGCCGCCGGCGGGTGACTTCATCCTCGTCCAGCGTGAGGTGGATCCGGCCGACCTGATCCGGCTCTCCGAGGACGGGCTGGTGGGCGCGGTATCGGTGTCCGGCAGCGCCAATTCCCACGCCGCGATCATCGCCCGCGGTCTCGGCCTGCCTATGCTGGCCAGCGCCGACCCCGCGGTGCTGGAGATCCCGGCCGGCCGCGCTGCCCTGCTGGACGCGACCGCCGGCCAGCTGACCACCGATCCCGCCCCGCAGGACCTGGCCGCCTTGGGAAACCCGCGCCCGGGCCCGGCGCCGCACCGCGCCGCGGGTACGCCGCACCGCACCGCGGACGGCCAGCCGGTTACGCTGCTGTGCAATGCGGCGTCCGCCCGGGAGATCCGGATTGGCCTGTCCGCGGGAGCAGCCGGGCCGGCCTGATCCGCACCGAGATCCCGTTCGTGGGCGCCGCCGGCTGGCCGTCGGAGGCCGATCACCGGGCCGCGCTGGATCCGCTGCTCAGCTTGCTCGCCGGACGGCCGGCCGTGGTCCGGCTGCTCGACTTCTCCGGGGACAAGATCCCGCCATTCCTGGCCGGCACGCAAGGCGGCCTGGACGCGCTGCTCGAGCAGCCGGCGGCACTGGGCGACCAGCTCCGCGCCGCACTGGCCAGCGGCCGGGACACCGAGCTGAAGATCATGGTGCCCATGGTGGCCCGCCTCGACCAGCTGGCCCAGGTGCGGGCGGCGCTCGCGGATGCCGTGCCGGCCGGCGCCGCCGTTCCGCCGCTGGGCATGATGGTGGAGGTAGCCGCCACCGCTGAGGCGGCCGCGGTGTTCGCGCCCGCGGCCGGATTCTTCTCCATCGGCACCAACGACCTGAGCAGCGAGGTGCTGGGCCTCAGCCGCGCCGATCCGCGGATGGGCCCGGCGCTGGCCGCCGACCCGCGGGTGCTGGCCCTGATCTCGCGGGTGGTCGCGGCCGCCGCCACCACCGGGATCGAGGTGTCCGTCTGCGGTGACGCCGCCGCGGATCCCGGCGTGCTGCCGCTGCTGATCGGCCTCGGCGTGCGCACGTTCAGCGTGGGCGCGGCCCGACTGCCGCGGGTAGCCGAATGGGTCGCGGCGGCCGACACGGCCAGATGTGCTCAGCTGGCCGCCGAGGCCATGAGCTCGCCGGCTGGCCCTCCCGCCGCGCATCAGGTGCGGGCGGACGCGGGCCCGTCATGACCGCAGCTCAGCACCGGACGGCCCCGGCTCAGGGGGCGCCGTCGCCAGCTCGGCACCGGACGGCCTCAGCTCAGCGCGGACAGCACGGCGCCGCCCCGGCCGGCGCCCAGGTCCCGCGAAATGGCCCGGGCGGCCTCCTGGACCGCGCGGGCCAGCTCCAGCCGGGTGGCCGGGACCAGCAGCCGGTCGGCCGCCCCAACGACGCCGATCGCGCCCGCCACCATCCCGTCCCGGCCCAGGATCGGCGCCGCGATCCCGGCGTCGCCCACGGTGGCTTCCTGATCCTCGACCGCGTAGCCCTGCTTGCGCACCTGGGCCAGGACCGGGCCGAGCGCGGCCCGGGTCGTCTTGGTCTGGCCGGTCAGCGGGGTGAGGTTGGCGGCCAGGGCGCGGGTGCGCTCCGACTCGGGCAGCTGCGCGACGATCGCGTGCCCCAGGGCGCAGGCGTGCCACGGTATCGCCGCGCCCACCTCGAGGATCTGCACGGTGTTGTCCGGGCGGAAGACGTGGTGCAGCACGATGACCCTGGAGCCGGACAAGATGGCGACCCAGACCGCCTCGCCGGCCCGCTGAGCCAGGGACTCCGCCCACAGCAGGGAACGGGCCCGCACCTCCGAGCCGTCCAGGAACGCGTTGCCGAGCGAGACGACCCCCGGGCCGAGGCTGTACTTCCCGGTGTCCGGGTCCTGCGCGACCAGGTCGTGTTTCTCCAGCGTGCGGAGCAGCCCGTGCACGGTGGGCTTGGCCAGCCCGAGCCGGTCGGAGATCTCGGTGACGCCCAGCCGGGGAGTACCGGAGCCGAGTACCGCAAGGATGCGGGCGGCCCGCTCTACCGACTGGATCATGACAACCTTTCAGCAACGTCGAACACGATTCAGGATACGCCATGAACCCTGACGGCACAGTAGGTATCGTCCTCGTCTCGCACAGTGCCGCGCTGGCTGAGGGAGCGGCTCAGCTGGCCGCCCAGATCAGCGGGGGACGGTCGCCGTCGTCCCGGCCGGCGGCACGGACGACGGCGACCTCGGGACCAGCGCCGAAAAGGTGCGGCAGGCGGTCGGGCAAGCCGATCGCGGCGCCGGCGTCGTCGTCCTGCCCGACCTGGGCAGTGCCGTGCTCACCGTCCGCGCCCTGCTCGCCGACGACGACGATCTGGCCGCGTCAGTCGAGCTCGCCGACGCGCCGTTCGTCGAAGGGGCCGTCGCGGCGACGGTGGCCGCCGTGGGCGGTGCGAACGTGAAGGCCGTGCTCGGCGCGGCGGAGGAGGCGTGGCATGCCCGCAAGTTCTGAGCAGGCCGTCAAGCTCGACGGCGACCTGCACGCCCGGCCGGCCGGCGCGCTCGCCGTGGCGGCCGCGCGCTTTTCCGCTTCGGTGTCGCTGAGCGTGGGCGGGCGTCGCGCCGACGCCAAGAGCGTGCTGGCCGTCATGGGCCTGGGCGCCACGAGCGGCCAGCTGGTCACCGTGTCGGCGGAGGGCCCGGACGCCGGGGAGGCGGTAGCAGCGGTGGCGGCCATCCTGGGCCGGGCCACGGAGGTGGGCACGTAACGCTGCCCGCCCGGCTCCAGGAATCGCCGCCTAGATCACCCAGGCGTGGGGACACCGCACAGGTCGGCGATGACTTGGCCTGCGGCGTGCACCGGTATTGCCCAGGTCTGCAGGCCGACGATGCCGTCCGCGGTGATCTGGGCCGGCTTCTGCGTACCTTCCACCGCGCCCTTGGTCAGCGGGCCGTACTGCCCGTCGACGGTAAGCACGGGATTGGACGTCGGCGCGAAGCTGCCCCGCCCTTCGTTCAGCGCCGTCTGCAGCTTCTGGACCACCGTCCCGGTCGACCCGGCGGCCAGGGTGGGAGGCTCCGCGCCGTCGCCGCCGAGCGCGGCCCACGTCTTCGGCCCGACGATGCCGTCCACGGTGAGGCGGGCGCTCTTCTGGAACTGCTCGACGGCGGTCTTGGTCACCGGCCGAAGATGCCGTCGATCTGCTTGTAGGTGAGAGTGCGGCGCACCAGCTTGTACTGCGCCCACCTGACGGTGGGGCCGGTGGCGCCTTCGGCGATGGTAGGAGGAGTGGCCATACGCGGCTCCAATCCAAGGCGGCCAGCTTCTGACGCTGGCCGGTGATGGACGGCGGCCGGGCGCAGGCCCGGCCGCCGCCCTAGAGTGAGAGGCGCCCGGCGCCGGTTCTGATACACCCGGCCGCCGCGTTTCGGGCCATCCGCGCAAATTTGTCCGGGCTGGATGTATCAGCCGGGTACCTCGCGGACTCTGTCACCTGCTGCCCGCAGGCGCCGGATCGCGGGCGAACCCGGGACGTTTCGAAAGCAGGGCTATGTGTTCGAGAGCTAGGTGGCAGCCGAGGATCAGCTGCGTGGCGCGCCGCGCAGCGCAGGGGGAAGCCGGCCGGTGCGGGCCGCGCAGGTGTGCCTGGCGCTGGCCCGCTCGGCCCGCACCGCGGGCGCGCGCCGTGACGCTGGCGCGGAGCTCGCCCGGCTCATCTACGACTCGGCGCGCGTGCGTCACGGGGCCGCGGGACTACGGTCCGAGGCCGCCTCGATCCGGGCTCTCACCTTGGCGTCGGCGCATTTCTCCCTGGAGCTGGAAGTCATCGGAGATCGCCTGCTCGGCCAGCTCGTGCCGCCGCACGGGGTAGCCGTGGAGGTGCAGAGCCAGGCGAGCGGCAGCACCCAGATCTGGACCGACGAGATCGGCTGCTTCCTGGTCGAGCCGGTCCCGGCCACGCCCTTCCGCCTGCACTGGCGTACCGAGGACGGGGCGGGGGTAGTGACCGACTGGATCACGCTGTGAGCGTTACCGGACCCGCGTGGGTAAGCCATGGCCGGTCCGGTGAGCGTCACGGGACCCGCGCGGGTGGGCCGTGGCCGGTCCGCGAGCGGACCGCGACGGCGGCCGGCTACGCGGCGCCGAGCGCGATCAGGGACGCGGCGGTGGATAGCTGGACCGGATCGCTGGTCAGCCCGTGCCGGACAGTGCGCAACGATTCCGCCAGTGTCTGACCAGCCCGCAGGCACCGGTGCAGGTCCACCATGACCGGTACGACGGCGTGGTCGTTCAGCGGGACGACGGTGGCGATGATCCCGGCCGTGCCCAGCGGCAGCAGGCTGCTGACCAGGCCGAGCAGCTCGTCGGCGCCGGCGGGGGCCTGGACCGCAGAATCACAGCTCGGGAGCACCAGCCGGTACGGCGCGCGGTCCAGCTGCTCGAAGTCGTAGACGGTCAGCGGGCCGTCCTGCATCCGCATCGAGGAGAACAGCGGGCTGTCAGCCCGGAACGTCCCGTGCGCGGCGATGTGCGCCAGCCAGGCGCCTTCGAGCGCGTTCAGCACCTTCTGCGCGGTCGCCGAGCGATCGGCGAGCACCGCCACATCGTCGTACAGCTCCGCGACCAGAGGTATCTCCGCGCCGCGGGAGATCAGGCCGGGACCGCGGGCGAGGGTGACCCGGCGGTGGTCCGGGGGTGGCACCGCTCGTGCGCGCAGCCAGGCGCTGGCCGACGGAGCGACGCTGACGATCCGGTCGGTGAGCGAGGGCAGCAGCGCCCAGGGGATGGCGTGCAGTTTCCCTGGTGGCACGATCACGACCGGGTTGTCACCCAGGTATCGCTCGGCCTGGCCGAGCAGCGCGTCCTGCAGTTTCGGGCCGGCCGCCTTGAGCACGGCAAGGGCGCTTTCCGGGTCGTCTCCGGGCCGGTTGCGCGCGAGACGGCGCAGGGCGAAGCGCGCGAAGTCCGCCGCACGGGTGGCGTCTTCGGTACGGCCCGCGGCGAAATGACGCACTCGGCCCGACCCGCACACCAGTACGTGCAGGAGCCCGTCTACGTCGACGATCTCCAGCAGCTGGGCGGCGCCGAGGTTGCTGAGCAGTTCCGCGGCGCTGATGGTGCCAGGCGCGGGCCGAGCGTCGCCACGAGCCCGTAGCGCACAGGCCCGCACGGCGCTCTCCAGCCGCTGCCGATCCCGTTCCAGTTTCGCGGTCGCGGCGCCCCGGTGCCGGGCCTCCTCCAGCTGGCTGGTCGTGTTCCGGAACGCGACCAGGTTGGCGTTGAGGCCTTCGTCGGTGGAGGGGCGCACGGCGGGCACGGCCAGCGTGGTGGCCCGCCAGCGTTCGCTCCAGGCGAGCAGCAGCCGTGGCTGGTCCGTGCGCACGGCCTGACGCTGGGCCAGGACGGCCAGCTCGGCGCCGTGCGCGGTGGCCTGAGCCCGCAGTTCGGAGGCGCCGAGGGTGAACCGGTACTCGTCCAGCACCTCCAGCCCGCGGCGGCAGGCGGCCCAGAGGCGGCGCTGCTGGCCGGCCGCCTCGGCCTGCAGCGCCTCACTGAGCCAGCCGCTGGCCCGCGACAGCGCCGGGCCGCGCCGCCTGCTGCGGGCCGTGGCCAGGAGATGACCTTCGGCGTCGTGCGGGCGGCCCAGGTCCAGCGCCACCCGCCCGGCCAGCAGATGCGCCTGGGCGGCGTCGCCGGCGCCCACGTTCTCCAGCTGCGCGGCGACCCGGGTCACCTCACGCAGCAACCGGGGCGACGCCGCTTCCGTCCGGTACTTCGCGCGGACCAGCACGAGCCTGGTCCGGGCCAGATACTCCCTGCTCCGCTGCGCCTGGAACAGCCGGTACGCGGCCTGGGCCCGGTCCACCGCAGTCTGTGGCTGGGCCGCGGCCAGCGCGGCATTGGCCGCGATCAGCAGCAGTTCGGCCTTCTTCGTCGCCTGGCCGTGCTGCTGTTCGTTGCTGTGCACCGCCGCGTCGGCCTCGGCCAGTGCGTCGCGGGCAAGGCCGGCCGCCAGCAGCGTAACGCAGCGGTCGATGGCGAATTCCGACGCCATCACGTTGAGCGGCTCGTAACGGGCGGCCGCCTCGTCGAAATAGGCCAGGGCCGCCGGAATGTCATTCAGCGAAAAGGCGACCAGCGCGCGGTTGTGCACCATGTAGATGGATTCGAGGACCTGGTTGGTCTCGGCCAGGAGAGGTTCGGCGGCGGCGAAATCCGCGTCCGCGCGGGTGGCGAAGCCCATCGCGTGGTTGATCAGCCCGCGCGCCATCATCGCGCGTGCGCACCAGAGCGTGTCCCCCGCGCGGCGTAGCACCGCGACCGCATGCCGGGCGTCGTCCAGCGCCGCGGCGTGACGGCCCAGCGCCAGCAGGGCCAGGCTGCGCCGCTGCAGCACCCGGCCCGCCAGCGTGCCCTTGCTCAGCTGCAGGGCCCGCTCGAAGGCGGCCAGGCCGGCGGAGGTGCGACCGCTGTAGACGAGCGCCACGGCCAGGCTGGCGAGCACGTCGGGCTCGCGTTCCTTCGCGTCGCTGCGGCGCGCTTCGCGCAGCGCGCTACGAAACTCCGCAATACCCGCGTCCACGTCGCCAAAGTCACGCAGCACGATGCCGGCCGCCTGATGGGCCACCGAGGCTTCGTATGCGCTTGGCTGACCGGCCAGAATCATCCGCGCCTGAGCCAGCCCCTCGCGCGGACGGGACGCTGCCAGCAGCACCAGGTCATTTATTTCTGCGGGCGCGGGTACCGCCGCAGAGCCTTTACCCCCCACAAATACTGAGTTTAGATGCTTGTATTGGCGTGAGCTAATGACTATTCGTTGATTTGGCCGACCGCATGGTCACGGCGGCAGAAAGCTGTGAACTATCTCTCACGGAGGGTGACAATGGGAGAGAAAGTTAACGGCGTTTCTTTCGTCCGGGATGTATCAACCTTCGTGCCGCCCGCTCCTTAGTAGTGCGCCGTGGCCAGCCACGGCCTCATGCCGTTTCCTGGCTCATGCCCAGGCCCGCGGGGCTCTGGGCGCCAACCGTTGTGAGGGAATCGTGCCGGAAGAAAACAGCTCGGACCGCGACCTGCAGATCAGGGTCCAGCACCAGGTCGCCCACATCAGGTCAGCCTTCGCCGAACAGGCCACGCGGATCAGCATGGTCCCGGACGGTGAGGGCGGCGTCAACCACATGCACGCCGAAGATCACATCCTGGTCCGCGAGGAACACGCGGCCGCCGTCCACGAGATCTTCAATAGCGGGACAGACTTCGAGCCGGGCCTGGTCCGGCGGGTCGTGCCCGGCGTTGCGGTGCTGAGGCGCGCCAGCCCTGGGGGCCTTACGGTCGCGGACGCGCTCGACGCGATCGACCGGCAGCTCGGGCCCGGAATAGCCACCCCGGATCATGTCCTGACCGTCGCGCCCGCCATGCCGTGCCCCGCGACCGAGCCGCAGGAGGCGTACTACGAGACCGAGCCGTACCCCCCGGTGTGCACGGAGAACAGCGGCGCCGGTATCCGGGTCTACGTGGCGGACACCGGCCTGCTCCGGGACGCCGGATCGCACCACCCATGGCTACAAGGTGTCCGGCGGGCCTACGATCCGGATGGCCGCCTGCAGGAACCGGACCCGGCCAAAATTGCCCTGGACGGCACCGAAACCATTCCGCCCTACGCCGGGCATGGCACATTTGTGGCCGGCGTTATCCGGTGCATGGCTCCGCAGGCGGAGGTCATCGTCTCGAACATCTTCAACGTGGCCGGCAGCGCGCTGGAATCTGACCTGGTCGCGGAGCTCGACAGGGCGCTGTCGTCGGGCGTCGATGTACTCAATTTGTCGATTTCCACGCGGACCCGGTCCAATCTTGGGCTGCTCGGTTTCGACCACTTCCGCCGTCGCCTTCAGCAGTACAAGGGGGTCGTGTGCGTCGTCGCGGCCGGAAACGACGGATCGCCGGTCACGACCTGGCCGGGCGGCTACCCGGAGATGGTCTCCGTCGGCGCGCTGGGCGCCGACTGGCGCGGTCGCGCCCGGTTCAGCAACTACGGCGGCTGGGTCGATGTCTACGCGCCGGGCCGGGATCTCGTCAACGCCTACGCGACCGGCCCATACGAATGTCACGAGTACCCCTACAAGGGCGACATCCGGAAGTTCTACGGCATGGCGCGCTGGAGCGGCACGTCGTTCTCCACCCCGGTCGTGACCGGGCTCGTCGCCGCGCGGATGTCCCGCACGGGCGAGACCGGCCAGGAGGCGGCGGCGGCCCTGCTCGCCGAGGCACGGGCGAATGCGGTTCCCGGCGTCGGCGCCATCCTGCTGCCACCCCGCTGACCGTGGGGCGGGGGTGGCCGGGGCTACCTCGGGTTGAGCTGTGCGACCAGGTCGCGCAGCGGGAGCTCGTAGCTCTGGGCGGTCGGTGCGCGCGGTGATCACCTCGATCCCCGCGCCGCCGGCCTGCCTGGCGGACATCCCGACGCTGGCCATCGGGGGATCGGTGTAGACGACCCGGGGCACGGCCCGGTCGTCGGCCGTGCGGTCCCCGCCGAGAAGGTTCTCGCTCAGCACCAGCGCCTGATAGTCCGCGCCGTGCGTGTACGGGCGCGATGCCGGTCACGTCCCCGGCCGCCCACACGTGCGCCTGGCCTTCGACGCGGCAGTGCGCGTCCACGCGCACGGCTCCCTTGTCGGCCAGGGTGATGCCGAGCGCGTCCAGCCCTAGGTCATCGGTCACTGGGGCGCGGCCCGTGGCGACGATGAGCCGTTCCGCCTCGATGGTCTCGCCGCCGTCCAGGTGGGCCAGGGTGGCGCCGCCGTCCGTGGCCTCGAACGCCTTGACGCCGGCCCCCAGCCGGACGTCGACGCCGCTGCGCCGCAGCGCGGCGGCCAGCTCATCCGTACGGGCATTCGCCGCCCACCCGTAGCGTGTCCACCAGGGCGACCGACCGGCCCGCGTCGGCGGCGGCGCCCGCGACCCACTCGCCCGCCGAGCCGGCCCCCAGGACCACCACGTCGAATTCCTCCACCCGGTGAGGTTACCTTTCTGCCGCGGCGAGCTGACGTTGCAGGGGCGTGCCCGCGGCGCGCGGGCTGTGGCTTGCCATCCGGCCGGGCTCCTGTTCTGCTGGCGGACACGGTCACCTTGACCGGGGCGAGGCCCCGAGCAACAGATCAGACAAATATCGCAACGGAGAGACGCATGAGTGAGATGACGCGGCACCCGGTGGTCCAGCTCAAGGACGGCGCCGTCCGCGGGAAAACCGAATCCGGGGTGTATGCGTTTCTCGGTATCCCCTATGCGGCGCCGCCCTTCGGCGCCAACCGGATGCAGCCACCGCAGCCCGTCCCGGTCTGGGACGGTGAGCGCGACGCGACCTCCTACGGGCCGACCGTGCCTAAAGGCGACTACCCGCCGCAGTTCCAGCCTCTGTTCCCGGAGGTGGTGATCCCGGGCGAGGACTGCCTGAACCTCAACGTGTGGACCCCGGACCCGAACGGCGCCGGCCTGCCGGTGCTGGTCTGGATCCACGGCGGCTCGTTCATGAACGGGTCCGGTTCGGTGGCCGACTACAACGGCGCGGCGTTCGCCCGCGACGGCGTGGTGTGCGTGACGATCAACTACCGGCTGTCCGCCGAGGGCTTCCTGTACCTGGGTGACGGCGTGGCCAACCTGGGCCTGCTCGACCAGCTGGCCGCCCTGCGCTGGGTGCAGGCGAACATCGCGGCGTTCGGCGGCGACCCGGCCCGCGTCACCGTGGCCGGCGAGTCGGCGGGCGCGATGAGCGTGACGACGCTGCTGTCCATGCCGCTCGCCGAGGGCCTGTTCGCCCAGGCCATCGCCCAGAGCGGGGCCGGTGCGCACACGATCACCCCGGATGTGGCCCGCAAAGTGGCGGGTTATCTGGCCGAGGCGCTCGATACCGCGCCCCAACGGGAGGCACTCAAGGCCCTCCCCCAGCAGAAGTTCATCCGGGCCGCCTCCGACCTGGTGGTCGAGGTACAGACGAACCCCGACCCGGTCAAGTGGGGGCACCTGGCGCTCAGCCTGCTGCCGTTCGCTCCCACCGTGGACGGGGACGTCCTCCCGGCCGCCCCGCTCACCGCGTTCGCCGGCGGCCAGGGGAGTGGCGTCCCGCTGCTGATCGGGTCGAACCTCGACGAGGCCCGGCTGTTCCTGGTCGCGGCGTCGACCATCGACCTGATCGACGACACGGCCCTCAGCATGGTCGCGGGCGCCTACGGGCTGCCCGCCGACGGCCTCGCGCCGTACCGGGCCAACCGGCCGGACGTCAGCCCGGGGGACATCCTGGCCGCGGTGATCACCGACTGGTTCTTCCGCATCCCGCCCATCCGGGTCGCCGAGGCCCGCCAGACCGGGGGAGCCGGATACACCTGGATGTACCGTTTCGACTACCCCGCACCGGCGGACAACCACGGGCTCGGGGCCTGCCACGGGGTGGAGGTCCCGTTCGTGTTCGGCAACGTGGGCCTGGCGGAGGCGAGCCTCATCGGCGACACACCGTCGCAGTCCGTCGCGGACCAGGCGCACCGGGTCTGGGTGGACTTCATCACGCGGGGTGATCCCGGCTGGGCCGCCTACGACACCGGCCGCCGCACCACCGGCCTGCTGGCCGAGAGCCTCACCGTGGCCGACGACCCCGCCGGCGATGAACGGGCGCGCTGGGACGGCATCCGCTAACGGGGCTCGCTGGCCTGGGAAACAGGGCCCGGCTGGCTCCCGCGGGCTTCGCTGGCCCGGCGCATATCCTCCGCAGATGCGGGCACCTCACGGTACAGGTCAACCCCTAGCTAGTACTGGACGGGACGGAGAGCCTGTGAATGATCAGCTGGACAGCCGGGAAGGTGAGGAGCCCGGCGGCGTAGGGATGGCTCCTGGCAACAGCCGCCTGGCGAACACGCCCGGCGACCCGGAGCTGGAATCCGGCACGGTGCCCGACGCGCTCGTCGAGGAGTTTTCCTCCCTCACGACCCCCTACTGCTGGGTGATCACCCAGGATCTGCTGGCCGGGTACGACGGGGCTGAGCCGTCCGCCGTTGGCAAATCCGGGCCGGACCAGGCCGAGCCCTCGGACGTGCACGAGGCGCTGACTTCGGGCCGCTTCTTCCGCCTGGAGGGGGACGGCGGGGCTGGGCTCGCGATAGGCCGGCTCTACGATCCCAGTGGCGACAACGAGCGCGCCCCGCTGGAGGACTTCGGCCGCAAGAAGTGGGGCGCGGCCCAGATCGCGTACCGCCTGGAAAGCGATTGGCAGCCGCTCTAGGCTTCGCCAGGGATTCGGGCCTGCCTTTCGCGGCCGTCCGTGCACCCGGCGTGCCGGTCCGCGATCTGGCGGGCGACCTGGGCCAGCTCGGCGCGGAGTTCGGGCGGCTCTATCACCTCGACCTCGGCGCCCAGCGCGAGCATGTCGAGCACCGCGACCTCCGGTGCGGCGATCCTTACCCAGGCCTCGGTCCAGTCCGGTCGGCTGGCCGGCGGCGTGGTCTGGCGGCGGAGGTGCAGGCCGCCGGGCCGTCCGAGCAGCGCCGCGAGCCGTCGGCCCCGTGGCGACAGCCGGATAAGCGCCCGCTGGACGCCATCCGGCCCCGGCGGCGCGGGTTGACTACGGTGCTGGATGCTGGCCAGCTCACCGGAGTACCCGTCCAGGAGCTCGAATCCGCCGTGCCGTCCCCGGGTGGCATAGACCGGGATCCCGGCGCCGCCGAGCGCTTCGATGTCTCGCAGGACGGTGCGCTCGCAGACCTCCAGCTCGGCGGCTAGCTGGCTGGTGCTCATCCGCCCCCGGGCCTGCAGCAGGCCCAGCAGCGTGACGAGCCGGCTGGCGCGCATGGGATTAAAGATAAGCCGAAATCACGACACAAGATGTCAGGTATTGGCTGTCATACTGACCAGCGACCGCGATCAAAGGGGGCGCACACGATGAGCAGCAATGTCGCCGGGTCGGGCACGGCCGCCGACCCATGGATCCTGAGCACGCCGCCGGGCAGGTCCGACTTCGAGGCCTGGCGTGACGAGGAGGGCGATCCGGCCGCGCTCGTCGTTCAGGTCGGGGGCACGCAACTGAGGTACCAGCTGCGCTGCATCGAGGACCTGCACGCGATGCTGAAGGAGCATGGCGGCTGGATTCCGCTCGGCAACGCCGACGAGCAGAAGCCGGCCGCCGAGGGCACTGTGGAAGCGTGGGGCCGCTCTCCGGGCAACCCGGTGGGCGGCTGGTACGGGCTCAAGCGGGGCCTGCGGGGCCGGTTCGGGAACTACGTGCCCCCGGTGCTGGAGGCACTTGGCCTCGCCGAAGTGGAGCATAACGCGCGCAACAACCGGATGCGGGCTAGGTAGCGGCCGGGTCCGCCCGGCGTACGGTCCTGGCCGGAGACGGGCTGCCGTTAGCACCCGAACGGCAGCCCCTCCTCGCCAGCGGCAGCCAGGACACGTGCGGCGTCGCGGTGCGAGCCGGGCCGCACCCGTGTCGGCGCGCTGTCGGCGTCCACGTCAGTGAACAAATACAGCGCCAGCAGCCCGCGTCCCCGGGCAGGCCTGCAGCACCACACCGGGCACCGCGCCCCGGACGGCGACGAACCCGTCCACGACGAACGAGTCGATCTCGGCTTGGCTGAGCATGCCGCCAGGGTGGCACGGCGCTGAGCGCGATGGCCAGCTAATAACCCGGCCGTGTATCACGGCTGGGCTGTATCACGGCTGGGCTGGCGCGCTCTGCCTAGTAACGGATCTATTCCGGACCGCGCGACCGCCAGGGAGACGACCGCCATGCCTCAACCGCCCCGGCTGAGCCTGATCGACGAGACGGAAACCCAGCCCATCGCGGCCATTCGGCCCGTCGCCGGGTCAGAGGCAGCGCCCGCCGCCCAGCCCGCCCAGCCGGCCGTCCATTCGGCCGTCCAGCCGGCCGTCCAGCCGGCCGTCCAGCCGGCCGTCCAGCCGGCCGTCCAGCTGGCCGTCCAGCCCGCCGTCCATTCGGCCGTCCAGCCCGCCGTCCATTCGGCCGTCCAGCCCTCGGTCCGGCCCGCCGCCTGGCCCGCCCGGGGTGGCCGCAGCCGGCGCGGGCTCGGTGCCCTGCTCGCCGTCGCGGGCGTGGTCCTGCTCGCCATCGCGGCGGCCGGGATATTCACTCCAATCGTCCCGCACCTGATGGTCGGCCGGCCTGCCGCGGCTCAGAGCCGGGCGCCAGCCCGGCCGTCCGCGGCCTCTTCATCCGCCACGCCCGCACCGTCGGCGTCCCCCGGGACGCTCAGCGCCGCCGGAGCGGCTCTGGCGGCGTATGTGCCGCCCGCCTTCGTCGGCACCTGCAGCTCCTTCACCGAGGCCCCCATGGCCGGCCTGGTCTCGGCGATCACCTGCGTCCCGAGCGGGCCCGGGGCTCCCGCGCACGTGGAGTACTACCGGTACGACAGCGTCACCGACCTGAACGCCGCGTTCAGCCACTACGCCGGCGAGGTCAGCGAGAGCGGAACCTGCGATCAGGGCGGCCGGCGCGGGACCTACGCCTTCGGCACCGGACCGAGCGGCGGGATGTGGGCCTGCTACGAGGACATCAACCGCACCAGCCAGATGATCTGGACCAGCACCAGCCTGGACATTCTCGCTGCCGCGAACGACACCAGCCAGACACCGCAGCAGCTGAGTAACTGGTTCTTTTCCGCCGCACCCACCGGCCCGCAGTAGTCATCGCCCGCCATAATCGTCGGCAGCCAACAGATTTGGAGCCGGCATGACAATCCTTGATCCGGACAAGCCCAAGCACGCTGCGGCCGACGGCCGCCTGAAATCAGAGCCGGTCGGCTCACGGTCCGTACGGTGGCCCGGGGCATACGGGCCGGGCCGCACCGACGACGGGCGGCGCTACCTGGCCCGCAGGCTGGCCGGCACCCAGAACCAGGCCTGACGGCGCCGCTGGGCCGGGACCCTGGGCCGGGCCACCCGGCGCCGGGCGCCGCGGGCCTGGCGGGCCCGGCCGACGGCCGCCGCGCGGGCCTGGTTTTCCCTGGCGTACTCGGCGGCGAGGGCACTGATCATAACCGGATGCATAACGTCCTCCTCGTGGCGCGGATCGCCTTCTGGTTTGTCGCTCAGCTCAGGTTCTGATGAGGAGTTGGACCGGCGGTGGGCGGTGAACTGATCGGCATCCAGCGCGGAAAACGCCGATTAATCCGGGGCCGCTGGCTCGTCTCAGCTAGAAGGCCTGAGGCGGGATGAGCGATAGGGCGACCAGCGCGGTATCCGGCGGTCGGGGATTACCTCCCCGCCGTGATCGTTTCCTGGGGTCGTGGCCTAGCGGGCAGCCGTCTCGAAGATGGGCCATCCGATCTCGGTCCGCCAGCGGGAGGAGTCGCCGGTGTGGTGCCTGTTGACCGGGTAGAACTCCCGGATTGGCCCGCCGACGGCCAGAGCGTGGCGGGTGACGTGGTCGGCCAGGGCCCCGTAGGCGCGGTCGATGCCGTTCTCGTGCGGGCCGTCGTGCGCGATAACCGCGAGATCGGCTGGCGGGAGCTCTAGCGGTTCGACCCGGCCCGTGGCGTGGAACGGCGAGTTCGTGGGCAGGTAGACGGTCGCCTGCCCGCGCTCATGGCTGAACAGTGCATCGGGGTAGATTGCTCCCGCGTCGCCGGCGAGCGCCGTGTCTTGGGCGGACAGCGTTGCGTACAGCTCGCCAAGCGCGCCGTTGTACCAAGGGCCGACGTCGGCGATCGTGACCTGTTGGCTGATCGCCGCGACCCGCATACGCGGGATGTTCCGGTGCTCGATCGGGACGTCCGATGCGGGGTGTTCGAGCAGTTCGCGAAGGGATGCGACGGCGCCCTGGGTGCGGCTGAGCTCCTGCTCAAGCCGGCGCAGGTGGCGCGCGATCAGCTCGCTGCGGGTGGCGAGGTCCGTAGTGTGCAGGACGCCGCGGATGTCTTCGAGCGGCATGTCCAGATCACGGAGTCTGCGGATGACCTGTGCCGTGGGAATCTGCGCGAGGTCGTAGCGGCGGTAGCCCGAGAAGGGATCGACTTCCGCGGGCTCAAGCAGGCCCTCTTCGTGGTAGTGACGCAGCGCCTTCACGCTCAGGTGCGTGGCGCGGGCGAAGTCGCCGATGGACATGATCGTTTGCACGGTCCCAGATTCAAGTCTCCCCCCGCAGGAGAGTCAACCCGCGATCACCTGCTTGACCCTCCTGCGCCGGCAGCGGCGACGGTAGAGCCATCCGGTCCGGACGCTCGCGCCGGAAACCAACAGGAAGGATAACCGTGATGACCACCGCAACCCAGCTCAGCGGCGTTGTTGCCGAGCACGTCCGCGCCGTCAACGACTTCGACGCCGACGCGATCGTCGCCACCTTCGCTGATGACGCCTACGTCAACGATGCCCGCCGCGAGATCCGCGGCATCGACGCGATCCGGCGCTGGGTGAACAAGGAAATGGTCGGCGACAGCGTCACCATCGAGCCCGTTGAGGTGCTCGACCACTATGGTGACACGATCGTCCGCGGCCGGTACGACGGCACGTACGACAAGGCGAACCTGCCCGACGAGCTCATCATGACCAACTACTTCTCCGTCCGCGACGGCAAGATCGTCTCACTGGTCGTCATCCGCAACTTGTCCCCCGAATACGACGAAGCCACGACGTGAGCCGTGCGGCAGGAGCTCAATCCAGTTGAGCGGCTGGCCCGGCCGGTCGGCTCCCCGGGGGATCTGGGAACCGCCGACGCCGCCGGCCATATTCCAGATTCCTGGAAAAAGGTGCCAGGGTGACGCGTCCGTGCTAAAGCATCGCCGCGTCCGGGTACGCTCTTTTCTGGTGCCAGGATAACACCAAAAGAAGGCCAGCATAACTGGCCGTCTCTTTATGTGTAACAGATCTTCTGAGCGAGGTCCCCATGCACGTCGGGTCGGTACTTCTTATCATCTGGCTGGTCATCGGTGGTATCGCCGCCGGGCAGCGAGGTTATTACAACGGGTCCGTCGGCACCTGCACCAAGGCCGGCACCATCGCGGCGACCGTGGCCGCCGGGCCGCTCAACTACGCGGGCGTCAATCCGCGCGTTAATTGCACCGTGCAGGCCCGCGCCAATTAGCGGACCTTTAATGCAGAACGGTGCGCTGGTCGTCCGGTGCGCGGTAATGAATGGCGCCCTGGGGCCCGGCGCCCGCAATAGCGCTCACTGCCGGGCCGCTGTCCGCCGGTCACGCCCCGGTGTCGGCGAGCTCGGCGAGGACTTCGGCATGGCATGGTTCGGGCACGCACCAGCAGCCGAGCCGGTGCCCGCGAAGCCCGGGCAGCAGGGCCAGCAGGTCAGGACGTCCCAGGAGGTAGTCGCGGTACCTGGCCACGACCTCCTCGCGGCTGCCGTCGGGGCCGGGGCGGAAGGGATTGGCCAGTGGCGAGGCCTTCAGCTGCCAGCCGCCCCGGTGCATCGCCCGCCCCACGTAGATGACATCGGCGTACCCGGGATCATCACGATGGCCCTTGAGGTTCACGACAGTAGTGGCACCCATCCCGGCATTCTCTCCGCCGCCGGAGTGTTGCACAGATGAGGACCGGGCAGGGCCGCGAGTGACCGCGGGTGCCGATGAGGGTGCAGGGGATGACAGAGCGAAAGCCGCCGGAGCAGAACTTTCCCTCGTGGATCGACCAGCAGATCATCGAGGCCGAGAAGCGAGGCGTGTTCGACAACCTGCCCGGCACCGGCAAGCCGATCCCGGCCACGGAGCAAACGGACTACACCCAGGCCTGGCTGCGGGAGTACCTGCGCCGGGAGGGCGTATCGACCGAGGAACTCCTGCCGACTCCGCTCAAGCTGCGCAAGGAAAGCGAACGGCTGACCGCGGCCCTGCCGGGACTGCCCTCCGAGCAGGCGGTGCGGGACACGGTCGAACAGCTCAACCGGCGGATTATGGACTGGCGGCGCAACTCAATTGGGCCGCCCATCTTCGTGCCCTTGGTGGACGAGGAAACCATGGTCAGCCGGTGGGAACAGGCGCGGTCCGCGGACCTGGCCGGGGGCAGCGGCCCCGTGGCCACGGATCGGGAGGCCCCGGATACGGCTCTGGCGCGGCGCCGGCCGTGGCGCCGTGTTGGCCGCCTCCTGGGCGTGTGCCTCAGGAATAGTCGCGGAACGCGGGCCAGGCGCGCGTCCAGGACGACTTCAGCCCGGTGGCCAGATAGACCGGCACGCCCTGCTCGTCGTCACTGACCCCGAGCCCGTTCCAGAACGTCGCGACCTGCCGGACGTGGGTGAACTCGCGGCGCAGCAGTCCCGGGTCCACGTTCACCGCGATGGCGCCCGTGTCCACGGCGGGCGGCGGCCCCCAGAGCCAGAAGTTGTTCGCCCCGCTGTAGGCGGTGGGCACGCCGAACTGCGACCCGTAACGCTCAACGGCGCCCGCCTCCCCGTAGTTGCCGGTGAGGACCGTGGTCCGTGCGCGCTCCGGGGCCGGCAGCGAGCCGTACAGGCGGCCGACCAGCGCCACCTGCTGCGGCCAGCCGATCGTCTCGGCCAGGTCGTAGTTGATCTTCTGCAGCGGCACCGTGTGCAGCGCCCGGGCCGGAAGGACCGGCAGCGAGATCGGCAGCCCGATCGCGGCGGCGAGCAGGATGACGGCGACGGGCCAGGCCCGCCCGGTGCGCGACGTCCGCGCCGCGAGCCACCGGCCGATGGGCACCGACCCGGCCGCGAACAGGAACGTGTACACCGCCCCCGAGTAGTACGGCTTCCCGCCCAGCACGAACTGCAGCACGATCACGATGACGCTGGCCAGCGCGATCGGCCGGAACGCCCGGGCGTCCCGGTTCCGCAGCGACCAGACCGCACCCGCGATCCAGATGGGCGCGAGGGCCGGCCCGGTGTACAGGATCTGCGCCACCCAGTACGTGGCCCGGTTGTGCCCGGCCTGCCCCTGCAGCGCATGGAACACGTCGAGCTGCGGCCAGCCGTGGGTGGCCTGCCAGCCGACGCTGGGTGCCGCGATCGCCACGGCCAGCAGGAGCCCGAGCACCAGGTACCGGCTGCGCAGCAGCGGGCGTACGCCTGGATCAAGGAAGCTGGCGATGCCGAAACCGGCCGTCAGGGCCAGGACCAGGAAGCCGATGTTCCACTTGGCCTCGAATCCGATCCCGGCGCAGGCCCCGGCCGCGAGCCACCAGCGCGGGTCCCGGTCGGCGAGCAGGCGCACGACCAGGTACAGCGTGACCGTCCAGAACAGGAAGTCCGGCGTGGTGGTGGTCAGCTCATGCAGCGCCCCCAGGTACTCACCGCACGTCGCGGTGGCGAGGGCGGCGAGGACCTGGCCGGTCCGGTTCGCGCCGAGCCGGCGGCTCATCGCCGCCGTCAGCACCACCATGGCGGCCAGGATGAGCGCGGGCAGGATCCGGAAACCGGCCAGCGTGTTGCCGGTGGCGGCCGCGGTGACCCGCGCCAGCAGCGGCGTGAGCGGCGGCTGGTCGACGTAGCCGAAGGCGGGGTGGTGGCCGGCGGCCAGAAAATACAGCTCGTCGCGGTCGTAGCCGTAGCGGGCGCTCACCGCCAGCTCTATCCCGAACGAACCTGCGGCCACGGCCGCCACCCACCAGCGGGCCGACCGCCGCTCGACGTCCCCGTGCGCACGCCCGGCCATGGCCGGCGGGACCCCGGCCGCCGGGTCTTCGGCAGTTATGCTCATGCAGCCAGCATGGCCATCCCGGGCGGGCCCGTACATCGGCCGTGCGGGCGATTCCCTGGCTCATCCGCGGGGCTGATACCCGGCCGGGGCTCGCGCCGTACGATCAGGTCGTGCACAGCCTGGCCGCGCGGGTCACCCGATCTCCGCAGGTGCTGGCCGCCCGGGTGGCGGAGCTGCCGTCGCGGCGCCAGGAACGGGTCCAGGACCTGGCCCTGGCCGGGGTGCTGGCCATCGTCAACGCGCTGTCGCTGCTGCCGTTCCGGTCGCAGCTGCATCCGCTGTGGCTGGCCGAGATCCTGGTCGTCATGCAGGCTGTCCCGCTCGGCTGGCGCCGGGTGCACCCGGTCCTCGCGGTGCTCATCATCGGCGCCGCCCGGGTCGCCTACGATCAGATCGGGTTCGTGTCCGCGCCGTTCCCGCTCGGCCCGGCGATCGCGTTCTACACGGTCATCGACCGGACCAGCCGGCTGTGGCGCACGCTCACGGTGGCCGTCACGATCATCGGCATCGCCGTCTCGCTGTCCGCTCCCGGCCACAGCGAGCCGTACGAAGGCATCACGCAGGCCTTCATCTTCCTTACCGCGGGAGCGGTCGGCGTCCTCAGCCGCGCGAAGCGGGCGAACCTGGCCGCGGCCGAGAGCCGGGCCGAGCGTGCCGAGGCGGAGCTGGACCGCCAGTCCTCCCGCGCCGCGGCCGCCGAGCGGGTAAAGATCGCCCGCGAGCTGCACGACGTCGTCGCGCACCACGTCAGCCTGATGGCGGTGCAGGCCGAAGCGGCCGCTTCGCTGCTGCCCGGCCAGCCCGCCCAGGCGGAGCGATCGGTGAACATCATCGGCGACACCGCCCGGCTGGCCCTGACCGAGCTGCGCCGGCTGCTGGGGGTGCTGCGCGGCCCGTCCGAGCGCCTGGAGACCGGGCCGTCGGCGTCGCTGCACGAGATCGGCGGCGTACTCGACCAGGTCCGCGGGGCGGGACTGCCCGTCGATTTCGAGGTCGTCGGTACTCCCGGCCAGCTGGCCCCTGGCGTGGACCTCACCGCGTACCGGATCGTTCAGGAGGCCCTGACCAACACCATCCGGCACGCGCATGCCGACCGGGCGGCCGTCACCGTCACCTACGAGCCGGGCTACATCACCGTGTGCGTCACCGATTCCGGGGAACCAGGCGCGGACGGGAACGGGCGGGACGCGCCCGCACCCGGGGTACCGCCCGGAGGAGCCGGACTCGGCCTGGCCGGCATCGCCGAGCGGGTCGCCTCGTGCGGCGGGAACCTCGCCGTGGGCCCGACGACCGCCGGGGGCTTCGCCGTCACCGCCCGGCTGCCCGCGCTATGAACGGGCCCGCGGCCGGTACCGGGCAGGGGCCCGCGGGCAGCGCGCCGTCCCCGATCCGGGTCCTCGTGGTGGACGACCAGGAGCTGGTCAGGTCCGGGTTCTGCGTCATCCTCGAGGCCGCCGACGGCATCACCGTGGTGGGGGAGGCCGCCAACGGGGAGTCCGCGATCTCCGCGGTGACGGCCTACCGGCCGGACGTGGTGCTGATGGATATCCGGATGCCGGGGATGGATGGCCTGGCGGCGGCGCGCCGCATCACCGGGTTCTCGCCGGCGCCCAAGGTGGTCATCCTCACCACCTTCGACCTCGACGACTACGTCTTCGAGGCGCTGCGGTCCGGCGCCAGCGGTTTCCTGCTCAAGGACTCGCCCCGGCACGATCTGATCGCGGCCGTCCGCGCGGCCGCGGCCGGCGACGCCCTGCTGGCCCCCTCCGTGACCCGCCGCCTGATCGAGGCGTTCGCGCGCCGGCCCGCCGAAGCCGCCCCGTCGCCGTCCCAGCTCGCGTCCCTGACCGTCCGGGAAAGGGATGTCCTGCTGCTGCTGGCCCGCGGCCGCAGCAACGCGGAGATCGCCGCGGCCCTGTTCGTGAGCGAGGCGACCGTCAAGACGCACGTCGGCAACCTGCTGGCCAAGCTCAGGCTGCGGGACCGGGTCCAGGCCGTCATCCTGGCCTACGAGACCGGCGTGGTCGTGCCCGGCGATCCCTAGCGCCACATCGGGCCTGACCAGGAGGAGACTTGATCGCCCTGTAGCGTTACGTTACGAGAGAGAGTTCTTTTGCCCCGCCCGATACCGGGAATGCCGAGTGTTATGCCGGGTAACTCACCGGAATAGAAAATGGCCGGAGGGAGGGGCGGAACTGCCGGGTCCTGATGCCGTCAAGGCGGAGCAGACCGCCGATGTGACCTCCCCGCCAGCGGAGCCAACGGCTCAGGTACGCGTGCGCCGTCCCCTGGACCTGCTGTTCGCGGTCCTGTCGCTGGCCGTCGAGGCGATCGTGATCGGCTCGATCCGGGCGCTGCCGCTGGGCAGTACCGAGGTGGCCGACGACGTCTCGCACTGGCTCGAGCACATCCCGCGCTGGCTGTCGTCCATCGCCTCGGTGATCGCCGGGGTCGGCTGTTTCCTGTTCGCAGTCCTGATCCTGTTCGTCCTGGTGCGCAGCCAGTGGCGGGACGCCCGCAACGCCGCGGCCGCCGCGGCCGCCGCCGCCGCGACCGCGATCGTGACCTGGATCATCTGGGAGGCAGAGAACGGCGCCGTGGCGCGCGCGGTGACCCACGGCAAGAACCCCACCCTGTTCGTGGTCGACGGCGCCTACGTGGCGTTCCTGGTCGGAAGCGACATGAGGCGGCGTTCGCGCTGGTCGCGATGGTGCGTAGTCTCCGCCGCCGCCCTGCTGCTCACCGGGCTGGCCGTCAACACGCTGACCCCGTTCGCCGTCGTGATCGTGCTGTTCGGCGGGCTGATGGTCGGCTGGCTGGTGCGCTGGCTGCTGCGCGCCGGGTCGGTCCGGCCCGCGATCGGCGCGCTCGAGGCCTGGCTGACCCGCCACGGCGTCGACATCGCTGACCTCTCCGCCGCCAACCCCAAGAACCAGGGCCAGCTGGAAGGCACGCTGCGCGACGGCACCCCGGTCGACGTAGATCTCGCGGACCGGGACACGCGCGGGACGGGCCTCGCCCAGCAGGTGTGGGCCCTGATCCGGCTGCGGCCGGTGGTGGCCGGGCACGGCCTGGTCAGCTCCCGGGTTCAGCTGCAGCAGCTGGCGCTGGCCAGCGCGCTGGCCGAGCGGACCGGGGTGCCCTGCCCGTCGGTGCGGCTGCTGGAGGAGATGCCGAACGAGACGCTGGTGCTCGTGATAGCCAGGCCGCGCGGTAAACCGCTCGACGGCCTGGTCAGCCTCGAGACCGCCACCGCGCTGTTCGCCGCGCTGCGGTCCCTGCACGACGTCGGCCTGGCCCACCGCGACCTGCGGGCCGGAAACCTGCTGGTGACCGAGTCGTCCGCCGGGTTCAGCTCACTGGACGCGGCGCTGCCGGGCGCCAGCGTGCTGGTCCGGCGGCTCGACCTGGCCCAGCTGCTGGCCACCCTCGGGCGGCTCGCTGGCCCGGACCGGGCCGTGCAGGCGCTGCGGGCGGGGTACGGCCCGGTGGATGAGCAGGCCATCGCCGCGGTCATGCAGCCGCTCGCGCTGGCTCCCTGGGGCTGGTCGGCGATGCGCAGCGCGGAAGGTTGCCTGACCGAGGTCCGGCACGCGCTGCTGGGACCGGACACGGATGAGGTCCCGGTGGCCCGGCTGGAGCGGTTCCGCTGGCGGACCGTCCTCAGCGCGGTGGCCCTGACGATCGCCGCGTACCTGCTCATCGGCGAGCTCTCCAAGGTAAACCTGCTCGGCACGCTGAGCCACACCAACCTGGGCTGGTTCGCCGCCGCCGTCGCCGCCTCTGCGGTCACCTACTTCGCGGCCGCCATGAACCTGGCCGCGTTCGTGCCGAAGCGGCTGTCCCCGATCCGCGGGTTCCTCGTCCAGCTCTCGACCGCCTTCGTCGGCGTCGCGTTGCCGCCGACCGTCGGGCACGTGGCGGTCAACGCCCGCTACCTGCGCCGTCAGGACGTGGACGAGAGCACGATCACCGCCGCGGTGACGTTGTCGCAGCTGGTGAACGTGGTCACCACCGTGCTGCTGTTCGTGGTGCTCGGCCTGCTGACCGGATCCGGGCTGAGCCGGTTCCATCTTGTGCCCGGCACCGACGTGCTCGTCGGCCTGGCGGTGATCGCCGCCGCGGCGGGCATCCTGCTGGCCATCCCGAAGACCCGTGAACAGATCAGCCGGACGGTCTGGCCGCTCCTGCGCGGCGTCTGGCCGCGGTTCCTGGACGCGCTGTCCCATCCCGCGCGGCTCGCGGTCAGCGCGGCCGCGAACCTGCTGCTGACCGCGTCGTACCTGCTGGCCTTCTTCGCGGCGCTGTACGCGGTCGGCGCCCACCCCGCGATCCTGCCCGCCGCGGTCGTCTACCTGGCCGGTAACGCGGTCGGCTCGGCGGCCCCGACGCCCGGGGGCCTCGGGGGAGTGGAGGCCGTGCTGGCCGCCGGGCTCACCGGCCTGGGCATTCCGGCGCACGAGGCCATCCCGGCGGTGCTGGTCTTCCGCGTGGCGACGTTCTGGCTGCCGATCCCGGCCGGCTGGCTCGCCTACCTCGGCCTGGAGCGCAGCGGCACGCTGTAACGCAGGCCTGGGCGCCCCGCGCTGTTACCGTGCCGTCATGGCACGCCCTCTCAGCGACGCGACGCTTAAGCTGCTCGACGGCAGGAACTACGCGGTTCTGGCCACGGTGAATCCCGACGGAAGCCCGCAGACCTCCGTGATCTGGGTGGGCCGCGACGGTGGTGACCTGCTGTTCTCGACCGTGGAGGGTCGCGTGAAGCATCGCAACATGCTCCGCGACCCGCGGGTCAGCGTCACCGTCATCGACTCGTCGGACCCGGAGAATTACGTGGAACTGCGGGGCCGGGTGTCGATGACACCCGATACCGGACGGCAGCTGGATACCCGGCTCTCCTGGAAGTACGACGGCAAGGACCCCGGTGCGGACCGGCCCGGCGCGGTCCGCGTGGTGGTGCGGATGGTGGTGGAGAAGGTGACCGGGTACGCGGCCTGACGTATCCGCCCTGCGCTGAGCCTGGCGTTGATCTGGCGCACCGTCTTTAGCGTGGCGATCGGGTCAGGACGGTATGTTCTGGTTAGATTCGTCTTCATGTTCGAAGTGGCGAGCGCGCTGGACGGGCTCAACGAGGAACAGCACCAGGCGGTCACCCATGACGGCGGCCCGCTGCTCATCCTGGCGGGAGCCGGTACCGGGAAGACGCGGACGCTGGTGGCTCGCGCGGCCTGGCTGTGCCAGCAAGGGATACAGCCCAGCCGGATCCTGCTGCTGACCTTCACCCGCCGGGCGGCCGAGGACATGCTGTCCCGGGCGGTGCCCCGCGCCCGGTCGGCCGGCGGCCGGATCACCGGCGGGACCTTTCACGCTATCGCCCACCGGATCATCCGCCAGCATGCCGAGTCGTTCGCCCTGCCGCCGGAGTTCACCGTCATTGACCCGTCGGACGTGGCCGACTTGCTGGACGCCCGCCGGGAGGAGCACGGCCTGGTGGGAACCCAGCGCCGGGCGCCGCGCGCGGCGGTCTGCGCCGACATATACACCCGCTGCGTGAACACCCAGACGACGGTGGCCGAGGTTGTCCGCCGCGGCTTCCCCTGGTGTACGGACCACACGAACCAGCTCGCGGAGCTGTTCCGCAGCTATGTCGCGCACAAGCGGAGCCATGGCCTGGTCGACTTCGACGACCTGCTGCTGTTGTGGCGGGCCGCGCTGTCCGATCCCGGTGCCGGGCCGGTCCTGCGGGGAATGTTCGATGCCGTGCTGGTCGACGAATACCAGGATGTGAACGCGATCCAGGCCGGCATCGTCCGGCTCCTGTGCCCGGAAGCCGGCCGCCTGACCTGCGTCGGGGATGACGCCCAGGCCATCTACGCCTTCCGCGGCGCCAATCCGGAACACCTGCACCAGCTGGCCGTCACCTTTCCCGGTCTTACCGTCGTGCGGCTGGTCAGCAACTACCGGTCCGGGCCTGCGGTGCTGAAGCTGGCCAATGCGGTACGCCCGCAGGCCGGCGGATTCGAGCTGGCGCTGACCGCGGCCCGGGAGGCCGGAAGCCGCCCCATCCTGGTCCGCTGCCACGACGAGGCGACCCAGGCCCGTGAGATCTGCACCCGGGTCCTGCAGGCCCACGAAGCTGGAACCGACCTGCGCGACCAGGCGGTGCTGGTGCGCGCCGCGCACCACAGCGATGTGCTGGAGGTTGAGCTGACGGCCCGCGGCATCCCGTTCGTGAAGTACGGCGGGCTGCGGTTCACGGAGGCCGCGCACGTCAAGGACTTCATGGCCGCCGCCCGGATCGTGGCCAATCCAGCGGACGACGTCGCCTGGTTCCGGGTGCTCCGGCTGCACGAGGGCATCGGGCCGGCGCACGCCCGGCGGTTCATGGACATCGTCCGCCCGGCCGAGCCTGGCCCGTTCGACCGGTGGAAGGAAGCCGTCGGCACTGCGCCGCCGCGGGCGCGGGAGGCGCTGGCCGCGACCATCGGCGGCCTGGCCGGCGCCATCGCGGTGGAACCGGCGGGGGAGCGGGCGGCGGCCGTGCTCGCCGCGCTGCGCCAGCCCCTGCAGGCGCGGTATCCGGACGCGGACATCCGGCTGGCCGACCTGGAACGGCTCGCCGACGCGGCGGCGAGCCGGCCGTCGCTGCACGACGCGCTCGTCGAGCTGGCCCTGGACCCGCCCGTTTCCGCGTCCGACCTGGCCGGACCGCCGCGCCAGGACGAGGATTTCCTCGTCATCTCGACCGTCCATTCGGCCAAGGGGCTCGAATGGCCGGTGGTACATCTGCCTCATCTGGTCGACGGGGCCGTGCCCAGCGACATGGCGCTGAGCTCGAGGGAGGGACTGGCCGAGGAGCAGCGGCTGTTCTACGTCGCGGTCACCCGGGCCCGCGACCAGCTCTTCCTGTATGCCCCGATGCGCCTGCACCATCACCGGCTGGCCAGCGACGACCGGCACAGCTACGGCCAGCTGAGCCGGTTCCTCGATGACCAGGCGCTGGCCGCGTGTGACTCCGTGCAGGCCGAGCCGCCGGCGCCGCTACTGCCCCGTACGGGGCAGCTGGCCGCGCGCATCGACGCCGATCTCGACGCGCTCTGGGAGTTACGACATCAGGGCCAGCTCCGGCGACCCGACAATGACGACGGAGTTCGTGCTGCCGAAGGGGTTGGGCTCGTAGCGATCGGCCTGCCAGGCGTTTTCCCAGCGCTCGCCGTCCAGCAGGTACCGGTAGCGGTAGCTGTGGCCTGGCTCCAGCGGAACGGTGGTCTGCCAGCAGCCGTCGCCGCCTCGGTTGAGCGCGATGTTTCCCGCCGTCCAGTTGTTGAAGTCTCCGCACAGCGCCACGTGCCCGGCGCCGACCTCGCCCGGAAGGGTGAAGGTGACGTCAACCGTGCCCACCGTCGCTGGCTCGGCCGCTGTGCCGAGCTGCTGGGCTGCCTGGTCGCGGACCGCTGATCCGGCCAGCTCGGCCAACGTCAGTTCCTCGGTCGGCGGTTCGTCGATGGCTGCTTCCCGGGGAGCTGATTCCATAGCGGCCGGCTCCGCTGCGGCCGGTTCTTCGGCGGCCGGTTCTTCGGCGGCCGGTTCCTCAGGGGCCTGTTCCTCAAGGGCCAGATGCTCGGCGGCGGGCTCGAGGGCAGGCTCAGTGTCCTGGGTCTGCCGCAGCAGACTGTGACCACGCAGCGAGATCGCGTCGGCGGCCAGCAGCCAGCCTGCGAACCGATCCAGCGCGCCAAGGAAACGCTGGAAACTCGAACGGAGCAACGCGTCCTGTCCCCGGTAGCGGGTGATAACGCGGTCGTGGAGGACGGTGAACGGCCACCGAATGGCTCCGTACTCAAGCTTGGCAATCCTGCGCGAAAAAGTGACGGGGTTCATCGTGCTCTGCTTCCTGTGTTCGTCAGTGCGGGCGTGCATCCGCCCTAGGCGACGGGTTCTGAGGTCACCTTGCCCGCTCCGAGGCAGCCGCACAATCACCGACATGCCGGTAGAAGTCGCTGTCTGACAATGATTCCGCAGGCGCTGCGCTCTGGGCCGTGAAGCGATAGCGAGACCCGGTCTCAAACCGGATAGCTGACGGGCCCGGTGGTCTACGTACGGCCAGCCGGTGTTGGCTCGGCATCGGCCCTGGTGGCCTGCTCACCCACGAGGGCACTGGCCGGCTCGACCGGGACCTGCTTACGGACGGCACCAGTCAGCGCGCCCGCCGCTTCCGCCCACTTGACGGTGAGGTCGCGGTTCATCTTAACTATCCGCCGCACGAACTCGACGTAGCCTTCAACTGCCGGGATCATGTCGGCCTGCGGCAGCTGGGGAAGCACGTAAGCCTGGTCAATGAACGTCCGCACGCCCTGCGCCCAGAAGTCGGCGACCTTCTCCACCGCGCTGCGCGGCTGGCTCGCCGCGGGGAGCTCAACTGTGACATCGAGCACGCCGTGCTCAGGCAGGCCCGATGACACGCGCCCGGCCACGGCGAGCAGTGCCAGCGGCGCGCGGTTGCCTGCTGCGACGAGCGTGCGCAGCCGGGTGACTGCCGCCGGCCGCCGCTGCATCAGCGCCGAGATGAGTGCTG
Organism: uncultured Actinomycetes bacterium; assembly: GCA_963775825.1. Taxonomy (GTDB): domain Bacteria; phylum Actinomycetota; class Actinomycetes; order Streptosporangiales; family Streptosporangiaceae; genus Bog-532. The sequence goes on from CAVZKY010000001.1 coordinate 41,413, forward strand.
TGCCGCCGCCGCGTCTTTGCCAGTCGTCGACGACGGTGACGGCGACGTCGGCGGTGGCCGGATCATCGGGGTACTGCAGGAGATGGGCGACCCCGGCCGGCTCCTCCGTGCCCTCGGGCGGCAGCACGACCAGCAAGAGCGCAATGTGATGCACCCCGTCAACACTGCCGGCCAGCAGCTCGATCATCGGGTCATCGAGTTGATTGACCACGTGGAGGAACCGGCGCTGGCGTGATTCGGGCGACAGGCGGCGGAACAGGTCGCGCAGCGTCTCGGCATCCGTGGACAGCAGCGGCCATATCAGCGCAGGCGTGCCGTCGTTCAGGAAGAATTCCCCGGGCAGCATCTGGCCAGGGGCCGGGCGCGCCGTGCTCAGCGTGTTACTGCGGTCAGCGCCGGGCATCCGAAGCTGCGATACCGCAGCCTCTGGGTCGGCCTTCCCGCTCATGACCTTAAGTTCCCTGATTGCCTAGTGTGCGCAGAGATGTGCAACCAGCATACCGTCTTACCCGCGTTCAATTCCCCGGGATCAGCCGTTATCCAGCTTGTTTACCTGTAGGTTCCGGAAATGTCATCATTTTGTAAAAACAGTCCCGGGGCACCCGGATTGCCGCCGCGGCCCGAGCTTTTCCTCGTCTGCTTGCTGCAATATCAGGCCGGATCTGGAGAGTCCGTTATATCGAATTCCCATTCCACCATTTCAAAAACAGAACCAGCTCACCGCGCCGGCTGGACCCGCCGGCGCCCGGGGTCCGTGGCTCGAACTCACGAGGTCCCCCGGGGAGCCGCGGTTGTCCTGGGCCGCCGCGTCGGCGAGATGCTACGTGGTGTCGTCCTCCTTCGCCGCCGCATCCTGCTTGATACCGAACAGCGGCCTGGTTGCCTCGGCCATCTTCTCAGCGAACTTTCGCTGGGAGGCGAGCAGTTGCTCCGTGAAGTCGTAGGCGCTGGCCACGAACTCCTGGGGATCGAGCAGTGTATCGCTGTACGGCAGGCCGGGCACTGGGATGGATGGCGTGATCGACGTGCCGAGCTTGTTCACCACATCCACCACGCCGTCAATGTCCCAGGTCAGCCGGACCGCTATCCGGATCAGGTCATGCTGCTCAGCCAACCCGAGCTGGCCTGCGAGGGTGACGATGCCGTTCCGCACTTGTACGGTGACCCTTGCCGGGTCGGCGAGCAGGATCTCGGTAAGCATCTCACGGACCGCCCAGGCGATGTCCTCGTCTGGGCGGAGGAAGACGCTAAGCAGGTCACGGCGGCCCACGATCCCGATCAGGTTGCCGCCAACACCACCCCCCAACACCGTGCCGGGGTCGACCACGGGCAGCCGCTTGAGCCGGCGGTCGTTCATCAGCCTTGCGGCGGCCGGCAGCGTTGCATCCGGGTGGATCGTGACGGCCGGCGAGGTCATCAGTTCACCCGCCGTGCGGTCCACGCGCTTTTCATCGTCGGCGTACCGATTGAGGCGGCCGCTCGATTCGAGCTGGGCGGCCCGCTCGCGCTTGTCCAGGACGCCAGGCAGGTCTGCCTCGGATACCACCCCGGCAACATGGCGGCCCATGGTCAGCACCGGCACGGCGCTGATCTTGTGCTCGGTCATCAGGGTGGCGATCTCCTTGTAGCGGGTCATCCGGTCGACAGTCACCACGGGCGTCGTCATGACGTCCCTGACCCGATAGTGCGATCGCCCGTGATGCTGCTTTTCCCCACCGCGGGCATGCGGGCCGATGGCCGGGGAAGTGGCCGTGGCAGCAGGCTTTGCCGAGGGCTGCGGCGTGCGGTCTAACTTCGTGGTGCTGCCGGGGCGGGATTCATACGATGCAGCCCCGAGGTAATGAAGCATGGCATCACGGTACGTGTCGCTGTGTGTCATGTCCTTAGCCCTTCTCATGGTCGTTAGCGCGGGAATATTGCACCTTCGCTGAGTTCATCACGGCCGAATGTCACTGTCAGCGGGGACCTCGGTCACAAGCCGTGGCCCGGTGCCCGCGGTGGACGCCGGGCACCTGATCCCGACCGTCATCAACCTGTGAAGTAGGCTGACCTGTCGCCCGTTTCCGATGGAGCCGTCTGCCCATGCTCAGCCACGCTGTGATCGATTCCTTGTTTCCCGAAGGCCTGCCCGGCCCGGAGGCCTGGGAGAACCGGTACCCGCCGCGCAACCTCCCCCCCGGGGCCGAAGTCACGCGGTTCTCGCCCAGCCCCACCGGTTACCTGCACATCGGCGGGGTCTATGTGGCCATCGTCGACGCCGACCTCGCCCAGCATTCCGGCGGCACGTACCTGCTGCGGATCGAGGACACCGATCAGGCCCGGGTCACCGACGGTGCCGTCGACCAGTTCGCCGACGCGCTGACGTACTTCTCGATCAGCCCGGTGGAAGACGATCTGAACGGCCACTACGGCCCGTACGTGCAGTCCAGCCGCGCGGAGATCTACTTGACCTACGTCCGCGAACTGCTCCGGCAGGACAAGGCCTACCTGTGCTTCGCGACCAAGGCCGAGCTGGAGGACAACACCGCCCGGCAGCGGGCGGCGGGCGCGCTGCCCGGCTACTACGGCAAGTGGGCCAGCTGGCGGGACGCCCCGGCCGAGCAGGTCGAGGCGCGCCTTGCGGCCGGCGACCCGTACGTGGTCCGGTTCCGCTCGCCGGGGCTGGCCGCGGGCCGGGTCACCTTCACCGACGAGATCCGCGGCGAGCTGTCCGCGGACGACAACCGTAACAACGCCGTCATCCTGAAGAGCAGTGACCAGCCGCTGCGGCTGCCGACGTACCACTTCGCGCACGCCGTCGACGACCACCTGATGCGGATCACCCTGGTCGTCCGGAGCGAGGAGTGGCTGTCCTCGGTGCCGCTGCACCTGCAGCTGTTCGACGCGCTCGGTTTCCCCCGGGTGCGGTACGCGCACGTCGCGCCGCTGATGAAGCAGGACGGCGGCAGCCGGCGCAAGCTGTCCAAGCGCAAGGACCCAGAAGCCAGTGTCGGCTTCTTCATCGAGCAGGGCTACCCCGCCGAGGCGGTGCAGTACTACCTGCGCGGCCTGGCCAACGGCCGGCTGGCCGAGATGCCGCTGCCCGAGGCGCTCGCCGCCCCGATCCAGCTGTCCGGCTTCGGCGTGGCCGGGCCGCTGGTCGACCTGGTCAAGCTGGACGACATCAGCGCGGACTACATCGCCACGCTACCCGCTGACGCCATCCTGGCCCAGGTCACCACCTGGGCCCAGGCCTTCGACCCGCCGCTGGCCGAGGTGCTGGCCGCCGCGCCGGAGCTGGCGCTGGGCGCGCTGGGCATCGAGCGCGAGGGGGTGCCCAACCCGCGCAAGGACCTGCGGAAGTGGGCCGATTTCCGGACCGTGTACGGGTACTTCCTGCCGCAGCTGTTCGGCCCGGTGACGGACGCGGGGGATGACCGGTTCAGCGGCCTTGACCCCGAGCTGGTGCGCCTGGTGGCGGCCCGCTTCGCGGACGGATATCAGCCGCCCGCACCGGATACCGAGTGGTTCGGCCAGATCCGCGCACTGGCGGACGAGCTCGGGTTCGCGCCCAACCAAAAGGCCTACAAGAAGGACCCGGACGCCTACCGCGGCTCCATCCGGGACGCGTCCCAGATCATCCGGGTGCTACTGACCGGGACAAATCGCAGCCCCGACCTGGCCGCCGTGGCTGGGGCACTCGGGACCGGCGAGGTGCTCCGCCGGGTGCGGTCCGTCGTGGGCCCGCCCGGTTAAGGCGAGACGCCCGTTACCGGCCCGGGGTCCTGGGGGGTCGCCCCCGCGCTGACGCCCGTTACCGGCCCGGGGTCCTGGGGGGGTCGCCCCCGCGCTGACGCCCGTTACCGGCCCGGGGTCCCGGGGGGCCGCCCCCCGGGCTAGCGTGACCGTATGCCTGCAGAACGGATGCTGCCCAGCGCCGAGGCCGAGGATCTGGTGGCCCTGGCCCACGACATCGCCGAGGCCGAGCTGAAGCCCATCGCCAGCCAGTACGAGGCCGAGGGCCGGTTCCCGGGGGAGAAGTTCCGGCTGCTCGGCAAGAGCGGGCTGCTGGGCCTGCCGTACCCGCGACGCTGGGGCGGCGGCGAGGTCGGCTACGAGGTCTACCTGCAGGTCCTGGAAGAGCTGGCCGCGGTCTGGATGACGGTCGGGGTAGGGCTCTCCGTGCACACCATGTCCTGCTACCCGCTGGACCGGCTCGGCACCGACGAGCAGAAGGCGGAATGGCTGCCCGCCATGCTGGCCGGTGACCTGCTCGGCGGCTATGCGCTGTCGGAGCCGCAGGCGGGCTCGGACGCCGCGGCCTTGTCCACCCGGGCCGTGCGGGACCGCGGCGAGCGCGCGGGCGACTATGTGGTCACCGGGACGAAAGCGTGGATCACGCATGCGGGGCAGGCAGATTTCTACACGGTGATGGTGCGCACCAGCGACGACGGCGGGCGCGGGGTGAGCTGCCTGCTGATCGAGCCACCTGTCCCGGGCTTCTCCATCGCGCCGCTGGAGCACAAGATGGGGCTGACCGGCTCGCCCACCGCCCAGCTCCGCTTCGACGGGGCCCGGATCCCGGTGGCCCGCCGCCTGGGGGACGAAGGGCAGGGCCTCAAGATCGCGCTGGAGGCGCTGGATTCCGGGCGGCTCGGTATCGCCGCGTGCGCCGTCGGGCTGGCCCAGGCCGCCCTCGATGAGGCGGTGGCCTACGCGGCCGGGCGGACCCAGTTTGGCCGGCCGATCATCGAGTCCCAGGGCCTGGAGTTCATGCTGGCCGACATGGCCGCCGGCGTGGAATCGGCGCGGGCCACCTACCTGGAAGCGGCCCGCCGCCGGGACCGCGGGCTGTCTTTTCACCGGCAGGCGTCGATCGCCAAGCTGGTCGCCACCGACATGGCCATGCGCGTGACCACCGATGCGGTCCAGGTGCTCGGCGACGCGGGCTACACCCAGGACTTCCAGGTCGAGCGGTACATGCGAGAAGCCAAGGTGCCGCAGATCTTCGAGGGCACGAACCAGATCCAGCGCATGGTCATCGCCCGGTCCCTGCGCCGCGCCACGGGCTAGGCGTGGGCAAAGGCCGGTATTGCGGCAAAGGCAGCGTTTCTGGCGCTGCGCCGCGATCAGCCGCGGAACCGGATCCCGGCGGTGGCGTACTCGGCCAGCAGGGGCACCGGGATGAACGCCGGGTCACCGGTAGCGGCGTGCATCGCCTCGAGCACAGCCACGACCTGCGCCGGACCGGCGTCGTCGAGCATCTGAAGCGGCCCGCGGGGGTAACCGCAGCCGAGCATCATCGCGGTGTCGATGTCGGCGGGACTGGCATAACCGTCCTGGAACATCCGGGCCGCGTCGTTGAACTGCGCGTAGGCGAGTGCCTCGGTGAGGAATCCCGGCCGGTCCCGGGCAGTGACCGCGTCCAGGCCGAGCCTGGCCGCGAGCGCGGTCGCCCTGGCGGCCGTGCCCGCCGCGGTCACGTCCGGAAACACCAGCTCGGCGAGGCCCGGCTTGCCGTCACCTGCGTTGACGAAGTGGATACCGACCACATCGGCCGGGCGGCCCACGGCCAGGGCCGCGTCCAGGACCCGGTGCTCCGGGTCTGCCGCCACGATGATCAGGCCGGTCTCAGGTGATGGCTGCGGCACGACGCTTATGCCGGCCGCGGTGATTTTGCTGGCCAGCTCGTCCAGCAGGCCGTCCGGGTCCCTGATGACCGCGACCTCGGCGGGGAGAGCCGCAGCCGCCAGGTCGTTATCCTCAGCGGCGGCCGCCGGAGTGCTGTGCCGATAGTCGTGGAACCCGCGGCCGCTCTTGCGGCCGAACAGCCTGGCATCGCACAGCCTGCGCAGCAGGGGCGCGGGCCTGTAGCGGGTGCCGCCGAACTCAGCCTGGAGCACCTCGAGGACGGCCAGATCCGTGTCCAGGCCGATCAGGTCGAGCAGCGTCAGCGGCCCCATCGGCAGGCCGAGTCCGACGTGGGCTGCCCTGTCGATGTCCTCGCGGGTGGCCTGCGCGGTTTCCAGCAGCCTGATTGCGTGGTTGAGGTAGGGCACCAGCAGCGCATTCACGATGAACCCGGCCCGGTCGCTGACCTGGACAGGAGTCTTGCGCAGGTCACGGGACAGCAGAGCCAGCGTCTCGGCGGTCTCCGGCGAGGTGAGCACCGTGGAAATGACCTCGACCAGCTTCATGACCGGGGCGGGATTGAAGAAGTGTAGCCCCGCCACCCGGGCCGGATACCGCGTAGCACCCGCGATCTCGGTGATCGACAGCGAGGAGGTATTGGTGGCCAGGATCGCGTCGGCCCGGCAGGCCTCGTCCAGCTGGTCGAACAGCGTGTGCTTGAGTTCCATGCGTTCCGGTATGGCCTCGATCACCAGGTCGGCGCCGCCCACTCCGGCCGGGATGTCGTCCGTGGGCCGGATCCGGGCGAGTATCTCGTCTCGTGCGGTATCGGTGAGCTTGCCCCGGCTGACCGCCTTGTCCAGGGAGGCGCGCAGCCGGGCCATGCCCTGGTCCAGGAACGTCTGGTTGATCTCGATGGCGACGACGCGGCGGCCACTGCGGGCGACCAGCTCGGCGATGCCCGAGCCCATGAGGCCAAGCCCGATCACGGCCACCTCACGGATGTCGGCTGGTTGTATCACGCTATTGGTCATAATTGCTGAGCCTTTCGTCTAGCTTGGCTATGCGAGGGGACGTTCCAATTCGCTCACGAACAGGCTCTCTTCTAGTGCGAAGCGCGCGCCTGGCGGAGCTGGGCACGGGCGCTGGACACCGATGATCGCGTGCAGCGTCTCTCTCATGGTGGCGGGAGCTTGATCGTAACCGCGGTCCCGCGGCTGAGCAGGTGGGGCTCACCCCGGATGATGACCTCCAGTGGATCGCCCTCGTCAATGAGGTAGCTGTCCTCGTCGTGGGTGAGCCTGACCCGGATCTGCCGTCCGCAGAACCGGAGCGAGAAGGCGAGCTGGTTCCAGGCGTGTGGTAGCCGGGGCGTGAAGGACAGGCGGCCGTCGAAGTCCCGGACGCCGCCGAACCCGAAGACGAGCGATGACCATACGCCGGCGGCGGAAGCGATATGGACGCCGTCGGAGGCGTTGCCCGCTACGTTACCCAGGTCCATCAGCAGCGCGTACTGGAAGTACTCCAGAGCCTGGCGTTCCCGGCCTATCTCAGCGGCGATGATGCTCTGCACGCACGCCGACAGGGACGAGTCGCCGGTGGTGAACGGGTCGTAATAGTCGAAGTTGCGGCGCTTCTGCTCCTCGGAGAACTCGTTGCCGAGCAGGAACATCGCGAGCACGATGTCGGCCTGCTTGAGTACCTGGTGCCGGTAGATCACGAGCGGGTGGTAGTGCAGCAGCAGCGGGAACTTCTCCCGCGGCGTGGCGTCGAGGTCCCACGCCTTCCGGTCAAGGAACGTCTCATCCTGGGGATGGATGCCGCGCTTCTCATCGAACGGTATGTACATGGCGGCTGCCGCGCGCTCCCAGGACTCGACCTCCTTGAACTGAAGCCTGACCGCGTGCACCAGCGCGGTGTAGTCCCCGGGTCGCTCCTCGCGCAGGCGGCGGACGGTGGCGGCGGCGAAATTGAGGTTCAGCCGCGCCATCAGGTTGGTGTAGGCGTTGTCGTTGACCACGGTGGTGTACTCGTCGGGCCCGGTCACGCCGTGGATGTGGAACTTCTCATCGGCGCCGTAGAAACCGAGATCCGCCCACAGCCGGGCGGTGTCGACGAGGATCTGGGCGCCGATCTCGCCGAGCAGGCGACCGCTGCCCTCCACCTGGGCGTAGCGCCTGACCGCGTAGGCGATGTCGGCGTTTATGTGGTACTGGGCGGTGCCCTGCTGGAAGTTGGACGAAGCCTCCTCGCCGTTGATGGTCCGCCACGGGAAGAGCGCCCCCCGCTGGCTCATCTGGGCCGCCCGCTCCCGCGCGCGGGGCAGCATGCTGTGCCGGAACCGGAGCAGGTTCCGGGCGATCCTCGGCTCGGTGTACGACAGGAACGGCAGGACGTAGATCTCGGCGTCCCAGAAGTAGTGGCCCTCGTAGGCTTGCCCGGTCAGCCCCTTCGCCGGAACACCGGCCCCTTCGGCGCGCCACGTCCCCTGCGCGACCTGGTAGAGGTTCCACCGGACCGCCTGCTGCTGCCGGACCGGATTGAGCCGGGTCTGCACCTGGACGTCGGCGCGGTCCCAGAACCGGGCGAGATGCGCGCGCTGGGTCTCGAGGAGGGTGTCGAACCCGTTCCGGATCGCGCGGTCCAGCGTCCGGCGGCACCGGTTGACGAGCTCGGGGACGGGGATACTGCGGGAGGCCTGGTAGGTCGCGTACTTGGTGACCCGGATCGGCACGTTGGGCACCGCGTCGGCCGTGAGGAGTACCTCGCCCGTCTCGTCGTCATCGAGGGACCCCGCCACCTGGAACGGGCACGCCGTCTCAATCACGTGGTCAACGCCGATACCGAGTGTCATCCCGCTGTTGGTCGTCTGGTAGCCCAATAGGATGCGCTGGTCAGCCAGCTCGGTGGCCCGCACATTGAGCACCCGGTGCGGCAGCATGGTCGCCAGGCGCGGATCTCCCGGCCGGTACTCGGGCAGGTCGCCGGTCAGGTGGGCGTCCTGGCGGTTGAGCACCAGTGAGGCGACCACCACGGGCGCCGGCTCATCCAGCATCGTGACCTCGTAGGTCATCGCGACCAGGTGGCGGTGCTCTAGCGAGACGATCCGGCGTGAGCGGACCCGGACATGCTTCCCGGCGCCGGTGGCCCACACCAGCTCACGGGTCAGCGTCCCGGCCCGCATGTCCAGGATCCGCCCGTAGTCCTGCACGCGCGCCGTGGGCAGGAAGAACGGTTCGTCGTCCACGTAGAGCTTGAGGATCGTCGTGTCGGGCACGTTCACGATCGTCTGGCCGGTCCTGGCCAGCGCGTGCGCCCCCTCGGCGTGCGTGATCGGCCAGGTTTCATGGAACCCGTTGACGAACGTCCCAGGGATCAGCGCCGGGCGCCCCTCCTCGAAGCTGCCGCGGACGCCGACGAAACCATTGCCAAGCGAAAAGACGGTCTCGGTGAGACCGACGAACTCATCCGAGTATCGCGCCTCCACGATGCGCCATTCGTCGGCTGGGTAGAGGTGCTCAGGCGGGAGCTCTATTTTTCGCTTGAGCACGATCTGACCGTAATCCCGTGGGCGCGATAGCGATAGATGGCGTCCCACCGCGATCACCGCCATCGTCTGTCCTGCCGGTCCATCTTCACCGCTGCAAGAACACCAGACGGCACTGCCCGGGCCGGGAGATCATGCTCGAGACCAGCCGCAGCCAGGTGGGGCCAGGCAGAGGCCGATAGCATCCTGGTCATGGATGCGACAGTGATCATTACCGGTGGCACCGGAGGCCTGGGTACCGCGGTGGTGGGTGAGTTCCTTTCCGTGGGCTGGCGGGTCGTCGTGCCGTGGGTCGCGGAAGAGGAGCTGAAGCGGCTGCCCGAGACGCCCCACCTGGTCACCACGCAGGCTGACCTGTCCGATCCGGTGTCGGCCCAGGAAGCGGTCGCCCTGGCCGCCGGGTCGCCCAGGGCCCCGCTGCGCGCCCTGGTCAACCTGGTCGGCGGGTTCGCGAGCGGCGGCCGGGTGCACGAGACGCCGGTCGAGGAGTTCGAGCAGCAGCTGCAGCTCAATCTGCGCCCGCTCTACGTCACGGCCCAGGCGGCGCTGGTGGAGCTGCTGGCCTCCGGCGGGGGATCGGTGGTGTGCGTGTCCAGCCGCTCCGCGCTCCGCCCGTTCTCCGGCGCGGCCGGCTACGTGACCGCAAAGGCCGCCGTGCTGGCGCTGGCGGACACGCTGGCCATCGAGTACGGCAAGGACAACATCCGGGTCAACACGGTGGTGCCCGACGTCATCGATACGCCCGCCAACCGGTCCGCCCAGCCGGACGCCGACTACTCGACCTGGGTCGCGCCCGAGCGCATCGCCCAGGTCATCCGCTTCCTGTGCGAGGACTCCTCCGACGCCGTCTCCGGCGGGCACATCCCGGTCTACGGGCCCCGCCGGGCCTAGGCCTCCGGACGTGCAGCCGCCCGGGCGCAAGGCCAGCCCGGGACCGGTGCGGCCAAGCTCGGGAGCTTGGATGCAGCCAAGCTCGGGAGCATGGATAAGGTCGGGAGGGAAAGGAGCCGACGCTGGGCATGGATGACCGCGCACAAGCCGCGCCGGGCAGGCCGCCGGGGGAAACGCAGGCGGGAACGCAAGGGAGGACTCAGGCGCCGTTGCGGCTGGGCCGCACCGAGTTCGCGCCGGGTCGGCTGCTCGTGATGGCGATCGTGAACCGCACCCCGGACTCCTTCTACCGTCCTGGCCTCACCTGGGACGAGGGAGCCGCGCTGGAGCGCGTGCACACGGTGGTGGCCGAGGGCGCGGACATCATCGACATCGGCGGCGTGCCGGCCAAACCCGGGACGGAAGTCCCCGTCGATGAGGAGATCCAGCGGACCGTTCCGTTCGTCGCGGCGGTCCGCGCGGCTCACCCCGATGTGATCATCAGCGTGGACACCTGGCAGAACGAGGTCGGGCGCGCGGTCTGCGAGGCGGGCGCGGACCTGCTGAACGACAGCTGGAGCGGCTGGGACCCGAAGCTGGCCGAGGTGGCGGCCGAATACGGGCCGGCCTGGTGTGCTCGCACACGGGCGGCCAGGCTCCGCGGACCCGCCCGTTCCGGGTGTCCTACACCGATGTCATGGCGGACATCCTGGACCGGACGCTGGAGCTGGCCGCCCGCGCGCTGCAGGCCGGGGTGGACCCGTCGCGGATCCTTATCGACCCGGCGCACGACTTCGGCAAGAACACCTGGCATTCGCTGGAGGTGAGCCGACGGCTCGGCGAGATGACCGCGACCGGCTGGCCGGTGCTGATCTCGGTGTCGAACAAGGATTTCGTCGGCGAGACGCTTGGCGCGGGCATCGAGGACCGGCTGCCCGGGACGCTGGCGGTGACCTCGGTGGCGGCCTGGCTGGGCGCGCGCGTGTTCCGCGCCCACAACATCGTCCAGACGCGGCAGGCGCTCGACATGGTAGCCGCGATCAAGGGCAACCTGCAGCCGGCCCGTACCGTTAGGGGGCTGGCGTAGCCGATGCCAGCCCCCGAGGTCAAGCGGTGATCACCCGCGCCGTCCTGTGCCCCAGCCCGCCGCTGCTGGCGCGCGAACTGACCGGGCGCGATCCCGCGGTGCCCGGGCTGCGTGCGGCGTGTGCCGCGGCGGTCGCCTGGCTGCTGGAGCCCAAGCCACAGCGGGTTATCGTGGTTGGGCCGGCTCCGGCCACGGACCACTGGGATCCCGGTGGCCGACTGGACCTGTCCGCGTTCGCCCCGGCGCTGGGCCACGGCGGTAAACCCGGCCTGCCGCTGTCCCTCGGGCTCGGCGCGATGCTTCTGGACCAGGCCGGCTACACCGGAAGCCGCATCCTGCAGGCGGTGTGGGAGGGCGAGTCGGCCGGCCAGTGTGCCCAGCTCGGCGCGGCCCTGGCGGCGGCCGGCGAGCCGGCGGCGATGCTGGTGCTGGGCGACGGCAGCGCCCGCCGCAGCGTAGCCGCCCCCGGCCACCTGGACGACCGGGCGGAACCGTTCGACGACGAAGTGGTGCGCGCCGTCCGGGACGGTGACCTGCCCGCGCTGGCTTCGATCGATCCCGGGCTGGCCCGCGAGCTGATGGTGACCGGGCGCCCGGCCTGGCAGGTCTTGTGCGGCGCGCTGGGACCGGGGCGGCCCGTGACTCGAGGTGCTGTACGCCGGCGCGCCGTTCGGCGTGGCCTACCTCGTCGCCCGGGTCGACCCGGGTAGCCGTGTGGCGAGCAGCGCCCAGAGGAAGTTCTCGTCGAAGTAGAGCTCCTGGCCGGGGCGGTCCTGAGGATCAGCGTTCGCGGGGAAAGCCCAGCCGGCACATAAAGCCAGGGCCGGGATCGCCAGGCTCCCAGCATGACATCGGCGCTGGAACCGTGACCCGGCATCCGGTGACCACGTGGCAGTGCCGACTGGACGGGCCACAACCTGGGCAGCGGCCTGGCCCGCGAGAACGGAACAGGGCACTCGCCCGAGCGACCACCGCCCGACAGGCACCCCGTTCCCGCTTGCGGCCACCCCGCCCAGTCTGTCAGGCTGGCCTCGGGCGGGAAGAGCGACCACGTTGCCGGCCCGCGAGGGCCTGGCCGACTGCCGCATCGACGGCCTTGTCGGCGCTCTTCCCGCCCCCCGAAACCCCGTTGTTCAGCGGCTAGGGCTGGCCGGGCCTGAGCTCGACGAACAGGCCCTCGGCCGCCGCGGTCAGCGTGCCGTCGTGGTAGATCGCGCCGGCCAGGAACCGCTTGCGGCCCTTCACCCGGTGCACGTGTGCCTCCACCCGCAGCTCGGGGCCGATGGGGTTGATGTTCCGGTAGTTGACGTGCAGGTAGGCGGTGCGGGACCGGGTACGGCCGGTGTTGGCCTGCCCGCCGAGCATCTCGTCGAAGATCAGTGACAGCGCGCCGCCGTGCGCGGCGCCGCCGGCGCCCAGGTAGGAGCGGTCAGCGTCACCCGGGCCCGGACGTGCTGCTCGTCCTAGTCGTCGATGGCCAGCAAGGGCACCAGGGCCTGGCCGCGGCCGGGCAGGTCCATGCGGCGCCCGGCGACCTGCCGGGACTCGTCGACCTCATACGGCCCCAGCGTCGCGGCGAGCTTCTCCAGCACGCCCGCGGTCTCGGCCACCACCTCGTCCGGCGGGCGGGCCGCGGTGATGCGTTCCTGGACCAGCCGGTACCCGGACAGCGGTACCCAGCACGGCCCGGCCGGTGCTCAGGCGTCCCACTCGGCCAGCACCGCCTCGGTATCCGTGCCGGGGACCGGGGGACCGGCCGGGCGGCCCGCCGGGGTCCGGGAGAACCGGGGAGCCGGCGCTGCCTGCTCGATGCCGTCGACCGGGATGACCGAGTGCCGTGCGGCCATGTGCGGGTGGGAGCTCACCTCGCCGAACGCCAGCACCGGGGTGACGCAGGCGTCGGTCCCGGTGAAGACCTCCGTCCATTCGTCCCGCGGCCGGCTGGCGATCACCTCCGTGAAACGAGCCCGCAGCCGGGGCCAGCCGGACCGGTCCAGCTGGTCCGGCAGTGTCCTCGCCGTCCAGACCCAGGCCGGCCAGCAACCGCGCGTAGAACTGCGGTTCCAGCGCGGCCACCGCGATCCACCGGCCGTCCGCGCAGGCGTAGGTACCGTAGAACGGGGCGCCGCCGTCGAGCAGGTTCGCCTCCCGGTCATCACTCCAGCTGCCGGTGGCGCGGAACGCCCACATCATCTGGGTCAGCACGCTCACGCCGTCCACCATGGCCGCGTCCACCACCTGGCCCTGGCCCGACTGCTGCCGTTCCCAGAGCGCGGCCAGCACGCCGAGGACCAGGAACATGGAGCCGCCGCCGAAGTCGCCGACCAGGTTCAGCGGTACTGTCGGCGGGCGGTCCGCGGGGCCGATGGCATGCAGGGCCCCGGTCAGTGAGATGTAGTTGAGGTCGTGCCCGGCTCGAGGGCCATCGGGCCGTCTTGGCCCCAGCCGGTCATCCGGCCGTAGACCAGCCGGGGGTTGACGCCGTGGCACTGCTGCGGGCCGATCCCCAGCCGCTCGGCCACCCCGGGCCGGAACCCCTCCAGCAGCACGTCGGCCCGCGCCGCCAGCCGCAGCACCAGTTGGCGGCCCGATTCGGCCTTGAGGTCGGCCGTCACCGAGCGGCGGTTGCGGACCAGGTAGTCGGGCTTGCCGCCGGTCAGGTCGAACCCCGCGACCGGCCGGTCCACCCGCACCACGTCGGCGCCCAGGTCGCCGAGCATCATCGCCGCGTGCGGCGCCGGGCCGATCGCGGCCAGTTCGACCACCCGCAGACCGTGCAGGGGACCGGGCATGAAATTTCCTCCTCGCTACGGCCTGGGCTGACTGGTGTGCGCGATGCCTTCCTGGGCTACGGTCGCGATCAGGGTCCCGTCGCGGTGGCCAGCAGGGCGCAGACGCCGCCCGCACCGGTCAGGATGCCGATGGACAGTTCTTTGCGCCCGTCCAGGTCGTCCAGGGCCGCGGCGATGCCCTTAGTGACGGCGGCGTCGATGGCGTTGCGGGCGGCCGGGCGGTTGATCGTGATGACCAGGATGCGGTCGCGCTGCTCGACGAGCACGTCGTCGGTCATCGGGCGTTCCTCCAGGTCTCGTAGCGGCCTGGGCCACGGTCGCGCCGACCAGGGCGTCCCGGTCTAGTGAGTGGCCCGTCTTTTCCGACGCGAGCACGCAGCGCAGGACCCCGGATGCGGTCGACGTCACCTGGGGCTCATCCGGATGGCGCCGTCCAGCCGGATGGTTTCCCCGTTGAGCATGGGGTTCTCCACGATGTGCCGGGCCAGCGCGGCGTACTCGGCGGGGTCGCCGAGCCGGGACGGGTGCGGTACCTGCGCGCCCAGCGACGCGATGGCCTCGTCGGGCAGCCCGGCGAGTAGTGGTGTGTGGAACAGGCCGGGCGCGATGGTGACCACGCGGATCTTGAGGCTGGCCAGATCGCGGGCGATGGGCAGGGTCATGCCGACGATGCCACCCTTGGACGCGGAGTAGGCGGCCTGCCCGATCTGGCCATCGAACGCGGCGACCGAGGCGGTGTTGATGATCACGCCGCGCTCCTCGCCGGCTTCGGGAGCTTGGCTGATCCGTTCGGCGGCCAGCCGGATGACGTTGAAGGTGCCAATCAGGTTGACGCTGATCACCTTGGTGAAAGCGTCCAGCGGGAACGGCCCCTTCTTGCTGACCGTGCGGATGCCGTTGCCGATGCCGGCGCAGTTCACCGTGATGCGCAGCGTGCCCAGCCCGGCGGCGGCGTCGAGGGCGGCGGTGACGCTGTCCGGCGAGGTCACGTCGCCGGGCGAGAAGACGGCCCGGTCACCGAGTTCCCCGGCGATCTCCTTGCCGCGGGAGGACGGAAGGTCAAGGATGACGACATGAGCGCCGTTCGCGTGCAGTTCCTTCACCGTGGCCAGGCCCAGCCCGGAAGCACCGCCCGTCACCAGGGCCACGTTGTGGGATATCTCCACGCTTCCTCCTCGGCAAGCTCTTGGCGGACAGATCTTTATTATCTATCGGAACCCTCCTAAGGCGGCCAGGCACCATGACGGATGTCGACCCGAACGCGGAGATCCAAGATCAGGCGCGACGACGAAAACCTGCTCGTGGTGCTGCCGCTGGCCGGGCCCGTCAGCCAGCACTGGGTCCGGCGTTACACGACGCTGGCCAGGGCCCACGACCTGCCCGTCAGCGTCCGGGCCCGTGCTGAGGACTGCACGATCACGCTCAAGCTGTCCCCGGACATCGGACGCGCCGAAGCCATCGCCGCGCTGGATAGGGCGCGCAAGCTGACGACGGAGGTGGAGGCCGCTGACCGCGCCGCCACCGAGACGGACGCGGCCATCCAGGAGTGGTGGTCGCACCAGCGCCCCTGACCTCTTGTCTCCTTGCCTACGAACAGATACCCCCGGGTCAGCAGAGCAGGTCGGTACCCCCGGGTCAGTAGAGCAGGTCGACGACCCGGGTGTCCGCGCCGGGCAGCAGGTACTGGCCAGTGGCGTGCATGTGCCGGGCCCACAGCTTCTCGGCGCCGTCGCCGTCCCGGGCGTTGATGAGCTCCACCAGCTTCTCGTACGCGCGAAGCGCCCTGCGGTGGTCCGCCACGATCTCCTCCGGCGCCCGGGTCGTCTCGGTGAAGGCGCGCTCGATGTGCCGGTTGATGATCTCGGTCAGCATCCCGACCACCGCGGTGAGGGTCTTGTTACCGGACAGCTCCACGACGGTCTGGTAGAACGCGGTGGTCAGCCGGCCGAAAGCGAGCGGGCTGTGGATGCTGTCCCGCAGCTGGTCCACGGCGGCGGCCAGCTGCTTGCGGCCCGCGGCGCTGGCCCGCTCGGCGGCCTGGCGCGCGGCGGCGGGCTCGATGACCGCCCGCGCGTCGTAGACGTCCTTCAGGGTGGTGCCGGTCAGGGTGAGCAGCATGCCGAACTGGGCCGCCGCGGCTTCCGGCCCGGGCACGGTGACCCGCGCTCCGCCGGGCGGGCCGCGCCGGATGGTTACCAGCGAGTCCGACTCCAGCAGCCGGAACGCCTCCCGCAGCGTCGGCCGGGACACCCCGAACTGCTCCATCAGCTCCGGCTCGGTGGGCAGCCATTCACCGTCGGTAATCTCGCCGCGGGCGATCATCTGGCGGATCCGGCCCGCGACCATGTTGGCCATCTTCTGCGGCCGGACGCGGTAGCCGTTCGTGCTGAACGGTCGCGCGGCCACCGGTCTCGTCACAGGACCATCTCCGTCCGGCTCAAGCTTCGTCACTCCATGTTAGCTGAGCAAGAATCTAAATTCCTATAATTCGGATGCCCACTGTGGTGGCCCGGCCGTCGAGTACGTAATCAGATAGTTTCTATATATTCTTTAATGGGCGAGTGATATTCTGGCGCTTGACGGACATCTCCCCGGGACCGCGCGCCGGTCCCGGCGATCTGGAGGATGGCTCAGTGCGTGACGCGGTAATCGTGGCGGCGGTGCGGACACCGGTAGGCAAGCGCAATGGGGGGCTGTCCGGGGTGCATCCGGTCGACCTGTCGGCGCTTGTGCTCAAGGCGCTCGCCGAGCGCACCGGGATCGACCCCGCGGTGGTGGACGACGTGGTCTGGGGCTGCCTGAGCCAGGTCGGCGAGCAGACCTTCGACATCGCCAGGAACGCGGTCCTCGGCGGCGGGCTGGCCCGAAATCCGTGCCGGGTGTGACCGTCGACCGGCAGTGCGGCTCCTCCCAGCAGGCGGTGCACTTCGCCGCGGCCGGCGTGATCTCCGGGCAGTACGACGTGGCCGTGGCGGGTGGCGTGGAGTCGATGAGCCGGGTGCCGATGGGCTCCTCCCTCGACGGGCGATGCGCCGTTCGGCGAGGGTTTCCTGGCCCGCTACGACGGCGTTTTCCCCGAACCAGGGCATCGGCGCGGAGATGGTCGCCGAGCGCTGGCACCTGTCCCGTACCCAGCTGGATGAATACAGCCTCGCCTCGCACGAGAAGGCCGCCGCCGCGCAGGACGAGGGCGGGTACGACGATCAGATCGTGCCGGTCACCGCGGCCGACGGCACGGTGATCACCCGGGACGAGGGCATCCGCCGCGGCGGCACGCTGGAGACCATGGGCAAGCTCAAGCCGGCGTTCAAGCCCGACGGCGTGATCACGGCCGGGAACAGCTCGCAGATCAGCGACGGCTCGGCCGCGCTGCTCATCACGACCAGCGCGAAGGCCGCCGAGCTGGGGCTGACCCCGCTGGCGCGCATCCACACCGCGGTGCTGGCCGCCGCCGATCCGGTGATCATGCTGACCGCCCCGATCCCGGCCACGCGAAGGCCCTGCACCGCAGCGGCCTGTCCATCGACCAGATCGGCGTGGCCGAGGTCAACGAGGCGTTCGCGCCGGTGCCGCTGGCCTGGGTGGCCGAGCTGGGCGCCGACCCCAAGGTGCTGAACCCGAACGGCGGCGCCATCGCCCTGGGCCACCCGCTCGGCGGCAGCGGGGCCCGCGCGATGACCACGCTGGTGTACCGGATGCGCGACCACGGGATCCGCTACGGGCTGCAGACCATGTGCGAGGGCGGCGGCCAGGCCAACGCCACCATCCTCGAACTGGTCCAGCCCAGGCCCACGAGAGCGGCTCGGAACCTGGAGCAGCGATGGGCCTGAAGTCCCAGGACACCGCGGAGCTGTTCTTCGAACCAGGTCCGGGTGCCCGCGGCCAACGTGCTCGGCGAGGTCGGGCGTGGCTTCTACCATCTGATGCACAACCTGCCCGCAGAGCGGATGTCGATCGCCGTCAGCGCGGTGGCCGGCGCGCGGGCGATCTTCACCGAGACGCTCGAGTACGCGAAAAACCGAACCGCGTTCGGCCAGCCGATCGGCTCGTTCCAGCACAACCGGTTCGTCCTGGCTGAGCTCGACACCGAGCTGGACATCGCGCAGGTCTTCGTGGACCGCAGCCTGGAAGCCGTAGTCGCCGGCGAGCTGTCCGCGGCCGAGGCGGCCAAAGCCAAGTGGTGGACCACCGAGCTGCAGAAGCGGGTCGTCGACGCTTGTGTCCAGCTGCACGGCGGTTACGGCTACATGCTGGAGTTCCCGGTGGCCCGCGCCTACCTGGACGCGCGCATCCAGACCATCTACGGCGGCACGACCGAGATCATGAAGGAGCTCATCGGCCGGAACCTGGGCGTCTGAGCCGGGACCCGGTCGCAGCCCGGCAGCTGCCCAAATAGACGTCAGCGGCAAGCTGAAGATCCGGTTAACACTTGGAGGCTGCAAACGATTGCCCTGGTCCTCGACCGCAGTCCACAGCCGGACGGGGGGATGCGGCACATAGCATGGGCGAATGGCTGAGACCCGGGGCTGTGAGCAGTGCGGAACGGAGTTTGTGCCGCAGCGCGAGCATGACCGGTTTTGCTCCTCGGAGTGCCGGGCGGCCTGGAACCGCGCGCATTCGGGTGACCAGGCGGCTGAGGTACGGGCGCTCGAATGGTCGGCCGCGGGGATGCGAGAGGTGACCGAGCGGCTCTCCCGTTTCCGTCCCGGCGACCAGTCGGCGGCCTTCAGCATGGTCAGCGAGGCCGTGTGGTGGGTCACGATCGTCGACGCCCGCCTGGTCCGCCATTACCTGGCGGTATACGACGGGGTCCTGGCCACCCGCGACCCGGCCGAACGGGAGACGGTCGAGGGCAGCCTGGGCGGCCTGCGGTTCGTGCGCAACCGGATAGGGGCCGAGGACGGCCAGTCCGAGTTCATCGGGCGCCCAGCCCGTGACGCCGGGGCCGAGCAGGTACTCGCCGAAGACGTGCTCGCGGGCTGGACGTGGCGGCGAATGCCGGAACCGGCACGCGTGTCACTTCCGCCGCAGATGCGGTCCTGGGAGTTCACCCGGCATCGGGCGTACGAGACGTGGCTGACGGGCCGCCCGGTCGGGGAGGTCTTCGGGCGGGTGACAGACTTCCTGAACGTGGCCGCCGCCGAAGCGGTCGCCGCACCCGACGCCGAAGCGTTCGCCCTGCCCGGTACGGACCTCTAGCTATCCGCAGTAGCCGGCCGCTGAGCCCAGGCCTGATAGCCTCCTTGCTGAACGAGCATTCAGCAAGGAGCGCGGCGCGGATGGCAGACTGGCCGGAGTACGCGATCTGGTGGCAGCTCCACCCGATCAGCTTTACCGGCGCGGAGCCCACCGTGGAGCCCAGGACGGCGCCGGCGCCGCGGCTGCGCCGCATCGAGGCGTGGCTGGACTACCTGGTCGAACTGGGCTGCAACGGCCTGGCCCTCGGGCCGGTATTCGCCAGCGAGTCGCACGGCTACGACACGGTGGACCATTACCGCATCGACCCGCGGCTGGGCACCAATGATGACTTCGACCACCTGGTCGCGCAGTGCCGCGAACGGGGCGTCCGGCTGCTGCTGGACGGGGTGTTCAACCACGTCGGCCGGGGCTTCCCGGCGTTCCGGGACGTGCTCGCGCACGGCCGGAACTCGCCGCACGCGTCCTGGTTCAGGCTGGACTTTGACGCCTCGGGGCCCGACGGCCCGGAGGGCGCCGACGGCTTCGGCTATACCGACTTCGAGGGGAGCCGCAACCTGGTCGAGCTCAACCACGCTGAGCCGGCGGTCGAGGACGACATTGCCGGCGTCATGCGGCACTGGCTGGACCGCGGCGCCTCCGGCTGGCGACTCGACGCCGCCTACGCCGTGCCGCTGACGTTCTGGCGCACGGTGACGGACCAGGTACGCGCCGGTCACCCGGACGCCTGGCTGGTTGGGGAGGTGATCCACGGCGACTACGGGCAGGCCGTCCGCGAGGGCGGCCTGGACTCGGTGACCCAGTACGAGCTGTGGAAGGCGATCTGGAGCTCGCTCAACGACCGGAACTTCTTTGAACTGGCCCACGCGCTGGGCCAGCGCGATGAGTTCGCGGCCGCCTTCCTGCCGCTGACGTTCGTCGGCAACCACGACGTCACCCGGCTGGCCAGCCGGGTGGACGACGCCCGCCACCTGGCGCACGCGCTGGCCGTCCTGTTCACGGTCGCGGGCTCGCCGTCCGTGTACGCGGGGATGAGCAGGCCTTCCGCGGCGTCAAGTACGACCGCGCGGACGGTGACGCCGAAGTCCGGTCGCGTTCCCGGCGGTCCTGGGGACCTCGCCCCGGACGGCTGGCCCACCTACCGGCTGCACCAGGACCTGATCGGGCTGCGGCGGCGTAACGCGTGGCTCGCCCGTAGCCGCACGCAGGTGCAGACGCTCACGAACGAGACGCTGGGCTACCTGGCCCGCCATCCGGAGAATGGGGCCGACCTGGCCGTGCTGCTGAACCTCTCTGACGACCAGGTGACCTTCGCGCTCGGCCAGCAGGCCGGGCCCGGCGCGGCCGGGTCGCGCGGCGGCATCGTCACCCCCCTGCTCGGCAGTGACACCGCGGTGCCACCGGCTGCGTCAGCCCGCACGGCTGGGCCATCCTGGAACTCGAGCCATGAGTACCCGGGCCCGGCGGATGGTCCCGGACGAGCGGCGCGCCCTCATCCTGCGGGCCGCGGGCAGACCTATTCAGCTAGCGGTCCTACGCCGACGTGTCGGTGGCCGACATCGCCGCGAAAGCTAGCGTTTCGCCGCCACTGATCGTGTTCCACTTCGGCAGCAAGCGATCGCTGTACCTGGCGGTCCTGGCCGCCGCGGCGGCGGTGATCCGGGCCGGGCTGGACGACCTGCCCGGGCCGCCGTCACTGGATGGGCCTCGCGCCGGCATGGGGTTCTACGCCGGGTACGGCCGCACGCACCGGGCCGGGTTCGTGCTGAGGGCAGCCAGGACGTGGCGAGGCGGATGCTGGTCAAGGCGTCCGGATGAGCTGGCGGCGCAATCCAGCCGTTGTCAGCCCGAGCCCGGCCGGGACGACGGCCCGGGCACGCTCATGCTGCTGGCGGTCCGTGGTTACCTGGGGTACATCGACGCCGTGATCGTGCACTGGCTCGCGCTGCCCGAGGACCAGCGGGACCAGGTTAGCGCGGACATGATCGCCGACGTCGCGGCCGGGGCCTTCGCCGGGGGCCTGGCCGCCGTGTAGGCACCCCGGGCTTTGATCCGCTGGTGCGCTAGGGCAGGCTGGGCCTATGGATTCTGACGCCGCCGGGCTGCCGGTCGCCCCGCTGGAGGTGCTGCGGCAGCGCCGCAGCGCGAAGTGGCGGACCTACGCCGCCGACGTGCTGCCGCTGACCGTGGCCGAAATGGACTTCGCGCTGGCCGAGCCGGTCGCGGACGTGCTGCGCCAGGCCGTGGCCGCGTCCGACACCGGGTACGCTCACGCCGTCCCGGACCTTGGCCGGGCGATCGCGGGCTTCGCCGGGCGCCGCTGGAACTGGGACCTCGATCCGTCCCAGGTGACCGCGGTGACGGACGTCGGGGTGGGTGTGGTCGAATCACTGCGGGTCCTGACCCGGCCGGGCGACGCGGTGGTGATCAGCCCGCCGGTGTACCCGCCGTTCTTCGACTGGGGGCCGGAGGCCGGGGTGCGGTTGCTGGAGGTCCCGCTGGCGCACGGCCCGGACGGGTGGCGGCTCGACCTGGCCGGGCTCGAGGCGGCGTTCGCCACCCACCCGGCCGCCTACGTGCTGTGCAACCCGCAGAACCCGGTGGGCCGGGTGCACACCGCCGACGAACTGGCCGCGCTGGTCCGGCTGGCCCGGATCTACCGGGTCGCGCTGGTCAGCGACGAGATCCACGGTCCACTGGTGCTGCCCGGCGCCACCTTCACGCCGCTGCTGACCGTACCCGGGGCCGCTGACCTCGCGGTCACCGTGCTTTCCGCCAGCAAGGCATGGAACCTGGCCGGCCTCAAGTGCGCGGCGGTCATCACCGCCGCGTCCCGGATGGCCGCGGTCGCGGACCGGTTCCCGTCCGACACGAAGTGGCGGTCCGGCCACTTTGGCGTGCTAGCCACGGTCGCCGCGTACACCGACGGGGAGCCCTGGCTGGACCGCCTGCTGGCCACTCTGGCCCAGCGGCGGTCGCTGCTGGCCACCCTGCTGCGGGACCGGCTGCCCGAGGTCGCCTGGCAGCCGCCCGAGGCGACGTTTCTGGCCTGGCTGGACTGCTCGGCCCTCGGCCCGGACGACGAGGCCCGGGAGCGGTTCCTCGCCCGCGGCCGCGTCGCCCTCGAGCCGGGGCTGCGCTTCGGTGCCGCTGGCAGCGGCTACGCCCGGCTGAACTTCGCCACCAGCGCGGACGTCCTCGACGAGGCGACGACCCGGATGGCGATCGCCGCTGCCGGCCGGTGATGATCACTCCGGGGCCAAATATGCCAATGATCCGCGGGCAGAGGGGCGGTCCATGATGGCTGACGGCGAGCGGGTACGGCTCGGGGCGGTTCAGGAGACGCTCTTCATCCCGCTCGCCGGGCGGGCGCGGGAAACGCGCAGGAAGCGGCCCATCCTGCGTGACCCGAAGGCCGCGCAGATAGTGGACTCGGTCCCGTTCGATACCCGCAAGTACGGACGGGGAGCCGGGGGACTGGTCGGGGTCATCCGCACCGCGGTCTTCGACGTCTGGGTCCGGGACTTCCTGGCCGAGCACCCCGGTGGGACAGTCATCGAGCTCGGCACGGGCCTGAACACCCGGTTCGAGCGGGTCGACAACGGCACGGTGCACTGGATCGACCTGGATCTGCCCGACACGATCGAGCTGCGCCGCCGCTATTTCGCGGACACGGACCGGCGGCAGATGGTGGCCGCGGTGCTCGATGAAGGGTGGCTGCGCACGGTGCAGGAACTGCCCGGGCCCTATCTCTTCGTCACCGAAGGTGTGCTCGTGTATCTGCCAGAAGATGACGTCAGGCAGCTGCTGGCCCGGCTCGCCGCGTGGTTCCCAGCCGCCCTGATCGCTCTGGACACCTACTCACAGCGGATGTTCGACAGGCAGCAGAAAATGGCGGCCCAGCGGGACATCGCCCGGTGGCAGTGGCCCTGCGACGACGCGCGTTCGCTGGCGCAGCTCGGCCTCAACGTCGTCGAGTCCGTCACCATCACCCGGCCGCCGAAGGCCCTGAAAGCCCAGCTCCCGCCGTGGTACCGGTACCTTCTGCGGCTCGCTGATCCCATTCTCGGGCGGTTTGTCACTCTCACTTTGTTCCGCGCGAACCCGGCTGGCCGGGCAGACCAGGCAAGCTGACCTGCGTGGCGTGCGGACCCGCTGATGCCCAGGTCAGGCCAGATCCTCGATGATCACGTGGACGGGACGGCCGTCTGCGAACGGCTCAGCCGCCTGGCGTACTTCAGCGGCGATTTTGCCCACCGGAGTGCCGTAGCGCCCGATGACGTGCACCTCCATGTCCTCCTCGCGCAGCACCACCCCGGTGACGCGGCGTCCGGGCAGATGGGTGCCGACTCCGCCGAGGTGCCCTCCGGACAGCCGGGAGACACCCGGCGCGGCGGCTACCGCCGCCGCCACCTCCTCGGCTGTCGTGACCGCTGATCCTGCCCCCACGGGGGGACCTTCCTCCGCTGGCTGGGTCATCCGCGGATGCTCCTTCCCAGACGGCACGTAGATACCGCGGCAACGTTCCCTCAGCACGGCCCTTCACACAGGTAAGACACGCCAGCCGTTGGATCGGGGTCAGCTGAATGCGCCGACGCCACGCTGATGACGCGGGATCTGCGAGGTTGTGGCGTTTCGCGGGTGGGTCTACCGCACGCGGGGGACGGGCCGGTTCCGGCGCCGCCACCACCGTTCCAGCACCCAGAATCCGTGCCGCGTGCGGAACACGGTGACGGTTGCGGCCGCGGGCCGACCCTCGCCGGGCCGGCCCGCGAGGCGCTGCTGCCAGGCGAGCAGTTCCGCGGCGAAGGAGTCCGGGTCCCCGCCGGCGTCGGGATGATGCGTACGCACCCAGGCGCGGTACTCGCGGCGCGCGCGCCTGTCGCTGTCCTTATCAGGCACTGGGTTATTGGCCACAAACTGGTTCCCGCCGTCGCCGTAGCTCCCGCATCCGAAGACGCGCCCCGGCCGCGCCAGTCAAGGCCGGGAAGCCGGCCTCAGCCGCCGAGCTCCTGGCTGACCTCTCGCTTGCCTGGGCGCTCACCCGGACTCCCTTCGTTGCGTTCATAGAACATCATTAAGAGACGGGCCAGGGCCAGTGGTCACGCCGGATCGGTGAGATGTGGGTCGCGGGACGGTGCCGCAGGTCCGCCCGGATTAACCGCGCTTACCGCGGGTAGCCAACCGGGCAATGATTGAGATCACCGTGCGCGTCAACCGCGCAGAACACCAGCTGACCATCGACCCCCGCATGTCGCTGCTCGACCTGCTGCGGGAGCGGCTGCGGCTGACCGGGTCCAAGAAGGGCTGCGACCACGGCCAGTGCGGTGCGTGCACCGTCCTCATCGACGGCCGCCGGGCGAACGCCTGCCTGGCGCTGGCCGTTACGTGCGATGGGGCCGACGTCACGACCGTGGAGGGCCTGGCCGACGGCGATGACCTGCATCCGCTGCAGGACGCCTTCATCCGGCGGGATGCCTTCCAGTGCGGCTACTGCACCCCCGGGCAGCTGTGCTCCGCGGTCGGCATGCTGGCCGAGCAGGGCCCGAGCGCGGTGACCGCGGACCTGACCGAGGACCCGCCGGTGACCGCGGCGGAGATCCGGGAGCGGATGAGCGGGAACCTGTGCCGTTGCGGCGCCTACGTCAACATCGTGGCCGCGATCGAGGAGGTGGCACGGTGAAGACGTTCAGCTACGCCCGCGCGCGCGACGCCGCCGAGGCCGTGACCGGCTTCACCCCGGGCACGATGTACCTGGGGGGCGGCACCAACCTGGTCGACCTGATGCGGCTCGGGGTGGCCGCGCCGGACCGGTTGGTCGACGTCAGCCGGCTCCGCTGGATGGCATCGGCTTCGCCGGGGAGACCCTGCACATCGGTGCGGCCGTCCGCAACAGCGACCTGGCCGCGCACCCGCTGGTCCGTGCCCGTTACCCGATGCTGGCCCGCGCCGTCCTGGCCGGGGCGTCGGGCCAGATCCGGAACATGGCCACCGTGGGCGGCAACCTGCTGCAGCGCACCCGCTGCCCGTACTTCCAGGACATCTCGCGGCCCTGCAACAAACGGCAGCCGGGCTCGGGCTGCCCCGCGATCGAAGGCGACCACAGCAACCTGGCCATCATCGGCCATTCGGACCACTGCGTGGCCACGCATCCGTCCGACATGGCGGTCGCGCTCGCCGCGCTGGACGCCAACGTGCACGTGACCGGCCCGGCCGGGGACCGCGTGATCACCATGCCCGGGCTGCACCGGCTGCCCGGCGACGCCCCTGAGCGGGACACCATCCTGGAGCCGGGCGAGCTGATCATCGGGGTCGAGCTGCCGCCTCCGCCGCCCGGCCCGTCCACCTACCGGAAGGTGCGCGAGCGGGCCTCGTACGCGTTCGCGCTCGTGTCCGTGGCCGCCCTGCTGGACGTCGCGGACGACGGGGTCATCCGGGAGGCCCGGCTGGCCCTGGGCGGTGTGGCCCATGTGCCGTGGCGGGCGCGGCACGCGGAGCAGGCGCTGCGCGGCGCCCCGGCGACCGAAGATGCCTTCACCCGGGCGGCCGACGCCGAGCTGGCCCACGCGCGGCCGCTGGCGCGCAACGGCTACAAGGTGCCGCTGGCCCGCAACGTGATCGTCGGTACCCTGCTGGAGCTGATGCCGTGAACCGCGTCGAAGGACGGGACAAGGTCACCGGCCGCGCGACCTACGCCTACGAGTACCCGGTCGGCGAGGCCGCCTACGTGTACCCCGTGCAGGCCGCCATCGCCCGCGGCCGGATCCGCGCCATCGACGCCCGGGAGGCGCTGGCCACGCCCGGCGTGCTGGCCGTGCTGTCCAGCGACGATCCGCCCGAGCTGCAGGCGGACGCCGACGCCGAGCTGGCCCTGCTGCAGAAACGTGACGTCGTTTACTACGGGCAGATCGTCGCGGCCGTGGTAGCGGACTCCCTGGAGATCGCGCGGGCCGCAGCGCAGACCGTCCGGGTCGAGTACGAGGCCGAGCCGCCCCACGTCCAGCTGCGGGCCGACGACCCGGACCTCTACACCCCGGAGAAGGTCAACCCGGCGTTCCCCACGACGACCAGCCAGGGCGACGTGGCCGCCGGGCTGGCCCGGGCCGACGTCACCGTCGACCAGACGTACACCACGGCGACCGTGCACAACAACCCGATGGAGCCGCACGCCGCGATCGCCGCCTGGGAACCGGACGGCAGCCTCACCGTGTGGGATTCCACCCAGGGGCCCTCGGCCGACCGTGACCTGGTGGCCAGGGTCCTGGGCCTGCCCGCGGATCAGGTCCGGATCATTTCCCGGCACGTCGGCGGCGGGTTCGGGGCCAAGGGCACCACCCGCCCGCCCGCGGTGCTGGCCGCACTGGCGGCGCGGGCCGTCAAGCGCCCGGCCAAGGTCGCGATGACCCGGCAGCAGATGTTCGATCTCACGGGCTACCGGACCCCGACGATCCAGCGGATCCGGCTGGGCGCAGCCGCCGACGGCCGGCTGACCGCGATCTCGCACGAGGTCGTGGAGCAGACGTCGATGATCAAGGAGTTCGCGGAGCAGACCGCGACCCCCACCCGGGTCATGTACGCCAGCCCGGCCCTGTACACGACGCACCGGCTGGCCCGGCTGAACGTGCCTACGCCGTCGTGGATGCGCGCACCGGGAGAGGCACCCGGCATGTTCGCGCTGGAATCGGCCATGGACGAGCTCGCGCTGGCCGCCGGGATCGATCCAGTAGAGCTGCGTATCCGCAACGAACCGCAGGCTGAGCCGGACAGTGGCCTGCCGTTCAGCTCCCGCAACTTGATCGCCTGCCTGCGGGAAGGCGCCCGCCGGTTCGGCTGGGCCGGGCGGGATCCGCGGCCCCGGATGCGCCGGGACGGGCGCTACCTGATCGGCACCGGGGTGGCCGCCTCCACCTACCCGGCCCGGCGGCGTCCGTCGACCGCCAGCGTCCGGGTCACTGGCGACGGCTTCGAGGTCCGCATCGCCGCGTCCGATATCGGCACCGGGGCCCGCACGGCACTGACCGAGATCGCCGCGCGCGCCCTGTCTGTCCCGGCCGACCAGGTCCAGGTCGAACTCGGCGACAGCGCGCTCCCTGCAGCGGCGCTGGCGGGCGGCTCGATGGGCACTGCCTCATGGGGCTCGGCCGTCGTCAAGGCCTGCGAGGACCTGCTGAAGAATGGCGGCACCGAGGGTACGGCCGACACCCGCGAGGACATCGAGGCCGACTCTGAGCTCGCCCGGCACGCGTTCGGGGCCCAGTTCGCGGAGGTCCGGGTGGACATGGACACCGGAGAGGTGCGGGCCGCCCGGTTGCTCGGGGTGTTCGCCGCGGGCCGCATCATCGACGAGACGCTGGCCCGGTCGCAGTTCATCGGCGGCATGACGATGGGGCTGGGCATGGCGCTGATGGAGCAGACCGTGGTCGACGAGCACAGCGGCGGCTTCCTCAACCACGACCTGGCCCAGTACCACGTGCCCGCCCATGCTGACGTGCCCGGGATCGAGGCGGCCTGGATCGACGAGGACGACGCGCACCTCAACCCCATGGGGGCCAAGGGCATCGGCGAGATCGGCATCGTGGGCACGGCGGCGGCGATCGCCAGCGCGGTGTACCACGCCACCGGTCAGCGTGTCCGGGATCTGCCGATCACGCCCGCGAAGCTGGTGAGCTGACCGGGCCCGGACCCTGCGGGCGGCCGGCCACCCGGGGCCGCCGGCCACCTCGTCCAGGTGGAGCAGGCCCCGCGCGGCATCCAGGTGGAGCAGGGCTGCCCAGAAGTGCTGCTCGGAAAGTTCATGCTTCGCCCGTCTCGGCGCTGGCCGGGACGCTGGTTTCCGGGCCGTCCGCGGCCAGGTCGGGCTGGATCTGGCTGGCCCGGGACTGTTCGCTCGTCCCGGTCACCTCAGGCTCATCATCCGTCACACCGTTGCCGGCGGCGGGAGCTGTGGACTGTGCCAGGTTGCGCTGGGGCAGCACCGTCCCGGGGCCGTGGACGGGCCCCGCACCCGTCCGAATCGGGGAGCCCGCTGCGGCGCCGCGGCCGTTCCTGTCCGTAGGCTCCGGGCAGTCGTGGAACAGGTCGCGCGCCAGGATCACATGCGCGGCGATCCCCCCGTACGGGCGCTCGCGCAGCTGGACGCGGAGGCCGTGCCGCTCCGCGAGCCGGCCGACGACATACAGGCCGATGTGCCGCGTGGTGGCCGCTTCGAGTACCGGCGGGCGCCCCAGCCGGGTGTTGATATCGGCCAGCTGGTCGGTGGGGATGCCGATGCCGGAGTCCTCCACGGTCAGCACCAGCGTCCCGTCTCCGGTCCGTTCGGCCCGCACGACGACCACCGCGCTCTCCGGCGACTTGGACGTGGCGTTGTCCAGCAGCTCGGCCAGGATGTGACTGACGTCGTCTGCCGGGCGGCCGGCCACCTGAACGTCCGGCAGGCTAGCGATCTGGGCCCGGCTGTACTCGGTGATCTCCGAGATGGCCGCGCGTACCACGTCCAGCAGCGGCACCGGCTCGAAGTCCCGGCCCGCACCGTCATGACCCGCCAGCGCCAGCAGGTTCTCGCTGTTGCGGCGCATCCGGGTGGCCAGGTGGTCGATCCGGAAGAGCAGCTTCAGCTGCTCGGCGTCTTCCTCGTGGCTCTCCAGCTTCTCCACGACCTGGAGCATGGTCTCGACCAGTGTGAGGTCGCGCCGAGCCAGCCCGGCCAGGACCCGGCACAGCGGGTTGCCGTCCGGATCCGGGTCCTCCGGCCCGCTGGGAACCTGTCCCTGGCCGGCCGCGGGGGACGACCCAGGCGGTGCAGGGGCCGGCCCAGGCGGTGAAGCGGCCGACCCGGAGACCGCCGCTGACCCAGTGGGCGGCGCGGCTGACGCCGTGGCGGACGCGAACGTCGGCGCGGGCATGACGAACGGCGGCGCGGACGGTATGGAGCCAGCGGGCATCGGGGGCACGGGCCGGCCCGGGAAGGAGCCCGTCGCGTTCACGGGGCGGCCGGGACCGCCGACCCGGCCCGCTACCCAGTCCGCAAACGGCGCGGGCACCGCCGCCCGCGACCGTGCCGATCCCGGGAACGGGGGCATCGGGCTGGTGTCCCGCCCGGCTCGGTCGCCGTCGCCGGGCACACCCGGTCGCGGTGCCTCGTCCAGGCGGCAGCCAGCGAGGTACTCCCGGGCCGCCTGGTCGGGATCGAGGCGCTCGTTGACCTCTCCGATGGCTAGCTGGCCCGGGTCCGGCCGGGCCGAGGCCGAGGAGATCCCGGGCTGCTCGGAGCGGGACGCGCGATGCTGCGGGCGGTACCCGGACGGCCGGGGCGCGGCGCTGGCCGCGCCCGGCTTCGCAGCCGCCAGGTCGGACGGGGCGGCATTCGGCGGCCCCGCCGAGTCTCCGGAGTCTCCGGAGTCTCCGGAGTCTCCGGAGTCTCCGGTCGTGGCCGGGCCCGCGGTGGCTGGCGAGGACCCGTAGGCCGGTAGAACGGACCCCTTGCGCGTCCGCTGCGCTACGGCGCCCGCCGCCCCGTCCGCCGCCCCGTTGGCGTCCCAGCCGCCGCCCCGTTGGCGTCCCGCCGCCCCGTTGGCGTCCCGCCGCCCCCGTTGGCGTCCCAGCCGCCCCCGTTGGCGTCCCAGCCGCCCCCGTTGGCGCCCCGGCCGCCGCGCCGGTCGGGACCTTGGCCGGTGCCGCCGTCGGCTGGCCCCGGTGCAGCAACCGGCTGAACGGGCCCCGGCGGCGGAACCGGCGGTGTCCGCCGCCAGGCTGGTCGCCCGCAGAATCCGGCTGGCCCGCCCCCGTCGGCGCGGGCGACGGATACGTATTGTGCCTATTCGTATGCGAAGAGTAGTCACCAGAGGCAGTGGGGCGCGGATACGTCACGGTGGATATCTCCTTATCGGCGACCTGAGCGGCGGGATGCCGTCGCCTCAGCTAGGGGCGCGGCCCGGCGGGCGGCCTCAGCTGATCCGCGGCCCCCCGGCCATGCCGAAGCTGGCGGGAGAAGGTGAGGCGTTCACGATCGGCGAGTGAACAAGTCTCCTAACCCAGAGTATTTCACCGAGGGTAATCGTAGCAAGATCGAGAGTGACAACGCTTGACGCATGTGAATCCGGTGGGATTGCATGGCGGCGGCCCAGGGACGTCGGCCGCGTTGCGCCGTGATTGACTGACCGGTATGGAACCGGCTCAGATGGCCCTGCTCACGATGGCCGTCCGTGGCTGATCTAAGGGTTCTGTTCATCGGCGGCAGCGGCGTAATCAGCGCGGCCTGCTCGCAACTCGCCGCCGAGCGCGGCATCAAGCTGTTCCTGCTGAACCGCGGCGCCACGCACCTGCGCCCGCTGCCCCCCGAGGCCACCGTGCTGCACGGGGACATCCGCGGCCACCTCGCGGCCCGCGAGGCGCTCGGGGACCTGGAGTTCGAACGCGGTCGTCGACTGGGTGGCGTTCACCCCCGAGCATGTCCAGGCGGATATCGAGCTGTTCCACGGGCGGACCGGCCAGTACGTGTTCATCAGCTCCGCGTCGGCGTACCAGACGCCCCCGGCGCGGGTGCCGGTCACCGAGTCGACGCCGCTGCGCAATCCGTTCTGGCAGTACTCACGGGACAAGATCGCCTGCGAGGATCTGCTGGTCGAGGCGTACCGGCAGATCGGCTTTCCCGCCACGATCATCCGGCCGTCGCACACCTACGACCGGACCAGCATCCCGTTTGACGGGAAATGGACCGCGCTAGCCCGGATGCGGGCCGGCAAGGAGGTCGTCGTCCACGGGGACGGCACGTCGCTCTGGACGCTGACGCACAGCGCCGACTTCGCGCGCGGCTTCGTCCCGCTGCTTGGCCATCCGCGCACGATCGGCGACGCCTTCCACATCACCTCGGACGATGTGCTGACCTGGAACCAGATCGCCGAGGCCCTGGCCGCCGCGGCCGGGGTGACCGCCCGCCTCGTGCACGTCCCGTCGGACGCGATCGCGGCGGCGGACGCGGCCTGGGGCGCAGGACTGCTCGGCGACAAGGCGCACTCGATGGTGTTCGACAACTCCAAACTGCGCGGCGTGGTGCCCGGCTACCGGGCCGAGATCCCGTTTGAGCAGGGCGCCCGTGAGATCGTCGGCTGGTACAACGAGGACCCCGCCCGCCAGCAGGCCGACGCCCGGCTGGACGCGGTGATGGACAAGCTCGTCGCCGCCTACCGTCTCTAGTGTTCTGATCGTACGGCCGGACCGCTTCGTCGCTTATTGTAGTCAATAAGATACTTTCCGGTTAACGGTCTTGGCCGACGGAGGACAGCGCATGGGCGCAGCGAGGGCGCGCGCGGATGGGGCGAGAGCGGCCCGGGTGGGCGCGGCACGACCGGTGACGTGCGTGCCTGCCGGCTGTCGCAACTCGGTGCCCGCGCCGTCGTGGGGAATCACCGGCTACCTGGAGGCCGGGATAGGGTTCCGCGCCAGCGGGTTGACCTCCACGATGCGCTGCGCGGTTACCCGATCAACGGCGCCTACCAGCTACGCCTGGACGACATGGCCGGCTCACTTGAGGTGGGCAAGCACGCCGATCTGACCATGCTCGCCAAGAACCTGGTCGGCGTGGCACTGGAGCCCCCAGAATGGGTAACTGCGTGCCATGTCATACTTAGAGTCACTGATTTGCTACGGGGAGCAATATGTGTACCAGGGTGTTCTGGTCGGATAACGGCGTGGCCAAGGTATGTTCGCGCACCATGGACTGGCAGGTCAGCGACGATCCGGTGCTGTGGGCCGTGCCCGAGGGCACGAGCAGGGTGGCGGGCGACGCGACCTGGGAGTCACGATACGGCGTCGTGGGGCTGAGCATGTGGGACTGCGGCACTACCGACGCCGTGAACAGCGCGGGCCTGGGCGGGCACCTGCTGTACCTGGGCACCGCGGGCTTCGCGGCGCCAGGCAGCCCGGGCGCTATCACGAACCTGCTGTGGGCGCAGTGGGTCCTGGATCACTGCGCGACAGTGGACGAGGCAGTCGCGGCGCTGCATGACCTGCCCGTAGTGTCGGTTCCGGCACGAGGCCAGGAACTCGGCTGCCATCTTGCCCTGGAGGACGCCAGCGGCGACTCCGCGATCGTGGAGCCGATCGACGGGAAGCTCCGCGTGCACCACGCCCCCCAGTACCAGGTGGTGGCGAACGATCCGCCCTTCGACGAGCAGCTAGAGCACCTGCGCCAGTACCGCCCCTTCGGCGGCGACCGGCTGCTACCCGGCGGAATCGAGTCCACCGACCGCTTTGTGCGCGCCGCCTATTTCCTGCACTATCTTCCTAAGCCCGCGGATCTCTCCGAGGCCATCGCCGGGGTGGTCAGTATCGCCGGCACCGTCTCGTGTCCGCCCGGCGCGCCCTATGAAGACTTCGGCGTCTACCCGACCTGGTGGACCTCGGCCACCGACCTCACTAACCTGACGTTTTACTTCTGGTCTCATTCGAGCCCGTCACTCATCTGGGTCGAGCTCTCGGCTATCGACCTGCGGCCCGGCACCCCGGTCCGCTCGCTGAATCCCCGCGAACCAGGCCTGGTCGGCGACGTGACCGGCCGCCTCGCCCCCGCTGCACTGACTTACTGACGCATACGCGCTCACGCCACCGGGCATCTCCGCCGTACCCGGTGGGCTGGCTGCACTACCCCACGACCGGGCGGGCCCTGACCTTGCATGCACACGACGCGCTGCTGCGCCGGCTGGGCTGTCTCGCCATCCAGAGGGCCTGGCCCACCGCCGCACAGACGGCCATGTCGGCACTGTTCCCGCCCCGGGATCACCCCTTATTCAGTGCCCTCCTGGCCATCCTTGACCCGGGGCCTAGGCCCCGGGCCGCGCGGTCGGGCCGGTCTAGGGGGCGTACTCCCCGGACGGGTAGTCGCACTCGAGCGTCACGTACCCTTTCGCCACCTCATCACCCCGGTCCCCGTTCATCGGGCCGCCATTCCCCGCGCCGCCGGCGAAAGGCCGGACCTCCGTGCCGGTGACCACCTGCAGCGGAGACTCCAGGTCGCCGCCGGGGTCCTCCAGCGGCGCAACCCGGACCGGCATGTCGTCGGAGAAGTCGGCGAGGGCCTTGCGGAGCTCCCCAACCGTCCAGGCGCTCACCTCGTGCTTGAGCAGCTTCATCGTCAGCCCTCGCCCTCTTCGTCCCGTTCCGGCCGGTCGGCCGCTGGCGTTCCCCATGCACGCAGCGCGCGGCACCTGCTGGTAAGCGTCATGATTGCGTCCCCTTTTAACTGTCCTACACGCAGTTTGCCGCGAATGGCCGACATTCTCAGCGGGTTGACCACGTCCGTAGCCTGCCGACGGACTGTTTTCGCGCCCGGTGCGGCCCGGCCGGGCGGCCCGGTGGCCCCTGGACCGGTCCTGCCCGTGCCGGGGCTGCACCGAGTGGTGTACCGGAAAGCCGGCGACCGGCTCGTACACCAGGCGCGGCGCACCGAACGGTGCCCTGGCCCGCCGGGCGCGGCGCACCGAACGGTGCCCTGGCCCATTGCCCGGTGCGGAATTCGGGGCCAGAAATCGTTTGCATAAATGGATTCCTGGGCCAGCGCCGAAGATAACGACCATATCCGCCGCCATTCACCGGCTGGGCATGACCCGCCCGGGGTGCGACACTGGTCGAATGACCCATCGCAGCGACATCACCGCAGACGGATTGGCGGAAGACCCGACGTGTGCCGTCGCGCACGGCGCCCCGGAGCCGGCGGCGACGACCCGCACCCTGATCGCCGTTTTCGCTTCGCCCGTCGCTGAGTTCCTGCTCCACTTCGGCGCCGATTGCGGCTTCCGGGCTATTTTGCTGGAGCCCGATGCGGCGCGGGCGGCCGAGGCCCGGATGCTGGGCGCCGAGGTTACGGCGTCCTTCGATGTCCTCGACCCGTCGGCCGACGTGGTGGTCACCGACCATCACCGGCCGGAACTAGACGCCGTGCTGCGTGATCTGCTCGCGGGCAAGGCGCGCTGGATCGGCGTGCTGGGCAATCCGCGGCACCCGGCGCCGTACCTTCCCGGCCTGCGGGAGATGGGAGTCGCGCAGCAGAACATCGACCGGGTGCATCGGCCGGTCGGATTGAACATCGGCTCGCGGACCCCGCCCGAGATTGCCGTGGCGACGCTGGCTGGCCTGATCGCGGACCGCAACGGTCGCCCGGCCGGTTTCGCCTTCTGAGCTGGGCCTGCTGGTTACCTTAGCCCAGGGGCGTCACCCGGCCGGCGCGATGAGCCTGGCCGGCCTGCCCGATGATCCCAGGGACTGGAGAATCACCTAGGCGGGCCGACCGCGTCCGGCGGCCGCGTAGAGCTAGGAACAATCTGCCACCCGTGACGGCCCCTGTACATCGCAGGTGAAGATGCCGGTGCCCTTGTCCGGTGCAGGGCACTGCGAGACTTTGCGCGACTAAATTCAGGTAAAGCGCTGTCCACATTAACTGGGGCGTTCTGAGCTGGTCAACGGTTTTAGTGGCCTGACAGCAGTAATATCCGTTTTACATATTGTTAACTGCAGCTAACTAATTGCCAGGTTACCGGGAGGATTTGCCGAATAGCGTTCCGTAATAGAGCTCTCTCACCATGCCGTTTGCGGCAAAAGCGCGGCTCATGCCCCGTGCCGCGCGGCCTAGCCGTAACCCCGAGTGGCACCAGCTAGGCCGGCTGCTCCCGGTTGACCTCATCAACCAGCTCCATCAGCTGGGCCAGGGTGTCCAGCCGGGTTTGTAGCGGGCCGCTGAGCTTGACGGCCAGCGTGCCGATCCCGGCGCCGCGGTACAGCCGGACGCGCTCCCTGACGATAGCCGCGGTCCCCAGGAGGTTGGTTTTCTGGCCGATCGCGAGCGGTACGAGGCGGGCGGCCTCATCGCGCCGGCCTTCGCGCCAGAGCCGCTGCACGGTCCGCACCTCCTCGCCGAATCCCTGGCGGGCGAAGGCCTCGTTGTAAAAGTTGGTGGTGCCGGAGCCCATGGCGCCGATGGTGAACGCGTACCCCGCCGCGTGCCGGGCCACGGCCTCGTCGGCTTCGTCGGTGAACTCCACCGCGACCGGCACCTGCAGTTCCAGGTCGGCCAGCGTCCGGCCGCCGGACTCGGCCCCCTGGCGCAGCGGGGCCAGGAAGACCTCCGCCGACTCGGGGATGAACGCGTTGCCGAGCCACCCATCGGCCAGCTCGCCCGTGAGCCGCATATTGGCCGGGCCGATGGCGGCCACATAGATGGGAATCCGGACCGGGGCGGCCATGGACCGGATGGCGCGGCCCTGGCTGCCGGGCAGCGGCAGCTGGTAGACCCGGCCCTGGTAATCGAGCCGTTCACCGCGGCTGATCATCCGGATGATCTCGATGGTCTCCCGGGTGGCCTGCACCGGGGTGCGGAACCACACGCCGTGCCAGCCCTCCATGATCTGGGGCCCGCTGGCCCCGATGCCCAGCGTGAACCGGCCCCCGGTGAGCTGCTGGAGCGACATCGCCGACATGGCGAGCATGGCCGGGGTGCGCGCGCCCAGCTGCACGATCGACGTGCCCAGCCTGATCGTGGACGTCTGCGCGGCGAGGTAGCCGAGCTGAGTCAACGCGTCGTAGCCCCACATCTCGGCGGCCCAGGCGGCGTGCACGCCGAGCCGTTCGGCTTGCCGGACGAATTCGACGGCTCGGGCCGAGGACGCCGAGGCCTCGACCGCCAGCCGCAGCGTACGGATCGGGGCCGGCCCCGCCGGCGCCTCGCGCATCCGGCCGGTGGTCATCGTGAGCGCGATTCCGCCAGCGCCTTGATGCCTTCCAGGCACCGCCGCATGTTGGTCTCGTGCTCAGCGAGACGCCGCGCGACGATCCGCTCTTCCTTGTCGGGCATCGCCTCGATGGCGGGGGTCAGGCCCGAGGGCCCGGGGCCGAGAATAGCCCACTGCCGCACGCGGGTCCCGCCGTCTTCCGCCGCCAGCTCGAAGCCCCACCGCGCCGCCGGCCGAGCGGGGTCGCCGACGACCCAGCCGAAGGCCCGGGGCGCCTCGCAGCTGACTACGGTGCACGTGGTCTGCCAGTCTCCGGCGGCGTCGTGGTGGCTCTGGCCGGTGAAACGGGCGCCGACGCGGGGTCCCGCCGCGCCGTCGATCCACCACGCGCCGGTCAGTTCGGTGGAAAACCGGGCCGGGAGTGTGATGTCACTGACCAGAGCCCAGACCACGGCACAGGGAGCCGAGACGTAGATGTCCGCCTGGGCCGTGGGGTCGTCGCCATACCGGGTCATCGTGTGCTCCTCGCCGCCCAGCGTGCCGCGGCTGGTCACGGAGCCTCGGCACGCGCCTTGAGGGCGCTGTTCAGCGCCCGGAAGCCGGTCTCGGCGCGGGCGAGGGCCCGGCCGGAAACCGGCACGAGCAAGCCTTTGAAGGTCTCACTCTGCACCAGCAGTGTCCCTCCGTTCCGGGCGCTCAGCGTGAAGCTATGCTCACCGCCGATGATGCCGGGCACGCTGGCCGCCCAGCGCAGCTCGGCTCCCGTCGTGGCCGCGGTGACCGTCGGCTTGATCGTCATTGGCCGGCCGCCCGGGGGGAGGCAGCTGAGGAAGATCCTGCGCCCGACGGCGATTTCCCCGGCCGCCGCCGCGAAGAACGGGTTCCACTCCTGGTACCGGTTCAGGTCGGTGAGGATGGCCCACACCTTCAGGGGCTGCGCGTCGATCCACGTCGTCGCGGATACCGTTTTCATCTGCCGCCTTTCGCTGCTGGCCCACGGTCGCCCGTCGCGCCGGTGGCGTGGCCGGGCCGTGCGGCTCCCACGGCGGCCAGCTCACGGGCCGGCGCCCATCGCCGTGCTCGGGCCGGAGCGGTACCAGCGTCAGCCGCGCGGCACCGGCCAGTTCCGGTGGTACGGGGCCCATCCGGCTACCCAATCACGCGCCGGCCAGATCTGGGCCGGGGCGTTCCCTCACGGTCACGCCGTCAGCGTTCTCGTCCGTGCTCAGCCTGCGGTGCAGGATGTCGGCGGCGCTATCGAGCGCGTCGGTGAATTCGTCGGTGGCGGCCACCAGGACCGCGTCCGGGCCGGCCAGGGCCCGCTTGCCCGGCGCGGTGAGCTGACTGTAAAGGGCGGTCTGCATCTCCCGCAGCGGGGGCATGCCGCCGGGCGGCCGCAGGCTGCGCAGCGATCCGGCGATGACCCGGCCGGCGGTCTCGCCGCCGGCCCAGGACGCCACGACCAGCGCCCCCTGCCACAGGCCGCCGGCCAGCACGAGCAGGGCCCGCAGCCCCGCATCGCCCGGGGCCAGCGGGATGGCGCTGGCGATCACCAGCTGGACGGCCCACTGCAGCCCGACGACGAGGAACCGCTGGCCGAGCGGGGCCATCAGGCCACCCAGGTAGCTGAAGGCAAACACTGCCGGGAAAAGTAGCCAGCCGCTCGTGGACGCGCACACCCCGCCGACGAACGTGGCCACCGCCATGCCGAACGCCGCGAACACCACCGCACTGACCCGGGTCCGGGATGCGCCCTGGAACGAGACAAACCCCGCGGGCAGCGCGCCCAGGCAGGCGAAGACGCCGTACTCCAGATGATTCGTGGCCAGGCCGATCGCAAGCGGCGTGATCATCCCCGCCCCGGCCCGCAGCGCGCGGGGCACGTCCGTGTCCGACCAGCGGAACGCGCCGAAATTGAGCCAGCCTCCCTGGCTCAGCTCTGCGGCGAGCATCCTGCGGCTGGACCCGAACCAGGCCGCGATCGGCGACAAGGGCTCTCGGCTCATGCGGAGGTATCTCCCCTGCGCGGTGGCTGGCATGCGGGCGAGGCATGACTGTACGCGCCCGGCGTTTCCCGGCCCGGGGCCGTACGGTCGCTGGCGGCGCCCGGCCCGACCCGCTAAGCTGTCCGCCATGCGAACCGCGCCCGGCCTGCAGTGGTGGCGCCGCCGATAGGCGGCGTGATGGCTGGCGCACAGCGCAGCTCATGAAACGACCGCCCGGTCTACGGCGGTCGTTTTTCTTATGCCCGCTCATGAACCGGGCCCGGACAAAGGTGCCCAGGTGGAAGCCGAACCGCGTGACGAGCTCACCGAATTCCAGACCGCCGGCGGGGTGCGGGTCAGCCGCACCGCCGGGCCGTTCGATCCTGAGCTGCTGGCCGGCCTCTCGCGGGCCGTCGACGAGCGGCGCGGCGGCGTGCTCAGCTCCGGCATGGAGTACCCGGGGCGCTACAGCCGCTGGCACATCGCCTACGCCGACCCGTGCCTGGAGATCGTGGCCCGAGGCCGGCGCATCGGGGCCCGCGCGCTGAACGACCGGGGCCGCGTGCTGCTCCCGGTGATCGGCGCCGCCCTGCTGCGGGCCGGACCCGCCGCCGAGCCGCGGCACGCCGGCCTCGACGTGGAGGTCGCCGTCCCCGAGCCCGGCCGGGCCTACACCGAGGAGGAGCGCAGCCGGCGGCCGACCGTGTTCACCGCGCTTCGCGAGATCATCGCCGCGTTCGGCGGCGAGGATTCGCACCTCGGCCTGTACGGGGCGTTCGGTTACGACCTGGCCTTCCAGTTCGAGCCGGTCCGGCTGCGGCTGGACCGGCCCGCCGACCAGCGTGACCTGGTGCTGCACCTGCCTGACGAGATCTACGTGCTGGACCGTAAGCGCGAGCAGGCCATCCGCTACGCCTACGAGTTCGAGGTGGCCGGGGACTCCACCGTGGGCCTGCCCCGCCAAACCGAGCCCACCGCCGAGCCCACCGCCGAATCCGGCTCCGGTGGCCCGGCGGCCGCGGAGCTTCCCGCGCAGCCCAAGCCCGGAGCGTACGCCCACGTGGTCGCCGAGGCCAGGGAGCGGTTCGCCCGCGGTGACCTGTTCGAGGTCGTGCCCGGCCATGTCTTCTACGGGCGATGCCCCACCCCATCGGCGTTCTACGAGCAGCTGCGGCAGCGAAACCCGGCGCCGTATGAGTTCATGTTCAACCTGGGGGAGGGGGAGTACCTGGTCGGCGCGTCCCCCGAGATGTACGTCCGGGTCACCGGCAACCGGGTCGAGACCTGCCCGATCTCCGGCACGATCGCCCGCGGTGCGGGACCGCTGGAGGACGCGGAGAACATCCGGACCCTGCTCGGCTCGCCGAAGGAGGAGTCCGAGCTCACCATGTGCACCGACGTGGACCGCAACGACAAGTCACGGGTCTGCGTGCCCGGCAGCGTCCAGGTCATCGGGCGGCGCCAGATCGAGCTGTACAGCCGGGTCATCCACACCGTCGACCACGTGGAGGGCAGGCTGCGGCCGGGATTCGACGCGCTCGACGCGTTCTTGACCCACATGTGGGCGGTGACGGTGACCGGGGCCCCGAAGACCTGGGCGATGCAGTTCATCGAGGACCACGAGGACACCCCGCGGCGCTGGTATGGCGGCGCGGTGGGGGCGATCGGCTTCGACGGCGGCATGAACACCGGCCTGACCCTGCGCACCGCGCACATCAGGGACGGGATCGCCGCGGTGCGGGCCGGCGCGACGCTGCTGTTCGACTCCGACCCGGACGCCGAAGAGCGCGAGACGCAGATCAAGGCGCGGGCGCTGATCGAAACCCTCAAAGATGCTGAACAGGCGGTGGCGCCCCTGGCCACCGCGACCCAGGCCGGCGCCGGGGCTCTGCCCGCCGATACGGCCGGCGCGGCGGAGGTCCCCGGCGCCGGGCTGCGCGTCCTGCTGGTGGATCACCAGGACTCGTTCGTGCACACGCTGGCCGATTACTTCCGCCAGCAGGGCGCCGAGGTGACCACGCTGCGGGCCGGGTTCCCGCCCGCGGAACTGGACTCCTACGCTCCCGACCTGGTGGTGCTGTCGCCTGGTCCCGGCCGGCCCGAAGACTTCGGCTGCGACGGGTTGCTCCGCGAGCTCGACGACCGGGGGCTGCCCGCGTTCGGCGTGTGCCTGGGGCTGCAGGCCATGGTCGAGCACGCGGGCGGCGAGCTATCCCTGCTGGCCGAGCCCGCGCACGGCAAGCCGGGTGTGGTCCGGGTCAAGGGCGGCGAGCTGCTGGACGGGCTGCCCGGTGAGTTCACCGGCGCCCGCTATCACTCCATCTACGCGGTCCCCGACCAGGTCAAGGGCGGCTTCGAGGTGACCGCGACGACCCCGGACGGAGTTGTGATGGCCATCGAGGATCCCGCGGCCGGACGCTGGGCCGTCCAGTTCCACCCCGAATCGATCCTGACCGCCTCCGGCCGGGCCTGCCACCGGGTGATCGCCAACGTCCTGCGCCTGTGCCGCGCCCGCGCCGCCGGCCGCCCGGCTGCGCCGTAAGCGGGCGCCGGCCGACCGCCTCCGCCGTAAGCGGGCGGCGGGCGGAACTGGGGCCGCCGCCCGCCCGTCAGCGCCGCCGTCAGCGCCGCCGTCAGGCGGCCCGGCGGCTGACGGTGAGGTGGAGCCGGATCGACAGGTCGTCCTTGCCCAGGGCCTGGCGGGCATGGGCGATGGCCTCATTTTCGATGCGCTGGTGCAGGGCGTGCAGATCGGCGGACTGGCTGGCGGTGACGGTGAGAACGATGTCCGGGTCACCCGGGTCGCCGATGATCCGGCTCCGCGCGGCCTCGACACCGTGATAGGCCCCGACTTCCCGCGTGAGCGCGCCGGTGAGCGCGGTGGGCGGCAGGATGGTGGTGCCTTCGTGGCTGGCGACGGGGATGGGGATGTCGCCGGCCCGGTCGGTGGAAACCAGCAGCGCCACAATCCAGCGCAGCGCGAGCAGGCCGATCACCAGGCAGACGCCGGCGGCGGCGGGCCAGATCCAGCTTCCGTTGTGGCCGACGTAGGTGCTGGCACGGTTGTCGAACAGGGTGCGGTGGGAGAACTCGGTGCTGACCACGCCCAGCGACGCGATCAGGCCCCCGGCCCCGATGATCAGGACCAGCAGGCCGAACACGATGAGGGCGACGCGGTTGGTGCGGTCGGCGTGCATCAGCGGCTCCGTGGGGTGACGCGTACTTTGATGCGCGGCGGGTGATGCAGGCCCAGGCCGTCCACGCGTTCCTGCAGCCGCTGCGTCACCGGCTCGCTGAGGGCGTCGGCGGCGGGCCGGCCCCGGCCCGCCGAGGTCGCCACGACGCGGGCGCGGCCGCGGCGGACGGTGACGGCCGCGGCGGAGATTCCGTCTACACCGGTCGCGGCCGCGCGCAGCGACCTGGCCAGTCCGGCGCGGGTCACACCCGCGTCGATGGCGTCGTCGCGGGAATGCAGCCGCAGCCGGGTGATGCGGCGGGGCTTGAGCTCCAGCGCGAGGATCAGCAAGCCGATCACGATCAGGATGGCTGACCACACCTGAACCACGAGCTGATTCCAGCGGGTCCGGCTGGCCCAGTGGTACCAGGTGGTCCAGTGCAGCACGAGCGGGCCGGACTTTATGTGGAAGGCGATGACCTCGATGATGACGATGACACAGGCGACGGTCACCGCCGCGGCGAGGATGAAAGCGAGCGGCCGGTTCAGCAGGCGCATCAGCGGTTTCCTCCCATTACCGGACCCGTGGCGGCGGGGTGATGTCGGTGGCTAGGTCGGACACGACGATGTCGACCTCTTCAACCTGCAGCCCGGTCAGTTCATCGACCCGGTCCCTGACGTGCCGGCGGACCCGCCCGGTGACCTCGGGCACGGATGCCGGCCAGCGGACACTGATCTCCAGGTGCACGAAGGCCTTGGACCCATCCACCTCGACCGTGGTCTTGGGCAGCGAGTCCAGGTCGGTGCCGCGTACCCCCATGCGCCCGGCGCCGGGAACGGCGCGGCCGGCCACGCGGGCCGTCGCCGCCCCGGCGTCCGGGTTCTCGGCCGCCGCGGTGGCGGCGATCTTGGTCACCACCTGGTCGGCGATGCTGATCGTGCCCAGCTCGTTGCGGCCCGCCCGGGCCGGCGTTCCGGCGGTCCCGGGGTCCGGCTGCGGCTGGGTCTCCGCGACCGTGCTCATCTGCGGTAGCGGCTGCGCGACAGCCAGCCCTGCAGGTCCAGTTCACCATCCAGCACCTTGGCGATGCCGTAGCCGACCAGCCCCAGCAGGGCCACGATCAGCATGTCGCCGAAGTTGCCGAACACCAGCGCCAGGCCCAGGATCAGGCCGGTCACGGTGGCAAGTGCAGTACGGTTCATCACTCACATCCATAGGGAGGAAGACCCGGGGCTGCCGGGGGTTCAGGCGGGCGGCAGGCCCGGAGACGGAGCGGTGCGGCTGGCCCCCTGGGCCGGTCCGGCGGGCGGCGCGGCGGGCGGATCGTCGATGTCGCTGATCACTACGTCGACCGGGCGGTCCCGGATGAGCGGGGCCAGTACCCGGGTGATCCGGGCGGCCAGTTCGGGCACGGGAACCGCCCACCGGGCCCGGATCTGCACCGTGACCCGGCCGCCACTGACCTCGACGCCCCCGACGATGCGGCCGGGCAGGTAAGAGGCAACCGGGCTGAACTGGCCGCGGTCCAGCCCGGACACCCCCGCGCACGCCCGGACGGCCGCGGCCACGGCGTCGACGTTGATGCCGTCGATGACCGCGGAATCGGGTGGGCCGGCCGCGGGCGGCGCGGTCATGCCACGCGGGACTGGGTGTCCTGGCCGTCGTCGTCGTCGGTGGGCAGGTAGACGTCGTCCACGGCGATGTTGACCTCGACCACGCGCAGGCCGGTCATCCGCTCGACGGCCTGCTTGACGTTGCGCTGAATGCTGCGGCCCAGCTCGGCGATGGAGACGCCGTAGTCGAC
This sequence comes from uncultured Actinomycetes bacterium, assembly GCA_963775825.1. Lineage (GTDB taxonomy): Bacteria > Actinomycetota > Actinomycetes > Streptosporangiales > Streptosporangiaceae > Bog-532. The sequence goes on from CAVZKY010000001.1 coordinate 84,198, forward strand.
CACGATGTCCAGGTCGATCGCGGCTTCGGTCTCACCGACCTCGACGCCGACCCCCTGGGCGATGTTGGGGCCCGTGCTGCCCGGAATCCGGTCGCGGATCGAGCCGAAGGCCCGGGCCCCGCCCGTCCCCATCGCGTGTACCCCCGCGATCTCGCGGCACGCCTTCCCGGCGATCTTCTGCACCACGCTTTCGGCGACCGAGATCTGCCCGTCGTCGCTGGCCAGCCGGTCCCGGGGCGCTGGGCCGGCGGTGGTGGTTGTGGTGGCCGGAGTCTGCTCGCTCGTCCTGGATGCTGAGGGCTGGCTCATCTGACACGCTCCCTTGACTGCCGTGGTGCTGCGGACACGATGGCCGGCCCGGCGGGAGGCATCCCGCCAGGCCGTCACCCCGTTAGACACCGCGCCGGGCGGATCGTCGCAGCATTTCCGCGTCTTTTTCGTGCGCGTGGCGGACCGGGGCAGTCGAGCCAGCCGGGTGCGCGCGGTCCGGGTGCGCGCTGTCCGGGTGCGCGCCGCCCTACCCGGACGGTCGTGCGGGCTGTGACATGCTGGCACGCAGGGGAGCGCGAACTGATGCCGGAGCGGGGAAGCATCGAGGATTGATTTCGGAGCGGGGGGAATACCGGGGGGAATGCAGCCGGAACCTGAGGTCGGGGATGCCTACCTGGTGACCCGCGCCCGGGACGGTTATCTCGACGCCTATGAGATGCTGGTCCAGCGGCATTCGGCGATGGCCTACCGGGTGGCGCTGCGGCTGTGCGGCAACCATCATGACGCCCAGGACATCGCCCAGGAAGCGCTGATCGCCGCGTGGGAGAGCCTGGCCCGGTTCAACGGTGACTCCTCGTTCTCGACCTGGCTGTATCAGATCGTCACGCGGCGGACCCTCAATAAGGTCACCCGCGGCCGGGCCGCCGCCCTGACCAATCCGCTGGACGACGTCACCGATCCCGTCACTGGGCCGGCCGCGCAGGCGGAGCGGAACCTCGCCGTGGACGCGGTCACCGACGCCCTGGCCACACTGCCGTTCCCGCAGCGCACCGTCGTGGTGCTGCACCACTTCGAGGGCCTGTCCTACGCCGAGGTCGCGGAAATTACCCACAGCAGCGTCCCGGCCGTTCGTAGCCATTTGTTCCGGGCCCGACGCACACTGGGAAGGAGGCTCGAGGAGTGGAGGTGACCGGCCTGGTGAACGATCCGCCCCCCGGGGCGGCCACCGCGCAGCTGCTGGACGCGATCACGCTGCCGTGCGGGGCTGAGGTCGATCTGCTGCTCGAACAGGTCACCGACGGCCGTGCGGCCGACCCGGACGCGCACCAGCGAGAGTGCGTGCACTGCCAGGCCGCCATCGCCGAGTTCACCGCCTTGTGGGCCCCGGTGGCCGAAACCGCCGCCCGACCGGTGCCCGCTCCGCCCGGGCTGACCGCCGCGGTCATGAGCCAGATCCGGGAGCTGGTCCGCGATGTGTGGTACACGCTGCAGACCACTGACCTCGGGGTTATCCGCATCGCCGCCCGGGTTGTGGCCACCCTGGCCCGCGACGCCGCCCGCATGGTCCCCGGGGTCCGCGTCGCCCTGGGCCGCAGCACCCACAGCAAGGTAGCCGCGCTGGCCGAGCGGGCCACCCTGCAGCACCATCATCCGCACGCCGCCGTGGGCGTGCTGGGCCGCACCGCCGTCGTCGACCTGGCCGTCGCCGTCTCCTACGGAGAGCCGGTGCCCGAGGTCGCCCGGCAGATCCAGCGGCAGGTCATCACCACTCTGCGCGATGAGATCGGTCTCCAGGCCGTCGTCGTCAACGTCACCGTCGACGACGTGCTCGGCGGCGAGGACCAGTAAACCTGCCCCGCGCGGTTACCAAGACCGCGACCTCTTCCCAGGCTCGTTAGAGTGCTGTGACATGAGAAGCGTTGAGCCTGAAGTCCTGCTGATCGCGCGGCCGCAGCTGGACTACGGCGAGGTCGCCGCGTACCTGCGTGAGGTCGGCGGAAGCAGCTGGCTGGAGCGGCTGGACCGCGACCAGCTCGACAACGATGCGCAGAACCTGGCCGAGTTTGCCGGGAAGATGTGCTACCGGTCCTGGGAGCCGGGCCTGAACCCGAACGTCCGGAAGGTGCGCGAGGACCAGACGGCCTACCTGCAGAACATTCTGGCCCAGGCGCACGGCTCCGTGCTGGAGCACCTGAACTTCACGTTCGTCCTGCACAATGTGAGCCGTGTTTTCAGCCATGAAATTGCCCGGCATCGGCCGGGAACGGCGATCTCCCAGGAGTCACTGCGGTTCGTCCGGCTGGCGGACATCCCGTTCTGGTTCCCCGAGTGGGCCCGTGCGGACGAGGAGCTGATGAAGCGGGCGACCACCCTGCTGGGGGAGCTCGAAAGCTTCCAGGGCTGGATGGCGGACCATTTCGGTCTTGACGAAGACGGCGTGAAGATGCACGAGAAGAAGCACAAGACGTCGTTCATGCGGCGCTTCGCGCCCGACGGGGTGGCCACCGGGCTGGTCTGGTCGGCCAACGTCCGCACGCTGCGGCACACCATCGAGGCGCGGACCGATCCTGGGGCCGAAGAGGAGATCCGGCTGGTGTTCGGCAAGATCGGCGAGCTGATGCGCGCCGAGGCCCCTGCCCTGTTCGGTGACTACGAGGTGCGCGACGGGGCCTGGATACCCGGCTGGCGCAAGGTCTGAGCCACCTGCCGCCCGGGGCTCTCCAGGCGGCCGGCCGTGCCCGCCGCCGGCTTTCTCGCGAACTTTTGTAAGGCCATAACCACCCGTGCCGCCGATAGACCATGATGGGCACCGGGGAACGATCATCGCGACCTGTTGGACATTCGCGACCAACGCCGCCGGAGGGGTTTATGGCCCGCTCGCTCATAGGGATCACCGGTCAGTTCGAGGCCGCGCACTGGGGCGATTGGGTCCGCGAAGCCGTCCTTTCCCCGCTCACCTACACCCGCGCCGTGGAGCGCGCTGGCGGGACGCCGGTTATCCTGCCCCCGGTTCCGGCCGACAGCGTGGCCCGGCTCGTGGCAGGCCTGGACGGCTGCGTGTTCACCGGCGGGACCGACGTAAGTCCGGCCCTCTACGGCGCCGCGCCGCACGAGCAGACTGAGCCGCCGGACCGCCGCCGGGACCGCTTCGAGATGTCGCTCATCCGGGCTGTCGTCGACGCCGGGCTGCCGTTCCTGGCCATCGGCCGTGGCCTGCACATCCTCAACGTGGCCCGGGGCGGCTCGCTTGTCCAGCACCTCCCGGATGAGGTGGGCCACAGCAGGCACGCGCCGGACCGGGTCAAGATGACCCAGCACGGCGTGCACTTCAACGAGGACAGCGCCACGGGCAGGCTGCTCGGCGCCCGGGCCCAGGTGCCCGCGCTGCACCATCAGGCCGTACGCCGGCCCGGCGCGGACCTGGTCACGGTGGCGTGGGCCGACGATCAGGTCATCGAGGCGCTCGAGCTGCCGGGCAGCCCGTTCGCGGTCGGGGTGCAGTGGCACCCCGAGGAAGGCGACGACCTGCGGCTGTTCGAGGCGCTCGTGGCCGCCACCAAGACGGCCCCGGCGGGCCGGCCCGCCGCGAAGGCGACCGAGGAGCGGACGGCGAGGCAGCCGTCCGGGCGAGGCGGCCGGGCGGCCCGCGCCGCGGCCAAGGCACGGGCCCGGATCTCGTTAGCGGGCCGGTCTTACCGCGCCAGTCTCATAGGGGCGCCTGATAGCTGCCGATCCAGTGGATTTTCAGCCAGAGCAGCACCGCGGCCCATGCCCCGCTGACCTCCAGTACTCCCACCGCGACGAGCAGCGCGCCGCCGATCTGGGTGACCAGGCGGGCGTGCCGCCGCGCGTAGCCGAAGACCCGCATGCTCCGCTGGAATGCCACCGCCACGATCAGGAACGGCACGCCCAGGCCCAGTCCGTAGACGAAGGCCAGGAACGCGCCCCGGCCCGCCGTGCCGGAGGTCGTGGACAGCGCCAGCACCGTCGCGAGGGTCGGGCCGATGCAGGGCGTCCAGCCCAGGCCGAACATCACGCCCAGCAGCGGTGCCCCGGCCAGCCCCGCCCGCGGCCGTACCGACGGGCGGATCACCCGGCCCGCGAAGGAGAAGCGGTCGAAGACCCCGGCGAAGAGCAGCCCGAGCACGATGGTGCAGGCGCCCAGCACGGCGGTGACCGTGCCCTGGTGATGCGCGAGTAGCGCGCCGCCGAGGCTGCCTGAGGCCGCGCCGTAGACGGCGAACAGCGCGGAAAAGCCGAGCACGAACAGCAGCGTCCCGACGATCGTCCGGCCCCGGCCCGGCGGGGCCGGGGGCGCCACGGCGGGCGGCGCGCCAACGGCCACCCCGCCCCGGCCATCACGAGCGGCACCGTCGGGCGCCTCCGCTGCCCGCTTACCGGCGGGCGCGTCGAGGCCGGCTTCGCGGCCCGCCGACCGGCGGTGCGCCGGCCGGCGCCCCGGTTCGCCCGCGGCCGCGCGGTCTGCGCGTCGGTCCCGGACATGCCGGTGGCGTACGCGAGGTAGCCGGGGACCAGCGGCAGGCAGCACGGCGATATGAAGGTGATCGCGCCCGCCGCGGCGGCGATGGGCACGGCCAGGATCAGCGGCCCGGAGAAGACCACCTGCTGGATCCCGCTCACGCCGTGCCTGCCTCCTGGCCACCGGTTGCGGCGGCCCGCCGTTCCGCGTTTCTGCCGTCTCCAACTACTATGGCATGTCGTGCCTTCGCCGGATGCCCGGCCCGGAACGGCCCTCCCGGCGAGATCGCCGGAAGTCGAGCTGGCCCGCGCACGTGATGTGGCGTGCAGCTATGGTTAGCCGAGTGAGATCGGTCCCCGCCCGCCCGGCAGCGAAACGGCCCGCCCGCCAGCTGCCCGGTGGCGTCCTGCTCGGGACCGGCGCGGCCGCGTTCGGCGTGATGATCGCCCTGTACGCGATCTACGCCGCCATCCATCCCGCCAACTGGACGCTGGACCCGGTCGACCTGGGCGTGTACCAGTCCGGTGGCCTGATCGTCCGGCATGTCCGGCCCCTCTTCAATCCAGAGGTCTACGCGGCGCTTTATCAATGGGGCGGTTACGGCAATCTGGGGCTGAAGTTCACTTACACGCCGTTCGCGGCGATCGTCTTCGCGGTCGTGTCCTTCATCCCATGGTCGGTGCTGCCTAAGCTCTCGATGGGCGTCAACATTGTCGCCCTGGTCGCGGCGCTGTGGTTCACCTTCGGCGGCCTCGGCTACCGTGACCGCCCGCGGGTGCGCCTCGGTGCGACCCTGCTGGCCTCGGCCGCGGTGTTCTGGACCGAGCCGGTCATCCGGACCCTGTACCTCGGCCAGGTCAACCTGGTGCTGATGGCGCTCATCCTCTGGGATCTGTGCCAGCCGGACACCAGGAACAGCCGCTGGTGGAAGGGCGCGGGGGTCGGCATCGCCGCCGGCATCAAGCTCGTCCCGCTCGTCTTCATCCCGTACCTGTTTTTCGCGCGCAAGTTCCGGCAGGCCTTCATGGCATCGGGCGCTTTCGCGTTCACCGTGCTGCTCGGCTTCGTGCTGGAGCGGCACGACTCCGTCAAGTGGTGGCTCGGCGGCCTGTTCATGCAAGGCGGCCGGACCGGGTTCACCGGCTGGGAAGGCAACCAGTCGCTGCGCGGCCTCATCAGCCGGCTCGTCGGCAGCATCGCCGGCTCGCAGACCGAATGGATCGCCGTGGCGGTCGTGGTCGGGATCGCCGGCATCGCCTGCGCGGCGATCCTGGACCGCGCCGGGTATCAGGTGGCCGGCCTGCTCGGCGCGGCGCTCACCGGCCTGCTGCTCTCGCCGATCAGCTGGGACCACCACTGGGTCTGGACCGCGCCCGCGGCGGCCATGGCCGGGCACTACGCCGTCCGCGCCTGGCACTCGGCCCGGCTGCGCTCGCTGGCCTGGTGGGCCCTGGCCGCCGCCATCCTCGCCGGGTACGGAGCGTGGCCCGGCAGCCTGTTCCACGAGCCCAAGGACCTGGGCGGGTTCTCGCTCGGCATCTTGTGGCTGCCCCCCAACACCAACCCGTCCACGTACTACCAGTACGGGGACAAGCCCTGGTTCGTCGAGTACCACTGGCACGGCCTGCAGCTGATAACCGGGAACGCGTTCATCCTCGGCGGCCTGGCCCTGTTCGTGGTGCTGGTGGTGACCACCGTCCTGGTGGCGTGGCAGACCCGGGCCGGGGTTTCCGGCCGGGCGGCCGGGGCCGCGGCCCGCACCGGGCCCGGGCAGGCCGCCGCCGATCCCAGCCCGGGCAGCACCGGCCAGCCGTCCCGGGCGTTATGCTCCCCGCGGGAGCACCGACTGCCGAGAGCGAGGATGGTCTCATGCGCCGGACGACACCGCCGTTCCGAGCCGATCACGTGGGGAGCCTGCTGCGGCCCGGGCGCTTGCTCCGGGCGCGTGAGCAGTTCGCGGCCGGGCAGCTGCCCGCCCAGGATCTGCGGGCCGTGGAGGACGACGCCATCGCCGAGGCCGTCCGGATGCAGGAAGATGTCGGCCTGCAGGCGGCGACGGACGGGGAGTTCCGCCGGGCGTCCTGGCACATGGACTTCATCTACTCCCTGGGCGGGATCTCCAAGGCCCCGGGCAATCTGGCCGTCCGGTTCCGGAACGAATCGGGTGCGATCGAGTGGACGCCCGCGGCCCTGAAGATCGCAAGCCAGGTGCACCTGGCGCAGACCATCTTCGAGGACTCCTTCACCTACCTGCAGTCCCAGGTGAAGACGGCGATCCCGAAGCTGACCATCCCGTCGCCGAACATGGTGCACTACCGGGGTGGCCCGGCGTCGATCGACCCCAGCGTCTACCCGGACATCGAGGAGTTCTGGGCTGACCTGGCCGGCGCGTACGCCGAAGAGGTCCGGCGGCTGGGCGAGCTGGGCTGCCAGTACCTGCAGTTCGACGACACCAGCCTGGCCTACCTCAACGACCCGGCGCAGCGCGCGGAGATCGCCGAGCGGGGCGAGGACGCCGACCATCTGCACCTGCGCTACATCCGGCAGATCAACGACGCGCTGGCGGCCAGGCCGGACGGGATGGCCGTGACCACGCACATGTGCCGGGGCAACTTCCGGTCGTCGTGGGCCGCTGAAGGGGGCTACGACTTCGTCGCCGAGGCCTTGTTCAGCGAGCTGAACGTGGACGGTTTCTTCCTGGAGTACGACGACGCGCGGTCCGGGGGCTTCGAGCCGCTGCGTTTCATCCCCAGGGGCAAGATGGTCGTGCTGGGCCTGGTCACCACCAAGCGCGGCCAGCTGGAGGATCCCGGCCAGCTCAAGCGGCGCATCGACGAGGCGTCCCAGTACGTCCCGCTCGATCAGCTCTGCCTGTCCCCGCAGTGCGGGTTCTCCTCCACCGTCGAGGGCAACACGCTGACCTACGACGAAGAGGTCGCCAAGCTGCGGCTGATCGTGGACGTCGCCCGCGACGTCTGGGGCGACTGAACGCCGCGGTGCTCCGTGACGTCAGCGACCTGCTGGCCTGCCCGGTGTGCGGGCGCGGCTTCGCCCTCCGGCCGCCCGCGCTGCGCTGCGCCAGCGGGCACAGTTTCGACATCGCCCGGCAGGGCTACGTCAACCTGCTGCCGGGCGGGGCGCGGCCAGGCACCGCCGACACGGCGGAGATGGTGGCGGCCCGGCAGGCTTTCCTGGCCGCCGGGCACTACGCGCCGCTGGCGGGCGCGATCGCCGACCTGGCCGCGGCCACGGTCCCGGCCGGGCCGCGGCCCTGCGTCCTCGACGCCGGATCCGGTCCCGGCTATTACCTGGCCGCCGTCCTGGACCGCCTCGCCGCCCGCCCGTCTGGGCCAGGGCCGGAAGACCGCACCGGGCCGGCGGCCTGGCCATGGACATCTCCGCCCGGGCGCTGCGCCGGGCCGCGCGGGCCCATCCCGCGATCGGCGCGGTCGGCTGGGACACCTGGCGGCCATTCCCGGTGCGGGACGCCGTGATGTCCCTGGTCCTCGACGTCTTCGCGCCGCGCAACGCCGCGGAGTTCCGCCGGGTGCTGCGGGACGACGGCGCGCTGATCGTCGTCACGCCGGCCCCGGGCCACCTTGCCGAGCTGACCGGACCGGCCGGCCTGCTGGCCGTCGACGAGCGCAAGGATGAGCGGCTGGCCGCCGCCCTGGGCGCCCACTTCGCTCTGGCCCGCGACCAGGAGCTCAGCCTCGGGCTGCGGCTGACCCGGGCCGAGGCGGGGGCCCTGGCCGGGATGGGGCCGTCCGCCCGGCACGCCGGGCCGGACGGCGGCGGCGGCCGCCTGGCCGCCCTGACCGAGCCGGTCGCCGTGACCGCTGCCTTCCGGATCGCCTGCTACCGGCCCGCAGATTCCCCGTCGCCAGGGCCCGAAAATGGGGTGAACTTTGCGCGCCCCTGGCGACCATGACAAGGTTTCACCGCTCCGGTACCGGGAGGCGGCCATGACGCCAGGTAGGGTCGCGGCGTGGACCAGATCGGCGGGAGGGATTCCGGCAGCGGAGACAGCCCCGGCCGTGCCAGCGTTTCCGCAGCTGATGACGGCGCAGCTGATGACGGCGCTGGCCTGGACCGCGTGGTCACCATCCCGAATGCGCTCAGCGTGGCGCGGCTGGTCGGGGTGCCCGTGTTCCTCTGGCTCGTCCTCGGCCCGCACGCCGACGCCTGGGCCGTGGCCCTGCTGATCGCGTCCGCCGCCACGGACTGGCTCGACGGGAAGCTCGCCCGCGCGCTGAACCAGCAGAGCCGGCTCGGCGAGGCGCTCGACCCGGCCGCCGACCGGCTTTACATCGCCGCCACGCTCGTCGCCCTGGCCGTGCGCGGGATCATCCCGTGGTGGCTGTTCGCGCTGCTCGTGGTCCGCGAGCTCGTCGTGGCCGGTGCCCTGGGACTGCTCAAACGGCGGATGGGATTCGGCACGCTGCAGGTCAGTTTTGCCGGAAAAACAGCTACGCTTTGCCTGCTATATGCGTTTCCGCTGCTGCTGCTCGGGACGTACGCCGGGACCTGGGCCGAGATCGCCCGCATTATCGGCTGGGCGTTCGCGGTCTGGGGCACGGCGCTGTACTGGTGGGCGGCGGCGCTCTACCTCACCCAGATCCGAGCTCTGCTGACCGGGCGGCTCGCTTCCGGTCAGGCCCCCACCAGCTGAACATCGATGACAGGGCCACCGATGAGCGCAGAAGGTATCCCGGAGGGAGCGGCGTAAGCGTTGAAGGCCGTCGTGATGGCGGGCGGAGAAGGGACGCGGCTGCGTCCGATGACCGCCAACCAGCCCAAGCCCCTGCTTCCTGTGGCCAACCGGCCGATCATGGAGCACGTTCTGCGGCTGCTGAAGCGGCACGGGTTCTCCGATACTGTCGTCACCGTCCAGTTCCTCGCCGCGCTGATCCGCAACTACTTCGCGGACGGCGAGGACTTTGGCATGAACCTGCAGTACGCGACCGAGGAGATGCCGCTCGGCACGGCGGGCAGCGTGAAGAACGCCGAGGATGCACTGCGTGACGACCCGTTCGTGGTCATCTCCGGCGACGCCCTCACCGACATCGACCTGACCGCCATGGTCCAGTTCCACAAGGAGCAGGGCGCGCTGGTCACCGTCGGGCTGACCCGGGTGCCCGACCCGCTGGAGTTCGGCATCGTCATCGCCGACGAGGACGGCCGGATCCAGCGGTTCCTGGAGAAACCGACCTGGGGCCAGGTCTTCTCGGACACCGTGAACACCGGCATCTACGTGATGGAGCCCGAGGTGCTGGCCGAGGTGATGGCGGGGGAGTCGGTCGACTGGTCCGCCGACGTCTTCCCGAGCCTGCTCAAGCGCGGCGCGCCGCTGTTCGGGTACATCTCGGACGGGTACTGGGAAGACGTCGGCAACCTCGAGAGCTACCTCAAGGCCCAGGCCGATGTGCTGGCCCGGCGGGTCAACGCCGACATCGACGGGTTCGAGGTCTCACCTGGCGTGTGGGTCGCCGAGGGCGCCGAGGTCGACCCGGAGGCCGTGCTCACCGGCCCGCTGTGCATCGGGGACTACGCCAAGGTCGAAGCCGGGGCGCAGCTGCGCGAGTACACGGTGATCGGCAGCAACGTGGTGGTCAAGGAGGGCGCGTTCCTGCACCGGGCCGTCGTGCACAACAACGTGTACGTGGGCCAGGGCGCGACCCTGCGCGGCTGCGTGATCGGCAAGAACACCGACGTCATGCGGCTGGCCCGGATCGAGGAGTCCGCCGTCGTGGGGGACGAGTGCGTCATCGAGCCGGAGGCCTACCTGTCCGCCGGGGTCAAGGTGTACCCGTTCAAGACGATCGAGGCCGGTGCGGTCGTCAACAACAGCGTCATCTGGGAGTCCCGCGGCAGTCGGACCCTGTTCGGCCAGCGCGGTGTATCCGGCCTGGTCAACGTCGAGGTGACCCCGGAACTGTGCGTCCGGCTGGCTAGCGCGTACGCCACCACCCTGAACAAGGGCTCGACCGTCACGACGTCCCGCGACGCGTCGCGGGCCGCGCGGACGTTCAAGCGGGCCGTCCAGGGCGCGCTTAACGCCAGCGCCATCAACGTCGTCGACCTGGAGGCGCAGCCGCTGCCGGTGGCCCGGTTCGAGACTGAGCGCAGCGACTACAGCGGCGGGATCGCGCTGCGGACCACACCGGGTGACGCCCAGTCCATCGACATCCTCTTCCTCGACAAGCGCGGCGCTGAGCTGTCCCAGGCCGCCCAGCGCAAGCTGGAGCGGGTCTTCTCCCGGCAGGAATACCGGCGGGCGTTCCCGGGCGAGATCGCCGACCTCACCTACCCGCCCCGCGTCATCGAGTGGTACACCCGCGAACTGCTGCGCTGCGTGGACATGTCCGCGGTCCGCGAGACCGGGATGAAGGTGGTCGCCGACTGCGCGGGCGGCACCACCTCGCTGGTCCTGCCCCACCTGCTCGGCCGCATTGGCGTCGAGGTGCTCACCATCAACAACCGGCTGGATGAGGTGTCACCGACAGAGACCGTCGCCCAGCAGCGTGCGGGTCTGCAGCGCCTGTCGGAGGTGGTTTCCTCGTCCCGGGCCTCGTTCGGGGTCCGGTTCGACCCGGTCGGCGAGCGGATCCGGATCGTGGACGAGAAAGGCGAGGTGGTCAGCGACGAGCGGGCCCTGCTCGTCGTGCTGGACCTGGTGGCCGCCGAGCGCAAGACCGGCCGGGTCGCGCTGCCGGTGACCACCACCCGCGTCGCGGAGCAGGTCTGCCGGTTCCACGGGGTCCAGGTGAACTGGACGCCCACCTCAATGGCTGCGCTGACCGAGGCGGCGGCGGAAGACGACGTGATCTTCGCTGCGGACGGGCGGGGCGGCTTCGTCGTGCCCGAGTTCACCCGGACTGTCGACGGGATCGCGACGTTCGCCCGGCTGATCGGCCTGGTCGCGCGGACCCGGCTCACGCTCAGCCAGATCGACGCCAGGATCCCGGACGCCTACCTGCTCAGGCGGTCCATGCCGACGCCCTGGGCGGCCAAGGGCAGCGTCATGCGGACCGTGGTAGAAGCCGCGGGCAGCCGCGAGCTGGATACCACCGACGGGGTGCGCGTGGTGGAGCCCGACCGGGGCTGGGCGCTTGTGCTGCCGGATCGGGCTGACGCCGTGACCCACCTGTGGGCCGAGGGCACCGATGCCGACGCCGCGCAGCTGCTGCTGGACGAGTGGGCCAGCATCGTGGAGCGGGCTGGCGAATAGGTCAACGGGGCCGCTAGCGGATGGCTGGGGGTGGCCGCCGCGATTGGTCATCTGCTGGCACAAGCCGCGCTATGGTGGAGGACTGACGAGGTACGCCATGTCGAGAATTCGAACAGCCGTGAGACAATCAGCCACACCACGGGGCGAGAGCCGCCAAAAGGCTCGCAGTCCCAGTGGCGAGTCCCCGGCTCGCGTGTTCCGGCCGGGCGGCGGCATGGCGGAGGAGGAGCGGCGGTGTGGCGTAGACGTCGCGCCGGGGGCAGCGAGCGAACCCCGGATGGGGCGCCCTCCGGTGGCAGTGGCGGCGGGCCTGTCAAGGGCTGGCGGCGGCTGCTCGCGTGGCGCATGGACCGGCACGCCCCCGCCCCGGTAACGTGGTCACCCTCATCCCACGAACCCGCGTCGTATGCGCAGGGACCGGGCCCGGACGGGGCCCCCGCCGAGTGGGACTGGCCCATAGAGGGGAGGCCTGGCGGAGCAATGGCCAGTGTCTACTGCACGCAATGCGGTCGCCCGAATCCGGATGACGCACGCTTCTGCTCGAACTGCGGCACCCCCCTGATGCGGGGATCGGCCGAGCATCCGGGAGAGACCACCTCCACGATCTCGCTGGCCCGTGCCGAGGCGCTCGACGCCGAACTGAACGACGAGCCGCTGGCCGATCCAGCCATGCTGGAGGCGCTGCCGGCCGATACGGCGCTGCTGGTGGTGCACCGCGGCCCCAACGCGGGCAGCCGGTTCCTGCTCGACAGCGAGCTGACCACGGCCGGGCGGCACCCCGACAGCGACATCTTCCTCGACGACGTGACCGTCTCCCGCCGCCACGCGGAGTTCTACCGGATGGGCACCCGGTTCAGTGTCCGGGACGTCGGCAGCCTGAACGGTACCTACGTCAACCGGGACCGGATCGAGGAGACCGAGCTGTTCAGCGGGGACGAGGTGCAGATCGGAAAGTTCCGGCTCATCTTCATGACGCATCCGCGCCTCCAGGGACAGCGGCGCGGCGGAGGCGCACAGGACTACGCATGAACTCATCGCGCGAGCCTGCCTCCTTCGGGATCGGTGGGGTTCTCGCCCGGCTGCGAGCTGAGTTCCCGGACATCAGCACCTCCAAGATCCGCTTCCTGGAGGCCGAGGGCCTGATCGAGCCGGCCCGGTCGCGGTCGGGATACCGGCAGTTCGCCCTGGCCGACGTCGAGCGGCTCCGGTACATCCTGACCGCCCAGCGGGACGAGTACCTGCCGCTGCGGGTCATCAAGGAGCGCCTGGCCGCCATTGACGCGTCCGCGCAGACCAGCGCCCGGCCCACGCTCGCCGCCTCGCTCGCCGGTGCGGCCGCGGCCGACGAGGCGTCCCGGCGCGGCACCGGCGGTCACGGTTCCCCGCTGACCCGCGCCGAACTGCTGGAGACGGCCGGGATCGACGGCGACAGCCTGGCCGAACTGGAAGACTACGGCCTGATCCGGCGGTCCGGGCGGCACTACGGAAGGGACGCGCTCGAGGTGGCGCGGGCCGCCGCGGCGCTGGCCAGGTTCGGCGTTGGCGCCCGGCATCTGCGCGGTGTGAAAGCCTCGGCCGACCGGGACGTCTCGCTGGTCGAACAGCTTGTTTCCCCGCAGTTGCGGCAGCGCGGGCCCGGAGTGCGGGCCTCCGCCGCACGTGACGCCTGGCAAATCGCGACGCTGACCCTCTGGCTGCACGCCGCCCTGGTCGAATCCGCGCTGGATGAAGCGGGCCTGGCCGGATCGGTCGCGGCCCCGCCGGCCCTCCTCCCCACCTCAGCCGCAGACGCCCAGGGTGGGTTGCGCTCCGCCTCAGGCCGATAGCGGGTGTACCTTGACAAAGGGAGTGGCCAGCCAGCGATGGGTGTGCCAATCGCACGTGGGATGGAGCTGTAGTGCGGCAGATGGAGGTCGTCGGCGTCCGGGTCGAGATGCCGTCGAACAGCCCTATCGTCTTGCTCAAGGAGACGCAGGGTGACCGGTACTTGCCCATCTGGATCGGCGCCGTCGAGGCGACGGCCATCGCGTTCGCCCAGCAGGGCATGGTGTCGCCACGGCCGCTGACGCACGATCTTTTCCGTGACGTACTCGATGTGCTGAACGTCCAGCTACGCACGGTCAACATCACCGCGCTGCGGGACGGGATCTTCTACGCCGACCTGGTGTTCTCGAACGGTGCGGAGGTCAGCGCCCGGCCTTCGGACTCGATCGCGCTGGCGCTGCGCACCGGTGCCTCGATCTTCGCCGCCGAGGAGATTCTGGACGAGGCCGGGGTAGCCATCCCAGACGAGCAGGAGGACGAGGTTGAGAAGTTCCGGGAGTTTCTGGACACCATCTCGCCCGAGGACTTCGGCCGGGCTACCTGAATGGTTACTGTACGTCTGCCCAAGCTCGCTGCGGGGCACTGTTACCCCAGGTGGCAGGGCTAAGGTATACAGAAGTGGTGGGTGCGCACGGGCCCGTATGCCTGACTTAAACGGAATGTCGCGACGCGCCGAAGGGGATCGTTGACGCCATGAGCCGGTCGGCTTACGGTTCGAAGCGAGTACCCGGGGAGGTCAGCTCGCGATGGAGGTGGGCGTGGCGGGAACCAGGGGCACGCGATCCCCGGATGGTGACAGGCCGGCTGACCATAGCCAGCCGGAAGTCCCGCATGCCGAGGAACAGGGCACGCTGTTCGACGACGCAGCGGCTGGACCCGCTGGCCAGCACGGAACTGGCCTCGACGGGGCCGATCAGGACGGAGCTGGTCAGGACGTCATGAACGCTGAGCCCAGCCCCACCGAGCCCGCCACCGACGACCCGAACACCGGTTACCGGGGCCCCACCGCCTGCGCGGCGGCCGGCATCACCTACCGCCAGCTGGACTACTGGGCGCGTACCGGCCTGGTCGAGCCGAGTGTCCGCGGGGCGCACGGTTCCGGCTCCCAGCGCCTGTATGGCTTCCGCGACATCCTTGTCCTGAAGGTCGTCAAGCGGCTGCTCGACACCGGCATCTCCCTCCAGCAGATCCGCGCCGCCGTGCACCACCTGCGCGACCGGGGCACCGGCGACCTGGCCGAGGTCACGCTCATGAGCGACGGGGTCAGCGTGTACGAGTGCACGTCACCCGATGAGGTGGTGGATCTCCTGCAAGGCGGCCAGGGTGTTTTCGGCATCGCGCTCGGCCGGGTGTGGCAGGAGGTCGAAGGTAACCTCGCTGAACTGCCCGCCGTCCGCGCCGAGGACGGCCTGCTCACCGTGGGCGAGGACGAGCTTTCCCGGCGACGCCAACGGCGAACCGGCTAGCCGAGCCAGACGCATGGGATAACCGTGCTCGCAGGCGTTGCCTGCTCGCGGGGTGCGCTGCTCGTGTGCTGGCCCGGGGGGACGACCCCCCGGAACCCCCCGCGCGGCCCCCTCCCCGTGACTGGCCAGGGTCCGTTGGCCAGCCGGGCCTGACCCCGCAAGAAGGTGCCCCTGGTGCTGCTGCGACTCCTGAGCCCTTTTTCCGCGCCCTAACCGGCGTCCCGCCCCCGGCACCCCGGTCTACGGGGTGCATTCTCAGGGATATTCACTGACGATGCTCCCTGTAGGCATCGGCGCGGAAACCGGCGCTGATACCAAACGCGGCTCCCGGGTACACTCGTAGCTGCCAGTGACACCATCCGGGAGAGTCCTCGCGCGGCCAGCGCGGGGCGCCGAAGGGGCAAGTTCCCCGCAACCTCTCAGGCGCCAGGACCGGACGGGACAGGCATCTCTGGAGTTAGCGCCGATGGCCTTAACGACAGAGGGGGAGCCGAGGCGGCTAACGCTGCTCGGTGGCTTGGCCACCTTCGCCGGGGCCCGCAGTGCTGGCCCGGGGGGACGACCCCCCGGACCCCCCGGACGGCGGCTTCGCCACCGAGCGGCTGACACTGCTCGGCGGCTTGGCCACCTTCGCCGGGGCCCGCAGTGCTGGCCCGGGGGACGACCCCCCGGACCCCCCGGACGGCGGCTTCGCCGCCAGGAGTGCACCGCCTAACTGACCCGTCAGCTCAGGAGGCTCCTGGATGGTTGAATTCGCCCAGCGCCACATCGGACCCTCAGCGGAAGAGCAGCGGCAGATGCTCACCGCCGTCGGCTACTCCTCGCTCGATGAGCTCACCGAGGCCGCGCTGCCCGCCTCCGCCTCCACCCCGCCACTTGACCTGCCACCGGTCCTCGACGAGGCCGGTGCAGTGGCTGAGCTGCGCCGGCTCGCGGGGCGTAACCAGGTCCTGACCTCGATGATCGGGCTGGGCTACTACGGGACCATCACCCCGGCCGTCATCCGCCGCAACGTGCTGGAGAACCCGGGCTGGTACACCGCTTACACCCCCTATCAGCCGGAGATCTCGCAGGGGCGGCTGGAGGCCCTGCTGAACTTCCAGACGATGATCGCTGACCTGACCGCGCTGCCGGTGGCCGGGGCGTCGCTGCTGGACGAGGCGACCGCCGCTGCGGAAGCCATGACGCTGGCCCGCCGCGCCGCCGGCCGGGGGCACATCTTCCTCGCCGACGCCGACTGCCTGCCGCAGACCCTCGCCGTGCTGCGCACCCGGGCCGAACCGCTCGGCATCGAACTGGTCGTCGCCGGCGTCACCCCCGAACTGATCGCCAGCCAACCGGACGGTGAGCTGTTCGGCGTGCTGCTGCAGTACCCGGGGGTGTCCGGCGCCGTCCGTGACCTGGGCCCGGTGATCGGGGCCGCGCACGAGCGCGGCGCCCAGGCCGCGGTGGCCGCCGACCTGCTCGCTCTCACGCTGCTGCGTCCGCCCGGGGAGATGGCGGCCGACATCGCGGTCGGCAGCACCCAGCGGTTCGGGCTGCCGATGAGCTTCGGCGGCCCGCACGCCGGCTACATCGCGGTACGGGACAAGCTGCGCCGCCAGCTCCCGGGGCGCCTGGTCGGCGTCTCGGTCGACGCTGACGGCAAGCCTGCCTACCGGCTCGCGCTGCAGGCCAGGGAGCAGCACATCCGCAGGGAGAAGGCCACCAGCAACATCTGCACCGCGCAGGTGCTGCCGGCCGTGCTGGCCGCCATGTACGCGGTGTACCACGGCCCCGAGGGCCTGGCCGCCATCGCAGCCGGTGCCCACCGAAGCGCCGCGGTTCTGGCCGCGACCCTGGACGCAGCCGGATTCCGCACCGGCCCGCCTGCGGCGTTCGACACCGTGCGGGCCCAGCCCCCGGGGGGTCCCGAGGCGGCCGCCGCGGCGGTGGCCCGCGCCCGGGCGGCGGGGTACAACCTGCACCTGGCCGGCGACGGCGCGATCCAGATCGCCTGCGACGAGACGACCACCGACGCCATCCTGCGCACCGTCGCCGCCGCGCTGCTGGACCGGGCGCCCGCCGAGGTGGAGCTCGCCGCGGACCCGGCCGACGCCCCGGGCACGCCGGCCTCGCTGCCGGCCGAGCTGCGGCGGTCCGGGGAGTTCCTCAGCCACCCGGTGTTCCACACCCACCGCAGCGAGACCTCGATGCTGCGCTACCTGCGCCGCCTGGCCGACTCCGACATCGCCCTCGACCGGTCCATGATCCCGCTCGGCTCCTGCACGATGAAGCTCAACGCGGCGGCGGAGATGGAGCCGATCACCTGGCCGGAGTTCGCGTCCCTGCACCCGTTCGCGCCGCCGGAGCAGACCCTCGGGTACCAGGAGCTGATCAGCCGGCTGGCGGACGCGCTGACCCAGATCACCGGCTACAACGCGGTCTCCCTGCAGCCGAACGCCGGTTCCCAGGGTGAGCTGGCCGGCCTGCTGGCGATCCGGGCCTATCACCGGTCCCGGCAGGAACCGGACCGCGCCGTCTGCCTGATCCCCGACTCCGCGCACGGCACGAACGCCGCCAGCGCGGTGCTCGCCGGGCTGCGCGTGGTGGTCGTGAAATGTGGCTCCGACGGCGCGATCGACCTGGGCGACCTGCAGGCCAAGCTGGACGCGCACGCGGGCCGGGTCGCGGCGATCATGCTGACCTACCCGTCCACGAGCGGCGTCTACGAGGACACCGTGAGCCAGGTGTGCGACGCGGTGCACGCCGCGGGCGGCCAGGTCTACATCGACGGGGCCAACCTCAACGCGCTGGTGGGCCTGGCCACCCCGGTCTCGTTCGGGGCGGATGTCTCGCACCTCAACCTGCACAAGACGTTCTGCATCCCACATGGCGGCGGCGGCCCGGGGGTCGGCCCGGTGGCGGTCCGGGCCCACCTGGCCGAGTTCCTGCCCAGCGCCAAGCCGGCCACGGCCGGGCTCGCCGGGGATACGGCGGACGGCCATGTCGGGCCGGTCGCAGCCGCGCCGTTCGGAATCCGCCGGCATCCTCCCGATCTCCTGGGCCTACATCGCGATGATGGGCGCGGCCGGGCTGCGGCAGGCCACCCAGGTCGCGGTGCTGTCCGCCAACTACGTGGCCCGGCGGCTCGCGCCGCACTACCCGGTGCTCTACACCGGCCGCGCCGGGCTGGTGGCGCACGAATGCGTCATCGACCTGCGGCCGATCACGGCCAGCACCGGCGTCACCACCGAGGACGTGGCCAAGCGGCTGGTCGACTACGGGTTCCACGCGCCCACCATGTCGTTCCCGGTGGCCGGCACGCTGATGATCGAGCCGACCGAGAGCGAGGACCTGAGCGAGCTGGACCGGTTCTGCGAAGCGATGATCGCAATACGGCACGAGATCGAGCAGGTCGGCTCGGGGGAGTACGACCGCGACGATAACCCGCTGAAGAACGCGCCGCATACCGCCGAGATGCTCATCGCGGCGGAGTGGAAGCACCCGTACGACCGCGCCGAGGCGGCCTACCCCGCCCCGGGCGGTCGGCAGGGCAAGTACTGGCCCCCGGTCCGGCGCATCGATCAGGCCTACGGCGACCGGAACCTGGTGTGTGCCTGCCCGCCCCCGGAGGCGTTCGCCTAGCCCGCCGTCAGCCTGCGCCTGGCCCAGGCTACGATGAGGATCAATGAGCATGGCCAAGGCGTCGGCGAGCGCCGCTGATCAGTCGGGTGCCGGCCCTGGGCCGGCCATCCATACGGAGGGCCTGACCAAGATCTACGCGGGGGCCGACTTCACCGCGGTCGACCGGCTGAACCTCGACGTCCAGGTCGGGGAGATCTTCGGCCTGCTGGGCCCCAACGGGGCGGGCAAGACCACCACCGCGGGCATGCTGACCACGCGCGTGGTGCCGACCTCCGGGCGGGCGTTCATCTCCGGGGTGGACGTCGCGGCGCATCCGGCCCTGGCCAAGCAGCTCAGCGGGATCGTCTCGCAGCAGAACACCCTGGACCGCCAGCTCACCGTCTGGGAGAACCTTTACTTCCACGGCCGGCTGTTCGGGATGGGGGCGAAGGTCTCCCGCCGGACCGCCGATGAGCTGCTCGAGCAGTTCCAGCTGTCGAAGTGGGCCAAGGCGTCGGTGTACGCCCTGTCCGGGGGCATGGCCCAGCGGCTCATGGTGGCGCGGGCCATCTTCCACCGCCCGTCCGTGCTCTTCCTCGACGAGCCGACCGCCGGGCTGGACCCGCAGAGCCGTCTCGCGCTCTGGGACATGCTGCGCGAGCTGCACGGCGAGGGGCAGACCATCCTGCTGACGACGCACTACATGGAGGAAGCGGACCAGCTCTGCAACCGGGTCGCCATCATGGACCATGGCCGCCTGCTGGCGCTGGACACGCCGGCCGCGCTCAAGCAGAGCATTGACGCGGACACGGTCGTCACGGTCAGGACCGCCGGCGACCGCCAGAAGCTAGCCGACCTGCTCAGCCACGACGTGGCGGGCGTCACCCGGACCCGTCTCATGGACGGTGGGGTCGAGCTGCACATGCACGGCGCCGACCGGCTGGTCCCGCGGATCGTCCTGTCGGCCGAGCGGGGCGGGTTCGACCTGAACGACGTCTCGGTCTCCGAACCCAGCCTGGAGACGGTGTTCATCAACCTCACTGGCCGGGAGCTGCGCGACTGATGACGACGTCCGTAGCGCCCAAGGCGCCTGTCCAGCGGATCGGCGGCGGCCCGACCCGGTCGGTGGCCGCCGCGAGCTGGACCGCGCTGGGCGCCCTCCTGCTGCGCGATCTCCTCGTCCTGCGCAGGCATTTCTGGGAGTTCGTGCTCCGCACGCTGATTCAGCCGTTCCTGCTCTGCTTCGTCTTCCTCTTCGTCTTCCCGAAGATCGGCCAGGGCATCGGCGGCGGGCACGGCACCGCGGCGCAGTCCGCGTTCGCGACGATTCTCGTGCCCGGCGTGGTCGGCATCTCGGTCATGTTCCAGGGCGTGCAGTCGATCGCCCTGGCCATGGCCCAGGAATTCGGCTTCACCCGGGAGATCGAAGACCGGGTTCAGGCGCCCTGCCCGAGTCTGGCTGGTCGCCATGGCCAAGGTGCTCTCCGGCGCGGCTCAGGGTATTCTGTCGGCCGCCATCGTGCTGCCGATCGCCTCGGTCGTGCACGCGCCGGGGGTGGAGGCTCACCTGTCGCTGCACTGGTGGATCATCGTGACCTTCGTTCCGCTGGCCGCCGTCGCGATGGCGGGCCTCGGGCTGGTTCTGGGCACTAGCTTCGAGCCGCGCAACATCGGCCTGATGTTCGGCTTCATCATCCTGCCGATCACTTTCCTCGGGTGTACCTACTACTCCTGGACCAAGCTGGCGCCGGTCACGGTGGGCGGCTGGCCCTGGCTGCAGACGGTGGTGCTCGTCAACCCGCTCGTCTACGTGAACGAGGGCATGCGGGCCGCGTTCACGCTGGCTCCGCATATGCAGCTTTACGTCATCTACCCCGTGGTGTTCGCCTTCGGCGCCGGATTCATCGCCCTCGGCCTGCGCAACTTCCGCCGCCGGGTGCTTTCCTGACCATCCCGGGAGCGTTCGCCGGCGGGCGGCGCGGCTGGCGGGATACGGCGTTGCCCTTTAGCATTCCGGCATGAGCGCCGAAGGGCCGGAGCCGTCCGGCACGACCGCTGAGACGCATGCGCCGGATGAGGCGGCCGAAGGGCTGACGGATCCGGCCAGGCCGGGGCCGCCCCGGGGACCAGATCCAGCGGATTCCGTCGCCGAGGGGATGGGTTACCTGGACCAGGCCATTGAGGCGTTCTCCCGGGCCTGCGAGTCGGCGGACGGCGACATCATGCCGCTCGCCATCGAACTGCTGGCCCGGACCCTGCCGCTGCGGGGCCGCGACGCGGACGCGGCCCTGGTCTGGCAGCGCGGCCTGGAGGATCCCGACCCCGCCGTCGAAACCGCCGTGCGGACCCGGCTGCGCCGCGCGTTCGGCGGCGATGAGGTCCCGGCCGACGGCGAAGGCGCGGACCCGACCTGGTGGGAGGGGTTCGTGGAGGCCGCGGTGTGCTACGGCACGCTGCCGTTGCTGGCCAACGAGATCTTCGGCGCCCTGGACCAGATGTACTCGCTGGCCGCCCTGCCGCTGGCGCAGGGTGGGGGCCGGGCTCGTGACCTGCGGGAGATCCTGCTCAGCGCGGTCCGGGTGCCCAGCCAGTACGCCTGGGGCGAGGGCCTGCACGAAAGCTTCCGGGCCCGCCTCCGCGACGCCATGGGCGCCAGCTCCGATGTCCTGCCCCCCAACTGGCCCGACTAGGGGTGTTTGCCTGGGGGGCGACCCCACTGGAACCCCCCGAATGCGCTCCGCGCCCGCGCGGTGGTACATCGCCGACAGTGCTGGCCCGGGGGGCGACCCCCCGGAACCCCCCGAATGCGCTTCGCGCCCGCGCGGTGGTACTTCGCCGACACACCGGCCGCTCACCCGGGCCTTCGGCCCGGGATCGTTAGGCGGTAACGACCGCCTCGCCGTAGGTCCTGCTGTGGTGCCTCGCCGATAGCACCGGCCACTCACCCGAGCCTCCGGCCCGGGATCGCTGGGCCGGTCACGGCCGGCTCGCCCAGGGCCCGCCCTCGCCGTTACGGAGAGCGGGCTCGGTCGTATGCACTGAAGACGCTCCCCGTAACCGTGGGACATCGGTCCGGCGGGCGCACCTGGCGCACCTGGCGCAAGGGCGGCGCTACTGGACATCGACATCGCGGCGCAACCTTCGCGCCTCCCCGCGAGCGCTCACCGGTGCTATCGCCGCGTACTCGGGGACCCGCCCACCATGAGGCTTGGTCGGCAGGCTCTTAACAGCCGATTACGGCCGGCCCGGATGCTGAACACTGCGCTCCGCCGGCACGTATTAATGAGTAGTAGCTATCCCGTAACCCAATCGATGCCGGAGGATCAGCTGTGACCCAGCACCGCGTGGCGGAGACGACCCGGCGCGGCTTGCTCGCCGGCGTCGGCCTGGCCGGCCTGGCGGGCCCGCTCGCCGGTTGCTCCGGCGGTTCCGCCAGCACCGCGAGCGGGACGGCATCCAGCAGCGGCGGCGCGGCGGCGGGCGGCCAGGCGGCCGGCCGCAGCGGCGCGCTCACCAGTACCGGGGCCATCCCGGTGGGCGGCGGCAAGATCTTCGTCAGCGAACGGGTCGTCGTCACGCAGCCCAGCCGCGGGCAGTTCCAGGGATTCAGCGCCGTCTGCACGCACATGCAGTGCATCGTCGACCAGATCGCGGACGGGACGATCAACTGTCCCTGCCACGGCAGCAAGTTCAGCGCCACGGACGGCCACGTCGTCGCGGGGCCGGCCCCGAGCCCGCTGCCCGCGCAGTCCCTGAAGATCCAGTCCGATCAGATCTCACTGGCCTAATGGACCATCGGCGGCGACAGGTCAGGAGGGGAACGCCGTGCTGAGCGTCGAATCACGGCAGGGGACGGCCGGGTCCCGGTCACGAGGCGCGGGCGATCCGCGCCCGCACCGGGCGGGAGCGCGCCAGAGCGGCCGGTCGCGCCGGGTCATCGAGCCACGCGAGCACCTGCGCGCACGGCCGGGAGCGGTGCTGTCCATCATCGGGGCCGGCGTCCTCGCCGTGATCGCGCTGTGGTGGTCGGACACCCCCTCCGTACACGGTCTGGGCGACTGGCTCACCAACGCGGGGCGCATCCTCGGCCTCCTCGCCGGCTACGGCGTCGTCGTACTGGTCGCGCTCATGGCCCGGCTTCCACCCCTGGAACGGGGCATCGGCACCGACCGGCTTGCCCGCTGGCACGCGATGGGCGGCCGGTATGTCGTCAGCGTGATCGTGGCCCACGCCACGCTCATCACCTGGGGCTATGCGGTCACCGCGCACGAGAACGTGGTCGGCGAGACGAAAACCCTGCTGGTCTCGTACCCCGACGTGCTGATGGCGACGGTGGCCGGGTTCCTGTTCCTGGGTATCGGCCTGGTGTCCGCGCGGGCCGCGCGCCGCCGCATCACCTACGACACCTGGTATCACCTGCACTTTTACACCTACCTGGCCATCGCGCTGGCGTTCAGTCACCAGTTCGCCGACGGTGCCTCGTTCGTCACCAGCCTCAAGGCGCGGTTCGTCTGGTCCCTGATGTACGCCTCGGTCGCCGCGCTGCTGATCTGGTACCGCGTCCTCACCCCGCTGCGCAGCGCGCGGCGGCACCGGTTTCACATCGTCGCCCTGCGCCGGGAATCCCCGGACGTGGTGTCCGTCTACATCGGCGGTGACCACCTGGACGAGCTGCAGGCCGACCCGGGGCAGTTCTTCCGCTGGCGGTTCCTCACCCGCGGCATGTGGTGGTCCTCGCATCCTTACTCGCTGTCCGCGGTCCCGCGCCCGAACGTCATGCGCATCACGGTCAAGGACCGCGGTGATCACAGCGGGGCCGTCAGCCGGCTCCGGCCCGGCACCAGGGTCATCGCGGAAGGACCCTACGGGGCGTTCACCCCGGCCAAGGACAGCCGCCAGGTGCTGCTGCTGGCCGGCGGAGTGGGCATCACGCCGCTGCGCGCCATGTTCGCGACCCTGCCCGGGCACGTCACGCTCATCTACCGGGCGAGCAGCCCGGACGATGTGGTGTTCGGCCCGGAGTTGGACGCCATCGCCCGGGATCGCGGCGGCACAGTGCACTACCTGATCGGGTCGCGGGCTCGGCTCGGCGGCGATCCGCTGTCCGCCGAACGGCTGCTGTCCCTGGTGCCCGGGCTGCGCCGCTTCGACGTCTACGTCTGTGGCCCGGCCGGGATGCGGGATTCCGCCTTCGCCGCCCTGACCACGGCAGGCGTCCCGCGCGGCCACATTCACCACGAGTCATTCGAGTTCTGAGCGCCGCCCGTCCAGGGCCGCACACTCATCAGCAACGTTGAACGGAGGAATCCGATGCGCCGGGTAGTACTCGCGCTCGGCGGTACTGTGGCCGGCCTGGTCATGCTGCTGTCGTTCCGGTCGCACATGGCCTCGACCGCCTCGGCCGGGGTGACGGCCGGCTCCGGCGGGACGGGCACGCCACCGGGCTCCAGCAGCGCCGCCGGCTCCGGCAGCTCGGCGGCCTCCGCCGCCGCGGCCGCATCCGCCCCGGTCAGCGCGGGCTCGGGAACCGGCACCGCGGTGACCGGAGACGCGATCGCCACGCCGTACGGCCCCACCCAGGTGCAGGTGACGCTCAACGCCGGGAAGATCGTCAAGGTCACCGTGCTGCAGCACACCGACGACGGCATCAACAGCCAGATGATCGACGGGCATGCGCTGCCCCTGCTGAACAGCGAGACCCTGACCGCGCAGAATGCGAAGATCAACGCCGTCTCCGGCGCGAGCTACACCAGCGCGGGCTACATCAAGTCCCTGCAGAGCGCGCTGGACAAGGCCAGCGCCTAGTGCCGGTCACGCGGACGAGCGGCGCCGGACCCGGCGAGCCCGTCGGCTCCGCCGGCCCGGGAGATGCCGCAGCGGCTGCGGGCGTGACCGGGATCAGCGTGAGCAACCCCGATCTGCCCGGCCCGGGCGCGACCAGTCCCGGTGGGACCCGGATCGGGCGTCCCGCCGGCCGGCTGCGGCACGCCGAGCACGTGATGGGCACGGTGTTCTCCTTCGACGTGCCGGCCAGCGCCGCCCCAGTGCTGCCGGAGGTGCTTCGCTGGCTGCACTGGGCGGACACCACGTTCTCCACCTACTCCGCCGGCAGCGACGTCAGCCGGTTCGGCCGGGGTGAGCTCACGCTGGCCGAGTGCGCGCCCGAACTCGCTGAGGTCATCGCGGAATGCGCGGTGATCAAGGAGCAGAGTGACGGGTATTTCACCGCCTGGCCCGGTGGCCGTTTCGACCCGTCCGGTCTGGTCAAGGGCTGGTCCATCGAACGGGCGTCGAACATGCTGAGCGCAGCCGCCAAAACCGGGCCCAGCGGCACCGGGCCCAGCGGCACCGGGCCCAGCGTCAACGGCGCTGGCGACATGCAGTGCACCGGCGAGCCGGAGCGCGGTCGCCCGTGGCGGATCGGCGTGGCACATCCGCTGCACCCGTCCGCGCTCGCGGTCATCGTCGCCGGGCGTGATTTCGCCGTCGCTACCTCCGGTACGGCCGAACGCGGCGCGCATATCGTCAACCCCCATACCGGCCTGCCCGCGACGGAACTGGCCAGCGTGACCGTGGTCGGCCCCCGCATAAGCACGGCCGACGCCTACGCGACGGCGGCGTTCGCGATGGGCGGGGCGGCCCGCGAGTGGGCCGAGAGCCTCGACGGTTATGAGGCCTTCGCGGTCGTCCCCGACGGCGCCACCTGGCAGACCAGCGGCTTCGCCGCCTACACGGCGCCAGCCTGAACCCGTACTGTCGCCCTCGCCCCGGGTGCGCTTCTGCCCAGGGCAGATCCGCTTACGGCGATCACCGGCGCTACGGCCAGCGCGATCACCTAGATTCGCGGTATGGATACGGTCGAACTGCGGCCTGGCCTGCTGTACATGTTCCGCTTCAGCGTCGGTCAGGCCTATCTCTGGCGCGACGCCGCATCGCTGACGCTGATCGACACCGGCCCGCCCGGCAGTGCCCCGGACATCGCGGCGGCCCTCACTCAGCTGGGCCTTCAGGCCGGTGATCTCGACCGGATCCTGCTGACCCACTTCCACCCGGACCACATCGGCTCCGCCGCCGAACTGGCCGCCCACAGCGGCGCGGCCGTGCTCGCGCACCGCTGGGACGCCCCGGTCATCCGCGGTGACATGCCCGCGCCACAGCCGGTCTTCACCGCCGAGGAACGTCCCCTGCACGAGCGCATCACCGCCGCCGGACCGCCGCCCGCCGCCCAGCCCTCCCGGGTCGATCGGGAACTCGCCGAGGGTGACCTGCTCGACCTGGGTGGCGGGGCGGCCGTGATCGGCATGCCCGGCCACACCGACGGCAGCATCGCGATCCACCTCCCGGCCCACCGCATCCTGTTCACTGGGGATGCCGTGGCCCGCACCCCCGGCGGCCGGGTGATCCTGGGGCCTTTCAACGTGGACCGGGCCGAGGCGATCAGCTCGTTCCGGAAACTTGCCGGGTTCGACGTGGATGTCGCCTGCTTCGGCCACGGCGACCCAGTGCTCGCCGATGGATCGGCGGCGCTGCGCGAGGCCACCGAGCGGGACTGAACCGGCACCGTAGCGTCCTGGGCAGGAGGCTGACGATGCGGCTGCCCGTGTTCACGTCGCTGCGCGGACACCAGGCGGGCCTGGCTGCGCGGGGATGCGGTCGCGGGGCTGTGGGTATGGGCGATGCTGGTCCAGGAGGCACCGTGCAGGCGGGCGTCGACTCCATGGGCCAGGGACGGCCACCGCTGGGATGGGGGTAACCTTCTGCGTATACTCAGTTACCTTGGGTATACCGGCCGCATGACGGAATCCAGCGTGCCAGGCTGCTGCCAGCCGCACTCCTGCATGGCCCAGATGATCACGCCCCGGGCCGTCCCGCAGATCCGGGACTACGGCGGCAACCGCCCGGTCGTGGTCGGCCGGCCGGACCGTGCTGATCTCCTGGTGCTCGGCACCATCGTCACGATGAACCCAGCCCAGCCGGAGGCCGGGGCGCTGGCCGTCAGGAACGGGCGCGTGCTGGCGGTCGGATCACCGGACGAGGTTGCTGGCCTGCGTGGCCCAGACACCGAGATCGCAGAGCTCGGCGACCAGGTAGCCCTGCCCGGCCTGGTCGAGCCGCACATGCACCTGTGGAGCACGGTGATCTTCGATCGCTGGCTGGACTGCTCGCCGCTGGCGAATCCGGCTTTCGACACGGTCGTCGGGCGGCTCCGGCATGCGGCGGCCTCGGCGGGCCCCGGCCAGTGGGTGACCGGTAAGTTGTTCGACCCCTCGCTGTACCCCGGTGAGCCGGTCCTGACGGCTGCGATCCTGGACCGGATCGCGCCCCAGAACCCGGTGCTGGTGGTGAACGCCTCCATGCACTTCCTGTACGTCAACTCCAAGGCGCTGGCCCTCGCGCACATCACCGCGCAGACGCCGGACCCTCCCGGCGGCAGCTACCTCCGCGCGGGCGGCGTCCTGACCGGGGTTGTCTCCGAGATGGCCGCCATGATGCCGGTCCTGGGCGCGCTCCCCAAGCTGACCCATGACGAGCTGCTCGACGGCCTGGCCGCCATCTTGGCCAGGGCGGCGAGCGCCGGTGTCACCAAGGTGCACGAGGCAGCCACCGGCAGCCTGCTGGGAGCCAGCGAACTGGACATCCTGCACGGGCTCGCCGCGGCTGGGCGGCTGCCCACCCGGATCACCACAGCGCAGCTTGACCCGGCCCGGGCAGCATTGGAGCAGGCAGGCGTCCGGGCCGGGGATGGCGATGACATGGTCCGCGCCACCAGCTGGAAACTGGTTGCTGACGGATCGAATCAGGGCCGGACGGGTTACCAGCGCGAGCCCTACCTGGGCTCCGCGGAACGCGGCGCGGCCAACTACACCGCCGATCAGCTCCGGGAGGCGATCCGCTACGCCCACGACCACGGCTGGCAGGTCATGGTGCACGCCAACGGCGACGCCGCGATCGATGTCACCCTGGATGCCTACGAGAAGGCCCTGGCCGGCGCCGAGCCCACCGACCTGCGGCACCGCATCGAGCACTGCTCCATCGCCTACGACGGCCACTTCCGCCGGATGGCAGCGGCCGGGATCTCGCCCAGCTTCCTGATGAACCACGTGTACTACTGGGGCAAGGCGCTACGGGACAACATCGTCGGTCCCGGCCGGGCCAACCGCCTCGACGCCGTGGCCAGTGCACTCCGCTACGGCCTGCGGCCCTCGTTCCACAGCGACTACTCCGTCTCGCCGATCTACCCGCTCCGCTCGGTGCAGACCGCCGTGACCCGGTCGATGCGCGACGGCGGTGAGATACTGAACGCGGATGAGCGGATCAGCGCCGAAGCCGCACTCCGTGCCGTCACGATCGATGCGGCCTGGCAGACCCACACCGACCACGTGCTCGGATCGCTCGAGCCCGGCAAGTATGCCGACTTCGCGATCCTGTCGTCCGATCCGCGGGCGGTGGACCCCAGCGCCATCGGCGACATCACCGTCCAGCAGACCAGGCTCGGCGGCGCCGTCACCTGCGCGGCAACATGACAGCCCCCCGGGACCGGCTTCAGAGCGCGGAAGGTCGCCTGGCCGCCGTAGAGTTACTGCGTGGCAGATCCGGCAACCTACCGGCCGGCCCCGGGCTCGATCCCCGAGTCGCCCGGGGTCTACAGGTTCCGTGATGCCCGTGGGCGGGTCATCTACGTGGGCAAGGCCAAGTCGCTGCGGCAGCGACTGAACTCATACTTCGCCGACTTCGCCAGCCTGCACCCGCGCACTCAGGCCATGCTCACCTCGGCGGCCGGGGTCGACTGGACCGTGGTGCGCACCGAAGTCGAGGCGCTGCAGCTGGAGTACTCCTGGATCAAGGAGTTCGACCCCCGGTACAACGTCAAGTACCGGGACGACAAGAGCTATCCCTACCTCGCGGTCACCATGAGCGAGGAGTACCCGCGGGTCATGGTCATGCGGGGCGCGAAGCGCAAGGGCACCCGCTACTTCGGGCCCTACTCGCACGCCTGGGCCATCCGGGACACGGTCGACACCCTGCTCCGGGTCTTCCCCGTCCGGACCTGCTCGGCCGGGGTGTTCAAGCGGGCCGGGCAGATCGGCCGGCCGTGCCTGCTCGGCTACATCGGGAAGTGCTCGGCGCCCTGCGTGGGCCGGGTCAGCGAGGCCGAGCACCGCGAGCTGGCCGAGGATTTCTGTGACTTCATGGCCGGGCAGACGGCCCGTTTCATCCGCCGCATCGAGATCGAGATGATGGCGGCCGCGGCGGCCGAGGAGTTCGAGCGGGCCGCCCGGCTGCGCGATGACATGCGCGCGCTGGAGCGGGCCCTGGAGAAACAGGCCGTGGTACTCGGCGACGGCACCGACTGCGACGTCATCGCCCTGGCCGAGGACCAGCTCGAGGCGGCCGTGCAGATCTTCTACGTCCGTGACGGGCGGGTACGCGGCCAGCGCGGCTGGGTGCTCGACAAGGTCGAGGACGTGACGACCGGGGAGCTGGTCGAAAACTTCCTCGGCCAGGTGTATGGCGACACCGCGGTGAACGCGGCGACCGACACCGCCAGCGGGTCCGGTGGCGGCAGCCCTGGCAGCGGGGTGCCGCGCGAGGTGCTCGTGCCCGTGCTGCCGCCGGAGCCGGGCCCGGTCGCCGAGTGGCTGGCGGGACGTCGCGGCGGGCAGGTCAACCTGCGGGTACCCCAGCGCGGCGACAAAAAGGCCCTGCTGGAGACCGTCGCGCGCAACGCTATGCAGTCGCTGGCGCTGCACAAGACACGGCGGGCCAGCGACCTGACCACCCGGAGCCGGGCGCTGCATGAGATCCAGGAAGCGCTCGGCCTGGATGATGCGCCGCTGCGGATCGAGTGCTACGACGTGTCCAACCTGCAGGGCACCAACGTCGTGGCGTCGATGGTCGTGTTCGAGGACGGTCTGGCCCGCAAGAGCGAATACCGGCGGTTCAGCATCCGCGGGGACGATGGCACCGACGACATCTCCTCCATTCACGAGGTCATCAGCCGCCGGTTCCGCCGCTACCTGGAAGAACGCGAGGAGACCGGCGAGCTGGACGTGCTCGGCGATCCGGAGGCCGACGAAGATCAGGATCCGGCCGAACGGGACGCGGCGATGCGCCAGCGCAAGTTCGCCTACCCGCCGAACCTGGTGGTGGTCGACGGCGGCCCGCTGCAGGCCGACGCGGCGTGCCGGGCGCTGACCGAACTGGGCATCAACGACGTCGCGGTGTGCGGGCTGGCCAAGCGGCTGGAGGAAGTCTGGCTGCCGGGGGAGGAGTTCCCGGTCATCCTGCCGCGCAGCAGCGAGGGCCTCTACCTGCTGCAGCGGGTCCGGGACGAGGCGCACCGGTTCGCGATCACCTACCATCGGCAGAAGCGGTCCCGGGGCCTCACCACGAGCGCGCTGGACAATGTGGCCGGGCTTGGCCCGGCCCGGCGAGCGGCTCTGCTGAAGCGCTTCGGGTCGGTCAGGCGGCTGGCGGCGGCGACGCCGGAAGAAATCGCCACCGTGCCGGGCATCGGCCCCCGGCTGGCCCAGACGATCACCGCCGCCCTGCACGAGCGGGCCGTTGCGGCCAGCCCGGCCGGTCCCGGAGCCACGCACACCACCGGGGAGGCGTTGTGAACCCGGTGCGGAAACCGGTACGCGAGCACGGGGCGGCCCCGGGGCCAGAGGACCAGGCTATTCCGGACATCGTCATCATCACGGGCATGTCCGGCGCCGGTCGCAGCACGGCGGCCAATGCGCTGGAGGACCTTGGCTGGTTCGTGGTGGACAATTTGCCGCCGGGGCTGTTGCCGACCATGGTGGACCTGGCCGAGCGCTCGAACGGCGCGGTACCGAAGATCGCCGCCGTGGTCGACGTGCGCAGCCGGGCCTTCACCACCGACCTGAAGTCCTCCATCGATGGGCTCGGCGCGCGCGGTGTCGCCCCGCGGATCGTGTTCCTCGAAGCCGGCGATGACACCCTGATCCGCCGGTTCGACAACGTGCGCCGCCCGCATCCGCTGCAGGCCGACGGGCGGGTGGTGAACGGGATCGCCGCCGAGCGCGCGCTGCTGCGCGACGTGCGCGGCGAAGCCGATCTGCTCCTGGACACCTCCCGGCTGAACGTGCACGAGCTGCGCGGCCGGATGCGGGACTTCTTCGGCGGGCGCTCGGTCAAGGGACCCCGGGTCAGCATCGTCTCGTTCGGCTACAAGTACGGGCTGCCGGTGGACGCGGACCTGGTGGTCGACTGCCGGTTCCTGCCGAACCCGCACTGGATCCCGGAGCTGGCCCTGATGACCGGCCTGGATGCACCGGTGCGGGACTACGTGCTGAGCCGGCCCGGCGCACAGGAGTTCCTCAGGGCCTACACCGAGGCACTGCAGATCCTGCTCGAGGGGGACGAGCGGGAAGGCAAGCACTTCGTGACGCTGGCCGTGGGGTGCACCGGCGGCAAGCACCGCAGTGTGGCGATTGCGGAGCACCTGGCGGCGCGGCTCGGCGAAGAGGGTCCGTACGCCTCCGATGTCCAGGTCACCCACCGGGATCTCGGGCGTGAATGAGAGGGGTTAGGTGACTAACGGGGCTACAGGGGTGACGGCGCCCAGGGTGGTCGCGCTGGGCGGCGGGCACGGGCTGGCTGCGTCGCTGTCCGCGCTGCGGCGGGTGAGCGGGGACCTGACCGCCATCGTGACGGTGGCCGACGACGGCGGCTCCAGCGGTCGGCTGCGCCGCCAGTACGGCGTGCTGCCGCCTGGCGACCTGCGGATGGCGCTGGCCGCGCTGTGCGGTGACGACGAGTGGGGCAACACCTGGAGCCGGGTCGTCCAGCACCGGTTCGGCGGCGACAGTGAACTGTCCGGGCACGCGGTGGGAAACCTGCTGATCATCGCGCTGTGGGAACTGCTGGGGAACGCGGTCGAGGGCCTCGACTGGGTGGGCCGGCTGCTTGGCACCCGTGGCCGGGTACTGCCGATGGCCTCGGTCCCGCTGGACATCGTGGCTGAGGTGGAGGGGGCCGACCCGGCCCGGCCACGGGAGATCTCCCGGGTCCGCGGTCAAGACGCCTGCGCGTCCACCGCGGGCCGGGTCCGGTCGATCTCGCTGCTGCCGGATGATCCGCCGGCCGTGCCGGCCGCCGTCACCGCGATCCGGGAGGCAGACTGGGTGGTGTTTGGCCCGGGGTCGTGGTTCACTAGCGTGCTACCGCATCTGCTGGTGCCAGAGCTGGCCTCGGCGCTGCGGGACACCCCGGCCCACCGCCTGGTGGCGCTCAACCTGGCGCCGCAGCCGGGCGAGACGGGCGGCTTTTCCCCGCACAAGCACCTGGAGGTGCTCGCGGGACATTCGCCGGGACTGGCGTTTGACGTGGTTCTCGCGGATAGCTCGGCGGCCCGCGGCGAAGGCGCCGCGGCGGTCCCGGATGGCCCGCTGGGAGAGGCCAGCGACGACGCGGTGGCCGATCTGGAAGAGGCCGCCGGTCTCCTGGGCGCCCGGCTCGTCCTGGCGGACGTGGCCATGGCGGACGGAACGCCCCGGCATGATCCATTGCGGCTGGCGAAGGCTTATGCGGATATCTTTGACGGCTGCGAGAGCGGGTGACACCAGCTAGGGCGGCCTACGGGCCGCCATGGTGGTTAACGGCCAGTCACGGCTGGCTACGGACAGACGGCCAAAAGACGCGCCCGGTGAATGGCGAGTACCGGAGCGGGAAGCAGAGCGGGTTAGGGACAGACGGGCCGCAGGCCCGACCGGACGCGACCCCGGCCCTCCGGGCCGGGCGAGCGCCCGGTGTAACGGCGAGAACCACAACGGGTTACGGACAGACGGGCCGAAGGCCCGACCGCCCAGCGAACCGGGCCCTCGGGCCCGGTGAGCGGCGGTGTAACGGCGGGAACCACAGCCGGGGCGTCGCGGGGGGTTCCGGGGGGTCGCCCCCCGGGCCAGCACAGCACAGCGCAGCGGGGGGTTCCGGGGGGTCGCCCCCGGGTTAGCACAGGAGGACGCCGATGGCGATGACGGGCGTAGTTAAGGACGAGCTAAGCCGGGTGACCGTGGTCAAGCCGTGCTGCCGCAAGGCCGAGGTCTCCGCGATGCTGAGGTTCGCGGGCGGCCTGCACCTGGCCGCCGGGCATGTCGTTATCGAAGCGGAACTCGACACCGGCGCGGCCGCCCGCCGTCTGCGGGCCGGCATCAGTGAGGTCTACGGGCACGCCTCTGAGCTGCTGGTACTGGCCCCGAGCGGGCTGCGCAAGGGCAACCGCTACGTCGTCCGGGTGCTGAAGGGCGGGGACAACCTGGCCCGCCAGACCGGCCTGCTGGACAGCTACGGGCGGCCGGTGCGCGGGCTGCCGCGGCAGATCGTGTCCGGGACCACCTGCGACTGCGAGGCCGCCTGGCGGGGTGCGTTCCTGGCCCATGGCTCGCTGACCGAGCCGGGCCGGTCGATGGCGCTGGAGGTGACCTGCCCCGGTTCAGAGGCGGCCCTGGCCCTGGTCGGTGCGGCCCGGCGGCTGAAGATTCACGCCAAGGCGCGCGAGGTCCGCGGGGTGGACCGGGTGGTGATCAGGGACGGCGACGCGATCAGTGCCATGCTGACCCGGCTCGGCGCGCACGACAGCGTGCTGGCCTGGGAGGAGCGCCGGATGCGCCGGGAGGTGCGGGCCACCGCGAACCGGCTGGCCAACTTCGACGACGCCAACCTGCGGCGCAGCGCACGCGCCGCGGTCGCGGCCGGCGCACGGGTCGAGCGGGCGCTGGAGATCCTTGGCGACGACGCGCCGGAGCACCTGACCATGGCCGGGAAACTACGGATCGCCAACCGCCAGGCCAGCCTGGAGGAGCTGGGCCAGCTCGCCGACCCCCCGCTGACCAAGGACGCGATCGCGGGGCGGATCCGCCGCCTGCTGGCCATGGCCGATCGCCGGGCCTCGGAGCTGGGCCTGCCCAGCACCGAAGCCAACCTGACCCCCGACATGATGATGCCGTAGCTGTGCTGGCCCGGGGGGGCGACCCCCCGGAACCCCCCGCTGCGCTTCGCGCCCGCGCGGGGGTACTTCGCCGACACACCGGCCGCTCACCCGAGCCTTCGGCCCGGGTTCGCTGGGCCGGTCGCGAGTGCCTCGCCGTAACCCGCTGCGGTGCTCGCCGATAGCACCGGCCGCTCACCCGGGCCTTCGGCCCGGGTTCGCTGGGCCGGTCGCGAGCGCCTCGCCGTAACCCGCTGCGGTGCTCGCCGATAGCACCGGCCGCTCACCCGGGTCGCCGGGCCGGTAGCGAGCGGCTGGCCGTAGCCCGGCGGGGTACTTCGCGCCAGCGTCTGGCTGTTCACCGCGCGTTTGGTTGCTGCGGGCTTCCAATTCTCGTATGGTCCAGACCATAAGTGGCGTTTTTTCGGCTGCCTGCCGCGTTCCGGCCGAAACAGGGGGGCACGCTCGATCGAACGCCATCTCCGTGGGATCCCCGGTGACGGTGTTCGATAGGGTCTTGAAGGACGTAAGACTCTTGGGCGCCGCTGGCCGGCGGTCTTAAATCGGCCAAAGAACACACA
Source organism: uncultured Actinomycetes bacterium (assembly GCA_963775825.1). GTDB lineage: Bacteria > Actinomycetota > Actinomycetes > Streptosporangiales > Streptosporangiaceae > Bog-532. Next base: position 118,330 of record CAVZKY010000001.1, read on the forward strand.
GCGATGACGAGGAGAACGGTGCTGTGACTATCCGCGTGGGCATCAACGGATTTGGCCGGATCGGCCGTAATTACTGGCGCGCCGCCAACGCCGAGGCCATCGGCATGGCGGGCCGCATTCCCCCAGGCGAGATCGAGATTGTCGCGGCCAATGACCTGACTGACCCGGCCACGCTGGCGCATCTGCTGAAGTACGACACCGTGCTGGGCACGCTCCCGCTGGACGTGTCCGTCTCCGCCGACGCGATCCGTGTCGGCGGCCAGTCCATCAAGGTGCTGGCCGAGCGTGACCCGGCCAAGCTGCCGTGGAAGGACCTCGGCGTCGACATCGTGCTCGAATCGACCGGCCGTTTCACCAAGGCCTCCGACGCGCGTCACCACCTCAACGCCGGCGCCAAGAAGGTCATCATCTCCGCTCCGGCCAAGGAAGAGGACCTGACGGTCGTCCTGGGCGTGAACGACAGCGACTATGACCCCGCGAACCACCACATCATCTCCAACGCCTCCTGCACGACCAACTGCGTCGCGCCCATGGCGAAGGTGCTGCTGGAAAGCTTCGGCATCGTCAAGGGCCTGATGACGACGGTGCACGCCTACACCAACGACCAGGTCATCCTGGACTTCCCGCACAAGGACCTGCGCCGGGCCCGCGCCGCGGCGGTGAACATCATCCCGACCACCACGGGCGCCGCCAAGGCCACCGCCCTGGTCCTGCCGGAGCTCAAGGGCAAGCTCGACGGCATGGCGCTGCGCGTGCCGGTGCCGGACGGCTCGCTCGTCGACCTGGTCGTCCAGCTCAACCGCGAGGCGACCAAGGAAGAGGTCAACGCGGCCTTCCGGGCGGCCGCCGAGGGCCCGCTCAAGGGGGTCCTGTACTACACCGAGGACGCCATCGTCTCCTCCGATATCGTCGGCTCGCCGGCCTCCTGCACCTTCGACGCCTCGCTGACCATGACGTTCGGTGACCAGGTGAAGGTGCTCGGCTGGTACGACAACGAGTGGGGCTACTCCGCCCGGCTGGCCGACCTGACGGCGCTCATCGCGGCTCGGCTGTCGTAGCGATGAAGAGCATCGAGGACCTCCCGGTCAGCGGCCACCGGGTACTGCTGCGGGCTGACCTGAACGTACCGCTGGACCTGTCCGATCCTGAGCACCCGCGCATCACCGACGACGGCCGGATCCGGGCGAGCCTGCCGACGATCCAGAAGCTGATCGACCGCGGGGCCCGGGTGGTCATCGTGGCGCACCTGGGCCGGCCCAAGGGCGCCGACTATGCCGAGCGGGCCGCGGGCGGCCCGTCGCTGCGGCCGGTCGCGGCGCGGCTCGGCGAGCTGCTCGGCCGGCCCGTCGCCTTTGCCGCCGACGTGGTGGGGGCGGACGCCGCCCGGGTCGTGGCCCAACTCGGCGACGGCGACGTCGCCCTGCTGGAGAACGTCCGCTTCGAACCCGCCGAGACGAGCAAAGATGACGCGGTTCGCGGCGACCTCGCCAGCCAGCTCGCGCTGTTCGGCGATTACTACGTGGGAGACGGCTTCGGTGCCGTGCACCGCAAGCACGCCAGCGTCTACGACGTGCCGCAGCGGCTGCCGCACGCCGCTGGCGACCTGGTGCGCGCCGAGGTCGAGGTGCTCGGCCGGCTGACCTCGGCAGCGGAACGGCCCTACATAGTGGTGCTGGGCGGCGCGAAGCCGTCGGACAAGCTCGCGGTGATCGCAAACCTGCTCGACCGCGCCGACCGGATCCTCATCGGCGGCGGCATGGCCTACACGTTCCTCGCCGCCCAGGGCTATGAGGTCGGGCATTCCATGCTGGAAGCGGACAAGATCCCGCAGGTCACCGAGGTGATGGCGGAGGCTGAGCGGCAAGGCGTGGAACTCGTGCTGCCGGTCGACCTGGTCGCCGCCACGCACTTCGCGCCGGACGCGGACCATGAGGTCGTCTCGACCAAGGACTTCCCGGCGGACCGGGAGGGCCTGGACATCGGCCCCGCCTCCCAGGAGCTGTTCGCCGAGAAGCTGGCCGACGCCAAGACGGTTTTCTGGAACGGCCCGGTAGGCGTGTTCGAGTTCCCCGCCTTCGCGGTCGGCACCCGGGCCCTGGCCGAGGCGATTACCCGGGTCAACGGCCTCACCGTGGTCGGCGGGGGCGACTCCGCGGCCGCGGTCCGGTCCTTCGGCCTGCCGGATGACGCGTTCGGTCACATTTCCACCGGCGGCGGCGCCAGCCTGGAGTATCTCGAAGGGCGCACGCTGCCCGGGTTGATCGCGCTGGAAGCCGACGACCCGAAGGCGAGCGCCCGATGAGCGGCCGGGGCGAGCACAAGAACGGCCTGCCGCTGATGGCGGGCAACTGGAAGATGCACGAGAACCACCTGGAGGCCATCGCGCTGGTCCAGAAGCTCGCCTTCACGCTGTCGGACAAGGATTTCGACGCCGTGGACGTCGCGGTGATGCCGCCGTTCACCGCGCTGCGCAGCGTGCAGACGCTGGTCGACGGGGATCGGCTGCGGATCGCCTACGGTGCCCAGGACGTCTCCTCGCATCCGTCGGGCGCCTACACCGGCGAGGTGTCGGCGTCCATGCTGGCCAAGCTGGGCTGCGATTACGTCCTGTGCGGGCACTCCGAACGGCGCCAGCACCACCACGAGGACGACGCCTTGGTCAACGCCAAGGTCAAGATCGCGCTGGAGGCCGAGATCACGCCCATTCTCTGCGTCGGCGAGGCCCTGGAGGTCCGTCAGCAGGGGCGGCAGGTGGAACACTGCGTCAGTCAGGTGATCGGATCGCTGGCCGGCATCCCGGCCGAGCAGGTGGCCGGCATGGTGATCGCGTACGAGCCGATCTGGGCGATCGGTACCGGTGAGGTCGCCACGCCGACGGACGCCCAGGAGGCCTGCGCGGCAATCAGAGAGTACGTTTCTGCCGCTCACGGGCGCGAAACGGCCGCCAGTCTGCGTATCCTGTATGGCGGATCGGTAAAGTCAAGCAACATCGCGCCGATCATGGCGCAGCCGGATGTCAACGGTGCCCTCGTTGGCGGAGCCAGCCTCGACGCCGGTGAGTTTGCCAAGATCTGCCGATACGAGACGGACGACGCTGTTCGTTGACGGTCGTCACCTTCCAGCCGGTCCGCAGTGCTTAACCCGGGGGGCGACCCCCCGGACCCCCCGGGGGCGGACGACGCTGTTCGTTGACGGTCGTCACCTTCCAGCCGGTCCGCAGTGCTTAACCCGGGGGCGACCCCCCGGACCCCCCGGGGGCGGACGACGCTGTTCGTTGACGGTCGTCACCTTCCAGCCGGTCCGCAGTGCTTAACCCGGGGCGACCCCCCGGACCCCCCGGGGGCGGACGACGCTGTTCGTTGACGGTCGTCACCTTCCAGCCGGTCCGCAGTGCTTAACCCGGGGGGCGACCCCCCGGACCCCCCGGGGGCGGACGACGCTGTTCGTTGACGGTCGTCACCTTCCAGCCGGTCCGCAGTGCTTAACCCGGGGGGCGACCCCCCGGGGGCGGACGACGCTGTTCGTTGACGGTCGTCACCTTCCAGCCGGTCCGCAGTGCTTAACCCGGGGGGCGACCCCCCGGACCCCCGGTGCGGGGCTTCGCCCCGCGAGTACGGCGTTGTACGGCTTCGTCACGGCGGTACGGTGAGCTAAGACGTAGCTTTAGAAGGACGACCCCCCGGACCGCCAGGGGCGGCTCCGGCAGCTCACTGGCCCTGCGGGTCAGTTTCGCCGGGCCCGCAGTGCTAGCCGGAGGCGACCGCGGGACTCTCCGGTGCGGGGCTTCGCCGCGCGAGTCAGCGTTATACGGCTTCGTCATGGCGGTACGGTGAGCTTAGACGTAGCTTTAGACAGGGAAGAAGGAACGAGCGGCGATGGTCATCGGAGTTTCGATCATCCTGATCATCACTAGCCTGGTGATGGTGCTCTTGGTGCTGCTGCACAAGGGTAAGGGCGGCGGCCTGTCCGACATGTTCGGCGGCGGCGTGTCCTCCACGCTCGGTTCCTCCTCAGTGGTCGAGCGCAACCTGGACCGCATCACGATTTTCTTCGGAATTCTGTGGTTCGTCTGCATCATCGGCCTCAACCTGCTGATCATTCACTAAGTAAGTTTTCCCTGGCGTCCTCCCGCACCGGACGTAACGCATGCGCGCTATATCAAGAGGTGATCTGTGAGCAGTGGCAACGCCATCCGCGGCAGCAGGGTAGGCGCTGGCCCTATGGGCGAGGCGGAACGCGGCGAGTCCGCACCTCGGGTCTGGGTGTCGTTCTGGTGCGCCAACCGGCACGAGACACGACCCAGCTTCGCGACCGACGCGGCCGTCCCGGACAGCTGGGAGTGCCCCCGGTGCGGGTACCCGGCGGGCCAGGATGAGCAGAACCCGCCGGCGCCGCCGCGGGTCGAGCCGTACAAGACCCACCTCGCGTACGTGAAGGAGCGGCGCAGCGACTCCGACGGCGCCGCCATCCTCGCCGAGGCCCTGGACCGGCTGCGCAAGGGCGCCTGACCCGTGCGGCGCCGCAAGGGGTCGGCCGGGTTCCATCCCGTCGCCGGATTAACGGCGGGGGAGAGGGATCGGGATGCAGCGTTTGCCGGAACGTCAGTACGCGGCCGGTGGGCCGGCGCACAGCCGGGCCCGGCCGCGCCACCGTGGTCCTGCCACCCATGTGCGCTGGCTGGTCGCGCTGGGGGCCGCGTCCACCCTCATCGGCGTGGGCCTCGTCATCGGCCTGGGCGGCCACCCGGCGTCCCGCGCGGCGCCGAAGGGCCACCCCCGGCAGGCGGCCGCCATCCTGGGCGCGGCTGACCTCACCCAGTTCACGTTCCACCATCCACCGGTGGCGCCGCTGACGTCTGCCCCGGCGGCGACCTCCGCCAAGCCCTCGCCGCACGTCATGCGGGGCCAGGCCGCCAAGCCCGCCGCACCGTCCGCGGTCGCACAGGCCCCCGCAAAGCCCGTCACGGCCGCCGGGGCGCCGCAGCCTACCGCGGAGTATCAGACCCCCCGGGGGGCCAATCAGCTGGCCTGGTCCGAGGCCATCCTCAACGCGCTCGGGGATCCGCTGACCAGCGCGAACATCATCTCGATCGGCTACTGGATGCAGAACGAGGCCGGCACCCCGCCCAGCGGCATCGTCGGGGCCAACAACCCGATCAACGTCAGCCAGCCGGGCTACGGAGGGTGGCCGATCAAGAGCGAAGGCAACGGCTACAACCTGTACTCCTACCCGAGCCCGCAGGCCGGAATTCAGGCGCTGGTGGCCTACCTGACGCCCACCGGGTACCCGCAGATCCTGGCCGCCCTCAAGTCCGGGGCCGGGCTGTCCTCCCCGTCGCTGGGCGGGGAGCTGTCCGAGTACAGCGGCGGCGGCTACAGCACCATCCCGGACGCCTGGGGCGCCTCCCAGGGCAAGCCGCAAACCTGACCGGAGCCGTCCTCGCGGGGCCGGTTCCTGCCGATGGTGGCGGCTTCCGGTGCTGGCTGGGTCAGTGCCGGAAGGACTCGCGGTTCTTCTCGTCGACCAGCGGGACGGGCGCGCGCGGGTTCTTCTCCAGCATTGTGACCTGCTCGTGAAGGTCGGTCAGCAGGCAGCCGGCCAGGTCCATGCTGAAGCCGTTCTTGACCACGATCCGCAGCACCGCGGTGTCCTGCAGGTTCTCCGGGAACGTGTAGGCCGGCACCAGCCAGCCGCGGCCGCGCAGCCGCTCGGAGATGTCGAAGACCGAGTAACCGGTGACGCTGTCCTTGAGCTTGAACGCGAAGACCGGCAGCTCTTTGCCCTCCGACAGCAGCTCGAACGGGCCCATCTTGGCGATCTGCGACGAGAGATAGACGGCGACCTCGTGGCAGGCCTGCTGTACCTCGCGGTAGCCCTCGAAGCCCAGCCGCAGGAAGTTGTAGTATTGCGCGATGACGTTGGAACCGGGCCGGGAGAAGTTCAGCGCGAACGTGGGCATCTTCCCGCCCAGGTAGTTGACGTAGAAGATGAGGTCGTCGGGCAGCGCGGACGGCTCCCGCCACACCACCCAGCCCACGCCCGGGTAGACCAGGCCGTACTTGTGGCCGGAGGCGTTGATGGACGCGACCCGCCGTACCCGGAAGTCCCAGTCAAGGAACGCGTGCAGGAAGGGGGCCACGAAGCCGCCCGAGGCCCCGTCGACGTGGATCGGGATATCGTGCCCCTTGCTCTGCTGCAACCGGTCCAGCGCGTCGCTGATCTCCTTGACCGGCTCGTAGCTGCCGTCCATCGTTGAGCCGAGGATGGCCACGACGCCGATCGTGTTCTCATCGCACTGGGCCACCGCGCCGTCCGCGGTCAGGTGCAGCCGGCCCTTCTCCATCGGCACCATCCGGGGCTCGATTTCCCAGTAGCGGCAGAACTTCTCCCAGCAGACCTGCACATTGGACCCCATGACCAGGTTCGGCCGGGTCGCATCCTGATGGGCGGCCCGGCGCGCCTTGCGCCAGCGCCACAGCAGGGCCATCCCACCGAGCATGCACGCCTCGCTGGAGCCGGTGGTCGAGCAGCCGGCCGCGTTCCCGTCGGCCGGTGAGTGCCACAGGTGGGCCAGGATGTTCACGCAGCGCCGCTCGATCTCGGCCGTCTGCGGGTACTCGTCCTTGTCGATCATGTTCTTGTCGAAACACGAGGCCATCAGCCGTTCGGCCTCGGGCTCCATCCACGTGGTGACGAAGGTCGCGAGGTTGAGCCGGGCGTTGCCGTCCAGGATGAGCTCGTCCCGCACCACCTGCGCCGCCGTGCTCGGCTGCATGCTGTGCTCCGGGAGCCGGTAGCGGGGGATCTCCAGCCCTTTTTCCTGCACGTACACCGGGTTGATGTCGACGTCCCGCTCATCCTGGGACACGTCCACTTGCTTGTGCAGCGCCACCGTCGGCTCCCCTGGTCTACGGACATCGGGTTCGGCAATCACGAGCCAGGCTATCGCCGGCCGTATCAACCGATCGGCTGACTCCCCGGTCCGCCGGAACGCGCCGGGAATCGGCCCGCCGGGCGATGCGGCGAACGGGTCCGGCCGCCGATGCTGGAAGCATGCCAGTCATCGAGGTCAGTGAGCTGCACAAGGAGTACGGGCCGAAGGTCGCCGTCGATGACGTGTCGTTCACGGTGCAAGCCGGCGAGATCTTCGGCATCCTGGGGCCGAACGGGGCGGGGAAGACCACCACCGTGGAATCCGTCGTCGGCCTGCGCAAACCGGATCGCGGCCGGATCCGCGTGCTCGGCCTCGATCCGCGGCGAGATCACGACGAGCTGCGCGAGCTGGTCGGCGTCCAGCTGCAGCACAGCGAGCTGCCGGACAAGCTGCGGGTGACCGAGGCGCTCGACCTGTACGCCTCGTTCTACCGGCAGCCCGCGGACGCCGGAGAGCTGATCGACCGGCTCGGGCTCGGCGACCGGCGCGACGTCAGCTACGGCAAACTGTCCGGCGGCCAGAAGCAGCGGCTGTCGGTGGCGCTGGCCCTCATCGGCACCCCGAAGGTCGCCGTGCTGGACGAGCTCACCACCGGGCTGGACCCGGCCGCCCGCCGCGAGGTGTGGGGGCTGATCTCCGAGATCCGGGACACCGGGGTGACGATCCTGCTGGTCACGCACTTCATGGAAGAGGCCGAGCGGCTGTGTGACCGGGTCGCCGTGATCGACAACGGCCGGGTGATCGCGACCGACACCCCCGGCGGCCTGGCCAGCCGGGCGGGCGGCGAGCAGTCCATCCGGTTCCGGGCGTCGGCGCCGCTGGACGATAACCTGCTGCGCCAGCTGCCCGAGGTGTCCACCGTCCGCCGCGACGGTGACCAGTTCACGGTCACCGGGAACGAAGAGGCCCTGCAGGCGGTCATCGGCGTGCTGATCCGGCACGGGGTCATCGCCCAGCACCTGCGGGTGGACCAGGCCAACCTGGACGATGCCTTCGTCGCGCTCACCACTCACGACCAGCTGACTACTCATGGCCGGCCTGACCAACGACCAGCCGGCTGCCTCGAGGGGATGACCACGATGTCGCTTTCCGCAGTGATCCCGGCGCCCGGCCGCGCCTGGCGCCTGCTCGCGCTGACCGAGCTGAAACTCCTTGGCCGCACCCCGGCCGTGCTGTTCTGGGGCATCGGCTTTCCGGTCGTCGGCCTGATCGTGCTGGGCCTGATCCCCGGCACCGGCAAGCCGGTCAAGGCCTTCGGCGGCGCGAGCGTGCTGCAGACCTACCTGCCGATCATCCTCATCTTCATGATCGTGATGACGTCGGTGAACTTCCTGCCCTCGACCCTCGCCACCTACCGTGAGCGGGGCGTACTGCGCCGGATGTTCACCACCCCGGTCACCCCGCGGGCCCTGCTGACCGCGGACCTGGTGATCAACCTGGGCATCCAGATCGCCACGACGGCCCTGATCGTCATCCTCGCCACCGGGGCGTTCACCGCCTCGATCGGGCAGCCGCTGGCCTTCATCGTGGCGTTCCTGCTGACCGCGGCGGCGGCCAGCACACTGGGGCTGCTGGTTGCCGCCGTGAGCTTCACCGCCAAGGCGGCCAATGCGCTGGGCGCGGTGCTGTTCTTCGTGCTGCTGTTCTTCTCCGGGCTGTGGCTGCCCCGGCCGGAGATGCCGGACTGGCTGCGCGGCGTCAGCGACGCCACCCCGATGGGGTCCGGTGTCCAGGCCATCGAGGACGCCCTCACCGGTCACTGGGCGTCCGGGCTCTACTTCGGCATCCTGGTGGCCTGGATCGTCGTGTGCGGCGTGCTGGCGGTCCGCTTCTTCCGGTGGGAATGACGGCCCGGCGGGGAATGGCAAGATGAACGTAGACGCCGGCGGGAGGAGGCCGACATGAGCGTCCAGATCCCCGTTGCCGCGATGACGGAACCAGAACAGCGGCTGGAAGCATGGGTGCGGGTCCTCCCCTATGTGCTGCTCGCCATCTCCATGGTCCCGTTCCTGATCACCGAGAGCCCGACGGCCGCCGACGTGGGCCGGACCCTGGCGGTGGCCGGGCCCACGGCCGCCTGGGTGGCCTGGTGGGTGACGCTGCATCCGCAGTGGGCCGGCCGCCGGGTGCTGATGGGCATCTACTTCGCGGGCTTCGTGGCCTGCTGCGCCCTGCTGGTGGCCCGTAGCCCGTGGTTCGGGTTCTTCTGCTGGGTTGGGTACATCCACGCCTACCGGTACCTGGCCAGCCCGCTGCGGTTCGTCGGCCTGTTCTGCATCGCGTCCCTGTCGGCCATCGCGCAGCTTGGCGGATTCCACCCGCCGACCCCGGCGCATCTGCTCATCTTCGCCGTCGTGGCCTGCCTGAACGCGCTGCTGGTCACCGTGTTCGTCTACCTGGGCCAAAAAGCCGAGGATCAGAACACCGAGCGCAAGCGGGTCATCGTCGAGCTGGCCGAGGCGAACCGTCAGCTCAAGGCGATGATGGCCGAGAACGCCGGCCTGCACGCCCAGCTGCTCACCCAGGCCCGGGAGGCGGGCGTGCTGGAGGAACGGCAGCGGATGGCGCGGGAGATCCACGACACCCTGGCGCAGGGCCTGGCCGGCATCATCACTCAGCTGGAAGCCGCCCAGCAGGCGGGGTTGCGCGCGCCCGCGGAGGCCGCCTGGGGCGGTCCGGGCACCGGTGCCCGTGAGGCCGACTGGGAGCGGCGGATCAGCAACGCCGCCCGGCTGGCCCGGGAGAGCCTGGCCGAGGCGCGGCGCTCCGTCCGGGCCGTGCGCCCGGAGGCGCTGGAGAACACCAAGCTGCCGGAAGCGCTGACCGAGGTGGCGAACCGCTGGTCCGCGGTGAACGGCGTCCGCGCCACGGTCACCACCACCGGGAACGCGCAGGGCCTGCACCCCGAGATCGAGGTCACGCTGCTGCGCGTCGCGCAGGAGGCGCTGGCCAACGTGGCCAAGCACGCGGATGCGTCACGGGTCGGGATCACGCTGTCCTACATGGACGACGTGGTGACCCTCGACGTCCGCGACGACGGCGTGGGCTTCCGGCTGCCCGGCCCGAGGGATCCATCCAGCGGCGGGTTCGGGCTGACCACGATGCGGCAGCGGGTGCAGCGGCTCGCCGGTCAGCTGGCTATCGAGTCCGAACCGGGCAGCGGGACGGCCGTCTCGGCCAGTGTGCCCGCCATCGTGCGGGGCACCGCCAGTGCGGCCCAGCCGGCCTCGTCGATCCGGGCCGGCATCGCCCGTCACGGAGCCGGCGGCGGAATCAGCAGTGGAATCAGCAGCGGCCGTGCTGGCTGCGCGGCAGCCGGCGGGGGAGGCATCCGGTGCCTGAGGGCGAGCGCCCGCAACCTGGCCCGGGCCGGATCCGGTTGCTGATCGTCGACGATCACCCGGTCGTGCGGGACGGCCTGCGCGGCATCCTGGAGGGCAGCCCGGACTTCGAGGTCGTGGGCGAGGCCAGCAACGGAGCCGAGGCAGTGACCCGGGCCCGTGCGCTGCGGCCGGACGTGGTGCTGATGGATCTGCGGATGCCCGACGTGGACGGCGTGACCGCGATCAAGCGGCTGGCCGAGCTGGGCGTGGAGGCCCGTGTGCTGGTGCTGACCACCTACGACACGGACGGCGATGTGGTGCCCGCGATCGAGGCCGGGGCCACCGGCTATCTGCTCAAGGACTCCCCGCGCAGTGACCTGCTCCGGGCCGTGCGGGCCGCCGCGCACGGCGAGGCCGTGCTGTCGCCGTCGGTGGCGACCAGGCTGCTCGGGCAAGTCCGCGGGCAAGGACGCGGGCCGGCCCGGAACCACTCAGCGCGCGGGAGCTGGACGTGCTTGGGCTGATCGCCCGCGGCTGTTCCAACCGTGACGCGGCGGTACGCCTGTTCATCAGCGAGGCGACGGTCAAGACCCATCTGCTGCACATCTACGCCAAGCTCGGCGTCAACGACCGCGCGGCCGCCGTGGCGGTCGGCTTTGAGCGCGGCCTGCTGCCCCGGACCGTGGACTAGGTGTACGGACCATCGTCGTTGTGACGGCGACACGGCCAGGACTACGGGAGCGGTTCGCGGGGGTCCCGGGAACTAGCCGCGGCCCGTCACCGTGTACCGGCAGAGCAGGAAGCCCTGGTCCTCCAGGACGTGCCCGAGCGTGACTGGCAGGCCGCCCGGGAGCTGCGCGTCGCCCGCCAGGATCCGGCCGGGTCCCGGGCCGGCCAACAGCGGGCTGACGGTCAGGCACAGCTCGTCGAGCAGACCGCCGGTGGCCAGTTCCGCCAGCAGGTGCGGGCCGCCCTCGGTGAGCACGCGCTGGCAGCCGCGCTCGGCGAGAGCGGTCAGCGCGATCTTCAGGTCCACCCCGCCGGTCCCGGCCACGATCACGTCGGCGTGCTCGGCCACTGCGGCTCGCTGCTGCTCCGGGGCCTGCTCGCTAGTGAGGACGATCGTGCGGGCGTCCGGCGGCGCCGCGGTGAGCAGCGCCGACCGCGGGTCCAGGTTGAGGCGCCCCGAGATGACCGCGATCGGCGGCGTCGCGGTGCGCCCCGCCCGCAGGCCGGGCTGGATCGAGGCCTGCTGCGCCGGCCGGTAGTGCTCGTCCGCCGCCGTGCCCGCGCCGACCAGGATCACGTCGGCGAGACTGCGCAGGATGCCGAAGATCCGACGGTCGGCGTCACCCGACAGCCCGCCGGAGCGGCCGTTGACCGACGCTGCGCCGTCCACGCTGCAGACCATGTTCGCGCGGACCCAGGGGCGCTGAGCCGTGGCCTGCGGAGACTCCGGGCGAGCCGAGGGATACGCGTAGAGCTCGGCGAGCCGCCTGGTGTCCAGGCCGTCCTCCGGAGACTCCGGAGACTCCGGAGGCGGGAACAGCTGGCGCACGTTAGGGCCGGCCGGACGTACGGCAGCGCAGGACCATCACCGCGCGCCCGGCCACCTTGGCCTGCGCCTTCGCGTTCAGCACCGGCGGCTGCTCACCGTGCAGGGCCGGGACCCGGGGCCCGAAGGTGTCGATCACGACCTCCCATTCGCGCCCGTACCTGACCCCGGGCAAGTTGAACGAGACCGTGTCCGCGTCCGCGTTGAACAGCAGCAGGAACCGGTCATCGGTGATGCGCTCACCACGCGGATCAGGCTCGCTGATCTTGTCGCCGTTGAGGAAGACGGCCAGTGACTTGCTCCCGTCGCGCCAGTCGTGCTCGGCGACCTCGCGCCCGGCCGGAGTCAGCCACACGATGTCACCCGGGAAGGAGGCGCTCGCCCCCGGATGGCGGCCGCGGAAGAAGCGCCGCCGCCGGAACACCTGATGATCGCGGCGCAGCGCCGACAGCGCCCGGGTGAAATCGACCAGGTCCCGTTCACCGTCCAGCAGCGACCAGTCCGTCCAGGAAATGTCGTTGTCCTGGCAGTAGGCGTTGTTGTTGCCGCGCTGGGTGCGGCCCATCTCGTCGCCGGCCAGCATCATCGGGACGCCCTGCGAGCAGAACAGCGTGGTGAGGAAGTTCCGTTTCTGGCGGGCCCGCAGCTCCAGGATCTCCGGGTTGTCGGTCGGGCCCTCGACGCCGCAGTTCCAGGACCGGTTGTCGTTCGTGCCGTCCCTGTTGCCCTCGCCGTTGGCCTTGTTGTGCTTGTGGTTGTAACAGACCATGTCGTTGAGCGTGAACCCGTCGTGGCAGGTGACGAAGTTGATTGAGGCCACCGGGCGGCGCCCGCTGGTCTCGTACAGGTCGCTGGAGCCGCTCAGCCGGGAGGCGAACTCGGGCAGGGTGCCGGGCTCCCCCCGCCACATGTCGCGGACCGTGTCCCGGTACTTCCCGTTCCATTCCGTCCACAGCGGCGGGAAGTTGCCGACCTGGTAACCGCCCTCGCCGACGTCCCAGGGCTCGGCGATCAGCTTCACCTGGGACACCACGGGATCCTGCTGGACGAGGTCGAAGAACGTGGACAGCCGGTCGACGTCGTGCAGCTCACGGGCCAGCGCGGAGGCGAGGTCGAAGCGGAACCCGTCGACGTGCATCTCGAGGATCCAGTAGCGGAGCGAGTCCATGATGAGCTGCAGCGCATGCGGGTGCCGTACGTTCAGGCTGTTGCCGCAGCCGGTGTAGTCCACGTACCGGGCCTTGTTCCCGTCGTCCAGCCGGTAGTAGGAGGCATTGTCGATGCCACGGAAGCACAGCGTCGGGCCCATGTCGTTGCCCTCGGCGGTGTGGTTGTAGACGACATCCAGGATGACCTCGATGCCCGCGTCGTGCAGCGTCTTGACCATGGTCTTGAACTCGCCCACCTGCTCACCGAGCTGGCCGGCCGAGCAGTACCGGTTGTGCGGGGCCAGGAAACCGATCGTGTTGTAGCCCCAGTAGTTGGTCAGGCCGTGCTCGACCAGGGCCTGCTCGGGCACGAACTGGTGCACCGGCATCAGCTCGACCGCGGTGACCCCGAGCCGCTGCAGGTGCTCGGTGATCGCGGGGTGCGCGAGGCCGGCGTAGGTGCCGCGCTGAGCCGCCGGGATATCCGGGTGCTTTATGGTCAGCCCGCGCACGTGCGCCTCGTAGATCAGCGTCTCGTGGTACGGCGTGCGCGGCGGCCGGTCGTTGGCCCAGTCAAAGAACGGGTTGATGACCACGTTCTTCGGCATGCTGGGGGCGCTGTCGGCGACGTTCCGGGTCCGTGAGTCGGCGAGGTCGTAGGAAAACAGCGACTCGCTCCAGGTCAGCTGGCCATGAACGGCCTTGGCGTAAGGGTCGAGCAGCAGCTTGGAAGGATCGCACCGCAGCCCGGCCGCCGGCTCGTAGGGGCCGTGCACCCGGTAGCCGTACCGCTGTCCCGGGCCGACTCCCGGCAGGTAGGCGTGCCAGACGAACCCGTCGGCTTCGGTCATCTGGAGCCGGGTCTCGGTGCGGGCGCTATCGGCTGCACTGCCGTCCCCGGCGAACAGGCACAGCTCGACACCGTCCGCGACCTCGGAGAACAAAGCGAAGTTCGTGCCCCATCCATCCCAGGTCGCGCCCAGGGGGTACGCCGCGCCGGGCCAGGAATGCATCCGCCTCCTTCGCCTTTTGCTCCCCGGCGTGTCTGGCCGCGGGCCGTCTGCTTCTGTAGTTACCCGCGTAAGGCTACCGGTGCAAGAGGCCGCCTGACGATCTGCGCCCGGCGATAAGGCCCGCGATCTCGTGGCCGGCGGCCGCGTCCCCGGTGTCAGCTGACGCCGGGGCGAGGGCCGGGTAGGGCCGGGGCGGCGGTCGCATACCAGCCTCAGACGGCGGCTGCGCCGTCGGTGAGCGGCACGGTGCCGCTGGTGAGCGACTCGGCGTACCGGCCGAGCACGATATCGGCGATCTCGGGCGCGGCCCCGAGCACGGGGGAGACCGTGCCCGCGCCCGCGGCCAGGCAGTCGCTGCGGATCTGGTCGGCGAATACCCCGGGGCACAGCAGATAGCTGGCGACCAGGACGCGCCGCGCACCGGACCGCCGGGCCGCCGCGACCGCCTCGGCCGGGGTGGGTGATGCCGCGGACACGTAGCCGGGCAGCACGGCCCGCCAGCCTCGCTCGGCCTGCCACCGCTCGGCCTGATCGGTGATCACGGCGTTGGCGGCGGGGTCGCTGGAGCCCGCCGCGGCCAGCACGATGACCGTCGTGCTGGCCGATCGGGCCTCGGTGCTGGCCGACGGGGGCTCGCCGTCCGCCGCCTCCGCCAGCCGCCGTTCGAGTGCCCGCCGCAGCAGCGGGTGCGGCCCCAGCGGGCGCCCGTAGCTGATGCCGAGGCGGGGCCGGGCGCGGCGTACCTCGTGCAGCACCTTCGGGATGTCGGTCTTGCTGTGGTAGGCCGCGGTCAGCAGCAGCGGCAATACCACCGCCGCGCCGTCCACCGCGCCGAGGGCCTGGGTCAGGGTCGGCGCCGCGTGCCCCAGATAGGCGGCGCGCACGTCGAGACCCGGGTAACCGGCTGCCGCCGCCCGGGCCCGGACCAGGCTGAGCAGCGCGTCGACGCTGGCCGCCGCGCGCGGATCGCTGCTGCCGTGGGCCACGGCCACCAGCGGCAGGGCCGGGCCCGTACCCGGGCCCGTGCCCGGGTCCTTGCCCGGCCTGCGGTGACCGGGCCCGGACGTGGTCAGAGGTGAATGCCGCACTCGGTCTTCCCGGTCCCGGCCCACCGCCCGCTGCGCGGACTCTCGCCCGGGGCTACCTTGAGCGTGCAGGTCGCGCAGCCGATCGAGGGGTAGCCGTCGTAAACCAGCGGGTTGACGAGGATGCCGTTGTCGGCTATGTAGTCGTCGACCTGCTTCTGGCTCCACCCGGCGATGGGGTTGACCTTGACCATCTCCCGGCGGCCGTCCCACTCCACCACCCTGGCGTCGCGGCGCTCCACCGTCTCGTCCCGGCGCACGCCGGTGATCCAGGCGTCGTACTGCTGGAGCGTCCGCTCCAGCGGCTCCACCTTGCGCAGGTAGCAGCACAGGTCCGGGTTGCGCCCGTAGAGCCGCGGACCCAGCTCGGCGTCCTGCTCGGCGACCGTCCGGGACGGGGTGACGTTGACCATGTTGACCGGGTAGACGGCCGCCACCGCGTCCCGGGTGCCGATGGTCTCGGCGAAGTGGTAGCCGGTGTCGAGGAACACGACGTCGATGCCCGGCGCGATGGCCGACGCCACGTGGATGATGACTGCGTCCGTCATCGAGGACGTGACGCAGATACGCTCCCCGAAGGTCCGGGTCGCCCACCGGAGGATGTCGTCGGCGGAAGCGTCGGCCAGGTCCTCCGCAGCACGCGCGACGATTTGCTCCATACGGTGCGGTTCCTCCTGCGCTGAGGCTTCTTCGGCCACGGGCTCACTGGTAACTGTTACCGCGGAACTCACAGGACCGCTCCTATTCCGGCGAAACGTAGCTGGAAACTGCGAGTGCAGCTGCGGCAGCGCCAGTGCCCGTCGGTGGCTGACTGCGGCTCAAGATCCTCTTCGCCGCAGTACGGGCAGTAGAACGGAACGGCGCGGCCGGTATGGGTGGTCACGACAGCTCCTCCGCACTGGCGCGCCCAGTCCACTCGGCGAACGTCTCACCGGGCTGCTTACTGGCTGCGAAGCGGCTGAGAACTCTTTCTACGTAGTCCGGGAGCTCCTCGGCCGTCGTCTTCAGGCCCCGGACCTTCCGCCCGAAACCGGACCCGGAGCCGTCACCGCCGCCCAGGCTGCCGCCCAGGTGGATCTGGAAACCTTCGACCTGCTGGCCGTCGGAGCCAGTGACCAGTGAGCCCTTCAGCCCGATGTCGGCGGTCTGGATCCGGGCGCAGGAGTTCGGGCAGCCGTTGACGTTGATCGTGACCGGGTCGGTGAAGTCCGGCAGCCGCCGCTCCAGCTCGCTGATCAGGTCGATGGCCCGCGCCTTGGTCTCCACAATCGCGAGCTTGCAGAATTCGATGCCCGTGCACGCCATCGTGTGCCGGCGGAACGCGCTCGGGTTGACCTGTAGGTCCGCGGCCTCCAGATCGGTGACCAGGCCATCGACCTGGTCCTCGGGCACGTCCAGGATGACCATCTTCTGCTCGGTGGTGGTCCGCACCCGGCCGCTGCCGTACCGGGCGGCGAGCCCGGCGATGGCGTCGAGGGCGTCGGCGTTGAGCCGGCCCACCCGCGGGGCGAACCCGACGTAGCGGAGGCCGTCCCGCTGCGGGTGCACGCCGACGTGATCCCGGACCCCGCCACGGGGGGCACCCGGCGGCGGCCCATCCGGCAGGGCGTAGCCCAGATACTCCTTCTCCAGCACCTCACGGAACCGCTCCGGTCCCCAGTCGGCGACCAGGAACTTGATCCGGGCACGGTGCCGCAGCCGCCGGTAGCCGTAGTCACGGAACACCGACACAACACCCGCCCACACCTCCGCGACCTGCTCAGGCCGCACGAACGCGCCCAGCCGCTTGCCGATCATCGGGTTGGTGGACAGGCCGCCGCCGACCCACAGGTCGTAGCCGGCCTCACCGGACGGGGACTGCACGCCGACGAAGGCCACGTCGTTGATCTCGTGCACGGTGCACTGGGCCGGGCAGCCGCTCATCACCGACTTGAACTTGCGTGGCAGGTTGGAGAAGGCCGGGTCGCCGATGTAGCGGTCCTGCACCTTCTCGATCTGCGGCGTCGCGTCGAGGATCTCTTCTGCGTCGAGCCCGGCCAGGGGGCACCCCAGGATGACCCGGGGGGTGTCCCCGCAGGCCTCCGTGGTGGACAGGCCGACCGATTCGAGCAGCTCCCAGATTTCCGGGACGCTTTCGATCTCGATCCAGTGCAGCTGGATGTTCTGCCGGTCGGTGACGTCCGCGGTACCGCGGGCGAAGCGCCGGGAGATGTCGCCGATCACGTGCAGCTGCTCGCTGGTGAGCTGGCCGCCGTCGATCCGGACCCGGAGCATGAAGTAGCGGTCGTCCAGCTCCTCGGGCTCCAGGATCGCGGTCTTGCCGCCATCGATACCGGGCCTGCGCTGCGTGTACAGCCCGAACCAGCGGAACCGGCCGCGCAGGTCGGCGGGGTCGATGGAGTCGAACCCGCGCTTGGAGTAGACGTCGATGATGCGCTGGCGGACGTTCAGCCCGTCATCGTTCTTCTTGTTTTCCTCGTTCTTGTTGAGCGGCTCGCGGTACCCGAGTGCCCACTGACCTTCGCCACGCACACGACGGCCTGACGTAGACGATGCGCGCTGAGTGGTGCTCGGTGGCATGAAGCTGATGTCCTTCGGCTGTCAGGGAGCGCGGTCCCGAGCCGGAGCGGAGGGCTAAAAGTACGCCCTTCCCTGGACGGGCCTTGCTCGGCCCAGCCGCACCCGGCCGCAGATGGCCAGGAACTGCCTTCAGTCCGGGGATGCACGCCCGGTTCGTGACACGCGCCCGGTCTACGTCACGGGCAGGGGTCAGTGGGCGTACAGACAGATAGCGCTGCGGACGCGAAGCAGGTCGACGTGCCTGCGCCCCACGAGCAAGGGGTCCACCGCGCTCATCGCACAAGCATCACACGCTCCTGCAGCGCCTGTCCATCCCGGCCCCGTCATCGGGGCCGTCGGACGCGGGGCACGCTCGTGTGGCATCACCTCCGCGCAAACGCCTGCATCCACGGGGCTTATTCCGTTCCGGGGGAAAACCCTAAAAAACGTTACCGGCTCGAGATGCCCGGGCTTCGCGGGCTGGGTCGCCGACGGGCCTGATGGTCCTGCTCAGCGCGGGTCAGGGCCGGCCAGCACGGGTCAGGGCCGGTCAGCGCGGGTCAGGGCCGGTCAGCCCTGGCGGATCCAGGCCACCGGCGGCTCGGTCTCACGGGGCGGAAGGTGCTGGCAATCACACCAGGTGCCGCCGGGGCAGTCGCCGTGATGGCGCTCCCGGCATGGAACGCAGATCATGCACCCATCTTCTCGTTATCTCTGCTCGCGGGCAGCACGAAGTCCGCGCCGCGGCCCGGTCTTAGCTGGCACCGGGCCGCGGCGCGGACTTCGTGACTGGCTGGATGTTTGCGATGGACTTCGTTATGCGGACTTCGTGACTGGCTGGATGCTTGCGATGACTTCGTTATCGAGAGGAGGCAGACGGGCAGGCCTGTCAGGCGGCGTTGGCGCGGCGCATCCGGCGCCGGCGCTCAGCCGCCCGCTCTTCCTCGTTCAGGCCGCCCCATACGCCGTACTTCTCGGGGCGGGACAGCGCGTAATTGAGGCACTCAACGCGGACCGGGCACTCGGCGCACACGGCCTTGGCCTTCCGCTCCCTGATGTCGCGCTCCGGCTGGCGCTCACCGTCCGGCCCGAAGAAGAGGATAAGATCCTCCTCGCGGCACGCAGCAGCATCCTGCCAGCCCCAGTTGGGCCGGGGAAGCACAGCCGACTGCCGACGCACCTGAGACATGGGACCAATCACCTCTAATTGTTTCCTAGACTTGCTTACAGGACATCTTCAGGACGAGCTCGTTTGGTCGGGCTCGCGGACACGGACACACGGACGCACCGTGGGGCACGCGTCTGTCCGCTCACCGATTCATGCAACGCGTACTATCGCCGTTATGTTCCCGGGGGGTACAGCAGCCCCTGCCAGGAAACGGCGTTACTAGGCGGCGCAGTCATCTGCCGAACGGCCAGCGCGAGCGTCACGGCATGCCGTGCCCCATATCCATGGACGCCGATCTCATGACGCCGATCTCATGACGCCGGACGGATGTGAGCCAGGCGATAATCATGCCACCGGTGATCTCGTCCGCGCAGCCGGGGCCGCTAATTAACTTCATTCTGTGACCAGCACTTTTTTCCGACGGGACCAACTCCGGTAACGAACTGGACAAAGGCATGGCCGCACGCCACCATGGGCTCCATGTCAGCGTCCGACGCAGCACCTCTGCCCAGGCTCGGCGAAGTATTCTTCGACGTGCGCGGCAGCTCCCGCAGCATGCGTCTCAGCTGGTACTCCGACACCGGCGTCGCTGTTTTCAGCATCTGGCAGGGGGGTACCTGCACCGGGACATTCCGGCTGCCGATCGACGACCTGCCCCGTATGGTGGAGGCTCTGCAGCGTGGCCCGCGCGGAGCCGCCCTCCCGGCCGACTCGCGTGACCTGGCCGGCGCCCCGCCGCACCGCGCCCTGACCGGCGCGGCCACCGGCCCAATGCCTGCGCTGGCCAGCTTCCCCGACTACGGCACCGGCCAGGACGTGCCCATGACGGGTGAGTTCCGGGCCATGACGGCCGATGACGTGCCGCCGAGCATCCCCAACGCCGCGGGCGGCGCCGAGTCCCGGTCCGCCGGGTCCTACAGCCCGTCGCCGTACGGCGGGGATCCGCTGGGGTCGGGCGGTTACCCGGTCTACCGGGACCGGGCGCCCGGGCCGCTGGCGGCGCCGTCCTACCCGGACCGGACGGTCGGTGCGGGGTCTTCGTTCCCCGGGTATGCCGATGACGGGCCGCCGCCGTCCTACCGGGGCGCAGACTCCGGCCTGCCGCCGCCGTCGTTCCAGGACGACCCGCTGAACGC
Source organism: uncultured Actinomycetes bacterium (assembly GCA_963775825.1). Taxonomy (GTDB): domain Bacteria; phylum Actinomycetota; class Actinomycetes; order Streptosporangiales; family Streptosporangiaceae; genus Bog-532. The sequence continues at coordinate 138,251 of CAVZKY010000001.1, forward strand.
TCCTTATCCGGGCGATCCGCTCGGGTCCGGCAGCTACCGCCAGCAGCAGCCGCGGCCCGGCTACCGCGATCCTGAGCCCTCCTACGGCGGGGATCCGCTGGGGTCGGGCGGTCACCCGGTCTACCGGGACCGGGCGCCCGGGCCGCTGGCGGCGCCGTCCTACCCGGACCGGACGGTCGGTGCGGGGTCTTCGTTCCCCGGGTATGCCGATGACGGGCCGCCGCCGTCCTACCGGGGCGCAGACTCCGGCCTGCCGCCGCCGTCGTTCCAGGACGACCCCCTGAACGCTCCTTATCCGGGCGATCCGCTCGGGTCCGGCAGCTACCGCCAGCAGCAGCCGCGGCCCGGCTACCGCGATCCTGAGCCCTCCTACGGCGGGGATCCGCTGGGGTCGGGCGGTCACCCGGTCTACCGGGACCGGGCGCCCGAGCCCCCGGCCGGAGACTCCGGCCCGCCCTATCCTGAGAGGGATTCCAGCGTCCCGTCGTACCGGGAGGATCCGGCCGGTGGCTTCTACCGGGGCGAGCCCCCAGGCGGGAGTCTCTACCCGGCCGAGGACCACAGCCCGCGGTACCCTGATGACCCATTCCAGTCGATATACCCCAACGACGCGAGGAGCGGATCGCACCCCTACGGCGTCCCCGACCGGCCGGAACAACGAGCCCCCCGCGGTCGTTCCTGACCTTCCGCCGTCCCGGCTGGCCTGGCTTTTCCGAGGTCGCCCGAGAAAACCGGCGAGGATCACCGAGGCGGGAACAGTCGGGGGACCCCCCGCGTTCCTACTATTCGGCCGGTGCGGCTGAGTGCCCCGGGCCGCATCCAAAAAAGCCTTCGCGGAATACCGTTCGGCTGGAGCCGCGTTGTGCCACTCGCCGAGGAGGCGACCGCCGCACCGGCCTTTTACGTGAGAGGCCCAGCGGCCGCAGGTAGAGCCCGCGGTTGCTGGGCCTCCCGCTGTGCTGGCCTGGGGGGACGACCCCCCTGGAACCCCCCGCTGCGCTGTGCTGGCCTGGGGGGCGAGCCCCCTGGACCCCCCGCTGCGCTGTGCTGGCCTGGGGGGCGACCCCCCTGGACTTCCAGGTCGCGG
>CAVZKY010000002.1:0-10056 GCA_963775825.1 uncultured Actinomycetes bacterium
ATGCCGTGCTGGCCCGGGGGGCGACCCCAGTGTGCCCGTCAAATGGCCAACATGATCTTGTGATGTGGTCCCCGGTTGTGTCGAGCCGGGCGATCTTGCGGCGGATGGCGGCGGCTTGCCTGTCGCGGCGCTCGGCCTGGCGGGCGGCGCTGGCGGGAAGCTGGGTGGTGAGCGTCGCGGCCCGGTCGGGCCCAGAATACCCGCTCGGTGAAGAACCGGTCCAGGGCAGTGGCCATGATTTCTTTCGCGGACGGCGACGGTGCGGTGATCGGGGTGGGCGGCGTAGTAAGAGGGCAAGCCGGGATGCGTGCGGCACCGATAGTAGGTAGATAGGTAGATAGGTAGATAGTAGGTATAGGTGCGGATGGTGTTGCCGGTCATGCGGCGGTGGCAGATCGAGCAGTGACAAACGGGAGCGGAGCTTGTTATCGGCGGCCGCGTCGCCGGGTGGGCATTTCGGGGTCACGGACGTTGCCGTGCCGGCCGCCCGCTGGGCCGCGTCCCAGGTCGCCATGTCCACCAAAGCGGCGTGCGTGGGCTGGGCGGACCAGATCCACTCACTAGTGATCTTTAGTGACGGAGGTTACGGGTCTTGCTGCGCGGCTGGCCCGGCTTCCCTATGATCGGCGCGGGTTTTCCGCAGATAAGCTCGGCGCGGAGACGGTCGCCATCGGCGGGCGCATGTTCCCCAGCCGGTCCCGGCGGCAGCGGGACAGGGTGATCAGCTGGAAGGCACCGGGAGATCGCGCGCGGCCAGGACGCGGCGGAATAGGCCAGAGCAAGCGTCGGAACGTGTGGCGCGGGGCGGATGCGAGGTTAACAAGCTCGGCCGGGGCGATTCTGAGATAATCTCGATGGCTGCTACGCAGGCATACCCGGTGCGGGTGGACGCGTCGCTGTCACGCGGGCTGTGGCTGGTCAAATGGAGATACGCCATCGCCGACCCTGGCCGGGCGGCTGGCTGGGTAGACGGGGGCTCGGGCGGGGCGCGCCGGGCTCAAGCGGGGCGGCCTAAGCCCCAGCCCTCACTCAACCAAGATCAAACTAGCGTATGCGGCATTGCCGTCCAGGGGGTCGTCCCCCGGACGGCGTGGGCTCAGAAGCCGGGTGGGACGCGGTCTTCCAGGGGCTAGCCTGCTCAACCTGCGCCGACAGCGAGATCAGGGTGCCTTCCCCGCCGATCCGCCCGGCCAGCATGACCCCGATCGGCAGCCCGTCCGCATTCCAGTACAGCGGCAGGCTGACCGAGGGCTGGCCAGAGAGGTTGTACACCGCTGTGAACGGCGTGAAGCGCTCTGCCGCTCGAAGTTCTCGGCCGGGTCGACCTCGGTGAAGTAGCCGACCGGTGCCGGCGGCGACGCCAGTGTGGGGGTGAGGATCACGTCGTAGGCGTTCATCGCAACCAGCGCCGGGCGCAGCACGGCCTGCAGGTACGCCTGCGCGAAGATCAGCTCACCGGCGCCCGTCGCCAGCCCGCGCTCGCGCATGTAACGGGTGAACGGCAGCAACCGTTCCTCGCGCGCCGGGTCGATCGGGGCCAGCGTCGCGTGCGCGTACCAGAGTGTCTCAAAGTACGGCACCACGTCCGGCCCGATCGGCACGGCCATGTCCTCAACGTCGTGGCCCAGGTCACTGAGCAGGGCGCTGGCGTCCTCGTAGGCGGCCACGCAGTCGGGATGGACGTCGGCGCCCTGGACCACCGGGACCATCGTGCGGCCGATCCGGAGCTGGCCCGGATCCCGGCGGGCGCAGCCAAGGAACGTCTCTCCCTCGGGCAGCGGCGGCAGTGTGTACATGTCGCCGGGGTAGTTGCCGCTCATCACGTCCAGCAGCAGGGCGGCATCCGCCACGGTCCGGGCGATCGGCCCGTTGGTGGCCAGCCCGAACAGGTCCGGCACGATCGGGCCCTCTGACACCCGGCCGCGGGACGGCTTGATACCGAACAGCCCGCATACGCTGGAGGGGATGCGGATAGACCCGCCGCCATCGCTGCCCTGCGCGGCCGGGGCGAGGCGTGCGGCCACCGCGGCGGCCGCTCCGCCGCTGGACCCCCCGGCCGACCGGGTAAGATCCCACGGCGTCCGGGCGGGCGGCCCAACAGCTGTCTCGGTGTAACACGGAAGGCCGAATTCCGGTGTCGCTGTCTTGCCGGTGATGACCGCCCCCGCCGACCTGATCGCGGCGACCACGTAATCGTCGCCGGCGGGAACATAGTCGTCATACACGGACGAGCCGAACGTCTGCCGGACGTCCGCGACGGAGTTCAGATCCTTGATGGGGATCGGAACACCCAGAAGTGGCGGAAGCGGTGCCGATCCAGAACGCCCTGTTAGTGCCTTTTCCGCCGCGCGGGCCTGCTCTAGGGCCAGCTCCGCGGTTACCGTATAAAACGCCCCAACCTGGGCGTTTAGCTCTTCAGTCCGGCGCAGATAATGATTAGCGACATCAACAGGAGAAAGCTGGCGCTCGTGGATCGCAGCCGCCAGGCCGGTCATCGTGAGCTCATGAATCTGCGTCATGTCACCAAATGGTAGACCGCGGTGGCGAGCGGGCCGAAATGCATTCCTTCCCGCAGGGGGCCTTCATACACTCCCTAGAGCGACACTATTAACTCAACCTGTGACGACTTGCGTCCGGCCATTCGTCAGTTACGCTGGGTGTGTGGAACAGGTGACATGGCTGATGCGGAAAAGCCATAGGTCATCGGCCCCTCCGAACGAACAGGGGCGCAACGGCGCGCGCCCGCATCATTCGCCTGGCGCCGTTGTACCGAATGTCGGCCCGGAGGTCGTGGGGTCACCCGCGCCGACGCCCGATGAGAGCGCTGGAGCCGCCCGGTCCGCCGAGGCGCTGGACGCGACGGGCCCGGTCGAACCGGGAACCGGGAGCGCAGAACCGGGTACCGGGAGCGCAGAACCGGGAACCGAGCGAGAACGGGAACCGGGAGCGCACGGACCGGGAGCCAGGACCCAGCGCAGAGGAGCAGGGCCCCGCACGGGAGCCAGGACCCCGCACAGAGCGAGCCAGGGCCAGCGAGCGAGCACGGGCCGGAAGGCGGACATGCGCCGGTGACCCAGCACGGGCCAGCCAGCGGACCCACGCCGGAAGGCGGACACGGGCCAGCGGCCGACGCCAGCGGGCCAGCACGGCGAACCCAGGCCAGCCGGCGAACCGGAGCGGGAATCGGCGCTCCGGGCCGCCGCGGGAAACAGCGCGTTCCGGGCGGCGACGCGCCTGGTCTGGCCCGGCACGGAAGACCGGCTGGCCGAGCCGGCGCGCCCGGCTGAGCCCGCGCCCCAACCGGCTCCTTACGGCTGGAATCCGCCCGGAACGACCGCTTCCGACTGGGACGCGTCCGGCACGGCTGCCCCGATCAGGCCGCACCGATCAGGCCGCACCCGATCAGCCCGCACCCGATCAGGCCGCACCCGATCAGGCCGCACCCGATCAGCCCGCACCCGATCAGCCCGCACCCGATCAGCCCGCACCCGATCGTGCCGCCGCTGACCGCCGCACCGCTGACCGCCCCGCTGCTGCGCCGGCCGGTTCGCCCCGGCCGTTCGTGCCCGGGGTACCCAGTGCTGCTTATCAGGGAGCTTCCTACCAGGCCGGGCCTGACATCTGGGAGCCGCGCCGGTTGTACAAGGAGCCGCTGCTGCGGACCCGGAGGCGGACCGGCCCGGCACCGGCCGGTGAGCCGGGCCAACTCCCGGGCCGGGCGGCCCCGGAGGAGGGTAAGGGCCCCGGCCAGGCCAGTTCAGGACACAGGCCAGTTCAGGACAAACTGCCGCACCCAGCCAGCCACGTACGGATCAGCCGCGCACCGGCAGGCCGGAGACGGGCCAACCCGAGACACGCCAGCCGGGACCAGAAGCGGGCGCGGGCCAGCGCGCGACGCGGCCCGACTACCCCGCCGGTGCCGTCGGCCGCGGGCGGGCCGCCGGGTACGACCGCTCCCCCGCTGCGGCGGCTCGCGATCACCGCGGGCCCGGATCCGGTCGACTCCGGCGGGTCCGTGAGTTCCGGCCCGGACGATCCCGGGCACAAGGCGGTGCGGCTGCACTTCGGTGACCTGATGGCCGACTCCCGGATGCGTATCTGGAAGCGGCGCCTGCTGGTCGCGCTCATCGCCGGCCTGATCTTCGCGTTCATCTTCACCTGGCGGGCGGGGCTGACCGCCGCGGTGCTCGCGGCCATCGCCGATGCCATCTACCGGTCGCGGACCACCGCGTCGATACCGCCCGGTGTCCGGCTGACCGGCGCACAGAAGCGCACCCAGCGCCAGCTGGCCCGGATGGAGCGGTCCGGGTACCGGGCGCTGCACTCACGGCCGATCCCGGGTAGCCGGGAGTCCATCGACCACTTCGTGGTCGGGCCGACCGGCGCCTATGCCATCGACTCCGAATCCTGGGACAAGCGGCTGCCGATCCGGACCCGGAACGCGCGGCAGCTGTACCACGGGCCGTTCACCATGAAGGACCGGCTCGAGCACGCCCGCTGGGAGGCGCAGCAGGCCAGCGACCGGCTGAGCGAGGATCTCGGCACCCAGGTTTACGTCCGGCCCGTGCTGGCCGTCTATGGCCCGAAGGTGCCCTGGCTGGTGGCCACGATCCGCGAGGTCGACGTGTTCAACGGCGACCGGCTACGCAAGTACCTGCGGCGAAACGCCACGATGAAGGACCGGCCGAAGCTCAGCGCGGGCGAGATCGAGCAGATCTACGCCGCCGCGGCCCGGGTACTGCCGCTCAACAATGGCGCCCAGCGCACTCCGGTAGGGTGAGGAAATTACTTGCGAGCAGGGTTCCCTGCGTTCCTCGGCTGAATTCGGAGATGACCGGCCATGCCACCGCTTCGGTCTCGCACTGTCACACACGGCAGAAACATGGCGGGTGCCCGCGCCCTGCTGCGGGCTACGGGCGTCGCCCGCGAGGACATCGGCAGGCCGATCGTAGCGGTCGCCAACAGCTTCACCGAGTTCGTGCCCGGGCATGTCCACCTGCGAGAGGTCGGCCAGGTGGTCTCGGACGCGGTCCGCGCGGCCGGGGCGATCCCCCGCGAGTTCAACACCATCGCGGTCGACGACGGCATCGCGATGGGCCACGGCGGGATGCTGTACTCGCTGCCGAGCCGGGAGCTGATCGCCAACTCGGTCGAGTACATGGTGAACGCGCACTGCGCCGACGCGCTGATCTGCATCTCCAATTGCGACAAGATCACGCCCGGCATGTTCATCGCGGCCATGCGGCTGAACATCCCGACCGTCTTCGTGTCCGGCGGCCCGATGGAAGCGGGCAAGCCCGTCGCCGGCCTCACCACGGGCGGGCGCAAGCTCGACCTGATCGACTCGATGGTCGCCTCGGCGGACCCGTCGGTGTCGGACGCGGAATTGCTCGAGATGGAGGAATCCGCCTGCCCGACCTGCGGCTCCTGCTCCGGCATGTTCACCACCAACTCGATGAACTGCCTGACCGAGGCGATCGGCCTCGCCCTGCCGGGTAACGGGACCACGCTGGCCACCCACGCGGCCCGCCGCGGCCTGTTCGAACGGGCCGGGACGGCGATCGTCGAGCTGACCCGCCGCTACTACACCGATGATGACGAGTCCGTGCTGCCCAGGGCTATCGCCAACCGGGAAGCGTTCGAGAACGCGATGGCCCTGGACGTGGCCATGGGCGGGTCGACCAATACGATCCTGCACCTGCTCGCCGCGGCCCACGAAGGCGAAGTCGCCTTTGGCCTCAAGGAGATCGACGAGCTGTCCCGCCGGGTGCCCTGCCTGTGCAAGGTGGCGCCGAGCAGCAACTACCACGTCGAGGACGTGCACCGGGCCGGCGGCATCCCCGCCATCCTCGGTGAGCTGGACCGGGGCGGTCTGCTCAACACATCCGTCCGCACGGTGCACAGCGATTCGCTGCGGGACTTCATTGACGCCTGGGACGTGCGCTCCGGCTCGGTCCGCGACGAGGCCGTCGAGCTCTACCACGCGGCTCCCGGCGGAGTCCGCACCACCCGGCCGTACTCGCAGTCGGCCCGCTGGGAAAGCCTGGACACCGACCGCGAAAGCGGCTGCCTCCGGGACATCGAGCACGCCTACACCGCCGACGGCGGCCTGGCCGTGCCGTACGGCAACCTGGCCACGGAGGGCGCGATCGTCAAGACGGCCGGCGTGCCCGAGGAGCTGTTCCGGTTCGTGGGCACCGCACGGGTCTTCGAGAGCCAGGAAGACGCGGTGGACGGCATCCTCAGCGGCGCGGTCAGCGCCGGCGACGTCGTGGTGATCCGCTACGAGGGCCCGCGCGGCGGTCCCGGCATGCAGGAAATGCTGTACCCCACCAGCTTCCTCAAGGGGAAAGGCCTGGGGCGGGCGTGCGCGCTGATCACCGACGGCCGGTTCTCCGGCGGAACGTCGGGCCTTTCCATCTGCCACGTCGCGCCGGAGGCGGCGCTGGGCGGGGTCATCGCGCTGGTGGCCAACGGCGACCGGACCACGATCGACATCCCGCGCCGCGATCTGACGCTGGAGGTCTCCGACACCGAGCTCGCGACGCGGCGGGACCAGGTGCTGGCCCGGTTGTCCGGCTACCGGCCAGCCGACCGGTCCCGGCCGGTCAGCGCGGCCCTGCAGGCCTACGCGGCGATGACGACCTCCGCGGCGACCGGCGCGGCGCGGGACGTCAGCCAGCTGGCCGCCGGCGCGCTGGCCGGGGCCCCAGGGCACTCAGAGGGCCGGTGAGCACGCAGGACTTCGTCCGGGCCGCGCGCGAGTCCGATGCCGCCGACGTGGCCCGCATCCAGGTCGACTGCTGGCGCCACGGATACCCGGGGCTCGTCCCGGACGCGGTGCTGGCCGAGCTGACCAGCGACGATGCGCTGGGCCAGTGGCGGGAGCGCTGGGCGGAGGCGATTGGCAAGCCGCCGACCAGCAGGCACCGGGTGCTGGTCGCCACCCATGAGCGGGCGGCCGTGGGTTTCGCCTCGGTGGGGCCCGCCACCGACGCTGACCGCTGGCCGGCCACCGACGCCGAACTGTACGAGCTGCGCGTCGCGCCCGGGCTGACCCGGCAGGGCCACGGCGGCAGGCTGCTCAACGCCGTCGCCGACACCCTGGCGGAGGACCGCTTCACCGAGGTGTCCGCCTGGGAGCTGGAAGCCGATACGGACACGCGGCGTTTCCTGGAAACCGCGGGCTGGGCCGCCGACGGCGCGCGGAGCGAGCTGGACATGGGCGTTCGCGTCCCTATCGTGCGGCTGCACGTAGCGCTGGCCGCCCCGGCCGGCTGAGCACAAGGAGGACGCGCTGAGCGCACAAGGAGCGGCCGTGGCGCAGCCACGGGACTGGCTGGCCGGTACCCGGCCGCGGACGTTGCCGGCCGCGGTCGTACCCGTGTTGATCGGGACCGGGGTGGCCATCGGGTACGGCCGGTTCTCCGCCTGGCGGGCCGTACTCGCCCTGGTCGTGGCGCTCTTCCTGCAGATCGGCGTCAACTACGCGAATGATTACAGCGACGGCATCCGCGGTTCGGACGAGCGCCGGGTCGGGCCGGTCCGGCTGGTCGCCGCGGGACTGGCCCCGGCCCGGCAGGTGCGCGCGGCGGCGTTCGGCTGCTTCTTCTGCGCGTGCGTGGCGGGCCTGGTGCTCGCGATCTTCACCTCCTGGTGGCTCATCCTGGTGGGCGCGGCCGCCGTCGCGGCGGCCTGGTTCTACACTGGCGGGACGCACCCGTACGGGTATCAGGGCCTGGGCGAGGTGGCGGTGTTCGTGTTCTTCGGGCTCGCCGCGGTGGCCGGCACCGCCTACGTGCAGATGTCCGCGCTGAGCTGGCTCGGCCTGATCGCCGCGGTGCCGGCTGGGCTGCTGTCCTGTGCGTTGCTGATGATCAACAACCTGCGGGACATCGGCTCCGACGCCGACGTGGGCAAGCGCACGCTCGCGGTCCGCCTCGGCGACGCGCGCAGCCGGGCGGTGTACGTGACCTGCCTGCTGGCTCCCTTCGCTGTGGCGCTGGCCATCACCCCGGCGCGGCCGCTCGCCGCCCTGACGCTGGCCGCGCTGCCGCTGGCGTTCGGCCCGATCCGCGCCGTCCGGTCCGGGGCTGCGGGGCCCGCGCTCATCCGGGCCCTCGGGCAGACCGGCCGACTGCAGCTGGCCTTTGGCGCCGCCTTTACCATCGGCCTCGCCATCCGCCTCTGAGCGGGCCATGCGTGCGCGTGGGCAGGCCTTTCGCCGGGCGAGCGGCCGCCCTGGCGCGGCGGCGGGACGCTCCTGACCCGGCATGACCTGGGAATCGTGACGAATGCTGCGACGTCGGGAAATGTTTGGGTTTACGCTTCCCCGTAGTGGCGATCATCGATTGCACAGTCGGCCACACGCAGGTTTGGCGACGATCGGGAGGGGTTCCATGACGCATCCCCGTCCCGCCCCGCCCAGCGGGGAGGCGCAGAGCGGGCTGCCTTCCTGCGTGATCTGCGGGCGCTTCGTGACCAGGCGGGGCTGCGGCCCCAGGAACTCGCGGCGCGGGCGCACTTCCCCGTGGAGACGCTGACCAGCGCCGAAGCCGGCCCCGCCTTGCCCAGCCTTCCGGTGCTGCAGGCCTACGTGCGCGGATGCGGCGCAGCCGCGGGTTCGGCCGAGTGGGAAGACCGATGGCGCCGCCTGACCCAGGATCCCGACGTTGAGACGGCGCTGCCCACCCGGGCGCCCACCGTGAGCCGGGCTCCGGCCGGGCCGTTTGGGGCGGCCGTGGGTAAGGGCTCGGTCAACCCAGCCGAACAGGCTGCCATCGGCTTCGGACTGGCCCGCGTCGCGGCCGGCCTCAGCCGGGCCGGAGCCGGGACGAGCTCCTGGTTCAGCCGGTCAGACCTGGAACAGCCCGAATCGGCCGGCACCCCGCCGCCGTCGTACCCGCCAACTCCGGCCGCTCCGGTAGGCCCCGGCTGCTCCGGCCGCATCCATGCCGGACAGCCTGACGACGTGGCGGCCGGGACGCGCGAAACGTGGGGCCCAGAACAGCGGCCTGGCTTGGACCCGGGCCTGGCCCCGACCGGCAGGGTGGCCCGGACCGGCGGCCTGGCCCGGACCGGCAGCCTGGCCCGGACCGGCGGCCTGGCCCGGACTGGCGGCCTGGCCCGGACCGGCAGGGTAGTTCCGCACCGTCGTGGGGTCAGGCCGGGCAGGCTGCCCCGTCGGCTCCGGTCTCGCCGGACGCCCCGGGCGGCTTCTCGCAGGCTCCGCCGTCCGGGACTTCGGGCTTCTCCCGCGTCCCGGGTCCGCCCGGCGGAGTTTCTCCGGCGCCCCGGCCGGCCGGTCTTCCGTCCGCGACACCGCCGTCGGCTTCGCCCCGTCCACTTCGGGGGCTGCCCTGCCCCAGCGCGTGGGCCCCAGCGGGGCGCCCCGGCCTTCCGCCGCCCCGAGTCCCCGGGCGGTCCCCAGCCGCGGACCAGCGGAGCGCAGGGCGGGACCAGCGGAGCCAAGGCGGGGCCAGCGGAGCGCGCCGACCGCCCGGGATGACCGGGCTCCGGCGGCGCAGAAGACCACCGGGCCGCTGCATTCGGCGGAGGCGCCCGCGGCGCCCGGAAGCCGCTCAGGGCGACGATCATGGCCACGGTCATGATCGTGCTGGCGGTGGCCCTGATCGCCACCCTGATCTGGCTGGCGCTAGCCTCCTGACCGCACCGGCCGCTGGGACCGAGGGGTCACTCCGCCCCGCTGGACCCGGGTAAGGGAGGATCGGCGGAACAGCCTCCGGCACGCGACGGCATGGGCGGTCCGCCGCCAGCGCCCAGGGCTGCGGGATCACGTCGAGCGCCGGGGCGGGCGCCGGGGCCGGGCTTCAGGCAGGGAGATCCCGGCCTATCCCCCGGCCGACGTATCCGCCGGCCCGCCGTTCGCTGCCGCGCCGGCCGTTGCTCCTCCCATGGTCTCTGCTCCTGTCGTTTCTCCTCCCGGCGTCTCGGCGACCGATTCGTCTCGGCGCCGTTGGCCTCGGCGCCGTTGGCCTCGGCGCCGTTGGCCTCGGCGTCCGGCGAGCCCGCACCGTTGCGGGGCACACCCCGGGC
>CAVZKY010000003.1:0-9240 GCA_963775825.1 uncultured Actinomycetes bacterium
ATTGGCCCGGGAGGCGACCCCTCGGAGCCCCCCGCATGCGCTCCGCGCCCGCGCGGTGGTACTTCGCCGACACACCAGCCATTCACCGGGCCAAGGCCCGGTTCGCTGGGTCGGCAACGAGACGCCTCGCCGTAGGTCCTGCTGCGGTGCTCGCGGCTCAGCCAGTGCTAGCCCGGGGGGCGCCCCCCGGAACCCCCCGCGCTTACGGTCCGCACCACCGCGGGCTGCGGGGGTCCGGGGTGGGTCGTCCCCCGGACGGCGGCGGCTCAGAAGCCGGGCGGGACGCGGTCCTGCCAGGGGCGAGCCTGCTCGACCTGCGCCGACAGCGAGATCAGGGGGCCTTCCGCACCGATCCGCCCGGCCAGCATGACCCCGATCGGCAGCCCGTCCGCATTCCAGTACAGCGGCAGGCTGACCGCGGGCTGGCCAGAGAGGTTGTACGCCGCGGTGAACGGCGTGAAGCGCTTCTGCCGCTCGAAGTTCTCGGCCGGGTCGACCTCGGTGAAGTAGCCGACCGGTGCAGGCGGCGACGCCAGTGTGGGGGTGAGGATCACGTCGTAGGCGTTCATCGCGGCCAGCGCCGGGCGCAGCACGGCCTGCAGGTACGCCTGCGCGAAGATCAGCTCACCGGCGCCCGTCGCCAGCCCGCGCTCGCGCATGTAACGGGTGAACGGCAGCAACCCGTCCTCGTGCGCCGGGTCGATCGGGGCCAGCGTCGCGTGCGCGTACCAGAGTGTCTCGAAGTACGGCACCACGTCCGGCCCGATCGGCAGGGCCACGTCCTCCACGTCGTGGCCCAGGTCACTGAGCAGGGCGCTGGCGTCCTCGTAGGCGGCCACGCAGTCAGGATGGACGTCGGCGCCCTCGACCACCGGGACCATCGTTCGGCCGATCCGGAGCTGGCCCGGATCCCGGCGGGCCCAGCCAAGGAACGTCTCCCCCTCGGGCAGCGGCGGCAGTGTGTACATGTCGCCGGGGTAGTTGCCGCTCATCACGTCCAGCAGCAGGGCGGCATCCGGCACGGTCCGGGTGATCGGCCCGTTGGTGGCCAGCCCGAACAGGTCCGGCACGATCGGGCCCTCTGACACCCGGCCGCGGGACGGCTTGATACCGAACAGCCCGCACGCGCTGGAGGGGATGCGGATAGACCCGCCGCCATCGCTGCCCTGCGCGGCCGGGGCGAGGCGTGCGGCCACCGCGGCGGCCGCTCCGCCGCTGGACCCCCCGGCCGACCGGGTAAGGTCCCACGGCGTCCGGGCGGGCGGCCCAACAGCCGTCTCGGTGTAACACGGAAGGCCGAATTCCGGTGTCGCTGTCTTGCCGGTGATGACCGCCCCCGCCGACCTGATCGCGGCGACCACGTAATCGTCGCCGGCGGGAACATAGTCGTCATACACGGACGAGCCGAACGTCTGCCGGACGGCCGCGACGGAGTTCAGATCCTTGATGGGGATCGGAACACCCAGAAGTGGCGGAAGCGGTGCCGATCCAGAACGCGCCTGTTAGCAGCCTTTTCCGCCGCGCGGGCCTGCTCTAGGGCCAGCTCCGCGGTTACCGTGTAGTACGCTCCTACCTGCGCGTTTAGCTCTTCGGTCCGGCGCAGATAATGATTAGCGACATCGACAGGAGAAAGCTGGCGCTCGTGGATCGCAGCCGCCAGGCCGGTCATCGTGAGCTCATGAATCTGCGTCATGTCACCAAATGGTAGACCGCGGTGGCGAGCGGGCCGAAAATGCATTCCTTCCCGCAGGGGGCCTTCATACACTCCCTAGAGCGACACTATTAACTCAACCTGTGACGACTTGCGTCCGGCCATTCGTCAGTTACGCTGGGTGTGTGGAACAGGTGACATGGCTGATGCGGAAAAGCCATAGGTCATCGGCCCCTCCGAACGAACAGGGGCGCAATGGTGCGCGCCCGCATCATTCGCCTGGCGCCGTTGTGCCGCAGGCCGGCCCGGAGGTCGTGGGGTCACCCGCGCCGACGCCCGATGAGAGCGCCGGAGCCGTCCCGCCCGCCCAGGCAGCTGGACGCGACGGGCCCGAGCAGAACCGGGCACGGGGAGCACAGAACCGGGGTACCGGGAGCACGGCGGACAGCGAGCACAGGGACCCACGATGAGCACGGACCGGCGAGTCGGGACCGGGGGGATCAGGACCCCGCACGGAGTCAGGACCCGCACAGAGCGAGCAAGGGCCAGCGAGCGGATACGGGCCGGAAGGCGGACACGCGCCGGTGAGCCAGCACGGGCCAGCCCGGCGGACGCACGCCGGAAGGCGAGCCCACGCCAGCGGCCGAGCACGGGCCCGCAGGCGAACCAAGGCCGGCGGGCGAACCGGAGCGGGAATCCGCGCTCCGGGCCGCCGCGGCTAACAGCGCGTTCCGGGCGGCGACGCAGCCTGGTCTGGCCCGGCACGGAAGACCGGCTGGCCGAGCCGGCGCGCCCGGCCGAGCCCGCGCCCGATCCGGCTGCTTCCAGCTGGAATCCGTCCGGGACGACTGCTTCCGACTGTGATGCGTCCGGCACGGCTGCCGATCAGGCCGCACCGTCAGGCCGCACCCGATCAGCCCGCACCCGATCAGCCCGCACCCGATCAGCCCGCACCCGATCAGCCGCCCGATGCCCGCCCCGATCAGCCCGCACTGATCGTGCCGCCGCTGACTGCCGCCGCTGACCGCCCGCTGTGCCGCCGCCCCGGCCGTTCGTGCCCGGGGTACCCAGTGCTGGGTATCAGGGCGCTGCCTACCAGGCCGGGCCCGACATCTGGGAGCCGCGCCGGTTGTACAAGGAGCCGCTGCTGCGCCCCCGGAGGCGGACCGGCCCGGCACCGGCCGGTGAGCCGGGCCAGCGCCCGGGCCGGGCCGCCCCGCAGGAGGGTAAGGGCCCCGGCCAGGCCAGTTCAGGACAACAGGCCAGTTCAGGACAAACTGCGGCACCCAGCCAGCCACGGACGGATCAGCCGCGCACCGGCAGGCCGGAGACGGGCCAGCCCGAGACAGGCCAGCCGGGACCAGAAGCGGACGCGGGCCAGCGCGCGGTCGCGGCCCGACTACCCGCCGGTGCCGTCGGCCGCGGGACCGCCGGGCCACGACCGCTTCCCCGGTGCGGCGGCTCGCGATCACGGCGGGCCCGGATCCGGCCGACTCCGGCGGGTCCGTGACCTCTCGGCCCGGACGATCCCGGGCGCAAGGCGGAGCGGCTGCACTTCGGTGACCTGATGGCCGACTCCCGGATGCGGATCTGGAAGCGGCGCCTGCTGGTCGCGCTCATCGCCGGCCTGATCTTCGCGTTCATCTTCACCTGGCGGGCAGGGCTGACCGCCGCGGTGCTCGCGGCCATCGCCGACGCCATCTACCGGTCGCGGACCACCGCGTCGATACCGCCCGGTGTCCGGCTGACCGGCGCACAGAAGCGCACCCAGCGCCAGCTGGCCCGGATGGAGCGGTCCGGGTACCGGGCGCTGCACTCACGGCCGATCCCGGGTAGCCGGGAATCCATCGACCACTTCGTGGTCGGGCCGACCGGCGCCTATGCCATCGACTCCGAATCCTGGGACAAGCGGCTGCCGATCCGGACCCGGAACGCGCGTCAGCTGTACCACGGGCCGTTCACCATGAAGGACCGGCTCGAGCACGCCCGCTGGGAGGCGCAGCAGGCCAGCGACCGGCTGAGCGAGGAGCTCGGCACCCAGGTCTACGTCCGGCCCGTGCTGGCCGTCTATGGCCCGAAGGTGCCCTGGCTGGTGGCCACGATCCGCGAGGTCGACGTGTTCAGCGGCGACCGGCTGCGCAAGTACCTGCGGCGAAACGCCACGATGAAGGACCGGCCGAAGCTCAGCGCGGGCGAGATCGAGCAGATCTACGCCGCCGCGGCCCGGGTCCTGCCGCTCAACAATGGCGCCCAGCGCACTCCGGTAGGCTGAGGAGATTACTTGCGAGCAGGGCTTCCCTGCGTTCCCTCGGCTGAATTCGGAGATGACCGGCCATGCCACCGCTTCGGTCTCGCACTGTCACACACGGCAGAAACATGGCGGGTGCCCGCGCCCTGCTGCGGGCTACAGGCATCGCCCGCGAGGACATCGGCAGGCCGATCGTAGCGGTCGCCAACAGCTTCACCGAGTTCGTGCCCGGGCATGTCCACCTGCGTGAGGTCGGCCGGGTGGTCTCGGACGCGGTCCGCGCGGCCGGGGCGATCCCCCGCGAGTTCAACACCATCGCGGTCGACGACGGCATCGCGATGGGCCACGGCGGGATGCTGTACTCGCTGCCGTCGCGCGACCTGATCGCCGATTCGGTCGAGTTCATGGTCAACACGCACTGCGCCGACACATGGTCTGCATCTCCAACTGCGACAAGGTCACGCCCGGCATGTTAATCGCAGCGATGCGCCTGAATATCCCGACCATGTTCATGTCCGGCGGGCCGATCGAAGCCGGCAAGCCCCATGGACGGCCTGACAGGGCGAGTGGAGCTCGACCTCGTCGACGCGATGGTCGCGGCCGCCGAGCCGACAGTGTCGCACACCGAACTGCTCAGATCGAGCGCTCCGCCTGCCCGACCTGCGGCTCCTGCTCGGGGATGCTCACCGCCAACTCGATGAACTGGCTGACCGAGGCGATCAGCCTCGCCCTGCCAGGTGACGGACCGCGCTCGCCACCCACACACCACCGCCGCGGCCTGTTCGACGGGCCGGGACGGCGATCGATCGAGCTGACCCACCCGCTGCTCCGCCGATGACGACGATTCCATGCTGTTCCAGGGCTATCGCCAACCGGGCCGCGTTCGAGGAACCGCGATGGCCCTGGACGTGGCCATGAGCAAGTACGTCGACCAACGCCGATCCTGCGCCTGCTCGCCACGACCACGAAGGCGGAAGTCGCCTTCGGCCTCAAGGAGATCGACGAGCTGCTTGCCCCGTCGGTGCCCTGCCTGTGCCGAGGTGCGCACCGGGCGCCGACTTACCACGTCGAGGACGTGCGCCAGGCAGGCGGCGTCCCGGCCGTCCTCGGTGCGCTGGACCGGGGCGGTCTGCTCGACGCGTCCGTCCGCACGGATGTGCACAGCGATTCGCTGCGGACTTCATGGGTGGGCCTGGGCGCTGCGCTCCAGGCGGGGTCCGCGATGAGGCCGTCGAGCTCTCCCGCGCCGGACCGCGGCGGAGTCCGGCGCCGCCCAGGCCGTACTCGCAGATGTCGGCCCGCTCGGGAAGACCTGGACACCGACCGCGAAAGCGGCTGCATCCGGACATCGAGCACACCTACGCCGCCGACGGCGGCCTGGCCGTGCTGTACGGCGACCTGGCTCCCGGAGGGCGCGATCGTCGGGACGAGGGGACGTACCGAGGAGCTGTTTCCGGGTCGAGGGCGCGCCGGGTCTTCGAAGACCAGGAGGACGCGGTCGACGGCATACTACGGTTGCGCGGGTGCGCACCAGGGACGGCATCGTCATCCGCTGCGGGGGACCGCGCGGCGGTCCCGGCATGCGGTGCTGCCCCCGCGGCTTCCTCGAGGGAAAGGCCTCGGCGGCCTGCGCGCTCATCGCCGACAGGCAGTTCTCCGGCGGGAACGTCGGACCTTCAGATCTGCCGCGTGCGCCGGAGGCAGCGCTCGACGGGGTCGTCGCTGAGGTCGCCGACGTCGGCGACCGGATCACGATCGACGTCCCGCGCCGCGATCTGACGCTGGAGGTCTCCGACGCCGAGCTCGCGACGCGACGGAACCAGGCGCTGGCCCGGTCTGCACCGCTGGGGCCGCCGACCGTCCCAGGCCGGTGCGCTGGCCGCCCTGCAGGCCTCGCACCATGACGACCTCACCGCGACCGAGCGCGGCGCGGGAGCGTCTCCGAGCTCAGCCCAGCAGGAGCACAGTAGCCGGGGCCCCAGGCCGTTCGGAGGGCCCGTGCGCACCATCACGAACTTCGTCCGGGCGCCGCACGAGTCCGACGCCGCCGACGTGGCCGGCGTCCAGGTCGACCTGCTGAGCGCCACGGATCACGATCCGTCCGGTGGCGCCGTTCTGGCCAAGCTGACCACGACGATGCGCTGGGCCAGTGGCAGGATCGCTGAGCAGGAGCCGTCGGCAAGCCGCCGACCAGCGGCAGCCAGGTACCGGTCGGCGCGCATGACCGGGCCACCGTCAGGACTCGCCTGGGTGCGCCCGCAGGCCGCGACGCTGACCACTGCGCCGCTGCCCGACGCCGGGCTGGGCCGCTCGCATCAGCCCGGCTAACCAGCAGGCCACAGCAGCAGGCTGCCTCGACGCTGTCGCCGACGACACCCTCGCGGAGGATCGCTGACCCGCGTTGTCCGGCCTCGGTGCTGCAGAGGCGATACGGACGCGCCGCGGTTCCTGGAACCCACGGCTTCGGCCGCCAACGGCGCGCGGAGCCGCGGCCTCGACATGGGCGCCTCACGTCCTCTCCTACGGGCTCCGCGTCGCGCTGACCGCCCCGGTCGGCTGAGCACCGCGAGGACATTGCTGGCGCCGCCGAGGACGAGATCATGGCACGGGGGCGGGACTGGCTGGCGGCGTAGCCGGCCGCGGACATTCCCAGCCGCGGTACGTAGCCGTGTTGATCAGAACAGGGTGGCCATCGAGTACAGCCAGTTCTCCGCCTGGCCGGCCGTACTGGCCCTGGTCGTCGCGCTCTTCCTGCAGATCAGCATCGACTACGCGAACGGGGACAGCAACGGCGTCCGCGGCTCGGACCAGCACCGGGTCGGGCCGGTCCGGCTGGTCGCCGCCGGACTGGCCCCAGGCCCAGCAGGTGCACGCAGCGGCGTTCGGCTGCTTTCTTCTAGGCGTGCATAGCGGGCCTGGTACTCGCGATCTTCACCTCCTGGTCGACTCATCCTGGTTCGCGCGGCCAGCAGTACCAGCGGCTTGTGACCTGCGCCGCAGACACACCGTAGGGGGTGTGGACCTCGGCAGAGGTCACAGTGTTCATGTTCTTCAGGCTCGCCGCAATCACCAGCACCGCCTGCGTGCAGATGTCCACGCTCAGGGCTGGCTCAGCCTAATCCCTCCGGTACCGGGCGGCTGCTGTCCTGTGCGCTGCTGATGATCGACGGGCTGCGGGACATTGACTCCAACGCAGCGTGGGCGGCGCACGCTCGCGTGCGCCTCGGCGACGCGCGCAGCCGGGCGGTCTACCTGACCTATAACTACATCGCCGTCGCGCTCGCCGTTACGCCGGCGCCGCCGCTCGCCGCGCTAGACACTCGGCACGCTGCCTGGCGTTTCGGCCCGATCCCGCGCCCGTGACGTTCCGCGGCAGCGGGCCCGCGCTCATGCAGGTTCCTCGGCGGAAGCCGCCGAGCTGCCGCTGGCCTTGGACACCGCCTCGCCATCGGCTCGCCGTTCCACCTCTGACGGACCGTGAGCTTGCACGTCGGGAGCCATTTCCTCCCGTGCCGACAACCGCTCCCCGTGCCACAGCAGACGCCCCTCGCAGCATGACCTGCGATTCATGCGACAAAATTCTTCAACATTCGGGAAATGTTTCCCATTACACTTTTTCCCCGTCGTCGCAATCATCGATTACGGCAGGCGATTACGCGCGGGTATCGCGACGATCCAGAGGGGTCTCTGGCGCGTAGCCGTCCCGCCCCGCCCAGCGGGAGGGGCGCAGAGCTCAGGCTGCCTTCCTCAGCGAGATATTCAGGACGCTTCGTTGACCAGGCTTGGCTGCGGGGCCAGCAACTCACAGCGCGGGCGCACTTCCCCCCAACGCTGACCAGCCCCGAAGCGGCCCCGGCAGCTGCCACCTTGGGCTCTGCAGGCCTACGTGCGCAGATCCCGTGCAGAGCACGGGTTCGGCCGAGTGGAAAGACCGATGGCGCCGCCTGACCCAGGATCCTGACGTTGAGACAGCGCTCCCCAGCCCGCACGCCCACGGTCGGCTGGCTCCCGGCCCGGCCCGTTCGGCGGCTCCCGTCGGTTCAGGCTCGGTCGGACCCAGCCCCGAACAGGCCGCCGTGGGCTCGGACCGCCCGCGTGGCGAGCAGCCTCAGCCCCAGCCGAGCCGGACGGACCTCGGTCAGCCGGCAGACCCGGAGCGGGCCGATGGACCAGCACGACCACCGTCGTGTTGCCCGTCGGCTCCAGCCGCTCCAGCCGCCCGGCCCCAGCTTCTCCGGCCTGGTCCGTACCGGACGACCTACGACGTCGCGACCAGGGACGCCTGGCGAACGTCGGGCCCGGACAGCAGCTAGACAGCGGGCTGACCCGGAACAGCGCCTGGCCCAGGACAGCGGCCTCACCCGGACGGCGCCCCTGGCCCAGGACAGCGCGCCTTGGCTTCAACCGGGGAGGTCGCGCGAGACCGCAGGCCTCAGGCTGACCAGCCGCAGCTCGCTGGACCGGCAGGCTGCTTCAACGGCAGCTGGCTCAACCGGCCGGCTGCGCTGGACCGGCGGGCTGAGCTCGACCGCGGCGGGGGTAACCCGCACCCCATCGTCGAGTAGGGCCAGGGCACCCCCCACAGCTCGTCCGCGACCAGCCCCGGGCCGCTTCTCACACGCGCCGCCGTCCGGGACCCCGGCCTGGGCCCGCGTCCCGGGTCCGCCCGCGGAGACTCTGCTCCAGCGCGCCCCGCGGCTCGTCGGGCCTCCATCACGACACCCCCTGGGCTTCGCTCCGTGGGCTCAGGGAGTGCCCTGCCCCCGCACGAGCAGGCCCCAGCGGGGTGCCCCGGCCTTCCGCCGCCCCGAGTCCCGGGACGGTCCCCAGCCGCGGACCAGCGGAGCGCAGGGCGGGACCAGCGGGAAGGCGCAGCGCGCGGCCGCCGCCGGGATGACCGGGCTCCGGCGGCGCAGAAGACCACCGGGCCGCTGCACTCGGCGGAGGCGCCCGCCGGCGCCGGGAAGCCGCTGGCAGGGCGAACGATCATGGCCACGGTCATGATCGTGCTGGCGGTGGCCCTCGATCGCGGCCCTGATCTGGCTGGCGCTAGCCTCCTGACCGCAGGGTCGGTGGGACCCTCCTGACCGCAGGGTCGCGACCGAGGGCTGACTTCTCCCGCCCTGAAGAACTCCGGCTTGCGCCCGGCAAAGATTTGGCCACTGCGCCCGCTGGACCCGGGTCAGGGGACGATCGTCGCTGCTCCTGCCGTCTCTGCGGCCATGGTCTCGGCGGTCGTCGTCTCTGCTCCTGCCGTCTCTGCGGCCATGGTCTCGGCGGTCGTCGTCTCTGCTCCTGTCGTCTCGGCGCCGTTGGCCTCGGCGTCCGGCGAGCCCGCGCT
>CAVZKY010000004.1:0-17348 GCA_963775825.1 uncultured Actinomycetes bacterium
GGAAGGACCGGCCGAGGGCCACCTTCGGCTGGCCGAGGCGGCGGGCGGTCCGGCGTCAGCCGCGAGCCGGTTCGGCGGGGCCGGGACCGGTGAGGTGGGCCTGCAGGGATTTGCGCGCGGCGGCGAGCAGGCGGCTGTGGTCGCCTGCCCGGGTCGCCAGCACGACGTGGTTCGGCTCGACGTCGCGTAGGGGGACGGTGGTGAGCTCGGGGCGAAGGCTGGTGGCGCGCAGGCAGCCGGGACGATGGCGACGGCCTGCCCCGCGGCGATAAGTTCGAGTGTGTCCGCGAGGGTCTCGACCTTTCCATACATCGCTCTGAACTGCGGTAATGCCTGGACAATCGCCGCTGGTGTTACGGAGCCTCAAACGCGCTTCCTGCTGTCTCCGTCACGCTGATGATCAGGGTAGTAGCGTGTGCGCATGTCACTGACGTCCTGGGCGGCATTGAACGCGGAGAAATTTCTCTCTCCATTGGGAAATCGCTGGCAGCATGTGCAGCAGGTTGCAGAACAAGCGCGCCACGTTGAAAGGGCAGTGCCGCGCCCGGATCGCGACCTCTTGGTGGCGGCTTCCTATCTTCACGACTTGGGTTATGCGCCTGCTCTGGCGAGCACAGGTTTTCATCCGCTTGATGGCGCGCGGTGGTTGCGGCAGAACGGCCCAAGCGACCGCTTGGCACGTCTGGTCGCACATCATTCTTGCGCGGTTTACGAAGCGCGAGTCCGAGGTCTGCATGACGACTTGATCGCAGAATTTCAGCCAGAGGGCACTGCAACATATGACGCGCTGGTCTTTTGTGATATGACAACCGGGCCGACTGGAAAGAGGGTGACGTTTGAAGAGCGGATAAGCGAGATCTACCGCAGATACGGGGAGACTCATGAGGTAAGCCGCGCCTTGCGATCGTCTGAAGCTTTGCTGGCATCCTGCCATGATCGTACAGTCGCACGCCTAGCAAAAAATGAACCTCAGCTAATATAAGGTTCAGCGCGGCTCTCCAGATAATGACATATGCGCAAAAATATCGACGGGTGAATATTGTAATCCTCGATATCGGCAGGCGGCACAAACCTGACTTTGGCGGACTCGTCACTTGTGGTCGGTGTTCCGCCTAGCTTCCGAGTTGTGAAGCAAATTGAAAATTCTTGCCGAACTTCGCCATCATCGTAGGCCGCCACATGGTTAGGGTTAGAGTAAATTTCTACAATGCCGGTGACTTGGCAATCTATCCCAGTCTCTTCCTTGACCTCGCGTGCCGTGGCCTGGCGTGGCGTCTCTCCCGGCTTGAGGCCGCCGCCGGGGATCGACCAATAGCCGTTGTCCGTACGCAGAATCATGAGTATGCGACTCTCGTCGTCCGTCACAATGGCGCTCACAGCCGGGACGATACTGTTAGCCTTGGGAGCATTGGGGTCGTTCAGGTAGTCCACGCGTGTCATATGTAAGTCATCCTTTGGCGTCGAACGGCCGACTGTCAGCCCATATTCGTTCGAAGCATTCGACGTACGTCTCGAATAGCGGACCATCCTGGATGCGTCGCAAATGGAGTATGGGCGCACGGAAAGCTGGCATGCTATAGACGTGCGGATTAACCAGTGCGGCATGCGGTCCTTGGAGATCCATCGTTCAACCGTCTTGTGGTCCACGGTGAGCGCGTCCGCGAAGCCGGTTACCGTCCAGCGGTTACGGGCGAGGGCGGTACGAAGCCGTTCGTTGGCCATGTGACCCTCCCGTTCGCCAGGGGACGTTTCCATCGTAAGGTAATAGTCGTACATGCGGGCAGGTGACGGGGTAGTCACATCGACGTCATCGACCTGGCCCAAGTCAGACATATTCATATTCCGCTCCATATCTGCGCTCGGAGGCGCACCCTGACTGCCTCAATGGTTTCGACCTTGTAAAGCCCGGACTTGTTGAGGTGTCTGCCTGGCGTAGTAGCAGCCGGGAACCGGCAGCCCAATCCGCGTTGCGTTTTCTCGGTGGCGTGGGAAGGAAGCCGTGAGGCATCTGCCATGCCCTCTGCCGATGATGACGAGTTTCGCGAGATTGCGCGGGGTATCGAGGAAAAGGTCCCTGAGTGGATTGTCCTATGGGTGCATACACACAGCAATTCGTTGCTTTCCCCCTATTCGACGCGCCCCAGGGAATGATTGTTACCGCGATCTACCCGGACGCGCTTGTTGGCGGATGCGGGACACCGAACGCAGATCGAAGCCAACACACGAAGGAGAAGGGGTGACTGTGCCTAGGAAAGCCGAGCCAAGCCTGCCGCATAAGGTACTGGGCGCACGGCTGCGGGCAGAGCGTGAGGCGCGCGGTGGACGTTCCGGAAGCTGGCGGAAAAGCTCAGCGATGCCTCATCCGGGATTTGCGATGTTCCAGATGTCGAGTCGATCATCCCACAGATACGCCGCTGGGAACGCGGTAGAGCCGGGATAGGTCAGCATTACCGCACTCTGTACTGCTTGGCATTTGAGATGGGACTGGAGTTGTTCACAATATCGCCAGGGGTGCCGAGCTTATGCAGGAGGGCGGCATGCTTCCGGCGCTGGAGGCGCTTGCGTTCCACTGGGGCGACGCATATTTATTTAGCTATTTCCGGGACCGGTGGGTTGCGCTACGCCGTGACAATCGCCGTTCATCACCGCTGACACGCTGGCCGGGCTGGGGACCGCGATCGAGGCTGACTACGAGAACGACCCGGTGCCGCACACGTACGACCCGTCTGACGCTACTGACTATCTGAACGCCGATGACGGCGACGACGATATTCCCGATACGGAGACACTGATCGTGCTGCGGGAGCTGCAAACAGTGTTCCCGATGTGGGCAATCACCTATTCGTGCCAGATGCGGTCCTGGATTGCCCGGACTGGGGACAAGACCATCTGTAAGAGCTCTCCGTACTGCTGGCCATGGCGCTGACGCTGATTGAGCGCCGCGAACAGCAGGCGGAACACTGCACCGGCTGGGGCTGGCCGTGGTGCCGTCCCAGCCAGAGCCCCCGGCGCGCTTGCCGCCGATCTCCGCCGAGGCCATCGAGGCCAGACTTCGGGGCCGTCGCCCGGGCAGCTGGCTCACCGGGCCCGGGCTGGCCCAGCCGCCCGGGGCCTGGTAATAGGGTCCTGATCGGAAGCAAAAAACCGGAGATCATCCCAGCGACGGGAGAACCAATGCCAACCCGCACCGCGCGCACCGGCTGGACCGGAACCCTGAGGAAGGCTCGGGAAGGTCGAGCTGACGAGTTCCCATCTCGGCACGTACGAGATGTCGTTCCCCAAACGGGCGGCCGAGGAAGCAGGGGGTGCCACCAGCCCCGAAGAGCTCATCGCGGCCGCGCATTCCGCTTGCTTCGCCATGCAGCTGTCCGGGCTCATCGCCCAGGCGGGCGGGACGCCGGAAGCGCTCGACGTCCAGGCGGACGTGTCGCTCGGCCCGGACCCGGCGGGCGGTTTCAAGCTGACCGGCATCAAGCTCACCGTCCGCGGTGAGGTCGAAGGCCTTGACGACGAAAAGTTCGCCAAGGTCGCGCAGGACGCCAAGGCCAGCTGCCCGGTCAGCAAGGCCCTCACCGGCGTCAACATCACCCTCGACGCCGCACTCGAGCACTGACTCCGGCGACGCCATCGCCCGGGCGTGGGCCTGCGCAGCCAGCGTCCCCGGCCGGACGCCGCCGCCCGCGCCGGGGCCGGGCCCAGCATCATCGGGGCCTATGCCCGGTAACGGGTGCACTGGGCCGGGACCAGGCCGGGGCCGTTCCGGTCCGCGCCCGCTGATCCCGGCCCGCCGGCGCCGGGTGGCCGCCGCATTCGTGCTGGCCTGCGCGCGGTCGTCGCCGTCCTCGGCGCCTTGTTCGCCGGGCAGTCCCGGCCGGACCGGCTTGACGCGGCCGTCGGCGGCTGGTTCCGGTCTGTCTCGGCGCGCATCCTGCCCCGCTTAACGTCTTGACAATTTCGGTGAACCTCCGCTGGTCGCCGCGCTCACCGTCGTCCTGGTGCTCGCCGCCATAGTGGCGCGCCGCTGGCGCGGTGCAGTCCTGGCCGCGGTCGCCGTCCCCGCGGCGGCGGCCCTCACCGAACTAGCTCTCAAGCCCCTCATCGGGCGCACGATAGACGGCGCCTGAGCTACCCCAGCGGCCACACCACCAACGTCTTCGCCCTGGCCACGGTCGCCGCGATTCTGTTCGCCGCGCCGGCCCGCCCGGATTGCCGCCTTCGCCCGGCGGCTGCTCCTGGTCGGCGCGTTCCTGTTCGCCACCGCCGTGGCCGTCGCCCTGATCGGCCACAGCTACCACTACTTCACCGACATGATCGGAGGTGCCGCCGTCGGCAGTGGGACGGTCGTCCTCACCGCTCTCGTCCTCACCGCCAAGCCCCGTCACCCGTCCGGCGGATCGGAGCGCTCGTGCTGAGCACCCCTGGGCACCTTCGCAGAGGTCGCATCCGCTATAGGAGGATCACCGCATGAACATGCCCGACCATCTCGCTGCCGTCTTGACCAAGGCCAAGGCCGACGGCGCCCAACCCGCTGAGCTGGCCGCATTGGGCAGGCGCCTCCGGCAACTGGATGAGCGCGAGGCCGGACAACTGCCGGGTGAGGTCCTGGAGCCCATTCCGGACCTGCCGAGCCTGGACGAGTTGCCCGAGCCGCCCCCCGGCCAGGCCCGTAAGTGCTCGACCGGCTGGCGGTCGTCAAGCTCAACGGCGGGCTGGGGACGAGCATGGGCCTGTCGGGGCCGAAGTCGCTGATCGAGGTGAAGCCCGGCAGAAGCTTCCTCGAAGTCATCGCTACGCAGGTGCTGGCGCTGCGCCAGCGGTACGGCGCCCGGCTGCCGCTCGTACTGATGGACTCCGGGGTCACCCGCGACCCCTCGCTGGGCGCGCTGCGCCGCTACGACGGCCTGCGCGTGCCCGGCGTGCCGCTGGACTTCCTGCAGGGCCGCGAGCCCAAGATCCGGGCCGATGATCTGCAGCCGGTGCAGTGGCCGGCCGACCCGGCGCTGGAGTGGTGCCCGCCCGGCCACGGCGACATCTACACCGCGCTGGCGGCGTCCGGCACGCTGGATGCGCTGCTCAGCGCCGGGCTGCGGTACGCCTTCGTGTCCAACTCCGACAACCTCGGCGCGATCGCCGACGTCCGGATCGCCGCATGGGTGGCCGCCGAGCAGGTGCCGTTCGCGCTGGAAGCGGTGCGCGGCACGCCGGCCGATCGTAAGGGCGGCCACCTCGCCCGCTACCAGGGCCGGGTGGTGCTGCGGGAGACGGCGCAGGTGCCCGACGGCGACACGTCGTTTACCGACGTCGAGCGCTGGCGCTGGTACAACACCAACAACATCTGGATCGACCTGCGCGCCCTGGCGGACCTGCAGGACGCCGACCCGGGAGCACCCGATCTGCCGCTGATCGTCAACCGCAAGACCGTCGACCCGCGGGAGGCGGCGAGCACCCCGGTGATCCAGCTCGAGACGGCGATGGGCGCGGCGATCGGCTCGATCCGTGGCGCCCGGGCGGTCCATGTCCCCCGCTCGCGGTTCATCCCGGTGAAGACCACGGACGACCTGCTGGTGGTGCGCTCGGATGCCTACGAGCTCACCGGTGACGGGCAGATGAGGCCTGCCTTCGACGGCCCCGGGCCCGTCGTCACGCTGGATGGGCGCCATTACGAACTGCTGCCCGACTTCGAGAAGCGGTTTCCTGCCGGGGCGCCGTCGCTGCGCCGCTGCCGCCGGTTCGAGGTCGAAGGCGACGTCACCTTCGGCGCGGGGGTCGTGGCCGTGGGCGACGTGCGGGTCGTCGGCCCGCGCCACGTTCCGGACGGGGAAGTACTCAGCGGGTGATCCAGGCCACCGGGTCCGCCACCTCAGCGGTCACGGCCGCCTCTTCCGGTCAATCCGTGGGCCGGCGAGCCTGGTTCACCTCGCGGAGGACCGCCCAGGCGTCCGCCACCGGACCCACGTGCCCGAGCTTGTCCGGGTTCTGCACCGAGCGGATCGTCTGGATCTGCCCGTCGAGTACGTCAAGCGTCCAGGTATAGAGCACCTTGTCGTCCCGGTCGCGGAAGATCGCGCCCGGCTGGCCGTTCACCTCGCGTGGATCCACCTTCACTCCGATCCGGATCAACGAGGGCAGCATCGAGGCCAGCACCCGGGCCACGTTCTCGGCGCCGCTGATTGCCCTGGCCCAGTGCGGGGCCTTGCCGCCGCCGTCGCCGACCAGCTGAGGCGTCAGCCGCGAGCAGCTCCCGCAGGCCCTCGACGTCGCCTTCCCGGAGCGCATCGAAGAACCGCGACGCCAGCTCATCCCGCTCCCTGCGGTCTGCCTCGAACCGAGGGCGCCCTGCGTCCATGTGGCGCCGCGCCCGCACCGCGAGCTGGCGGCACGCCGCCTCCGACCGCCCTACCGCCGGCGCGACCTCGGCAAAGCCGAATCCGAACACCTCTCGCAGCACGAAGACCGCCCGCTCGAGCGGGCTGAGCCGCTCGAGCAGCAACAGCGCCGCCATCGACACCGAGTCGGCCAGCTCCGCCGAGCGCTCCGGGTCCTCGTAGGGGTCGGTGAGCAGCGGCTCGGGGAACCACGGCCCGACGTACTCCTCCCGCCGGACGCGGGCCGAGCGCAGCACGTCGATCGAGATCCGGGTCACCACGGCGGAGAGGAAGGCCTTGGCCGACTGGATTTGTCCCGGGGAGGCCTGGTAGCGCAGCCAGGTCTCCTGGACCGCGTCCTCTGCTTCGGCCACGCTGCCGAGGATCCGGTAGGCGATCGCGAACAGCAGCGGCCGCAGCTCCTCGAACTCCTCGGCCCGGGTCATCCGAGTTCTTTCCTGAAGCCCTGGCGCCACGACGGGTAGCGCAGCTCCCAGCCGAGCTCCCGCTTGGCCTTGGCGTTGGAGAAGCCGCGCCCCTCGGTCATCATGCCCACCACCATCTCGCCGGCCAGCAGCCGGGCCAGCCACGCTGGGACCCGCCGCGGTGGCTTGGCCCCTGCGCACTGCGCGAGATAGGGAAGCCACTCGCTGACCGGGGCCGGCTCGTCATCGACGATGTTGAACACGCCCTTCGCCTGCTGCTCCACCGCCAGGACGGTAGCGCTCGCCGCGTCGTCGACGTGCACCCACGAGAAGTAGCCGGTGCCGCCCCCGACGAGCGGGAACATCCGCTTGCGCACGAACTTGACCTGATCGTCGTGGCGCCCGCACCGTAGAGCCCGCCGTAGCGCAGGACCGCGCCGCCTGCCCTGACGACCACGTCCTCGAGGTGGTCGATCGCCTTCGTCCCCTCCGCCACCTGTCCAGCGGGTCATCCTCGGTCTTGACCCATCCACCCTCGCGGATGCCGTTGAAGGCGCCAAAGCTCTGCGCGACGACATGGGATACGCCGGTCGCCTCAGCGGCCGCGAGCAGATGGTCGGTCCCCTCGCTGCGGAGCCGGTTGGTGGTGGCGAAGAAGCGGTCGGGCCTTCCTCAGGTTGGGCTTGCCGGCGTGCGCCACGGAAAGGGCCGTCATCTGATTCACGATCGCGTCCGGCCGGGCCGCGGCCACCGCCTCACCGACCGACACCGCATCCAGTCCGTCCATCACGACCCCATCCGCGCCTAGCTGCTCCAGCAAGCCCAGCTTGGCCGCGCTCGTCGTCGTCGCCGTCACCTGGTGGCCACGGGCCACCAGCTGCGGCACCAGCCGCCGCCCGATAACCCCCGTCCCGCCTGCCACGAACACCCGCACAACCATCACCTTCCTGATTTCCAGAATTGGCTCTCAGTCCCGAGACGAGACAGCCCCGGCCGTCTGTGACATGGGGACCGGTTGGGCGATAGGGACCGTGGCCAGACGTCCCCGTCATTCATGCGTCGGCGCTCACGCCGGGCAACTGGGCCCGTTCGTCATCCTGGATTTCCCGCAGCGGGCGAACCGGAGGTGGCGACCATGGAATCCGTCGGCGGGAACGCTACGTCGACAAGGCCGAAGAAATAGGTCTCGAGCCCGTCGGCCAGTGCACCCAGGCGCCGACGCCGCCGATGCGCTCGACGGAGTAACGCACGATGTAGCCGGGACCCCTGGGCGCCGGGAACTCGGTGTCGCGGGACAGGTAGACCTTCGCCAGCCGGTTGAGGAGGTCCCATGTGCCATCGCTCGGCGCAACGGCGGCCCGCGCCCGCAATACGGCGTAAGGGTTCAGGAAAACGCCGGGCTCGCGTGGCGCATCGAAGGACAAGACGACCCGGGGGTCCCGCTCGATGTTGCGCAGCTTCGCGTGCCGCGACATGTGACCGCTGACGAGATCATCCCCGTCCAGCCCGATCCAGATGACGGTGACCTGCGGGCTCCCGTCGGCGTTGATGGTGCTCAGGTGAGCCAGGGGGCCGGACTCGACCAGGTCCCGCAGTTCACGCGGTAGCACGCTCATAGCTCGATCGTTTCTGGCACGGACTCATCGTATCCACGCGATACCTGTCTGACCGGGCTCAGCACGGCCTGCCTGGCCCCGCGATCCGCGATGCCGCTCGCGGCCGTCGTCGCGCTGGCGTGGCTGTGCCGGTCCGGATCGTGGCGCCGGCGGCCCGAACCGGCTGCCCTGGTCAGCCGGGTAGCTCCTCACTAGGCTCCAATATCTCCCCGGCGGGATTCGCGTGCTCGCCGGGCATGGGGGCCGCACCTGCCCCGGGGCCCGCGCCTATTCCGGGGACCGCCCCTGCCTCGGGGACCGCCGTGACCGCCACCGGGCGATCCTGGAGCGCTCGCACCCGCGGCGTCACGAAGCGCATCATCACGATCCAGGTCGCGATGGCGAGGATGATGCCGCCGGCCACATCGATGACGTAGTGCTGGCCGAGGAAGACGACGCTGAACCACACCGCCAGGCACCACGGGACCATGAACAGGGCCGTGCGCCGGCTGACCTGCCAGAGCGCGAGGGCGCCCAGCGTCGGGTAGGCCGCGTGCAGCGAGGGGAACGCCGCAATGGGGTCGGCGTCCAGTCGCTGGAAGTAGGGGCTGACCGCGCTGGGCAGCGTACCGTTGAGCAGGTCGTGGACCCGGGCAGCAGCCCCAGGTTGTGCGCGTACCACGGCGGCGCGGTGGGCAGCAGCAGGAAGAACACGAACGCGGCGAACGACATGGCCAGCACCGCCACCGTGAAGCGCAGGAACTCGTGCGGTCCACCAGCCACAGCACCATCCCCACCGCGATGGGGAACAGGAAGTGGCAGAAGTAGATGACCGTGCACGCGATCGCCAGCCAGTGCAGCGCGCCGAAGTGCCGCTGCAGCACCTCCTCGGATCCGGCCCAGGAAAATCGCCCGCTCGATGTGCACCATGGAGGCTACCTGCGGCTTGATGCCGAGCTTGGGTGCGACCCCAGACAGCGCCTCATAGCCCAGGAACAGCGCGACGAACGGCACCCAGTCCCGCAGGAAAGCGAAAAACCGCCCGCTCACCAGCGCCACCGGCACCAGGATCAGCAGCAGGTAGTCCGGCGACACCGAGATCCCCCGCCAGATCATGATCCGACACCAGGGCCAGATACGCCACCGACACCGCCACCAGCGGTCCTGGCCACGGGCGCGCCGGATCAGGCGCTGAACTGCGGGCATTCGGAAAACTTCCTTTGTTCACGTCGCGGCAAAGCGGCAACGGTGTCTTCGCTAAGGGCCATAAAGTGAGTAGATATTATCAGCGCCGGGTGTTGTACCCGGGCAGATTCCGCGACAGTGGCGCCGCCGGGCCCGCGGCACATCGCCGTCGCGGGCCGGAGGGCACCGGCCAGGTCCGCCCCCGGGGCGAGCGCGAGCCGCAGCAGCACCCGGTGGGCGCCCCGGCCCGCCGGTCACCGGACCGGGGTGACGACCACGATCTGGATGTCCATGATCCCCGCGAGGCCGGCGCGCACTTCTTTGCCGGTCCGCGCGGCAGCGGCAGCGCCGACCCGGCCCACCGGCCTCCTGCGATAGCCGCGCGGACCTGGCCATCCGCCCCCGATCACAGAGTTCGGCTTCCTGCAATCATGATTACGTAGGTCATTTAGACTCGCCCCGGCGGCGCTGGCGCACAGTGCACCCGTCGCGCAGTGGTATCGTCCAAGCCCCGCGGTGCCCTGGCCAGAGCGGGCCGCCCGGAACTTCCGTCAATGTGCACAGCTAAAGTCATAAACCAACGTAAAGCGACAGGTTCCGCCTAGTGACAGTAGATAGCGCCGCACCCGCCGCGCGGCAGCATGCTGACCGCCAGGTGACCAGGTACCGGGCCGCGCACATCGTCGCCGTGGGGCTGCTGACCGCGCTGATGGCAGCCGGCTACTCCGTGTTCTCGCTGGTCCTGAACTACACCTTCCAGACCTCGTCCTACGACCTCGTGATCTTCGATGAGGCCATCCGGTCGTACGCCCACTTCCACCCCGGGATCTCGATCGTCAAGGGCCTGCACAACGGGTTCGGACCGCACTTCTCCATCCTCGGCGATCACTGGTCGCCGATCCTGGCGTCGCTGGCCCCGCTGTACTGGATCCACAGCAGCCCGACAACTCTCCTCGTGGCGCAGGCCGTGCTCTTCGCGCTCGCGCTCCCGCCGCTGTGGGTGTTTACCCGCCGGGCGTTCGGCGGCGGGCGGAGGGCGACCGCCGCCGCGTATCTCGTTTCCGTGGCGTACATGCTGAGCTGGCCGATCGCCTCGGCGGCCGCCTTCGACTTCCATGAGGTCGCGTTCGCCCCCGTGCTGATCGCGGTGGCGCTCGAGCGTCTGCAGGCGGGGCGGCTGCGGACCGCGCTGATCGCC
This sequence comes from uncultured Actinomycetes bacterium, assembly GCA_963775825.1. Classification (GTDB taxonomy): domain Bacteria; phylum Actinomycetota; class Actinomycetes; order Streptosporangiales; family Streptosporangiaceae; genus Bog-532. The sequence goes on from CAVZKY010000004.1 coordinate 10,769, forward strand.
CTGGGGGCCCTGCTCCTGGTCAAGGAGGACATGGGGCTGCTGGTCGCCGGGATCGGGGTCTACCTCGCCGTCACGCGGCCGCAACTGGTACCCAGACAGCGCATCGTCGCCCTGGCTCTCATCGTCGGCGGGGTGGCGGATACCTGGCTGGCCACCTATATCTTTATCCCGGCCTTCGGGGGGCACGCCAGCTACTACTGGGCGTACGGCGCGCTAGGCCACAACGTGCCTCAGGTCGCGGCGCACATCGTCACCCATCCAGTTGGCGCCCTTCGGCTGTTCATCACACCCGGCATCAAGCTGGACACCATACTCTGGCTGCTGGCCCCATTCTGCTTCCTGTCGCTACTGTCACCGATCTCGATCGCGGTCATCCCGCTGCTGGCGGAACGGATGCTGCAAGACCACTTCCCCAACTGGTGGGTTACCGGCTATCACTACAACGCCTACCTCGTGATCATCCTCGCCTGTGGCGGCGTCGACGGCGCGGCCCGGCTGGGCCGGTGGGTGGCCGGGCCAGGCTGGACAACCGCGCCAGGGCGGGAAAGCCGCCCGCGACGAGGCGGACGGGACCGTGAGCACGGTGGGCCTCTGCGCCGCCGTGGCGATGTGCGCCGTGGGGGTGTTCCTGATTCCGCGGTTCGCGCTCGGACCCGCCCTGCACTCGTCGTTCTACCATCGGACCGCGGAAGAGAAGACGGCCGAGGCCGCCGTCGCCGTCGTGCCGAGCGGCGTCACCGTCGAAGCCGTGAACGCGCTCGGCCCGCACCTGTCCGGCCGGGACACCGTCCTGCTCTGGGACGGCGACGGCGAAACCCCCGTATTCGCGCCGTGGGTGGTCGCCGCGACGGCCGGGCGGCAGTTCACCTTCCACTCCGTACAGGAGCAGGAACAGCGCATCGCACTGCTCAAACGGCACGGCTACGTGACCGTCTTTGACCGCGGAGGTTTCATCGTGCTGCACAGCCCCGATGCGGCCAAGGCCGGGCCCGATGCGGCCAAGGCCGGGCCAACCGGTGCGGCCAAGGGCCGGGCCGGATTCCGCGGAGTGCTGCGGATGAGCGTCGGCGCCAGGCCGGAGACCACCGGCCCCGCCGCGGATGGCGCGGCCTGGCCGCGGGGCGGCGGCGGGGCCGCCGGATGCGGCCGGACGGCTGCTCGCACGGCTGTCTGTGCTGCCGACGCTGCGGGTGATGGCCTGGCTGCTGCCCGGTTTCCTGCTGCTGCTCAGCCGGTTCACGCCCGTGCTCGCGCTGGCGGGGTCGGTGCCGGTGGCGGCCGTGCAGGTGGTGCTCGGCCTGCGCTGGATCCCTGCCCCATCGCCGCAGGTCTGGCGGGTCCGCGCGGCGGGGAACTCCCACACGCCCTGGTGGTCGGTCGCAGGCGTCGTAGCGGTCGCCATCGCCTTCGGCGCCGACCAGGCCGCCTACCATTCGCAGTTCATCATCGTCATGCGCGACCCCGCGTCCTACTTCCAGTTCGCGCAGTGGATCTCCCATCACGGGTCGCTGCCGATCCCGCAGGACCGTGCGGCGTTCGGCACGTCGCCCAGCAGCCTGCTGGGCTTCAGCAGCTTCGCCTACTACCATGTCGGGAACGCCGTCGTTCCGCAGTTCATGGCCGGGCTGCCGATGGTGCTGGCCCGCGCCATGTGGGTGGGCGGTGCGCACGCGGCCCTGCTCGCCGCCCCCGCACTGGGCGCCGCGGCCCTGCTCGTCTTCGGCGGCCTGACCGCCCGGCTGGCCGGCCCGCGCCGGGCGCTGCTGGCGGCCCTGGTCCTCGCGGTTTCCATGCCCGAGCAGTTCACCAGCCGGTCGAATTACAGCGAGCCGCTGGCCCAGATCCTGTTCCTGGGCGGGCTCTGCCTGGTCGTGGACTGCCTCAGCCGGGAAGGGGCCCGCGGTGACCGGGTTATCGCGGCGATCGCGGGCCTGGCGCTGGGCCTGACCGTGCTGGTGCGCATCGACGGCGCCAGCGACATCTTGCCCCTGGTGCCTACTGCGCCCTGCTGCTGGTCGGCCTGCGGCGGCAGGCGCTGCCGCCGACCCGGGGTGCAGGGGTGGGCGCGGCCTTCGGCATCGTCGACGGGCTGGTGTTCTCCCGGCCGTACCTGGCCACCAACAAGTCCTCGCTGGAACTGCTGGCGGTGGCCACCGTGCTGGTCCTGGTGGCGACCCTGGCTGCCCTGCCGGTGCTGTGGAAGCGCGGCCTGCCGCAGGTCAAACGGAGATGGCTGCCCGACGCCGCCTCGGCGCTGACCGTCCTGGTCGTGCTGGCGTTCGCCGTCCGCAACCATGTGCAGACGGTCCGCGGCCCGGCCAGCAAGTCCCTGATCCAGAGCATGACCGCCTACCAGAAGTCCAACCACCTCCCGATCGACCCGACGCGGACCTACGCCGAGTACAGCCTGCACTGGGTGTTCTGGTAATCGGCGTCCCGGTGGTGATCCTGGCCACGGTCGGCGCCGCGATCCTGGTACGCCGGACGCTGCGCGGCCATGCCCCGCTGTGGACGCTGCCGCTGGCCACGTTCGCGTGGACCATCGTGACGTTCCTGTACCGGCCGGCGATTACGCCGGACCAGCCGTGGGCCAGCCGCCGCCTGGTCCCCGCCGTGCTGCCCGGCATCATCCTGCTGGCGGTGTGGGCGTCGGCGTGGCTGGTCGGCTGGATCCGCGAGCACGGTCTGGGCCGGGTGGCCAGCGGCGGGTCCGCGGTGGTCCTGGCCGCCGCCCTGCTGGTGCCGGCCGCGATCCCCACGTTCGGCCTCGGCATCGGGCGGGGCGGCCCGGTCGGTTACCGGCTCACCGCGGATGGCCTCGCCTTCACCAACACCTACTGGGGGGTCGCCGCGGTCGACAGCCTGTGCGCGGCCATTCCGGCGAACTCGACGGTGGTCTTCGTGGACGGGCCGGCTCGGGACCGCCTCCCTCGAGGTGGTCCGCGGTATGTGCGCCACCCAACGGCGCGCATCACCCCCAAGCACAAGTCCACCGTCGTCGGCCCGGTCCAGCAGACCGTGCGGTCCATCGAACGGGCCGGGCGCCAGCCCGGTGCTGCTCGCCGCCTGGCCCTGGGAGCTGAAGCCCTACGGCGCCGCCGCGAAGCAAGTCATGACGCTGAAGACCGACATCGACCTGAGCGCGCTGATGTTCGTGCCGCGCACGACCACCCCCTACAGCCTGGACATCTATCTCCATCCGGAGCCGAAACCGTGACCGCTTATCCCGATCGCCCCCAGGCCACCGCAGCTCGCGGCCGACCCGCCGTCGGCCCCGTACGTCTCGGTCATCCTGCCCGTTATAACGAGGAAGGTCAGTGGCCGGCCGAGGTCGAGCGGATCTGCGCGGTGATGGACGCCAGCGGGTACCGTTACGAACTGCTCGCGTTCGACGACGCCTTCCACCGACGGGCACCCTGGCCCGTCTCTACGAGACCGCGCCCCGGTTCCCGCAGCTCCGAGATTGTGCCGTTCCACCGCAACGGCGGGTCCGGCACGGTCCGCCGGATCGGTACGCAGCGGGCCCGGGGCGAGATCGTGGTGTGGACCGACGCCGACATGACTTATCCGAACGAGCGGATTCCCGAGCTGGTCCAGATGCTCGAGAAGGACCCGGCCATCGATCAGGTCGTCGGGGCGCGGACCAGCGAGCAGGGCACGCACAAACTGCTGCGGGTACCGGCCAAGTGTCGTGATCCGCAAGCTCGCCGAAGTGCTCACCAACGCCAAGATCCCGGACCTGAACTCCGGGCTCAGGGCGTTCCGGCGTGCGGTTGCGCAGCCGTACCTGCGGCTGCTGCCGCCGGGGTTCTCCTGCGTCACCACGATTACGGTCGCGTTCCTGGCTAACCAGCACGACGTGCGGTATGTGCCGATCGAGTACGCCAAGCGGGCGGGGACATCGAAGTTCAAGTTCGTCAAGGACGCCTACCGGTACATCCTGCAGGTGCTGCGGATGGTGATGTACTTCAACCCGCTCAAGGTGCTGATGCCGCTGCGCTGATCCTGCTGGCGTTCGGCATCCTCAAGGGCGTTTACGACATGGTCGCGACCCATTTCTACTTCGCGATCAACACCGTGCTGATCTTCGTGACCGGGATACTCATCGGCTCCCTGGCCCTGCTCGCCGATCTCATTGTCCGATCGAGAGGAGACGTCTGACGACATGGATTCCCGTGAAACCAGTTCAGGCACCCGCATCGCGGTCATCGGCGCTGGCGGGCGCCGACGCGGGCCTGATCGTGCACCTCACCGACTGGGAGGAGTACCGGCTGCTCGACCCGCACGTTCTCGGGGCGGCAGTCGTGCGGCGGAACGTGATCGACACCCGGTCCGCCCTCGACGAGCGGCGGTGGCGGTCAGCCCGGTCATTTCATGCCGGGGGGCGTCCCTGAGCCTCAGCACCGGCCGGCCAGCACGGCCGCGGTGGCGCCATGTGGCTGTGGCCTGGCCCTCTCGGTCTACGGTCTCGGCCATTGGCTGCCGTCGAGCCGGGCCAGGGCCACGAGGCCGGTGCCGGTATTGGGAAGGCCCGCTGCAGCACCCGGAACGGCGCGGTCCCCCACGGATACCGCGCCCGCCGCGGCACCGGATGGCTGGAGCAGCCGGCCCGATCCGGCGGTGCGCTCGGCGACGGACTGGTCTGCCGCTCCGGCGAGCCGCCGCCGGCCGATCAGGTTGCGGCCGGCCTCCAGCAGGTAGCCGAGCGGGAAGCCATACTGGCGCACCTCGATCTCGGCCGAAGCCGCAGCTGGCCAGCAGGGCGGTATCGCTCCGGGATCATAGCGACGGAAATGGCCCACGAGCTTGTCGGCCGGGCCGTAACGGCGCTGGTGCGCGGGGACTGACAGCAGCAGCCAGCCGCCAGGCTCGAGCCTGCGCGCCCACTCCTTCACCGCGGTCGCGTCGTCCTCGATGTGCTCGAGCACCTCGAACGCGCAGACCAGGTCGAACTGTTCCGCGCCGAGCGCCTCGACCGGCGACATTGCGGACCTCGCCCGGCGCCGGCCGCACTGATCCGGCGCTCGGCCACCGCCCACGAGCCCGGTCCGGCTCGACGCCCAGGTAGCGGTAGCGCTGTGCCAGCCGGGTCCCGAGCGCGCCCTGACCGCAGCCGACCTCCAGCACGTCAGTGATCCCGGCCGGCAGCATGCGCTTGATCACGTCATAGCGCAGCCAGGCGTTCGGCGTCAGCGGAGCTACCGCATTGACGTCCACTCGCGAACCCGTAGCCGTCAATAGGAAGCCATGCGAAACACCCCGTAGATGCGGCGACGCTGCCGGGACCAAGCCTGCGACCAGCGGGGCCACGATTTGCTCCGGCGCGAATCGCTGCGGGCCAGCAGCTGAGCCAGCCCGCGCAGCCTGACCAGCTCGGCCCGATCATCAGCAAGCCGCAGCAAGGCAGCGGCCAGCGCCCCGGGTCACCCGGCGGAACCAGGAGGGCCGCCTCGCCCAGGGCCCGTCGCTGCGGCGGCGTGTCCGAGGTAACGATCGCGCACCCGGCCGCGGCGCCCTGGAACACCTTGTTCGGCACCACCCGCAGCGCCTTGTCGCCGGTGCCGAAGATGCCCAGGCAGACATGATGGCCGGCGACCAGCGCGGGCAGTTCGGCAGCGGGTACCCAGTCCAGCCACCGAACCGCGGGTTGGCCGCGGCGGCGGCCTTGGTCTCGGCCTCGTCCTGGCCGCTGCCGATCATGGTGACCTCGATGGGCGCACCGGCGATCAGGCCGAGCGCGGCACCGATGACCGGGGTGCCCTGCAGCGGGGTATACAGGCCGTAGAACGACACCCGTAGCGGCGCGGACGCGGCCTCCGAGTCGGCCGGCCGCGCGGCCTCATGCCATCGCGGACGGCGCGCCCACCGGGACGACGACGGCCCGCGCCCGGTGCCGTTCGGGCAGCGCGGCCAGGTGCTCCTCGGTGTCCACCACGACGGTGTCGGCGGCCCGCAGCGCGGCAGCGTCGATCAGCTCGCAGCAGAGCCTGACGCGGACCGCCGGCCAGCCGCCTGTCCCGCCCGGTTTCGCTGGCCCCGACGAGGTGGTCGAGGACCACCGGTATCCGGCGGAAGATCAGTCTTGCCAGATGGACGTCGAAGTGGCCGAGATAGCCGACCAGCACCACGTCCGGTGCGGGCATCCGGCGGGCCGCCCGGGCCAGTGTCGCCCAGCGCCGGGCGAGCCGGGCCAGCAAGGCCGGCGCTCGCCAGGGCGGGGCCAGCATGTCGACCCTGGCCGCCGTGTTCAGGCCGAGCGGCGCGTTGCATTCGGCCACTTCGAAGCCGCAGCCCCGCAAGCCCTCCGCGACCGTGGCGACCCTCGGATGCATCGAGGTGTCATAGGTACCGAAGAGGAGGATGCGCATGATGTCCGTACCCTAGTATTTCGGCCGGCGCTATCGCCGCAAATTTTGCGACTGCCGGAATCCAAAGTAAGGCTCTCGCTATGCCGGATCACCCCGCGATATCGGATCGCGTGCTGACCACCGTCGGCGACCTGCTGGCGGAAGGCCTGGCGGCCGGGTACGTTCGGTGGTCGCCGACGCCGAATGCAGCCCGACGTTAAGGAGCCTCAGAT
>CAVZKY010000005.1:0-16984 GCA_963775825.1 uncultured Actinomycetes bacterium
CCGAAGGAACGCCGAGGGCCGCCGGCCTGGCCCGGCGCCCGGCCTGGCCCGGCGCGCGGAGCTACCTGGCCCACGCCCGGCCCTTGGCGGGAGCCACCGGTCAGCTGGCCTCGCGGGCCTGCAGCAGGTTCAGGGCCAGCAGGCTCAGCACCGGCTGGTCGTCCTGGTTGAGCAGCTCACCCCGGGTGCGGACCAGGCCGCGGTCGGGCTTGGAACGGGACCGCCGCGCCTCGGCGACCGTGGTTCGCATCCGAACCGTGTGGCCAGGGCGCAGCGCAAGGCCGGCCAGCGGATCTCGTCGATACCGGGCGAGGCCAGGCTGGCGACCCGGGACGGGTCGTGATCGGCGTACAGCCGCATGAAATCCCCGCCGTGTGCCAACCGCTGGCGATCAGACCCCCGAACGGGCCGGTGGCGGCGTACTGCGCGTCGACGTGCATGGCCTGCGGATCGAATCGTTCGGCGAAGGCGACGATCTCATCCGCGTTCACCATGGCGTACCCGTACTCATACACGGCGCCGACCTCATAATCCTCGAAGTACCGGTCGTCGATGGGCACGGCAAAGTCGGCCTGGCTCAGCGTGCGCGTCCCGAGCGGCCGTCCGGATGTCCCCGTCATGCCCCGATTCTTCCGCACCAGGTCGGGGCCACCGTCGGCCGCCGAGGCTCCGGGCCAGTGGCGTCAGCCGCGCGCCGGTTCGGCGGAGCCGGAGCCGGTGAGGTGGGCCTGCAGGGATTTGCGTGCGGCGGCGAGCAGGCGGCCATGGTCGCCTGCCCAGGGTCGCCGAGCACGACATCGTCGGCTCGACGTCGTGCAGAGGGACGGTGGTGAGGTCGGGGCGAAGGCTGGTGGCGCGCAGGGCCGGATAGAGTCCTGATCGGAAGCTGAAAACCCGGAGATCATCCCAGCGACGGGAGAACCAATGAACCGGCACCGCGCGCACCGGCTGGACCGGAACCCTCGAAGAAGGCTCGGGCAGGGTCGAGCTGACCAGTTTCCCATCTCGGCACGTACGAGATGTGGTTACCAAGCGGGCGGCCGAGGAAGCGGCGGGTGCCACCAGCCCCGAAGAGCTCATCGCGGCCGCGCATTCCGCGTGCTTCGCCATGCAGCTGTCCGGGCTCATCGCCCAGGCGGGCGGGAACGCCGGAAGCGCTCGACGTCCAGGCTGATGTGTCGCTCGGCCCGGGCCCGGCAGGCGGTTTCAGGCTGACCGGCATCAAGCTCACCGTCCGCGGTGAGGTCGAGGGCCTTGACGACGAACAGTTCGCCAAGGTCGCGCAGGACGCCAAGGCCAGCTGCCCGGTCAGCAAGGCCCTCACCGGCGTCAGCATCACCCTCGACGCCGCACTCGAGCACTGACCCCGCCGACCCCAGCGCCTGCGCCGGGGCCTGCGCAGGCCCGGCGTCCGCGGCCGGACGCGGGCTGCCCGCGCCGGAGCCGGGCCCAGCGTCATCGGGGCCTGCGCCCCATAGCGGGTGCACTGGGCCGGGACCAGGCCGTGGCCGTTCCGATCCACGCCCGCTGATCCCTGCCCACCGGCGCCGGTTGGCCGCCGCATTCGTGCTGGCCTGCGCCACGGTCGTCGCCGTCCTCGGCGCCTTGTTCGCGGGGCAGTCCCGACCGGACGGGTTCGACGCGGCCGTTGGCCGCTGGTTGCGGTCTACCATCGGCACGCATCCCGCCCCACTCAACGTCCTGGTCAATTTCGGTGAACCTCCGCTGGTCACCGCGCTGACCGTCGTCCTGGTTCTCGCGGCGATGGTGGCGCGCCGCTCCAGGCGCTGCGCGGGTTTGGCTGCGGTCGCCGTCCCGCTGGCGGTGGCCCTCACCGAACTGGCCCTCAAGCCCCTCTTCGGGCGGACGATAAGCGGCGCGCTGAGCTATCCCAGCGGTCACGCCACCAGCGGCTTCGCGCTGGCCGCCGTCGCCGCGATTCTGTTCGCCGCGCGGCCCGCCCCGGATTCCCGCCTTCGCCCGGCGGCTGCTCCTGCTCGGCGCGTTCCTGTTCGCCGCGGCCGTGGCCGTGGCCATGGTGAGCCGCTGGTGCTCACTACTTCACCGACATCATCGGCGGAGCCGCCGTCGGCTCCGGGACGGTCATTCTTACCGCTCTGGTCCTCACCGCCCTGCCCCGCCCCGCGTTCGGCGGATCGGAGCGCCTGGGCCGGTCCCGGGCATCCCGGGCACCTTCGCTGAAGCCGCAACGGCGCATGGGAGGATCAGAGCGTGAATGAGCCCGATCATCTCGCCGCTGTCCTGACCAAGGCCGAGGCCGACGGCGCCCAACCCGCTGAGCTGGCCGCCTTGGGCAGGCGCCTGCGGCAACTGGGTGAGCGCGAGGCCGGGCTCCTGCCGGGTGAGGTCCTGGAGCCCATTCGGGACCTGCCGAGCCTGGACGAGTTGCCCGAGCCGCCCCCCGACCAGGCCCGTGAAGTGCTCGACCGGCTGGTGGTCGTCAAGCTCAACGGCGGGTTGGGGACGAGCATGGGCCTGTCGGGGCCGAAGTCGCTGATCGAGGTGAAGCCCGGCAGAAGCTTCCTGGATGTCATCGCTACGCAGGTGCTGGCGCTGCGCCAGCGGTACGGCGCCCGGCTGCCGCTGGTGCTGATGGACTCCGGGGTCACCCGCGACCCCTCGCTGGATGCGCTGCGCCGCTACGACGACCTGAGCGTGCCTGGCATGCCGCTGGACTTCCTGCAGGGCCGCGGGCCCAAGATCCGGGCTGATGATCTGCAGCCCGTGCAGTGGCGGGCCGACCCGGAGCTGGAGTGGTGCCCGCCCGGCCACGGCGACATCTACACCGCGCTGGCGGCGTCCGGCACACTGACTGCCCTGCTCAGCGCCGGGCTGCGCTACGCCTTGGCGTTCCAACTCCGACAACCTCGGCGCGCTCGCCGACGTCCGGATCGCCGCATGGCTGGCCTGCGCCGAGCAGGTGCCGTTCGCGCTGGAAGCGGTGCGCGGCACGCTGGCCGATCGTAAGGGCGGCCACCTCGCCCGCTACCAGGGCCGGGTGGTGCTGCGGGAGACGGCGCAGGTGCCAGACGGCGACACGTCGTTCACCGACGTCGAGCGCTGGCGCTGGTACAACACCAACAACATCTCGATCGACCTGCGCGCCCTGGCGGACCTGCAGGACGCCGACCCGGGGGCACCCGTTCTGCCCCTGATCGTCAACCGCAAGACCGTCGACCCGCGGGAGGCGGCGGGCACCCCGGTGATCCAGCTCGAGACGGCGATGGGCGCGGCGATCGGCTCGATCCGCGGCGCCCGGGCGGTCCATGTCCCCCGCTCGCGGTTCATCCCGGTGAAGACTACGAACGATCTGCTGGTGGTGCGCTCGGATGCCTACGAGCTCACCAGTGACGGGCAGATGAGGCCTACCTTCGACGGCCCCGGGCCCGTCGTCACGCTGGATGAGCGTCATTACGAACTGCTGCCCGACTTCGAGCAGCGGTTCCTGCCGGGGCGCCGTCGCTGCGCCGCTGCCGCCGGTTCGAGGTCGAAGGCGACGTCACCTTCGGCGCGAGGGTCGTGGCCGTGGGCGACGTGCGGGTCGTCGGTCCGCGCTACGTTCCGGACGGGGAAGTACTCAGCGGCTGATCCAGGCCACCGGGTTCGCAACCTCAGCGGTCACGGCAGGCTCTCCCGGTCAATCCGTAAAGGCGAGCCGAGGTTCGCCTCGCGGACGACCGCCCAGGCGTCCGCCACCGGACCCACGTGCCCGAGCTTGTCTGGGTTTTGCACCGAGCGGATCGTCTCGATCCGCCCGTCGAGTACGTCAAGCGTCCAGGTATTGAGCACCTTGTCGTCCCGATCGCGGAAGATCGCGCCCGGCTGGCCGTTCACCTCGTGCGGAATCCACCTCCACTCCGATCCGGACCAGCCAGGGCAACATCGAGGCAAGCAGCCGGGCCACGTTCTCCGCGCCGACGATTGCCCTGGCCCATTGCGGGGCCTTGCCGCCGCCGTCCCCGACCATCTGAACGTCAGCGGCGAGCAGCTCCCGCAGGCCCGCAACATCGCCTTCCCGGAAGGGCATCGAAGAACCGCGACGCCAGCTCATCCCGCTCTCTGCGGTCCGCCTCGAACCGAGGGCGCCCTGCGTCCATGTGGCGCCGCGCCCGCACCGCGAGCTGACGGGCACCGCGCCCTCCGACCGCCCGACCGCCAGCGGACCTCGGCGAAGCCGAACCCGAACACCTCCCGCAGCACGAAGACCGCCCGCTCGAGCGGGCTGAGCCGCTCGAGCAGCAACAGCGCCGCCATCGACACCGAGTCGGCCAGCTCCGCCGAGCGCTCCGGGTCCTCGTAGGGGTCGGTGACCAGCGGCTCGGGGAGCCACGTCCCGACGTATTGCTCCGCCCGGACGCGGGCCGAGCGCAGCACGTCGATCGAGATCCGGGTCACCACGGCGGAGAGGAAGGCCTTGGCCGACGTGGGCTGTGTCGGGGAGGCCTCGTAGCGCAGCCAGGTCTCCTGGACCGCGTCCTCCGCTTCGGCCACGCTGCCGGGGATCCGGTAGGCGATCGCGAACAGCAGCGGCCGCAGCTCCAGGAACTCCTCGCTCCGGGTAATGCCAGTTCTGGTGAAGCCCTGGCGCCACGACGGGTAGCGCAGCTCCCAGCCGAGCTCCCGCTTGGCCTTGGCGTTGGAGAAGCCGCGTCCCTCGGTCATCATGCCCACTATCATCTCGCCGGCCAGCAGCCGGGCCAGCCAGCGCTGGGACCCGCCGCGGTGGTTTGGCCCCGGCGCACTCCGCGAGATAGGGCAGCCACTCGCTGGCCGCCGGTGCAGGCTCGTCATCGACGATGTTGGGCGCCGCCTTTCGTCTTCTGCTCCACCGCGAGGACGGTCGCGCTCGCCGCGTCGTCGACGTGCACCCACGACATGTAGCCGGTGCCCCCCTCCGACGAGCGGGAACATCCGCTTGCGTACGAACGCGACCTGATCGTCGTTGGCGCCCGGACCGTAGAGCCCGCCGTAGCGCAGGGCCGCGCCGCCAGGGCCCTCGGCGACCACGTCCTCGAGGTGGTGGAGCGCCTCCACCCCCTGGCGCGCGCTCGCCGGGCCCGGGTCCGCCCGGGTCCTCCTCGGTCTTCACCCATCCACCCTGGCGGATGCCGTTGAAGGCGCCAAAGCTCTGCGCGACGACGTGGGAGACGCCGGTCGCCTCAGCGGCCGCAAGGAGATGGTCGGTCCCCTCGCTGCGGAGCCGGTTGGTGGTGGCGAAGAAGCGGTCGGCCTTCCTCAGGTTGGGCCTTCCCGGCGTGCGCCACGGAAAGGGCCGTCATCTGGTTCACCAAGATGCGTCCGGCCGGGCCGCGGCCACCGCCTCGCCGACTGACACCGCATCCAGCCCGTCCATGACGACGCCATCCGCGCCCAGCTGCTCCAGCACGCCCACCTTGGCCGCGCTCGTCGTCGTCGCCGTCACCTGGTGACCACGGGCCACCAGCTGCGGCACCAGCCGCCGCCCGATGACCCCCGTCCCCGCCTGCCACGAATAGCCGCACAACCATCACCTTCCTGATTTCCGGAATTGGCTCTCAGCCCCGAGACGAGACAGCCCCGGCCGTCTGTAACCCGGGGGAGGTCAGGTGATTACGGCCGTGCCGTATCTGTCGAGCACTGAGTAATGGTGAGGGCGCTGACGCCGGGCAACTGGGGCGCACAAACACGGGTGAAAGTCGGGCCAGTTGGCTAGTGCGCCCAGGGGCCGACGCCGCCGATGCGCTCGACGGAGTAACGCACGATATAGCCGGGACCCCTCGGTGCCGGGAACTCGGTCTCAGGAGACACGTAGACCTTCGCCAGCCGGTTGAGCAGGTCCCAGGTGCCATCGCTCGGCGCAGCGGCGGCCCGCGCCCGCAGTACGGCGTAAGGGTTCATGAAGACGCCAGGCTGGCGTGGCGCGTTGAAGGACAAGACGACTCGGGGAATCCGCTCGATGTTGCGCAGCTTCGCGTGCCGCGACATGTGACCGCTGACAAGATCATCCCCGTCCAGCCCGATCCAGATGACGGTGACCTGCGGGCTCCCGTCGGCGTTTATGGTGCTCAGGTGAGCCAGGGGGCCGGACTGGATGAGGTCCCGCAGTTCACGCGGCAGCACGCTCATAGCTCGATCGTTTGTGGCACGAACCGATCGTACCCACGCGATACCTATCCGACCGGGCTTCGCCGGCCCACCTGGCCCCGCCGTCCGTCGCGCTGCCGTCGTCGCGCTGCCGTCGTCGCGCTGGCATGGCTATGCCTGTCCGCATCGTCACGCCGGCGGCCTGAACCGGCTGCCCCGGTCAGCCAGGTAGATCCTCAGTAGGCGCCAATGTCTCCCCGGCGGGATTCGCATGCTCGCCGGACCTGGGGGACCGCACCTGCCCCTGTGCCTATATCAGGGACCGACTCTGCCTCGGGGACCGCCGTGGCCGCCACCGGGCGATCCTGGAGCGCGCGCACCTGCGGCGTCACGAAGCGCGTCGTCAAGGTCCAGGTCGCGATGGCGAGGATGATGCCGCCGGCCACGTCGATGACGTAGTGCTCGCCGAGGAAGACGACGCTGAACCACACCACCAGGCACCACGGGACCATGAACAGGGCCGTGCGCCGGCTGACCTGCCAGAGCGGAGGGCGACCAGCGTCGGGTAGGCCGCGTGCAGCGAAGGGAACGCCGAGGTGGGTCGGCGTCCAGTCGCTGGAAGTCGGGGCTCACCGCCTGGGCAGCGGCCCGTTCAGCAGGTCATGGACCCCGGGCAGGAGCCCCAGGTTGTGCACATACCACGGCGGCGCGATGGCCAGCGGCCGAAGAACACGAACACAGCGAGCGGCATCGCCACAGCCCCACCGTGAAGCGCAGGAACTGCGTCCGGTCCACCAGCCGCAGCACCATCCCGACGGCGATGGGGAACAGGAAGTGGCAGAAGTAGATGACGGTGCCGCGATCAGCAGCCGTGCAGCCCGCCAAAGTGCCGCTGCAGCGCCTCATTGGGATCACGGCCGAGGAAAAGGGCCCGCTCGATATCCACCGTCGACCGACCTGGGGCCTGGTACCGAGCTTAGGCGCGACCCCCGACAGCGCCTCATCACCCAGGAACAGCCCGACGAACGGCAGCCAGTCCCGCAGAAAAGCGAAAAACCGCCCCGCTCCCGCGGCACCGGACCAGGATCAGCGGCAGGTATCCGGCGACACCAAGATCCCCCGCCGATCATGATCCCCGACACAGGGCCAGATACGCCACCGACACCGCCACCAGCGGTCCTGGCAGACGGGCCCGCCGGATCACGCGGTAAATCCGGGCATTCGAAAACTTCCTCGTGTTCACATCGCGGCAATGGCGTCTTTGACCAAAGGCAAAAAGTGAGTCGATATTATCAGCGCCCGGTGTTGTGTCTGGGCCGATCCCGCGAGCGTGCGCCGCCGGGCCCGCGCCGCACGTGCCGGGTCGGCCGCGCGGACGCCGACCAGATCCGCTCGCGAGCCAGGGTGACGCTGGCACCCGGCGGCCCCGTGATCCGCCGGGCCGCCGGGTGATCCCCCGGGCCACCGGCCTGCGCTAGCCGCCCGGACCTGGCATCTGCCCCCGATCACAAGCTTCGGCTTCCTACAATCTTGATTTCGTCGGTGACCTCATCTCGCCCAGGCGGCGCTGGCGTACAGTGCGACCCCGTCGCGCAGTGGTATCGTCCAAGCCCGCGGTGCCCTGGCGGGCGGGCCGCCCGAACTTCCGTCAATGTGCACAGTTAAACTCCTCAACCAACGTGGAGGACAGGTTCCGCCTGGTGGCAGTAGACAGCGCCGCACCCGCCGCGCGGCAGCATGCTGACCGCCAGGTGACCAGGTACCGGGCCGCGCACATCGTCGCCGTAGGGATGCTGACCGCGCTGATGGCAGCGGGCTACTCCGTGTACTCGCTGGTCATGAACTACACCTCCCAGACCTCGTCCTCCGACCTCGTGATCTCGACGGGGCCATCCGGTCGTACGCCCACTCCACCCCGGGATCTCGATCATCAAGGGCCTCCACGACGGGTTCTGGCCGCACGTCTCCATCCTCGGCGATCGCTGGTCGCCGGTCCTCAGCGTCGCTGGCCCCTTATACTGGATCCACAGCAGCCCGACAACTCTCCTCGTGGCGCCGGCCATGCTCTCGCGCTGGCGCACCCGCCGCTGTGGGTGTTCACCCGCCGGGCGTTCGGTGGCGGGCGGAGAGCGACCGCCGTCGCGTATATGGTTTCCGTGGCGTACATGCTCGAGCTGGCCGATCGGCTCGGCGGCCGCCTCGACTTCCATGAGGTCGCGTTCGCCCCGGATGATTGCGGTGACGCTCGAGCGTTTGCAGGCGGGGCGGCTGCGGACCGCGCTGATCGCCCTGGGGGCCCTGCTCCTGGTCAAGGAGGACATGGGGCTGCTGGTCGCCGGGATCGGGGTCTACCTCGCCGTCACGCGGCCGCAACTGGTACCCCGACAGCGCATCGTCGCCCTGGCTCTCATCGTCAGCGGGGTGGCGGATACCTGGCTGGCCACCTATGTCTTTATCCCGGCCTTCGGGGGGCGGGCCAGCTACTACTGGGCGTACGGCGTGCTAGGCCACAACGTGCCCCAAGTCGCGGCGCACATCGTCACCCATCCAGTTGGCGCCCTCCGGTTGTTCATCACACCCGGCATCAAGCTGGACACCATACTGTGGCTGCTCGCCCCGTTCTGCTTCCTGCCGCTACTGTCACCGATCTCGATCGCGGTCATCCCGTGCTGGCGGAACGGATGCTGCAAAACCAGTTCCCCAACTGGTGGGTTACCGGCTATCACTACAACGCCTACCTCGTGATCATCCTCGCCTGTGGCGGCGTCGACGGCGCGGCCCGGCTGGGCCGGTGGGTGCGACGGGCCAGGCAGGACAACCGCGCCAGGGCGGGAAGCCGGCCCGCAACGAGGCGGACGGGACCGTGAGCACGGTGGGCCTCTGCGCCGCCGTGGCGATGTGCGCCGTGGGGGTGTACCTGATTCCGCGATTCGCGCTCGGAACCGCCCTCCACTCGTCGTTCTACCATCGGACCGCGGAAGAGCAGACGGCCGAGGCCGCCGTCGCCGTCGTGCCGAGCGGCGTCACCGTCGAAGCCGTGAACGCGCTCGGCCCGCACCTGTCCGACCGGGACACCGTCCTACTCTGGGACGGCGACGGCGAAACCCCGGTATTCGCGCCGTGGGTGGTCGCCGCGACGGTCGGGCGGCAGTTCACCTTCCACTCCGTACAGGAGCAGGAACAGCGCATCGCACTGCTCAAACGGCACGGCTACCGACCGTCTTTGACCGCGGAGGTTTCATCGTGCTGCACAGCCCCGATGCGGCCAAGGCCGGGCCCGATGCGGCCAGGCCGGGCCCGATCGGCCAAGGCCGGGCCCGATGCGGCGAAGGCCGGGCCCAAGGCGGCCAAGGCCGGGCCGGGTTCCGCGGAGCGCGGCGGATGAGCGTCGGCGCCAGGTCGGAGACCGCGCCCCGCCGCCGGGGACGCGGGCGGCAGCGGGCCGACGGCCGCCCGCGGGATCCGGCCGGACGCCTGCTCGCCCGGCTGTCCGTGCTGCCGACGCTGCTGGTGATGGCCTGGCTTCTGCCCGGTTTCCTGCTGCTGCTCACCGGCCGGTTCACGCCCGTGCTCGCGCTGGCGGGGTCGGTGCCGGTGGCGGTCGTGCTCGTGGTGCTCGGCCTGCGCTGGATCCCTGCCCCGTCGCCGCAGGTCTGGCGGGTGCGCGCGGCGGAGAAGGCCCACACGCCCTGGTGGGCGGTCGCCAGGGTCGTAGCGGTCGCCGTCGCCTTCGGCGCCGACCAGGCCGCCTACCATTCGCAGTTCATCATCGTCATGCGCGACCCCGCGTCCTACTTCCAGTTCGCGCAGTGGATCTCCATCACGGGTCGCTGCCGATCCCGCAGGACCGTGCGGCGTTCGGCAGGTCGCCCAGCAGCGAGCTGGGCTTCAGCAGCTTCGCCTACTACCGGTCGGGAACGCCGTCGTCCCGCAGTCCATGGCCGGGCTGCCGATGGTGCTGGCCGGCGCCATGTGGTGGGCGGTGCGCACGCGGCCCTGCTCGCCGCCCCCGCACTGGGCGCCGCGGCCCTGCTCGCCTTCGGCGGCCTGACCGCCCGGCTGGTCGGCCCGCGCTGGGCGCCGCTGGCGGCCCTGGTTCTCGCGGTTTCCATGCCCGAGCAGTTCACCAGCCGGTCGAATTACAGCGAGCCGCTGGCCCAGATCCTGTTCCTGGGCGGGCTCTGCCTGGTCGTGGACTGCCTCAGCCGGGACGGGGCCCGCGGTGACCGGGTGATCGCGGCGATCGCGGGCCTGGCGCTGGGCCTGACCGTGCTGGTGCGCATCGACGGCGCCAGCGACATTTTGCCCTGGTGCCCTACTGCGCCCTGCTGCTGCGGCCGGCGGCGGCAGGCGCTGCCGCTGATCGGGGGTGCAGGGGTGGGCGCGGCCTTCGGTATCGTCGACGGGCTGGTGTTCTCCCGGCCATACCTGGCCACCAACAAGTCCTCGCTGGAACTGCTGGCGGTGGCCACGGTGCTGGTCCTGGTGGTGACGCTGGCCGCCTTGCCGGTGCTGTGGAAGCGCGGCCTGCCGCAGGTCAAACGGAGATGGCTGCCCAACGCCGCCTCGGCGCTGACCGTCCTGGTCGTGCTGGCGTTCGCCGTCCGCAACCATGTGCAGACGGTCCGCGGCCCGGCCAGCAAGTCCCTGATCCAGAGCATGACCGCCTACCAGAAGTCCAACCACCTCCCGATCGACCCGACGCGGACCTACGCCGAGTACAGCCTGCACTGGGTGTTCTGGTACATCGGCGTCCCGGTGGTGATCCTGGCCACGGTCGGCGCCGCGATCCTGGTCCGCCGGACGCTGCGCGGCCATGCCCCGCTGTGGACGCTGCCGCTGGCCACGTTCGCGTGGACCATCGTGACGTTCCTGTACCGCCGGCGATCACGCCGGACCAGCCGTGGGCCAGCCGCCGCCTGGTCCCCGCCGTGCTGCCCGGCATCATCCTGCTGGCGGTGTGGGCGTCGGCGTGGCTGGTCGGCTGGATCCGCGAGCACGGCCTGGGCCGGGTGGCCAGCGGCGGGTCCGCGGTGGTCCTGGCCGCCGCCCTGCTGGTCCGGCCGCGATCCCCACGTTCGGCCTCGGCGTCGGGCGGGGCGGCCCGGTCGGTTACCGGCTCACCGCGGACGGCCTCGCGTTCACCAACACCTACTGGGGGAACTCGCCGCGGTCGACAGCCTGTGCGCGGCCATCCCGGCGAACTCGTCGGTGGTCTTCGTGGACGGGCCGGCCGCGGACCGCCTCCTCGAGGTGGTCCGCGGTATGTGCGGCCACCGAACGGCGCGCATCACCCCCAAGCACAAGTCCACCATCGTCGGCCCGGTCCAGCAGACCGTGCGGTCCATCGAACGGGCCGGGCGCCAGCCCGTGCTGCTCGCCGCCTGGCCCTGGGAGCTGAAGCCCTACGGCGCCGCCGCGAAGCAGGTCATGACGCTGAAGACCGACATCGACCTGAGCGCGCTGATGTTCGTGCCGCGCACGACCACCCCGTACAGCCTGGACATCTATCTATCGGAGCCGAAACCGTGACCGCTTATCCCGATGGCCCCCCGGCCACCGCAGCCGCGGCCGACCCGGCGTCGGCCCCGTACGTCTCGGTCATCCTGCCCTGTTACAACGAGGAAGGTCACGTGGCGGCCGAGGTCGAGCGGATCTGCGCGGCCATGGACGCCAGCGGGTACCGTTACGAACTGCTCGCGTTCGACGACGCGTCCACCGACGGCACCCTGGCCCGTCTCTACGAGACCGCGCCCCGGTTCCCGCAGCTGGAGATCGTGCCGTTCCACCGCAACGGCGGGTCCGGCACGGTCCGCCGCATCGGTACGCAGCGGGCGCGGGGCGAGATCGTGGTGTGGACCGACGCCGACATGACGTATCCGAACGAGCGGATTCCCGAGCTGGTCCAGATGCTCGAGAAGGACCCGGCCATCGATCAGGTCGTAGGGGCGCGGACCAGCGAGCAGGGCACGCACAAACTGCTGCGGGTACCGGCCGAGTTCGTGATCCGCAAGCTCGCCGAAGTGCTCACCAACGCCAAGATCCCGGACCTGAACTCCGGGCTCAGGGCGTTCCGGCGCGAGGTTGCGCTGCCGTACCTGCGGCTGCTGCCGCCGGGGTTCTCCTGCGTCACCACGATCACGGTCGCGTTCCTGGCCAACCAGCACGACGTGCGGTATGTGCCGATCGAGTACGCCAAGCGGGCGGGGACATCGAAGTTCAAGTTCGTCAAGGACGCCTACCGGTACATCCTGCAGGTGCTGCGGATGGTGATGTACTTCAACCCGCTCAAGGTGCTGATGCCGGTGGCACTGTTCCTGCTGGCGTTCGGCATCCTCAAGGGCGTTTACGACATGGTCGTGCACCCGTTCTACTTCGCGATCAACACGGTGCTGATCTTCGTGACCGGGATACTCATCGGCTCCCTTGCCCTGCTTGCCGATCTCATTGTCCGATCGAGAGGAGACGTCTGACCGACATGGATTCCCGTGAAACCAGTTCCGGCACCGCATCACGGTCATCGGCGCTGGATACCCCGGGCTGACGCACGCGGCGTGCCTGGCTATTCGGGCACGACGTGCTCGCGGTCGATACCGATGCCGGCAAGGTGGCCCAGATGGCCAGCGGCACTGCGCCGTTCTTCGAGCCGGACTGCAGGAGCTGCTGCGTAAGCAGGTGGACACGGGCCGGCTGCGGTTCACGGCCAGCCACGCCGACGCCGCCCGGTTCGGTGACATCCATTTCCTGTGCGTGGGGACCCCGCAGGCACCAGACGGCTCTGCCGACTGTCGCAGGTCTACGCGGCGGCGGACGCCCTGGCGCCGCATCTGACCGGCCCGTGCCTGATCGCCGGGAAGTCCACGGTCCCGGTGGGCACGGCGCGGGCGCTGGCCGCCCGGATCGCGGCCCGGGCGCCGGCCGGAACCGGAGCCGAGATCATCTGGAACCCGGAGTTCCTCCGCGAGGGCGCAGCGGTGCAGGACAGCCTGCTCCCGGACCGGATCGTTCTAGGCACTGCGTCGCAGGGCCGCAGAGCGGCTCAAGCAGGTGTAGCGGTTCCAATCGCCGTGGTGTTTTGTTGCTGGAGATGGAGACTTGAGACGGCCGAGCTGGTCAAGGTGTCGGCCAACGAGTTCCTGGCTACCCGGCTGTCGTTCATTAACGCTTTGCCCGAGGTCTGCGAGGCGACCGGAGCCGATGTGGTGGCGCTGGCCGGGGCGCTCGCGCGAGACGAGCGGATCGGCGGCCGCTTCCTCACCCCGGGCCTCGGCCACGACGCGGGATGCCTGCCCAAGGACGTCCGTGCCTTCGCCTCGGTCGCTGCTGAGCTGGGCATCGGCTCGCTGGCGACGGTGCTGGCACCGAGGTGGATGCCATCCATATGCACTGCCGGGACGCGCACGGTCGAGCTGGCCAGGGAACTCGCGGGCGGCTCGCTGGCCGGGCCGCCGGGTCGGCGCGCTGGGGGTCGCGTTCAAGCCGGGCAGCGACGACGTGCGCAACTCGGCCAGCCTGGACGTGTGCGACCGGCTGACGGCCGAGGGCGTGTCGGGGACCGTCGACGACCCCGTGGCCACCGGCAGCGCGGCGCTCGTCCGGCCCGATCTGGCGCTACGCCGAGTCGGCCGCGGCGGCGGCCGCCGACGCGGACCTGATCGTGCACCTCACCGACTGGGAGGAGTACCGGCTGCTCGACCCGCACGTCTCGGGGCGGCAGTCGCGCGGCGTAACGTGATGACACCCGGTCCGCCCTCGACAGCGGCGGTGGCGGTCAGCCGGCGGGCCATTCACGCGCTGGGGAGTCCCTGATCCTCAGCACCGGCCGTCTGGCCAGCACGGCCGCGGTGGCTCCACCGCGGCCGTGCTGGCCGCCGGTCTACGGCTCGATCGGCTACCGTCAAGCCGGGCCAGGGCCAGGAGGCCGGTCCCGGTATTCGGGAACGGCCGCTGCACCACCCGGAAGGGCGCGGTCCCCCAGCGGGGCGGCGGCCGCGCGCCGGTCGTCGGACGGCTGGAGCAGCCGCCGGACGGCGGTGCGCTCGGCCATCGACATGCCCGGCGTTGCGCAGCCGCCGCGGCGATCGGTTGCGTCCGGCTTCCAGCAGGTAGCCGAGCGGAAGCGATACTGGCGTACTGTATCCCGGTGAACGCAGCCGGCGAGCAGGGCCTTCATCGCCGCGGGATCATAGCGGCGGAAGTGGCCCGCCAGCTCGTCGACCGGGCCGTACCGGTCCTGGTGCGCCGGGACGGTCAGCAGCAGCCAGCCGGGGGCGCGCCGGTCTCGACCATCCTGACCGCGGCCGCGTCGCCTCGATGTGCTCGAGCACCTCGAACGCGCAACCAGGTCGAACCGGTCGTCGCCGAGGTCCTGGACGGGATGTTGCGGACCTCCCCCCGTCCGCGCCGCGCGGATCCGTTGCTGGCTATCGCCCAGGACACCTGGTCCGGCTCGACCCCCGGTAGTTGAAGCGCTGGGCCAGCCGGGTACCCAGCGCCCCCTGACCGCAGCCGATTTCCAGCACGTCGCTGATTCCGGGCGGGAACATGTCCTTGATCAGCTCGTAGCGGAGCCAGGCGTTCGGCGTGAGCGGCGCCAGCGGCTGGTGTCCATGTGCTCCCCATGGCCGTCGATCGGAACTGATCCGTGCCATCTGCCTAAGACCGGGCGGCCGTAGCGGTGCCGCGGTCCGTGACGAGCTGCTGAATGAGCGGGAGCACGATCTGCTCCGGTATGAACTGCTCCCCGGCTAGCTGGCGGGCCCGCCGGCCGAGCCGGGCCACCTGCCGCGGTCACCGGCCAGCCGCAGCAGGACCGCGGCCAGCATGCGGAGTCGCCGGGCGGCACCAGGACGGCGGCCCCGTCCAGGGCCCGCCGCTGCGGTGCGGTATCCGAGGCACGATCGCGCAGCCCGCGGCGGCCCCCTGGAACACCCTGTTCGGCGCCACGCGGAGCGCCCTCACTGGCGCCGAAGATGCCCAGGCAGACGTCGTGGCTGGCGACCAGGGCGGGCAGGTCAGCCGCGGGCACCCAGTCCAGCCAGCGGACCGCGACGCTGCCGTCCGCCGCGGCCATCGTAGCGGCCTTGTCCTGGCCGTCACCGATCATGGTGACCTCGAGGGGCGCCCCGGCGAACTGCCCAGCGCGGCGCCGATGACCGGAGCGCCCTGCAGGGGGGTGTACAGACCGTAGAACACCACCCGCAGCGGCTCGCCGGTGTCGTCCCGCGCAGTGCCGTCCCGCTCAGCGGGCCGCCGCCACGTACCAGGCCAGCGCGCCGACCGGTACGACGACCGCCCGGGCCCGGTGCCGTTCGGCAGGCGGCCAGAAGTTCCTCGGTGTCCACAACAACGATGTCGGCGGCCCGCAGGGCGGCGGAGTCGAGCATCTCAGCAGAACCTGGCGCAGATCCCGCCAGCCGCCGGTCCCGCGCGGTGTCGCTGGCCCCGATAGGTGGTCGAGCACCACGGCACCCGGCGGAAGATCAGCCTGGCCAGGTGACGTCGAAGTGGCCGAGATAGCCGACAGGACCACGTCGGCACGGGCATCCGGCGCGCATCGGCAGCGTCAGCGCGCCGGGCCAGCGGCGAGCGGGCTGGGCCCGCCACGGTGGGCAGCATGCTCAGCCTCGCCGCCGGTCTAGTCCGAGCGGCGCGTTGCATTCGGTCACGTCGATGCCGCGGGCCCGCAGGCCCTCGGCGATCGTGCCCATCGGGTGAAGCGAGGTGTCATAGGTGCCAAAGAGCAATGCGCGCATGATTCCGCTGATTCGGTCGGCGCCATGGCGCAAATCTCGCCACTGCTGGAATCCAAAGCAAGGCTCTCGCCATGCCGATCGCCCCGCGATAGCGGATCGCCCGTCCGCGAACCGCCGCGGCCGGGCAGGGCGGTGGGGGAAGCCCCCGGCGGTGCGCGCGCCAGGTTCCGTGCCGGCGGGCGGGGGCCAGGGCCGCGCGGCTGCTCACAGGCAGGCGAGTCCGCTGTCGTCGGGGGATTCGTGGTTGTGCGCGGTTGCCCTCGGCGGCTACGCCGTTCCCGGCAATGGACAGACGTGGGGGCCGCCCTGGCCAGCCTCAGTTTCCTTGGCCGTCGCGGGCGCTCTGCTCGCGGCGCTGATCCGGCCCTGTTCGCCGCCCTGTCCGGTCTGGCGGCGGGCTGCTGCGCGGCGCTCGGCTCGCCGCTGGGCCCGGGCCGCGGCCGCAGCCTTCATGGCCAGCTCGGCAAGTACCTGCCCGGCTCGATCTGGCCGGTGCTCGCGCAGATGGAACTGGGCGCCGCCGTCAGCGGTTTCCGCAACGTCGCTCAGCGAGCGCCTCGGTACTCACCATGCTGCTGTCCTTGGTCACCGTTTTGTCTCAGCCGCGCTAATGACCCTGCCGTTCGCCGCGGGACCAGCGCCTTACCGGTGGGCCTTCCTGGCCGCCCCCGCTGCTGCTTGCTTGGTCCTCTATCCGAAGGTGCTCAACTTTCTTCTTGACCGGCTGCTCCGGCTGGCCAGGCGGCCCTGCCGCTGGAGCAGCCGCTGACCGGGCACGGGGCACTACGCCGGCGCACTGGTGCTAGGGCCTTCATCTCCTGGATCGGCTACGGCATGCAGATCTGGGTGCTCGCGGTGCGACTCGGGCACCCGGCGGGGCACCGGCCTGCTGCTCGCGGTCGGCGGCTTCGCCTTCGCCTGGAGCGTGGGCTTCCTCGTCGTGTTCGCCCCGGCCGGGGCTGGCGTGGGGAGGTGCTGCTGATCGCGATTCTCGGCCCGGTGATGAGCGAAGTGGCGATGCGCGGCGGTAGCCCTGGTCTGGCGCCCGTGGTGATGGGACCGGCAGCGACCTGCTGACCGCCGGCCTGGCGGCCGGGTACGTTCGCTGGCCGCGGAATCCAGCCCGACGTTAAGGAGCGATACGT
>CAVZKY010000006.1:0-10303 GCA_963775825.1 uncultured Actinomycetes bacterium
CAAGCCAGCGGGGCGGGGGTTCAAGCTGCGAGCAAGGCGAGCGATACTGCCGGTCCGGGCCAGCGTGTTGCTGGAGTTCAGCCGTAAAGTGCCCTGTGGGTCATGGCGACCGATCTCTTTTCTCAAGTTGGACAGGGGAATGATTGCGCTTACTTCGGATGTTGCAGATAATGCGGTTAGGAGGCGGATAATGGCTAGCGAGGGCTGCCAGTGCTGCGCGGCCCGAGGACGTCGACGCGGAGATCGCTCGTCGTGCTGCGCGGCGTATTGGCGACTACCTAGCGGCTCACCAGGGGGCTGATCCAGTCAAGATTCAGGGCGAGCTTGCTGGCGATGACGCTCTGGTCGTCCCACGGCAGGCCGCGATCATGCTGGCGCAGATCCTCGGCTACCTGGCGAAGGGGCAGGGCGTGCAGATCATGCCCGACCGTGCCGAGCTTACGACCCAGCAAGCAGCCGACTTCCTGAATGTGTCGCGACCATACCTAATCGGACTACTTGACGAACAGCGCATCTCGTATCGGCTGGTCGGCACTCACCAGCAGGATCAGGTTTGAGGATCTCCGTGAGTACAAGCGGCAGGATGACCGGCGTCGTCGGGGCGTCATCGACGAACTGACTGGACTCGGCCAGGAACTGGACAAGGGTACTGACCGATGCCCTTCATCGTGATCAACGACGCCAATGTCTTGTACGGCAACACGCTGCGGGATCTTCACATCCGGATCGCCCGATCCGGCCTGGTTCAGGCCAACTGGACCGATGAAATCATCGAAGAGATGCTGAATGCGCGGAGACGCAACCACCCGGATACGGCCGCCCGGAAGCTACCACTGAGAGAGCTAATCAATAATGCAGTGAGCGGAGTTTATCTGGTGACCGGATATGAGCCGCTAATTGATCAACTGAAGCTCTCTGACATGGATGACAGGCACGTGCTTGCTGCAGCAATCAAAGCCAGCGCCCAGGTTATCGTGACCGCCGATCGTGGCTTCACACCACAGGAACTCGAGCCGTGGAATGTCGAAGCGAAGCCCCCGGACGACTTCGTACTCGACCAAATCAGTATCGACGCCAAGATCGTCTACGCTTGCGTTAGCGAAATCGCGAACTCGCGCAGTCGCCAGCCTCGGAGCTGTAGAGGATGTGCTCGTCGAGCTAGAACGAGCAGGCCTCTCACGTAGCGCCATATGCAGCCTCGTACAGTCCGTGGCCGCCTTGCGCACGGGCGCCCGCCGCGTCTACCCGGTGTCGCGCCCGGTCGCGAGGACCAGGCCGTCAAGCATGCGCGAGCTGCGCCGTTCGCCGGGAAACGTCATCGGCACGGGGCGACGGAACGCCGCGCATTCTCTGGGCCGCCCCCTCCACCCGCAAGGGCACCTGAAGATCCTTTCTAACCGCTCCGCAGAAAGGATCTTCAGGACCCACCCTTGCGCGCGGAGCCTCTGGCGACCCAGCGGGCCTGACGGCAAGGGCCAGGCCACAGGCCAGGCCCGAAGCGCACGCGGCGAACCTAAGCGGACGGCGACTTTGGCAAACCGGCCACTGACCACGATCGTTTGGGCGCTTAGAGATGCGCCCTCCGTGTCATTATGCGATTGCGCAATCGCCGCGCTAGGCGTCGACCTCCCCAGAGGTAAGCTGCAACCCATCAGGAGGAAAAGGGAAAGAAGATAGTTTCGTACCAGATATGGGCAGATTCTTAGCCATCACGGTAAGTGGATGCATACACTGCCACGAAGGATGCTTCTTGCGCGACAGCCTTAAGGTAAAAGATAACGCGATAAGACTAAAGGAATATTAACGTGGCGTAACTAGTTAGGTACCTGTCGAGTGGTTGGGAGGTCAATTCCTGGTTCTCGCAGGCAGGCCCGGAGTGTCGCATTGCTTACGGAGAGGGCCGGCTCTGGCAGTGTGCGGCTTGTGCCCGATAGGTCCCGTGTGCCCGGTGAGCCTGCCTCGCCTGATGAGGTGATCGCCGGGTTGCGCATGGCCAACGCGCGGTTGCGGGAGCTGCTGGCCGAGCGGGATGCGCACATCGCGCACCTGCTGGCGCAGGCCGCGCAGGTCGATGAGCTGCAGGCGCTGGTGGCCGAGCTACAGGCGCAGGTCACGGACCTGGCGGCGCGAGTGAAGCAGACCTCGAAGAACTCCAGCAAGCCGCCATCCTCAGACGGGCTGGGCAAGCCCGCGCCGAAGTCGCTGCGGAAGAAGACCGGCCGCAAGCCGGGCCGGCCGAAAGGCCAGCCGGGCGCGACCATGGAGCTGACCGGTCATCCTGATCACGTGATCCGGCACGAGCCGACAGCCTGCCGCACGTGCGGCACCGGGCTGGCGGGCGCCCGGCAGGCGGGGGCGGAGCGGCGGCAGGTCGTCGATCCCGCCGGTGAAGGCGGAGGTCACCGAGCACCAGATGATCGAGCGGGAGTGCCCGTGCTGCGGGGAGCGCACCAGGGCGGACGCTCCGGACGGGGTGACCGCGCCGGTCCAGTACGGGCCGCGGGCCGCGGCGCTGGGCACCTACTTGTGGCATGGGCAGTTCCTGTCGAGGGACCGGGCCTGCGCCGCGCTGGGCGAGATGTTCGGCTGCGCCCCGTCCCCGGGCGCGCTGGCCGCGCAGGCCCGCAAGATCGCCGGGCTCATCTCCCGGCGATAGCCGCCATCACCGCGGCCCTGGCCGGGGCGGACGTGGCGCACTTCGACGACCGGGTTCCGGGTCGCCGGGAAGCTCGCCTGGGTCCACTCGGCGTCGGCGGGGAAGTATGTGCTGGTCACCGTGCACCCCAGGCGCGGCAAAGAAGCCATGGACGCCGCCGGGGTGCTGCCCGCCTTCACCGGCATCGCCTGCCACGACGCCTGGAAACCCTACGACGGCTACAACGGCGTCGCCGGGCACGCTCTGTGCGGCGCCCACCTGCTCCGGGAACTCATCGCGGTGACCGAGACCGGCACCGAAGACGACGTGATCTGGGCGCAGCAGGCCATCGGCGCCCTGCTGGAACTGAAGGAAGCCGCGGGCGCCGCCCGCGACGCCGGGCGCGGCGTTATCGACCCGGAGATCCTGGAAAAGCACTGCCGGTGGTTCCGTGAGGCGGCTGATGCCGGGATCGTCCTGAACGCCGCCCGCCGCAGCA
Organism: uncultured Actinomycetes bacterium; assembly: GCA_963775825.1. GTDB lineage: Bacteria > Actinomycetota > Actinomycetes > Streptosporangiales > Streptosporangiaceae > Bog-532. The sequence continues at coordinate 3,135 of CAVZKY010000006.1, forward strand.
AGCTGCAAAAGAAACGGAACGCCCTCGCGACCCGGATGCGCGACCGCGCCGATGACTACCTCCGGTTCGCCCATGACCTGCAGGTCCCGTTCGACAACAACCGGGCCGAGCAGGACATCAGGATGAGCAAGCTCCACATCAAGGTCTCCGGCTGCATGCGCTCCATGGCCGGCGCAGAGGTCTTCTGCGCCATCCGCTCTTACGTCGCCACCCACGGCCGCCACGGCATCGGCGCCCTCGACGCCCTCACCCGCGCCGCCCAAGGCGACCCCTGGATCCCCGACGGCCTGATCGGGACCCTGCCCGCAAACCGCTACCGGGTGCACACCCGGAATTACAAACTCCAGCAAGCCTATCCAGTTACAACGTGGCTATACACAAGACCAAGGATCAGCGAGAAAGAAGTCATCGGAATTGGCTTTATTACTTTGTGCCGATTGCCCTCTTCTTCCTGACATTGTACTGTTCGTATGGGCTATAGTCAGGCAAAATCTTTCGGTTTCGACGCAATCCTCGTGGCCGTGGAAGCTCCAGTTGTTGGACATTCAGTCTGCAACTACGGCTGCCACTATTACTGGTGGCCTTATCCTTGCCCGCGCCCAGTATGCTGTGAGCGTAAGACCCGCGATAAGTTGGGGTGGCAATTGGGAGGGAAAAGCAGACGATCACTGGACTATTCGTTTGAGTAACGGTTCGCCAGCAACATCATACTTTAAGTATCTTCAATACCGAGTGATACCGGAAGGTAAGAGCTTTGGCGCCAATGAGGGCTGGGTTCCCCGTGACGAGGCCGAGCAACAACTAGAAGACCTAGGACTGCGCCAAGGCGAAGATTTTGCTCTTAATCTGTTCGAACAGAAGGTCCCTATGTCTGGAACTATTGACGATAACATTCGAATAGCCTGGTTTAGCGAAAGGGTTATAGCTGTTCTTGAAAGTGTCGAGATAAAGGTAAGGGCAGCGGATCAAGCCGGTGACGTCCATCAAAGAATAGTCTACTGCTGGCGCGGCATAAAAGGGAATGAAGAGAAATGAGGTGGCCATTAACCAAGGTGCAAAACGCGCCCAGCGGGCTGAGCTTGAAAGGCGCTTACAGCAGCAAAGTACCCGCGGCGCGACTCATCGGCCTCCGCCAAGCAAGGCCAAGGCGGGATCCTGTGCCCAGCGTGACCTTTAAGCGCCGAAAGGGTGCACCTTCGGCGCGCCGAGTCTGACGGCCTGGACGTGAACCGCGTGGAACGGGCGCGGCCAATCGCGGGAAATATGAACGCCAGAGTGGCCCGCCGTAAGGGCGAGGGCCAGGCCGGAGGCCAGGCCCGGAACGCGCGCGGCGAACCTCCGAGCGGATCAGGCACCATCAGCTGGACGGGTGAAGACCGGCATGCCTTCGGGGTCTTTCTGTGGCTTGCGGTGCCGCAGCCACCAGAACAGCAACACCATCGGCAGGGCCAGACCACCGAGACCATAGATGAGGAACGCGGCGAGGCTGTTGATGTGGCCGACCAGCCACGCGAAGTTCTGGCCGAAGAAACCGGTGACGAACGTCAACGGCAGGAAAATCGTGACCACGCTCATCTTCGGGCGCATCGCCAACATCGTCGGGCGCAAGCGTATCTACGGCTATGAGGTCCTGATCCTGGCGATCGGGGCCATCGCGTCCGCGTTTTCGCCGAACTTCACCTTCCTGCTCGTCTCCCGGGTTGTCCTGGGCATCGGCATCGGCGGCGACTACCCGGTCTCCGCGACAATCATGAGCGAGTACTCGAGCAAGTCGACCCGGGGGCGGATGGTCGGGCTGGTGTTCGCCGATCGGGCCCCGACGGCCTGATCGTCGGGCCGGTGATCGCCGCGATCCTGCTCGCCTCGGGCATGTCGGACAACCTGGTCTGGCGGCTCTTGCTCGGGTTCGGGGCCATCCCCGCCTGGCGGTCTTCTACCTGCGGCGCCAGATCCACGAGACGCCCCGGTTCGCGATGGCGGGCGGGGCCCACGAAGAGGCCGCCGCCGCCATCGCCAGCGCTTCCGGGACCTCGACGGCCCCGGCGCCGTCGGGGAGTCCACGGCGCGGTTCCGCAGACCGCGCTGGAGGAGCTTCAGGACCCTGGCCCGGAGCCGCCGGATGATGATCTGGCTTATCGGTGCGGCGGGTGCCTGGCTCCTGCTCGACTTCTGCTACTACGGCAACACCATCTCCACGCCCGCGATCCTCACGCTGCTGAACCCGCATGCCTCGGAGCTCCACAATGTGATCGTCCAGCTGCTTATCTTCGTGGTGTTCGCCCTGCCCGGCTACATCGTCGCGATCCTGCTGCTCGACAAGACCGGGCGCCGCCCCATCCAGATCCTGGGCTTCGGCATGATGGCATTCCTCATCGAAAAGGTGAGCGCGGTCGCGCCCTCCCCGAAGGTGCCGCTCAGCACGGTGGTGGCCGAGGGCGACCCCGCCGAGTCGCTCATCACGGCGGCGAAGGGTGCCGACCTCCTGGTGGTCGGGACACACGGCCGGTCCACGCTCCGGGGCCTGCTCGTCGGCGCCGTGAGCCTGCGCTGCATAATGGGCGCGCCGTGCCCGGTGACCGTCGTCAAGCTGCCCAACGAGGTCACCGATGCAGCACCGGAAGGCACCGAGCCGGGATAGGAATTACCGGGGTTCTGGCCCGGCTGCGGATGTGCGATCACCAGCGCCTGCGAATACTGAGTGGCTCGCCCGCGGCTCAGGGTGAGGCGGACGAACTTCGGCGTCGTCAACGGCGGCGCCGTCCTCGCGGCCGCGCCGCCATCTCCGTTGACACGACGTTGCGGGCGGGACATCGGGCGCCTCGTCGGCCTGGTCCTCGAGCTGGCGCACGTATTCGCGCAGCGCGTCGAGGGTGATGAAACGCAAGGTCATCATCCACGCAAGGCTGCGGACCATCTCGTCGGCCGGTCGTCGCTATTGAGGCCCTACCTCCTTGCCGGTTGCATAGAGTATTATTGTCGTACAATCAGTTGAAATGGCTGGGAGAGACGGTAACCCGAAGACCCGAGCGAGCCGGAACAGATGGCGGACACCCGGCCGCAGGCTAATTACAGACCTTCATGCGCCACGCACCTGGGCACGCTGCACCAGATGGACCTGGGCGGGCCGGGCAGACGATGCGGGGAGATTGCGGTCGCCCCGGTCATTTCTTCCTCATCGGTGGCTGGCGGACACAGTTGGGGGGCGCTGCTGACCCATCGGCAGCGCCAGTCGCAGGAAAAGGGGGCGATCCTTCGGTGACGGCGAACGCGGAAGAACCGCACTGGGGTACTGGGCCGCCAGGCGAGTGGCGACCGATTCCCGACCCCACGAAGCTCACCACTGAGCAGCTACGCCGCGAGGTGGCCACGCTACGGGAGATCCTCGAAACCCGGCTCGACGGGATAGACCGGGCCACCGAGCTGGCCAGCGCGCATGTAGCCGGTGTCCGTAAGGAAATGGAGCAGATCCGTGGACGGCTACGCGAGGAAACGGCGACCCAGGTCGCGCAGCTCCGCGAGCTGCTGGAGACGCGGCTCGACGGGATGGACCGGTCGATCGGGCTCCAGTTCACCGAGCGGGACGTCCGCGCCGATCAGGTAGCCGAGACCGCCCCGCAGGCCCTCGGCTCGGCGCTGAGCGCCCAGAAGGAACTCATCGCCCAGCAGAACGACGCCAACTCCGCCGCCACCGCGAAAGCCGAAGCCAGCTTCACGAAGCAAATCGACCAGATCGGCACGATCATCCAGACGATGGAGAAGGCTACGGATGCGCGGATCACCGAGCTAAAGGAACGCATCGACCGCGGGGAGGGCTCGACCGCGGGCGCGGCAGGGTCCCGCTCCGAGCGCGCCCAGGTCACCAGCCAAATCCTCATGATGCTGTCCGTCCTCGCCGCCGTGATCGGACTGTTAATCCTGGCGTTCCGCCATTAGATTTAATGGCCCAGGCCGCTCTGAAGGGGACCGGCCGCCGAGCGGCTGACACCCACGATTGACACCAACGAGCCCGGATCTCGGCGGATTTCGGAGGTCAACGGAGGCGGTCAGCTTAGGCCGTGGACGGTACAGGACACCTTGAGCGGATTTCCGGTCCGGGGGTCAGGGGTTCGAGGTCCCCTTGGCTCCCCCTACCTTCGGCAGCAGGGGCCATGTTTGATGGCCCGGCCTGGCTACCGTCTTCAGCTCGCGGTGGGGGAGCCTCCCGAGAGCGTCGGCGATCTCCCGCTCCGGAATCGAGCAGCGGCCGCGCCTGGCCCCGAACTCACGGACGACGGGCGCCGCCGCCGGGCGACGCGCCTTGGGCGCCGGGCAGCATGCCTGCACGCCGCAGAGCCCAGTTCAGGGCCGTGCCCAAAGACGGGCGAGGCCCCGACTATATGCTTTTTGTGAGGTAAGGGCCTCTGCCAGACCTGAGAAGGGGGAGCGATATGCCGAAGCCGACCATCGTCCTGGTCCACGGAGCATGGGCAGATGGAGCGAGCTGGAACGCCGTCTCGACCGAGCTCCAGAGCCAGGGCTTCACTGTTCTCACGCCGCCTAACCTGCTCCACGGAGTGGCGGGAGATGCCGAGTATGTCGCGTCGTTCCTCAAGCAGCGCACGACCGGTCCTGTCGTTCTGGTCGGTCATTCATACGGGGGCGTGGTGATTACCAATGCCGGGACAGCCGGCGGCGACGTCAGGGCCCTCGTTTACGTCGACGTGTTCATTCCTGAGGTGGGCGAGAATGTCTTCCAGATTCTCGGTGGCTCGGGCTCCGCACTAGATGTTCCGGACCCGACGGCGGTGCTGGACATCGTCGGCTATCCCGGAGCTCCCGAAGGAGACGCCGAGGCGTTCCTCAAGCCATCGACTGTCCACGATGCCTTCGCGCAGGACCTTCCCGAGCCCGACCGGTGGCTGATCGTCGCGAGCCAGCGTCCGATCACGCTCGGCGCGAACACAGCGGGGACGGAGACGGCGGCCTGGAAGAGCATACCGAGCTGGGCCGTGGTCGAACCGGGACCGCGTTATCCCCCCGGCCACGCAGCGCAGGATGGCGGAGCGGGCGGGCTCGACGATCACCGAGGTCGCGGGATCGCACGTGTCAATGGTGTCCCATCCTGAGGTTGCGATCCAGGCCATCCTCGCGGCCGTCTCCGCCGTCGACGCTTAGGGACACAGGTCCTCCGGGGCAGCCAAATTCGCGCAGATCGCCGAACCCTGCCCTGGCTGCACATCGCGCGAGCGCCTCGGCCTGCCGCTGGCGACCGGCTGCGGTCGCGGGTTGCTGGGCCGCTGTCGCGCGCCCGGGCTGTCACCATGCCAGACAGGCCCAACCACACAGTCCTCAGCCCAGATTGTCCTCACCCTCGTGAGGTGGTTCCGGCCGCAGTGGAATACACACAAAGATGCGCTCGCCGTGATCATCTTCCGTTTTCGCCTGGCGGAAGCGAGCCGCCGCCGCGTGGGCATCCCGGCTATGCGCCGGCCAGGTTTTCGCGGCTGCCGTAGGCGCACAGCCCGTACAGCGCGATCACGTCGATGGCGATGATGGTCAGCGCCCAGAAGGGGTAGGCGGGGACAAAGAACATCATGTCGATGGCGCTGAGCCCGACCACGGCGACGGCGAACCAGCGGGCCGGCTGCTGCCGGCCATCACCCCGGCCCCGGCGCCAAGTTGCAGGATGGCGATGATAAGGGTGATCCAGCCCCAGGCCCGCAGGTTGCCGAACACGTAGTGGGCGTTGGCGATGAATACATGTGACTGGTGGATCGCGGCGATGCCGTAGATCATGTTGAAGAAGCCGTCCACGAACAGCAGGATCGACGCGAAGACGATCAGCCCCAAGCCGCGGCCTTCCGCGCGGCGGCCGCCCGCCCCGCTGTCCGGTCTGATAGTTCCGGGCGCCATGGTGACCTCCCAGGTCGCAGTCGCGGCTCGCTGCCGCTTGTGCTCACTCTTGGGCCAACCCAACCAGGCCACATCACCCTCCGTGGATGGGTCCGGAACGTATAGGCGAGTGGCTGAGAGCGAAACACGGTCACCGGAACCGCCGCCTGTCGTGGCCGGTGACACATGATGCCGTCGGCAGGCGACGTACCACCCAGGCCGGGTGATCCAGCTGGCGGGCAAAGGACCTACGTTCAAGACCCGGCCGACGAGTCACGGCAACGGGTTAGGTCAACCTTCGAGTACGCGAGGTGTACGGGATGAGCGGTGACCAGCTGCCGAGCTGGCGGGAGACACCCACGAAGCAGTCGATCCTGCAGTTCGTCGATGCCGTAACCAGTCGTGACTCAGCCGATTACGTCGAGGAGCCTGAGCGCGTCGCCGTGTTTGATAATGACGGCACGCTCTGGACCGAGCAGCCGGTTTATGCTCAGCTGATCTTCGCCCTGGACCGGGCGGCTGAGCTGGGACATCCCACCAGCCTCGAAAAGCTGCATGCGGGCGGGATGGCGGCGCTGATCGACCTGATGAAGCTGACCCATGCCGGGATCACCACGGACGAGTTCGCAGCGTTTTGCCGGGGCTGGCTGGCCTCCGCCCGGCATCCGCGCTTCGACCGGCCATACCCTGCGATGGTTTACCAGCCCATGCTGGAGCTGCTCGGCCTGCTGAGCCGCAACGGCTTCTCCTGCTGGATCTTTTCCGGCGGCGGCACCGACTTCATGCGGGCCTGGGCAACTGAGGTCTATGGCCTGCCACCACACCGGGTGATCGGCAGCGTAGGAGAAACCGAATTCCGTAATGGTGCTGACGGCCCCGAGCTCGTCAAGACCGCCACCATCCAGATCGTCAATGACGGGCCGCAGAAACCCATCTCGATCCATCGGCATGTCGGGGGCATGGCCGATCCTCGGCCGCCGGGAACACCGACGGCGACCTGGCTATGCTTCAGTGGGCCGCCGCCAGCCCGCACCGGACCTTGGAATTGGTCGTGCACCACACCGACGGCGTTCCGTGAGTACGCCTACGACCGGGACCCCATCCTGGGGGCCGGACCGAGCAGATTCAGGCCGCCGCCGCGAAGCACAACTGGACCGTGATCGACATGGCCGCCGACTGGTCCACGGTCACCCGCCGGCCCCTAATTCAGCTACGGGAAACTGCCAGCTAGGCACGCCCACGGGGCTGGTCAGGCCGCGCCAGGCGGCTGAGGCCCGTCCGGCTGAGGCCGCTCCGGT
>CAVZKY010000007.1:0-137424 GCA_963775825.1 uncultured Actinomycetes bacterium
ACGGTGAAGACGACGGCATCCGGCTTTGCCTGGAGATCCTCAGCAACGGCTGCCGCGGCCATACGGCGATCATCCACACGCGCAGCGGACGGGTTGCAGGTGTCCTTTGCGCGGCAGATGCCAGTGAGCCGAGTGCTGGTCAACGGTCCCGGAGCGCAAGGCTGCATCTGCCTGGGAAAGCGACTCACACCGTCCCTCACGCTTGGCTGCGGGACCTACGGCCGCACCTCGACGACCGACAACGTGACTTACACCCACCTGGTCAACATCAAGCGGGTAGCGCATCCGCTAGCTGACGTCGGCGGCCCGCTTCGTCTCAACCCCGAGAGCTGATGCTGATCGGGAATGGACCCCTCCGCGAGCAGCTTCGGCGGCCGGGACCAGGCGTGGGCCTTGATCGCGGTCCCAGGCCGACGTGGCGGCCGCGGGGAACTCGGGCCAAAAGTGCGCCAGAGCCGTTGAAATTACCCCCCGCCCAAGGAGAGGAGCCGAGGGAGACCGGGCATGCTTGTAGCGCAAGCCCAGCCGGGTGCGCGTGGCCTGGGCAACTATCGGGCCTGCTGCTGAGTCGTGTTTGTGTGCTGCTGGTAGTCGCGGTGGGCGGGAGAGGGGCCATGGGGCAGGGAGAGGCCATGGGGCGGAGGTTAAGAAAGCCGCTGAGCGTTTCCCATCCGGCCGTGGGGCGGATCGCCGCCGAACTCGAAGCATCCCTGGACGGTATGGTCGCGGCGGCGGTCGAGGCGATCTGGGAGCAGGCGCCGGCCTACCGGGCCTGTCAGGATGACCAGCTGCGGGATCAGGTCGCCGGGCATGTCCGGGCGGTGTTCCGGGCCTTCCTGATGTGGCTGGCCGGCGGGCTGTGCGGCGCAGCCGGCGGATTTCACGGTCACCCGCGAGCAGGCGGCCCGGCGGGTGGCGCAGGGGATCTCGCTTGCGGATTTTCTGAAGGCGTTCCGGATCTCGCAGCTCACGCTGTGGGAGGGGGTCCGCGATGCCGCCGGCGACGATACCGCGGCCCGCGAGGTCGCGCTGTCCGCCGTGGCGCAGCTCATGCAGGTTTTTGAGGTGGGCAGCACAGTTGCCGCCAAGGCCTACGTGGAAGCCCAGCAGCACGCACTGGCCGACGGTGACCGGGTAAGCCGGGACCTCCTTGAAGACCTGCTGGCCCGCCACGCCGCCGTCGCCGGGCCGAAGCGGGGCCTGCTGCGCGTGTCCGGGCTCGGCCCGGACACGCGGCTGCTGGTCGCCGCGGCGACCCTGGTGGGGAAGCAGCCCGACGACCGGGCCCTGCGGGACGCCGCTGTGGCGGTGAGGCAGTTCCGGGGTGGCGGGGGACACGGGCTGGCGGTCGTCCGGCAGGATGAGATCGTCGGGATCGCGCCGCTGCCGCGGGGCGGGACGGAGGCGGCCGTGGCGAACCTGCGGCGCGCCTGCGACGATCTCCAGCGGCGGCAGGTCCGGCTGGCGGTCGGGGTCAGCACCGTGCATGCCGGGCTGCTTGAAGTCCCGGAGGCATATACCAGGCGCGGGCGGCCCGGGAGGGCCTCGGCGGAGCCGCGGGCGTACTGGCGCTGCCGATGCTGACCAGCTTTGAGTACCTGGTGCTGCGCGAGGACGAGACCGCGCGCCGCCTGATCCGGCCGGAGGTGCGGCAATTCGTCGCCGACGACGCCGCCGCGGGAGGCACCCTGATCGCCACGCTGGTGGAGTACGCGGCCTGTGACCTCAACGCCAGGACCGCGGCGGCCCGGCTGCACCTGCACGTCAACACGGCCTACTACCGGCTGGAGCGAATTGCCGAGCGGACCGGCTGTGACCTGCGGCGGCTCTCCGACGTTATGGAGCTGCTGATCGCGGTGCGGCTGCTTGCCGCCGGCCCGGCACCGCAGCCGTAGCCGGCGGCGCGATCATCGGGGACGGCGGCGCGGCGAATTTCATGACCTGGCCACTACGCGGCTTGTGCCCTGCCCACTAATACCTGCCGGGCCAGCGCCGCCACAGTGGGGGTTTCCTGGTCCGCTGTGGAGGTGCTCATGCTCAACCTTGCCGTCCTTCCTGAGGACAGCGCGCGCAACGCCCTGGCCTGCGAGGCTGTCGCGCCCGGCGCCCCCCGCCTGACCTGTGCGGAGCCTGATGCTGCGGCCAGCCAGTGCACGCCACCTGCTGCGACGGCACATTCCCGGAGGCAGCAACAGCGCGCCGGCCCACCAACCGCGGCCCCACGTATCCGGCGCGAAAGGACGCCCACCCGATGCGTGATGACCCTGTGGTCGTTGACCTTGTGACCCGCGCGAGGGATGGCGACCAGCGGGCGTGGGACGCACTGGTCGAGCGGTACGCCCCGCTGCTCTGGTCCATCTGCCGCCGGTTCGGGCTGGGCGGCACCGACGCCGACGACGTCGGCCAGAGCGTCTGGCTGCGGCTGCTGGAGCAGCTTGACAAAATCCGCGATCCGGCCGCGCTTCCTGGCTGGCTGGCCACCACCACCCGGCGGGAATGCGGTCGGATGCTGGGCACCGAGCGGGCACCGGACAGTGCCAGCTTCGCGGTGGATGCCGAGACGGTCCCGGATGAACGGGCTGGGGACGACGGACCATGAGCTGCTTTTGGCGGAGCGCAACGCAGCGCTCCGCGAGGCGTTCATGCGCCTGCCCCCAGGTGCCAGCGGCTGATCGCCATGCTAATCCAGAGCCCCTCCGGTGCCGTACGCCAAGATCAGTGCCGAGCTGGGCATCCCGGTCGGGAGCATCGGGCCGACCCGCCGCCGCGGCCTGGAGAAGCTGCGCCGCGATCCGGCCGTCGCTGCCTTGATCGACGCCGAGGCGGGGCTTGAGCAGCAACCGAACGGCCAGTGGTGTTAGCGAGCGTGTTAGGCCTCGTGTCGCTGGGCCGGCTTGGCGGCGCCGAGGTGCCAGCGCCGGGTGTGCGTCCCCCCGATCACGCGGCGGGACGGGCTGAGACGTGACTTCGGACCGTATCCCGCGAGCACGGCGATGGTGATCGGTCTACAGAGCCGCCGGCCAATCAGGGCGTCGCCGCCGGCCCGGCGCTGCAACTCGACCTGGCAAGCAACCACCGCGCGGGCGGCCTCGCTGTCGGGATGGAAGAAGGCCGAGCCGTGGTCGCCCTCGACGACGGTGACGGTGCCGCCCGGCCTGAGCAGTCCCCGGACGATCTCCAATGCCTCACGCGGTCGGGACAGGTGCTCGAGGACGAAGCAGATGAAGGCGTGATCGAACGACGCGGGCCGGAACGGCATGGCGAAAAGGTCGGCCTGGGCGAGACCGACGTTCGTCAGCCCGGCAGCGGCGACCCGCCGCCGGGCGAGGCGGACGGAGTCGGTCGAGACGTCCACGGACACGAAACGCGCATTCGGGCTGCGGCGGGCGAGGGTGACGGTCTGTTCGGACCCGCCCAAGGTCTCAACGACGGCGGACCGTTGCCTTTCGCCGCCGCGGCGGCGCTCGGCTGGCGGCGGGTAGGGCGCCTAAGCTCTGCTAGCGGCGCGCCAGTCCGCGCCAGTCCAAGGACCCGGTGTGACTGGCGGTTACTGCGGTGCATTCGATCACTGCGGTGCATTAGGCCTGGCATAGCGGAGAATGGGACCATGAGCGATCTGCCCCGCCACACTGTCACCCGTTCGGCCAGACTGGCTCGGTTGCCGGTCGGGTACGCAGGCCGGACCGCGCTGGGAACCGGCAAGCGCCTCGGCGGTCGGCCAGCTGAGCTGGTGAACCAGGAAATTCAGCGGCGGACAGCAGCTCAGGTCTTCCGGGTCCTTGGCGAGCTCAAGGGCGGCGCGATGAAGCTCGGGCAGGCGCTGTCGATATTCGAGGCCGCGCTGCCCCCGGAGATCGCAGAACCGTACCGGGCTACCCTGACCAGGCTGCAGGAATCCGCCCCGCCGTTGCCTGTCACGACTATCCACAAGGTGCTTGTGGGCGACATGGGTGAGCAGTGGCGGGCCAGCTTCGCCGAGTTCCACGACGAGCCGGCGGCCGCTGCCTCCATCGGCCAGGTGCACCGGGCCGTCTGGCATGACGGGCGCCAGGTGGCCGTCAAGGTCCAGTATCCGGGCGCGGGCAGGGCGCTGATGAGCGATTTCAGCCAGCTGAGTCGCTTCGCCTGGCTTTTCGGGGGGCTCATGCCTGGCCTGGACGTCAAGCCAGTGCTCGCCGAACTGCGGGACAGGGTGGCTGAGGAACTCGATTACCGGCGGGAAGCTGCCGCCCAAGAGGCTTTCGCCGCTGCCTACGCCGGCGACCCGGATGTCTGCGTCCCACGTGTGGTCTGCGTCAGTGACCACGTGCTGGTCAGCGAATGGCTCGACGGCGTCCCGCTCGCCAGCATCATCGCCGGCGGCACGGCCGCTCAGCGGGACCGGGCGGGCATCCTGATGATCCGTTTCCTGTTCTCGGGTCCTGCGCGGGTCGGGCTCCTGCATGCAGATCCGCACCCGGGTAACTTCCGCCTGCTGGCCGACGGGCGGCTCGGTGTGCTCGACTTCGGCGCTGTCGACCGGCTGCCAGGCGGCTTCCCGCCCATCTTCGGCAGGGTGCTGCGGCTCATGCACGAAGGCGGCGACATCGCAGAGCTTGAGGACGAACTCCGGTCGCACGGCTATCTCCGGGACGGCGTCAGCGTTGACCTGACAGCGCTGCGCGCCTTCCTGGCACCACTGGCCGAGCCGTCCAGGGTGGAGTCGTTCAGGTTCAGCCGCGAATGGCTGCGTACCGAGACGATGCAGGCATCGGCCTTGCGCGCATCCAGCGTGCTGCGGCGGCTCAACCTGCCGCCCTCTTACGTACTCATCCATCGGGTGTTGGCATCTGGCCTGGGCGTGCTCTGCCAGCTCGAATGCGAAGCGCCCTTCCGCGCCGAAGTACTGCAATGGATGCCCGGATACGCGGACCCGGCCAGGCCCGTGCCGCCGCCCCAGCCAGCGTGTGCCCAGTCAGCCCCCCCGGCTGGATCCGCGCCGCCAGCTACCGCCAGCGCGGATGCCAGATCCACGCCGCCGGCTAGGCCAGCGGAGCAGGCAAGCTCCATGCCGCCGGCTAGGCCAGCGGAGCAGGCAAGCTCCATGCCGCCGGCTAGGCCAGCGGAGCAGGCAAGCTCCATGCCGCCGGCCAGAGCGCAGCCGCGGGAAAAGATCGCACAGCCGGCTCAGTTTGTGTGGCCGGCTGAGGCCAGAACCGATAACATCGTCGTACGTGCAGTGGAGGGACATCATGGCTAAGCTGCCGCGCCCTCAGGCGCCCGCAAGGTTCCGCGCGATCTTCCCGGACCTGGCCGACTGGCTGGAATCCCCGTGGACGGGGCCGCCGCCGTTCCTGGCGGGCCAGGTGTTCCGGCTCGAGGAATCGATCCGGGACGACCGTTATGTGATCCGGGCCGAACTGCCCGGCCTGGACCCGGAGAACGACATCGAGGTCACCGTCGACGGCCGGATCCTGACCATCCGCGCCGAGCGCCGCCAGCAGGACACCGGGCCGCACCGCTCGGAGTTCCGCTACGGATCGCTCGCGCGTGCGGTCAGGCTGCCCGCCAGGGTCGATCCCGCGGACGTCGCCGCCCGGTACGACAAGGGAGTCCTCGAGGTCAACGTCCCGGTCCGCGTGATCAAGCCAGAAGGCACCCGGATCCCCGTCGAAGATGCCGACGCGGTGCCCGACCAGCCGCCTGGCCAGCCGCCTGGCCAGCCGCCTGGCCAGGCCGGATGAAGAATCGGCACGGGCCGGACGCGGCTGTGTGATCATTTCCTGGACAGGAACCGCAGCCGCGCCGCCCGTGCGTCCCACGAGTAGATGACCGCCGTCCCGGCGATGACGTCGTGCAGCGCCCGGCGCCGGTTCCCCAGCAGGATGCCGGCGAACCCCAGTCCCAGGAACAGGAAGCTCAACGGGAGCGCCAGCGTGCGCACGATCGCCCGGCGCCCGCTGGCGTCGGTGCCGTCGTCTCTCACGACTCGCACGCCGAACAGCGCCATGCCGGCGGTCCTGCCGTTCGCGGCCCAGGAGTGGGCGAAGTAGATGAACGCCCAGACTGCATAGGCGATGATCACCCAGATGTCGTCCCTGTGCCAGCCGATGTTCTTGCCGGTCAACACCAGCGCCGCGAAGGAGATGGCGGCCAGGGCGAGCAGGAACACGCCGAGACTGATCCCCACGTCCGCGGCGAAGGCGGTAAAACGCGATGCGAAGCCCGCGTACTTCCCCTGCAGGCTCTCCGCGGTGATGACCGGCGGCCCGGAGGGCGGGGCATCGCCCGCACGCACGGTCATGACCCCGCCCCGGACCGCAGCCGGTCAGGCGGGCCGGGCGGGCCGGCGTACGGGCGGCGGCGAAGCCGCCCTATCCAGCGGGCAATGAACTCATCGAGCCCGACGGTCTGGCTGCGGACCACGTCGAGCACATCGCCCGCGATGCCGCTGGAGGACGCGGCGATAACGGCGCCGAGGTCGGTCTGCTTGACCAGTGCCTCGACGTCGATGCGCTTGACGATGTCATTCAGGTCAATCCGCTCGAGCAGGCGGTCCATGTCGACCCGGTCCAGCACCCGGTTGACGTCGACCTGATCCAGTACGGCGTCCAGGTCAACCTGGTCCAGCACCGCATTCACATCCACCGCGGAAACCACAAGCTCAACCGCACGCTCGGCGACGGCCTGGGCCCACGCCTCTGAGCGCGGGACCGGCCGGACCTCCGCCAAGCGCCGTCGCTCAGACGAGTTCACGACGTAAGTATCGCTGCTCTATGGGAGTCTGGACCAGCCCCTTCAGGCGGAACCGCCAGATCCGGGCGACGCGAGCGACACGGTACGGGGCCAGCTGACGGAGCAGTCAGGTCTGCAACGGATTACAGCCGGAGCAGCTCCCTGGTTACGCTGCCGTGATATATACGGACAACCTGAAGTGCTGCCGCTGAGCCGTAGCTCCGGCAGACATACCCACCTGGGAGCAGCCGAGGCGGGTATATAGCGATGAGGGGCTATGGGCATCCAGGCGGTTACCGCTCGCATGAATACAACGGCGGCACGGCTGGCCGGATGGCACGGGCGGCATGACCGCCAGGACGGCCTGGCGCGCCAGGATCCGGCCGACCTCTTGGGTGCCGGCGGACAGGACGCTCGTCACGTCGGCCGGTCGGCCGGGCCGCCCAGCCGGCTCCGGTCGTTCGACCCGGCCCGCGTCGCCGACCTTGAATACCGGGCTTGGATCGGCTACTACCGGCATGACTGGCATCAGGCGCTCATGGCTTTCGTCGGGCTGATCAGGATGAGTCTCGGCATGAACTGGTGGCGGACCCTGCACGCCGCCTGGCTAGCGCTGCGCGCCATCCAGCTATGGGCGCCCCTCCCAGACAACGACCCCGACGGCGCACGGGACCGCATGCGGCAATTTTTCGCCCTGGTCAGGCTAAGCCACGGCAAGCCGGCCAGCCCGGCTAAGGCCGCGGATTTGGAGGTCGACTGGTGGAGGGTGCACCGGCAGGTCCAGTACTCGACAGCACCAGGAGCCTCCGATGATGAGCTGGTGGAGTCGGTGGTTCGCCTTTACTGCTATCTCTTCGGTGAGCCTGAGGCCGTGGTCCGGTCGGCGGCGGTGGACCGGGTTGGCGCGATGCGCCTGTCCGATCAGTGGGTCAGGGAGGGCTGCCTGCTCGACAGCCCGCTGCTTCCTCTCGTGCGCGGCGCGCTGGTCCGCGCATACGCTGCGCTGTCCGCTGCCGTGCACCCCTGATGAGGCTGGCCCCAGCACTGAACTCACTGTTCACGACCACCTTAATGCGCTGCCGTTGTGGTCGGCCATCCTGACGGCGGCTTGTCGATCAGGGGCCAGCGGCGGCATCTGCTCCACTGTGGCCGGCAGCAGGATAGGCAACGGTTACCGTGTTATCGGGTCCCAGCCGCGCAGGTGCCGGACGGACTGGCGGTACTCCCACTCAATGGCATCTTTGAGCAGGTGGGCCAGCCGGCCGCCGGTGGTGATACCGGCGATGTCGGCGACCCCGCGGCGGTTCCCGACCGAGACGACGAACCCGGTGTCGTGGAAGGTGAACGCCTCCAGCGGCCTGCCCCCTAGCTCCGCGTCCAGGTTGCGGGCCACCGTCTCGCCCTCCTCCAGCGCTACCTGTGCCAGCGGGGGCAGCACGTGCCCGGTGCGCGGGTCCACCACCGAAGCGAGGTCGCCGGCGACGTAGATGTCCGGGCGGTCCAGCACGCGCAGGTACTGGTCGACCTTGACGCGGCCGTTGTAGCCGGTCGGCAATCCCGAATGGGCCACAAGCTCGGGTGCTTTCAACCCACCCGCCCAGACGAATACGCCGCCTTCCACCAGGTGGCCGTCCTTGAGCCGGAAGCCCTCCTCGGTCGCGGCGGCGATCGCCGCATTGGTGCTGACCTGGACCCCCAGGTCAGCAAGGATTCTGGTGGCCTTGTCGATCAGCTGTGGTGAGGAGCCGGCCAAGATGGTGGGGCCCGCCTCGAGAAGCTGCACGGCGGGCCGGTCAGGCGCCAGGCCGTGACTGCTGGCCACCTCGGGCAGCATCTCGGCCAGTTCCCCGGCCAGCTCGACTCCGGTGGCGCCGCCGCCGCCGACCACCACGGTCGCCAGGCGGCGCTGCCGCTCGGGGTCGGCGGCGGCCGCGGCAGCCGTGAGCGCCTTGCCGACCGCCGCCCACACCTGCTCGGCGTCGCCAGCCGAGTACAGCGACAGCGTGCGCTGGGCCAGGCCAGGAATGGCGAAGTCGTTGGCCTGCTGCCGAGCGCCAGCACCAGCCGCGTCCAGCCGATCGGGCCGGCCCCGGTGAGGAGCCGTCGGCCGGCCAGGTCGAAGCCATTGATCTCGGTCTGGACGAAGCGGACCCGCGTGGCCAGCATGTCCTGGAGCGGGATGCGCACCGCGTCGGCGGCGCGGGTGCCGCCGGCGACGCGGGGCAGCTCGGTGATCACCTGGTGGTAGTCGTGCCGGTCGACCAGGGTCAGCTCCTCAGCGGGGCGGTTGCGCAGCTTGGCCGTCAGCCGCAAGGCGACGTGCAGCCCGGCATAGCCCGCGCCGGCAACCACGATCTGACCGCTGCTCTCGACGGTGCCTGCATTCAGGGCATTCTCCATGGTCATTGCCCCCTTCCTGGAGAGATGGCTGCTGGCTAGTCACACATCCCTGGGCGGCCGGGGCGCTGGTCATTGCTTCGCCGGGACGGTGATCCACGTTTCCTCGACGCCGGGCTTGGCGATCGGCGCGGCTCGTGCCGGAACGGGGCTTGGAGGTGGCCTCGGCGATCCTCCCGCGCGGCCGGGCTCCAGCGTGTGCTTGGTCATAGGGCTCCGTTTCAGGATGGGTCACCAGGGCAGCGTCCCTCCCTCCGAGGGGCGCTCGCATCTGTCGAAGTCCCTGGTGCGGATCCCCGGTCGGAGCTCACCGTCCCCGGCGATGCCCGCAGGGTTACATCCGGCGCGGCGGGTCAGGCCGGCGCAACTGCGGGCGGCGCGGCCGCGGTGTCGGCTGCCATGATGAGATCGGCGAGTTCGTCGAGGTCCGGTCCGGGCGGTACCGGTGGGCGCCAGCCGGTGGCGTAGACCGCCCGGGCCATGGGTTCGACCGCTTGCAGGCTGCCCGGCAGGACGCGCATGCCCAGGTAGGGGCCGACGGCGGAAGCCAGCGCGGGTTCCGCCTCGGCCGCGGCGACGATGAGGTCCGAGGGCAGCGGCCTGGTCAGGTCGATGTCGCCGCCAGCCCAGCGGCGGGTGAGGTCGGTGTCCCAGCGCACGTGGTCGGTGAACCACGGCTTGATGGCGAGTTCGCACCAGGTGTCGAAGGCCAGCGTGCAGCTGGCGTGATCGCGGCCATGCTCGCTGAGCAGCGTGAGCAGCTGCCTGGCTTGTAGGAGCGAGGTGGTAACGCCGCGGCCGGCCGCCGGGTTGGTGGTGCAGACCGCGTTGCCGAGTGAGATCAGGCCGGGGATGATCCGCCCGGCCTGGTCGGCCTGACCGCGGTAGCTGTTGTAGAGACGTCCGCCAGGCAGCACCGGGCCGATCGGCGTCGCGACCGACGGATCGGTCCAGGCCGCCAGCGCGGGGATCGCCGCAGCCGCGACATCGAACACAGCCGGATGCCGCAACCGCTCGAAGCGGTGGTCGCTGCTGCGCCGGGCGATGAGGACCGACAGTGTTCTGTGCTCGTGCGGGAAGGCGACGGCCAGGTAGCCGCGATGCCAGGCGATCAGGCCGGGCGGGGCGTTCGTCGGTCCCCCGGCAGCGCCGGTGCGCAACTGGTACTGCCGTGAGACATAGGCGATGCCGCAGTCGCCGCCCTCGGCGGGTCCGCGCAGTTGCCGGGTCAGCCGTCCGGCGCGGCCGGAAGCATCCAGGACCAGATCGCATGCCACGTCACTGCCGCCAACCTGGACGCCTGTGGCGCGGCCGCGGGCGCGCAGCACCCGGTCGGCGTGACCCACGCGCAGGCGCACGCCGCGCTGGCGCTCCGCCGCGTTGCGCAGGTGGCGTTCGAAGGTGGCGCGGCGGCAGCGGAACCCGGTCGGCTCGGGCCGCGGGCCGGCGTTGGCGACCGGCACAGCCCCGGCTTCCAGCAGCGCCGCCCACACCTCGGGCATCTCGGCCTCGAGGGCCTGGCGGACCTGCTCGCGGAAAAAATGCGGGTGATGAAACTGCATCACCCCGCGACGACTGGACCACTCCGGATCGCGCGATCCGCCGTCCCGGTCGATCACGGTCACCTCGTGACCGCGCCTGGCTAGGGCGATCGCGCTGTACAGGCCGGCCGGACCGGCGCCCACGATGACGACTCGCATGGCTGACTCCTCCCCTAGGCGGCGCCGCCCCCGGGTCAGCGGGATTGGGCGCCTTCCGGTACAGAGCCGCGCACGGCAGATCTGATACGCAGTCACCCGCGGCTACTGTGTCCGCGGGGGTGGTCTGTTGAGGCGGCACCGTCCGGACGCCCGAATGCTGGCCGGCCTGGTCGCCGCGCACCGCACCAACCTGCCCGCCAGCGGGCTGCCGCCGTCGCTGTGGTGGCCGTCGGTGCCGACGATCATTCCTTACCGTTTCTTCGCGCCTAGTGCAGTAATGCCGTCCTCGTCTCGGGCCGCTGGCGCAGGTGGCGGGGCCGGGGCGAGCCGGCCCGCCATACTGCGGCAAGGGGCTCAGCCTGCGGGTGCCGCGGCTGGGAGGAGGCCGAGCTGGTCGAGCATCGCCAGCCGGTCGAAGATCAGGTTGAACGAGACGTGCATGCCGTCGCGGTAGCGGAGTACGTGGATGTACTCCACCGCGACCGGGCGGCCGGTGGGCGGAATGTCGCCGGCCGGGCTGTGCAGGGTGCCGTGGTGGGTTCCGGTGAAGGTGCCCTCCTCGGTGACGATATCGCCGGCGATGTGCACGCCGCGGACGTCGACGCGGGCGTCGGGGAAGGCATCCCACCAGTCAGCGAAGAACTGGGCGCAGGCCGCCTTTCCCTGGCCCGTCATCCCGCCTGGAGCTTGCGCCGGGGGAGCCGTCAAGCGCGGCCACCGATTCGCGAAGTAGGGCAAGGCCTTCGTTTCCGCCGCGGGCCAGCCCGGCGGCGCGCAGCGAGATCCCGAGGGAGCGCGGCGCGCCGAACACCCGCACGTCGGCGAGTTCGGCGTCGGCCAGCTGGCTCGCGTGCTGCCGCTGGCCCAGCCGCAGCAGTGCGAGCGCGGCGCCCGAGCGGGCGTGCACGTAGCCGGTGTCGCGGATCGGCATGCCCCATGCGTCGGCGCCGAACAGCGCCTCGCAGGCCTGGAAGTCGGCCAGCGCGTCGGCGGCGCGTCCCTGGGCCAGCCGCAGCCGTCCGCGGGCGGCCGGGATAAGCACTGTGGCCACACCCGCCGGCCAGCCTTCTTGCGGGAGCAGGTCCAGCAGCGTTTGCGCCTCGTCCAGTTCGCCGGCGTCCACCGCGATGTCAGAAAGGACGGTCGCGGCGAACCCAAGCCCGGGCGCCATGTCACCTTCCTGCAGGACGCGCAGTGCCACCCGGGCCGCCGCCTCGGCCTCGGGCAGCGCGCCGAGCCGTAGCCTGAGCAGGCCGAGGGTGGAGTAGGCGGCCACGAAGCCGCGCGCTGAGCCACTGCGATGCACCTGGGCCAGCAACGGCTTGAGCGACTCCTCCACGGTGCCGAAACGCTCGGCCACGACCAGCACCCACAGCAGTGCCGCCCGCGTGTCCCAGTTCTCAACGGCGGGGCCAGCGCGCTGCAGCGTCTCGCCGAGCAGTGCCGCAACCTGCGCGGCAGGCCGGCCCGCCAGGAGCATCGCCATGACCAGGGCGACCGCGACGGGTTCGCTGGCGGCCAGGCGGCGGACGCCCTGGAACGACCGCTCATCCCCAGCCGGCCGTACCGCAGCTGCCGGCCGAATTTGTACCAGCGGTCCGCGCGCACGTGCGAGCGCGCGTACAGCTTGCCGAACAGGTATCCGCCCGGCTCGCCGGCCCGTCGCAGCCGCATCGGACTGGACCCACCGGAACCAGCCAGCCCGAACGGCTCGATGCCCGACACCTCGATGCCCATCTGCTCCTTCAGTCCACGCCTGATCGCTTCGCCGCGTGCGCCTCCGAGGTCGAGATGCGCACCGTGCGCGCCGCCGTAGACGACCGGGAACGACTCCTCGGGGGCGAACAGCCGCATTCCCAGCAGCGGCACCGTCACGCCGAGGATCGCACCGACCAGCAGGTCGGTCGGCGCGTCCACGCCCAGCCGCATCCGGGACAGGCTGATCGCGGGCGTCGTAGTGCTCATCACCGGAGGTCGCAGGTTCAAATCCGGCCCCGCCACCAAAAGTGCAGGTCAAAGGCCTGTCCCGAACGTCAACTGCCCGGGTGGATTCCATGTCGGCAGGGCCGGGTAGCGTCGGGGTGACGCCGCGGGAAGGACGGACGCTATGTGCGGTCGGTATGTATCGGTGGCTCGCCTGCAGGAGCTGCAGGACCATTACCGGGCCACCGGCGCCGGTGACGGCATGGAGCTGGCGCCATCCCATAACATCGCCCCGACCAACAAGGTCTATGCCGTCCTGGAGCGCGGCCGGACGGACGGGGCCGGGGCCCAGCGGCAGGTGCGCGCCGTGCGGTGGGGTCTGGTGCCGGCGTGGTGGAAACCGGGCATCGACCCCAAGACCAGCAAGCAGAAGACCATGCCATCGCTGCACAACGCCCGGTCCGACAAGGTGGCGACCGCTCCGTCGTGGCGCGGCCCGTTCGCCAAACGCCGGGCGGTCATCCCCGCCGCCGGCTACTACGAATGGCTGCCCACCCAGAACGCCGACGGGAAGCCCTTCAAGCAGCCGTACTACATCCACCCGGCCGACGGGCTGCTGTCGTTCGCCGGGCTGTACGAGCTGTGGCCCGACCCGGCCAAGGAGGAAGACGACCCGGACCGATGGCTGTGGTCGGCCACGATCATCACCCACCACGCCACCTGGCTGGCCGGGGTGATGAACGACCGCACCCCCGTGATCCTGCCCCCGGACCGGATCGACGCCTGGCTCGACCCGCAACTCACCGACAAGATCGCCGCACTCAAACTCATCAGCGGGATAGCGTACGAGCCGCTGCAGGTCCGGGCCGTCTCCACCGCGGTCAACAAGACCGGGCGCGGCGGTTCCCGAGGGCCCGAGCTGATCGAGCCCATAGGCGAGCACGCTGACCAGCCCCTGCAACTCGTCCCAGCCTGACAGCCCTGGCCGGCCCGGCGCCTTCGACGGCCGCGACGGCCTGGTTGGTGGCGTATGAGCGTGCTGTCGTCGGCGAGTTGGGTGCGCGCCCGGCACAGCGGGACTTTCTCCTCTAGCGGGCGGCTGTGGGCGGCGGCAAGCTGCCGACATGCCAGGGCGGGCGACCTGGCAGCGGGCGGCACCAGGCCATCGCGGATGCCACGGGCGAGACCGCGCCCGGCTGATCCAGGTCCGCCAGACCGACAGCATCGGAGGTACACCGTGGGTGACATGAACGGGCAGGTCGCGGTGGTCACCGGCGGGACCCGCGGCATCGGGCTGGCCATCAGCGAGCGGCTGCTCGACCGCGGTGTCACGGTGGCGGCCGGCTACGCGACCAACCACGACCACGCCCGGGAGTTCGTCGACAAGTACGCCGACCGGGGCGTGAGCGTCCACCAGGGCAACGTCGGCCACAACGAGGACGTCCTCCGCGTCTTCGGCGAGATCCTCGACCAGCACGGGCACGTGGACATCGTGGTCAACAACGCCGGCATCACGATCGACAAGACGGTGCGGAGGATGGATCCGCGAGGAGTGGGACCACGTCATCCACGTCAATCTGTCCGGCGCGTTCTACACGTCCCGGGCCGTGCTGCAGCACATGCTGGACCGCGGTTACGGCCGGATCATCAACATCTCCTCGATCATCGGCTCGGCGGGCGGGTTCGGGCAGGCCAACTACGCGGCGGCCAAGTCGGGGATGTTCGGGCTGACCATGAGCCTGGCTATCGAGACCGCCGGCAAGGGCATCACGGTCAACACGGTCACGCCCGGGTTCATCACGACCGACATGACCGCGGCGGTCCCGCCCGACGCGATGGCGAAGGTCGTCGCCCGGATCCCGGTTGGCCGACTCGGCGAACCGGACGAGGTCGCCCGGGTGGTGGAGTTCCTGGCCGACCCCGAATCGGCCTACATCACTGGCCAGGTCTACCCCGTCAACGGCGGCTTGTACATGTAGGGACCGGGAACCACGAACCGTCCGGGCAAAAAGATCGCCAGACGGGCACGGCGGAGCCGGAGACTGACCGGAACGCCGGAGACGGGCGTCGTGGTGCTCATAACCAGAGGCCGCAGCGGATATGACTTGTTCACCAGCTGCTCACCAGGGTTGTTCCGACGTTCCGGGGGTGAGCAGCCCTCGGTTGAACGCCTCGGCGACGGCGGCCGCCCGGTCGCCGACGCCGAGCTTGGCGTAGATGTTGAGCAGGTGGGTCTTGACCGTTGCCTCGGTGATGAACAGCCTGGCGGCTGCTTCCCGGTTGGTGGTCCCGGCTGATACCAGTTCAAGGACCTCGAGTTCGCGCTGGCTGAGCGGTCCCGTGCCGGGGGCGCGGAACCGGCTCATCAGCCTGGCGGCGACCGAGGGCGAGAGCACGGCCTCGCCGCGGGCCGCCGCCCGGACCGCCCGCAGCAGCTCGGCGCGGGGAGCGTCCTTGAGTAGGTAGCCGGTGGCACCCGCCTCGATCGCGGGCAGCACGTGGCTGTCGGTGTCGTAGGTGGTCAGCACCAGCACGCGCGAGCCGCTGCCTCGCCTGGCCAGCTCGGTGATGGCGGTCAGCCCGTCCACGCCCGGCATCCGCAGGTCCATCAGGATCACGTCGGGCTTGAGGGCCAGGGCGAGCCGGATTGCCTCGGCACCGTCGGAGGCTTCGCCGAGCACTTCGAACTCCGGATCGCGCGCGAACATGCTGCTCAGCCCGTCCCTGACCACCGGGTGATCGTCCGCGATCAGCAGCCTGATCGGGATCCCCGTCTCGGCCGGGGCCGCGCCGCCGCTCTCGGCGCTGGCCTGCGGAACGGTCTCGGGGCTACTCATGCCCGGGCCTCCGCCGACGCCGCGGGGACACAGGCGGAGATTCCCGTGCCGCCGCCTGGTTCCGATTCAACCTGGAGCGTTCCTGTTAGGCTCTCGATCCGCTGCCGCATCGCGACCAGGCCGAACCCGCCGCCGCTAGCGCCGGAACCGCCTGTGCTCGCGCCGGAACCGCCTGCGCTGGCGCGCGGGGGGCCGTTGCGGTTAGCCGTGCCCCCACTTACGGCCGCGCCGCTGCCGATCTGGGCTGCATCGAAGCCCTTGCCATCGTCGCGCACATCCAGGGCGACCTGGTGCTCCAGGTACGACAGCGTCACCCCGGCCCTGGTCGCCTGGGCGTGCCTGGCCACGTTGGCCAGCGCCTCCTGCGCGGTCCGCAGCAGCGCGAACTCAGCTTCCGGCCGGATCGGGCGCGGCGTACCGGTCGTGGTGACCTGGACCGAGATCCCGTGCAGCGCCGACCAGCATCCGGCGATGTCGGCTAGTGCCTCGCTCAGCCGGGCCGTCTCCAGCGGCCCGGGACACAGCTCGTGCACCGACCGGCGTGCCTCGGCCAGGCTCTCTCTGGCCAGCCCGGTCGCGGCCGCAAAATGCCTGCGCCATCCCGCCGGATCATCGCAGGCGTGCTCGGCCGCCTGCAGCTGGGTGATGATGCCGGTGAGGCCCTGGGCCAGGGTGTCGTGAATCTCCCGGGCCATCCGCTGTCGTTCGTCCAGGATCCCGGCCTCCCTGGCCTGGGTCAGCAGCTGCCGGTGCAGCCCCGCGTTCTCGGCCAGTGTCGCCTCGAGCCTGTGGTTGGCCATGCTCAGCTCGTGCAGCGCCTGCTCGCGCTGATCGTGCCGCTCCTGGCTGATCGACAGGGACCAGGTCAGGCCGCACGCAACGGCCACGTTCACGGCCACGATGACGACGTAGATCACTAGTCCGTGAGCGGTTGTCTTGTTGACGCCGTACGCCTGCGAGGTACCGCCCAGAATCCCCACCGCGGCGGCGCCGAGCTGCCGCCATGGCCAGGGAAGGCGGAACACGAAGAAAAAGATCGTGAACGTGAAGATCCCGAAATCGGTATCCGTGATCACCAGCAGCGCGCCGATCACGATCAGCACGGTGACAAATACCGCCATCACCCGCGGGCGGTCCCGCCAGCCGGGATGCAGGGTGAACATCCACAGCGTCCACGCCGCGGCCAGCGCGGCCAGCGCGTAGACGACGACCTGGGTCCTCCTGCTGGAGTCCTGGGTCACCGGCATCAACGCGATGCAAAACGCCAGCGTCACGTACGGCAGCGCGGTGGTCGCCGGAGACCATAGCTGCTCCAGCGGGCCCGGCCGGGAGCGTGCCATCGGACTGCTCATTGCGCCCTCCGTCCTGAATCTACTCTCGGCCACCGCCAGCGGGCCAACGATCGGGACCCGCGCTAATCGGCGGCGATGGCGGCCAGGACGTCCAGCCTGGCCGCCCGGCGGGCGGGCCAGCTGGCGGCCACCAGACCGAGCAGCGCGGCGATCAGCACGAAGAGCAGCAGGCTGGGCACCGGCACCACGGTGTCGGTAATGCCCTGCTGCTTCAGCGAGGAGACCAGCGCGAGGCCCATGCCGGTGCCGATGATGATGCCGATGATGGCGCCGAAGATGGCCAGGATCACCGCTTCGGACCGGATCATGGTCCGGACCTGCCGTCGCCGCATGCCGATCGCGCGGAGCAGGCCGATCTCGCGGGTCCGCTCGAACACCGAGAGCATGAGCGTATTCACGATCCCGATGAGCGCGAC
The DNA here is from genome assembly GCA_963775825.1 of uncultured Actinomycetes bacterium. Classification (GTDB taxonomy): domain Bacteria; phylum Actinomycetota; class Actinomycetes; order Streptosporangiales; family Streptosporangiaceae; genus Bog-532. Next base: position 17,340 of record CAVZKY010000007.1, read on the forward strand.
GAGCACGGCCAGGGCGAGCAGGGCGTAGATCAGTCCGAGCAGCCGGTTGACGCTGGCCGTCTGGGCCTGCTCGAACTGGGCCCTGGTCTGGACCTGGACGTTGGGGTAGGAGGCCAGGGCGTTGGTCACGGCCTGGCCCACGGCGGCGCCGCGGTTGGTGCGCAGCAGGACGGCAGCCGGATTCGGGTGAGCGTAGTGGGAAAGGAAGAGCCCGTCGCTGACGAGGAAACTCTGGATCAGGGCGTTGGCCTGGTAGATCCCGCCGACGCGCAGGGTGGACGAGCCCGTCTTGGCGAACTTCACCGGGACCGTGTTGCCGACCGACAGGTGCTTCGACGTCGCGGTGGTCGAGTCGACGAGCAGCTCGCCCCGCCCCAGGGCGGCCGGGCTGCCCGCCGTCATGCGCAGGATCAGCGTGCCGGCCAGATGGGCGGTCGATACCCCGGTGAGCGTGGACAGCGCGCCGTCGAACTCGAACCCTGACCGGTAGACGACCGTGCTCGCGGTGACGCCCGGCACGGCCGATGCTGCCGCCGACGCCGCCGGGCTCAGCTGCCCGGAACTGGCCGATACGAGGAGGTCGGCGCTGATCGCCTGGTCCACGCTGCTGGTGGTGGACTGCGAGAGCGAGGCGCCGAACACGGCCATCGCAGCGACCAGGGCCAGGCCGACCATGAGTGCCGCGGCCGTCTGGGCGGTGCGCAGCGGGCTGCGCATGCAGTTCTCGCGCCCGAGCTGGCCTGGTTCCCCGAGCAGCCGGGCCAGCGGACGGCCGATCGCGCCGGAGACCGGCCGTGCGACCGCGGGGGCGAGCATGGCGGCGCCGACGAAGATGCACACCGAGCCCACGCCGACCAGCTGGATGGCCGGCTCGGCCAGCCCGATGGCCAGCATGACCACGCCGGCCAGGCCCACGCCGGCGCCCCAGGCGAACCGGCGCCGGGGCGAGACGTCGCTGTCATCCCCCCGGTCGTCGAGCGCGGCGACCGGGGGGATGCGGACGGCGCGCCGGGCCGGGCCGATCGCGGATGCCACCGTGACGCCGACCCCCACGGCCAGCCCGACTACGACGGTGCGCGCCTCGAAGACCAGCGATCCCACCGGTAGCGCAACCCCGAACGCGCGCAGCAGGGCCTCGAGCCCGACCGCGGCCAGCACGCCGAGGCCAAGCCCGATCACCGACGAGACGAGTCCCACGGCAGCCGCCTCCGCGAGCACGGAACGGAACACCTGACGGCGGCTCGCACCGACAATCCGCAGCAGGGCCAGCTCCCGCGTCCGCTGCCCGACGATGATCGAGAACGTGTTGAAGATGGTGAACGCACCGACGAACAGCGAGATGAACGCGAACACCAGCAACGCGGTGTCGAAGAAGGAGAGCGCCTGGTCGACGGAGCTCGTCTCCTCGCTGACCACGGTCTGCCCGGTGACCACCTCCACGCCCGGGGGCAGCTCCCTGGCGATGGCCTGCTGCACCGCGGCCTTGCTGGCGCTCGGGGCGGCCACCACGTTGATGTCATCGAGCTGGCCAACCTCCTGGATCGCGTGCTGCGCGGTCGGGAGGGTGAACGCGGCCAGGGTCGACCCGGCGAGGTTGTTAGCCGTGCCGAACTGGGCGATGCCGCTGATCGTGAAGGTCCGGGACGACGCGGCGAACAGAATGCGGACCCGCCCGCCCGCGGTGAAGTGGTAGCCCTGCGCCGTCCCGGCGTCCATCACTACGTCGTCCGGGGTCACTGGCGGGCCGCCCGCGATCAGGTGCAGGCTGGAGATCTGCTGATCCGGGTCGAAGTTCACGCCGAGGGTCGGCTCGCCGCCGTTCTCGATCGCCTTGCCATCGGGGGCCACGAACTGGGCGTAGCCCTCGACCTCGCCCTCGGCGGCGGCGACGCCGGGCACGGCCCGGACCGTGGCCAGCAGCGACTCGGGCAGCTCGTTGCGCGCCGCGTTCGCGCCGCTGCCGAGCTGGGCGACCCCGCGGACCTGAAAGTCGATCTTGTCGTAGATGTTGCCGAACAGTTCGGTGAACGTGTTGTGCAGGGTGTCGGTCAGGACGAACGTCCCGGAGATGAAGGTGACGCCGAGCACGATGGCCAGCGCCGTCAGCGCCAGCCGGAGCTTGTGGGCCAGCAGGCCCTTGATCGTCACGGTGCGCATGTCAGGCCCCCAGGGTCCGCATCCGCTCGAGCACGGAGTCGGCGGTGGGCTGCTGGAGTTCGCCCACCGCGGCCCCGTCGGCCAGGAACACGACCCGGTCCGCGTACGCGGCCCCGCGCGGGTCGTGCGTCACCATCACGATCGACTGGCCGAGCTCGGTCACCGACCGGTGCAGAAAGGCGAGCAGGTCCGCGGAGGCGTTGGAGTCCAGGTTGCCGGTGGGCTCGTCGGCGAAGATGAGGTCCGGCTTATTGATCAACGCCCGGGCGCACGCGACACGCTGCTGCTGACCGCCCGACAGCTGATTGGGGCGGTGCGTCAGCCGGTCCCCGATGCCTAGCTGGTCCACCAGGTAACCCAGCCACTCCTGGTCGACCTTCCTGCCCGCCAGCGCGGCAGGCAGGGTGATGTTCTCCGCTGCGGTCAGCGTCGGGACCAGGTTGAAGGACTGGAACACGAAGCCGATCCGGTCCCGGCGCAGCCGGGTCAGCCCGGCGTCGTCCAGGGTCCCGATGTCCAGGCCGCCTACGAACGTGCGCCCGGACGTCGGCCGGTCCAGGCCCGCCATGCAGTGCATGAGCGTCGACTTGCCGGAGCCCGACGGGCCCATCACGGCCGTGAACCGGCCGCGGTCGAAGGCGACCGTGATGCCCGGCCAGGGCATGCACGGCGGCCTGCCCGGTCCCGTATGTCTTGCGCAGGGCCACCGCGTGCGCGGCCGGCGCGGCCGGCGCATCCTTGGTCACAGCCTGAGATGTAACTACCATCGCGTCTCCCCGTGGTTCGGAAGAGGCACCTGGACCTCGATCAGCGCCGACACCCGCTCATCCTTCGGGCTCGGCGCCGGGTGTCCCTGAGCACCTCGAGCCTCCCAGCCGCGCACCGGGCGCGCATCGGCCGACTGGCCGGTTCACCGGCTGAACCGCAACTGGGCCGGACGGCTGAGCCCGTCCACCGATCGGCTGACCGCGACCTGTCGGCGGCTCAGCGCCCAATACCGATACGGGCACCACTGGCCGGTCACCAACCGCGAGTTTCGCGGACGCGGGCCCTCGGCGCGTCGCCAGCACCTTCGTGCTGCAGCCTTACGCCGAGGATTCCACCCGCCATGTCCACTTTTGAGCGACGCCCGCTGGGGCACTGCCTCGTAACGCGGGGGTGTCCGGCTATCCGGGAAGGAGCACGCGATGCCGATCGGGTACGTGTGGACGGTCGCGCTGGTGTCCTGGGGCGTGGCGTGCGCGCTCACCCGGTGGCCCAGGCTCGGCACGTTCGCCTGCCCTCCCCGCGCTGGTGATCAGCGAACTGCCGTTCATCGTGGGGTATCTTCTGATCGCCTCGACCGTGCTCGCGCTCGCCGACGGCGACCTCGGCTCCCCGGTCGGCGCCGCCGGCGCCGTTGTCGCGCTGCTCGCCCTGGCCGGCCTGGTGGTCATCGTGCGCCGCGCGCTGCGCGCGCACGCGGCGCTGCGCAACACCGGCAGGCCGGGGCGGCCATGGGGCCGCATCCTGCGCGCCCCGTTCTTCCCCGGCCGGCTCAACGTGGTCCGGGTACGCGGCCTGGCCTACGGCGACGGGCCGCACCGCACACTGGACGTGTACCACCGCCGTGACCGGCCGGCCGCGCGCCGATCCTGCTGCACATCCACGGCGGCGGCTTCCATTCTGGCAATAAGGCCCGCGAAGCGCGGCCGCTCATCCGGTACCTGACCAGCCGGCGCGGCTTCGTCTGCGTCAGCGCGGACTACCGGCTGCAGCCACGCGTCACGCTGGCCGGCCAGGTAGCCGACGTGCGCGACGCGATCGCCTGGGTACGGGCTCATGCCGCGGAGTTCGGCGCCGAGCCCGGCATGCTGTTCCTGGCCGGCAGCTCGTCCGGGGCGAACCTGGCGGTCCGGGCGGTGTGCGACGGCGAGACCGGTATCGCGGGCCTGATCTGCCGCTATGGCTACTACGGCGGCCTCGCGCCGCGTGCTGACCTGCCGCCCGTGCTCATCGTGCACGGCGAGAAAGACCTGATACCGGCGGCGGACGTACGGGCCTTCGCGGAGCGGCTCCGCGCGGTGTCGCGCCGCCCGGTCAGCTACGCCGAGCTGCCCGGTGCGCACCACGACTTCGACCTGTATGAGTCCATCCGGTCGGCCGCCGTCAGCAAGGCAGTGGAGCAGTTCGCTGCGAGGGTCAGCGCTTTCCCCGACGCAAATCATCAGGACTCGCAGCCCACCCAAGACTCCTGACCACCTGATTTCGGCCCGGCCTTGCTGACGAGGATGAACAACGTCCCGTAGCCGCAGGTGGTCGCCGAGGAGTTAGCCGCGGACGTTGCTGACCGGGTCAACCGTCTGCCGACGCTGTGGCGTCGAGCCCGCGGCGGGGCCACCTCGGCGGCGAGCTGGGTGCGGGAGGAGATGCCCGCTGCTACAGCAGATCACCTTCCGGCCGGCGGCCCGGCGTGCCGGCCGCCGGTTACGGAGCCTTCTGTGTAGGTTTCTGTCATGGTGAGGGGGGATTACCGGCTGACCGCCGTCTTGGCCTTCCTGCTCGTCGCGGGCACTACGGCGGCCGGCTGGCGGGGTGGCCGTCCGGCAGATAACGCGGCGTCCCGGGGAGCGCGACCATCCCTCACCGGACGGGCGGCAGCTATCGAGGTGCCATCGTCGCCGAACCCGCGCGCGACGCCGGATGCCGCGGCCGCAGGGCCCGCGGCGCTCAGTCCCAGGGCCCGCAGTTCCTGCCCGGCCGCGGCGTCCGCCTGCGTGGACCTCAGCGACCACCTCACCTGGCTGCAGTCCGACGGCCGGATCACCTACGGTCCGGTCCCCATGGAACCCGGGCCGCCCGGCACGCAGCGAGCGACCCGGCGCGGCACCTTCCACGTCCAGTGGAAGGCTGGCCCCAACTACATCAGCACCGAGTATGACGAGCCGATGCCGTACGCCGTGTTCTTCGCCCCCGGCGGGATCGCCTTCCACGGCGGCAGCCTGATCACGCCCTCGCATGGCTGCGTCCACCTGGATATTGGCAGCGCCCGCTACTATCACGACCACCTGCCGGTCGGAGCCGAGGTCGTGGCCTTCTGAGCCTTGCCCGCCGAGCCCTGCCCGCGCCGCCGGCCCTGGGATGGCTTGTCCGCGATGCTCAGACCGAGCTTCCTGAAGGCCGCAGCCCGGCCGGATCTGCGCCAGCAAATGTGCCTCGGCATCAGCAGGCTCCGCGAGGACAGCGGCTATCAGCCTGGGGGCCGCGCGCGCCGCGACATTAGAATACTGGGTTTGCAAACTTGACTTTAGAAAAGTAACATTCTAAATGTGAGCGAAGTTAGGGAGCCAGCAGGCGGGCAGCCGGACATCCGCGCGACTGCGGTCCGGCTGCGGGTGAGCATCGGCGCGTTCAAGCGGCGCGCCCATGAGGCCAGGAGCGAGGGCGACCTCACCGGACCGCAGCTGACCGTCCTGTCGCGGATTGACCGGCTCGGCCCGGTCACGACCGCCGAGCTGGCTCGCCGCGAGCAGATCACCCCGCAGGCGATGGGCATCACGGTCGCGAGCCTGGAGCAGCGCGGACTGGTGGCGCGCAGCGCGGATGCCTCCGACGGGCGGCGCTCCATCCTGAGCCTCACCCCGCCGGGTCAGGAGGCGGTCCACTCGGGCCGCAGCGCCCTGTCGGACAAGATCGCCGCCGCCCTGGCGGAATCGTTCACCCGCGACGAGATCGAGATCCTCGACGCCGCGGCACCCCTCATCGAGCGGCTCTCCGACCTGCTGTGACCGCCGCTCCTACCAGCATATGGAGCCTGTGATGCCCGCCTCTCCAGCCGAGGCGCGTCCGTCCGGCCCGGCAACGGGAACCGCGAGCGCGGTGCCCGGGCAGGGCCGCCCGTTCTCGTGGCGGTTCACCACGCCGCTGTTCATCGGCTCGGCACTCAATCCGATCAACAGCTCGCTGATCGCGACGGCACTGCTGCCGATCGCGCACGGGCTCGGCGTGCCTCTCGGGCAGACCGCGGCGCTGATCACCGCGCTCTACCTGGCCAGCGCGATCGCGCAGCCGACCGCGGGCAAGGCCGCCGAGGTGTTCGGGCCACGGCGGGTGTTCCTGGCCGGGATCGTGCTCGTGGGCGTCGGCGGGCTCGTCGGCGGGTTCGCGCAGGACCTGATCACCCTGCTGGTCAGCCGGGTGCTGATCGGCCTGGGCACCTCGTGTGCCTACCCAACGGCGATGCTGCTTATCCGCCGCCGCGCCCGTGACGCGGGCATGGACCAGCCGCCGGGCGGTGTGCTCGGCGGCCTGCAGATCGCCGGCATCGCCACGGCCTCCCTCGGGCTGCCCATCGGCGGAGTCCTGGTCGGCGCGCTCGGCTGGCGGGCGGTCTTCTTCGTCAACGTCCCCGTCGCTCTGACCGCCCTGGTGGCCACGCTGGCCTGGGTGTCGCCCGACGGGCCGCTCGACCGCTCGCGGCGCGCCCGCGACATCGCCTCCAGCCTCGACCTGACCGGAATCGGCGGGTTCGCCGCGGCCATGATCGCGCTGCTGCTGTTCCTGTTCGGCCTGCCCAGGCTGGAGTGGTACCTGCTGGGTATCTCGGTCGCCCTCTGGGTCGCGCTCGCGGCCTGGGAGCTGCGCGCCCGCAGGCCGTTCCTCGACCTCCGGCTGCTCGCCTCGAACAAGGCGCTGACCAGAACCTATCTCCGCTTCGGCCTCGTGCTGCTGTGCGTGTACGCGGTGCTGTACGGCATCACCCAGTGGGTCGAGGGCGTGCGCGGGCTCAGCGCGACCGAGGCCGGACTGCTACTGCTCCCCATGACGCTGGTCGGCGGCCTGGTCATCTTGCCTGTCTCGCGGCGCAACCTGGTCCGGGGCCCCGTCATCGCCGCCGCCCTTACCTGCCTGGCTGGCTCTGCCGGCGTCCTGCTGCTCAACGGCTCCGCCTGGATCGGCTGGGTCATCGTGATCACCGTCATCTTCGGCGTGGCCATGGGCTTGGCCGGCGCGGGCAACCAGACGGCGCTCTACAACCAGGCACCCGCCGAGCAACTCGGCACCGCCTCCGGCCTGCTGCGCACCTTCGGCTACGTCGGCTCCATCGCCTCATCCGCCATCACCGGCGTCGTCTTCCACACCAGCGTCACCGACAACGGCGTCCACCTCATCGCGTGGATCATGGTCGGCGTCAGCGTCGTCCTGGTCCTGATCTCCGTGGCCGACCGAACCCTGCGGACCAAGCCCGCTGACAACTGACCGCCCGAACTCGCACCGCGCCCGACGCCATGACCGACATCAACCCCGCCGCACACGAGAACACCATCAGCTACAGGTCTCCTGGTTCTGCTGCGAGCCGCGCGTGCCGCGGGTCACGTGATCGTTCACAGTCGCGTTGACACTCAGCGCAGGATGAGGCGGATCAGGGCATCGAGCCACCACCGTTCGATCCGCTCCGGTGACCAGCCTCGCTCCTCGGCCAGGACGCGGTAGACGTCGATATTGCAGAGGGCGGCGTAGGTGTCGGCGGCCAACCGGGGGTTCATTCCCGCCCGGAAGGCGTGCGGCGGCCAGGTGCCCAGGACCCGCTGGCGGACCCGGTCGGCCTGGGCCCGGCCCTCCCGGTAGGCGGCAGCCAGGTCGGGCTCGGAGCGTCCGGCGTCGTGCAGCAGGCCCAGCACGTCACCGCCGCGCTCGAACAGGCGCCGGTCGAAGCGGGCCATGGCGGCTAGCTGGCCGGCCGGGTCGTCGGCGGCCGCGGCCAGATTGGCCTCCTGTGCGCCCAGGTCGGCGGCTTCGGCCACCGCGTCGATGAGGGCCAGGGCCAGGCCGGCCTTGCTGCCGTAGACGGCGTACACCGTCGGCTCGGACACGCCGGCCGCTGCGGCTACGTCGCGTACCCGGGTTCCCGCCCAGCCCCGTTCCAGGAACAGCTGGCGGGCGGCGGCGGCGATGTCAGCCCGGGTCGCCTCGGCCTGGTCTCGCCGCCGGGGGGAGTCGTACCGGCGCCGGCTGGCCTGCCTGCTCACTGGCACCCGGCCTGGACTTGGCTGAGTCCCGCTATTATCATTGAGCCAGTCTATATCGATTTGAGGGAAGGCACCATGCAGCGCGGGTATCGAAGCCCGGCACCCCAACCCCCTCGCTGGAGACTAGCCATGCCGAAGCTGATCATCCTCTACGGGCCTCCGGACGACCCGGACGCATTCGAGGACTACTACTCCGCACACCACATCCCCTACGCCAGCCAGCACATGCCAGGCGTCACCGGGGCCGAGAACCTGCGCGTCGTCGGCACCCCGGAGGGCGCCGCGCCGCGGTACTACCGCATCTCGCAGCTCACCTACGACAGCATGGATGACCTGCGAGCTGGCCTGGCGTCCGCCGACGGCCAGGCCACCATAGCCGACCTCGCCAACTTCGCCACCGGCGGCGCCACCCTCCTCATCGCCGGTGACTGATCATCCAGAGGGTGAGATGAGCGACCTGGCCTGGAGCTCACGCGAACTGGACCTGGATGCCTATCTGGAGCGCACTGGCTACCGTGGCCAGCTAGAAACGACGGCGGCCACGCTGCGGGAACTGCATCGCCATCATGTCCAGGCCATCCCGTTCGAGAACCTGGAGATCATGCTCGGCCGGCCGATCGAGCTCGACCCTCGCAGCCTGCAGGCCAAGCTGGTGATGCACCGGCGTGGTGGTTACTGCTATGAGCACAACCTGCTGTTCGCGGCGGTGCTGGGACGCCTGGGGTACGCCATTGCCGGACTGTCGGCCAGGGTCACGATGGGCACGGGAGCGAGACTCGCGCCGTCACACCTGCTGGCCTGCCCGAGATCGTGGCGGCAGGCTTCGGCATCGAGCTCACCGCGCAAGACGCCGAAACGCTCCGTCACCTGTGACTCCATCGGCCCGGCCCGGGTTGACGACGGGTCGCAGTCAATCCTCAGATCGCAGCGCGGCGTAGGCGGTGGAGCGTGGCCCATTCGTGCCCGGGGGTCTTGGCTGCGCTGGCGCCCGCAACCGCCCCGGGTCGTGGATAAGCGGGTTAAGCGCGCCGTTACCCATGGTGGGCAGTGCCTCCTTTTACAGACCGCCGAGCAGGTCGCGCAGCGCCTGGGTGTAGGCGTCGAGTGCCTTCCGGCCCTGTCTGGTCAGGGCCACGGTGGTCTTCTGCGCGGACCCGTTCCTGGTCTTCTCGCTGCTGAGGTAGCCGGCTTCTTCAAGCTTGCGCAGCTGGATGATCAGGTTGCCGGGGGTGAGCCCGAGCATGTCCTGCAGCCGGGTGAAGGACAGCGTGTCGCCGTCGGGCAGCGCCGCCAGGGTCGCGACGATCTTCAGCCGGGTGGGCACGTGGATCAGCGGGTCGAGTTCGTCGGTCATGGCCAGACCACGCTGCGGCGCTGCTGCCAGATGATGGCGACGGCGCTGCCGAGGAGCACGATAAACAGGCCCACGCCGTCAACCGCCCACGCCCCGGCCGGTCCCGCGAACAGGCCGACGGCGCCGACGACGGCGACCCCGACCCCGACCCCGCAAGGGCGCCAGTCTGCCCGTGCCGCGTTGATTCCCGCCCAAGCCAAGCCGGCGAGGATCAGCGGCACCGTGAGTGGGATCAGCGAGTAGGCGATCGCGGGGCTCACTCCGGTGCCCGCCAGCGCCCCGATGACCGCGAACACGGCAATCCACGCCAGCGTCAGCACGGTGATCTCCCAGGGGCGCAGCCGGGATTTCCCGCTCACCCCGGTGGTCGCGCGCTTGCGAACCGTGACGGTCGCGAGGAAGTTGGCGATCACGAACACAACCACGAACGGGGCGACTGCGGAGGTCGGGCCCTTGTAAGGATGCTGCCCGCGCACGTTGAGCCAGCACGCGCCGAGCACGGCCAGAACCATGACCGCTCTGATCGTCAAGAGCCAGGGCTGGGCGGGCGCAAGCTTGCGGCGCGTCTTCTGAGTGGTCTGGTCCAGCAGGGCAGCGGCCTGCCGGGGGTCAAAGTTGCCGCCGTTGCCGGCGGCGGTGGTGGAGTCGGGTGTGTCGTTCATGGCGCCTCCCTTGCCTCGACTCTATGCCATAAAGTAGGCGCCGCTTTATGGCATAAAGTCAAGGGGCTAGGCCCAAGACTTTATGGCGCAAAGTCAAGTGAGCCAGCCATCGGTACGTGCGCCAGCCGCCCCAGGATTGGCAGCCCGTACCTGCCTGCCCTGCAGAAGCCCCGTGCTCAGGTCATCAGCTCACCGGGGACCTGCTCGGCGCCGGATTGCTGGTCTGCCCCGGCGATCTGCGCAGGCGCGGAACCCCTGGCGAAGGGATGCCATGTCTGGGGTTCGGCGAAGCCGGTCGCGTGCGACGCGACCGGAAGGAGCCACCACAGTTCGAGATCCGTTGCTACATCCGCGATCCCGGCGGTCATCTGATCGAAGTGGGGCAAACCACGGACCCAGCGGGGGACTGGTCGCCCGCTCACTGGCCATCGAGTACGCCCGCCGAGGAGGCCGAGTGAATGCCGAGATCACTGAACTCTACTGCCACTGAAATTCTTTACCGAGGCGCCGAGGGCTACTGAGTCACCCGCACCCAGTCGACCAGCATCTCGGCGGACCTGGTGGACGCGGGGACCGGACCGCCGCCGGACCCGCCGACCGCGAGGTTCAGGATCACGTACATGGGGCGGTGCGGCCAGCCCAAAAACGTCCCCACCGTGAGCAGCGGCCTTCCGTCTTCGGCGAAAGTGATCGTGGTGGCGGACCAGGTCATCGTCCAGACATGCCAGCCGGTGTCGGCGTGGGTGTCACCGGTGGTCCGCTTACGGGTGTCGTGCTCGCTGAATACCGATGAACTGCTGTCCCCCCAGATGCCGTTGCCGTACTTTTCGGTCACGTCGATCTCGCCGTCGGCCTCGCCGTGCTCGCCTATCAGCCAGAACGCCGGCCACATCCCGGCGCCCGAGGCGAATCTGATCCGCGCGGCGAAGACCCCGTACGCGTGCGAGAAGTGGCCCCGGGTCACCAAACGGGCGCTGGTCCAGGTTCCGTCCGGTTCCCGGATGGCCCGGATCACTAGGTGGCCCGACCCGTCCAGAAAGGAGTTGGCCCGGAGGGCGGTGTACGTTTCCAGTTCGTGGTTGCCCCACCCGCGGTTCCCGAGGTCGTAGCTCCAGCTGGCGGGCGGCGGCTGCCCCCTCGCCCCGGTGAACTCGTCGTCGAACAGTACGGCGGGCGACCGGGTGCAGCCGGTCGTACTCAGGCAGGCGACCACCGCCACTGCGGCCCAGAGTATTCTCCGTGCCGCAGTGGCGGGCTTCGTGCTCCTCACCCGGTCCCCGTGTTCTGTCCGCTGTTCCGGGGAAGCAGGTCTCCTCCGGTCGCGTCGGCGGGGACGGCAGCGGTGGCGCCCAGCTGGTGTGCGTTCATCCACCGCACGATGCCGGGCATGGCCGCGATGGTGAACGGGGTCAGCTCTGCGCTCCCGTCGTGGCCCGCGACGATTGACCCGCCGTGGATCACCCTGCCGTTGTGCCAGCCATGGGTCTCATTCCGCAGGATGCGAGCCGCCGTTATGCCGAGTCGCCAGTCGCCGTTGTCGGAGATCGTTCCGTTGACGGACCAGGGCATGACCAGGCGCAGACCGAGGCGGGCCGCGATGGCCACGTCGCGCGCGTTGACGTCGCCGTAGGGCGGCCGCCACAGTGTGGGCCGGGGCGCGCCCGCGGCGACGATGGCGTTGATGCACTTGACCAGTTCCCACCGGACCTGCGCGTCGGTCAGCGGCCTGGTGTGGGTGGAGGCCCCGGTCAGCGACCGGTGGTCCCAGGTGTGAACCTCGATCCGGAATCCGGCCCTGAGTTCGGCCTGGACAATGCGCGGGTTCGCGGCAACCCGGTTTCCGATCTCGAAGAACACGGCGGGCACATGTTCCGCCATCAGCTCGCTGATCAGCTGGAGAGACTGCGATCCGGGCCCGTCGTCGAAGGTGAACGTGGCCTTTCCCGCCAGGGCGCGGTTAGCCAGCACCGGCAGGTCCGTCGGGGGCCGTGGCGGAATGAGCGGCAGGCTGCCGGCCCACATTGCGCCTCCGATCGAGATCGCGATGGCGGAGACGCCCAGGGCGACCACCGCGGCGTAAAGTACCCGCTTCACCCGGGTCAGCCGCACGGCCGCGCCCCGGGTGCCCCAGTGGTGGTCGTGCAGCTTGACCAGCGCGATGTACTTGGTCGGGTTGAGGAAGACCAGGTTGTAGACGGCCTCCAGCGGAGTGAGCAGGAACCAGACCAGCCACCGCTGACCTAGCCGCAGGCCAGGCCGCTCGACCATGTAGAGCGCGGTCATCGAGTAACGCACCACGAGGTAGACGCCGAGGTACAGCAGCAGCGTGCGCGAGTGGAAGTCGGCGTGGGCCACCGCGTACAGCGAATAGCCGAAGATGTAGGCGATGGTCAGCGGCGCGATGGCCAGCTGGGTCAGCCCGAACAGCGGAAAGAACATCTGGCGGAACCGCGTCATGTTGGTCAGGACGAACGGGATCATGCACCACCAGCTCTTGCTCCACCGGAGCCGCTGCTTGTAGGTGAGCTTGACGCTGGTCGGCATGGCCGACCACACCACAGCCTCGTTCACGCCGACCACCTCGCCCTCCAGCGCGGAGTACATGGCCAGGGCCCGGTCGTCCCCGTAGGTCCCCTGCAGATACCGTTCCTTGTGCCGGAACAAGATGTGCGCCCGGTAGACCGCCAGCGCCCCGGAGGTGGTTTCCAGGGTGCCGAGCAGCGAGCGGCTGGCCCGCATCATCACGCATGACGTGCCGATGTTCAGGTCGGCCAGCCGGGTGAGCAAGTTGCGGGTCCGGTTCCGCACCAGGACCATGCCGGTGGTGGCCATGACCGAGCCGTGGGAGAGCGCCCGGAGCTGATGCTCCAGCGCGTAGCGGTCCAGAATGCTGTCGCCGTCCACGGTCAGGATGAAATCCCAACCGGCCGGGTCCATCCGGTCCAGCGCATACACCTGCGCGGAGCGCTTACCGCCGTTTTCCTTCCGCAGCCAGGTGACCTTCGGGTGCTCGAAAGGTCGGCCAACCGGAATCGCCGAGCCGTCGTCCACGACATAGATCATCTCTGGTGGCATCGACTGCCCGAGGATGGACTCGACCACGGCCCGCAGTTCGGCCGGGTCCTCATCGTAGGCGGGCACGATGGCCGCCACCCGGCCGACCGCCGCCGGATCGCGGTTGAACCGGCGCCCGATAAGGAACGCGATCATGCAGAACAGCAGCGTCCCGTTGGCCAGCAGCCAGTAGCTGAGAACGACCGGGCTGCTCAGCAGGCCATGCCAGCCGACCAGCGTGGTCGCGGTGAGCGCGGTCAGGACGACCAGGATGATGAGCGAAATCACCAGCCGGTCACCCAGGGTGCCGGACCGCGAACATGGGAGGATGCCCCGTGCGCCGTCCGGCGGACCGGCCTCGAAGCTGCCCCAGCGGACGTCGGGTACGAGGCGCCGGTCCCTGGTCCGCACCCGGTACACCACGCAGCCGGCTACGACCCCGGCCATGGTGGTCCCGATGATCGCGCCGAGTAGGGCCGACAGGTGCAGTGACAGGGCGAACCGCGCCGCCCGCGAAGCAGAGGCCTGCAGGCTGAACCCAGCCGTGGTCGCGGCCAGCAGCGCCACCGCGGCCAAGAAGGCTATAGCGCCCAGCATCAGATAACGCACGAATCGCTGCTGGCGGCGATGTGAACCAGTGTTTCTGTGGAAATTCGATGGTGCGGAGCGCAGTAAGAAAACCTCGTGCGGGGCTCCGTAGCACCCTCGGGGCGGTGGGAACTGGGCGCCGGGCACGTCCCGAGGCTCTGCCGCCGCCGTTATTTCGGGCCAGGCATCGAATGAGCTTTGCGGCTGATTTTGGGCAGCCTCGAACTCATCACCGACCATGATGTGTTTCCCTCCCAGCGCCGATGCGCGGATCGGCGTCGACCCCCTAGGCCAGCGCGGACAACGCTTGCCCGTGTACAGAGGGGAGACGCATCTGCTCGCGGGCGGGGTTACGCCGGAATCGCCCAATTACGCAGCGTGATGCCGTGCCGGTGACCCAAGAAGCATGAATTCGCAGATCAATGCGCGGCCACGGATTTAAATATTCCGCAGATTTTTTGGGGCGCCTGGCGGGCCGTGATATTTCGCACCACGATAAACGGTGACCGATTGAATTATGTACCATCCCAAATGCCCATTTTTGTGGCGGAGCGGACAAGTCATCGCTAACCATATTTATCGGCGAGGTTACGAATTGGGCCCGCTCCAGCACGCTGGTGCGCAGCAGCAGCCGCCTGACCTCATCCGGCTGCCGGTCCAGCACCTCCGCCAGCAGGTATTCGGCGACCGTCCGCTCGCTGCCGGAGAACTCCGCCATGAATCGGCCCGGTTCGGGGTGCCCGGCCAGCGACAGCGCCAGTTCCAGCTGCCCCAGCGCCTCCGGCCCCGCTCGCTGCTGGCTGGTAGGCCAGGGACTTACCCGGGCGCGACGGCTGCTGGCTGGTAGGCCAGGGACTTACCCGGGCGCGACGGCCCTGCCCTGAGCGTGACCCTAAGGTCAGTGCCAACCCCGCAGCGCGAGGACGCCCCGGGGAGGAGTTGGCGCTCAAGCTGCAGGAGACTCCCGGCCGCCCAAGCGCCAGGCACGCCGAATCAGGCAGCCAGCCCAGGCCAAAGGAGATGCCGACATGCCGAGCCAGGCCATGCAGGACGTGATCGACACCCTCAGGGACCGGCAGCAGGCCAGTGCCGGCCAGACCCCGCCGACGCTGCAACAGCGCCGCGCCAACTTCGTCCCCGGGGACCACCTTCATCCGCTGCCGGACGACGTGCTAGTGAGCGAGGTGACCGCTGGCGGGGTGCCCGCCCACTGGCTAGCCGCCCCGGGAACCGACACCGGCCGGGTACTTCTGTTCCTGCACGGCGGGGGTTACGAGCTCGGGTCGCTTCGCAGCGACGGCGAGCTGGCCGCCCGGCTGGGACGGGCCGGCCGGATGCGGGTGCTGTTCCCCGAATACCGGCTGGCCCCCGAGCATCCCTTCCTCGCCGCCATCGACGACGTCCTGACCGCATGGCGCTGGCTGCGCACCGGCCAGAACCTGAGCGCAGAATCAGTAGCGGTGGCTGGTGATTCGGCCGGCGGAGGGCTCGCCGTCGCCCTGCTGGTGGCCCTGCGTGACGCCGGGCAGGCATTGCCCGCGGCCGCCGCACTGATGTCCCCGACGGTGGATCTGACCAACTCGGGGGCCTCGATGACCGAGCGCGCCGGGCAGGATCCGATCTCCACCCCCGCCATGCTCGCTCAGTTCGCCGCCGGCTACCTGGCCGGAGCTGACCCCAAGACGCCGCTGGCGTCGCCGCTGTTCGCCGCACTGGCCGGGCTCCCGCCGCTGCTTATCCAGGTCGGCACCGCCGACCTGCTGCTCAGCGATTCCGAACGCCTCGCCGCCGCAGCAGCCGAAGCCGGAGCCGACGTCACCCTGCAGATCGGCGAGGGCCTGCCCCACGTCTACCAGCTCCTGCTCGGCACCCCCGAGGCAGCCGAGGCCACCGAGCAGATCGGGAAGTTCCTGCGGGCCCGGGTTCGTCAACCAGGCGGTCCATAGACAGCAGGCCTCCCGGCGCCCGTTCGTCCCTTAGCTGTCTAACGCCCGGAGAGCTTGCTGATCCCCGTGGCCGGTGCGAGCGGTTGTCAAGCCAGTGGCTGACAACTGATTCTCCATAGGAGATCAGAAGATCGTGTAGCCGCCGTCGACGACCATGCTGTCCCCGGTATGGAAGATGAGCGTGGGGTCAGCCAGGAACGCCCCGACGGTCTCGAAGTCGTGCAGCGTGCCCCACCGGCGGACCGGCGTCCGGCCGATCGTGGCGGTCACGAACTTCTCGTGTGTCTTGGCTTCGGCCAGCAGTTCGGTGTCGGTCCAACCGGGGAGGAGGCTGTTGCACCGCACCTGGTGCCGGGCCAGCTCGACGGCCAGGGCGCGCATCACCGCGAGCAACGCCGTCTTGCTGGCAGCGTAGTGCTGCTGGCCGGGGGCCCCGTCGATTGCGCTGGTCGACGACACGCCCACCAGGGATCCGCCCTGCCCCTGCCGGACCAGCACGCGGGCCGCCTCCCGCAAGCAGAGGAAGGCGCCGTCCAGGTTGACCTGCAGCACGCGGTGCCACTCGCTGAGCGACATGTCCGTGAACGACTGCTTGCCGGTCGTCCCGGCGTTGGCGACCAGGCAATCGAGGCGGCCGAACCGGTCCAGTGTCTCCCGCATGGCGCCGGCCACATTGTCCTCGTCGCTGACGTCGCACTGCACGCCGATGGCCGTGGTGCCCAGCCTTTCGAGCTCGGCGACCGCCGCGAGGTTGCGCTCGTGGCGACGCGACCAGACGGCGACGGATGCGCCGGCCCGGGCGACGCCGCGGGCGATGCCGAGCCCGATGCCGCTGTTGCCGCCCGTGACGATGACGACGCGGCCGGAAAGATCGATCACGGGAACAACCTCCGAACGGGATGTCTGGCCGGGCGCCGCGGGCTGGCCCCGCTCGCAGCTTACGTGCGTGCCTGAGACCTGCTCGCGGGGCTGCACCGCGATGCGGCGTGCGGCGATGTCGTCCGGGGCCGCCCCTCCCGCCTGCACGATCCCGCTGCGGCCGGCCGGTCTGGCCGGGTGACCGGCCCGGGGTTGTGCCGGTTTTCCTGCGGCAATCCGTGCGAGTGGCTAGTAGTGGTGACCGAGGTCTCGCCAGCCTGGGACTTGCGTCCCATGGACACCTGTCCGGCATCTCTTAGGTTCGCACCTATCACGGGGCCGGCCGCGTTGGGCACGCGGTACTGGCCAAGGGTCCCGGAGCGGGCGGTCCAGGGTGCAGAGCGGCTGAGCTCGGAAGGGACGCAGAGATGGGCCGGGTAGACGGCAAGGTTGCGGTGGTCACCGGAGCTGCGTACGGGATTGGCCGCGCGGCCGCCGGTCTGCTCGCACGAGAAGGGGCAAAGGTCGCGGTCACCGACATTCAGTCGGAGGCCGGCCTCCAAGCGGCGGATGAGATCGAGCAGTGCGGCGGGCAGGCGCAGTTCTGGCAGCTCGACACGACCGACGAACAAGCCATCCAGCGCGTCTTCGCGGAGGTGGCGGACGCGTTCGGCCACCTGGACGTCCTGGTCAACAACGCGGGCATCGCCGGAGTGAACAAGCCCACCCACGAGGTCACGCTGGAGGAATGGAACCGTGTCATCTCGGTCAACCTCAATGGCGTGTTCCTGTGCACCAAGCACGCGATCCCCTACCTGCGGCACGCGGGCGGCGGCAGCATCATCAACCTGTCCTCCATTTACGGGCTGGTCGGCGCGCCGGACTCGCCCCCGTACCACGCCGCGAAGGGCGGCGTGCGGCTCATGAGCAAGACCGACGCCCTGTTCTATGCCGCGGACGGCATCCGCGTGAACTCGGTGCACCCTGGCTTTATCTGGACGCCGATGGTTGAGAACGCCTGCCGCGAGCTGGGAGATGTTGAGGAGGCGCGACGCCAGCTCACTCAGCTGCACCCGATCGGGCATCTGGGTGAGCCCGAGGACATCGCCTACGGCATCCTCTACCTCGCCTCCGACGAGGCGAAGTTCGTCACCGGCAGCGAACTTGTGATTGACGGCGGGTACACGGCCCGCTGAACATGATCCTGACGTTGTTCGTGATCCTGGTGGACAGTTTGTGGAGCGTGTCGCGGCGCCGGTCGGCGATCCGGGCGTGCAAAGCGCGCCGTCGTCAGACGCGCCTGCGCGCGGTCCGCAGACCCCTTCTGCTTGCGGGACAGGCTGCGCTGCGCGCGAGTGAGCCGGGCCCGATCCCGGCGGCCGTGCCTGGGGCTGGTGACCTTCTCCCCGGCGGACAGGGTGAATCCAGCGCCGGTCTGTCGCTGCCAGATCTGTTATTCCGGTCGGCGGTCGGCCAGGTCGGCCCAGGGCGGTGCGCCTTCCCTCGTGCCGACGTTGGCGGCCAGGTGGCCGAGCAAGGTATCAAGCGTCGCCAGGTCTGCGTCGGCGAGGCCCGCTCGCAGCTTGGCGTCGAAGGCGATCGCAGTGTCCCGCAGGCGCGCGAACGCCGCTTCGCCCGCTTCGGTAAGCGCGACCACCTGGACTCGCCGGTTGGCGGCGTCGCGGGTCCGGGTGACCAGCCCGCGGGCGTCCATGGCGTTCAGGTGATGCGTCAGCGTGGCCTCGCGAACTCCTACCGCCTCGGCGAGTTCCCGCTGGTTGGCAGGCTTGCGGATCTTCAGGTTGAGCAGGATCAGCCAGACCGGCAGGGTGCCGCCCGCCTCGCCGAGAGCCTCGTCGAACGCGCGCTCCACGGCGCGGGCCGTCTGGGCCAGGCTGAGCCCGATCGGCAGCGGAAACGGTTCTGCCACGCCAGAACCATATCAGCAAGCATCGACATCTAACTGATTGACATCTAATCATTAGATATCTAATCTTCTGTCGTGACGGTGACCCGCGGTCCGCCGCAAACGGCAGAGCGAGAAGGGACTTGCGTGACGAATGACGTCCTCAGATCGCTGGCGTGGAGCGGCGGCCTGCTGGCCGTGTTCGCCCTCCTCGCCGCCCGCACCTACGCCCGCCTGGGCCGCTCACTCTCATTAGGAGCAAGTAATGGCCGTCGAACTGAACCACACCATCGTCCCCGCGCACGACCCGCAGGCATCCGCGCAGTTCCTCGCCGGCATCCTCGGCCTCCCCGTCGACCCGCCGGTGGCGCACTTCACCCCTGTGACGCTGGCCAACGGGGTCAGCCTGGACTTCGATCACTACGACCACGTCGATGAGCATCACTACGCATTCCAGCTGAACGACGAAGAATTCCATGCCGCCTTCGGCCGGATCACGGACCGGGGTATCGCGTACTACGCCGACCCTGCCTGCCGCCAGCCCGGCCAGGTCTATGCCAGCAAGAATGGCCGCCGCGGTGCGTACTTCCGGGACCCGAACGGCCATCTCATGGAAATCCTCACTCCTGTGCAAGGAGAGACGGCATGAGCGCGCTCGACGGGAAGGTCGCCCTGGTAACCGGCAGTACACGGGGCATCGGGGCGGCCATCGCCGCCGAGTTCGCGCGCCGCGGGGCGGCCGTCGCCGTGCACGGACGCGACCAGGCAGCCGCGGCCAGCGTGGCGGCCGCGATCATCCGCGACGGCGGCAAGGCCATGGGCGCGACCGGCGATGTCACCGATTTCGGCCAGGTCGAGTCGGTGCGCCGCCAGATCGAGGACGCCTGGGGGCCGGTCGGCATCCTGGTCGCCAACGCCGGCGGCAGCTTCACCCCGCCCGCGCCGCTCGAGCAGATCCCCGAAGACGGGTGGCGCGCCACGGTCGACGGCAACCTGCTGGGCACGTTCCTCACGCTGAAGAGCTTCCTGCCCGGAATGAAGGAGCGTCGCAGTGGCACGATCATCACCATCGGCTCGGCCGCGGGGCGCCGCGCGGACCCTCGCTCACCCATTCCATACGCGGCCGCCAAGGCGGGCATCGCGCTGCTGACACAGGATGTCGCCGCCCAGGCGGGCCCGTTCGGGATCCGCGTCAACTGCGTCACCCCGGAGACAATCCTCACCGAAGGCAACCAGGACCGGATCCCGGCCGAGCTGCAAGCGTCGCTCGCCGACGCGCACCCTCTCAAACGGCTCGGCACACCGCAAGACGTCGCGACCGCCGCGGCGTTCCTCGCCTCCGACCAAGCCGCCTGGATCACAGGCGTGATCGTCGACGTTGCCGGCGGCGCCGTACTCGTCTAACCATCCTCGGCAAAGGAGTCCGCTCATGGCAGTCAACCAAGCTCTAATGCGGCGGCGCGCGCGGATCATGCGCGCGGTCAACGTGCCCATGCGGGCAGCGCTCAGCCTGCCGTTCGCGACGCCGCTCAGCGGGAACCTGATGCTCATCTCCTACACCGGCCGCAAGAGCGGGAAGGCCTACCGGCAGCCGGTCAGCTACGTGCGCGACGGCGACGTCCTGCTCACCCCCGGCGGCGGCCGATGGACGCTCAACCTGGCCAACGGGCGGGCGGCCCGGATCCGGTTGCGTGGCCGCGACGCGGCCGCGCGGCCGGAACTGGTCACCGATCCCGCCGAGCTCGAGCGGCTGCTCGGCGTGATCGCCGAAAAGAACCCGCGGGCGGCCAGGTTCATCCCCATCTCGCGCCGCCCCGACGGGCATCTCGACCCCGACGCCCTCGACGCCGCGCTGCGGCACGGCTTCTGCATCGTGCGCTGGCACTTCGCGGAGCAGGGGTGACGCTGAGAAGCCGCAGCGTTGCTGCCGGCACAGGTCAACGGCTACCCCGCGCTGATCCTCCAGCTCAACGGCGAGACCGACGCTGCCACAGCGGTCCGCATCGACGACGGCCTCATCACCGGGCTGTACGCCGTAAGCATTCCCGAGAAGCCGTCGCACATGCAGCGGCCGGACCAGCGTCACCTGTTCGGTCATCCCGGCGGTCGATGTGGCCCATCGCCCTGCGGCCGCACGGGTTTATTGGTCGCGGTCCGGTATGTGCTCGGCTAGCGCTGCCCGCGAGGCAGGCGCCGGGAAGGGGTCGGCGAAGTACTGGGTTTCGTGCGTGACCAGATCGCCGGTGAGCTCCATGACGCTCACCGAGTAGGTGGGCGCGCCGTCATAGGTGATCACGCACTCGCTCACCCACAGGTCGCCGCCGCCCCGGATCCGAAGGACACGGAAGTGTCGTTTAGCGGGGTGCCCGCCGCGCTGTGCCTGGATCTTCGACCGGCCCCGGAAGCGCTCCCCGGACTGCGGGTAGTCCAGGATCGCATCTTCGGCGTAGATCGCGTGCTCGGTGTCGATGTCCCCGCTCTCGGAGGCCTCCCAGTGCTGCTCCAGCCGGGCGCGGGTGCTGGCGTCACGGTCCATATCCTGTTCACCTAAGCCTCATAGATAGCAGGAATCTTACTGCCACGTGGCTCGGATCTTTCTGATCGGGTTCGGCCGGAACGCGGTCGGCACACGGCTGGGTCGGTATTGATACGGCTTAATGCGTCGACCTGCACAGTCGCCGCTCAGGACGGCCGGTCGCGCCCGCAGATACCCGGGCCAGCGGCCTGGTCCCCTCAGCCCGGCCTGGGGCCAGGGTACCGACCAGGGGTTTACCGGCCGCAATCCCCGACCGCCTGCAAGCACGCCGTGGCCGAAACTCGGTGCGGTGCGGTCGGGCTGGCCGCTTGCGTGAGAAGGTGAGCTGATGGTGACTTCGGGGCAGCAGGCCGGCGGTCTGCTGTCGGTCAATGTGGGAATGCCGCGGGACGTGACCTGGCGCGGCAGGACGGTGCACACGGCGGTGTGGAAGAAGCCGGTCGCCGGGCCGCGGACGGTGCGGCGGCTCAATATCGAGGGTGACGGGCAGGGGGATCTGGCCGGGCACGGCGGCGAGCAGCGGGCTGTGTTCGTCTACCAGATCGAGTCCTACCGCTACTGGCAGGAGCAGCTGGGCCGGGATGATTTCGGGTACGGGCAGTTCGGGGAGAACTTCACCGTGCAGGGGCTGGCCGACGATCAGGTGTGCATCGGCGACCAGTACCAGATCGGCGGTGCGGTTTTCGAGGTAACCCAGCCGCGGGTCACCTGCTTCCGGGTGGGTATCCGGATGGATGATCCCCAGATGCCCGCGCTGCTGGTTTCCCATCACCGGCCCGGCTTCTACTTCCGGGTGCTGACCGAGGGCGCGGTGGAGGCCGGGCAGGAGATTATCAAGCTTGCCTCCGGCCCGGAGGGCATGACGGTCGCGGAGATGGACGCCCTGCTGTACCTGCCCGGGCATCCCCGGCAGCAGGTGCTGCGCGCGCTGCGCATCCCGGCGCTCAGCGGCGGGTGGAAGGCCTCGTTCCAGGAGATGCTCGACCAGCCCGGGAAGGCCGCTGGCAACGCGGGCCTGGCCGACGCGAGCCCGCCGCCGGCGTGGCCCGGGTTCCGGCCGCTGGCCGTGACCAGAATCAGCCGGGAGAGCGAGACGGTGATCTCGGTGCACCTGGCCGATCCCGGGGGCGGGAGCGTGCCGGCCGCCCTGCCCGGACAGTTCCTGACCTTGCGCCTGCACCCTGACCCCGCGGAGCGGCCGCTGCTCCGCAGCTACTCGCTGTCGGGACCCCCGGGCGCCCCCGACTACCGCATCAGTGTCAAGCGGGAGGAACACGGCGCCGGCAGCCAGTTCCTGCACACCCGAGTACGGACGGGTGACATGCTGGAGGCAGCCGCGCCGCGCGGCACCTTCATCCTGCGCCCGGGCCAGGCGCCGGTTGTGCTGATCAGCGCGGGCGTCGGCGCGACACCGGTGCTGGCCATGCTGCATGCGCTGGCCGCTGCCCGGTCCAGCCGGGATATCTGGTGGCTGCACGGCGCACGCCGCCGCGCGGATGAGCCGTTCGCGGCCGAATCCCGCGCCCTGCTGGCCGCGCTGCCCAGCGCGCACCGGCTCGTCTGCTACAGCAGCCCGGGCCCTGGTGATACTCAGGGCCGCGACTACGACACGGCGGGACGCCTGTCGGCGCCGGTCCTTGCCGCCCTGGATCTGCCCCGCGACGGCGATGCCTACCTGTGCGGACCTCCCGCGTTCATGGCAGATGTGTCCGCTGCCCTGGCCGCGACCGGTATCCAGGCTGCCCGCATCCACACTGAGGTCTTCGGTGCCGGGCCCGCGCAGACACCCGGTATCGCACCTGCGGCCGCCCGCCGGCCGCACCCGCCCGCCGGCCAGCCAGGCAGCGGCCCCCTGGTCGCGTTCGCGCGCAGCGACCTCAACGCGCGCTGGGACCCCGGCTACGCCAGCCTGCTCGAGTTCGCCGAAGCCTGCGATGTACCGGTGCGCTGGTCATGCCGCACCGGAGTGTGCCACACCTGCGAGACAACCGTCATGTCCGGAACAGTCCGCTACGCCCCCGCCCCGGTCGATGACCCCGCCGAGGGCAGCGTACTGATCTGCTGCTCGCAGCCACGCGACGACCTGGTCCTCGACCTGTGACCACCGCACCAGCCCTGGACTCCGGTGGTCGGAGCCTGGCTCGAACGGGTACTGGTCCTCGCCCAGTTGTATCTCGCTGGGTGGGCCTATCTCGCTCATATTGCCTGCAACAGGATGGTACGCAGATCGCGGTGGCTGAGGGTGACAGGGTTGCCCTGCATGCTGCTTGATCTGGCCGCTTTGACGGCAACGTCATCGGCGTGTTCCGGCCGGATGCCGAATGCAGCCAGACCGGGTATCTCGAGCAGCGTGATCGTCTCGCGTATCCAGGCCAGGCCGTCCTCGATGGATGCGGCGGGTTTCCCGGTGACGAGCTGAGACGCTTCGGTGTAGCGGTGCAGAGCGGGGTGATCCGGCTGCGCGGACCGCAATGCCTGCACGTTTGCCTCCATGACGGGAGCCAGCAGCGCAGCGCAGGCCACGCCGTGCGGCACGTCCGCAGTGCCGCCGATGACGCCGGCCAGGCCGTGGACGGCGCCCAGCTTCGCGTTGGCCAGCGCGATCCCGCCCAGCAGGCTGCACAGCGCCATCTCCGTCCGTGCGCCGAGGACGTTGCCATCGGCATAGGCGGCACGCAGGCCGGCCGCCGCGCGGCGTAGTCCCTCGCGGGTCAGGCCGTCGGTCAGCGGATTGGCCCGGACGGAGACGAATGGTTCCAGGCACTGGGTGAGCGCGTCCAGGCCGCTGGCTGCGGTGACCTGCGGCGGGCAGGATACGGTGAGCTGGGGGTCGACCAGCGCGACCCGGGGGATCATCAGCGGGCTGCGCAGGCTCGCCTTGACCCCGTGCGCTGGTGAGGCGAGCACGGCGTTGGCGGTTACCTCCGCCCCGGTGCCAGCGGTGGTGGGCACCGCGACGCAGGGTACGGCTGGCTGGGTGATCTTCAGGCCCGGCCCGGCCACCTCCAGATAATCCAGCGGGTCACCGCCGTTGCTCAGCAGTATCGCTATGGCCTTGGCGGTGTCGATGACGCTGCCACCGCCGATCGCGGCGATAACGTCGGCGCCGTGCTCGCGCGCAGCACCGGTACCGGCCCGGGCCAGCTCGACCGTGGGCTCACCCGCCACCGGGAACACGGTGGCCGGCAATCCCAGCCCGGCCAGCAGGCCGGCGTGACGGGTGGGGTCCGCACCTGTGCAGACCAGCACCCGGGATCCGAGCCCGGCGAGAACGCCCGGTAGTTCCGCCGCCCGGCCGGCCCCGACGATAATGCGGCCGGCGGTGGCAAACTCGAAGGTCATCGTCGTCACGGCGAGCCGCTCGCCCAGCCCTCGCTGCCCGCCGGGAACACCACGGAGTACCTGGTGGATTCCCGCGGTGCCGCCATCATCTCGGCTACCGAATCCCGCCAGGCGGCATAGTGCGGCGTCAGCTTGTGCGCAGCCGAGGCATCGTCGTCACGGTAGACCTCCGCCAGGACCACGTGCGCCGGGTCGGCTTGATCCTGAATGACGTCGAAACGCAGTACGCCGGGCTCGGCCAGCGAGGCCCGTGCGTTGACCAGGGTGACGGCCAGGAAATCCTCGAACTCGGTCCGGCCGGATCCGCGCATGAACATGAACGACCAGCATGTGCTCATCCTGCTACATGGTCCTCGTGCCCGCGACCTCAGACTCAAGGTAGCGCCTGGCGAAGCTGTGCCGCTGCGGTGGCCGATGATTTCTGCCGGCTCGTGCGGTCTTATTCCGCAGCAGGCCGCATACGGCCTGCTGGGCGCCCGGCGAACCGAAAATGTCGTACTCCTGGGATGTAATTGGGAGTATCAAGCCGTCGAGGAGGCGTGTGATGCGGCCCGTGATGAATCACCTCAGCATCAGCGCGGCACGGACCGACGCGTTGTTCGTGTCGACGTTGCAGCGATCCGATGAGCCCAGCGCCGGGCAAATCCGGCAGTCTGTCGCCGTGGCCGTGCACCAATTCGGCAGCCGGGGCTGCGCCGCACGGGTGGCGCAGGAGTTCGGCGACCACCCGGGCCTCGCGGCCGAACGGATGCGCTGGGCGCGTCAGGCCGTCGCCGGGGTATTCGGCGATCCGGGACGGCGGGAGCCTGCCCAGCGAGCCGGTCAGCAGCCCGCGCGCCGCGCCGCGTGAGCCAGGAACGTGCCGGGCGGGGATGATGACGCCATGCGTGATCTTCTGCGATGTCAGGGCCGGTCGTGTCCTGCTTGGCGTTCCTGCAGGCGCGGTGGGTACGGATAGTCCGGTGAACGGTGCTGGAAAGACAGGATGCGCGGATTGCGGATGATCCCGTCGCGGATTTCGATCGCCCGCCGGATCGTCTGGTTCGCGTCCCACGCTTGCGGGCCGGTGAGCACCGGGCGCAGGTGCGGAAGCAGGGCTTCGCTTATCTCCCAGGTAGCGGAGTTCCACAGGTACGACGGGCTATGATCTACGGCGTAGTAGCAGACATTATCGCCGACCATGACAATGGGCTCGGCGAAGCTTGTGGGGCGCGCCCAGCCGAAGCCCATGCCCTCGTCGCAGGACACGTCCACGATGAGGCTGGCGCGCGCGAACGAGCCCAGGTCGCTGGTGGGAACGAACATCAGCGGTGCGTCGGTGTCCTGCAGCACGCAGTTGACCACGATGTCGTGCTCTGCGAGGAAGGCCGCCATCGGTATCGGGCTGGTCCCGCGCAGCACGTGGCAGCGGCTGGGGTCACCGGTGTCCTGCTCGAAGTGGACCATGCGCGCCGAGTGGATCGGGGAGGCGACAGCGTTGATGTCACGATGGGTCAGAACGTCTACGTCGTTCACGCCGTGCGCGTTGAGGGCCGTCACCGCGCCCCGGCCGGTAGCCCCGAAGCTGATGACGGCCGCCCGGAGCCGACGGCCGTATTCACCTGTTGTCCCGGTTAGCTCCAGGGCATGCAGCACGGAGCAGTAACCGGCCAGTTCGTTGTTCTTGTGAAAGACATGCAAGCCGAACGAGCCATCGGCATCCCAGTAGTTCATCGCCTCAAAGGCGATCAGGGTCAGCCGCCGCTCGATGCTCAGCTGGGTGATCTCCTCGTCCTGGACACAGTGCGGCCAGCCCCACAGGACCTGCCCGTCCCGCATCTGCGCGAGGTCCTGGGGCTGCGGCTTGGGCAGCAGGATGACATCGCATTCTGCGAAGAGTTCCGCACGGGTGCGAAGCCCGGCCACCCGCGTTGCCAGCTGCTCATCGGGCACGCCAAAACGCTCGCCATAGCCGCGCTCGAGGTAAACACGCTCCCGCAAGTCGGCATCAATCCGCTCGACGTGCAGCGGATGGAGCGGGAGCCGCCGCTCGTTCTCCTTCCCTGACTGCGATATCACTCCGAGGCTGAGCTGATCCACGCGCGCTCCTTAATCCGAGGTCGGCCTTAGAAATCATCCACGGTTCGCGTGAGCCGGGATCACCCAGAGCTCATGCGCCGAGTCTGTCACTGACGCTCGGCGAACGACGAACAGCGAGCTTTTGTGACCCATGGTCACCTGCCGCGACGAGAGCGGTAGCGGCTGCGTCATACCAAAGCATCACCCGCGGAGGCGACTGGCGGACGACGACCGGTGGGGTTGCCGCGGCGGAGGCTTACTGCATGCAAGCCATCTACCACTCAGGCAGGGAGAACGCCATGATTACCACGACCACGCGCGGCCTGCAGCGGACGCCCACCGCCGCCCCCACCGGCACTCACGCAGCCACAACTCGCTCGTCGGGAACCAGCGGCGTGGTGGCCGGCCTGCTGATGGTGACCGGGATCGGATGGAACGCCGGGCTGGAGGCGCGGCCCTTCAACCCCCCACTGATGGGGGTCATCGCGCTCGTGATCCACATCCTCCCGCTGGCTGCCCTGATGTTCTTCCTCGTGCCAGCACTGACAAGTCCCAGGCGGCGACGCGGCGTGTCGGTCGCAGCGGTCATCGCGCTTGCCTTCGGCCTCTTCTCAGCTGTGTTCAGCATCACTCATCCGCACGCCGGGGTGGGAATCCATGACATCAATGATGTCCTGCCGATCGCGATCCTGGACGCCGGCGCGCTGTTGTGGCTGGTGCGCGGACGCCGGACCAGCACCAGCAAGATTGACCGCACGACGGCATGACGCACGGCGGCACGCCAGATTTCGACCACCAGGACAGCACATGCCAGGCTGGCAGGATGCACCACCTCCCAGCCGGCACGGCGACCGCAGCTGACGCGGCAGAACGATCGCCTCGGGGTGTGCTAGCTCTCGCTCGTGAGCACCCGGTTGCTACCGACCGGGTGCTCACCGCCGTCCTCACGGCGGTGAGCCTCGCGGCCCTATGCCTGGTGAGCTGGTCGAAGACCGCACACTACGGGGCACCCGACGCCGGCGGGGTCCTGCTGACGCTGGCTATCGTCGTGCCACTGCTGTGGCGGCGTCAGTTCCCCGGCCTGGTGCTGGTTATCAGCGGAACGGCGCTGCTCGGGTACGACGCCGCCGGTTACCCGTCGGGCCTCGCGTGGCTGGCCTGTTACTGGGCCGTCTACTCCTATGCCGTGCACAGGCGCCGCCCGAACGCCTACTGGCCGCTGGCTGTCTGGGTCGCGGCAATCGTTGCCCACCTGGCCCTGCCCGCCAGAGGCAGCAACACCACGCAGACGGCGCTGATCTTCCTCGGTGTCACCGCCGTCGTCTGGTTCCGCGGCGACGCGGTGCGATCTGGGCTGGTCGAGGCCGAGCGCCAGCGAGAGCTGCGGGCACGGCAGGCTGTCGCCGACGAGCGCACGCGCATCGCCCGCGAGCTGCACGATGTCGTGTCCCAGGCACTCGGGGTGATCGTCATGCAGGCCGGCGGCGCCGGGAGCGTACCCGTCCTCGAAGAGCCAGACGCCAGGGCGGTGCTGGCCACCATCGAGCAGACCGGCCGCCAGGCGTTCGCGGAGATGCGCCGTCTGGTCGGCGTGCTGCGGGACGACAACGAAGCTGCCGCCCTCGAGCCGCAGCCGACCGTCGGCGAGATCCCCGCCCTGCTGGCGAGGCTCGCCAGTGCCGGGCTGGATGTCGACCTGGAGATAGCAGGAACCCGGCGCGACGCCCCGGCCGGGGTCGAGCTGTCGGCTTACCGCATCGTCCAGGAGGCGCTCACCAACACGCTGAAGCATTCCGGCGCGGGGCATGCAACGGTCCGGCTGTCCTGGTCACAGGACTACCTGGATCTGGAGGTCAGCGACGACGGCCCGGTCACAGGTGCCGCCGTTCCCCCGCCAGTACGCGTAGATAGCGGCGGAAAAGGACTGGTCGGCATGCGCGAACGAGTGATGCTCTTCGGCGGTGAACTGGCAGCTGGGCCCAGCCCGCACGGCGGTTACCGGGTGGCCGCGCGCCTTCCCCTGGAGGGCATGGCATGACGAAATCGCGGGTGCTGCTCGCCGATGACCAGGCGCTGCTGCGCCACGGCCTGCAGATGATGGTCGACGCCCAGCCTGACCTGCAGGTGGTCGGTCAGGCCGCCGACGGCGCCGAGGCGGTTGAGCTGGCCGCGCGGCTCAGCCCTGACGTCGTTCTCATGGACATCCGCATGCCGCGGATGGACGGCGTCGAGGCCACCCGCCGCATCTGCGGATCCGCCGGGTCAGAGGGCAGCCCCAAGGTAATCGTGCTGACGACCTTCGACCTGGACGAGTACGTCGTCGGTGCGCTGTCTGCGGGTGCCAGCGGGTTCCTGCTCAAAGACGCGCCGCCGGCCGACATCATCGCGGGCATCCGCGTGGTCACCGCGGGTGATGCATTGCTGGCCCCTTCTGTGACCAGGCGGCTGCTTGACCGCTTCGCGACCCGCCCCGAGATCACCAACATGGCGCCGCCCCCCGGGCTTGACCTGCTCACCGACCGGGAACGCGAGGTCATGGGGCTGGTCGTGCGCGGCTTGTCCAACGCCGAGATACGCAACGAGCTGTACCTCAGCGAGCCCACCGTCAAGACTCACGTCGGGCGGATACTCATGAAACTCGGGGTCAGGGACCGGGTACAGCTCGTCGTGCTGGCCTACGAACGCGGCCTGGTGCAACCAGGTCGCGGCTGACCGGCTGCCCGCGTCGAACCCGGCCGGCACCCGAACGTCATACCTTCGGACCAGTCCGGGACGGCACCGGCGGACGACGACCGGGGCAGGCGATGCGGCGCAGGCTTGCCCATAGGGAGCCAGTACTGCTCACGCAGGGAGAACGCCATGAACCCGCTCGCCATCCATCCAGGCGCCGCCCATCTGCTGCTGCAGATCATGCTGGCTGAGCATCCTCGCCCTCGTGTTCATCCCGCTACTCGCGGTCCTCGTCCGCATCCACCTCGAAGAGGCGGAGCTCACCACCGCCCTCGGCTCGGAGTACACGCGGTACGCCAGCCGTACTCATCGGCTGTTTCCCGGCCTCTGGTGACGATCATCCACCGAGCGCACCGAGCAACGCGTGGCAAATATCTGTGATGTCGACTATTCCGACGAGACCGGCGTCGTCGATGACCGGCAGATGCCGGAAACGGCCGGTAATCATGGTGCTAGCCGCTTCACGGATGCTTGCCGTCGCCTTGATGACGCTCAGGCGAGTGGCCATCAGTTCATGGATCCGGACGGCATCTGGGTCCCTCCCATCTGCCATCAACTGGACAAGGTCCGCCTCCGTGATGAGGCCTACCGGCCGATTGGTCTGCGCGTCCACGAGCACGAGAGCGGTCACACCTTTACGCCTCATCAGGTACGCGGCCGCGGCCACATGGTCGTTCCGTTCTACCGTCGTCACCGCCGAGTGCATAATGTCGGCGACGTGGGCCGAGGGAGGTGGCGGAGGTACGGACGGCTGCTGCGCAGAGGCTTCTGTCATATCTGCTCCGTTTCCGGGGATCTCGACCAGATCCCCTGGGATGCTGACCATGCTCCACGCTATGACCGGCGGCGGCCGGACGGTATTTCAGCGTCGGCTATCTTCGGTGATTAGCTCCCGGATCGCCTGGGCGTCGGCGCGTTCGTGCGCCTCCAGGAAGCGGCGATCAGCTGCCGGGTTTCCGGTGTGGTGGTGGCGGTCATGGCCGCTTTCCCTCGAAGGTCGGGTCCGATGGGATGCTTACGGATCGAGCCTCTTCCCTCCTCCAAGGGAAGAGTCAAGAGGGTCCGCTCATGCCTGGGTGGAGCTGCGTGCCCCGCGGCCAGGGGAGAGCCAACACGCGCTGCGGCGCCCGTGCTGATGGGAGTGCAGGTGGCTGACGAGGCGGTCATAGCCGATCTGGCCCCGACCGGGGTACTGCGTGCGTCGATCAATCTGGGCAACCCGGTGCTTGCGCAAGGCACCGGGCAGGCGCCCGCGGGAGTGACCGTCGACCTGTCACGCGAGATCGCGGCGCGCCTGGGTGTGCCGGCGTCGCTGACGTGTTTCGACGCCGCGCGCAAGTCCTTCGAGGCCCTGCAAACCGGTGCCGCGGACATCGGATTCCTGGCCATCGAGCCCGCCCGCCAGGCCGAAGTGTGGTTCACCGCCCCGTATGTCCTGATCGAAGGCGTTTACGCGGTGCCGGCGGGATCACCGATCACGACGGCGGCTGAGATCGACCGGCCGGGAGTGCGGATCGGGGTCAAGGAGGGTTCCGCCTACGACCTGTACCTGACCCGCACGCTAACGCACGCCGAGGTCGTGCGCGGCGGCGACGCGGTTGACGTGTTCCGCCAGCACCACCTCGACGCGGTGGCGGGCATCCGTCAGCCGCTGACCCGCCTAGTCGCCGACGATCCGGCGTTGCGGCTGGCCGAACCGCGCTTCATGCAGATCCGCCAGGCCGCCGCCACCACCCTGGATCGGTCACCGGCGGCCAAG
The DNA here is from genome assembly GCA_963775825.1 of uncultured Actinomycetes bacterium. GTDB lineage: Bacteria > Actinomycetota > Actinomycetes > Streptosporangiales > Streptosporangiaceae > Bog-532. Next base: position 48,298 of record CAVZKY010000007.1, read on the forward strand.
GCGTTTCTGCGTGCACTCATCGAGGACCTGAAGGCAGCTGGGTTCATCGCGTCAGCCCTGGCTCGCTCAGGTCAGGACGCCACCGTCGCCCCGGCATCCTGACCCGGCGCGAACGCGTACACGCTCTCCACGACCGAGACATTGCGACGGTCTCAGCGCACTCGCCAGCGCCATGCACGGAAGCACGTTTCCGCTGGGCTGGCGCTGGTAGGTGTTCTCCATGACGACTCGACCCCCTGCTGTGGACGTACGGCGCCGCGCCGGCTGGCTTCCGGAAGACCAGGATGACTTGGAGTCATGGCTCGACGGCCACCGCGAACGGGTGGAAGCCAGCGGTGAGCAGGTCGTACTCCATCCCGTGCTCACCGAGTTCCAGGTGCTGATCGACACCGATCCCGTGGTGCGCATGTACATCAATCAAATGATCGCCCAGGTGCCAGGCACCAAGCCGTACCGCAAGCGGCACCTGGAAAGCGTGACGCCAAATGGTGTTCTTGATCAACGAGGTGCTGACCATGGCGCCTGAGTTCGGCGGACGTCGCGGCCCGGGCGGTCATCCTCATCGAGGCCGAGGACCCCGTCATCGGCCTGATGGCGTTCGTGGCGGTCGGCATGTCGGAGGTTTCCTCTTGCCTGATCGGCTCGAAGGTGACGGCCGGCTACCACGTCGGGAAGGGTGAGGAGCTCGGTTACTTCCAATACGGCGGCTCGACTCACTGCCTCGTTTTTCGTCCGGGCGCGATCGCTGAGTTCGCCCTCGCGGCGATTCCCCAGCCGCACGACCCCAAGGCGCCGCTGATGCTCGTTCGCTCGAAGCTCGCCATCGCCAACACGGCGGTCTGAGACGCTGCTCTTCCCGCCCATATGACCCTTGTCCAGGGCACTCTTAGAGACATAGTGGGGGGCAACCGTGAGTTCAATGCAGGGGAGCAGAGTCCGCAGCTACTAGGGTACGAGGATGGCGCTTGCCCCTGGGCTGCTTTCTTTCGTGCAGATCGTCGTCGCGGACACGGATACAGCGATGGCGATGGGCAGTGGTGACGTCCCCGTGCTTGGCACTCCCCGGCTGCTCGCGCTCGCCGAGGCGGCGGCGGTGGCAGCCATCGGGCCAAGCCTGGACTCAGGCCTGACCTCGGTCGGAACTGGGGCTGCCCTGGAGCATAAGCGGCCTAGCCCGGTCGGGGCAGAGGTCGTGGTCGAGGCCGAATTGACCGAGGTGGACGGCGGGCGACTTGTCTTTAGGTTCATCGCCAGGCAGAAGCCGCCCCCCGGACCATCAGATGATGAAGCCACCGTCGTCGGCGCGGGCACCCTAGAACGGGTGCTCGTGGACAAAGAACAGTTCGTCCGCCGAGCCCAGCACGAGTGACCCAAGGCAACGGCACCGGGCAGCGCGCCTCGCGATCACCTCCGTATCAACCACGAGCGGATGGTGCCTCAGCTGCTGAGGTGCCCGAGCGGGCGGGTCAGGGTCAGCGGGGCGGGATCCAGGAATTGCGCTACGGTTGGCTGGGTGAAGCTACTCGCCTGGCCTGGCTGGCTAGGCCGGTACCAGGTCGTCTTCCCGGCGGGGAGCCATTGCCGCGGTAGACCCGGCAAAGGTGACGGAAGGTGACGTCTGGTGACGGATGACGCGGCTGTTGCGCGGACGGGACCTGATACGACGGTCTCGCATTCGGCCCGGATCTGGAACTACTGGCTGGGCGGCAAGGACAACTTCGCCGTTGACCGGGAAGCGGGCGACAGGGTTGCTGCGATGCTGCCGATTATCGTGACCCAGGCCCGGGCGGACCGGGCGTTCTTGGGACGGGCGGTGCGGTACCTGACCGGCCAGGCGGGCATCCGCCAGTTTCTCGACATCGGTACCGGGCTGCCGACCGCGGACAACACCCACGAGGTGGCCCAGCGGGTAGCTCCCGAGGCGCGGATCGTGTACGTAGACAATGACCCGCTGGTGCTGTCGCACGCCCGCGCGCTGCTTACCAGCAGCCCGGAGGGTGCCTGCGACTACATCGACGCCGACCTGCGCGAGCCGGACAAGGTCCTTGCCGAGGCGGCGCGGGCCCTCGACTTCACTCAGCCCGTGGCGCTGCTGCTGCTGGGCGTCTTGCATCACATCCCCGACACTGACCGGGCGCAGGAGATCGTCAGGCGACTGGTGGCGGCGCTGGTGCCGGGCAGCTTCCTCGCCGTCAACCACTCCACCAGCGCGGTCAGCGGCGCGGCCATGGAAGAAGCGGTGGCGCACTGGAACCGGGTCGGTACACCGCCGATGACGCTGCGCAGCCCGGAGCAGATCGCCCGGTTCTTCGATGGGCTGGTCCTGCTGGAGCCTGGCGTGGTGCCGTGCTCCCGGTGGCGCCCCGACATCGGCCCGCTGGACGGCCAGCCACCCCCGGTCGACGAATTCTGCGGCGTCGCCGCCAAGCCGTAACCGACCGCATTCACGGCCCGGAAGCCGGGGTCAGTGGTGGGCTGGCGGCCGTGCACCCGCCCTCGGCGGCTCGCCCAGATCCAGCGGGCAGACCTCGTGTACCCAGCGGCCGTCTGATCGCCGCCGCGTGTCCTGGCCCGCGGCGATGACCGCTCCGCACCGAGCGCAGACCTGGCCGGCGGCATGTGCCTCGTTGTCCTCATCGAGGTACCCCAGCTCCAGATCCCGCTCCTCGCGGGCACGTTCGCTGATCTCGCGCTCGGGTGAGTCCTCGCGGTCTTGGGGGAGGAGCCCGGGCTGCCGGTCCTGGTCCGCTTCCCCGCCGAAGTCGGGCTGGGTCATGTGGCCTCCTACGTGTCCGCGAGCGCAGCACGTCGCGCCTGGGTCCAGGATCGCACCACGGAGCGGGAATGATCCATTTTTGCGAGTCCCGATCATGCGGCGCGAGCGTGTCGGCGGCCCCGCCAGCCTCGCACCATCGAAGGGCTCCTATAGTCCCCGGAGCGTGGCGTACGGCTATCCCCGGTCGCGGCGGCCGGCGAACCAGGCCAGGAAGTCCTCGTTGCCGAACATGGCCGCGGTGTCGGCCGCGCTCGGCTGTCCGGCTGCGGGGTCGGCGCCCGCCTCCAGCAGGACGCGGACGATCTGCGGCTCTTTCTTGAACACCGCGCCCGCCAGCGGGGTCTGGCCGCGGTCGTTGGGCCGTCCCGGATCGGCGCCGCGCTGGAGCAGGGCGGCAACGGTGTCCGCGTGGCCGTGGTAAGCCGCCAGCATCAGCAGAGTGTCGCCCTTGTCGTTGGTCAGGTTGACCGGCACCCCGGCGTCCACGTAGGCCACGATCGCCGCGGTGTCCCCGGCGCGGGCCAGGTTGAAGATCTTCGTGGCGAAGTCGATCAGGCTGGGATCGGCCCCCGCGCCGGGGATGCCGGGGGAACGGGGGTCGGGCTCACCGGGCGCTGGCACGCCAACCAGGGTATGCGCCGGCCAGGCTCTGCCGGGGCGCGGACCGCGCAGCCCGATGCGGGGTACCCGTTAGGGTGCAAGCGCGGCCTGGGCCATCCGGCCGCGGTAGCCGCGAGGGGGTGAAAGGCGCCGATGCCAGCCGACTACGGGAAGATCCGCGACGAGAACATCGCCCGCTACGGCTGGGACACGGCGGTGCTGGACCTGCTCGGGCAGCTCTATAGCGAGCGGACCCACTTCATCTTCGAGCTGATTCAGAACGCCGAGGACGCGGGCGCGACCGGGCTGGCCTTCGAGCTCTTCGCGGACAGGCTGGAGGTACGACATGACGGCCGGCCCTTCACCGAGGCCGACGTGCGCGGCGTCTGCGGGGTCGGCCAGAGCGGGAAGTCCGGGGACTTCACCCAGATCGGGCAGTTCGGCATCGGCTTCAAGTCGGTGTACGCGTACACGAGATCCCCCCACATCCACAGCGGGGGAGAGCACTTCCGGATTGAGACGTACGTCCGGCCCTACCCCGCCGAGCGCCTCCGCGGCGACACGGCAGGCACCGTGTTTGTCTTCCCCTTCGACCACGGCACCGTGCCCGCCCCGGTCGCCGTCCGGGAGATCTCCGCGGCGCTGAACGGCATCGAGCCTGGCACCCTGCTGTTCCTGCGGCACATCACGCGGCTGCGCGTCGGTGGCGTGCAGGTCGACGGCGCGGTGATCGAGCGCCGGCCGGCAGGTTCCATCCCGCCGGACCGCATCCCATCGGGCCGTCACGTCATCCTGTCCACAGGCCGCGGCGGCACCGGGGGCCCACGGCGCCCGGACGAGGAGTGGCTGGTCTGGCACCGGCAGACGAGCAGCCCCGGTCTTTCCGGCCGCCAGGTCGAGATCGCGTTCCGGCTCGGCACCACCGCTGACTCTGCCGCCCTGGACCTCGCTCCCGCTTCCGGCCTCGCGCCTGATGCTGCCGGCGGCGGGCGCCGGATCGCCCGCTGCGGCCGGTCCCCGCTGAACGTCTTCTTCCCGACGCAGAAGGAGACCTTTCTCGGATTCCTCGTTCAGGGTCCGTATCGCACGACGCCGGCCCGCGACAACGTCCCGGAGCACGATCCGGCGAACCAGGCCCTGGTCCGGGAGACCGCCGCTCTGCTCGCGGATGTGCTGCAGGAGCTGCGGGCCGGCCACTGGATTGCGGCGGAGGTGCTCGAAGCGCTGCCCCTCGAGGCCGGCGACTTCCCGCCGGGCTCGATGTTCCGCCCGCTGTTCGATATCGTGCGGGACGCTCTGGCCAGTGCGGAGTTCATCCCCGTGGCCGGCGGCCTCCGCGCCGCCGCCGACGTCCGGATGGCGGCCGACGCGGCGCTGCACCCGCTGCTCAGTCCGGATCAGCTCGGCGCGGTGTTCGCCGTCGGCCTGCCGCTTTTCTTCGCCCACCCGGGCATCACCGAGCACCGCACCCCCGTCCTGTGGCGGTACCTGCGGACGGAGATCGGCGTCGGCGACGTCACCCCCGCAGATGTGGCCGCCCGGGCTGGCCAGGCCTTCCTCGAGGCCCAGCCGGACAGCTGGATCGTACGCTTCTACGCCTTCCTCTACCGGTTTCCCGCGCTGTGGCAGGCGCCCGCGGGCCCGGGCGAAGCTCCCGGCGTGGCCCGGACCCAGCCGGTCATCCGGCTCCAGGACGGCCGTCACACCGCGCCGTTCGACGCCGGCGGCCACCCGGCCGTCTACCTCCCCGGGCCTGCCGCGACCAGCCTGCCCACCGTCCGGCGTGCGGTGGCGGAGGCGTCCGCCGCCCGGCGGTTCCTGGACGCCCTGAACCTCACCGAGCCGGACGTCGTGGCCGAGGTGCTGCAGATCATCCTGCCCCGGTACGACGGCCTGGACTACGCCGGGCTCGATCCGGCCCAGCACGAGGCCGACCTGGACTGCATCATGCGGGCGCTGGACGGGGCCGCGGCCGGCCAGCAGCAGGGGCTGCTGGAGCGGCTCCAGGAGACTGCCTTCCTCGTCGGGGAGAACGCGGCCACCGGCGAGCAGCGCCTGCTGCCGCCCACCCGGCTGTACCAGCGGACCAAGGAGCTGGAGATCTACTTCGACGGGAACCCGGACGTCTGGCTCGCCGCCGACAGCTACGGGCCGTGGCTGACCCAGCTGCGCGGCATGGGGGTCCGGCAGGCCGCGACCGTGACCGCCCGGCGTCCCGGCCCGGCCGGGCACGTCATGATCGCCGTCGACTTCGCCCGGAACGAACGTGGCCTCGACGGGTTCGATCCTGGCGCGGACATCGACGGCCTGGAGTTCGCGCTGCGCCATCCCAGCCACGCCCGGTCCGAGCACGTCTGGAACGTACTGCTCACGCCGAACCGGCAGCTCATCGCCGGAGTCGTTGAGCGGTCAGTGCTGCAGTCCTTCGCCGATCCCAGCCGCGAAAACGTCCGGTCAGCGATCGGCGCGGCGGCGGAGCGCGAGGCCTGGCTGCCCGGGCCGGACGGCACGTTCCGTCGGCCGGCCGAGCTCTCCCTGGACGACCTGCCGCCGACCTACGCCCGGGATGAGACGGTGGCGCACGCGCTGGACATGATCCAGCCCGTGGTGGCCGAAGCGGCCCGGCAGCTCGGCATCCCGGCGGACGTCCTGCGCGGCCTCGGCGCTCACCCGGACCTGGTCGCGATGGTCGAGACCGAGCTGGCCGCGCGTGGCCCGGCAGCACAGCAACAGGACCAGGAGCCGCCGCCCCCCGCCTGGCCGCCTTCGGTGCCATAGCACGTCGGCCGGCGGGCGTCAGGCGGCCAGCTTGCCGTCCCAGGGCACCCAGCGCGTGCGGATCGTGATCCCGCCCTTGGGCCGGCCGCCGGCCAGCGCGGCGGCTCGGATGCAGAAGTGGGTCCACATGTTCAGCTGGATCTCCTTGGCCAGCCGCAGCTTGTTGTACATCAGGTCGGAGAGCCGGTCCCCGGCCCGGGCCCACGACTCGATCTCGAAGTGCAGGGCGGCCCCGTCCCGATCCGCGCGGAACTCGATCTCCCCGGCCTCCAGGTGGCCGTTCAGGGTCGCCAGCCGGAACGAGGTGGCGTCCCGGCCGATGACGCGCACCGGCCCGTCCCAGGGCCCCGGCATGCGCACGACGAACTCGTCACCCAGCCGCAGCGGGCCCTCGCCGCCCTTGGTTTTGCGGAATACGGCCATCTCCGGCGCCGCCTTGTTCAGATCCCCCGCCATCCGCTGGATCAGCGCGGCCGGGCTCATCGTGCTGTCCACGATGCGGACCCCGTAACAGCGGTGCAGCATCGGCCCGAACACCGGCCGCGAGGGGCTGCCGTCCGTCGCCGGGCTCGGTCCGCTCGCTGGCGGCGGGTGGCAGGTCGCCGGAACCGCCTGTCTCCTCGGTCCGGTGCAGCGGTATGGTGCGCCACATGTACGCGGCCGCGCTCGCTGATCTGCGCCACCGCGAGATCAACTACGACCCGGCCCGGGCCCCGGAGGACGGCCGGCCCGATGGGCACTGGCACGTTGATTCCGGCGCCACCCTCATCGGCCGCGAACCGGCTGGCGACCCGGTCCCAGACGGCCCCTGGGAGACGGCGCGCCGCCTGGTGAGCGAGTACGAGTTCACCGACGCCCGCATCCTGCGCGGTGTCTACCGGGTGACCGTGAGCTGCTCGGCCGGGACATGCTGCTCGAGGGCCGGTTCCTGTTCCTTCGCTTCTACCTCGGCGTCCGGGTCACCGGGGTGATCGACGGCACCCGGGATACCGACCACGGTCCTGAGCGGGTCTGAGGCTGGCACTATCAGACCCTGCAGGGCCACCTGGAGCAGGGCCGCCTCAGCTACGAGGTGATCAAGAACCTGGCCACCGGGCAGGTGGCGTTCCGGGTCACCGGCTACTCGCGCCGCTCGCAGATCCCGAACCCGGTGGTCCGCTGGGGCTTCGGCCTGTTCGGGCGCTCGACCCAGCAGTGTTTCTACCGGAACATCCAGAGCCGGATGTACCGCCTGCTGCAGGCGGCGCAGCGTGGCGAGGCGCTCCCCGCCCCGCAGAAACGACCGGACGGCATCACGCTCGCGCCATCTGGAGTGCAGCCCCATCCGCTGGAGCGGCTGGCCGTCGGCCTGCGGAACCCCGGAGCCTGAGGTGCGCTGGCCGCTGCTCCGGAGGGTCGACGAGGTCGGCGTGCTGGACGGTCTGCACGATCGCGAGGGCGTCGGCCTGCCGTGGTCGTCCGGTCGTCCCACGGTGCCCAGCGAGCCGTAGTTTGTCCCATCGGAGGCTGCTCCGCGGCTGTACCCCGGGCACGGGACCCGTCAGCGGATTCGCTCGCCACCCCGCCGCGGGCCCATGCTGGAGGCATGCACGCTTACGTTCTAATCCCCGGTGCGGGTGGCGCCCCCTGGTACTGGCACCGCGTTGCCCCGCTGCTGCGGGAAGCGGGCCACGAGGCCATTGTCGTCGGCCTGCCCGGCCCCGACCCCGACGCTGGCCTGCCCGAGTACACCGGTCTGGTCGTCGAGGCCATCGGCGGCCGCGAGGACATCGTGCTGGTGGCCGCGTCGCTCGGCGGTTTCACCGCGCCGCTGGTGGCGCAGCGGGTGCCCGTCCGGGCGCTGGTCCTGGTGAACGCGATGATCCCAGTGCCCGGCGAGACTCCCGGTGCCTGGTGGGGCAATACCGGCTCGGCGCAGGCGCGGGAGGCCGCGGCCGAGCGCGGCGGCTACGGCACGGACTTCGATCTGAACGTGTACTTCCTGCACGACGTCCCGCCCGAGGTCATAGCGTCCGGCGGGGACGAGCAGTTTCCCGAGGCCGACGCGGCCTTCGGCTCCGTCTGTGACTTCACCGCCTGGCCGGACGTGCCGATCCGGGTGGTCGCAGGCGCCGATGACCGGTTCTTTCCCGCCTCCTTCCAGCGGCAGGTGGCCCGGGACCGGCTGGGTATCCGGGCGGACGTCCTGCCTGGCGGTCACCTCATCGCACTGGCGCAGCCCGGTCCGCTCGCCGATTACCTCCTGCACGTCTGAATTCCGAGCGGGAACGCCTCGTGTCCGTTACCCGTGTGTCCGCGCGATCAGGTGGTCCGCGGTGAGCGCGTTGAGCACGCGGTCGGGCCCGATGCCAGCCGCCTCCGCCCGGCGGCAGCCGCTGCCGATCCAGTCGAGCTGGCCGGGGGCGTGCGCGTCGGTGTCAATGGAAAAGACGCAGCCGAGGTCCGCCGCCAGACCGAGCAGGTCATCGGGCGGGTCCTGGCGTTCGGGACGGCAGTTGATCTCGACCGCGGTGCCGCTGTCCCGGCAGGCCAGCAGCACCGCTTCGGCGTCGAATTGCGACTGCGGCCGCCCGCGGCCGCCGAGGAGCCGTCCTGTGCAGTGCCCCAGGATGTCTACGAGCGGGTTACGCACGGCGGCCAGCATCCGCGTGGTCATCGGGGCAGCGTCCATCCGCAGCTTTGAATGCACGCTGGCGACCACGACATCCAGCCGTGCGAGCAGATCGTCGCGCTGGTCGAGCGAGCCATCATCCAGGATGTCCACCTCTATGCCGGTCAGGATGCGGAACGGCGCCAGCTCGGTGTTGAGCCGGTCTACGAGGTCAAGCTGCGCGATGAGCCGTTCCGCGGACAGCCCGCGCGCCACGGTCAGCCGGGGGGAGTGGTCGGTCAGTGCGATCCAGGTCAGCCCCAGATCGCGGGCGGCGGTGGCCATCTCTGCCGGCGGGCTGCCGCCGTCGGACCAGTCCGAGTGAGTGTGGCCATCGCCGTGCAGGGCCGCCCGCAGCCCATTTCGCACCGTGGCGGCGGACTCGGCCAGCAGGCTGGCCAGGTACTCCGGCCGCTCGCCGCGGGCCGCCTGCTCGATGACCTCGGCGGTGGTCGCGCCGATGCCGGGGAGCGCGCGCAGAGTGCCCGCGTCGACCCGCTGCCGGAGCTGGCCGGGCGGTAGCTCGGCCACCACCTGCGCGGCCCGGCGGAACGCCCGGACGCGATAGGTCGGCGCGCTGGCCCGCTCGAGCTCGAACGCGATCTGGCGCAACGCCTGGGCTGGGTCCACCTGTCCTGTCTTACCGCAGCCGGCTTCATACCGAGTAACCAGCTTCGTGCCCTGTGCTCAGCACCGCGACCTGCGCCAGACTAAGAATCATGCAGAGAGCACAAGGAACTTTCACCCTGGACGGCTTCGACGACGAAGCACCCTACGACGACCAGGACGGCGTAAAGCTCGCGCGGGCTCACATCACCAAGACTTTCCAGGGAGACCTGACCGGCACCAGCGAGACTGACATCATCACGGTCCACACCGAGAATCCGGCCGGCTACGCGGGGATCGAGCGTTTCCAGGGTGCTGTGCAGGGGCGGAAGGGCCGCTTCGTGCTGCAGCACAACGCCGGCGGCGATAATGGTGTCCCCTGGATGACCTGGAAGATCGTCGAGACCACCGGGACCGGCGAACTGGCCGGGATTCGGGGCGAAGGCGAGATCACCATCGGGCCGGACGGGGGCCATTCCTACACGCTCGATTACGAGCTCTAACCCTGGCTCCGCCGACACCGCAGGCAGCGAAGGCCGCCAGATGAGGGACATCACCCAGGAAGCCCTGCTGGCGGCGGTTAGTGCCGAGGCGGGGCTGACCGGCACCCGGGTCGTCCGCGGTACCGGCAAATCGCTGCTCGTCGCGGGGGTGATGGACAGCGAGCCGGTGATCGCCAAGATCCTGATCACCGAGGATCCGTTCTGGGTGGCGAAGTGGCGGCACGAGATCGACATCTACCGGTCGTTCGAACGGGAACGGCCCCCGGTCCCGATCCCGCAGCTGAAGTGGACCAATGGCCTGAACGCGCTGATCCTCGACTGGATCGGGGGACCGCCGGCCGACGAGGGGCGCTACCTTTCCCGCCCCCTCGGCCCGGGCGACATCTCGGCCCTCGTCGCGGCGGTGCAGGCGATCAGCACATGGCAGCCGACCATGCCCGGGTCCCCGGCGCTGCGCGAGATGGTCGACTACCGGAGGCGGATCGAGCGCTACCACCGCCGCGGGTTCTTCACCACGGCTGACTACGAGGCGCTGACCCAGCTGCTGGACCGGGTCGGCGACCGGCGTCAGTTCGGCCACGGCGACCTGCTCCCGGCCAACGTCCTGTTCGGTGCTGGGCACGCCTGCACGCTGGTGGACTGGGAGTTCGGCGGGCAGTACCTGCCGGGTTATGACCTGGCGACCCTGTACGTGCTCCTTGGCGGTGCCGCCCCGCTGATCAGGCAGCTCATTGAAGGGGCCGTCGCGGCGAGTGGGACCGGCCCCGAGTTCTCCATCAACCTCGCCTGCATTCTGGTGCGTGAGCTGCGCATCCATCAGGAACTGAACGCCGCTGACGCGGCCCGCGCCCGGCTGCCCGGCCTGCAGGCGGAGTGGATGCAGGGCCGCGCCCGGCTGCATGCCTGGGCCGACCAGCGCAACGGATCACTGGACTAGCGAGCCGCTGCGCTGGTTGCTTGTAACGACCGGGCCACAGTCGCGTGTCGGCCCTGGTCCGGCCGCCCGCGCCGGGTACCGTGTCCGGTGGTGCGACACCTGACCCCAACGCCCGAGCGATCATGAGGGAAAGCGTGCAGATCGCCGCTGGCCATTGTTGCCTCGCGGCGGTCCCGGCCGCCGCAGCCCACCGGCCTGTGCCGTCACCGGGCGGCCCCGATCACGGGGCCGATCTTCATCACCCGGGCACCGAACGGAGCCGCAATCGTGTCTTATCCGCGCGGGTGGCGCGCCGCGACCATGGTGGCGGCGCTGTCCATGGCCGCGCTGTCCGTGGCCGCCTGCACCAGCGCGGGGCCGGGCACGGCCGCCTCGTCCGGGGCACATCCGTTTTCGCGCCAGGACCCGCTGGCGGCCCGGACCCAGGCGCCGGCGTCAGCGACGGTCGTGCTCTCGCAGCCGTCGGCCGACGGGCTCGCGGCCGGTGTCGCCCAGCAGCTGTTCCGGTCCGCGCCCGTGGTTGTCGTCGGCGTGGACACCCCGATCGCGGTGACCGCTGCCGCTGCCGAGGCACGCCGGATCTACGCCCCGCTGCTGCTGACCGCGCCAGTTGGCAGCACCAGTCCCCGGCCCGCTGCCGCCCGCCCGGCTGCCACCCGTCCCGTCGCCGCTCCAGCCGCGGCCAGCGCGCACCCGGTGCCCAGCGTCTCGCCGGGCCCGGCCGCGCCGCCCGGACCGCAGCCCGCTCCGCCGGCCGCCTCCCATTCGGCCGCCTCCCATTCGGCCGCCTCCCATTCGCCCGCCTCCCATTCGCCCGCCTCTCGTTCGTCCGCCTCCCTTCCGGCCGCCCCGCCGCCTACGGCCTCGCTTTCGCCCGCCCCGGCCACCAGTACCGGGTCTTCGGCGCCGCCGCCCCCGCCCAGCCAGACCCCAATCCCCGCCGGTGCGATCACTCCCGCGCTGCGTACTGAGATCAGGGCCCTGCACCCGCGCGACGTGCTCGCCGTCGGGCTGCCCGCCAGTGAGCTGGCCGCGGAACTGCCCGGGATCCGCGTGGTCGGCGCGCTCGGCGCACTGCCCGCGACGATGGCGGCGCCCCAGCTCAGCCACGTCGCCCTCCTCGTCCCCGCCAGCGGCCCCGCCGCGGCGGCCACGGCACCACCGGAACCGACGGCCGCGGCGCCGGTGACACCGGCCACGACGGCGACGACCGCGATGGCCGTGACCGCGCAGGTCGCCGGGGCGGTCACGGTGCCGGTACACGGCGATGACCCGCGCGGCGACCTCACCGCGATCACCGCGCTGGCCTCGATCAAGCCCACGCGGGTGCTGGCGGCCGGTGCTGGGTTCGGGCCGGCCAGCGAGCTGACCTACCGGGTAGCGGTTGCCGCGACGGGCGTCCAGCTTCCCGGCGGCGGCCAGCTCGTTTTCCCCGGTCATCGGCTGGTCGCCCTGTACGGCAACCCCGAATCCCCCGGCCTCGGAGCGCTCGGCGAGCAGGATCTCCCGGCCAGTATCGCGCGGGCCCGGCAGATGGCCGCCCCGTACCAGGCGCTGAGCAGCGTCCCCGTCGTGCCGGCGTTCGAGATCATCGCCACGGTGGCGCTGAGCTCTCCAGGACCCGAAGGCACCTACTCGGCGGTGACCAGCCTGGCGACGCTGCGCCCGTGGGTGAATCAGGCGACCGCGGCCGGCTTCTACGTCATCCTGGACCTCCAGCCGGGCCGGGCCAGCCTGCTCGACCAGGCCAAGCTGTATGAGCCGCTGCTGGCGATGCCCAACGTGGGCCTGGCCCTGGACGCCGAGTGGAAGCTGCAGCCCGGGCAGCTGCCCTTGCAGCAGATCGGCAGTGTCAGCATCACCGAGGTCAACAGCGTGGTGCACTGGCTGGCGAGCCTGACGGCCCAGCTGCACCTGCCGCAAAAGGTGCTGGTCCTGCACCAGTTCCGGCTGTCGATGATCCAGCACGAGCAAGACCTCGACATCCACAACGACGATTTGGCCATCGTCGTGCACATGGACGGCCAGGGCACGCAGGAGGTGAAGCAGGAGACCTGGGACACCATCACCGCGGCCGCCCCGCACGGAGTCTTCTTCGGCTGGAAGAACTTCTTCGTCAAGGACCACCCGATGCTGAACCCGCAGGGGACCATGAGCAAGGTCCCCGTCCCGGTGATGATCTCCTATCAGTGACCGACCATGCCCGCTGCGGATGCCCGCCGTAGCCGGCCGCTGACGGTCTCCCTGCCGCTGATCGCGGGGAGTAACGCGATCGAGTTCGCGAACGCGGGCAGCTACGCCCCGGTCTTCGACCGGATCATCGTGGCCACCACGCCAGGCTGAGGCCGCCCTGCGGGGCCGGAACACAGGCCGCCGGTCGGTTCCGCATGGACCGGCTTTTTGCGGTTAACCCGTTGAAAGCTTCCCTGTCCGGGCATTTCAGGGAGAGCATGGCGGTAAGCCCCGGGCTACGGGCAACGGAGCCCGTCACCATGCGTATAGGAGGGCCAGCATGCCGGATTCGAACGTCCTCGGGATCGTGCTTGCCGGGGGCGCGGGCACGCGCCTCAGCCCGCTGACGGCCGACCGCGCCAAGCCGGCGGTCCCCTTCGGGGGCCTGTACCGGCTGATCGACTTCGCGCTGTCCAACCTGACCAACGGCGGCATCCGGAAGATCTGCGTCCTCACCCAGTACAAGAGCCACAGTCTGGACCGGCATATCTCGACCACCTGGCGGATGAGTACGCTGCTCGGCAACTACGTGACCCCGGTGCCGGCGCAGCAGCGACTGGGCCCGCAGTGGTACACCGGCTCGGCGGATGCCATCTACCAGTCGATGAACCTGATCAACGACGAGCAGCCGGACCACGTGATCGTCTTCGGCGCCGATCACGTCTACCGGATGGATCCGTCGCAGATGATCGAGCAGCACATCAGCCACGGGGCCGGGGTGACGGTCGCCTCCATCCCGGTGCCGCGCGAGGAAGCCACCGAGTTCGGCGTGGTCGGTGTCGGCGGGGACGGCCGGACGGTCGAGGAGTTCCTGGAGAAGCCAGCCGACCCGCCGGGCATCCCCGGCAGCCCGCACCTGGCCTACGCGTCCATGGGCAACTACGTATTCGACACCAACGTGCTCGTAGACGCGCTGCGCAAGGATGCGGCCGACGACTCCAGCCGCCACGACATGGGCGGCAACATCGTGCCCATGCTGGTCCGCGACGGGTCCGCGCAGGCGTACGACTTCCTGAGCAACGAGATCCCCGGCGCCACGGAGGCCGACATCCCGTACTGGCGTGACGTCGGCACCCTGGACTCCTACTTCGACGCGCACATGGACCTGTGCGCGGTCCAGCCGTTGTTCAACCTCTACAACAGCCGCTGGCCAATCCTGACCAACGTGCCCTCGGTGCCCCCGGCAAAGTTCGTGCACGAGACCGGCGACCGGGTCGGCCGCTCGGTCAACAGCCTGGTCAGCAACGGCGTGATCATCTCCGGCGGCCTGGCCCGGGAATCCGTGCTCTCACCGGGTGTGCGGATCAACAGCTGGGCCTCGGTGGAGCGTTCAGTTATCATGCACAACACCAGGATCGGCCGGCACGCCGTGGTCCGGAACGCGATCATCGACAAGAACGTCGAAGTGCCCGAGGGCGTGATGGTGGGCGTGGACAAGGAGCACGACCGGGCCCGCGGGTTCGTGGTCTCGCCCGGTGGCGTGACGGTGATCGGCAAGGGCCAGGCGGTGACCTTGTGACCGTGCCCGGCCCGGCGGGGGAGCCGCCGGGAGAAGGCCTCCGGGTGGCCCTGCTCACCCGGGAGTACCCGCCTGAGGTCTACGGCGGCGCGGGCGTGCACGTGGAGTACCTGGCCCGTGAGCTGTCCAAGCTGGTCGACCTCACCGTGCACTGCCAGGGCAAGGACCGCCCGGACGCCGTGGCCCACCGGCCGTGGGAGCTGCTGGCCGGCACGAACCAGGCCCTGCAGACGATCTCCACCGACCTGTCCATGACCGCGGGGGTGGCGGGCTCCGACCTGGTGCACTCGCACACCTGGTACGCCAACCTGGGCGGCCACCTGGCGTCGTTGCTGTACGGCATCCCGCACGTGGTGACCATGCACTCGCTGGAGCCGCTCCGCCCCTGGAAGGCCGAGCAGCTGGGCGGCGGGTACGCGCTGTCGTCCTGGTGTGAGCGCGTGTCCGCCACCGCCGCGGCTGCCGTCGTCGCCGTCTCTGACGGCATGCGCGCGGACATTCTCACCGCGTACCCGGACGTCGATCCCGCCCGGGTCCGGGTGATCCGCAACGGCATCGATACGGAAGAATATGCCCCGGACCCGGCGGTCGACGTGGTGGAACGGCACGGCATAGATCCGTCCCGGCCGTATGTGATCTTCGTTGGCCGGATCACCCGGCAGAAGGGTCTGCCGGTGCTGCTGCGTGCGGCGGCGCTCCTGGACCCGGCGGCACAGCTGGTGCTGTGCGTCGGGCAGGCGGACACCCCGGAGCTGCTGGAGGAGGTCACCGGGCTGTTCGGCGGGCTGCGCGCTAGCCGGTCGGGGGTGGTGTGGATCCCGGGGATGCGGCCCAAGCACGACGTCATCCAGCTGCTGACGCACGCCACCGTGTTCGCCTGCCCGTCGCTGTACGAGCCGCTGGGGATCGTCAACCTGGAGGCGATGGCGTGCGGGACCGCCGTGGTCGGCTCGCGGGTCGGCGGCATCCCCGAGGTCGTCGCGGACGGCTCGACCGGGCTGCTGGTGCCGCCCGATGACCCGGAGGCGCTGGCCGATGCGCTGAACACCCTGGTGCGTGACATCGCCCTCGCCGACGCGATGGGCAAGGCGGGCCGGCAGCGGTGCGTCGCCGAGTTCGGCTGGCGGGCGGTGGCCGAGCAGACGGCGGCGCTCTACTCCGAGCTGATCTCGGCCGCCAGCGGCTGAGCAGCCGCCCCGTTGGGGGCAGCGGCACCGGTGGTCTCCATTGGCTCGGGCGCCTCGGGCAGAATGCGCTTGAAGTAGGAGCGGGCCGCGGCCGTGGTCCCGACGTCCCGGCCGTCGGCCTCCGACATGTACCAGCGGTGCTCGAGGATCTCGTGGAAGATCTCCGTCGGCGCCAGCCGGCCGCGCAGGTCGGCCGGGATCGCCTGCACGACCGGCTCGTAGACCTCCTCCCGCCACCGGTTCCCCGCCACGAATTCCGAGACCGGGCGGGCCGCCTTCTGCTCCAGGTAGGCCCGGAAGGAGGCGATGTCGTTCAGCAGCCGGCGGGCCTGGTTCTCGCCAGCGTCGATGCCGGTGCGCAGGAACAGCTGCCGGCTGTGCAGCCCGGTCTCCGCGACGCGGGTCCTCACCCGCAGCCGGTTGCCGGCTGGCGTGCTGACCAGCTCCACCTCCTCGGCGTCGAAGCCGAGCTGGTTGAGCCGGCGCAGCCGCGCCGCGATCCGGTATCGCTGCTCGTCCGGCCGCAGGACCTCCTCGCGGGTGAGCTCCTCCCATAGCGCCCGGTACCGGTCCTGCAGCTGCTCGGCGATCTCCAGCGGGTCGACGTCGTCCGGCAGCAGCTCCCCGGCCTGCAGGTCGAGCAGCTCCCCGTAGACCCGTTCGACGGCCAGCTCGAGGTCCCAGTCCCGCTGCCCAGCAGACAGGGCCGGATGCTGCTCGCTGGTCTCCGCGTCGACCAGGTAGGCCTCCAGGGTGCCGGCGTCGTAACGGAACAGCGTGTTGGACAGCGAGCAGTCACCCCAGAAGAAGCCGGACAGGTGCAGCCGGACCAGCAGTTCGACCAGAGCGTCCAGCAGCCGGTCGGTGGGCTGCCCGCCGCGTGGCCGGGAGAAGATCGCCCGGTAGGTGGTCGCGTAGGTGAGGAACTTCGTGACCAGGATCGCGTCGGCCCCCGGGGCGCGGTCGACCGCGACGCCGACCACCTCGACCGCGGGGACGCCCAGCTCGGCCAGCGTGCGCAGCAGGCGGTACTCGCGCCGGGCGAACCGTTCCCCGAGCTCCTTGACCGCGTAGAGCACGCCGTCATCGACGACGAAGCGGACCACGTGCCGGGATATCCCGCGCTGCCGGATCTCGACCAGCCGGTCGTCCTGCCAGCTCTCCAGCGGCTCGCCCCAGGGCAGCGACAGCAGGCCGGCCGCCTCCTCGGCGGGCGGAGTGAACACGAACCGCAACAACGGCTCCCTTCCACGACGTAAGTCGCCTCAGTCTCTTCTAACGCCATTAACATCGGCAATTCAGTGCCGCCGGCCATGATGGAACCAGTGGGCAAGGAGGCCGATGGAATCCGAGGTGCTGAGCCGCCACGCACTCAACCGTGCCCTGCTGGCGCGGCAGCAGTTGCTGAGCCGGGCCCCGGACGGCGCGCACGGCGCGGACGGACCGGATGGCGTCGGCCGGGTGATCGCGATGGTAGAGCACCTGGTCGGGATGCAGGCCCAGGCGCCGTTCCCGCCCTACTACGGCCTGCTCGCCCGGCTCGACGGGTTCCACGCGGCGGATCTGGCCGGGCTGCTGCTGGGCCGGGATGTGGTGCGGATCGCGCTGATGCGCGGGACTATCCACCTGGTCTCGGCCCGGGACTGTCTGCTGCTGCGCCCGCTGCTGCAGCCGGTGCTCGACCGGGCCCTGTCGCATACCTTCGGCCGCCAGCTGGCCGGGGCGGACGTGCCGGCGGTCGCCGAGGCCGGCCGGGCGCTGGCCGAGCAGGAGCCGCGGACGTTCGCCGAGCTGGGCAGCCTGCTGGCCGGGACCTGGCCGGATCATCCGCCGCCTGCCCTGGCCCAGGCGGTCCGGGCGCTGGTACCGCTGGTTCAGGTGCCGCCCCGCGCCGTGTGGGGGCGGGCCGGGCAGGCCCGCCATACCCCGGCCGAGGCGTGGCTCGGGCGTCCGCTCCGCCGGGACGCCTCGCTGGCCGTGCTGGTCGAGCGCTACCTGGCCGCGTTCGGCCCGGCGACGGTGCGTGACGTGCAGTCCTGGTCGGGGCTGACCCGGCTGGCGGAGGTCATCGAGCCGATGCGGCCCCGGTTGCGCACGTTCCGTGACTTCGCGGGCCGGGAGCTGTTCGACCTGCCCGGCGCGCCGCGCCCGGACCCCGGCACCCCGGCGCCGGCCCGGCTGGTGCCCGAGTTCGACAACCTCATCCTGTCCCACGACGACCGCACCCGGATCCTCAGCGAGGACGATCGCAAGCGCCTGTTCAGCCTGCTGAACGTCTTTCCCGGGACGGTCCTGCTGGACGGTTTCGTCGGTGGCATGTGGCGGATCAGCCGGTCCCGCGACACCGCGATACTGACCGTGGAGCTGTTCGGTGAACGTGTCCCGGCCCGCGACCGGGACGACGTCACCACCGAGGCCGGGCGGGTACTGGCCTTCGCCGCCCCGGAGGCCGGCGTCCGGGACGTCCGCTTCACCGCCATCGGCTGAGCCGGGCGCGCCGGGCCGCTGGCGGCCCGGGCCCCACCTAGCCGACGACCGGTTACGGCTGCGGGTTGATCGCGACGATGGCTTCGGTCGTGTAGACGAGGAAGGTCAGCGACTCCTGGAAGTACAGCTGCACGCTGGCCGCGTCGTGCGACAGGTAGCCGATCGCCAGGTCCTGGCCGAGGCTGAGCGTGTAGTCGCCGCCGCGCGCGGCCAGCAGGAAGGCCCCGTCGATGGCCGGCGCCCACAGGATGTCCCCGTCGAAGAGCTGCTCGATCTGCCGCCGAATGGGGTACCCGTGGTCGGAGGTCACGCTGATCGCATCGTAGGCCTTCGTGCTCAGCGCGAGCGAGTACGGGCCGTTGACGCCGGCCAGCCGCAGCGCCGTCAGGGCGTCGATGACGACGTTCGGGTAGTCGTGCGGATCGGCGGGCAGGGCCAGCGCTGCGTTGCTCGTCGCGGCCCGGATGCCCTGGATACCGGCCGCCGGGTAGCCCTCGAAGATCGCCCGGTCCTCGGCGTAGGCGATCTTCTTGGCCGCGTCCTTCAGCGGCTGCCAGTCCGAGTCCTGCGCGCCGCGCTCGACGTCGTTGATGTCCGTCCGGTCGAGCGTGAACGGCACCCGCAGCCGGACCAGCGGCTGCGCCTCGCGGATGTGCGCGATGACGCCGTCCGCGGGAGCGTCGATCGCGCCCAGGTGGCCGGTGTTGACCGCGGCTTTGGTGGTCCCGGCCGGTCCTTCGACGTCGGCGATCCGCCGTCCGGCCACGTACGTCCGGAACGTGCGCCGGGCCTCCTCCTCGATGCTGGCCCACGCGGAATCGGTAACTGGCGCAAGCTCGCGGTAAAGGTTGTTCATTGCGGGGTGCTCCCTTTCAGGCTGCCGATTCCGAGTGAACCGCTGGATGAAGCCGGGGTGCCTGGCCCGGCGGGCCCGGCCAGCTCAGCCGCGCCGTCCGCCGCACCGGCCGCGGCGGGCGCGCTTACAGCCGGCGGCGGGTCGGGCAGGTCGTCGAGAAAGTCGGCCGACGGGGCGAAGAACAGGGTCCCGGTCACCGCCGTGGAGAAGTCCAGGATCCGGTCGTGGTTGCCGGGCGGGTCCCCGATGAACATGTTGTCCAGCATCCGCTCGGTCACGCTGACGTCGGCGGCGTACCCGATGTAGTACGTGCCGAACTCCCCGCTCCCGGGCGAGCCGAACGGCATGTTGGCCCGCACGATCTGCCGTTCGGTGCCGTCCGGATCCACGATGGTGTTCAGCGCGACGTGCGAGTTGGGGGCCTTGAGCTCATCGGGGATCTCGATGTCGGGCAGCTTGGTCCGGCCGATCACCCGCTCCTGCTCCTCGGTGGTCAGCGTGTTCCAGGCGTCCATGTCGTGCAGGTACTTCTGCACGATGACGTAACTGCCGCCGGTGAAGTCCGGGTCTTCCGTGCCGACCAGCGCCGCCGCTTCCCCGGCCCGGCCACCGGGGCTTTCGGTGCCGTCCACGAAGCCCATCAGGTCGCGCTCGTCGAAGTAACGGAAGCCGTGCACCTCATCCTGGACCGTCACGGTCCCGGCCAGCCGGTTCATGACCTGGGTGGCGAATTCGAAGCAGAGGTCCATCTGGTTGGCACGCAGGTGGAAGAGCAGGTCACCGGGGGTGGCGACGGCGTGGTGCTTCGCGCCCCGCAGTTCACGGAACGGGTGCAGCCCGGCGGGCCGCGGGCCGCTGAACAGGCGCTCCCAGGCCGAGGACCCGATCCCCACCACGCTGGACAGGTCCGCTTCCGGCAGCCGGAAGCCGACCGACCTCTGCAGGGCGGCCACGTCGGCGAGCAGGTCGCGGGCGGCCGCTTCCCCGCCCGGATTGATGGTGAGCACGAGGAAGATCGCCGCGGTCCTCAGCGGGGTGACGATCGGCTGCGGCTCAGGCGACGGCTGCTGCGGTGCTGTCATCGCGGTCTGATTCCTTCCTCCGGCACGAGCCAAGCTTGCCACAGGCGCCACAAGTCGACCCACCCAGCCCAGAGGCTCACCCGGATCGGCTCGCGTCCTCCATTGAACTGGCCCAGGGCTCACCGGGACGGGCTCGGCGCCGCCCCTGGGCGCTTGGGGCTGGCCGCTGCGCCCCGCGTCGCACGGCCGGACGGTTTCCCGCGCGCAGCGGTGGGCAGCAGCGCCGACGGGCCGATCGAGCCCAGCGGGGGCGCCGAGCCCGACGCAGCGACTCCGGGAGAGTTTTCGGCCTGCTGGAGCGCCTGCTCGTCGGCTAGGGCGATGGCCAGCTCCCCGGCGGCCGTCGGATGGAACGGCGCGGGATCGTTGACCCCCTGGACGTAGGATCCGGGGTCACACAGCGCGTGCCCGGTGAAGTCCGGCTGGACCGGGATGTCCGACGCGGCGGTCGCGCCGTTGGACAGGACCCGGTTCAGCGCGCCGAGCAGCCCGCTGAGCGCCTGCTCCTTTGCCGCGTCGAGGCCTTCGCTGGTGAGGCACTGCTGTTGCGGGTCGAACGGGTCGTAGTACAGGTTGATCAGCACCCGGGGGTGGGACGGCAGCGCGGCCAGCTGCTCCAGCAGCTGGTAGTACTGCGAGGCGAAACTGGCCAGGTGCTGCTGGAAGTAGGCCGTCGAGGCACTGTCCGCGCAGGACTTCGCCGCGGCGCAGAGCCCCACCAGACCCGACCAGCCCACATCGTTGGCGCCAATGCTGACGATGACGAGCTGCGCATGGGTGGCCTTCCGGGCCTGGGCCAGCTGGGCAGGGGCGGTGGCGCCGTCGCCGGCCTGCTGCGGCCCGAGCAGGCCATTCTGGATGGTGGCGCCGCTGCAGGCCAGGTTGAGCACGTTCCAGTTGTTGACGGCCGCAAGGTCGGCGGCGTAGGCGTCCGCGCTGCGCCGACAGGCCCGGTCCAGCTTGCTGGGGGGCGCGACCAGCGGGTTGCCGAGGCCGGCCGCGGTGGAGTCACCCAGCACGACCGCCTGGACCATGGTCTGCGCCGGCCCGCTGGCGCTCTGCACCGTAGGCAGCCGGGCCTGCCCGACCAGCCCGGTGAGCGAGTCGACCTGGGCCAGCCGCGCCGGGGCGGTGTACGCGGTGACCATGATGCCGCCGGCGTTGGCCGCCTCGGCCAGGGCCAGCGCCGCCGCCAGCACGGCCAGGGTCCGGCGCAGCGAAAACCGCGCCCAGCCGCACAGCGCCCCCGTGAGCAGCAGCGCAACCGCGCCGGTGATGCCGATCTCCCACTCGAAGTACGTGGTCCAGGCGGAGGCCAGGGCGTGGCCGATGGCCGCCCGCCCGGGGACCAGGCCATGCCCGCCCGGGCGGAACATCGAAGCCAGCTGCTCGTCCAGAGTGATGTGCGTAAGCGTGAGGCTGGGCCGGACCGGCCCGGCGAACTGCAGGATCGTCGGCAGCCGCTGCCCGAACAGGTTCACCTCGCCGGGCCCGGAGAAACTGAGTGCGGGGGCGGCGGTACCGACGCCGATCTCCTCGCCCGCGACCGTGACGTCCTGCGTCGGCGTGACCAGCAGGGCCAGCGCGATCGCCGCGGCGGCGACCAGGATGCCGGCCCCCAGGTAGGCCAGAGCCTGCCGGGTACGACGGCGCAATTTGCGCATGGTCAGAGTGCTCCGGCCGGAAGGCGCCGGTGCTCGCCGGGATGTCGCATCCCGTTAACCCTATGCAGCTCCGCGACATGGCCGAAACATCTCGTGCCGGGCGATCACGGGCACACCGGAGCCGTCCGAGCTTTCCGGCGTTCCGGCTTTCCGGCGTTCCGGCTTTCCGGCGTTCCGGCTGTTCCGGCGTTCCGGCGTTCCGGCGTTCCGGCTATTCGGCTTTCCGGCCTGCCAGGGCGAGGGCGCGCATGGCCGCCGCGGTGTGCCCGTCCAGTGGGTAGAAGGACTCGATCGCCAGCTCGGCGACGGTGATGTCCAGCGGGCTGCCGAACACCGTTGTGGTGCTCAGGAAGGAAAGCTCGTCGCCGCCGAGCCGGATCCGCAGCGGGACCACGACGTCGTCCGCGCCTGCCGGCCCCGAATCGTAAGCCCCCGTGCCGTCGCCGGGATAGCCCCGCAGCTCGTCAAACAGCTCGCCGAGGAACGCGTCGCCGGTCCGGTCTGCCTGGCGGCGCGGGTGACCATAGACCCGGCACCGCCCGCGGCGCCCAGGGTCAGCAGCGTGCCCGCGGTCTCCGGGCTCAGCCGGAAGCGGGCGAACAGAGCTTCCCACGCCACGATCGTCGTCAGCGCCAGGGCGGCGGCTTCCGGGAACGACAGCGTCCGCGGCTTGTGTCCCACGATCCGCTCGTCAACCACGTGGAACTGCGCGTCGGTGCCCTTCCGGGCGATGGAGCCGGTGTAGTAGACCTCATCGCCGGGGGCGAACAGGGTGGCTCTGTCGCCAGCCGCGGTCACCACGCCCGCCGCGCCGTAACCGAGTATCTTCAGCTGGCCGGTGAGGTCGGCCGCCGCCCGGAGCTTGATGTCGACCGGATTGACGCGAAAGTCGAAGGTATTGAGCGCCAGTGACCGCGAGCGAGCCCGCGCTGGTACGGGCCCCAGCCCCTGGGGTTAAGGAGCGCGGGGTTTGGTGCCGCCCGGTAGGGGGCTGTCGAGGGTGGGCCGGCCCTGGGGGTGGGTGAGGTGCAGGGTGCCGTTGGGGTCACCGGTGATGGTCCAGCCCAGCAGGTGAATGAAGTAGTTGTGGTGCACGAAGCAGAACAGGGCGGTGTCCTGGAGGCTGGTTGTCCCGCCGTGGCTCCAGGGTGTGAGGTGGTGGGCGGTGCACCAGGCGGCGGGCATGCCGCAGCCGGGTGCGCGGCAGCCTTGGTCGCGGGCTTCCAGGGCGCGGCGGAGGGCGGGGGGTTCGGTGCGGTAGCGGCGTCCGACGTCCAGGGGGATGCCGTCGCTCCAGCGGATGATGCTCAGTTCGGCGTGGCAGGCCAGGGCGAGGACCTGCCGGGCGGTCAGCGTGGCCCCGAACCCGGTCCGGGCCGGGGGTGGCCCCAGCGGAACGGGCGTCCGGCCGTCTCCGGCCGTCGCGGTGCCGGCCGTCCCGGTGCCGGGCCTCGCGCAGCAGCCGTCCGGGGTGCTGGCCGTCCCGGTGCCGGGCCTCGCGCAGCCCGTGGTCGCGCAGCGGTCTTGGGCGCCGGCCAGGGTCTGCTCTTCGACCAGGACGCTGAGGTGCGGGGCGGCGCCGTGCCGGGTGCCGGCTGTGCCGGAGTCCAGGGCGGCCTGGCAGGCGGCGGTCAGGCCGTCCATCCGCCGCTGCGCCGCGGTCCGGGTGTCTTCGGTGCCGCCCGGCGGGCCGAACGCATGCACGGCGGTCTTGATGATCTCCCAGGACAAGGTGTCCCCGCACGCACCGGAAAGGGTGCCCGTGTCGTCGAGGGTGAACCCGAACGACAGGTGCCGGCGCTCGAACCGTTTCCGCTCCCGCTCCTCAACGGCATCGGGGTCGGCGCGGTAGAGGAGTTCCTGGCCGAGCCTGGCGCAGCGCGCCGGGGTCCAGCCCGGGAATCCCGCACCGGCCCAGGGAACCCACCGCACCCGGCACCGGCTGCTCCCCCGAAGGTGCCTGCCCGCCCGGTGCCGGGTCCTGGTCCGGGGATGCCTGCCCGCCCGGTGCCGCGTCCTGGTCCGGGGATGCCTGCCCGCCGGGAGGCGCTTCCCCGCCGGGAGGCGCTTCCCCGTCCGGTCCCGGGTGCTGCCCCGCGCGATGGGCCAGATCGGGCCGCCGGTTACGGGCCGCGGCCAGCAGCAGATCCTCCGCGGCCAGCGCTGCCGCCTCGTCCTCGATCTGCCCGGCGGCGCGGCAGATGACATGCGCGGCGTCGAAGGAGATCTGCCCGGCCATTAACGCCTTCCCCGTCGCCGCCAGCCGCCGCAGCGCCCGCCCCGCCGCCACCAGCTCCCCAGCCCGCCCCGGCGACCGGCCACACCCATGCCGCAAAAACCCCGCCACGGACGAATATCCGGCTTCTGCGGCCCCGTCCACCGCATCCAGCGCCGCAGCCAGCCGGGCCAGCTCCCCGGTCACCTGGTCGGCGAAAGCGGCCAGGTCGCGGACCTGGCCCAGCAGCCCGACCACCCCGACGCCGCCGGGCCGGGACGCGTCCGCCGGCGATGGGCCGAGGGCGGCCAGCTCGGCCAGCACCCGGACCCGCGCTGTCACGTCAGGGGAACACATATCCGAATGGTCTCATGCGGGTCTGACAAAATCGGAACTAAGAGCGAGCACATCCGGGCAGAACATCCGGTCGGTGCAGGACCAGGTTGGCGGCATGACAGAGATGATGCATGCGGTGGGCTACCGTAAACCCGCACCCATCTCCGACCCGGCCGACCTGGAAGACGCCGAGGTGCCGGTCCCTGAGCCAGGCCCACGCGACCTGCTCGTCCAGGTGAAAGCGGTCTCGGGTTTTGAGGTTCGAGGCTCGCCGCACCCGTCAGTGCGGTGCTGGTGGCCGGGACTGGAGCAAGCCGTGTTACCTCGCGAGACGCGCCTCGCCATATACCCAGTCGCTGCCGTCCCGGCGGATCGTGCAATCCCAGCCCAGCCGGCGCAGCCGGAGTTCCAGCTCCTGCGGGTCCACGAAGTTCTTGATCACGCGGAACGTGCTGCCATCGCGCAGCCGCCGCTCAACGACCTCATCCCGGCCCGCCACATAGGCCTCTTTCCCGCGCTCATCGACGTGCTCGTCGATGAACAGCACCCGTCCGTTCCCGGCCAGCAGGTTTCCCAGCAACTGCCAGAACTGCCCGAACCGGCTCGCCGGGACATGCGAGAGCCACGCCGAGAAGAAGATCACGTCGAACCGGGTAGCCGGGTCCCACGAGAATACGTCGGCAACCTCGAAGCTGACATTTGCCGGCCGCACGCGGTCACGAGCGATCGCCACCGCCTCGGGCGCCGCATCAGTAGCCGTCACCGTGTCAGCCCACCCCGCGAGCGCCTCCGTCCACAAGCCAGTCCCGCACGCGATCTCCAGCACGCTTCCGGCCGGGCGCATCTCCGCGACGAGCCGCGCGATACGCGCACGCGCCGCCGCGACGTCGCCGTACGCCGTCACGTCGTACTCGGCCGCCCGGCGACGGTAGTAATCAACCTGATCAGTCAGAACCTCGTCGGTCACCCGAACATCATCACCCGGCGACGCGGCCGCTTGCGCACTGACCCGAACGCACGAGCTGCAACCGGGATCAGCCGACGCTCGTACCAACGTGCCCCAGCCCAGCATCACCGCGTGGGACGCTTCTCGTCATATAGCAGCGAGGCTCTGGTCGATGTCGGCCAGGAGGTCGTCGATCGGCTCGATGCCTGCCGACAGCCGGATCAATGATTCGGGTGCCGTCTCCGAAGACCACCGGGCGCGCCGCTCCCACGCTGACTCCACCCCGCCGAAGCTGGTCGCGGGCAAGATGATCTGTGCGGCCGTCACCACGGCGTCAGTCTCGGCTGCGGTGCCGTCCACCTCGAACGACAGCAACGGGCCGAAGCCCCTGGGCATCTGCGTGCCGGCCACTTCGAGCGTTGCCTCGTTCGTGCCGGGGTAGTGGACCGCGCGGACCCGTGAATGAGTGGCGAGGTGCCGGGCGATCGCGAGCGCGCTCTCGGATTGGCGGGTGACGCGCAGCGCGAGAGTTTTCAGGCCGCGCAGGGCCAGCCAGCTCTCGAACGGCCCGGGGATCCCGCCGCCGACCGCCCGCCAGTTCCGCAGGTCTTCCAGCAGCCCGGGGTCACGGGTCAGCACCGCTCCGAGCAGCACGTCGGAATGACCGGACGCCGCCTTGGTCAGCGAGCACAGCGAGGCCAGCGCGCCGAGGTCGAGTGGCTTCTGCAGCAGGCCGGTCGCGACGGTGTTGTCCACGATCATCGGCGCGTCCGCCGCCGCAGCCAGCCGGGCCAGCCCAGCCAGGTCCGCGACCCGCAGCAGCGGATTGGTCGGCGTCTCCGCCCACAGCACCGACGGCCCCGCGGCGAGATGGTGCTTCACCTGCGCGTGGTCGAGCAGGTCGACCGGCACCGGCACGGCACCGTGCGGCCGCAGCTGATCGGCAAGCAGCCGCGTGTTGTAGTAACCGTCGTGAGGCAGCAGGACCTGCCTGCGGCCCTCCGTCAGCGCGAGCATGAGCGCCATCGACGCGGCCTGGCCCGAGGCGAAGACCACCGCTTCGGCATCTTCCATGATCCCGAGCGCCTGTTCGAGCGCTTCCCAGCTCGGGTTGCCGCTCCGCCCGTACGCGCGAGGCGGATCGGGCTCACCCCAGGAGGCGTACACGCTCGCTGGCACCAGCGGCGGCGACGCAGGCGCACCAGGATGGCGCTGCGTTCCGGCGTGGATGACCCTTGATTCCGCGGAGGGCTGCTGCTTGTTCACGTGCTTGCTCCAACTGGTGCTGGCCGGCCGGGGGTCAGACGCCGACGGTTCCGTCGATTCCCTCGCGGAGCAGGTCGGCGTGCCCATTGTGGCGGGCGTACTCATGGATCAGATGCAGCATCACCAGCCGCAGCGACAAATCTTCGTCCCAGCGTTCGTTGTGCCTGACCAGGTCGAGTGACTCCGCGGCTTCCTCGATGCGGCGAGAGTGCTCGATCTCCGTCCGCCACGCGCCGAACGCCTCCGCCCGCGTGGCCGTGCTCGCGTCGTAGGCCACCTGGAAGTCGCCTTTCTCCGACCACACCAGCGGGATGTCCTCGCCATTGATCACCCGGCGGAACCAGTTGCGCTCCACCTCGGCCATGTGCCGGACCAGGCCGAGCAGCGACAGGGACGATGGTGGCATCGACTGGCACCGGAGCTCCTCATCCGTCAGGCCGTCGCACTTCATCGCGAGCGTCGCGCGATGGTAGTCGAGGAATGTGCGCAGCATGATCCGCTCGTTGCCGACGAGGGGAGGGTCGATCCGTTCGGTGGTCATCGCGGGTCCTCCAGCGTCAGTGTCGCGAGGGCTTAGGCCTGGCGCGTTTCAGGGTGCGGGCTCACGCTTCTCGCGTCCGTAGCCGCAGGGAGGTCCAGCTGGCATCGGCGGTCCAGCCGCCGTCGACCGGCAGGGCGACCCCGTTGACGAACGCGCTGCGCGCGGGATCGGCCAGGAAGGCCACCGCGGCCGCTACGTCGGCCGGCGAAGCGAACCGGGCCATCGGCACCTGGTTGACGATATCGGCGTCGGTGTAACCGCCACTGGCCTGGTCTTCGGCATCCATCTCGGTCTTGATCCACCCCGGGCAGACCGCGTTCACCCGCACACCGCGCCCACCCCATTCGACCGCGAGGGTTGACGTGAGCCCGACCAGGCCATGTTTGGAGGCATTGTAGGCGGCCCGGTGCGCCACGGCGCGCAGGCCGGCGATCGAGGCGACGTTGACCACCGACCCGGACCCGGCCGCGAGCATCTGCGCGCCGAACTCCCGGCACAGCAGGAACGCGCCTGTCAGGTTGATGTCGAGCACCCGCCGCCAGGCCTCGGCCGTGATCTCCTCGGCTGGCACTAGCAACGAAACGCCCGCGTTGTTGACCAGCACATCGGCCCGCCCGAACCGCTCCCGGACGCCGGAAGCCAGCGCGAGGACGTCGGCCTCAGCGGACACGTCGGTCCGCGACGGCCACACCTCAGCGCCCAGCGCTCTTACCTCGGCGGCGGTATCGGCCAGACCTGCCACATCGGCCAGCACCAGGACGTAGCCTTCCCTGGCCAGCGTCGCGGCGATCACCCGGCCCAGCCCGCGTGCCGCCCCAGTCACCACGGCCACGCGTCCAGGTTGCTGCATGGCAGCGTTCTATCAGAGCGACGCGGCCCGCATCCTGGCCCGGTCGCTGGCCGCGTTACCGGGGCCCGCCTACCAGAGGTTGCCCCCGACCAGTACGTACAGGAACGGCACTAGGGGTATGAGGCCGAAGATCCCCCACACCACTTTCTCCACACCGGTGAGATCGCTCCGGCCAGCCAGATTGACCCACATGAGGATCACCGCGACCGGGTGAATGAGGCAGACCAACAGCTCCAGAAGCTTCTTCATGGTCACATTCTCTACCCAGCAGCAGCCACCGCAGTCACGCGAGTTGCTTCGGTTTGGACTCATTGGCGCCCGGCCCGCAGCGAACCTGAAGACGTTCAGGAATCCGTCAGCAAAGTTCCAGCGTCCCGTTTGCATGCCGGCAGGTTCGCCCAAGGTCCGCTGCCGAAACTACCCACAGAGCGAAAAATAAGAAGGAGCTAGGTGGGCAGATCCATGAACGTCATCCAGGGTTCGGCGCTTTCGGCGGAACCAGAACGGGAGCCGTCATCTTCCGCGTACCCCGGTGCGGGCGGCCCTTATGGCTCGTACGGGGGCGGAACACCGGGACCCTACGGTCCCGGCGGCAGCTGGTCCGGCGGCAATTGGTCGGGCGGCGGCGGTAACTGGTCCGGCGGTAACTGGTCCGGCGGGGGGAACGTCCCGCCGAGCCCGCGGCACCGGCGCCTCCGGCGCGGGGTTGTGTTCGGCGTGGCCGGAGTCACGCTGGCTGCCGCGGCCGCCGTTGGCTCCTACGATGCCGTCCAGGGTGGTGGCAGTTCGACGGGCCACGCCACCACCAGTGCCAACACTGTGCTCAGCACCTCCCAGATCACCAGCAAGGTCTCACCCGGCCTCGTTGACGTGGTGTCGACCCTCGGCGATGAGAACGGCGAGGCGGCAGGCACGGGCATGGTGCTGACCTCCACAGGTGAGGTGCTGACCAACAACCACGTGATCGACGGCGCGACCTCCATCTCCGTCACCGACATTGGGAACGGCCGCACCTACAAGGCCTCCGTCGTCGGCTACGACAAGACCCAGGACGTCGCGGTTCTGCAGCTGCAGGACGCCTCCGGCCTGACCACGGTCAGCCTGGGTAATTCCGCCACCGTCAGCACCGGCCAGAGCGTTGTTGCCATCGGGAACGCGGAAGGCAAGGGCGGCCAGCCGTCGGTGGTGACCGGTAGCGTCACCGCGCTCAACCAGTCCATCACGGCCAGCGACGAGGGCTCCGGCAGTTCAGAGCAGCTAACCGGGTTGATCGAGACCAACGCGCCGATCGAGCCCGGCGACTCGGGCGGCTCGCTGGTCAACTCGGCCGGCCAGGTGGTCGGCATGGACACCGCAGCCTCGACGTCCAGCGAGACGCCGACCGCGCAGACGGCGAATCCGGGCCAGCAGAGCCAGGGCCAGACCGGGCAGAACCAGAGCGGGCAGAGCCAGTCAAGCGGGACTCAGGCCTTCGCCATCCCGATCAACGAGGCGGTTTCCATCGCGGCGCAGATCGACGGGGGCAAGTCCTCCGCCACGGTTCATCTCGGTTCCACCGCCTTCCTCGGCGTCGAAGTGAGCAGTACCAGCAACAGCACAGGTACCGGCACCGGCGCGGGTGGCCTCGGCGGCGGTTACGGTTCGGGCGGTGACGGCGGCTATGGCTACGGCAGCGGTGACGGCGGCTATGGCTACGGCAGCGGTGACGGCGGCTATGGCTACGGCAGCGGCGGCGCCAGCACCACCTCGGGTGCGCAGATCGCAGGGGCCCTGTCCGGTTCGCCGGCGGCCAATGCCGGGCTGAGCGCTGGTGATGTGATCACGTCGATCGGCGGCCAGTCGATCACCTCGGCGACGCAGATGCAGTCGGTTATCGGGGCCTACCACCCCGGCGACAAGGTAAGCGTCAGCTGGACCGACGCCTCCGGCCAGACCCAGACCGCCACGGTGACCTTCGCCAGCGGGCCGGCTGACTGAGCCTCTTGCGTTTCACCATCCCGGTTACGACATGCTGAAGCCCCTGCGGGTACTACCACCCGCAGGGGCTTCAGCATGTTCCGCCTGGTGTGTGGCGCAACGGGCCGCTCGGACGGTGACCATTACGCGGTCAGCGCCGAGGCAACGGTTACCGGCCGCTAGCAGCGGTTGGTGTAGGCCCCGGTCGTGAAGGTCGTCCACGGGCCCCAGTTGCCGCCGTCCGAGCTGATGGCGACGGCGGCCTCGGCGTTGCCCAGCGGGTCGAGCGTGGCCTCTGCGCCGTGCGAGGCGTTGATCTGCCACAGGCCATAGTCGGCGGTCGGGCTGATGGCGTTCGGATTGCCGCCCGACTCGGCCATGGCGATCTCCGCGGCCATGAACGCGTCGCCCGCCGAACCGCCAGCCTGCTCCCACAGCGACTCCAGGCCGCTGCAGCTGAACGTGCCTGCCGCGGTCCTCGTGGCCCCGCTCGAGACCCGGGAGGCGGTTGTCGTCGGCGCGCTGCTCGCCGCAGGCGCGCTGCTCTCGCTGGTGCTGCTCTGGACCCGGGCGGCGTGCCGGGCCTGGTACCCGCTGCCCTGCGAGCTTGAGATGCTCGACGTGGTGGCCGGCAGCTCGGACGCGGGCAGTGTGTAACCGGCGGGTGGGTCGGCCGGTACGCTCAGCGTCTGGCCCGGGTAGATCAGGTTCGGGTTGGAGACGGTCTTGTTGTTCACGTGGTAGAGCCACTGCCAGTCGCCGGACTTCCCGTAGAAGTGGTCCGCGATGCTGGACAGCGTGTCGCCGGAGTGGACCGGGTAGTTCTGGCTGATCTTCGCGGCACGGGTGACCGCGTCCAGGTGGACGGAGCCTGCGTAAGCGGCAGCGGCCTTGGTGGCGACCAGGGCCTGCGCGGCAGAACTGGCGCCCGCGGCCGCGGCGTGCTCCGTCTTGGCGGTCACGACGGCCGCTGCCACGGTGCGGTGCTTGACGGCGGCCGCGGCGTGCCCGTGCGGGACGGCCATCAGCGCTCCCGCGGTCACCGCCATTGCGGGCGCTGCCTTGCCCGCCTTCTCCGCGACCTTCTCCACCTGCGACGGCGTGGTGTGCCGTCCCGACCGCATGAGCTTCATCTTGCGGCCGTACCTATGCGCTGAACCCACAAAGCTCCCCATCGTCGTATCGGTGCCTGCTTACTTACGCTGCTCGTGGGAGCAGGTTTTCGGTCCGGCCGAAGCAGAGATCACGTTCGTGATCGCTCGCGGCATCTGCCACACCCTCACGGTGTTTGCCACACCCTTGGCGGTGTCCTGTGCCGCTGGAGAGCATGTCAGGACGCGCGGGCGGCTCGCAGGCAAATCGACGAAATTCTGTGATGGTCTCGTGATAACTAACAGAAGCATCACACGACGCACGCGTATAGCCGTCATTAGCCATACAAGAAGTAATTGTTTATATTACCCAAGGGGGAAAGAGGGCAGGCGCCGCCGTCCGGACCTGGCGTATCTTGTGCCGCTGACGAGGTGCCTGGTTGGTCGAGTTCTGCGCCCAGCCGATCTCGCGCCTGCCCGGCGGATTGCCCGGCGCGAACCTTTCCCGCCTGTGCCGAGCAGATATGACCTGTCCCCGGGAGCGGATCTCCGGGCCTGCGCCGAGCCGGTTTCGCAGTCCTCCGGGGCGGTAATCCGGCCGGTTATCCGGGCGGTTATCCGGCCTGCCCGGCAGCTTAGGGAAAGACCGGCGGATCTGGGAGAGAATTGACCGTGCCTGTCGATCCGGGCCGTTGCCGTGCGTCGGTGAGGTAGGACGGCCCGGGAGGCGGGCCACGTATGGGAAGAAGGCACCATGACGCAGTACCTGATCCTGATCTACGCCGACGAAGCCGCCTGGGCAGGCGCGACCCCGGACGAGAACGCGCAACTGCTCAAGGAGCATGTCGAGTTCGGTGAGCGGTGTGCGAGCGTGATCCGCGGCGGCAACGCGCTCCAGTCCGCCGCGACGGCCACCTCGATCCGTCCCGGCCCGGCCGGCGGCAGCACGGTCACGGACGGGCCGTTCGCGGAGACGAAGGAGGCCCTGGGCGGTTACTACCTGATCGAGGCGGCCGATCTGGACGAGGCCCTAGCCGTCGCCAAGCAGGTGCCGACCCGGTTCGGCGGCGTGGAGGTCCGGCCCGTCTGGGACATGAGCTGACGCCGGCACCGGCGCGAGAGGCCACCAGATCGTCATGACCGCACATCCGGCCGTGGCGGCCGCGGTCGCGGACGCGCACCGTCGTGAGTGGGCCTTCGTGCTCGCAGCGACGGTGCGCGTCACTCGCGACCTTGACCTGGCCGAAGAGTGTGTCCAGGACGCTTACGCCCGGGCCCTGGGCACCTGGGGCAGCACCGGGATCCCCGGCCGCCCGGGCGCCTGGCTGACCACGGTCGCCCGGCGGCGTGCCCTGGACCTACTGCGCCGGGACGCGACCGCGCGCCGGGTCCTGCCTCTGCTGGTCACCGACCCGGCCCTGGCGCCCGGCACTGGGCTCGCCGACGGCCCAGAGGCGTGCGCCCTGGCCGGGCCGGCCAGTTCAGCCGGGCCAGCCCGTTCAGCCGCAGCCAGTTCAGCCGGTTCAGCCGGCCGGCTGGTACGGCCGAAGCGCAGATTCCCGATGACCGGCTCCGGCTGGTCTTCACCTGCTGTCACCCGACGCTCAGCAACGAGGCGCAGGTCGCGCTGGCGCTGCGGCTGCTGTGCGGGCTGTCCACCGCCGAGGTGGCGCGCGCCTTCCTGGTCAGTGAGAAGACGATGGCGGCCCGCATCACCCGGGCGAAGAAGAAGATCGCCGCGGCCCGCATTCCCTACCGGGTGCCGCCACTCGCTGAACTGCCCGAACGGGTGGATGCGGTGCTGACCGTCGTGCATCTGCTGTACAGCACCGGGTACGCCGCCCCGGCCGGCGATGAGCTGATGCGGATCGACCTGGCCGAGCGCTCGCTGGATCTGGCCCGCATGCTGCACGGCCTGCTGGCCGGCCACCATGAGGTCACCGGGCTGCTGGCGCTGATCCTGCTGACCGACGCCCGCCGCGATGCCCGGGTCGACGGGTCCGGCCGGCTGGTCCTACTGTCCGGGCAGGACCGGACCCGCTGGGACACGGCCAAGATCGCCGAAGGCGCCGCCCTGGTCGGGGAAGCCCTGGGGACCGGCCCCCCGGGCCGTTTCACGCTGATGGCGGCGATCGCGGCCGTGCACGATGAGGCGCCGAGCTTCGCCAACACCGACTGGGCGCAGATTGTCGGACTCTATGACGTGCTGATGCGGCGCTGGCCGTCTCCCGTGGTCGCGCTCAACCGGGCCGTGGCGGTTGGCTTCGCCGACGGCCCCGGGGCGGGCCTCACAGACCTGGACGCCCTGGCGGAGAGCCCGGAGCTGGCCGGATACGGCTACCTGTCCGCCTCCCGGGCGGACTTCCTGCGCCGTCTCGGGCGCACGGACGAGGCGCGGCTCGCTTACCAGGAGGCGCTGCTGCTCACTGAGAACGCCGCCGAACGCGCGTTCCTGGCCGCGCGCCTGGATCAGCTCGGGCCTTGAGCCCGCGGTCACCGGCTCGCTGGTGGTCTGCGGGCCGGGCGCGGACTCAGCCGTGGAAGCCGGCGATGTGCTGCTCGGAGGGAGGAGCATCCGCCTCGGGCGTAACCGCGTGAGCTCATCGACGGCTCCTGGTAACGGCCGGGCAGCGTGGGGATCAGGCCGGCGGCTGGCGCGTCCGCGGTCACCACGGCCCCTCCCCGGCCGGCGTGAACCGCAGCGGATCGAACAGGCCGATCGGATAGGAGGTGGCGCCGTCGGAGGCCAGGTCGGCCAGGATCTCCCCGACCACCGGCACGAACTTGAACCCGTGCCCGGAAAAGCCGCACGCCACGATCACCTGCTCGTGCCCGGGATGCCGCGCGATGACGAAATGCTCGTCCGGAGTGTTCGTGTACATGCAGGTCACGGCCTTGAGGAACGTCCCGGGCAGATCCGGCATCCGGGGTGCGACGAACTCCCGCATCTGGTCAATTTCGGCTGGACTCACCTTACGGTCGACGGTCCCCGGCGTGCAGGCCTGGCCGCCCCGGAAGAAAGCGACCTTGACCCCGTCGGCAGGCCCGCCAGTGGGGTCGGCGAACGAGGGAAAGCCGTAGAACTGGCGGCCGTCGCCGGCTTCCCAGATGTAGATCGGATGCCGATCGGCCTGGAACCGGTACGCGTCGGTGGACGGCCGGAACCAGTACTGCACCTGGCGCTCGACGCCGAAGGGCACGCCCAGATCGGTCAGCAGTTCCGGTGCCCACGCGCCCGGGCAGATGACCAACTGGCCCGCGGTGTACGTGGCGGCCGCCGTGCTCACCTCAACCCCGTCGCGGCCCGTGCCCTGCCAGCTCGTCACCGGCTCCTGGTAGTGCAGTTGGGCCCCGAACCGGGTGGCCAGGGCCAGGTGGGCCGCGACCGACTCCTCGGGGATCACCGAGTCCGGCGCCCCGCTCGTACAGCGCGATCTCGTCCGGCGCCGGGGCCATGGTGGGAAAGCGGCGGCGGACCTGCGCGGCGTCGAGCACCTCGTGCGGCAGGCCCCACTCCTGCGCGCTGCGCAGGCTTCCGGCCACGGTGCGGCTGTCCGCCCGGCCGATCATCACCCCGCCGGTCAGGTGCACGATCGTCCGGCCCGAGGTGGCCTCGATCTCCGGCCACAGCTCGGCGGCACGCAGCAACAGCGGTAGATAGGCGGGATCCTCGAAATAGGCCTGCCGGGTGATCCGCGAGCCGCCGTGGCTGGAGCCCTGGTCGTGCACGGGGGAGTGCCGCTCCAGGCCGAGGACCCGCAGCCCCCGCTGGGCCAGCCGGTATGCGGCGGCGCTGCCCATGCCCCCGAGGCCGATCACAATCACGTCATAGGACGGCATGCCCGCTCCTCACCCCCTGGGGCCGCGACCGTCAAGGCCCGGGCCGGACATAACGGAGGAAAGCGCTCAATTCAGACGCCGAGCTGAGCGGACAGTTCCGCCGCTGCCGCGGCCAGGTCCGGGACGATCTCTTCGGCGCGCCGCCGGGACAGCCGGTACGCCGGCCCGGACGCACTGATCGCTGCTATCAACTCGCCGCGCGGATCGAAGACCGGCACCGCCACCGCGTGCAGGCCCATTTCAAGCTGCTCGAAGCTGGTGGCGAAGCCGTCCTTGCGTACCCGGTCCAGCTCGGCGGCCAGCTCCGCGGGGTTCGTGACCGTGTGTGGGGTGTACCGGTGCAGCGGCTTGTCCAGCAGCGCGTCGCGGTCGGTCTCGGCCACGCGGGCGAGCAGTACCTGCCCGCTGGAGGTCGCGTGCAGCGGCGTCCGCTGGCCAACCCGGTTCTGGACCGCGACCGCGGCGGCCCCGAACCCCTGGCTGATGTTGATCGCCGCCCGGTCGTGCAGCACCGCGACGTTCACGGTCTCCCCGAGCCGCCCCGCGAGGTCCTCACACACCGGCTGGCTCAGCTTGGTAAGGTCCAGCCGCCGGGTCCCCGCTGCCGCCAGCCGGGCGATGCCGAAGCCGAGCGCGTACCTGCCGCGCTCACCCAGCTGCTCGACCAGGCCCCGGTTCTCCAGCACGCTGACCAGCCGCGACGCGGTGGACTTGTGCACCCCGAGTTCTTCGGCGATCTCCGTGATACCGGCCCTGCCCTGCTTGGCCAGCAGTTCCAGCACACTGATAGCCCGGTCGACCGACTGGATCAGGGCAGGCGGTCTCGGCTCCGGTTCCGGCACGGCCTTCAGGTGCGCCATAACGCGAGGCGTACCCGACGGACGCCCCCGGGTAACCCCGCACAGGCCTCGGGTCCTGTTCACTCCCTTGACCAGCGATGCCGCCTTTGGCCACCGGCCTGCTCGACCACCAGCTGGCCAGGACCGGGGTGGCCTTCACCGCCGCCACCAGGACCTCACCGGGCTCGTTCGGGATCCAGATCAGCTACACCCCGGTGCCGCCGCAGCCGGCCACCCTGCCGAACTCCAGCCCCATCACCCTGAAATCCGGGAAGATCGTGATAGCAGCCTGACCGGGCGTTGCCCTCCGTGCCTGTCTGGGTGCCTAGCCGGCCCGGCAGATCATGCCGCGCGGCGTTTGCGCTGCGGTTGCAGCTCGGCGGTCCACGCAATGACCAGGCGTCGGGCGGTGCCGAGCGTCCTGCATAGTCAGTCGTTGCCAGCCGGTGGGCCCGCGGATGACGTGACGCATTCGGGTTCTTCCCCGCGAGCCTGAGCCGCGATCTCCGCCACGAGCTGCAAGGAGCGCAGCCGGTCAGCGGGGTCGAACACCATGGTCGTGATCATCAGCTCGTCGGCGTCCGTGGCGGCGAGCAGCTCGGTGAGGCCGCGGCGTACGGTCTCCGGTGAGCCGATGATGTTCGAGGACTGCCGGGAGGCGATGATCTCCCGGTCGAGCGAGGTATACGGGTAGGCGGCCGCCTCTTCCGGCGACGGCAGCGGGCCTGGGCGCCCGGCGCGCAGCCGGAGGAATGACAGGGCCCCGGGGCCGGCCAGGAACTCCGCGCGCTCATCGGTGTCGGCGCAGACCACCGCGGTCGCGATCATGGCGTGCGGCCGCTGCAGCGTCCCCGACGGGCGGAACCGGTCCCGGTACAAGGCGAGCGCCGGCAGGGTGTTCGCCGCGCTGAAGTGGTGCGCGAACGCAAACGGCAGGCCCAGCAGGCCGGCGACCTGCGCGCTGTACCCGCTCGATCCAAGCAGCCACATCGACGGCCTGTTGCCCTGGCCGGGGACCGCGGTGATGGCCGCGTAGGGATGGCCACCGGGCCACTCCCCGCTGAAGAAACCGATCAGCTCGCCGAGCTGCTCGGGAAAGTCGTCCGCGGACAGCCCCTCGGGCGAGCGCCGCAGCGCCGCCGCAGTCACCTGATCCGTACCCGGGGCCCGGCCGATGCCCAGGTCGATCCGCCCGGGGTGCAGCGCCTCGAGCATGCCGAACTGCTCGGCCACCACCAGCGAGACGTGGTTGGGCAGCATCACCCCGCCGGACCCGACGCGGATACGCGAGGTGGCGTCGGCGAGATGCCCGATGAGCACGGGCGGCGCGGAGCTGGCGATGCCGGGCATGTTGTGGTGCTCGGCGACCCAGAAGCGCTGGTACCCAAGCTCTTCGGCGCGCTGGGCCAGCTCGATGGTGGCGTGCAGGGCGCCGCTCGCGGTGCCGCCCTCCGGGATGGGCGCCAGATCGAGGACGGACAGGGGAACATTTCGCAGCTCGCTCACACCAGCAGGCAACAGCCCGGGTGGGCTGCTTCTTCCGCGGTAGCGTGCGGCAGGATGACAGGTGACACACCGATCCGGAGGAGGCGGCGCAGGTGCCAGCAGCGATGTCGGAATGGCTCCGGCGGGGGGCGACGGCCGTGGCCGTCAGCCGGGTTGGCGTGGGGGTCGTGGCGTTCGCCGCTCCCGCGCTCGTTTCCCGCTCCTGGGTCGGCGGCGCAGGCGGCGGCCCGTCCAGCCGGGTTCTGGGCCGGGCGCTGGGTGGCCGGGATCTTGCTCTCGGCCTGGGTGCGCTGGCCACGCTGCGGCTGCCGCTGGACCCGGCGCCGCCCTGGCCATCTGGCCCATTCGGCCCGGCAGGCTCTGGCCCGGCGGCCGTGTGGGTGGGTCTCGCTGCGCTCGCCGACGGCCTGGACCTGCTGACCACCGCGCGTGCGTGGCATGAGCTGCCGCCGCTACAGCGCTGGCTGGTGGCGCTGAGCTCGGGCGGTGCGGCGGCGGTGGGCGCAGCGGCCGCTGCGGTCCTGCTCACCGGCTCCGCGTCGCAGCCTGGTACGGAAACAATGCCTTAATTTGACCCGCTCTGGGAGCCTGCTCACCGGCTGACCAGCTACCAGGTGACCGGCAGTTCGTGCAGGCCGTAGACGAACGCGTCGTCCTTGACCGGGAGCTCGTCCAGCGGAACGGCCAGCCGCAGCCCGGGAATCCGGCGGAACAAGGTTCCGTAGACGATCTCCAGTTCGGCCCGGGCCAGGCTCTGCCCGAGGCACTGGTGTGGCCCGAACCCGAAGGCGACGTGCGACCGGTCCCGCCGATCCGGGTCCAGCGTGCCCGGATCAGGGAACGCCGCGGGATCGTGGTTGGCGGCCAGCAGGGAGATGATTACGCCCTCGCCGTCCTGGATCCGGGTGCCGCCGATCTCGGTGCCGGTCAGTGCGAGGCGGCCGGTCCCGATGTCGGCGATCGAGAAGTAGCGCAGCAGTTCCTCGACCGTGAGCGGGGCCCGGTCCGGGTCCGTGACCGCGCTCATCAGGCGGCCGGGATCGTTCAGCACGGCCAGCGTGCCGAGCGATATCATGTTCGCCGTCGTCTCATGCCCGGCCACCAGCAGCAGGAACGCCAGGCTGACGAGGTCGCGGTGGTCTTCGTCGCTGACTGGCGTCCGCCGGGCGACCTGGCGGCCGAGCAGGTTGTCGCCGGGCTCGGCTTCCGCCGCCGAGACTAGCTCGTCCAGGAAGCCGAACAGCTCCCGCAGCGCCTCGAACCGCTGCTCGGCGTGGACCCGGTGGCTGAGCAGCATCATGCTGCGCGATTGGAAGAACTCGTGCTTCGTGTACGGCACTCCGAGCAGCTCGCAGATGACCTGCGACGGCACCGGCAGCGACAGGGCAGCCACCAGGTCGGCGGGCGGGCCGCCGGCCAGTATCGCGTCGATCCGCTCGTCCACGATCTGCTGGATGCGCGGCCGCAGCAGTTGTACTCGCCGGGTGGTGAACTCGCCGAGGACCGCCCGCCGCGCCACCGTGTGCTCCGGCGGGTCCATGCCGATCAGTGACGCGCCCCGGCCGCGGGCCCGGCGCTCGGCGGGGGTTACGGCCGGCCGCCCCGCCCCGGCCGGGGCGGGCCGCTTCTGCGGCAAGGGGAACGACGGGTCCGATCGGTCAGCGGTGAACGCGGCAGCCGACAGCGCCGCGCGCGCGTCGTCCAGCCGCGTCACCAGCCAGGTCAGCATTCCGCCGGGCAGTTCGCCGGTAGCCAGGCCGGGCGCGGCAC
This sequence comes from uncultured Actinomycetes bacterium, assembly GCA_963775825.1. GTDB lineage: Bacteria > Actinomycetota > Actinomycetes > Streptosporangiales > Streptosporangiaceae > Bog-532. The sequence goes on from CAVZKY010000007.1 coordinate 87,331, forward strand.
GGAGATCGCTGAACACCGGCGGCACGCGGAACGGGCAGGCCCGGGGCAGCGGCAGGTGGACATCCGGCGGTTCGTGCATCGAGGCGTCCCAGTCGTCGCGGGGATGCCGCCTGTCCGGGCTTTCCGGTCGGCCCCCTCCGTCCGTTTCTATCACCGGGTTCTATCACCGGGGCCTGCGTGTACAGCCGCCCGCGTCCGGGTGATAGTGGGAGGAAACAGGACGTGCCAGCCGCGACCGGAAGGGATGTTCCATGCTCTGCGCCTTCGGCTTCCAGCAGATCGGTGTGCTGCTCTGCGACGTCTACGTGGATGACCCGCGGCCGAGCCACGGGCAGCCGGGCGCCGAGCACGGGGTCCGGCTGGAGTTGCGCGTGCTCGAACGAGACGAGCTGAAGGGCTCGCAATACTCGGCGCAGCCGATCTCCGTCGGCCAGCCCATCTGGCGGGTGGACCTGCTGGAGACGGTCGCCGGTGAGCCGGGCAGCTTTGACCGGACCCATCATCATCCGGCCTTCACCGGGTGGGAGCCGGGGCGCCGCGTGTTCGACAGAGACCTGTCGGCCGATCCGCTCAAGTGGCTGGCGGTCAAGCTGTCCGACCTGCCGGAGCTGCTGAAGGAGGTGGGCGTTCCCGCCGACGTGCCCGCGCTGGATGATGCCAGGGACCTGCGGCGCTTCGTCCCGGAGATCCTGGACACCACTGAGCGGATGCTCGGCCGGGTGCACTCCGGCGAGCTGGGCCGGCCCCCGGCAGGCGATCCCGGCGGCTACGTACGGGCCGGCTGGCTCTAGCCGATCCCGCCCACAACTGCGGGTGTCGTTCCCGTGTATACAGCGCGGAAAACGACACCCAGATCACGAGATCTGCTCCGAGATCCTGGCGGCGGCGTGCCGCCGTGCAGGAAGGTCCCAACGCCGGGCCGGGTAGCAGAGGGCACCGTCATTGCTCACGCTCCGCGATCTTTGATCGCCGGTCTCCGCATTTCCCGGGCCGATGCCGGCTGCGGCGCCCGGCCACTCCCGGACCTAACATTTTCCCCGGCAGACCCGGTGACCAGGCCATTTCGTGGCATCGCAAGCCGCCGGCGAGGGCTATTAACGCATGTCGCCGGCGGGACTAGGCTAAGAGATATTCAGGTGGTGTAAGGGGGCATGCGTTGGTCGCGGACTCGTCGGCGATCGGTTCGGTGGGGGTCCTTACGATCGGCACTCGCGGTGAGCGCGGACCGGGGGAAGTTCGGATCAAGATCCGCGGCGGCTCAGAAACTTTCATTGCCTGGTCAGAGGAACCGTTGCCGCAAGGCGCCACCGTACTCGTCACCGATTCGCGGGGGCGCCGGGCTCTCGACGTGATGAAGTGGGCCGACGACCCGCTTGATGAGCTGGGTGATTATGGCGCTTAGCGCATTCGGGGACTCGCAGGACACAAATGCCGGCTCAACGAAAGCCGGCCGGCAAGTAAGCCGGTATAGGAGATGAAGGATGTTCGGATACCGCGTTCCAGCGCCCGACGAAGCCCTGCTGATTTCCGGTGGGAGGGCTGGCCGCAGCGGTGCGCCATTCCGGGTGGTCACCGGCCGCGGGGCCTATGTGATGCCCACGTTCCGCAAGGCGCGTTACCTTACGCTGAGCCTGCAGGAGGCGGAGGTCGCCGAGACCTGCGTGACCAAGCAGGGTATTTCGCTGAACGTCCGCGCCGTGATCGCCTTCAAGGTCGGCAACGACGAGGAGAGCATCGTCAACGCCGGGCAACGTTTCCTGTCCGACCAGGACCAGATGACGGTTCTCACCGGGCGGATCTTCGCCGGTCACCTGCGCTCGATCATCGGCTCGATGACGGTCGAGGAGATCGTCACCGAGCGGCAGAAGCTGGCCACCGAGGTGCTGGACGGCTCCAAGGCCGAGATGGCCACCATCGGCCTGACCGTTGACGCGCTCCAGATCCAGTCCATCGACGACATGGGCGCGGGCTACATCGCCGCCATGGCCTCGCCGCACAACGCGGCCATCCAGCGGCAGGCGAAGATCGCGCAGTCGCAGGCCGACCAGGCGGCCGCCCAGGCCCAGCAGGAGTCGGAGCGCCAGCAGGCCGAGTACGCGCGGCAGACATCGGTCGTGCGGGCGCAGTACAAGGCGGAGGTGGACAAGGCGCAGGCCGAGGCGGCCCAGGCGGGCCCGCTGGCCCAGGCGCGCGCAGCAGGCGGTCATCGCCGCGCAGGCTGGACTGGCCGCGCGCCAGGCCGAACTGCGGCAGCAGCAGCTGGTATCCGAGGTGGTCAAGCCGGCTCAGGCCGAGGCCGAGCGGGTCCGGATCCTGGCCGTGGCCGATGCGGAGCGGACCCGGATTCAGGCTGAGGCGGCGGCGTCCAACAACCGGGTCGCGCTGGATCAGATGCTGATCAACCAGCTGCCGCTGATCGTCAAGGAGGCGGCCGCCGGCCTGGCCAACGCGAACGTCAGCATCCTCAACGGCGCGGACGGCCTGAGCGAGGTAGCGGCGGGGCTCGTCAGCCAGGGCATGACCATCCTGGAGTCCGTCCGCCGGGGCCTCGCGGATCCTGGCAGCCCGGCTTCCGGGAACGGGACGAGCCCGCGCCGCCTGCCCCAGGCATCCGCTGTCCCTTCCGACCCGGCCAACGCCCAATCCGGTAACTGACGCACGCCCCGCGTCCCGGTCCGGATACCTGGACCGGGACGCGCGCCGCCCGGACCTGACGGAGCCGCCGGCACCGCGGTGCCGGCGGCTCCGTCACGGTTGCGGGCCGGTTTACCCGCCCGCGCGGACGTACACCGGGATGCCGTTCCTCGGTACCAGGCCGGGGAAGATGTTCGCCACGTCCATCGGGATGCGCACGCAGCCGTGCGAGACCGGCTGGACCGGGACGTAGGTGTCGCCGTGAATGGCGTACCCCCCGTAGAAGAACACCGGGTTGTACAGCTCGCCGAGCGGCGCGATGTGCCAGCCCTTCACCCGCCAGATGGTGCGGAAATTACCGGTGGGCGTCATCGCGTACGCGCAGCCGCTGTCGCAGTAGTAGTAACCGCCACCCGACGAGATGTGGCTGATCAGCACGATCTTGTTGCTGTGGTACACATACAGCACGTGGCGGCCCAGGCTGACCTCGACGCGCAGCGCCCCGCCCCTGGGCACCAGCGGGGTGGGGTACCGCGGATTGACCAGGGCCCGCTCCACCGTCACGGTGACGGTCCCGCTGGCCGGCATGTTCTGCACCTCTTCGAAGGCCCAGACCGCCTCCTCGGTGTCGGCACCGTAGCGGCCGTCCCTGGCCCCGGGGTAGTACGCGAGCTGCGCCAGCCGCTCCTGCAGGCGCCTGACGTCCCTGCCGCTCATGCCCGGCCGCAACGTGCGCGTTGCCGGTGTGTAGGCAGGCTCGGACACCTTCGCTGGTGCCGCGTACGCCACCGCGGCCACCCCGCCGCTCAGCACGGTCGCGGCCATCGCCGCCGCGCCAAGGCCGAGCCCCCACCGGCGAGCCGCCGACCTGGCCTTTGCCATCCTCACCCGATGCCCCCCGAAAGAAATCCCGCGGCCGCCGCGCTGGTCCGGTATGGCGGAATCAGCCGGCCTACGCCCCTCAGCTCTGCCGTTACTGCATAAGCCGTCTTACCCAGGTTTCCGGTTGGTTGCATCTAACCGCTACGTATCTACTCCGCAGCGTTACATAACCGAGATGTGGCGTGGCCGGTTCGCGCCGTTCCCCCTCTCTCGCCGGGAGAGGGCGGTGCACCCGGGTGAATCCGCCTATAGTTGAGTTTCCCGACCGGAATTAAATAGATTCAGGCCGGTCAGTCGCTGGCTGGTCGGCCAAGGCGCCGCTGGCGCCGCAGCCTGTCCTGCTCCTTTGCGGGCACTGCGCGCCACCTGCCCTCTTGACACCGCAAGATCCGGAACGATCTGCTGAGGGAGCGGGTGACATGAGCGACGTGGGATCCGGCCACGGACTCCCGGGCCCGAGGGACAGTGAACGAACGAGGAGCCTGCGGCATGCCAGCTGAGCACCAGCATCGCCACGACCCCACCTTCTACCGCTCGCCGGCCGATGCCGCCGCGGCGCCTGCGGAGAAGCTCGCCTACCTTGCGGCGTTCTCCCGGCCGGCCGACCAGCCCGACGCGCTGGTCGTGGTGGACGTCGACCCCGAGTCGCCGTCCTACGCCTCGGTGATCGGCTTCACCGAGCTGCCGAACACCGGCGACGAGCTGCACCACTTCGGCTGGAACGCCTGCTCCAGCGCGCTCTGCCCGACCGGCGACCACCAACACGGCGGCCGCCGCTACCTGATCGTGCCCGGGCTGCGCTCCTCGCGCCTGCACGTGTTCGACGTCGAGGCCAACCCCGGCGACGCCTCCAGCGATTCCTGCTGCTTCCCGTCGTGAATCAGATCATCGAAACGGAGGTGCCCGCCATGTCCGTCACCGACGACCTGCTGGCCAGCAACGAGCGCTACGCGGAGAGCTTCCACGGCCCGCTGCCGCTGATACCGTCCGCTCATCTAGCCGTGGTCGCGTGCATGGACTCGCGGATGAGGATCTTCGCCCTCCTCGGCCTGAAGGACGGCCAGGCGCACATCATCCGGAACGCCGGCGGCGTCGTCACCGACGACGTGATCCGCTCACTGGCCATCAGCCAGCGGCTGCTCGCCACCAGGTCGATCATCCTGATCCACCACACCGAGTGCGGGATGCTGACGTTCACCGATGACCAGTTCGAGGCGGCCATCGAGGAGGAGACCGGGATCAAGCCGCCGTGGGCCGCCGGGGCCTTCACCGACCTGGACGCCGATGTCCGGCAGTCGATCGCGCGGGTCAGGTCCAGCCCGTTCATCCCGCACACCAACGACGTCCGGGGCTTCGTGTTCGACGTGGACACCGGCCGCCTGCGCGAAGTCAAGTGAGCGGGGGCGGGGGGCAAGACGCGTGAATTACCGTTTGCTGTGGTAACAAGCCTCTTGCCCCCATCGCCCGGCGCCGGGCGCTAGCGTCGAGAGCTGTGTCTGTACTGCCCGCTACGCAATCCCCGGTCAACGCCCGGGGCGCCCCGCCGTCCCGGCGTGAGTGGCGCGCGCTCGCGCTCGCCGCCCTGTACTACCTGCTGGCCGCCCTGGCCTTGATGCTCTGGCTGTGGCGGCATCCGGCCACCGGCACGGTGGCCGGGAACCCCAACGACGCCGACCAGTTCGCCTGGTTCTTCCGGTACGCCGCGACCTCCGCCGCGCACTTCCGGCTGCCCTCGCTCGTGACAATGGCACTGAACGCCCCGTCGGGCGTGAACGTGATGTGGAACACGTTCATGCTGCTGCCGGGGGTGCTGCTCGCGCCGCTGACGCTGCTGGCCGGGCCGCAGACGAGCCTGACCGTGCTGATGACGGTGGGCTTCGCGGGCAGCGCGTTTTCCCTGTTCTTCGTGCTGCGGCGGTGGGACGTCAGCGTCACCGGCGCGGCGGTCGCGGGCGCCGTCTACGGGTTCTCGCCCGCGCTGCTGCAGTCGGCCGTCGGGCACTACGACTTCCAGTTCGCGGTCCTGCCGCCGCTGATCCTCGACGCCGCCCTCCGGATCGGTGCCGGGCGGGCCCGCCCGCTGCGTGGCGGCCTGTGGCTGGGCCTGCTCATCACCGCGCAGCTGCTCACCGCCGAGGAAGTGCTGCTGGACACCTTCCTGGCCGGGCTCATCATGGCGATCGTGTGTGCGCTGAGCCGCCCCCGCGAGGCGCGGGGGCGGGCGCTGCGGCTGGCCGCCGGACTCGCGGTCGCGGTCGCCGTGCTGGTGGTGGTCTGCGCCTACCCGCTGTGGGTTCAGTTCTTCGGGCCGCTGCACCAGCACGGCAGCGCGTTCACACCCGACTTCTTCAAGAACGACGTCGACGGCTTCGTGACGCCTTCGAAGTTCCTGTTCTTCCACACCGCGGCCACCGCCAAGGCCGCAGCGAGCTACCAGGGCGGAGTGCCGGAGTACCTGGCCTACCTCGGCTGGCCGCTGCTCATCATGCTGGCTGCGACGGCGGTGTGCTTCTGGCGGAACCTCGCGGTGCGGGTCACCGCCGTGACGTTCGCGGTGCTCGAGGTCTTCTCCCTGGGCGGCACCCTCATGATCGGCGGCAACGACCACCACGACATTCTGCTGCCCTGGCACTGGCTGGGCTCGCTGCCGCTGCTGGACGCGGCGCTGCCGACCAGGTTCTCGATCACCGCGGACGGCGCCGCGGCGGCGCTGCTGGCGTTCGGGCTGGACCTGGCGCGCCGTTCGCCGCGGGTCGCCGCACGGCGCTGGGCACCCGGAGCCGTCACCGCCGTCGTCATCCTCGCGGTCCTGCCACTGCTGCCGCGCCCGCTCCCGGACGCGGCCGCCGCTCCCGTGCCGGCCGGCTGGTCGGCCACGTTCGCCGCCCTGCACCTGCCGGCGGGCGCGCGGGTGCTGATCGTGCCCATGCCGACGGACACGTTCACCGAGCCGATGCGCTGGCAGGCCGATAGCGCCGTGCCCATCGACCTGATCGGCGGGTACTTCACCGGCCCCGGCCCCGGCGGGCACGCCTACATCGACGGCGGCGTCATGTCGCCGTCCGCGCTGTACCTCAACGTGCTGTGGGAAGGCGGGGCGTTCCTTGAGATGCCGCCGCGCGCCCAGATGGAGGCGCAGCTGGCGCGCTGGGACCCGGCCGCCATCCTCGCGGTCACCAGTACGCGCTCGGGCCTGGGAGAGTATCTGCTCGGCCTGCTCGGCCGCCCCACGTACCACGACGGCGCCATCCTCGCCTGGCGCACGTAGCCGGCTCCGGAGACTCCGGGCCCCGCGGCTGCCGTCCCGGCCGCCCGCTGTGCCAGGCTTCCCCTGTGCTTGCTTCCCCTGTGCTTGCTTCCCCTGTGCTTGCTTCCCCTGTGCTTGCTTCCTCTGTGCTTGCTTCCTCTGTGCTTGCTTCCTCTGGGCTTGCTTCCCCCGTGCTTGCTTCCCCTGTGCTTGCTTTGTCTGGGCTCGCTTTGTCTGGGCTTGCTCTTGGTATCGCGGCCGCGCTGGCTGCCGTCGCCTGGCTCGTCCTACTGCTGGGGCACGGCGGCTTCTGGCGGACCGATCAGCGGCTGCCTCCGCCGGTACCCCTAGCCGCCGGATCCGCGGGATCCGGCGGAGCTGCCGGGGACTACGGGGACTCCGGGGACTCCGGCAGGCCGCCTGGCCTGAAGTCGTCGCCGTGGTCCCGGCCCGGGACGAGGCGGCCATCCTCCCAGTCACGCTCCCAGCCCTGCTGGGCCAGGACTATCCCGGCCCGTTCTCGGTCACCCTCGTCGACGACGGCAGCTCCGACGGCACCGGCGAGGTCGCGGCCGCCATCGGGGCCGCGGCTGCGCGGAGACTCCAGGCTCGCCCGGGACTCCGGAGACTCCCGAGACTCCGGGTCCTGCCCGGTGCACCTCCGCCGCCCGGCTGGGCCGGCAAGCCCTGGGCCATGGCGCAGGGGCTGGATGCGGCCCGTGCGGCGAAAGCCTCCGGCCTCCCGGGGCCGCGGGCTCCCGAGTCTGCCGACGACGCCGGCTACGTGCTGTTCACCGACGCCGACATCGCCTGGGGCCCCGGCGCGCTCAGCGCGCTGGTCGCCGCGGCCGAGGCCGGACGCCGCGATCTGACCTCGCAGATGGTCCTGCTCCGCACCGAGACCCGCTGGGAGAAGATGATCATCCCGGCGTTCGTTTACTTCTTCGCCCAGCTGTACCCGTTCCGCTGGGTCAACCGGCCCGGTGGCCGGACGGCCGCGGCCGCGGGCGGGTGCATGCTCGTCCGCCGCAGCGCTCTCGGCCAGGCGGGCGGCCTGGCTCCCATCCGCGGCGCGCTTATCGACGACGTCGCCCTCGGCCGCCTGCTGAAGCGCCCTCCGGCCCGCGGCCGGATCTGGCTCGGGCTCAGCACCGGGATCCGCAGCGTCCGGCCGTACCTGGGCCTGGCCGACCTGTGGAACATGGTCGCGCGGTCGGCGTACACCCAGCTGCGGTACTCACCCTGGCTGCTGGCCGGGACGCTCGCCGGTCTCGCGTGGCTCTATGCGCTCCCAGTGGCCAGCACCCTCGCGGGCCTGATGGCTATCACGGTGGGCGGCGCCGGGACCGGTCCGCTGCTGTGCGTGGCCGCCGGCCTGACCGGCTGGGCGGCGATGACGGTCAGCTACCTGCCGATGCTCCGGCTGTACCGGCTGTCACCGCTGCGGGCCCCCCTGCTGCCCGCCACCGCCATCCTCTACGCGGTGATGACCGCCGATTCGGCCCGTCGGCATTACGCTGGCCGCGGCGGCGCCTGGAAAGGCCGCACGGGCCGCCCGGCGCGCCGGGAAAGCGACATTAGGGAAGAGGCGCATAGTTAGCCCGTAGCGGACACATCCGGCGGTGTCAGGAGTATGCGGGCCATTACCGCGAGCCACCGTCCCAGCCGGCGGGCAGGTATCTCACCAGGTGTTCTGTTCAGAACTTGATATCCCGAATACCCAGATCGATATTGCTTAAATTGCCGTCAATTTGGCGGTCACAAACCGAGGTCTGGGCTCTAGTCTGCCATTACCGGTCCCACCCCTGACAAAAGCCGGAGGCCAACGTGCTCAGCGGGATAGCTGACGATCAGATACCCGAGGTTGGCCGTCGGCCCGGGCACGGCCGTCCCGATCAGCCGGCGATCCGGCCGGCCGGGGACGCCGGCGGGCGTAGCTACGAAGAGCTGTACGTGGAGCACGCGCCGGTCGCGCGGCGGATCGCGCTGTCGATGGTGCCGCGTGACGTCGCCGACAACATCGTCGCCGAGGCGTTCACCCGCGTGCTTGGAGCGATCCGGGCCGGAGGGGGCCCAGGCATCGCGTTCCGCGCGTACCTGCTCACGGCGGTCCGCAACACCGCCAACGACTGGCTGCGGGCCAGCCGGCGTACGACGGCGATCGGCGACGTCGAGCAGGACCTCGAGGAGCGTGTACCCGAGGAGAATATGGGCGTCGTCCGGCTCTCCCGCGGCCCCGAAGCCGAAACCGAAGCCCGGGCCGAGGCTCGTCTGGTCGCCAAGGCCTTCGGGCACCTGCCGGCGCGCTGGCGGGCCGTGCTGTGGCAGCTGGAGGTCGAGGGCAAGGCGCCCGCCGCGGTCGCGCCGATGTTCGGGCTGTCCGCCAACGGGGTATCGGCCTTGGCCGTCCGGGCCCGCGAGGGCCTCCGGCAGGCCTACCTGCAAGAGCACATCGGCAGCAATATTCCGGCGTCGTGCCGCTCGTACGCGGAAGCCCTCGGGGCGGGCACCCGCGGCCGGCTCGCCGGCGCCGGCGCACTGCCGTCCACGAGCACCTTGCGCAGTGCACCGGCTGCCACGCGCTGGCCACGGAGCTGACCGAGGTCAACAGCCGCCTCGGGGCCATCCTCACGCCCGCCGCGCTCGCCGGTGCGGCGGCTGCCCTGGCCAGTGGTGGCCACGGGACCCTCAGTGTCCAGGCCGGGGCCGGCCTCAAGGGCAGCCTGATCGTCCGGGCCGGCCTGCGGATCAAGGGCGGGGCCGGGCTCAAGGGCGGGGCGTCGCGCGAAGGCAGCCGGACCTGGCTGAGCGGGCATCTGCGGCTGCTGCGGCTGCATCCCGTGACCATGGCGGCGGGCGCCGCGGCCGGGCTGGCCGCGGTCGGTGGCATGGTGTTCGCGGTCAGCGTTACGCCGGCCGGTCCCGGCACCCCGCCGGACGCCGCCGCGCGGCCCGCCGTTTCCGCGGCTGCGCTGTCGTCCACGGGACCGTCAGCGCACGTCAGCGTGCCCGGTTCCGACGCGCTCGGTTCGGCTCCGGCGCGGCTCCGGTCAGCGGCGTGACGGGCAGCGCGTGCCCGAGCCCGGGCAGCACGGCCGGCGGCGCCTGCCGCGGTCTGAGCAGGGCCGGGACTGCCACACCAGGCACAGCGGCGTCGGCTGACGGCGGCGCAGCCGGGACGGGTGCGACGGGAGCGGCGGGCAGTGCCGCGCCCGGGAGCACCGGCAGCCCGGCGACCAGCCCAGCGGGGCCGATCAGGACGATCACCTCGGGTGTCGGCGGCGCCCTGGGGAGCACGGTGAGCGGTGCGGGCCAGGTCGTCTCCGGCCTCAGCCAGGGGGTGTCAGGTGGCACCCAGGCCGTCGGCACCGCGGTGGGCTCGGTCACCTCGACCCTCGGTAACGCGGTCAGCGGCACGACCCAGAAGCTCGGCGCAGGGCTGAGTGGCACGGGCCTGAGCGGTGTGGGCAGTGCGGTGACGAACGCCGGCGGCACTGTCGGCAGCACCGTCCAGGGGGCGGGCAGCACGGTGGGCGGCGTCACTGGCAGCGTGGGCGGCGTGGTCGGCAACGCCGGCCAGACGGTCGGCGGCCTGCTGGGCAACTAGTCCTAGCGGGAGCCCGGCCGCCCGCTCGCTCGCTCTGCCGGGCGGCCGTGGCTTCATCCAGCTCTGGTAAGTAGGGTGATGAAGGCGCTGCGGCCGGTTCCGGCCGGGCGGCCCGGCGCGAGGGAAGGGTTGAGCCGATGGCGGACAGCGTGCAGGGCGTGATCGCTCGCCAGAAGGGTGCCCCGGTCGAGGTCACGACGATCCTGGTGCCGGACCCGGGACCCGGTGAGGCCCTGGTCCGGGTCCGGGCGAGCGGCGTGTGCCATACCGACCTGCACTACCGGGAAGGCGGGATCGGCGACGATTTCCCGTACTTTCTCGGGCACGAGGCGGCTGGCGTGGTCGAAGCCGTCGGCGACGATGTGACCGACGTCGCCCCAGGTGACTTCGTGATCCTGAACTGGCGCGCCGTCTGCGGGCAGTGCCGCGCGTGCCGCCGCGGCCGGCCCTGGTACTGCTTCAATACCCACAATGCCCGCCAGAAGATGACCCTTGAGGACGGCACCCCGCTATCGCCGGCCCTGGGCATCGGCGCGTTCGCCGAGAAAACTCTCGTTGCCTCGGGGCAGTGCACCAAGGTCGATCCGGCCGCCCGGCCCGAGGTGGCGGGCCTGCTGGGCTGCGGCGTGATGGCCGGCCTGGGGGCCGCGCTCAACACCGCGCCGGTCAGCCGGGGCGATTCCGTCGCCGTGATCGGCTGCGGGGGCGTGGGCGATGCCGCGGTCCTCGGCGCCAGCCTGGCCGGCGCGGTGCGCGTCATCGCGGTGGACGTCGACGACCGCAAGCTGGAGTTGGCGCGGCAGTTCGGGGCGACCAACCTGGTCAACTCGCGTGCATCCGATCCGGTCGACCGCATCCGCGAGCTGACCGGCGGCTTCGGTGCCAACGTGGTCATCAACGCGGTCGGTCGGCCGGAGACCTACCGGCAGGCCTTCTACGCCCGTGACCTGGCCGGGACGGTGGTACTCGTCGGTGTGCCCACCCCCGAGATGCGGCTGGAGTTGCCGCTGCTGGACGTGTTCGGCCGCGGCGGTGCGCTGAAGTCGTCCTGGTACGGCGACTGCCTGCCGGCCCGCGACTTCCCGATGCTCATCGACCTGCACCTCGAAGGCCGCCTCCCGCTGGAGAAGTTCGTCTCCGAGACGATCGCCCTGGACGAGGTGGAGAAGGCGTTCGGCAAGATGGAACGCGGTGAGGTGCTGCGCAGCGTCGTCGTGTTCTGACCCCGGCCTGGGCGCGGCCGCGCGGGACCCCCTCCCTGACCACAGCGCCCTGGGTACGGCCCGGGCCCATCCGCACAGCGAGGAGCCACCGTGCCGACGATCCTGATGACGGGCGCGGCAGGCCTGATCGGGACCATGCTCAGGGTCCGGCTGGCTCAGCCCGGCCGGACCCTGCGCCTGCTGGACGTGGCCCCGGTGACGGCGAGGGCTGGCGAGGAGGCGATCCAGGCGTCGGTCACGGACCTGGAGGCGATGACCGCCGCCTGCCGGGGTGTGGACGCCGTCATCCACCTGGGCGGGTACTCGGGGGAGGAGGAGTGGGGGCCGATCCTCGAGGTCAACATCAACGGTGGCTACGTCGCGTTCGAGGCGGCGCGCCGGGCCGGGGTGAGCCGGGTCATCTACGCCTCCTCCAACCACGCGGTCGGCTTCGCGCCTCGCGCGAGCTTCCCGGTGCCCGACTACGCCTTCCCGGAGCCGGACACCTACTACGGCGTCTCCAAGGTTGCCACCGAGGCACTCGCGTCTATGTACCACCACCGGTACGGCCTGGACGCGATCTGCGTACGCATCCTGACCTGCTTCGAACGCCCGGAGAACCGCTCGCGCGCTGTCCACCTGGCTGTCCCCGGATGACGCCGGCCGGTTGTTCGAGGCCTGCCTGTCGGCGCCGCGGCCCGGATTCCGGGTCATCTTCGGGGTGTCGGCCAACAGCCGGGGCGGCTGGGTCTCATTGAACGAGGCGCGCGCGCTCGGGTACGAGCCGAAGGACGACGCCGAGGTCTACGCCGATGAGGTGCTGGCCCGCGAGCCGGCCGACCCCGACAACCCGGTCTTCCGCTACCTGGGCGGCGAGTTCACCCTCCCCGACAAGGACGTCCCCATCCGCTGAGCCCACCGGCGCCGATCACGCGGTGCCGCCAGCGGGCAGGCCCGCCTTGCGTTCTTCCCAGCGCTGCAGAACGCCGGGGAGTTCCTCGCTGACGAACTCGACATAGGCCGCATGCTCCGCCATCCGCGTTCCGGCCGGCGTTCCGGCGCCGATCAACTCGATGCCCTCCCTGAGTAGGCCGCTCCACCGCACCAGGATCTGGTCCCGCAGCGAGATCATTTTGACCCGAACGTCGTCCGGCATCCGGTAGTAGTCGCGGCGTGACCCAGGCTCACGTTCCCGGTCGACCAGGCCGAGCCGGGTCAGGTAGCGGAACGCCGTCCGAAATGGCGGCGCGGCTGACGAGCAGAATGCCGGCCAGTTCGGCCGCCGTCAGCCGTCCCGAGTCCGTGATGAGCAGGGCGGCGAACACGCGGGCGGGCATCGGTGGTACCCCGAGCGAAATCAGCAACGAGGCAAACCGCTCGATGTAGCGCAGCACGGCCTCCCGATCCGGGCCGTTTGCCTCTTCCGCGGGCTCGCCCGCCCTGACCACACTGGCCTCGTCCGGCACCCTTACGGCTCCTTCCTGGTGGCGGCGCGTGTGCGCGACGCAGCAATACCGCCCCCTGCGCAAGGTTGTCGCCTAGCCTATGTTGTTAGCAAGATTCATGAATTTATGAAATCTCTGTAGAGCTGTAGGCGGGCCATGGCACACGCGATCGAGGTTCACGGGCTGCAGAAGAGCTTCGGTCCAGCCCGCGCCCTCGCCGGCCTGGACCTCACCGTCCGGACCGGCGAGGTGCACGCGCTTCCTGGGACCGAATGGCGCTGGCAAGACGACCACGCTCCGGATTCTGCTCGGCTTGCTGAAGGCGGACGGCGGTGAGTCGCGGCTGCTCGGCGGCGACCCCTGGCGGGACGCGACCCGGCTGCACCGGCGTCTCGCTTACGTGCCGGGCGACGTTACCCTCTGGCCGAACCTCTCCGGCGGCGAGATCATCGACCTGCTCGGCCGGCTGCGCGGCGGGCTGGCTCCCGGCCGCCGGGCGGCCTTGTGCGAGCGGTTCGCCCTCGATCCGGCCAAGAAGGCGCACGCCTACTCCAAGGGCAACCGGCAGAAGGTCGCGCTGGTGGCCGCGCTAGCGTCCGACGCGGAACTGCTCCTGCTGGACGAGCCGACCTCCGGCCTCGACCCCATCATGGAGGCCACGTTCCGGGACTGTGTGGAGGACGAGCGCCGCAGCGGCCGGACGATCCTGCTGTCCAGTCACATCCTGGCCGAGGCCGAGGCGCTGTCGGACCGGGTGAGCATCATCCGGGACGGCCGGTGCGTCGAGACCGGGACCCTCGCCGAGTTGCGGCACCTGACCCGCACGGCCGTTGACGCCGAGCTGGCTGGGCCGGTCAGCCTGGACGCTGTGCCGGGTGTGCATGATCTCGACGTCGTGGGCCTGCGGGTCCGCTGCCAGGTCGACAACGAGGCCCTCAACGACGTGCTCCGCCGCCTCACCGAGGCCGGGATTCGCACCGTGACCTGCCAGCCGCCGACGCTGGAGGAACTGTTCCTGCGTCATTATCTGGCCGAACGGGACGTGGCGGGAGCCGCCCGATGAGCGGGCTGGCCGGTACCGGGGTCCTGGCCCGGCTGGCTCTGCGCCGGGACCGCATCATGCTGCCCGCCTGGGTCTACGTGGTCACCGCGCTCGTCGCCGGCACGGCCTGGACGTTCAAGAAGGCCTACTCCCCGGCGGGCCGGGCGCAGCTTCTGGTGAGCGCCGGTCACAACCCCGCCCTGCTGTTCCTGTACGGCAGGCTCTACGGGACCTCGGTCGGGGCGCTGACGGCATGGCGATACGGCGTCTGGGCAGCGATCTTCGCCGCGGTCATGAGCATCATGCTGGTCATCCGGCATACCCGGGCCGACGAGGAAAGCGGGCGGCTGGAGCTCATCGGGGCCGGCGTGGTCGGCCGGCAAACGCCGCTTACCGTGGCCCTGGCGGTCGCGGGAGCGGCGGACCTGGTCCTCGCGGTGCTGATCTCGGCGGCGCTGACCTTTGTCGGCCTCCCGGCCGCCGGAGCGGTCGCGCTGGCTCTCGCCATCACCACGTGCAGTCTCGCCTTTGCCTGCGTGGCCGCGCTGGCCGCCCAGCTCACCTCCGGAGCCCGCACGGCGCGCGGGATCGCGCTCGGTGCGCTCGGCCTGGCCTACCTGCTGCGGGCGGTCGGCGACTCGGCCGGTGCGCGTGGGCCGTCCTGGCTGACCTGGCTGTCCCCGCTGGGCTGGACGGAGCTGGCCCGCCCGTTCACCGGGGACCGCTGGTGGGCACTGGCGCTCCCGCTGGCCCTGGCCGTAACGGCCGCCGTCGCCGCGTACACGGTGACCGCCCGGCGTGACTACGGAGCCGGGCTGCTGCCTGACCGGCCGGGGCGCCCGGCCGGTGGCCGCCTGCTGGGCGATCCGTTCGGCCTGGCCTGGCGGCTGCAGTGGGGCACGCTGACCGGCTGGGCGGCCGGCTTCGTATTCGGCTGCGCGGCCGCGGGTGCCGCCGCCAAGGGCGTCGGGGCCCTGCTCGGGGGCAGCGCCAGCGTCCGGCACGAGTTCACCCGGCTGGGCGGCCAGGCCGGCCTGACCAACGCCTACCTGGCGGCGGTCATGTCGATAGCGGGCCTGGCCGCGGCCGCGTACGCCGTCTCCGCCGTCTTGCGGCTGCACTCGGAGGAGGCTGCCGGGCTGGCTGAGCCGGTGCTGGCCACCGGCGTGCGGCCGGATCCGATGGGCGCTCAGCCACGTGGCGATCGCGGTCGCCGGGTCCGGGGTGCTGCTCGTCGTGGCGGGCGTGGCGGCCGGCCTGGGCTACGGCCTCCGGGCTGGTCACGCCGGGACGGAGGTCGCCAGCCTGACCGGCGCTGCGCTGGCGCAATGGCCAGCCGCGCTGGCTGTGGCCGGGGCCACGATCGTCCTGTTCGGCGCCTTCCCGCGGGCCGCGACGGCGGGCGGCTGGACGATGGTGTCGGCGGCCGTGCTGGCCGTGTTCTTCGGCCCGCTACTGCGGTTGCCGCAGTGGGTGCTGGATATCTCGCCGTTCACCCACGTGCCGAAGCTGCCGGGGGCCACCGTGCACGCGGCGCCGCTGCTGTGGCTCACGCTGGCCGCGGCGATCCTGGCTGCCGCCGGCCTGGCGGCGCTGCGGCAGCGCGACGTCGGCTGACACCGCCGGGGCCCGCAGGCCCTGAGCCGCGTGTCCCGGTGGGGATCCTCCGTCGCGGAAGCGCCGGGCCGGGGCCGGGCCCTGCCCTCACCCCGCCCGTTCGGATCAATACGAACGGCCGAAAATGACCCGCTTGCCGTACGCGGACGGCCTGTCGCAGCGGATGCACGGACCGGACTCCGGCTCACCGTCCAGCGGGATGCACCGGGCCGTCGCCGCGGTCTCGGCCTTGATCTCGTCCTCGCATTCGGGCGTTCCGCAGTGCAGGGCGCGGGCCCATCCGGTGGCGACCGCCGCGACGAACTCCTCCCAGGAGTCGGTCGTGGCCGTGTGGGAGTCCCGGAACCTGGTGGCCCGCTCCAGCAGAAAGGCCTGGAAGGCCTCCAGTTCGTCGGCCAGCCGAGCGGGCGCCGAGTCCAGCGGGATGGATTCCTTGCCGTCACCGAGCCGCTTGGCCATCACCGCGGTGCCGGCGGCCAGGTCCCGTGGCCCAAGCTCCAGCCGGATCGGCACGCCGCGCAGCTCCCAGTCGTTGAACTTGAAGCCCGGCGAGAGCTGGGCCCGGTCGTCCACGTGGGTGCGGATCCCGGCCCCGGTGAGCCGCCGCGCGAGCGCGGCCGCGGCCGCGGTGACCTCCGCGGCCTGCTCACCGCGCCCGATCGGGACGATGACCACCTGGTAGGGAGCCAGCCGCGGCGGCAGGACCAGGCCCTTGTCGTCCCCGTGGGTCATGATCACCCCGCCGATCATGCGGGTGCTCATGCCGAAGGACACGGTGTGGCACAGGGCCAGGTTGCCGTCCTCGCCGGCGTAGGTGATGTCGAAGGCGCGGGCGAAGTTCGTGCCGAGGTAGTGCGAGGTGCCGGACTGCAGGGCGCGGCCGTCGCGCATCATGCTCTCGATCGTGAAGGTCCGGACCGCTCCGGCGAAGCGCTCACCGGGGGTCTTCTCGCCCTCGACGACCGGCATGGCGGCCAGCTCGCGGGCGGTGGCCGCATACAGGCCGAGCGCGAGCATGGTCTCCCGCATCGCGTCCGGCTCGTCCGCGTGCGCGGTGTGGCCCTCCTGCCAGAGGAACTCGGTGGTCCGCAGGAACATCCGCGGGCGCATCTCCCAGCGGACGACGTTCGCCCACTGGTTCAGCAGCATCGGCAGATCCCGGTACGAGCTGATCCACTTGGACATCATCTCGCCGATGATCGTCTCGGAGGTGGGCCGGACGACCAGCGGCTCTTCCAGCTCCTTGCCGCCGGCGTACGTCACCACCGCGAGCTCCGGAGCGAACCCCTCGACGTGCTCCGCCTCGCGCTTCAGGTAACTTTCCGGGATCAGCAGCGGGAAGTACGCGTTCTGATGACCGGTCTCCTTGATCCGCCCGTCCAGATCGGCCTGCAGCAGCTCCCAGAGCCGGTAGCCGTAGGGGCGGATTACCATCGTGCCCTTGACCGGCCCACGGTCCACTAGCTCCGCTTTGAAGACCAATTCGTTGTACCAGGCGGAGAAGTCTTCGCTCTGCGGGGTCACTCCGCGTTCGTCTCGTGCCACATCCACGAGGTTAGACCAGTAACGTGTGCTGCCATGACCGAAGCGGAGCGCATGTCACGGATGAGGTAGCGGAGACGCCTGTTTTGCCGCAATGATGAAAATTCGACCGCAGTTCGGCCCTGCCCTATCAGACTCGGGGGTGACCCGGAATATGAGTAGCGGATGGCCGCCGGAGGAAGGTGGCGACCGGTGGGAGCCGGTCCGGCACGCTTCCGTCGTCGGCGGGGCGCATGATTCCCGTGTGCCCGAGCGCGGCTACTCAGGCTACGGCCGGCATGCGCTCGCTGAGGGCGACAGTGGCCGATTCGCGCAATATGACCTGCCTCCCCGGTACGACGAGTCGGGCCGGTACGCCCCGCAGGATGACTTTGCGGACGCGTCGCATCCCTCCGGCCCGCTGCCTGGCACGCCCGGCTACCGCGGCCCGGCCAGCCTCGACCTTTACGGTGCGCCCGTCTTCACCGAAGCGGACAACGGCGACGCCGGCCGCGATGACACCGGCTCCGATGATGCCGGCGACCTGGACCCGGATGCGCGATATCCCGTCACGGGGTACCAGGACTCCTCAGACGGCGCCGCCGGATACCGTCCGGCCCCGTACGCTGGCGACGGCTACGGGGCCGCGGCGGCCTATGAAGCTCCCGGTCCCTATGAGGCCCCTGGGGCCACTGAACCGGACAGCGGCTACTCCGGCCGGCCGGGGGCCTACCAGCCCGGCGGCTACGAAGGTCACGGGGCCCGCGGTTACGACACCCGCGGCTCCCAGGGCGATGCCGGCTACCAGCAGGCCGGGCGCAGCAGGCCGGCCAGCGTGAGATCGGCATATCGGGGCTACCCGGCCCCCGCCCACCAGGAGCCGGGCTATCCGGACGCCGGCCCGGGTCAGCGCGGCCACCAGCCCGCGCCGCTGAGCCAGCCGGACCAGGGCCAGCCAGGCTATGGCCAGCAGGACTATAGCCAGCAGGATTACGGCTACCAGGACTACGGCGACCCCCGGTACGACGACCCCAGTTACGGCGATCTGGCTTTCGACGACACGCCGTATCCGCGGCATCGCCTACGGCCGCACCGCGCAGGCTGAGCCGGCCTACCCGGACGCTGGCTACCCGGACGCTGGCTACCCGGACGCTGCCTACCCGGACGCTGGCTACCCGGACACTGGCTACCCGGACACTGGCTACCCGGACACTGGCCTACCCGGACACTGCCTACCCGGACACTGCCTACCCGGAGGCCGGCCGTCCTGGGCCTGACCACCCTGGCCCGGGTTACGCGGACGCTGGCTACGACGACGCGGACGCTGGCTATGGGGACGCGGACGCTGGCTATGGCGACAGCGCGCCCGCGGCTTTCGGGAACGCCCACGGCGCGGGGCCCGGCGGGGACTACGCCGCCCCGGCGTACCCGGGCGGGTACGAGATGCCGGGCTTCGTGGCCGCCGAGTACGCCACTGGGCAGTACCCCGCGGAAGTCGGGACGCTCGGCTCGCTGTCCGCCGGGATGCCCGACCCGGCCGCCGCCGGCATGCTGGACGCCTCGGGCATGCTGGACGCCACCGGCATCACGGACAGCGTGGAGCTGTACAACTACCATCCGGGCGCCGCCGAGGCCAACCAGGGATTCCTCGACGCGCCCACCCCGATGGGCACGGTCGGGACGCTGGAGGCATCCGGCCTGGACCCGGCCGGCTTCCTGGATGACCCGGGCGCGTACGACACCGGGCTGGATGACCGGGGACGGCCCGGTCTGGACCCGCGTCACCAGGGTTCCGTCGATCACGGACCCGTCCTGGGGGGTGCCGAGGCCGGCGACGCGACCGGTGTGCTGGAAGGGCGGCGCCGGCTTCTTCGATGACCCCGGTCTGGCCGAGACGGCCGCGGCCGACCTGCCGCCGGAGTCGCTGCCCCGCCGAGGCGGCCGGACCGGCGGCACCGGCGCCTTGGTGCGGCCCCGGCCCGGCAGCCGGCCCGTGGGCCGCCGTCGCGGCCGAAGCGGGGACCACAAGCTCTGGATCGCGCTGGCTGGCGTCGTGGTCGTCATGGCCGGGGCGCTGGCCGCTGTCTTCCTGCTGGCCTTCCCGTCCGGCCCCGGCGGACCGGCGCACACGCTGGTCACCCCCAACCAGCTCAACGCCTTCGTGCGCAGGCCGGCGCTGGAGCAGCAGATGAACGTCGGGCAGCTCCGCCAGGACGTGATCAACATGAGCTCCGGTCAGGCCCGGCGCGTGGTCGAGGCCGTATACGAGGCCGGGAACTCCACGACGGGCAGCACCCCGCAGATCGTCCTGTTCATCGGCGGTAACCTGCTCAATGCCTCGCCGATGGTTTCGGTGACCAGCTTCACCCAGCGCTTCAAGGGGGCCAGCGTCACCAGCGCGGGCAGCCTCGGCGGTGAGGCCGCATGCGTCAACGCGACCGCCACGGAGCCGGGCAGCGTGGCCATGTGCGCCTGGTTCGACAACGACAGCTTCGGCGAGGTCGTCTCCCCGACCATGAACGCCACGGCGCTGGCCAACACGATGCGCCAGGTCCGGCCGCACGTCGAGCTGATCGCCAAGCAGAAGCAGTAACGATCGGGACGGCCCGCGGGCCTGCCCGTCAGCGGCCGCCGGTGAGGTCAGCCGCCGGTGAAGTCAGCCGCCGGTGAAGTCAGCTGCCGGTGAAGTCAGCTGCCGGTGAAGTCAGCTGCCGGGCTTCCCGGTGGCCCGCGCCTTGCGCAGCGAGATCCGGGTGACCGCGATCACGGCGCCGAGCAGCAGGATGATCAGGCCGACGATCTGCGCGCCGAACTCCGTGCTGCCCAGTGACAGCGGGATGGTCGACGAGTCGGCGACTGGGGCGCTCTGCTTGCCGGAGCCGGCCTGGGCGCCCGGCACCGGGCTGGGTGTCGCGGACGGGTTGATCTGCGGGAAGAGGCTGGACGCGCTGCCCGCCGGGATCGTCGTCGAGAACCCCGGCACCGCGGAGCCGACCACCGGGATGTTCCCGATGGGCAGGCTCGTACCAAGACTGTAGGTCGCCCCGGACACGCCCGGGATTGTTCCCGGGGAGCTAGCCGACGTCGAGCCGGGCGTAGCGCCCGTGGTCGCCTGGCTGTTGGTCGGGGGCTTTGCCGTCGGGCTGGTCGTCGCGGCAGGCTTGGTCACCGTCACCGTGGGGGCGCTGGCGGTGGCGGTCAGTGTGCTGCTGCCATTCGGGACCGACACCGTGGCGCTGAACCTGATCGTCTCCCCGGCGGGCGCCGACTTCGGCACGCTGACCTCGGCCTCGATCTGCGGCGTCCGGGGTTCTTTGGCCGGGAGCGGCAGCGCGCAGCTGGTCTTGGTCGGGTTGCTGGTGCAGCTGTCCACGGTGAAGACCGGGGTGCTGAAGGCCGGGGTTTTCGCGCCCGGTGTCAGCGTGGTGGCGATCGTGCCGCCCTCGGCTGAGCCAGACCAGGCGGAGATCCTGAACAGCACCGTGCTGCCCGGCTGCACGCTGCTCGCCGACGCCGTGACGGCCAGCGCGGGCTTCGTCGGCGCGGGCGTGCTGGTCCCCGTAGGGGTGGGCGTGGCGCTCGTCGACGGAGTGGGCGACGTGGCCTTGGTGGCGGTCGAGCTTGGCTTGGGGGTCGGCCGTAGGCGAGGAAGACTTCACGGCGGTCGGGGTGGGCGAGGCCGCGGGCGAGGAAGGTGTCGGGGTCGCCAGGGTGGGCGACCCCACCAGGGTGGGCGACGCCGCCAGGGTGGGCGAGCTGCCGCGGTGCTGGACGCTGCCGCGGTGCTGGACGCTGCCGCGGTGCTGGACGCTGCCGCGGTGCTGGACGCTGCCGGAGTGGCGGACGACGGGGTTGGCGTGGCCGTTGGGGTGGCGGCCAGGGCGGTACCGGTCACGCCACTGGAGATAACGAAGAGACCGGTGGCCAGGCCCAGCGTGACCGGTCGCGCGTGCGCGGATCGCATGAGGACACCTGTCTGTGTTAGCTGTGACTGCTGGGAATGCGCTCTTCGTAACGTCGCGTCATCGTTGGGGTACGGGTTGCCTTTGGGGCAGGAACATTCTCATTCGACACCAATGCCGACGCTCAACGCCACCCCCCGGGACCGTTTAGTTCCATTCTGTTTCCATGTCGTTACTCACAGTTAGTATCCGGGGTGCCTGGCCCCGGCGCAGCCCGGGCCGCGCCTTTTTACTCCGACGTTTCCCGTTCCCGGTTCGGTTCCGTCTATGCCCACGGTGCTGGCCTGCCACCTGAAGGATCTTCGCGTCTCTGGACGCGACAGAGGCCAGTATCTCCTGGCGCGGCGGGCCTGGCCACGCTGGTTCAGGTCAGCCGCTCGACGGCCTGAACCGAGAAGGCTGGCACCGGCAGCGGCACGGTCGCCGCGCAGTTGCTGTACAGGGGCCCCTTCGTCGTCTCGGCCAGGTCGACCCGGATCGGCCCGGGCCGGTCGGCCAGCACCACCTGCCAGGACCCGGGCTCCGTGCGGATCGTGCTGAGCGGCTCGTACGCATTGATCCGCAGGTCCCCGACTGTTCTGCGGGCCGCGTGCTGGGCCGCTTGTTCCACGAAGCGGAACGCGCTGCGCCCGCGCAGCCCGTTCAGCACCACACGTCCTGCGCGATACTCATCCACCATCCGCTGCGCATCGAGGGTGTCAGCCCGGCCGTAGGTGATTCCGTGCGGGAACAGCAGCATCGTGGCCGCGAAACGGTCACCGCCGATGTGGGAGCACTCCCATACGGACTCCGTGTCACGTTTCGCGAGGAGCATGGCCACCGATCGGCCCCGGGTCGCGCAGCATTCGTCATGCCGCCCGTGCGCGCACACGGCGACGATGGGATCGCCGGATCGCGCTCCCGGCTCGTCGAAGGCAGCGGTCAGATATTCCTCCGGCCGTCTGGCTTCGCCCCAGGTCACGGTCTCATGCCCCGGCGTGCTGTCGATCCGGGCCCACCGCCAGCGGCGGCCGTCCCGCAGCCGGGCACGTCCGGGGCGGCGGATGGCGACCAGCCGCATGCCCTCGGCCCCGGCCCGCCGCTCGATGCGCATGCCGAGGGCCCGGTCCAGGGCAGGCGAATCCCGGAACGCATTGGGTCCCCACCCGCTGGCCACCTCCAGCAGGAGCCACCGGCGCCCGTACGACGCGGTGGCCGCGAGCGGTTCGTGGACATGCCGTGACCGGGTACTGCAGGGCGCTCCGCCAGCCGAACGCGGCTCGGCCCAGCGGCTCACGTCAGTCAAGGCGCTCGATCACCAGCAGTCCTGATCGGAGCAGGCGGCGCGTGACGACCAGGCTGTCCGCCTCGTCGAGTCCGGGCAGTGCCGCGGCCCCGAACCGCTCACCGTGAGCGAGGGCGCGGATCGCCGCCTCGCACGCGAGGGGAAGCCGGAGGCCCTTGCCGGGAGTCGCCAGGTGAACGCCGTCCGAATCCACCGTGACGCGGGTGTCCAGGCCCGCACGCAACCGGACCACCACGTCGCCGGCCAGTTCGGACGCGGCATCGATCGTGGCTAGCGGCGCGACCGGTTCCGGCCGCACCCGCTGCCGCCGTTTCCGGCGCAGGGCCTCGGCGGTGCGGGAGGGCGTGACGTCGGACGAGGCGTTCAGGGCGCCGAGAAATGCCGTGGTCACCTCCTGCACGGCAGTCTCAAGCTCGTTGCCACCCGCGGCGGATCCCATGATCGGCAACGGAGCCCGCAGCGCCGCTGAACCGGAAACCGAGGCCACCAGCTCGCTGACCACATCGGCCCCGGTGAACGCGGCCACGCCTACGGTCAGGTGGATGGTTATGCCCTGGAGTGCGGTGGCAGAGTGCAGCCATCCGCGCGGAAGGTACAGCACATCACCCGGCCGCATCACCACGTCCAGCACGGGCTCCTCCGCTGCCCGGGCCGCCACGGCGTCGCGGTGCAGGGACCACGGCTCGTCAGCGCGCGGGTGCTCCAGGACCGGTGCGTGCACCCGCCAGTGCTTTTCGCCGTCGACCTGGAGCACGAATACGTCGTGCACGTCATAATGCGGGTCGAATCCGCGGGATGACTCCGGCGTGATGTAGGCGTTGACCTGGGCGGGATGCCCGAGCTCTTCGACCAGGCGGCGGGTAAAGGCCTGTATCGAGGGCCAGGTGCGGTGCAGTCCCTGGAGCACGATCGTCGCACCGTCGGCGAATTCCCGGAGAACCATGGCGGAATCCACCTGGTCGGCGACCTGGGCGCCGAATCCGCCCGGGGCGGTGTAACGCTCCGGCGGCAGGACCGCGCCCTCCTTCGCCATCCGGATGAACGGCGTGCGCAGCGCCCGGTCGGTGAGCAACTCGTCGACGGCCGCCGGGGAAAACAGGTCTGAGAAGCCACCCGGGAGAGACTCAGCCGGAGAGTGCAGCGGCTGGGCAGCCCAGTATTCGCGGCCAAAGACCGAAGGTCTGACTGAGACGCAGCGCTCGAGCGCGGATACCCGAGCGTGCGTCTCCGTCTTGCTGCTAGTCACCCCAGGTCAGGCGCTGCCGTCCGCGCCGCCGTCGTGCCCGGCGGGGCTGGCGCCGCCGTCGGCGGGACCTTCACCGCCTGCGCTGCCGTCCGCGCCGCCGTCGTGCCCGGCGGGGCTGGCGCCGCCGTCGGCGGGACCTTCACCGCCTGCGCTGCCGTCCGCGCCGCCGTCGTGCCCGGCGGGGCTGGCGCCGCCGTCGGCGGGACCTTCACCGCCTGCGCTGCCGTCCGCGCCGCCGTCGTGCCCGGCGGGGCTGGCGCCGCCGTCGGCGGGACCTTCACCCGTGTTACCTGACTCGTTGGAGATGTCATCGTCGTTGATAGCCATACGGTTCCCTCCTGTGCTCCACCGTCCCGGAACCGGGATCGGCCACACACTCACCAGTGATCCATCTTCCTCTTGATGTCACAGCGGAAGACATCGGCCCGCGACAGCAAGCTGGCGCCCTAGCGGGAGGTGACGCCGGTGCTGGCCGAATTTAGCGGGAGCTCCACCCGCATTGCCTGGTCGGCAGCGGCCATGATGCGCGCCCGCGAGGCGATAGCCTCGGCCCGCGCCTCGGCGTTCGCGATCGCGGTGGCCACCAGCTCGGTGAAGCCCGCCAGCCGTGTCTCGATATCGGACGGCGGCGGCTGCTCATCGGCAAACGCCACGATCATGACACCCCACAGTCGGCCCTCGACGCTGACCGGCACGCCCACCGACGCCGGCGTCCGCCAGCACGACCGACCCCGGGTACCGCGGGCCCTCCGTCAGCTGGGCGACCCCCGCGACACCACGCAACCGGGCCAGCATCGCCGCCTCATGCGCAAGCCGACGTGCCGCGTCCGGTCCCAGCGGCTTCTTACGGATGATTGTGCCACCAGCAAAGAACAGCCGAGTTACCCGCGTGCGTCCGCTCTCGTGAACCATCTCGGTACGGACGGGCTCAGCTGGGCCCAGCAGTGCTCCAGCTCCCCCCATCCGGCACCTCCGCGCTACCGCACCTGTTCCATACCCTGCCCGCGCCCGATCGATGACACAAGGGCGATGGCCCAAGAGACTAGGAGCCAGTCAGCCCACCCCGAGGACACGGCGGATGGCGACAGCCGACAGCTCGGCCTTGGCCAGGAAACCGGCGGTAGGGCTGTCCGCGATCAGGTCAGCGTAATCGTCCTCAGCGTGCGACGAGATCATGATCAGCGCCGCTGGCTGCCCGCCGCCGGCCAGCTGCCGGGCCGCCTCGAACCCAGACTCCTCGCCCAGGCGGATGTCGATCAGCACCACGTCCGGCCGCAGGGTCCGTACCTGCTCCACCGCCTCAGCGCCGCTGCCGGCCACCCCGGCCACGGTCATCCCGCCCCGCTCGAGCAGTGCCCGCGCCGCTTGCAGGAACCCCTCGTCGTCGTCGACTATCACGCACCGTAGCTGCACGCGAATATTCTGCCAGCGAGCATCTGTGCTCACATTGCAGCTAGCGGGAATCGCTACGTAAGTCCGCCTCCAGGAAGGCGAGCACGGCCAGAACCCGGCGGTGAACCTCGGCTGTCTCCGGCAATTGCAGCTTTATCAGGATACTGGGCACGTGCTTTTCAACCGTCCCCTCAGTCACCCACAGCGCCTGCCCTATCCCCGCATTCGAGCGTCCGCCGTCTGCGGGAAATCCCGCTGAATCACCCGGGCCGCCTCCAGGCCCTCGGTCGAGAACTTCGGCGGCATCCGGATATCCACCACGGCCAGGTCCGGCCGTTCCCGCCCGACGAGTTCCATGAGTTCTGCGGCGTCGCCGACCTGGCCGACGACCTCCAGTCCGGAGCGGTCCAGCAGGCTCGCCAGGCTTTCGCGCAGGAGGACGTCATCATCGGCCAGCACCACTCGCGGGCGGCTCGTGCTCACACGACGATTATGGGTCCGGGCCGGGCTGCGGGCTGCAACGCGGAACTCGCATCGTGGAACGATGAGCGGATCCTGGTGAGGCCCTGAGCACCGTGCTGACAGCACACGTGGCTGTATGGTGCCGGTGTGCGGGATCTTCCTGCTAGCCCTACTGTGATCTGGCTGCTGGCCGCAGCGACAGAAGGGCGGGCAGGGCCGCATCGTGGATGGGTACCTGCGACAGCGATGGTACCGGAGGCAGGCCCGGGCGCTGGGGCCATGGGCGGCCGGCCGCGCATGGCCTGGCCGGGGCCGCGCCAGCCGGCCGTGTTCTCGGGGGTACTACCGGCCGCCCTGACATCGTGCATCGCCGTGACGAAAGGACTTGTTCATGTCTCATCATCTCGACACGCCGCTGGCGGCTCAGACCGGCCAGCTGTACCTCGACGATTTGTATGTGTTTCCCGGTGAGGACAGCACGATGCTCATCATGGACGTCAACTCCAACGTCAACGGCCTGCATTCGGAGCCGGGCTTCCACCCCGAGGCCCGCTATGAGTTCAAGATCCACTTCGACGGGGCCGCGTACGAGGACCTGACCTGGCGGGTGTCCTTCGGCGAGGCGGACTCCGGCGGGCGGCAGACCCTGCAGGTGCACGCGCTGGACGGCGAGGCGGCGCGCGACGACGCCGCAGCCGGCGAGCTGGCCCTGGAAGGGCGGACCGGCGAGACGGCCAGCGGGAACGGCATCCGGGCGTGGGCCGGACGGATCGCCGACTCGTTCTACATCGACCTGTCGCTGCTGGCCCTCATCAACGGCGCGGTGGCCGCGGGCACGGCGCCGGACCTGTCCGGGTGGCGGCCACAGGACGCGAAAAACAGCTTCGCCGGCAGCCTCGTCTACTCGATCGTGCTGGAGGTCTCGCACACCCATCCGCGGCTGCGGCCCGGCGCCCGCACCGGCGTGTGGGCCGCCACCAAGCTGGCCACCGACGCCGGCGGCTGGCGGCAGATCAACCGGGCCGGGCACCCGATGATGTGGCCGATTTTCTGGCCGAACGACACCGACTTCACCAACCCGGCCAATACCCGCCACCCCTCCGAAGACGTCAGCGCGGCGGCCAAGTACATCGGCGAGCAGATCGCCGCCGTGGTCGCGGCCGCCGGCACCTCCGGTGACCCCGCGAGTTACGGGCAGGCAGTGGCCCAGGACCTGTTCCCCGACGTGCTGCCGTATGTGGTCGGCACCCCCGCGGTCTACGGGTTCGCCGGCTTCAACGGCCGGACCCGGGCCGACAACGCCCCCGAGGCGATGCTGTCCCTGGTCACCAGCAACGCGGTGCCCTCCGGGCTCAAACCGGCCACCACCAAGGACCAGCGGGCCAGCACCTTTCCCTACGTGGTCCCCGCCTAACCAGCAGATCGGGCCCGTGGCCGGCGCGGTGACCGAAACGGTCACATTTCTGGTGATGGCGTCCCGGCGGCGATCGTCGCATGCTTGATATGTTTCTCACATTTAACCCGGTTACGGCAGTAGCGCTAGATTTACCAAGCGATACTCGGGTTATGGACACCACCCTCGTCCCGCACCAGATCACTCTCCGGTCAGGACATCAGGTGCTGGTCCGGGCGCTGCACCCCGGCGACGGGCCCGGCCTCGCCGAAGCGTTCGAGCAGCTCAGCGAGACCTCACGGTACCGGCGCTTCTTCGCCGTCAAGCCTCGGCTGTCCGAGGAGAACCTGACCTACCTCACCGACGTGGACCACCGCGACCACGAAGCCCTGGCTGCGGTGACGCCCGACTCCAGACAGCTGGTCGGGGTGGCGCGGTTCATCCGCAATCCCGGCCAGCCGGACCAGGCCGAGGTGGCCGTCACCGTCATCGACTCCTGGCAGCGTCGCGGCCTGGGCGCCGTCCTGCTGCGCGAACTGGCCCAGCGGGCCGCGGCGGAGGGCATCCGGCACTTCACCGCCGAGATCCTGGCCGAGAACCGGCCCATGCTCACCCTGGCCCGTCGGCTCGGCCAGGCCGATACCAGTTTCCACGGAACCACGGTGTCGGCCCTGATCGAGCTCCCGGCGTCGGCGAAGCAGGCGGCCACCTTCAGCCACGACGGCTACGACCTGCTGCGCGCCGCGGCACGCGGGGAGTTCATCGGCCTGCCCGCCGTGCTGCGGCGATGGCTGGATCTCTCGGAGCAGATCATCGCGACCCTGATGGCGCCGGTGAGTGCCTTCTGTGACACCTCCGGGCAGGCCGCGCCTGCGGCCACGGTACCTGGCCAGCCAGCGGCCCCGCATGGGCCTCATGATCCCGGTTTAAGAGAGATTAGGAACTAGCGGGGACCGCGGTGTGCACATACGCTCACCGCGAGTCAGGGCCCCGGAAGTCACCACGGGGAACCAACCGAAAATCCTTGATCGTGAGCCAGGACAGGGCCCGGTCACCCCAGGCTGCTGGCGGTAATCTGAGACGATGTCCAATGCGACCGGCGGCAGGCTGCCTGCTGGGGAGCATGCGGTCTATCCCGGCACGTTCGATCCCATCACAGCCGGTCATCTCGACATCATCGAGCGGGCACGGCATCTTTTCGCGCGTGTCACCGTGCTCGTGGCGGTCAATGGCGACAAGCAGCCGGTCAGCACCCGATCGGAACGGGCGATCCAACTGCGCCGGGAACTTCCCGTGAACTGGGATAACGTCTCGGTCACCGCGTGGGCCGGATTGACTGTCGCGTTCTGCCGGCAGCATGGGGCCGGCGTGATCATCCGTGGTGTGCGCAACCGATCTGACCTGCATCATGAATGTCAGCTGGCGGCCATGAACGAGGCCCTGGGCATCACCACGCTGCTCCTGCCCGCGAAGCCCAGCCTGGCGGCCATGTCATCGACGGTTCTGCGCGGGCTCGGCAGCTGACTCGGTGGCTCGCACAGTCGTCAGCACTGGCGCAAGCCACTGTGGATGGTCGCGCCTGCCGCGGCCGCGCTGCTGACCGTTGACCTGCTCTTCTTCGCCGCCAACCTGACCAAGCTCGTCCATGGCGCCTGGCTTCCGCTGCTCATCGCCGTCGCGGTGTTCACGGTCCTCACCACCTGGCAGAAGGGCCGCGCACTGGTCACCCGCCAGCGCCAGCTTGACGAAGGGCCGCTTGGGGCGTTCATCGACCAGATCCATGCCATCGAGCCGCGGCTGCCCCGGGTGCCCGGCACCGCTGTCTTCCTCAACCGCGGCAAGGCCACAGCCCCGCTGGCGCTGCGCGCGAACGTCGAACACAACAAGATCCTGCACGAGCACGTGATCATCCTCGCGATCGAAACCGTGCCCGTACCGCACGTCCCGGACGCCGACCGGCTCACCGTCCTGATGCTGGGCTATAGGCACGACCGGATCACCCACCTCACCGCCCGCTTCGGCTACGCGGACCAACCGGACGTCCCCGGGCTCCTGCCGCTGATCCGTAAGGCCGGGATCGAATGCCCCCTCGACAGCAACAAGCTCTCCTACTTCCTGTCGACCATCGAGCTGTGCCGGGGCACGACACCAGGCATGAACTAGTGGCGAAAACGCCTGTTCGTCACCACCTCACGGATCACCGCCGATGCCGCCGAGTATTTCCACCTTCCCCGTGATCGCACTGTCATCATGGGCTCACGCATCGAGCTCTAACGCCCACTGAGAACGCCGAGATCGCTTCACCGTCGTCTGGCGGCCCGCGGCATCCTCATTCGTGCTCATCCTTGCGCAGCTCGGCTAGCTGCGCAGCTATCTGCAGTTCGGCTTCTTCGTCTTGGTGTCGCACTTCCGCGGGCAGATCGTCCTGGTGAGCCGTTCCGGCGTCCGCGCGCAGCTCGGCTAGCTGCGCAGCTATCTGCAGTTCGGCTTCTTCGTCTTGGTGGCGCACTTCTGCGGGCAGATCGTCCTCGGAAGTCATGGCATGTCCCCTTTCTCACCCGGCCACCCATAGTGATGGTCCTGACCAGGTAGACACAGTAAATGCTGGGCTATCCCACGCTACGCGGCCTTGGTCCTGGCGCTCGTGACCTTGGCCCCTTGCTTTTGCGTGCGAGCGGTCGAGGCCGCTGGGGCCTCCGACAGCCAGGCGCGGCTGTATCAGGTCGCTGGCGGTTGCCGCTGTTGCCGCCTTCCTCATGGGCACAGTCATCAGAACTCCACTGAGCGCGTCCTGACGCAACGTCAGGCCGACCTGCCGCCCGTGTATGACGTAATCGGCCGCTGGCTTCGCCGGAAGCTGGCGCGGGGACGGAACCTGGTGCCGGGCCGAGGTGCCTGACCGCGGGGCGGCCGCGCGGCCGCTTCCGCGCGATGGCCGCGCCTCGTTCGAAGATCTCGCCGCCCCAGACCCCGTGGGGTTCGTGTCGTTCGACCGCGCCGGCCAGGCAGATCTGGCGTATCGGGCAGGGCTGGCAGTATGCCTTGGCGAGCTGTAGGTCGGCCGGTAGGTCCGAGAACCACAGCTGCGGGTTCTCGCGGTGGCACGGGACCGGGTGATCCAGTGCCTGCGCCTGCGTGGTCAGCAAGGCCAAGGAGCTGGTCATGACCTGCTACCGCCCGGGGATCGGCGCGGCAGGGTTGTGGCTACCGGACCGTACCCGGCCGCCACCAGGACGGCTGCTGCGACGGGCGATCCGGTGGGCGTGCCTGATGTCCGGGTCGCGCGGGTCGAGGGCCAGCGGCTCTTGCCGTCCGCCGGCCGATCCGCGAGGGCGCTTAGCTTTCTGGATCTGCTTCATGTGAGGCCTCCTTTCCGATAGGACTTGCCGCTGGCGCTGCTGTGATCGACGTTGGGCAGGTCCGTGAGCCGAAGGTAACGAAGGCCTGGCATGGGGGCGTCACCCGAAAGTGGACATGCCAGGTGGAATCTTCTGCGGCGGCGGGGGCACGGAAGTGCCGTCGGCTTCGCGCTCGTCGTGCGCGGTCAGTTCGCTGCGCGTTGAATGATGATGTCGCCGTGCCGGGTGCGGGCGTGGACCGTGACCTTGTTGTCCGACGGGTCAGGGTTTTCCTGCGCTGGGACGGAGTTGCGCACCGACCCTCGCTCGCTGTTGGCGTCCACCTTGGCCGCGGTGCCCTCGCCGATGCCGACCTCGATGTTTCCTGAGCCGTTCGTCAGCTCGGCCTGACCACGGGTCAACCGGCCGATCCGGATGTTGCCATCGCCTGTTTTGGCGGTGACGCTGCCGTCGGCGCGGTCGATGTCGAAACCGCCGCTGCCACTGCTGAGATCCAGGTCGGCCGAGGCGTGGCCGATCCAGGTCTGCCCACCCGAGTTCGAGAGCTTGACGGTGTCCTTGACCTCGCTGATCCGCATGGCGAACGCCGCACCGTCGATGTTGGCGCGCTCGGCGATGCGGCCGATCGTGACCTCGCCAGCCGCGATGTTGGCTTGCAGCGCGTTGATGCGATCGAGCTGGAGCCGGCCCGATGCCAGGTGCAGCTCGCACTCGCCAACTGAGCCGTCAGCGTGAACGGTTGAGTGCGCCAGGTACGCGACCAGGCTGGAGCCTGCGGGCAGCTCGATATTGATGACGACTGAACCGTTCTTGTCCCCGGAGACGGTCGTTTTGACCGATAGCTGACCGCCGGCGAAGTCGACCTTGGTCCTGCTGGCCACCTTGGCGTCCTTCTTGCTCGCCTTATCGATGGGTTCGACCAGCACCACGGTGTCGGTCCGGTCGCTCGCCGTGACCCGGACCTGAGCACCGGCGACAACAACAGTGGCGGCGATGGGCCCTGGCGTGTCGAATGTAGCCATGACAGCTCTCCTGACGTCTCGTGCTTGATCTGCTGATGGGCGGCTGAGCCAGGGTCACGTTCGCTTGCTGAACGTGGCACGCGACCACAGGTACCCGGCGAGGGCGATTCCGGCGCACCAGCCGAGCGCGGCGGCCGCGTAGCCGCCCGACGGGGTGCCGGCGAGCAATCCACGCAGCGATTCGATAATCGGCGTGAAGGGCTGATACTCCGCGAATTGCCGGACTCCCTGTCCCATCTTGGCGGCCGGCACGATCGCGCTGCTCACGAAGGGCAGCAGGATCAGCGGCACGACGGTGAGGCCTGCGGACTCCGGAGTTTTCGCAGCCATTCCCAGCGCGACCGTGAGCCACGCGGCCGCGAAAGCTGCCGCCGCGATGATACCGATCGCGCCGAGCCAGTCCAGGAGGGTCGCAGCCGACCGGAACCCCAGCGCGAAGGCCATTCCGATGATGGCCGCAATGGCGATCGAACTGCTCAGCATGGTGGCCACCACGTGACCGGTCAGGACGGCACCGCGGGAGACATTCATAACCTTGAACCGGTTGATGATGCCCTTCGTCATGTCGGAGTTCACGGATACCGCAGTGCCCGCCAGCCCGTAGCTGATGGCCAGCAGGATCAGACCTGGTGTTGCGTATTCGATGTAGTGCTCGCCGACATTGAATGCGTTGCCGAGCACGTACACGAATAGCAGCATGATCACGACCGGCATCAAAGCCCCGTTGAATATCGTGACCGGATTCCGGAGGATGTGCTTGAAGTTGCGGCGCAGCATGATCCGCGAATCGGTCAGCGGCGCTGAAATGGTGCTCATTGTGCGATGGCCTCCCTGCTTGCGTGACTGGTCAGGGCGAGGAAAACGTCATCGAGGTCCGGTGTGTGCACGGAGAACTCCTCGACGTCGATCGAATGCTCACCGAGCCGGTCCAGCAGAGCCCGCAGCGATTTCGGCCTGCCATCGCTGGGAACCCGCAGGGTCAGGTCCTCGTCGTCCCGGGTGGAGCCAGGCAGGACCCGCGCCGCCGCGTCGAGTTCGAAGACGTCGGTGAACTGGAGCCGGACGTGGCTGCCGGGGATCTGGCGCTTGAGTTCGCGGGGAGTGCCCTCGGCAACCAGGTGGCCCTGGTCGAGCACCGCGATCCGGTCAGCGAGCCGATCGGCTTCCTCGAGATTCTGGGTAGTGAGGAAAACGGTCACGCCGTCGGCCACCAGCTCGCGGACGATGTTCCACAGCGTGCGGCGGCTGCGCGGATCCAGGCCCGTCGTCGGCTCGTCCAGGAAAATGATCTGCGGCCTGGTGACCAGCGTCATCGCCAGATCCAGCTTCCGGCGCATACCGCCGGAATAGGTCGCTGCCGTCTTCTGCGCCGACTCCGCCAGATCGAACCGTTCCAGCAACGAGGTGACCACCCGCTTGCCCTCGCCGGCCCGCAGATGGTGCAGATCCGCCATCAGCTGCAGGTTCTCCTGCCCCGTCAGCAGCTCATCCACCGCCGCGAACTGACCGGTGACCCCGATGACCGCGCGCACCGCCTTGGTCTCGGTCGCAACATCATGCCCGGCCACCCGTACCGTCCCACCGTCGGCCTTCATCAACGTGGTCAGCACGTTCACCGTCGTCGTCTTGCCCGCCCCGTTCGGGCCGAGCAGGGAAAAGACCGTGCCCGCAGGAACATCTAGATCGATGCCATCGAGCACGGTCTTGTCCCCGTACGTCTTCCGCAGCCCTGAAACTGCAATCGCTGAACTATTCATGCGACCACTGTCGGCACCGCCGCTGACACGACCCTGACACGCACCTGACACGGCCACTGACCCGATCGGGATCCCGTCCGCGGAGGTGACCAGGCCGGTGGTCATCCCGGCGGTGTTGGTGGTGGCGATCTTCTCGGCGGACTTGGCGGTGTTCATCTCATTCTCCTTCTGTTGCAGGATGTCCTGGCTGGGATGGATGCGCTGCTTCCCGCATCACCAGATGGGGCTCCGGCGCGAATGGCCGCTATGAATTGGCTGGCTCCATCGCGGGCTCAGCGCTGGCCGACTGCCCGGGGGTGGCCGCGGCGGCGCCGGCCAGGTCCTCGCGGGTCAGCCGGATCGCCACGATCGTCACGATGAGGGCCAGCAGCATGATCCCGGCCGATACCTCGAACCCGCGGGAGAACCCGACCGACAGTGCATGGTCGTAGATCGCCGCCTTGATCTGCGCGGCCGTCCCCGCCGGCGGATGAGCCGCCTTGGCCGCGGCCGCCACGGACGCGGCCGAACTGCGGGCGGTGTTGGCCACCACGGTCCAGGCCACCGTACCCAGCAGGGCCAGCCCGATAGAGCCGCCGACCTGCTGGCCGACGTTGGGCAGGCTGGCGGCCAGGCCCGCGTCCCGGTCACTGACCCGGGACAGTGCGACCAGGGTCTTGCGGTGGCCGTCAGCGGACGCCCCGCCCGCCCGGGCAAGGCGCCTAGCATCCGATCGCGTAGCGGACATGACATTCTCCTCAGCTTCTTGGCGCGCAGGTCCGGGGGCAGCCTCACCCTTAATCGGCCACCGGACTCAGCCCCTTCCTGGCAGCCCCGCGATGTGCGGGTCATAGGTCATGCCAGGACGGTAGGAGGCGGTGACGCGGCGGGCGTCACCCGATAGTGGACATGCCAAGTGGAATCTTCCGCGCAGGCCGGGGCACGAAAGTGCCGCGGGGATTGGCTACGGTGCGCGTCAGGGGATCGGCGTGTGGTGGGGTCTGGCCGAGATGCCAGATTCGACGCTGTCCTACGCTGTGCACGACCCGCAGGGGTGCGATACGGATGTGGCTACGCGACCGTCCCGTGATCCACGGGACATGCTCCAGCCCGGGTCACGCCCGGCGTGCCCCTCACGTGCCATGGCAGGGTCGCTGGCTATAGCACTGTCGCTGCTATGCGGCCGGGCACTGCCGGTGACGCGTATCCTTTCACGACTATGCACTCCTATGGTCTGACCGCGAGTTTTGTCTGCGTCCTGTCCGGTTTACTGCTGATTCGGGATTCTGCCGGGGCGGCGGTGTGACAGGGCGGTGGCCTCGCATGCGGGGGGATCGGGAGTTGCATGTGCAGACCAACGAAAGTGAAAGTACCGGTCTGGCGGGGCCGGCGGACCCAGGTCTGGCGCCGGGACTCGGTGTGGGCATTGCCCGCGGCGCTGCCGTCATCGCCGGCCTCACGCTACTGTCCCGGCTGCTGGGCCTGGTCCGCACGCTGGTGTTCTCGCAGACCGTCGGCGCGAGTTGCCTGGGCGCCGCGTACGTCACCGCGAACCAGGTTCCCAACCTGCTCTATGAGCTGGTCCTGGGCGGTGCGCTGACGAGCGCAATGGTCCCGGTTCTGGCCCGCTCAGCCGAGCGGGCGGCCAGTGACCCGGCGGAGAAGGCGCGGGTCGGCGATATCACCTCAGCGCTGCTGACCTGGTCCGTTATCATTCTGGTGCCGCTCGTCGTGGTTATCGCGGCGGCAGCCGGGCCGATCGCCTCGCTGCTCAATCCCACCAATCCGAACGCGCACTGCGTCCGGGCCAACGTGGTCGCTACCACCGGCAACATGCTGGTAGCGTTCGCCCCCCAGGCCCTGCTCTACGGGCTCTCAGTCGTTATGTACGGACTGCTGCAGTCTTATCGCCGGTTCGCCGCGCCGTCCATTGGCCCGGGGATCTCCAGCCTGGTGCTCATTTCCTGCTATCTCGCCTTCGTGCCCCTGAACAAGGGGCGTCCGCTGGCCGAGCTGCCCATCACGGCCGAGCTTGTCCTATCGGTGGGAACCACGCTCGGCATCGCCGTCTTGGTCCTCGTGGCCGTGCCACCGACGTGGCGGCTGCGCCTGCGGTTCCGGCCTGTCCTGCGGTTCCCGCCGGGGGTGGCGCGACGGGCGGGCGGCCTGGCGCTCGTCGGCTTCGGCGAGCTCGTCGCGATCGAGCTGGCCAGCGTCGTGGCCATCGCCCTGGCCAACGGGCGCGGGGAGACCGGCGCGATCGTCCTGTTCAACTACGCCTCGCAGGTGTTCACCTCCGTATCCGCGGTTCTGGCCTTGTCCATCGTCATCAGCGCGTTCCCCGTCCTGTCCGCGCGTGAGGGGCCGGCATTCGACCGGACTAGCGCCGGATCGACACGAGCGGTCTTGCTCATGTCGTGGCTCGGCACGGCCGTGATCGCGGCGATCGCGATTCCCGCCGCTCACGTCCTGGCCGAGCAGCCCGATCAGATACCACAGCTGAAACAGGCCTTTGCCCTATTCGCTCCCGGGATCGCGGGAACCGTCGTGATCACGAACCTGTCGCGGGTGATGTTCGTCATCGGGCGGC
The DNA here is from genome assembly GCA_963775825.1 of uncultured Actinomycetes bacterium. Taxonomy (GTDB): domain Bacteria; phylum Actinomycetota; class Actinomycetes; order Streptosporangiales; family Streptosporangiaceae; genus Bog-532. The sequence goes on from CAVZKY010000007.1 coordinate 122,975, forward strand.
TCAAGGTCGCGGCGGCGGCGCTGGCCGGGAGCTGGCTGCTCGTGATCGTGGCCGACGTGGTGCTGGCCGAGCTTGTCCCGTCTCGCCTGGTGGTCGCCGCGCTCGCCCTGGGTACCACCATCGGTCAGACCATCGTGGCGATCCCGCTGGTGATCTTCACCCGGAGGATCTGCGGCAAGGCCGCAATGCAGGGTGTCAGCCACGCGGCGCTGGCCGGGCTGGCCGCCGGCGCGGCGGGTGCCGCGGTGGGCGTGGCCTTCAGCATGGCGGTGCCCGTGCGTCACAAGCTGGAAGCCTGCGCCCTAGCGGTGCCCGCGGCCGGCTGCGCGATCATCGCGTTCGGCGTCGTCGCGTACCTCCTCGACGACGGTGACCTGAGGGCCGTTCTGGCGTGGCTGCGGCGGGTAGCCAGGCTGCGCTCATAAACGCGGTCAAGTAGTGGTGCGCCGCCTGCCTCGCGTTCCCGACCGCGAAGAACACGGCGTCCCTGCCGATGATGGAAAGCTATCCTGCGATGGCGTGGTCATGCCGATAGCATGCGGACCAGGCCCCAAACTACCCAACCAAGTACAAGTTCCTGGGCAAGTTGCCTATTTTCAGGCTTTTATCAGCCCGGAGACCACTTATCTAAATTAGCTGCAACAACCCAGCTCACCCGCATAGATGCTGGTCACTAGGCGTACATTGTCCCTTTAACGGGAATCAATTAGCAAGCGTACCGCAGAGTGCCGTTTCGTCCATGGGATTCTTGTGGGGAGCGGGGTCCCGGGAGGCGTACCTGTGGGATTTTTCCGGGGCACGCAGGACGCCCCGGCCTCTCTCGCGGGGCGGGCACCGGGCAGCAGCCCGGCACCCCACCTTCTGGCGTTGATCATCATGCGCTGAGATGACCTATTGTTGCGGAAAGCCTGCCCGTCACACGGACGATGCTGGTGCCGACTCGGCGCGCACATAACGGCTGTGCGCATATGGGGCTGCGTCGCGCGGAACGCCAGCAGGCGTCGCACAGCCTCATCGGGAAGGACGCGGACCGGCTTGCCGGGGACCTGCGCGGGCGCTGCTGCCAGGCGCCACCCCGGAGCAAGTGGCCGAGGCTCCCTCCACTCGCGGTGATGACGCTCATGAGTCCGGCACGAGCTGCTCCCCGCCGTCGATGTCGTAGGTCGCCCCGGTGACGGCCGTGTTGATCATCAGGTGCACGGCCAGCAGGGCGATGTCGGCCGGCCCGACCACGCGCCCAATGGGCAGCCTGGCGCTGAGCTGGGCGAGGCGCGAATCCAGATCGTCGCCGAGCAGCCGGGCCGACAGCGCCGTGTCGACGAAGCCGGCCGCGATGAGGTTGACCCGGACCGGCGCCACCTCGACCGCCAGGTTGGCGATAAGGGCGGGCAGCGCGGCGTTGAACGCGGCCATGAGCGACAGGCCGGGTCCCCGGGTGCTGGTGCCGCTCATGAACAGCAGCGTGCCGCCGGGCCGCACCCGGCCGACGGCATGCCGGGCCACCTCGATGGCCAGCCAAAGGTGCCCGTCGAAATCGCGGATCGCCCGCTCGTGGTCGAGGTCGGCCAGGGGCGCGTAGTACGGGCCGGGGCCGGTCACCATCATGTGGTCGACCGGTCCCGGCAGGCCGGCGAAGAACTGCCCGAGGGCGGCCGGGTCGGTGGCGTCGAAGGCCGCGACCTCGCTGGCGCCGACGTCGGCCGTGGCCTGCTTGAGGTGTTCCGCGTTCCGGCCGGTCAGGATGACCTCCGCGCCCTCCTCGCGGGCGCGGCGGGCGGTTTCCAGGCCGATGCCGGCGCTGCCGCCGATCACGACGACGGTCTGCCCGGCCAGTTCCGGTTTGCGGGTCATGACGTTACCTCCTGGGTTCCTATGGGTTTGGCGCAGCCGGCGTCGGGCGCCCGCAGCACGATGCGGTGACCGCTGGTGCGCTTGTCGCTCGCGAGCAGCGCGGTGACCAGCCCGGCCCCCGCGCAGAGATCGCCCATGACGATTATCGCGGGCTGGTAGCCGTGCGCCCGCGCGTGAGCGTAGCTGCGCCGACGCGTCGCGCCGATCAGCGCGGGCACCATGGCGATGACGATGACCCCGCCGATCCGGGGATGAGGCGTCGTTGACGCCCGAGGCCTCACCGAGGTCGGCGTCGCCCACGCGCAACCGCATTGCCTCCCCACGAGGCGCTGGTCGATGCGATCGAGTCCGGAGATGAGAGCCAATGCGCTCGGCTCTCGCTTCGCCACGGCACCGACGGGACCATCCTGCGAAGCCCGTAGGCCGCCCGACCACTGAGCAGCGACGGCGCCATGCACCACACTTGGCTGAGGTATTGCGGAAGCCCTCCGTGAAGCGTTTCGTTGCCATGTCGCGCCAGCGGTGCTGCGCGTGCTCGGCTGGCTTGCCTTGCTCGCTCGCTCCGACTAGGCCAGGATCCGGCGTGCTCAGGCCACGCGGGAACCATGCGGCCCCCAGTGGCTCATGAGCCAGAGGGGTTCGAGGCCATCGCGCAGCGTGCCGGGGCGAGCTAGCTGGCACACAGGGTGAGCTGGTGCCTTACCGCGGCGTGATCATGCTCGCGGTGGTCAGGGCGACCGGTGGTCCGCTCACCGTATGGGGGGCGGTGTGCCTTCCTCGGTGGCACCGAGCTCGGCGCTCCATCCGGACGTCCGGTAGGCATGGTGAAAGGCCGAGCGGAGAAAGTCCACGGCTGCGGCGTGCGGGTCGGGGGCGGCGCGGACGTCATCCCAGTCCAGGATGTACTCCTCCAGGGTCTGGTCCCAGCGGGCGGCCGCTGGGGACGAGGTAGCGCCGGCGAAGCCGGGCGGCGCCGGATAGGCGTAGGCGTAGAAGGCCGCCCGGTGGCGGGCGTCCCCAGGCCACCAGCCGACCACGACCTGCTGGGCGTCGGATGCGTTGCGCGTGATGAAGCCGTCGGAGGGCGGGTCGGCCGGGGCACCGGAGAACATCAATACGCACAGGTCGAACGAGCCCCACCACGCGTTGACCGGCGTGGACCGGCCCCGGTACGGCGCGCGGAACGCCGCGAGCGCCAGCGCCGCCTGGGTGGCCGCGGCGAAGTACTCCTCAACCTGGCCAGGGTCGTAGCGGGCGTGCTCGTAGTCTTCGTCCAGCGGCACGCTCCACGGAACCTCCTGCGGCACCGGGTTGATACGCACGGCGCCGCTCGCCCGGGCCACCGCCGCCAGCACATCCCGGGTCACCTCGGCCACCGGCCGGTCCGGGACAAGCGGCACCCGCTGCACCGATCCGCGGCTGTGCTCCACCACCGCCTCGTGCGCGTGCAGGTTCAGCGCCACCACCAGCGAGCCGGAGCCATCCGGCGCGGGCAGCGACCCGGTCTCCCAGCCGCGCGCGGTCAACCGCAGCGCGGCGTGCAGCAGCTCCGGCTCGGGCGGCGCGAGCTCCACGGCCAACTTGCCCAGCACCTGAGTGTGGGCGTGCAGCGTGTCACATGTCGCACCCCACCGGTCGTAGGGAACCGCTGGCCAGTTCTCTGTCATGATGTACTCCCATCGCGGTCTCGCATCCGCGCGGCGGACGTGAGGGTCAAATCGGGCCAGCTCGACGCTGCCTCCAGTACAGACTTCCCGCTACCACTAACTCCACGTCAAGAATGGCGAGGTGGAATCGAGGAACGCCCCGAAGAGCGCTCGTCGTCGCGTAGGAGCGGATGGTCCGTGGTGACAGGCTGGCCGCCTCCGGGTGGAGACGCCAGGACGGCAGAAGTGCGCTAAGCTCTCCAACGCTGGCGGCGCGCGCTGCGGTCTTGGCCGAGGTGCTAGATTCGACGCTGTGCTACCGCCAGGCACGACCCGTGAGGGTGGCCGGGGAGCATAAAACCCCAGGTCAGATAACTGAAGATAGGCCCCGTTAGCTCAGTCGGCAGAGCGTCTCCATGGTAAGGAGAAGGTCTACGGTTCGATTCCGTAACGGGGCTCCAGCTCAGCGAGGCTTTCCGGACCTCAGGTTTGTTGATCAAGTGCCAAACCAAGGAAAAGATGGGCCACTTCGTGGCGCGATGCCCGGGATGAAATTGGGGGCCGGGCCGGGGTCTGCGCGTGGTTTGCCGTGGTTTCGCAGGATGGGGCTGGGGCGGAAGGTGCATGCTGGGTGGGGCGTGCCGTCCGTCGTCACCGGTTCACTTTTGGGCCGTTCGAGGCCGTAACCAAGCCAAATGGATCGACGGCGACGGTGCGACCATCAACAGCAGGTCGAATGAGGTGAGTGGAAACTTCTAAGCTCGAGCAAGGTGTCGGGGAAGGCGTTTTCGATAATCCCTAGTCTAGATGCCGCCGCTCAATTCCGGGCAGCGATCCACCCGCTAGTAATAGCAGGGTTTTGCATAAGTCTCCATGAATCCACAATCCGTAAGTGTCCACGGTTCCAGGGGATTGCCGGGACATCAGCACTTCAGGAGCGAACTCTCTGCGAGATAGCTCGCATAATAGTTTCCGATCAATGATTCCGGTAAGAGACTGGCATCCAAGATTGATGTCTGCCCCATGCATCTCGCGGACAGGAGGGCCATGTGCGGGGTGGTAGAGTGGGGGGTTGTGGACAGTCACGAGCCTCCGGACGATCTCGAACCCGAGGTTGCCGCCAAGTCGTACAACCCGGATCCTGGCCACGGAACGTCAGGCATCGAGGCCGTCAAAGAAAGGAATGAAGCGCGACTGCTCGCTATCGACGGTGTAGAGGGAGTGGCTATAGGTCGTGATCAAGGCGGCCGGGATGCCCTACTGGTATTCGTTCGGGACGAGTCAGTTCAGTCGCGTCTTCCCGCCGAGATAGAAGGATTTGGCGTGATCGTTGACATCATAGGTGGTGAAATACTGCCGCAGTAGTGGTGCTTTGTTAAGTCGGTACGAGTTGGTGGCAGAGGGGGCAGAACCCGAGCCAGATCGCGAGGAGGTACTGGACCTCGCGAGAGGCCGGCGTAGAGGCTCAGGCCTGCCCGGCGCTTTTCTCGTCCGGCGGAGTTGAGCGAGGAAGAGTTGCGCGGCGGCGGTGAGGGTGACGTGGCGGTGCCAGCCGTTCCAGGAGCGGCCTTCGAAGTGGTCCAGGCCGAAGGCGGTCTTCAGTTCACGGCAGTCGCATTCGAGCCGCCACGCCTTCTGGACGCTGTGTGATGGTCAAGCAAGAGCCTCGCGATGCAACAATCCTCGCGGGCACCGTCAGACTACGGCGGGCACGGCATCGGATCCCCCACGTTCCCACGAGGTTGTCGGGGAACGTGGGGGCACCCATCACCTCCTAGCCGATGGTGAAGATGATGCAGCCGCCGCCGCCACCGCCGCCGCCGGGGGGCGGGCACAGGCCCGGGATCGCCGGGATGGTTACGAAACAGGTGGCCGGGCAGAAGCTGATAAGGCAGCTCGTGTCATTGCAGCCAGCGGCCAGCGCGACTACCGGGTCGTCGGCCTGCGCCGGCGCTGCAGTCAGCGACTGTGCCTGGCCCTGAGAGAATCCCACGCTTTGAAGCGCGGCAGTCGGATTCGCCTTGACTTCCGCGCCAACTCCATCTGGGTCGAGTTCACATCGGGCGAGCAGGGCCGCCAGCTTCGCACGGGGAGAGTACTGATCGATTGGGGCTGCTGGGGCTGCTGGGGCTGCCTGGGCTGCTGCCTGGGATGATGCGCCACGCCACGTATAACTACCAGTCATCGTTTGATCCCTTTCTTGTTCCGTGGTTTCGCCGTGGTGATTGGATGTTCAGACCGTTCCTTTCTCGTCGGCGATTGGAGCCTGTAAGCCGCGTCACGGCATCCGCACTTAGCTACAAGCTGATGGCTTCAGGTACTGAAACCCGCGTCGGCTTAGCACGTGGGGCCGGTGTTCTGGATCCGCGAGGCGGAGCAGCGCTAGTGCCACACCGGCATATCCGGTCATGTAGTCGGGACCGTAGGTCCAGGGCCAATCTGAGGACCATCGGAGGATCCCGTCGTCCTCGGTCTGGAACGCCAGCAAGAACTCGCTGAGCGAACGCGCATCAGCGAGGTAAGCTTCGTCGCCGCTGGCCTGGTAGGCGTCGAGCAGGAACTCGATGCTCCCGGATATGCCGTGGCACTGGGTGGGCCCGGCCCACCGGGTTCCGTGCGCGGTCGTTCGCGCAGCTCCGGACCACATGGTGGTGGCCTCGGGCAGGAGGTCGTGGGCGGCGGCATGGAGGAAGAACTGCCCGATGCCAGCGGCGCCATGGCACCAGTACGCAGGCATCGGATCTCCTCCGCCGCTCATTGGCCAGGCCAGGCCTGTCCCTTCCTCAAGGGTCGGGACCGCATGCTCGGCGATCCAGCGGGCGGCCTCCTGGGCGACACGGCGGTATCGGTCGTCTCTCGTTACCTCGAAGAGGTCGAGGAGGGCGTCCGCAATCCCGGCGGCGCCGTGGGCGTATCCGAGCGGCGCTTTCCCGCTGAAATCGCCATAGCCGGGCGGAATCTCCCAACAGCGCTGGCCCGGACCAGCTGTCCGCGAGCTTGTGAGCAACTGTTCCCCGGCCTCAACGGCGTCGCCGAGGTGCTCTGCCTTTCCCGTTTCGTCCCAGAGCATGAGGTGGAAGCGAAGGCGGCCGGCCGTGCCGTTCATGAGGTCTGGCGAGGTGAACGGCAGTGTGGAGATTCCCGCGCCGCGGCTGGACGCGGCGGCGATCAGCGCATGGTCCGCGAGGACTTGCCCGGCGCGTAGCAGCGCCGCAGCGACGCCAGCTTCTCCAACATAGAGGCCGGCCAAGGGCGGCCCTGCTGGGCCTGGTGCCACCGTGAGCCAGCGTGCGCCCTGTGCGAGCACGCGACCGTGGTCGGGCACGGCGAAACTGGCAACGAGGTCGGCCAAGGCTAGTAGCGTTCCGCCACTGCCGACATAGAGGTCGCGAGACCATAGGCCTCGCGCGGTCTTATGGGGACTCACCCAAGCCAATCCATCGCCATTAGTCACCGGCCGCGCATCGGCACAGATCGAGTCGGCGAGGCGGCGGGCGAGGTTTCGGCATGTACGCCGGGCGTCCCATTCGAGCTCGTCAGACCTCGCCGAGTCGCGCACGTGTCTTGTTGTCGCCGGGGTGGGTGTCGCCTCGGCTGCAATGAGAGCCGCCGCGACTGCGGCGGTCGTCGGCGGGCGCGACGTCGGGTTGGGGTCCAGACAGCGAGAGATGACATCGGCAATGGCCTGGTCAACTCCCGGATTGAGTTTCGCGACAGGGCGTTCCAGCAGGGCAAACGGATGCGGCGCGCGCGAGGGCTCGGCGCCAGTCGCCAGCAGGAAGAGCAATGCTCCGAGGCTGTACACGTCGTCGCTGCTGGCTGGCGGTTCGCCCTGTGCTTGCTGGGGCGACATGTAGCCCCGGGTCCCGACGCCGAACCGCCCGCCGCCAGGCACGGGGTTGTCTTCCTCGTTTATCTCGCGTGTCATCTCGAAGTCGATAAAGCGCAGCCTGCCGTTCTGCGCGACGATGATATTGGTGGGCTTGAGGTCACGGTAGGCGTATCCAGAGGCGTGCATGCTGCCCAACATCGCCGCCACTTGTACGCCAAAATCAACAATGCTCGCCGCCGGCAGGCACTCCCCTCGCCGCGCGTACTTCGCGACGTATTCCTCCAGCGTCAGCCCGTCGACATCTTCGAGCACGAGGAACAGGTCATCATCCTGTTCGACCAGCTGGAGCACTATTGGCACACGGTCGTCCGGGGCCAGGGAATCGAGGATGGCAGCTTCGCGGCGAAGCCGATCTCGCGCGTCGCTGCCGTCGGGAGCCCGGCTGCGCACCGGCGTATGCCTGCTTGAGGATGCATTTGGCCGGGGTCTCGACATCGAGTGCGAGGTGCACGGCGCCGCGTGGTGAGTTGTGGAGCGGTACGGCTATCGCGTAGCGGTTGCCGATCACTCGCGTGGGTGTCGGGCAAACCTCGACGACGCCGGCGGCTGCGAGCGGGTCAGAGGCCCATTGGGGTGGCTGGTAGGCAATCGACCGTACGTCTGGGACTAGTTCGCCCGTTGGTGTCCGCACCGCCGGCGTGATTTCGCCGATCGGGGTTTGAATGAACATCCCGTCGAACCCGCCGTAGCGGTAGTGGACCAGGCTGCCCCGTCGGAGGGGCCGATCGGAAGGCACCCGTGGACCCCTGAGCCCGCGGGTCGCCTCGTCCAGAGCGACGGCCAGCCGGACGGCCTGCTCGTCGTCGCCGGGGTAGATCGTGATGAACTTGCCGATCTGGCTGAGGCCCCCGCCGGTCCCGTCGTTGAGGCTGGCAAGGATCGCTGGACTCGCGGCGACCTTCAGGCACACCTTCTCGGCGAGCAGGACGGGGAGGGCATGCTGCAGCACCGTGTCGGCCGACCACAGGCTCGCCGAGACGTGCAGTTTCCATCCCTGCTCTGGGACGCGGGCATCTCTGTGAGTGAGCCGGATCCAGGTCGCGGCGGGGTCGGTATCCGCGTCGAGATGCCATCGTTCTGGCTCGCTCGCGTGGCGCGCGCATATCTCCTGAATGATCGTCAAATAGGACCCGACGATCGCGGAGTCCGCTGGGCGCGGTACGCGGCTATCCTTGTAGAGTACGCTCATTGATGGCCTCGCGCCCGTTTTATAGGAATCGAATATCGAGGGCGTCCATTACTCTGTCTATACGACATGCGTAAGTTGTTCCGCCTGCACCTGCGAAGAGCAGCCCGACCGGCTGCCGTTGATCGTCGTTCGTCAGGATGGCGCTGCCGGAGTCGCCACCCTGGCTGAAGAGATCCGAGTTACCCGTGATGGAAATCGCGTCCTCGAAGTGCGCAATTTTGTCGCCGTAGCGGACGTTGATTGTGGCACTGATGCCGGTGATTCGTCCGGTCGTGACCTGTGTTGTGCGGCCGGACTTCATGACCGGTATGTCGATCGCTGGCGCAACGGATTGGGAACCCATCAAGAAGAAGCTCTGAACGCCCCCCGTGAGGAAAACATGCTCCCTGCGGAACACGGTCTGGCCAGCACCACGCTGTCGCGCAGTCTACGTAGTTCGTGCCAGTGAAGTCGAGCTCAACAAAGCTCTCGAGGACCGCAACTTGGTCGGCCGGGGAGGTGCCTGAATCAATGGGTCCGGGCTGAACGATGGAATCGCCGAAGAGAGCGTCGTTCACGTTCGCAAGAACGTGGTTGTTACTGAGCATCAGCATCCGACTGTCGCGGGGTGCGGTGCGTCCCGTAAAGAACGCGCCGATGGTCCCCGCCGTAATCTTGACGTGACCGACCGAGATGCAGGCTGGAGCCGGACGGGCCAGGAAGCGGTGGGCCTGGGCTTCGATGATTCCGACGACCTCGGACCGTGTGGGCAGGTCTGCAGATGCGGCCGACGCCGATACGCCTGACGCTTGCGCAACCAGGGCCTGCACCTCGTTCGCCGGCGCAGGATCCGCAAGGTAGACGACGAGACGGGGGATCCCGGCGGCGCCGTCTCAGTGAAGGATCCGTTGCTCACCCCGATCGCCACGCCCTGAACGTTGCCAATACCCGTGAACGCATCAACCGCCAGAGCTTCGGCAACGGGCCCGGCCGCAGCCTGGCTGAGTTGTTGTTCAAGATGCGCTCTGGCATCCCGAAGCGGCGCCGGGACGTCAGCCAGCACGTCCGCAACTTGACTGACCGAAGCGGCCGCGGCGCCAGCAGGGTCGGCCACGTACCGGCGGCGAGCATCTTCCTGGACCCTAAATATCGAGTAAGGTCCGGGCGGCGGTTGGAATCCTTGGCCACCCTGGGGCGGAGCCTCGGAAGCTTGACGTCCGGGCGGCGGTTGGAATCCTTGGCCACCCTGGGGCGGAGCCTCGAAAGCATGCCGTGCGGGCTGGCTATTCATCGTTACTCCTCAGTCCCTACCATCGTGACGCTGTTTTCGAGGGGGCAACTGAATATGAGCATCGTTCTGGGAGAGTCACAGCGGAGTGTTCGTACGCGTCCTTATTCCCGTGGATGGGCCGTATGCTCCCACGCCGATATCGGGATCGGTAACGTGCCAATTGCACCGCCGATGCTCTCGGCGTACACTGAGCGTTTTCGTGTGCCCAGCAGGACGAGAGGTGACACCGTGACGTAATGCCATGGTGTGTTTCTTCGTGAGTTTCTTGTTCGTAAGCTCGTCGTCGCCTGCCGGTGGAAGTCCAGTCCGGGTAGCTTGGGTAAACCCCGATCGCGCCTGGGGGGACCAAGCGACTTCAGAGTGGCGGCTCGGCTTCGCCTGAGATAACGCCTCGCAGCCAGGCTTGGACGGCACCGACAACTTCCTCTGGGTCGGCAACAGCGCGTGGCGTGGAGGAGCCGGCCATCCAGTCGGAGATCACCTTGATGCGCGCGAGGAACTGGCCATCAGCCTCGACCGAGGCGCGGATGACGAAGATACTGGTCCGCCGAGCAGGCCTCGTGTCATCGGGCATCTGCCGATCATCGGGCAGCGCGCATCACTGATGCGTGTGAGATGTGATTAACGGATGTATGAGCTCATCCATCGCCGTGGTCGGGGCAAGGTTCAGCTCCCGGCGGAGCATTCGCTGGTAATCCTGGTAATGCTGCATCGCAGCGCCCAAATTGCCCTCGGCGAGGTAGACGCGGATGATGACCCGGTGGGCGCTTTCGCGGAATAGCTCGGACCGCGCCGCCACCAGGCTGGCCTCTAGCGCGAGCATGTGCTGCCCGCGGCAGAGCAGCACCTCAGCGGCCGCCTCGAGCGCATGCAAGCGGAGCTGATCCCAGCGCTCCTGTTCCAGGACAACCCAGTCGTCGTACCAGCCCGGCAGCAGGCGCATGGACAGCCGCGATATGGTCTCAGCATTCACCGCGGACACCTCGGCATCAGGGCCGACAGGAGCGTCGATGAGCGCCCGGGCCTCCTTGACGGCATCCTGCATGTCTACAGCGGCCGTGTCAGCCAGAGCCAGTCGGCCCGGCGCAGTCCAGACAACCTCATCGCAGGCTTGCCCGCGCACCCGCCACAGCGCCGTGCGGAGGTTCGCGGCCGCCTGGCGTCGGCGACTATCCGGCCACAGCATCTCTGCCGCGTAGGCTCGTGTCACCCAGGAGCCTTCGAGCGCTAGATAAGAAATCAGGCGCTGCGCGCCTAGCGGGAGCTCCACCACGCGATCATGAGACCGCAACCTGAATCCACCGATTAGGTCGACTCTGCATCCAGAACGTGGTCGCGCTGCCGGGACTCCCCACGGCTACCCCCAGTGAGAGTTCTCGCTCTATAAGGTAATGAGGAGGCATCACGCTGATGTCTTCTCAGCCGCCGATGGAGAAGCCCAACATTTAGATCTGAGTGCGGATCACCGCGTGACCTGGCTCCATTTGGGACAGGCGGATGTATCGAAGATGCTAAATCGACTGTCAATTGGTCGATCAGAGAAAGCACGTCAAGCACATTCGTCTGTGTGTCGCATCGCTGTAACCTTCCTATCCTGGGCCTCAGGCGCCCCGACGAGGTAACCGGAAGACATTCTGGATGAGCAGAACAAGGGCACATGGCGGCGGTCTGCACACAATGTGTAGATCGTGTGGAGATTGACGATCTTGTTCTTCTGGGCTTGCGTGTCCTTACCTCAAGAAGGAGGGCTGACGACGGCCGCCGACCCGCAGAATGCGCCCTGCACGCCGGGCAGGTCGTCCGCCGGGTGCTGCTCCGCCGCAACATCGCCATCGACGCGTAGACCGCGCAGCTCGTTGCCGACGCCGTCCAGGTCGGGCTCCAGCCCGCCGCGCCCTCCCGGCCACCACGCCGGCGCCCGCGCGGCCCCGCCGCCGGCAGCGAGCCGCTGTTCTGGCGCGGCACCAGCACCCGGCGGCTGAGAGTCCGTCGTGAGCGGGTGATAACGGTCGTATGGGGTATCCATCTGACCGGACTAGGCCAGGTGAGCGGTTCGCCAGAGCCGGGCCACCCGCGGGCGTTCGGTGCTCGGCGGGTGGCCTCGCTGGACCGGCGCGGCGGGTGGCTTCCCCTTGTGCTTGGGGTCGGCGACCAGGGCCTGGTACGGCACCGGATCGTGGCCGACAGCGAGCTCGAGCACGCGGTAGAAGACCAGCCCCCGGCTGCGGGAACTCGTGCGGCGCGGATGATCTCGGGTGTGACGACGGTGGGCCGCCCTCCGACGCGGCCGCGGGCGCGGGCGGCGGCCAGGCCCGCGGGTGCCGGAGACGATCAGCTCGCGGATGAACTCGGCCAGGGCGGCGAAGACGTGGAACACCAGCCGGCCACCCGGGGTGGTGGTGTCGAGGTTCTCGTGCAGTGAGGTAAACCCGATGCCGCGCGCGCAGGTCGCCGATCGTGGTGATCAGGTCCTGCAGTGACCGGGAGAGCCGGTCCAGCGACGGCACGACGAGGGTGTCCCCGGCGGCCATGAACTCCAGGCACGCGGTCAGCTCGGGCCGGTCGGTGTCGCGGACGGACTGCTTCTCGGCGAAGGTCCGCCGACAGCCGGCCGCCTTGAGCGCGTCGAGCCGACGCTCCAGCTTCTGCCCGTCGGTGGAGACCCGGGCGTAGCCGATGCTGATGTTGGTCAGCACCGTCGGCTCGGCAGCGAGCAGTTCCGAGGGTTCCAGCGCGACGGTCACGCCCGTGATCTTCTCAGAAATCGGCGCCAGGGCCGGGTCGGCTGCCTCCACCTGTTCTTCCAGGTCATCCGGCAGCATGGCTGGGACGACACGCTGCCCACCACCGCGGTGTTCTTCACCGCGGCAGACGATCCGGCGGGCGCGGGCCACCTCTGATCGCCACCGCCAGGACCGTTGCGGCGTGTCGGGTTGATCATGAAATGGGAGGAGGGCCCCTGCTCCACGACGTACGAACCCGGCGGGTACCAGCGGACCTGGTCGTGGTCGCGGATGTGACCCATGGTGCGGGCCGCCTCGGCCAGCAGCAGAGCGTGGGCAACAGCGGGCGTCCCGGCAAAGCGGTCCGGCCGGCTGTTCAGCCAGGTCACCAGCCGCTCCATGATCAGCAGGTCACCCGGCGGGAAGCACCGGTAGTAGATCCGGGGCGGCCGGCGCAGCGGCCGGGTGACCGTCCGGCCCGGGCGGTGCCCGGGTCCGGTGGCCCACTGGCAGGCGGCCGTGGTCACCGCGCTGATGGTGACGTGGTCGGGATGACCGTAGCCGCCGTCGGGGCCGAACGTGATGACAACGTCCGGCCGGAATTCGCCGATGACCGCGGCTATCTCGTCCACCAGGGCTGAGAACCCGGCGTCGGCGAGGGTGCCGTCGATGTGGTCCAGGCAGCTCACCTTGGTGATGCCGAGGCGCTCGCACGCCAGGCAGCTCGGCCTCCCGGACAGCGGCGATGGTACGCCGGTTACCGGCGGCCGCGTCGCGGATCTGGCCCGCCTGGCCCCGGGTCGCCGATACCACCATGATCTCGGCACCCTGTTCGGCGTAGCGGCGGCCAACGGCCCGGGCTACACCGGCAATCCATTCCGGTACTCCGGACGTATCAGTAGTTGAAATGTCAACTAGAGGCACCGGCAGGCGGTGACCGGATAGGGAGGATGACGATGGCCCAGCAGACGATGGCGCAGCAGACAACGACAGGCCGGGCGGGCGTAGCAAGGGCAAGCGCGGGTGCCGCGCCCGAGGCCGGGATGCGGATCATCGGCGCCCTGCTGGCGCTCGGTGTCGCGGCCGCGCACGTGGCCGACCAGGGCGGCGTGACCGCCTTCACCTCGCCCGACTGGATCGGCTGGGGGTACCGGCTGATCGAGGTGGGCGGCGTGCTCACCGCGCTGGCGGTGCTGCTGCCCTGGCCGGCCGGGCTCGGGCGGCCCTGGCTGCGGTGGGCGGCCGCCGTGCTCCTGGGCGCCGGGCCGTTCATCGCTTACATTGCCTCGCGCACGGTGGGCGTGCCGGGTGACCCCGGGGATGTCGGCAACTGGGGCGACTGGGTGGGCACGGTGTCGCTGTTCGTCGAGGCCGCGCTGGTGTTGCTGAGCGCCAGTATGCTGCTGGCGCTGCGGCAGCGCCCGTCGTCTTCCTAGACGTAGGCGCAATGCCGGGAGTTAAAGGGCTGGGCGCAAGAGTCAAGTTCCGGTTCCGGCGTGTCGGCACCGCCCTACTGCAGGCCTGTTTGCGCTGCCGGCCGGGCTGGTGGCCCGGCCGCGCAGACCGGTGTGTGATGTTCGGCGGCACCGGACGGTGACCTTCGACGGGTGCCGCTCGGTCAAGGTGCCCGATACCCCGATACCCCGGAACCGGGGCTGGCTGGGGAAGATGAACGCCGCGCCCGGGGTGACCGGCTACCCGGTGATCCAGCTGATGACGTTGTGCGAGACCGGGCACAGCAGCTAACGAGAATCTGACGCAACAGACAGAAGTGATAAAGATGCGCACCTGGGACAGGTACACCACGGTCACCCGCTTGGTCACAGACTATGACCCAGACGGACATGTGGTCGGCGCTCACGAGGAGCCGGTCAATTCG
>CAVZKY010000008.1:0-56797 GCA_963775825.1 uncultured Actinomycetes bacterium
TCACGCCTGGTGCTGCCGCCGGCGCCGTGACCAGCGCAGCGCGAACGCGAGCCGGGACCGGTCGATGAGCCCGGCGGCATGCTGCTTCGCGAGGGCGGCGAGCCGGGCGGTCTCGGCGACGGATAGCCGGATCGGCCTGATCTGGCGGGGGCAGGGCTGCCCGCCGCGGACGGGGACGGGCGCGTCGCCGAGGGGGATTACCAGGTCAGCGTCGCTCGCGGCCGTGTCGCCGCGGGTGCCGGGTGCGGTTGCAGTGTTGTTCTCGCAGGGGACGGGCGGGAAGGTGATGGCGCTGGTCAGGGCGTTGCGGATGGCGATGTTCCGGAGCTGGGCGAGGGCGGCCAGGGCGGTGTGCCGGCAGATCCCGTCGAAGCTCCGGGTCTGCGACTGGTCCCAGCCGAGCACGTCCTTGCCCGTTTTGAACGTTTCCTCCACTGGCCAGCGGCGCCCGGCGATCGTCACGAAATAGGTCAGCGTCGCCGGCCTTCAGGGGCGTGGCACAGGTAGAAGGTGTACTGGCCCGGGCGGGAGATCAGCCTCCTGATCAGCAGGAACTCCTGCGGGTCCGCGGTGGCGGTCAGCGCCCAGTCGCTGTAGCGGGGGCCTTTGGATCCGTTCCCGCAGGAACGCCGTTCGAAGACCGCATCCCGTGTGGCGTCCTGTGCTTCGATGATCGTCCCGGCACCGGTTGTGATCTTCCAGGTGCAGGGAATGATCGCCACATAGGCCAGGCCGGCGTCCCGGCAGGCCCGCCGCAGCTTGCCGCTGCGCCCGTAGACCTCGTCGAACGCCGCCCACCTCACCGGCAGCCCTGCCTTGGTCAGGCGTGTGACCTGCGCGATCGCCAGGTCCGGTTTCGTCGCGAACTCCAGGTCCTCCGGGATCCCGGCCTGCTGCCGCCGGGCCGTGTCCTGCGCCCAGCGTTCCGGCATGTACACGTCGAAGTCCGCCCACGCCTGCCCGCGGCTGGTGACGTACGCGGAGAACACCCAGGTCACGCAGTTCTCCACCTTCCCGGTGCAGCCTGCGTGCTGCGGCGCGACGCACGCCGTGAAGTCACCGGCCTTCAGGTGCGCGGTCTCGTCGATCGCGAGCCCCGGCCCGGCCAGGTCGTCCTCATCACCGGGCAGCCAGGCGGCGGCCAGCGCGGGCAGCTCATCCCGCAGGTCCTTCCAGTCCCAGGCATAACTGCCGAGCATTGCCTGCATCCGGCCCGGGTCCTCGTGCCCGGCCGCCTCCGCAATGCTCCAGCAGTTCGCCCGCGTCCCCGGCGACAGCGCCGCCACGTACCCGAACGCGGTCTCCACGCTGCGGCGCTGCGCCAGCACCCGCGCCAGGACCACCCTGACCTGCGCATCCACCCGGGCCGCGCAATCCGCCACGTCATCTATGCTGGCCGTCGCGGCCGTGCCGTCGTTGTTTTCTTCCACAAAGCTGGCAACGCGTCACGGCCGCCTCAAATTACACAGATGTGATTCGCTATTCCCGCGGAACCCGCCCGGAACATCGTCACCTACCGTCACCTCCGACGCCGCCGGAACGGGGCCGACACGACCGGAGAACCTCGGCGGCCGGTCACGCAGTGCACGAAGGCCAAAGCTCAGTGTGAAACCGTGACTGTACTATCTGCCCGCTATGCGGGCGATATAACGCTGCGCCTCGTGGCGCAGGTAAATCGTATGGTGCCCCGTACTGTTCGCCGCAGAGGATGAGCCCGGCGCTGTCCCGGTCGGTCAGCCGCACCGAACCGGCGTCGGCGCGGCGGCGGAACGGGAGCACACTGCCTGGCTGCGGCTGCATGGCACCACGTTCTATCCCGCCGAACGAGCGGACCGGACCGAAACCTCTGTTTTCCGGCAATGCCGGTCTTTTCGGCAGGCAGGCACCGGCAGGACCGGCGGCGGTAGCCACCGGTCAGGTGGCGTGGAACCAGTCCAGCTCGTCCAGCAGCGCGGCTAAGGAGCCGGCGGCCAGGCCGGTGGTGCCGTTGCTGGCGTGCCAGTTCCCGTCCGCGTTCTCGTCCGCGCCGTCGGTGGGGGCGCGGAGGTGCCAGTCCGGGCGCTGGAGCTGGAAGATAATCCGCCGCAGGAGATCATGGTCCGGGACCGTCCAGCCGGTCACTGAGCGGCCACGATTTCTTCCAGCCGGTTCAGCAGTTCCCGCAGCGACAGGGCCGCGACGACGTGGCATTCACCTGTCCGCCTTTTTCTGCGATGAAGCGGGTGGCCCCGTCCTGAGGGTGGATGGACCACTCAGGATGTTCTCGGATGAAGCGCTCTTGCCGGACGACTTGATCAAACGGCAGACCCATCACAGCGTTCCTTGCCTGACCCGTAGTGACCCGTTTGGACCGTGCCCGGTACGGGTCAGCACCGGGCACGGCATATCAAGAGTACATCGCCACGTATCGCACTGCAGCGCGATAGGAGCGTTTACCCTGGTAGACGGCCCTATAAGGTTTCCCGCATGGCATCTGAGCGGCCACAATTCGATTTCGGGTCAGTGGTCCCGCTCTACGAGCAAGCAGCCGACTACATACAGGGACAGATCGAATCCGGTGCGCTTCAGCCCGGTGACCGGTTCCCCGACATGCGCAAGCTGGCCGAAGACTGGGGCATCGCCTACCAGACCGTTCGCCGTGCGATGCGTGAGCTTCAGGAGCGCGGCCTCGTCGTCAGCCGGGTCGGCAAGGGAACGTTTGTAGCGGCCGAGAATCAATTTCGAACGAGACGTTAATCTCGTTCGAATGGCGCGGGCGTGGATCGAGCTGACAGGGGATCAGGCGGGCTGGGGACCAGCCCGGCTGCGGGTGGCGGGGCTTGGCCGGGCCGGGTACGCGTCTGAGGTGCTGGCGGGCAGCGGGCCGCTGGTCGTTGTGCTGACGGGCCGCAAGCTCACGGCCGCTGAGCTGCTGGCTATCGGCGGCCTCCCGTCGTCACGATGGCGGCCTCGCCAGGGCTGAGCCGGAAGGGGCAGCGGCGGCGCTGCCCCTCCCGTGCCCGGTCAGTCGTGCAGCTTGGCCTGGCGAGCTGCGTCTTCCGCGTGCGCCTGGTCCCATGCCTCGGCCAGCCTGTCGGCGTCCAGGCGGCCACCTATTAGCGACCTCGTATTTGGAGATCTAGCGGCCGGACTCTATGAGGACGCTTCGGAAAGACTACGCGAGCATCCTGCTCTCATCCGCGCACTCAGTCTTGCCCCGGGTCGTCGTCCTGGCGGCCATCTGGATCTGCCTGCTGCCGGTAAGGAACTGCCGGGATGGCCAACCCGATCACGGAATGTGACCGCGTGCGGAGCTATGCCGCTCCTGATCCGCCGATCTGTATGCCAGCCGAGTCGGCCGCTAAGCGTCGGCGGCGCCGCACCGAAAGATCGTTATGAGCGCGAGCTGGTCTTGACCAGGAGCTCGGTCCGGTGTCAGGCCAGGACCGCGGACTTGCTGCCGCCGAGAACCAGGATGACCGGCGGCTCGGCAGGGGCCAGATTCGTGCTGCGGTCCGCCAGCCACCAGTCGCCTGCGCCCTTTCATCCTGGCCAGGTGCCGGTTGCCTGCCTGCTGGCCGGGGGTCAGCAGGCAGGCAAGGGCGCGCGCCTGCGCCGCTGCGGCGCGCGCCCTTGCCTGGTCAAAGAAGTGACCTGCCGGGGCGATCTCTGTTCGCCGACGGTGTCAAGATCAGGTCCTAGGTCACCATTATTCAACGTCTGGGCTGTCCTGCTTCTCAGCCTTTCCGGCGTGACTCCCGGGTATTGGCCAGGCAGTGCTTCCGGTCCAGCTTCCTGTTTCGCCTCGCAGATATCTTCATGTCTGCGAGGCGTCCGGGAGGCTGCCCAGGGCCGGAGGTCCCGGGTGCGCGGGCCGAAGGTCGGTTGTCGCCGACGGCGGTATGCCACATCTCCGCGCCACGACCGCGGCGGGCAGTGCTGCCGCGGTCGTGACGCGGCGGTCACGGCGGCGGCCGCAAGGCCGGGCCGGAGCCGTCGTGCATGAATGCGCCGGGCAGGCGGGCGATCGGGTGCGTGGCTTTCCAGCCGGCGGCGGGGACGATCACATCCGTTGCAAGTTGCCCGCGGGGCGGTGACGGTGTGAACCCCCGACGAGCGGCCCGGTCAGACGGAACCCCGCCGATGACCGCGCGGCTTGCCAGCGTGATCAGGCGCTGGGTGGGCTGGGCAGCCCGGTGGCGTGGTCGACGTGGCCGTGACCGCAGACGATGGCCTCGATTCCCGCCGGATTCCAGGCGGCGCAGGTTCTCAATGCCCCGGTGGGGTCACGCCGTTGCCGGATGGCAGGTGGCGCACCTGGCCGCCCCTGCGATCCCGGCGAGCGCGCAGAACCCGTGTTGGGCCAGCAGGGCGTCCGACTGTGCCTTCCCGCAGCGTCCGGGTCTGCAGCATCGGCCTCGGGCGCCTTCCCGGCCACCTCCGTCAGCAGCATGTCCCGGGCCTTGGCCGTCATACAGCGTCGTGTCGCACCGGGCGACGATCCGGTCCAGCGCTTGCTGCGGCAGCCGCCGGGTGACCAGGACCGGCGGCCGCGTCAGGTCCGCCGCTAGGCTCTCAGCCCCGGCAGGAGCGCGGCCTGGTCATCCGGCTGGCACGGCACGAAGTCAGCCATGTAGCCGCCAAGGGTCGCCGGATAGTCAACTGGTAACGGCCCACGGCGTCCGGCGCCGGCTGTGAAAATCATAAGGCGACCAGGCGCCGCTGACTGGAGCTTCACGCCCTCTGAGCAGCGGCCGGCCTGACCTGGCGCGCACAGCCGATATGGTCGCCATCGGCGGTGGGCGCGACGGCACCTACCGCAAGGCGAATGGTGATCATGCTGGGCGACGCGCCGGGGATAGCCGTGGTCCCCGGGCCCGCTCACCGATACAGCCTGGCGGTGGGTACTAGCACGGACCGGCGTCGCGAGCGTCGCCGCACGAGCCGCTGTCGGCGCCGGCCCGGGGTTGCCGGGCCGCCGACTGAACGGACGGCGGGGCCTACGGCGCGAAGTCACCCTCGCGGATTACCTCCGCGCCGAGCGCGCGGCGGGCCTTGCCCGCGTCGTCGACACAGATCACGGCGAAGAACAGATCATCGGAGACGCGGACCGGCAACAGCAGGTCGACGTTGACGCCGACGCCGGCGAGCTCGCGGAACCTGGCCGCGCTGGGCGCCGGGCTGGTTCTCCATCCGGATGGTCAGCGCCGGGTGCATCGTGTACTGGATGTCTGCATCCTGGAGCACCGTCTCGGCGCTGGCCTCGTCATCGGCGATGAACACCACAGTGCCCTCTTCTCCCCGGGCCGTCGCAGACAGGACCAGGTTAATGCCGCGACCGGCCATCGCCTCGCACAGCCGGGCAAGCTCGCCGGGCTGGTTCTTCAGGTCCACGGTGAACACGCTCACCTGGTGCTCCTTTTGTCCGCCGCACGGCGTCCTGTGCTTCATGCGCCCCGCCTTGTGCCCGCGCACCTGCAGCGCCAGCCGGGTCGGCATCGGCGTCGAGAGTGCGGCCGATGCGCTGCAGGGCGGTCGTGGCTTAAGGACCGAGGCCTCTTGCACAGGTGACAGACGGCCCTAATGAACCCGTCGCGGGATGGGAAGCTCACGTTAACTCGAAGGCGTGTACTACCCCCGTCAGAGGTTGCGAGAGGGGGAGCGAAAATGCCACGCAGCGATATTCACCGGGAAGGCCTAGCTCGTGAGCTCGGCGCCACCCACTACCAGTCCGCCCGCGGCAAAGCCGCCGCAGCCGATCTCGCCGAGAGCCACCGGCCGGAGCGCGCGGTGCACGGGCATGCCCGTGGCGAACCCACGCAGTACCACGGCCGATGGCAGCAGCGGGCCGGGGACGTCATGACGACGCCTGTGGTGACTGTTGACCTGCGTACCCCGTACAAGCGGATCGCCGCCCTGCTGGCGCAGCACCAGGTCAGCGGCGTGCCGGTGCTGGTATTGGGTCGCCATGTCGGCGGGGTGGTGTCTGAGGCCGACCTGCTCAGCGCTCAGGAAAGGCGGTTGCGTGAGGTCCAGCTCGAGTCAGGCGGCCACTTCCGCCGACACGCCAACGTCAAGAAGCACTGGGGGCTGACGGCGGGAGAGCTGATGACCTCGCCGGCCATCACCACGCACCCGGACGCGCCCCTGCCGGCCGCCGCGAGGCTGATGAGCAGCCGACACATCAAGCGGCTGCCGGTAGTCGAGGCCGGAACGACGTTCGGCGGCGGCGTCGGCGGCAAGCTGATCGGGATCGTGAGCCGCTGTGACCTGCTCAGCGTCTTCCTACGCCCAGACGAAGACATCGCCAGGGCGGTCCGCGAGATGCTCGCCCAGCTACCGCAGGCGGACCCAGGCGGCGTAACCGTAGCGGTGCGGAACGGCATCGTGACCTTGGCAGGCCTGCTCGGGTCCGCCGAGGAGCATGACCTGATCCAGGTGGCGGGCCGGCTGGCCTGGGACATAGATGGCGTAGTTGACGTGGTGAACAATCTTGGCATCACCCAACCGGTAACCTCATCCACCCCGCTGCACCGCGAGGTGGCGCTCAAGCCCGACGAATTCCTCGGCATGCTGACCAAGCCCGAGGAACTTGTCGGCATGCTGGCCAAGCCCGGGGAATTCATCGCCAGCGCCTACGACTTCGCCGAACAACTGCTCACCGCCCAGGTGGAGTACGCCGAAGGCATGACCGAGGCGATCAAGCCGCTGCTTGGCGGCACGAAAGGCGGGGCCAAGAAGGATGACAGCAAGTAACACCCGAATAGGCGGCGAGCCCGGCTTCCCGGACTGACGCTATGTGATCGCACTGGAATTGAGGAGGCGCACATTCGCGCGGACGTGAGCGGCATTAGAGCCGAAGTCCCAGGCGGCTAGCCGCCGCGCATAGAGAACGTTCCGTACTGACCGGTCCCGGCAACTGCGTCATCAAGAGACAGCACCGAGTCGGCGATATGCGCCGAATGACGGCGGATTGGCCCAGAGGAGTCCGGTCACCTTCTGTGATGACCACCGCACCGTCTTCGCAACCGCCAACGGGCAGATCCAGCTGACCGCCGGTATTCTGGCCGCCGCCCAGGTCGTACTCGCCTCACTGCGGGCGCCCCACCTGGACCGCGGTTGCGGGTCGGCAGCGATCGCAACCGCGCAGGAGACGGTGGATAAAGAGCATTGCCGTTGATCATGACTTGCTATCCAGATAAACGTGCCGTCAACACCACCGTGACCTTTGCTTGCCCCTTCCACGGTCACTAGCCGGGGCCGGTACCGGGGTATTGTGCGCCTTCCCCGGTCATTGGTTACGGCAGCAGCCTGGTGCCGCCTGTACTTTCCGCGCCAGCCGGTTACGGCGGGTCATCCGCGTGGTCTTGTGTGCACTTTCCACAGTCATTAATGGAGGCAGTAGCGGGGTGTTGTGCACCTTCCCCGGTCATTTGTGCGGTGAGTAACTGTCATTGGTTTGCGGGTAGGAGTCAGGAGGGGTGTGGGGAACCTTGAACCTCGGGGCCGCTCGGGGTGCCGGGGGCGGGGTTCAGGGTTCCCCACGAACTTGACCTTTGTTTTTGATCTTGCCTGGGTGGGTGCTGTCCTGTGGAGCTGGAGCTTCCTGACCTCGGCCGCTCGAAGAGTGGGTGAGGTCAGGAAGCGGAAGCGGAACGTCCAGGACAGCACCCACCCAGGCCAGCGGCGTAAGCCGCTGGTCCATCGACCGCACAGCGCCCGTGCATATAGGACCCAACCTGTGCGGGCGCTGTGCGACCAGCGGCATGGCCTGGCGCCATTGGACGTGATGGTGATGCCGCCCTCTGGCTCCAAGCCCCAGGTTGGCCGCCTAACCAAACCATGGGCAAGGCCGGGGTATCCTGAGTCAGGTCCAGAAAGGAGTCCATGAATGAATTCTTCTCCGTACTGGCTCGCTCGATGGATTGACGAACATGAAATTAAGGCTGACTGGGAAATTGATAACTCGTTCCGCAGTGAAAAAGTGGTCAAAGAGCTTATCAAGTACACTGCAGAAGCCGCAAAAGAAGAGGCGTCACCGGGAGCAAAGTATCCAGAGCCAACTCAAGTTCGAAACTCTATTGTGGCCGGGCGTAGAATTGATCTTTCAGGCGCGGTCTCCTGCAGCGCTTATGAATGCCTTAAGACAGAAATCGATTCGGCCTTTATGAATATATGGCACTACTTCGACCGAATCGTCGTGGAGGGCAGTTCCCCTCTCAATTTTTATCGGGAGCTAACGCACTCCAAGAACCCGGATCACACGAATGCAGTTCTTTATCGTCTCCGCGACCATATTCGACTCTTCGCATACCTCCGGGAAATAGGGGCCGAGCCATACGTTTTGTTCGCGCGTAAGCCAAGCAATTTTTGTCAGGATCACTGGGAGCAGCAGGCCCGATCGCTAGGGATCTTTGAGGCATTTGATGATACCCAACACGATAGACTTGTCCAGAGGATAATCGATACGTCAAATCTTTCTATCGTACCTTTTGAAAAGCTTCACAATGCTTGGCGCGTAAAAGTTACGGGTAAATTTTTTGAAGAGGCTCAAGGATTTGTTTACTGGGGCGAGAAGGAGCCAACTCCAGAGGATGCTGCGTGTACCATAATACGAAACGCTGCAACAGCGATGATCTCTGACGTCGGACTTGCACGTTCTCTCCGCTTGCCGCTAGTCGAGTCGGTGAGTATGCCGTGGCTAGGCAAGACTTCGCGAGAGAAGAAGGCAGCAAAACCCGCTGAGGAAGAGGTGGCTATGCATCTCAACCTCCCCGTCTTCCGGGCTTTGTCGCCCAGAGACTTTTTGAAGCTGCGTGAGGATGAGCAGCCGTACTTTGAACGTTTTAGGGCTGCATTGCATACGGCCATATCGGATTATGTCTCACATGCGGACACCGGTCAGTCGCCTTTGACCATAGCTAGACAAATCGAAGTGGACTATTTGGAGCCAGGCCTCGCTGATATAGAGCGAAGGGTGCGCAGCAGCCGTAAGGCCGTAGGCAAGAAAAGCTCTGTGAGCCTCGCAGTTGGAAGTTCTGCTGCGGTGGTAGGCGCACTTACATCAATTCCCTTGGTTATCGCGACAGGAGTGGCTACCGTCGCCGCGTCAGTGCCCGCAATACACAAATACTTTGACGATAAAAGCTCTATAGAGATTTCCGATCTATATTTCCTGTGGGAAATGAAAAAAAGGGCTGGCCACGAATAGCAAGTAATGTAACTGGGCCGTGTCGTGGCTGGCGGCGCCTGGCGGCTGGGGGCCGGGTGTGCGGCGCCGTCAGGCGCCGTTCGGGAAACAGTGCCCGCAGGGCGCCATTGTGGTCTTAGCCAGTGCCCGACCAGGCAGGGTGGTGCGGGGCACGCGCGGTCGGAGCCGGGTCGGGGGCGGGTGGGCGGGCCATCCTTGTTGCTGCCGCTTCTTCCGTGGCGATGGGCGCGTCCGGGGACGAGTGCGGCGGCACCCGTCCCCGGGCTGCGCTTACTTTCCCGATCGCACGGGGCGCCGCCGGATCGTCCGGCCTGCTGCCAGCTGCTGCTGGCGGTGATAGGCGCTAATGGCCGCTGTGTGCGATTCCGGGCCGCCCGCGTCGTCAATGGTCTCAAGAGTGACGTCGTGGCTCGCACAGTGTTCCGCGAACCCAGCGGTATCGGCCGGGGTGCGGCTAACCCGGTACAGGTCGGCGGTGATCACGGCGTCACGCTGGCCACGGCTAATGTCGGCGGCGAGCCGGGCCAGGTCCGAGCCGGGCCGCTGCCAGCCAGACGGACCAGTGTCGGTGTAGACGGCCGGCTCCGGCCAGCCACGCTCACAAGCGGCGGAAAGCACAGCTGCTCGCTGCCGCTGAACACGCACATCGTCGGCTATATCCGCGTCCGCTACGCGGATATAGGCCGCCGGGTGGCGCGGCGCTGAGGTCGTCATGGTCTGCTCTTTCGCTGAGGCGTTCATCGTCAAGGTACTCCTGGTTGTCATAGCTGGATCGTCGCTTCGATAACCAGCCGCCGGCCTGAGTTGGCGTTTTGCCATTTGCCTTGACTCCCTCTTTAACGCGCGATGGCGCCATCGCTGTGGTTGGCGTACTGGCGGCCATCCGCGGCAGCCAGCACTGGCAGCGGGGACTCAGCGATAGGTCCAGCCGGCCCAGTGGGCCACCGTGATGGCGATGACCGGGCCGTCCGGCGGGGCGTCGCGGTACTGAGCGTAACGGGAGGCCAGCAGCGCGAGCGGCGGCATGATTTCCTCAGCCCGGGTGAGAATGCCGGCGTAACCGTCGGCGCGGGCCCACCAGAGCTTGGCCCACTCGTCTGAATAGTCATCGGCGAGCAGGCTGACCTGCGGATTTTCGGCGATATTACGGAGCCGCCGCAGCTTGGTGGTCGTCTTGGGCTTGTGGTCGACGGCGGTGTAGATCCGGTCGCCGTGGACGGCGAAGGTAACGGGAACGATGTGCGGCTTGCCGTCGGCGGCGGCGGTGGCCAGGCGCGCCACCCGGGCGCTGGCCAGCCGGCGGCGGGCCTCCGGCTCGGAAAGCCTCATGCCGGTCATCGTCCCACGCCGCCCGAGCACCGGGCGTACGCGGCGCGTTAGGGTGACGCAGGGGGCCGCCGGGACAGGCGTACGCGGCGCGTTAGGGTGACGCAGGGGCCCCCGGGACAGGCGTACGCGGCGCGTTAGGGTGACGCATGGGGCGCCGGGACAGGCGTACGCGGCGCGTTAGGTGACGCAGGGGCCCCCGGGACGGCGTACGCGGCGCGTTAGGGTGGCGCATGGGGCGCCGGGACATCTGGTCCGTCCTCCTCCCTGCGCGAGGAGGACAAAACCGGTGACCGAAACCGAGCGGTTCGGGCTGGCCATCCTGGCCATCGGGCTCATCGGCACGGCGGCGGTGCTGTCGAATCGGCTGAGCGAGCGGCTGCGGGTACCGGCCCCGGCCTTCTTCCTCGTCTTCGCCGCGGTTGCGTCCGACCTGTTCCCCCACCTCGCCCGGCTGTCCGACAGCACCGTGCAGCGTGTGGTGGCGGTGGCGCTGGCCTTCATCCTCTTCGACGGCGGCATGCACATCGGGTGGCGGCGGTTCCGGGGCGCCGCCTACGCGATCGGCTGGCTTGGCGTCGCGGGAACGTTCGTGACCGCCGGCGTCACGGCCACGGCGGCGCACTTCCTGTTCGGGATCGGCTGGCGGCTCGCGCTGCTGCTCGGCACCGCCCTGTCCCCCACCGACCCGGCGGTGGTGTTCTCGGTGCTGGGCCGCCGTGAGGTCGGCGGCCGCACCGGCGTCATGCTGGAAGGCGAGTCCGGGGCCAACGACCCGGTGGGCATCGCGCTGCTGGTGGCGCTGATCGGGGCCACCGGCTCGGCTGGGTCGGCGATCGGCCACATCGCCGTCACGTTCGTGCTGCAGATAGCGGTGGGCGCCGGGGTCGGGCTAGCCGGCGGCTGGCTGCTGCTGGAATTCATGCGCCGCGTGCCGCTGCCGAACGAGGGCCTGTACGCGCTCCGCACGCTGGCCGCTGTCCTGGTCATCTTCGGGCTCGCGACCGTGGCACACGGATCGGGCTTCCTGGCCGTCTTCACGGCCGGCATCCTGATCGGTGACGAGCGCGCCCCGTACAAGCGGGAGATCGCGCGGTTCCACTCGTCGCTGGCCAGCCTGGCCGAGATCATCGCGTTCATCATGCTGGGGCTGACCGTCCGGCTACGCGACCTGCCTGCCGGACATGCCTGGAGCATCGGGCTGATGCTCGGCGCGCTGCTCGCATTCGTGATCCGGCCGGTGTTCGTCGGGCTGCTCTCGCTGCCGATCCGGCTCCGCCGCGGCGAGCGGCTGTTCCTGCTGTGGACCGGGCTGAAGGGCGCGGTCCCGATCCTGCTCGGCACGTTCGTCGTGCAGTCAGGCCTGGCCGGGTCGAGGCGCGCCTACGAGATCATCTTCGTCGTGGTGGCCTTCTCCGTGGTGGTCCAGGGCGGCTTCGTGCCGACGATCGCGCACCGGCTGAACGTCCCGCTGCGGACCATCGACCCCGAGCCGTGGAGCCTGGGCGTGCGGTTCCGCGAGGAACCCGAGGGCCTGCATCGTTTCCGGGTCGCGCGGGGCGCAGCGGCCGTGGGCAGCTCGCTGGCGGACCTGCCGTGCGGCGAGGACGCCTGGGTGATCTTCATCATCCGGCACGGGCAGCTGGTGGCGGCGCGGTCCGACACCCGGCTGGAGGCAGGCGATGAGATCCTCATCCTGGCCGACTCCGCCGAGGTACCGGCGCTGAAGAAGCTGTTCGCGCCGCGCCACGCCGATCATCGCGCCGAACGGCACGGTCGTGAGCGGATAATCCGGCCGGGCGGGGCAAGGCCGCGCCAGACCAGAACGAGGGTGGCGCACCGGCCGGCCTCCGGGCGGGAACAGGACTCCGGGCGGGAACAGGACTCCGGGCAGGAACAGGACTCCGGGCGGGAACAGGACTCCGGGCGGGAACAGGACTCCGGGCGGGAGGCGGGGCCGGGGCAGGAGGGCAGCCCGGGGCGAGAGCCGGAGCCAGGGTGAGAGCGGTGGGCGCCGGGGGCGCGGTGGAACCTGAAGCCGCCCGCGGCCACACTGGGATGGTGACGGAGCGAATCCGGGCGGCGGTCCGGGTGGAGGGGATCGTCCAGGGGGTCGGCTTCCGGCCGTTCGTGCACGCGCTGGCGGCCCGGCTCAGCCTGGGCGGCCTCGTCGGAAACGACGCCGAAGGGGTGTTCGCCGAGGTCGAGGGGCCGCGAGGGGCGATCGAGGAGTTCCTGCTGCGGCTAGAGCGCGACGCCCCGCCGCTGGCCCGGATCGACCGGGTGCGGAGCTGGCCGATACCGCCGGACGGCTTGACGGCCTTCTCCATCGTGGCCAGCGCGGCGGGCGGGACCCGGCAGGCCCTGGTGTCGGCCGACACCGCAACGTGCCCGGACTGCCTGCGTGAGCTGGCCGACCCGGGTGACCGGCGGTTCGGCTATCCGTTCATCAACTGCACGAACTGCGGGCCGCGGTTCACGATCGTCCGGGACATCCCGTACGACCGGGCCCGGACCACGATGGCGGGGTTCACCATGTGCCCGGCCTGCGCGCAGGAGTACCGGGATCCAGGGAACCGGCGGTTTCACGCCGAACCGACCTGCTGCCCGGTGTGCGGCCCCGCGCTGGCCCTGCTCGGGCCGGACGGCAGCACCCTGGAGGGGCCGGCCCAAGGTGTGTTCGCCGCGGCGACGGAACTGCTGCGGGGCGGGGCCATCCTGGCCGTCAAGGGGCTGGGCGGCTATCACCTGGCCGTGGACGCGACGTCAGAGAAGGCCGCAGCGGGGCTGCGCGAGCGCAAGCACCGCGAGGACAAGCCGTTCGCCCTGATGGTGGCCGACGTCGCGGCGGCACGGGAACTGTGCGAGATCGACGAGACGGCGGCGCGGGTGCTGAGCAGCGCGCGGCGGCCGATCGTGCTGCTGCCCCGGCTGACCGGTGGCGGCCTGCGCGGCGCCGGGCGCGCGGACGCCGCAGCGGATCCGATCGCGGCGGCGGTGGCGCCCGGGAACCCGCAGCTGGGGGTCATGTTGCCCTATACGCCGCTGCACCACCTGCTGCTCCAGGCCGTCGCCGGGCCGATGGTACTGACCAGCGGGAACGTGTCGGACGAGCCGATCGCCTACCGCGACGAGGACGCCTTCGGGCGGCTGGGCGCGATCGCGGACGCGTATCTGACCCACGACCGGGCCATCCACGTCCGGACCGATGACTCGGTGGCCAGGACGTTCCGCGGCCGGGAGATGGTACTGCGGCGGTCGCGCGGCTATGTGCCTGAGCCGGTCACGGTGAGCGTCGCGTTCCGGCGGCCGGTGCTGGCTTGCGGAGCCGAACTGAAAAACACGTTCTGCCTCGCCAAAGGGGACCGGGCGGTCCTGTCCCACCACATCGGGGACCTGGAGAACGCCGAGACGCTGCGCTCGTTCGCCGAGGGCATCGGGCACTACCGGCGGCTGTTCGGCATCGAGCCCGAGGTGGTGGCCCACGACCTGCACCCGGAGTACCTGTCCACCAAGTACGCCCTCGACCTGGACGGGGTGGACCTGACAGGGGTCCAGCACCACCACGCGCACATCGCCTCCTGCCTGGCCGACAACGGCGAGACCGGCCCGGTCATCGGGGTCGCGTTCGACGGGACCGGGTACGGCACCGACGGCACGATCTGGGGCGGCGAGTTCCTGGTCGCCGACCTGGCGGAGTTCCGCCGGGCGGGGCACCTCGCGCCGGTCCCGATGCCGGGCGGTGCCGCCGCAGTCCGGCAGCCGTGGCGGATGACCGCGGCGTACCTGGACGCCGCGTTCCCCGGCGGCGGGCCGGCTGACCTGGACGTCGTCCACCGGAACGAGCACCGCTGGGGCAACGTGCTCACGCTCGCGCGGAAAGAGATCAACGCGCCGCTCACCTCCAGCGCCGGTCGCCTGTTCGACGCGGTGTCCGCGCTGCTCGGGGTGCGCGACACGATCAACTACGAGGGGCAGGCCGCGATCGAGCTGGAGCAGCTCGCCGCAGCGGGCGCAGATCCCGGAGCCGCCGAAGCCAGCGGCTACCGGGCCGCCCTCTCCCCCGGCGTCTCCGGTGAGCCGTTCCAGGTGAGGGGGGCGGACCTGGTGCGGGCAGCGGCGGCCGACCTGTCTCGCGGCACGGGCCGACCGATCGTGGCAGCGCGCTTCCAGTACGGGATAGTTACGTTGATCGAAGATGGATGCGCAGCCGTCCGCGACCGGTACGGCCTCACGACGGTGGCGCTGTCCGGCGGGGTGTTCCAGAACGTGACCGTGCTGGGGGCGGCGGTGGCCCGGCTGGAGGCACGGGGGTTCCGGGTGCTCACGCACGGCCGGGTGCCGTGCAACGACGGGGGGATCAGCCTCGGGCAGGCCGTCGTGGCCGCGGCCCGGGACGCGCCGGCGGGCTAAGCGGCCGGCGGGCTAAGCGGCCGGCGGGCTAAGCGGCCGGCGGACTTAGCGGGCCGGGGCGGGGACCAGGCTGGTCAGCCAGTCGTACCAGGACGGCAGGCCGGAGCCGGACACCGCGGACAGGCTGATCATCGTGGCCTGCGGGCTGACCTGGCCGATGTAGGAGCCGAATTGCGCCAGGTGGAAGTCGACGTACGGGCCGAGGTCGGTCTTGGTGATCACGACCAGGTCCGCGCTGCGGAACATCTGCGGGTACTTGAGCGGCTTGTCGGTGCCCTCGGTGACCGAGGCGAGCACGACCCGGGCCGTCTCGCCCAGGTCGAACAGCGCGGGGCAGACCAGGTTCCCCACGTTCTCGATCACGACGACCGAGCCCGGGGCCGGGTCCAGGGTGCGGAGCGCGCCGGCCACCATGGCCGCGTCGAGGTGGCAGCCCGCCCCGGTGTTGATCTGCACGACCTCGCAGCCGGCCATGCGGATCCGGTCGGCGTCCAGCGCGGTCTCCTGGTCGCCCTCGACGACGGCCAGGGCCAGCTTCCCGGCCAGGTCCCGGCCGGTGCGTTCCAGCAGGGTGGTCTTGCCCGAGCCGGGTGAGCTCATCAGGTTGATGGCGAGGACGCCGCGTTCCCGCAGCCATTCCCGGTTGTGCTGGGCCAGGTCGTCGTTCTTGGCCAGGATCTTCTGCTGCAGCGTCACCGTGCGCCCGTGATCGTGATCGTGGTCGTGGTCGTCGTCGTGTTCATGGCTGAGCGGGCCCGGCTCATCCAGGTCGGTGCAGCCGCACGTCGCGCACATGATCAAGCCACCTTTACCGAGGTGATGGACAGTTGCTGGCCGGAAAGGACCTTCACGTCGGCGCTGCCGCACGGGCAGAGCAGGATCGGCCCGTTGGGGTCGAACGTCTGTCCGCAGGTGCGGCATTCGCACTGGATCCCGGGCTCGGTGATCTCCAGGCTGGCGCCTTCCAGCGCGGTGCCCTCGGTGGCCAGGTCGAAGCAGAACAGCAGCGCGTCGGCCACCACCCCGGACAGCGCGCCGATCTCCAGCCGCACCTCGCAGATCCGCTGGCCGGGAAGCTGCTCTGTCACCGCGTCCACCAGGCTCTCCGCGATCGCGAGCTCGTGCATACCGGTCAGCAGATCCGCGGCAGCGGGTCCCCGACCAGCAGGTCGACGATCCGCGTGCCGCCGAAGGCGGTCTTCAGGTACACGAGGCCGGGCGAGTCGCTGGTGACGTGGCCGATGACCGACGCGTGGGTGCCGAGCGGGTGGGTATGCAGCGCGGCCAGCGCCTGGCCGGCCTGGTCACCGGGTACGACGGCCACCAGCCGGCCCTCGCAGGCCACGTACATCGGATCGATGCCGAGCAGCTCCGCGGCACCGCGCACCTCGGGACGGACTGGGATGTCGTCCTCGTTGACCAGCACGCCGACGTCGGCGGCCGTGGCGATCTCGTTGAGGATCGTGGCCACGCCGCCGCGGGTCGCGTCTCGCATGGCGCGGACCCCGGGTACCGCGTCCAGCAGCCCGGCGATCAGCCCGTTCAGCGGGGCGGTGTCGGATTGCACGTCGGCTTCGATGTCCAGCTCACCGCGGGCCAGCATGATCGTTACGCCATGATCGCCGATCGGGCCGGACACGATGATCGCGTCGCCCGGCTGGGCGTAGGCCACGCCGAGGGCAGCGCCGCGGTCGAGCACACCGACGCCCGCGGTATTGATGTAGCAGCCGTCGGCCTTGCCGCGCTGAACGACCTTCGTGTCACCGGTGACGATCTGGACGCCGGCCGCGGCCGCGGCGTCCCGCATGGACCCGGCGATCCGGGTCAGGTCGGCGACCGGGAAACCCTCCTCGAGGATGAAGCCGGCCGACAGGTACAGCGGCCTGGCCCCGCTGACGGCCAGGTCGTTGACGGTGCCGTTGACGGCGAGCTCGCCGATGTCCCCACCGGGGAAGAACAGCGGCGAGACCACATAGGAGTCGGTGGTGAGCGCGACCTGCGCGGCGCCGACCGCCAGCGACGCGGCGTCCTCCAGCACCTCCAGTATCGGGTTGCGGAACGCGTCAAGGAAGATGGCCTCGATCAGGGTGTGCGTCGACTTGCCACCCGCCCCGTGTGACATCGTGATGCGCTCTTCGCGCACCTTGGGACGGCGCCGCCGGGCCCGGTCGATCCGGTCGAGCACCTGCTGCTCACGGTCCGGCACGGCGTCCTGCTTGGCGTGCTCGTGGGGGCCATCATGGTCATGGTGCTCGTCGTGCTCGCGCAGGGCCCGCTCGACCCAGCCGACCTGGGCCGGGCCGGCCGTGCCCTCGGCCTCGTCGACGCCGGTGGGCCCGCCGGGCCGGTTGGCGGTCATGGCCGTCCCACCTGGATGGTCACGGCTTCCTTCACCCGGTGCCGATTCATCCGGCCGTAGTTGTAGTACGCCGCGCAGGCGCCCTCCGGCGAGACCATGCAGGTACCGATGGGCGTCTCCGGGGTGCAGGCGGTCCCGAAGACCTTGCACTCCCAGGGCTTGAGTACACCCTTGAGCACCTCACCGCACTGGCAGGCCTTGGGGTCGGCGACCCGCACCCCGGGCACGTGGAACAGCAGTTCGGCGTCGAACTGGGCATACTTCTCGCGGACGCTCAGCGCGGAATGGGAGATGAAGCCGAGGCCGCGCCACTCGAAGTACGGGCGCAGCTGCATGGTCTCGCCGATGACCTTCAGCGCGGTGGGGTTGCCGTCCCAGGGGACCACCCGGGAGTACTGGTTCTCGACCTCCGAGCGGCCCTCCGACAGCTGCTGCAGCAGCATGTAGATGGACTGCAGGATGTCCAGCGGCTCGAAGCCCGCGGTCACGACCGGCTTGCCGTAGTCCCGGGCGATGAACTCGTACGGCCTGCAGCCGATCACCGTGGAGACGTGCCCGGGTCCGATGAAGCCGTCCAGCCGCAGGTCCGGGGAGTCCAGGATGGCCTTGATGGCCGGGATGATCGTGACGTGGTTGCAGAACACCGAGAAGTTCGGCAGGTTCTCCTGGGCCGCGCGCATGATCGTCATGGCCGTGGACGGGGCCGTGGTCTCGAAGCCGATGGCCATGAATACGACTCGCTTGTCCGGATTGTTCCGGGCGATCTTCAGCGAGTCCAGCGGGGAGTACACCATGCGGATGTCGGTCCCCGCCGCCTTGGCGTCGAAGAAGGAGCCGTTGCTGCCGGGCACCCGCATCATGTCGCCGAACGACGTCATGATCACGTCCGGCTCGGACGCGAGGGCCATGGCGTCGTCCACCCGGCCCATCGGGATCACGCACACGGGGCAGCCGGGCCCGTGCACCAGCGTGACGGACTCGGGCAGGTAGTCCTCCAGGCCGTGTTTATAGATGGTGTGCGTGTGCCCGCCGCACACCTCCATCAGCTTGTACTGGCGGCCGGGCTCGCACAGCGCGGCGATCTTCGCGGCCAGCGCGTGCGCCGTGTCCGCGTCGCGGAACTCATCGACGAACTTCATGACGCGTCCCCCGCTATTCGATCCGTGATTCGGCGAGCGCTTCCAGCTCGTCCGCGTAAGCCTGGCCGATCCCTTCCAAGAACTGCAGCGCCGCCCCGGCCTCGGCTTCGTCGATCTTGGACAGCGCGAAGCCGACGTGGATGAGGACCCACTCTCCGGGGACGGGCGGGTCGTCAGCGAGCAGGCCGACGTTGATCACCCGCCGGACGCCGCTCACGTCGACCCGGGCCAGGTCCGGCTGGTCCGGTAGAAGCTCGATCACCTCACCCGGTATGCCGAGGCACATGGGACCATCCCCTTACTCGCGTCATCAATCACGGCTCCCGGCCGACGGGGGCCCGGGTGAGCGCCCGGCCCCGTATCCGCCGACGGCGGAACGGTTGGCGTGGCCGGCGTGGCTGGCGTGGCCGGCGTGGCTGGCGTGGCCGGCGTGGCCAGCGTGGCCCGCGTGGCCGGCGTGGCTCCCGTGGCCGGTGTGGCCGGTGTGGCCGACAGGAGAGCCGCGCTGACCTCGGTCACCAGCTCGGTGACCACGCGGACCGCCTCATCGACGGCCGCGGCGACGGGCTCGCTGAGGCCCATTTCAAGCTCGAGGCTGGCGGGCTGGCAGCCGACCACCAGGATGCGGCCCGCCTGCGCACCGAGCATGTCCAGCACCCCGAACACGACGTCGGGCTGCATGCCGTGCGCGTTGAACATCTGGCTGCTCTGCAGCGGGCTGTCCCCGGCCGTGCTGAGATCGGGCCGGTCCGCCGGCCGCACCTCCAGCACGGTCAGCGTGCCCGGCGGGCCGCCGCGGGGCGCGGCGTCGATCAGGATGGCGGTCTCGTACCCGTTGGCCAGGTCGTAGGCCAGGTGCATGCCGCTCGTCCCATAGTCGGCGACCCGGACCCCGCCCGGCAGGTCGGTGCCCGCCAGGCGGCGGGCCACCTCGACGCCGAAGCCGTCGTCGCCGAGGAAAATGTTGCCGACCCCGGCGACCAGCACGCGCCCGGTCAGCGGACCAGTCAGCGCCTCGGTCATGAGGCCGCCCCCGGGCGGGTGAGCTCCGCGATGGTCAGCTCCCACAGCACGTGGTAGATCGTGGTCTGCGCCTCCTGGATCCGGTGCACGGACGAGGACGGCGCGACAAACAGATAATCGATGACGTCCAGCTCGGCCATCTTGCCGCCCTCGTAGCCGGCCAGCCCGATGGTCAGCATCCCGCGCCGGCCTTGTCGAAGGCCCGCACCAGGTTGTCCGAGTTCCCGCTGGTGGACAGGCCGACGGCGATGTCGTTCTTACCGCCGAAGGCGGCCAGCTGACGGGCGAAGACGACGTCCACGCCGATGTCGTTGCACAGCGCGGTGACCACCGAGGTGTCGTTGGCCAGACCGAATGCCGGCAACGGCGGGACGCCCGGACCGGGGTCGAGGAACATGGTCGCGAGCTGCTGGGCGTCGGTGGCGCTGCCCCCGTTGCCGAAGGCGAACAGCCGCCCGCCGGCCGCGAAGCGGGCCGCGGCGTCGGCCGCGCACCGGGCCAGCCGCGCCCCGTCGCGGGCCCCGACGGTCTGCCGGAGTGCGGTGATCTCGGCGATCTTGGCCACGCTTGAGGCACGGACCTGCTCCAGGACGGCCGTGATGTCGGTCGTGCCCGCGTACAGGAACGGGTAGAGCGATTCCACCCCGCCGGCCCCAGTCGTATCATCCTGCCGTCCCACCGGGTCATCTCCCCACGACGGCGATGGCTTCCTTGGCGTGCACGAGAATTGTGTCGCCCACCTGAGCCTGCACCAGGGCGACGCTGACTTCCTCCTCGCCCTGCCCAGTATTGACCACGGCGAGGCCATCGGCCAGCAGGCGGACGATCGTGACCTCGACGGCCGTGTCGGAGCAGGTGATGCAGATGTCGCCGTAGCACTCGGGCACGGCCGCGGCGGCCGCGGCGGGCCGCCCGGGGACAGCGGGCCCGGAAGCGGAAGGCCCGGAAGCGGAAGGCCCGGGGGCAGCGGGGCCGGGGGCAGCGGGGCCGGACACGGAAGGCCCGGGGCCGGGTGCGGTCACGCGACCACCTCCGGCCCGAGTACACCCGGCTGCTCGAAGAACACGTGCACCAGCTCCCACAGCAGGTGGTACATGGTCACCTGGAGCTCCTTGACGACCCGCGGGTCGGCGGACGGCGCGGTCAGGAGGTGATCGACGGCCGGCTGCCCAGCGAGCCCGCCCGTGCCACCCACCAGCGCGATCGTCAGCAGCCCGCGGTCCAGGGCGGCCGCCAGCCCGGCCAGCACGCTGGCGTCCTGGCCATCGGCGGAGATGCCGAGAGCGATGTCCTCGGGCTCGGCCAGGCAGCGGATCTGGTGCGCGAAGATCTCCGCCACGCCGTCCCGGGCCGCGATCCCGGTCACCGTAGCCACGTCGGCGGTCAGCGAGATCGCGGGCAGCGCCCGCTTGCCGACGATGACGGGGTGCACGAACTCGACGGCCACGTGCTGGGCGTCGGCGCTGGCTCCGCCGGTGCCGAAGACCACCAGCTTGCCGCCCTGGTGGAAGCGGACGGCCATGGCGTGGCAGGCGTCGGCCACCGCAGTGGCCTGATCGGCCAGGCTCTCAGTGGGAGCGGTGCGCCGTCCGAACAGCTGGGCGGGGTCCAGCGCGTGGCCCGCCGGGCCGGACAGGTCAGCCGGGCGGTCGGCGGCAGGCGGCCGGGACGGCCCGGCGGGACTGGTCACGACTGTCCTCCCGGCTCACCAGGCACGTCGACCTCGACGTCGATGGCGTCGCGCAATTTCAGCGTGCCGAACATGCCCGAGTACGGCTTGATCCCGAACTGGGACTGCACCACCGACGCGCTGGCCCGGTACCGGCCGTCCGGGGTCCTGCTGACCTGCAGGCGGAGCGGACGGGTCTGGCCGTGCAGAGTCAAGGTGCCGGCGACCATCCCGCCACCGCGGCCGTCCGGCTCGAACTGCGCCGCGCTGAACGTCGCGTCCGGAAAACGGTCGGTCTGGAGCTGCTTGCGGGCCGTCGAGGCGATCTGATCCCGGTCCCGGTCGGTCAGCGGCTTAAGACCGCCGGTTCCCTCGCGAATCTGCAGGGAGCCCAGCTCGATCCGCGCCTCGAGACGGGTCGGGGCGCCGTCCGGGCCGTCCAGGTCGGCCCACCAGTGGGTGACCTCGATGGTCAGGTCGTGCCCGGCCTGGGCCGCGAGGCCGGTGCGGGATGTACGCAGCGTGAGCCGACCACCGTCCGGACCGAATCGGTGGCGCCCTCCATTAGCCGCCATGCAAGCACCGTAGGACACAAGTGAGGCAGCGTCCAGTCGCGAATTAGGACACTTCTGACTGGAAAATGAGATGGCAGAAAAATGACCAGAACCGGAAAATATTTCTCCCGGTACGGCGGGAATTGACGTGGAAACGGACAACACGTGCCGGATCGCCCTCATGTCACTGGAGCGGAATCTCGCCGAATACTTCCTGGATGCGCCTCAGGTCGCGGAGCCGCGGCTCGGTGGCGCCGCCGACCCAGCGGCTTACCGTCTTGACTGAGACGCCGAGCAGCCGGGCGGCCGCCTCCTGGGTCAGCCCCTCACGGCGCAGCGAGACGGACATCCAGTCGGCGAAGTTCGCAGGCTGGCCGTCCTCGCCGAGCCGCACGAACGATGAGCCAGGCGCGGTTATCTGTCCCCCCGGGCCGCCACCTGGGGCGGCGGGCGCAGCGTGCTCGGCGGTACCCGCGGCGGGCGCGGGCGCCGCGCTCTCGCTGGGCGGCTGGAGCCCGGAGTGCGGATGGAGCTCGGAGTGCAGCACGTCCACCTCGACGTGCTCGGGAAAGATACGGAAGGCCACCTGGATGGACCCGGAGGGACCCGCGGCATCAAGCAGGGCACGGAAGACCGTCTCGCCGACCTGGCGATTGCCCTCCTCGGTCAGCGGGGACTCAGCCAGACACCGGCGCACGAAATCACGGATGTCCGGGATCGACGACGGACGCGCCGGAAAGACCTGGAAGAGCACGACGACAGGCATGACCTCGATCGGTTCCCCACCGGAACCGTAAACGGGCTGGGCCACCGGATTGCTCCTCAAAGCCGTACGCAGCGCGCCATGGCGCATGTTTGGGCTGAAGCAAGGTTATTCGATTCAGGCCTTCACAGAAAGCGGAAACGGTGGCGGTGCACGCACAACCGCCTCCGCCGCGTGAGCGGCACGGGAGGCAGAATTGACCGCTCCGAGCGGGCGATAGGACACAACTGTCTGATGGCGCAATACGAAAGTCTTGTGGCGTACGTTACACCGGGTTTAACATTGCGATGTCTGCGCACAGCGACGGTGCCTGCGCACTACGGAGGCGGGAAACGCCATGATCATCCGCACGGGGGTGTCGGCGAGGCCGGGGGTACGTGGTGCCGCGGACCTGAGCCCGGCCGCCCGCCGGGCCCGGCACGGGTTAACCGCGGCGCATCGGATGTGTGGCGGCCAGACGAACGGCCGGCCTGCGGCGCGGGCCGGGGAGCGGGCGCGTCAGCGACCCGGCGGCCAGCTATTCACTAGCGAGGAGGTGGCCTCGCCATGGCCACAGACACACAAGCTAACGGCGCCCAGGCGGAGGCCACCGCACCGGTGCTGCACATCCTCTGGATGAACGGCGGGCTCAGCTGTGACGGCGACTCGGTCGCGCTGACCGCCGCCACCCAGCCCAGCATCGAGGAAATCGTGCTCGGCGCGTTGCCGGGGCTGCCGCAGGTCGCGGTGCACTGGCCGCTGATCGATTTCGAGTGCGGTCCCGAGCAGGGCGCGGACAACTTCATCGAGTGGTGGCACAAGGCCGACCGCGGTGAACTTGACCCCTTCGTACTGGTCGTCGAGGGCTCGATCCCGAATGAGGCGATCAAGGAGGAAGGCTACTGGTGCGGCTTCGGCAACAACCCGGAAACCGGTCAGCCGATGACCACCAGCGAGTGGCTGGACCGGCTGGCGCCCAAGGCCACCGGGATCCTCGCGGTCGGGACCTGCGCAACCTACGGCGGCATCCACGCGATGGCCGGCAACCCGACCGGCGCGATGGGCGTGCCGGACTACCTGGGCTGGGACTGGCGGTCCAAGGCCGGGCTGCCGATCGTCTGCGTGCCGGGCTGCCCGATTCACCCGGACAACCTGTCCGAGACGATCCTGTACCTGCTCTACCAGGTGGCCGGGCAGGCGCCGATGATCCCGCTGGACGAGGCGCTCCGCCCGGCGTGGCTGTTCGGCGCCACCGTGCACGAGGGCTGTGACCGGGCCGGATACTACGAGCAGGGCGACTTCGCGGCCGAGTACGGATCGGCTAAATGCCTGGTCAAGCTGGGCTGCTGGGGCCCGGTGGTGAAGTGCAACGTGCCCAAGCGCGGCTGGATCAACGGCGTGGGCGGCTGCCCGAACGTCGGCGGCATCTGCATCGCCTGCACAATGCCGGGCTTCCCGGACAAGTTCATGCCGTTCATGGACGAGCCACCAGGATCAAGGGTCTCCACCACCGCGAGCAGCATGTACGGGACGGTCATCCGTACCCTGCGCGGCTTCACCGCCAAGACCGCGGACGAAGAGCCCAAGTGGCGCAAGAAGAGCTCGGAGCTGCTGACCGGATACAAGCAAACCTGGTGAGCACCATGCGGACCACGCGGACACTGCCCGGTCGGCGACCGGCCGCAGGGTCGGCCGCAGCGCCCACCATTGGGCCGACCATCGGGCCGACCATTGGGCCGCTCACTGGGCCGCTCACTGGGCCCGCTCAGAGGGGAAGGGATCAGCGATGACAACGGCACAGGACTCCGACATCCGGGAGATGTCGTGGGACCCGATCACCAGGATCGTTGGCAGCCTGGGTATTTACACCAAGGTCGACTTCAAGCAGAAGCGGGTCGTCGAGTGCTTCAGCACCTCGTCGATTTTCCGCGGCTACAGCATCTTCATGAAGGGCAAGGACCCGCGCGACGCGCACTTCATCACCAGCCGCATCTGCGGGATCTGCGGTGACAACCACGCCACGTGCTCGGTCTACAACCAGAACATGGCCTACGGGGTACGGCCGCCGCACCTGGGCGAGTGGATCATCAACCTGGGCGAGTCCGCCGAGTACATGTTCGACCACAACATCTTCCAGGAGAACCTGGTCGGGGTGGACTTCTGCGCCAAGATGGTCGGCGAGACCAACCCCGGGGTGCTGGAGCAGGCCAACCACACCGAGGCGCCGCACGCCGCGGACCACGGGTACCGGACCATCGGCGACATCATGCGATCGCTCAACCCGCTCGAAGGCGAGTTCTACCGCGAGGCGCTGCAGGTCAGCCGGTCGACGCGGGAGATGTTCTGCCTGATGGAGGGGCGCCACGTGCACCCGTCCACGCTGTACCCGGGCGGCGTGGGCACCACAGCGACGGTGCAGCTGTTCACCGACTACCTGACCCGGCTGATGCGCTACGTCGAGTTCATGAAGCGGGTCGTGCCCATGCACGACGATCTGTTCGACTTCTTCTACGAGGCGCTGCCAGGCTATGAGGAGGTCGGCCGCCGCCGCGCCGACCTGGTGTGCTGGGGCAGCCTGAACGACCCCGAGTTCTGCGACTTCAAGTACGAGAACATGACCAACTGGGGCCGGAAGATGTTCGTCAGCCCCGGTGTCATCCGCGATGGCCAGCTGCTGACCAACGACCTGGTCGAGATCAACCTCGGGATCCGCATCCTGCTCGGGAGCTCTTACTACGAGGACTGGGCGGGCCAGGAAATGTTCGTCACCCGGGACCCGCTCGGCAACCCGGTGGACCAGCGGCACCCGTGGAACCAGCACACGATCCCCCGGCCGCAGAAGCGCGACTTCGACAACAAGTACAGCTGGGTCATGTCGCCCCGCTGGTACGACGGCACGAACTACCTGGCCGCCGACACCGGCGGCGGGCCGATCGCGCGGCTGTGGGCCACCGCCCAGGGCAGCCTGGTCGACTTCGGCTACGTCAAGGCCACCGGCCACAGCGTGCTGATCAACCTGCCGCGGACCGCGACCAAGCCCGAGGTGACCTTCGAATGGAAGGTGCCGACCGACAAAACCGGGGCGCCGCTGTCCAACGCGATCGAGCGCGACCGGGCCCGGACCTACTTCCAGGCCTACTCCGCGGCCTGCGCGGTGTACTTCGTGGAGAAGGCGCTGGCCGAGATCCGGGCCGGCCGGACCAAGACCTGGGAGCCGTTCAGCGTGCCCGACGAGGCGAACAGCTGCGGGTTCACCGAGGCGGTCCGCGGTGTCCTGTCGCACCACATGGTGATCAGGGGCGGGAAGATCGCCAACTATCACCCCTACCCGCCGACCCCGTGGAACGCGAGCGTGCGGGACAGCTACGGGACGCCCGGGCCGTACGAGGACGCGGTGCAGAACACGCCGATCTTCGAGGAGAACACCCCGGAGAACTTCAAGGGCATCGACATCATGCGGGCGGTGCGCAGCTTCGACCCGTGCCTGCCCTGCGGGGTGCACATGTACCTGGGCGGCGGCAAAACGGTAGAGAAGGTCCACTCCCCGGCGGGGATCACCCTGTCCACCTGATTGAGGACAGAATGTGGCCATGTCCCTGGCGGCGGTGCCGCCGCCAGGGACATGATGCCGTTATGCAGGAGACACGGAGGGGAACCGGATGACCCGCGTGCAACAGGTCGGCGACCAGATCGAGGAACTGCTGGCCGGGCTGACCGCGTCCGGCCAGGGCGCCGCGGCCGAGGAACTGGTCCGGCTGCTGGTCGGTCTCTACGGAGACGGCCTGGCCCGCATCGCCGGCACGCTGTCCGACGAGGGCACCGCCGGCGCCGCGATGCTCAGTCGGCTGGCCGAAGATCCGCTGGTGGAAAGCCTGCTTCTGCTGCATGGGCTGCACCCGCTCGACGTCGACACGCGGATTCAGCGGGCGCTGGACCGGGTCCGGCCCTACCTGGGCTCGCACGCCGGTGGCGTCCAGTACGTCGGGGTCACCGACGGGGTCGCCCGGCTCAGGCTGGAGGGCAACTGCGACGGCTGCCCGTCCTCCACCGTCACCGTGCAGCTGGCGATCGAGGGCGCGGTGCGGGACGCGGCGCCGGAAGTGTCCGAGGTCGTGGTGGAGGGGGTGACGGAACCGCCCGCACCGCCGGGACCGGTGCTGCTGCAGATCGGGTCCCGTCCCGGGGCGGATGCGGCGCCGGCGGCCCAGGACGGGCACGGAAGCTGGGTCACGCTGCCCGCGATGGGGCCGCCGAGCGCGCGGCCCGTCAGCACAACCGCCGGGGACATGGCGATCCTTGTCTGCTCGGTCCGCGGGACGCTGTACGCCTACCGCGAGGCGTGCGCGGCCTGCGGCGCCGGCCTGGCCTCCGGGCAGCTGGCCCGGGAGGTGCTGACCTGCGCCTGCGGCGCGACCTATGACGTGAGCCGGGCCGGGCGCGGGCTGAGTGACCCGGCGCTGCACCTTGAGCCGCTGCCCCTGGTCACCGACAGCCAGGGGGTGCGCGTCGCGGTCCCGGCGGCGGTCCGGTCATGAGCCGCGGCCCGTCGGGCCTGGGCCGGTTCGTGCCGGGCGCGGAGCCCGCGGCCCCGGCGCCGCCGTCAGCGGCCCAGCCACCAGCGGCCCCGGAACGAGCCGCTGCGACTCCGTTCCCGGCCACGGCGCCGGTTTCCGCCGCCGACCTTCCTCCGTTGCCCGAGTCCCTGGCCGCGGCGGTCGCGGGCGCCCGGCCGGCCGAGGGCCAGGCCCCGCTGCCAGCCGAGAAGTGCGAGATGTGCGCGGCCGAGATCCCGGCCGAGCACGGGCACGTCGCGGACCTGGAGAATTCATCGCTGCTGTGTGCCTGCCGCGCCTGTTACCTGCTCTTCACCCAGGCCCAGGCGGGCCGGAACCGGTACCGCGCGGTGCCCGACCGGTACCTGGAGGACCCGGACCACCCGCTGTCGGGCCGCGAGTGGGAGGAACTGGAGATCCCGGTCGGCCTCGCCTTCTTCCTGCGCAGCTCGCAGCGGGAAGAGGTCGGGGCGTTCTACCCGAGCCCGGCGGGCGCGACCGAGTGCCGGCTCGACCTCGCGGCCTGGGCGCGGCTGACGGCGGAGCATCCGCTGCTGGGGGCCATGGAGGACGACGTCGAGGCCGCGCTGATCTCCAAGACCGACGACGGCATCGAGCACTTCCTGGTGCCAGTCGACGCGTGCTACGAGCTGGCCGGCCGGATGCGGCTGTACTGGCGCGGCTTCGACGGTGGTGCGGAGGCGCGGCAGAGCATCGCGGAATTCATGGGCGCGGTCCGGTCCCGGGCACGGCGACTGCGCGAGGAGCGCTGAGATGGCGGACCTGACCTTCGACTGCATCGGCGCGCAGGCGGACCGCTACGCGGTGCTGCCGACGATCACGCTCACGCTACGGATCAGTGAGACCAGTGCGCAGCGGATCGACACGATCGCGCTGCGCACCCAGATCCGGATCGAGCCGTCGCGGCGCCGCTACACGCCCACCGAGGAAGAGCGGCTGCACGACGTTTTCGGCGACACGGCCCGCTGGGCCGACACGCTGAAGCCGATGCAGTTCACCAACGTCTCGACGATGGTGACCAGCTTCACCGGGAGCACCGAGGTGCAGATCCCCATCCACTTCAGCTACGACCTGGAGGTTGGCTACGGCCGCTACTTCGCCAGCCTGGAGTCCGGGGAGATCCCGCTGCTGCTGCTCTTCAGCGGAAGCATCTTCTCGGTCATCGACGGCAGGTTCCAGGTGCAGCAGGTGCCGTGGCACAAGGAAGCGACCTACCGGCTCCCGGTGAGCGTCTGGCGGGAGGCGGTCGACGCACACTTCCCGAACAGCGCGTGGCTCACGCTGCAGCCGGCAGACATTCGACGACCTGCAGCGCTTCAAGACCCAGCGTGCCCTACCGACGTGGGACGCGACGGTACTGGCCCTGCTCGCCGAGGCGGCGGACGCCCAGCCGGGTGCACCGAGCGCACCGGGCGCACCGGAGTCGCGGCCATGAGCCTGGCGGCGGCGCACGTAGCGCAGGCCCGTCAGGTGGCCGACGCGATCTTGTACGAGGGGTACCTGCTGTACCCGTACCGGCAGTCAGCACGGAAGAACCAGGCCCGGTTCCAGTTCGGCGTGCTGATGCCGCCCGCGTACGCGGCCGTCGACGACCAGGAACTGTCCGCGTCGCAGACCGAACTGCTGGCCGAGTGTGCGGACGACACGCAGGTGGAGATCCTGCTGCGGTTCCTGCACGTCCAGCAGCGGCTGGTGCAGGAGCCGGCCGGGCCGCAGTGGCGGGACGTGGCCTCGCTGACGGTGAACGGCACCGAATTCACCGAGTTCACCGAGGCCGCCGAGCGTGAGCAGCGGGTGGAGCTCTCCGTCGGGAGCCTGTACGAAGCGGGCGCCCAGCTGCCGTTCCACATTGATGGCGGCGAGATCACCGATGACCTGCCCGGGGCGGACGGCACCGTGGCCGGTCGGCTGGTGCACCGCTGGGACGCGCTGGACGGCGTGCTGCGCGTCCAGGGCGAGCGGGCCGCCGGACCGTATCAGGCCCTGCGGCTGCGGCTGCGGGTGGAGAACGCGACACAGCCCGGGGTGACGCTGCGCACGCGGGAGGACGGGCTGCGCTTCGCCCTGATCGCGGCGCACACCGTGATCGGACTGGCCGACGGCACGTTCATCTCGATGACCGACCACCCGGAGTGGGCGGCCGCCGAGGTCGCCGCCTGCACCAACACGGGCACCTGGCCGGTACTGGCCGGCCCGGACGAGTGCCGCAACCTGGTTCTGTCCTCGCCGATCATCTTGTACGACCACCCGCAGATCGCACCGGAGAGTGCTGGCAACCTGTTCGACGCGACGGAGATCGACGAGATCCTCACGCTGCGGACGATGGCGCTGACGGACGAGGAGAAGCGTGCGGCCCGGGCGACCGACCCGCGCGCCGCCGACCTGATCGACCGGCTGGACGGACTGCCGCCAGAAATGATGGAGCGGCTGCACGGGGCCATCCGGTACCTGGAGCCAGGCGTGGGACCGGTGCCGGCGTCCCCCGGCCAGCCGGGCGAAGGGCCGGACGCGGCCGAGTCACCGGGCACCGTGCCGGGACCGGGCAAGCCGAGGCTGACCGAAGCGGGACCGTTCCCCGGGGCCGCGGCGGCGGACGACATCCCGGTGTTCCATACCCCGACCGCCCCCTGGTGGGACCCAGGGGCCGACACCTCGGTCTCGCCGCAAACCGATCACGTCATGATCGGCGGAGTCCGGATCGCGCAGGGGGCCGTGGTGCGGATGCAGCCCGGCGCGCGGCGCGCCGACGCCCAGGATCTCTTCCTGATCGGCCGGGAGGCCGTGGTCGAGGCCGTGCTGCACGACGTGGACGGGCAGGTGCACGT
This sequence comes from uncultured Actinomycetes bacterium, assembly GCA_963775825.1. Classification (GTDB taxonomy): domain Bacteria; phylum Actinomycetota; class Actinomycetes; order Streptosporangiales; family Streptosporangiaceae; genus Bog-532. Next base: position 29,815 of record CAVZKY010000008.1, read on the forward strand.
GGCGGTGCTCCCACTCAGCGATCCCAGCCATGGCCGAGCTGCAGCGCGCCCAGGGACGGTTCCTGTACTTCGCCCCGGACGAGCTGGAGCCCGTCCGGGCGGCTGATTTACGCGGCACGCTGGGTGACTCAGGTAGTGGGCTCGCCGAGCTTGGCCCGCATCCACGGGTAGGGGTCGCGCAGGGGCGCACGCTGAGATCGCCGCCGTTCCTGGATGTTGCGTAGCGGCTGGCCGGCGGTGTAGAAGCGGCCCCGGCCCGTGCCGTGCGCGGTCAGGATGCCCTCGGTGGCCAGTGCGGCCAGGTCCCGGGTGGCGGTCTGGTCGGTGATCTCGGCGCGTTTGAGATAGGTAGCGCGGCGCACGCGGTAGCCGAGGAAGGCGTCGAACATCGCGTCGATCGTGCGCTCGGGCAGGCCAAGCTGGCCGGCCAGGTCGTCCAGTTCGATCCAGGTCACGTCGGCCTCTTTGACCCGGCGGGCTACCGTCTGGGCTTGCATGTGGTGGGCGCGCAGGTTAAACGCGAGCCACAGGTGCGCGTCGTCGCGTGGCTGCCAGCAGCCGTGGCCGGTGTGAGCCAGCACGCTGTAGTAGTCGTCAGTGTTGGCGCCGAGCCATTCCTCGATGCTGGAAAACTCCGGCTCGCCGATGTCGGAGCGGGTCAGGACCGAGGTGGCCAGGGCACGGGCCATCCGGCCGTTGCCGTCGCGGAACGGATGGATCATCACCAGATTCAGGTGCGCCATCGCGGAACGGACCACTGGATCGCTGCTCAGGCCGGTGTGCAGGCTGTTCACCAGTGCGTCCATGAGGGCGGGAACATCAGCGGCGTCCGGGCCTTCGTAGACGACCCGGTCGCTTTTCCCATCGTGGACAAAGATCGGCCCCTTACGGTAGCGGCCGGGCGTTTTGGTGTGGTCGTGGCTGAGCATCATGTAGTGCATGGCGCGGATCTCGGTGGCGTCGAAGGTCGCGTAGTCGTCATCCCTCATAGCCAGCACGTAGCCGAGCGCCTGCCGGTACCCCTGGATCTCCAGGAACGTTTCCTCGTCCGCACTGAGCGGCTGTTCGCCGTCGACCGCGGCGGCGGCGTCGTCCTCATCGACCTGGTAGCCCTCAATGCTGTTCGAGCCCTGAATGGCGCGTGCTAGTGCCGAGCGGCGCAGCCCACCTTGCCACCGCGGCGGCGTGCGCAGGACGTGGCGTAGTTGCTTGCGCATCCGGTGGATCTCGCCCAGGACGGCATCATCATCGGTGCGCAGCGGCGGGGCAGTGTAGATAGCCGCCTGATGCGATGTAGCATTCACGTAGTCATAATACGGACTGCGTGACTACTTTAACTAATCATCGCATCATAGCCTGCTGTGAATTGGCTCAGCGACGCCGTGACCTGCGGCGCAGCGGTCGCCTCCAGTGCGGGCGGGGGGACTCGAACCCCCACGGTGTCGCCACCAACAGGACCTAAACCTGTCGCGTATGCCTATTTCGCCACGCCCGCCCGTCCCGCCTGGGACGTGTCCCTACCCCGTGGCCAGTTCCTTCAGCAGCCGGTCGACGTGGCCGGTGGCCTTGACGCCGTAGTACGCCTGGGCCACCTTGCCGTCGGGGCCGATCACGAACGTAGACCGGATGACGCCAACGCTCTTCCGGCCGTACATCATCTTCTCGCCGTAGGCGCCGTAGGCCTGCTCCACCGCGTGGTCGGGGTCGGACAGCAGCGGGAAGGTCAGGCTCTCCTTCTCCCGGAACTTGGCCAGCTTCTCCGGCTTGTCCGGCGAGATCCCCAGTACGGCGGTGTCCGAGCTGGACAGGTCAGCCGAGCGGTCGCGGAAGTCGCAGGCCTCTTTGGTGCAGCCCGGGGTCATGGCCGCCGGGTAGAAGTAGACGATCACCCGCTGGCCACGGTAGGACGACAGGCTCACCGGATTGCCGTCCGCATCCGGCAAGGTGAAATCCGGCGCTGCGTCGCCAGGCGCCAGCCGCTGGTCCGTCACTGGGCTCCTCCGGGTATGGTCGGCATGCTGTTCCCACGGTATCGCTCCCGGCCGTCCGGCACGCTGCGCTCCGTCAAGGGCGTCTGGGCCAGACGGGGGCTTTCGAGCGCATTTGTTTGATAACGGTCTCGTGGGTATGGGTCGGCCGGACGTAACAGTTAGCGGGAGGTTACGGTGTTTTCTCGATTTGCCCAGGCGCAATGGGGGGCCATCGCCATAACAGCAGCCGCGCTCGCGCTGGCTGGCTGCTCGTCATCGTCGACCGGCACGCCAGCGGCCAAGGCATCCGGAAGTCCCTCGGCGTCGCCCTCCGCCGCGTCGCTTTCCGCCACGCAGGCCATCACCCTCGCGGGGCAGAACGCGGGCAAGGTGACCTCGTTCGCGGCCACGGTCAACGTGCAGACCACCGGGGAGGCCACCACCACCATCTCCGGCACCTTGCAGGAGCGGACCGAGCCGAGCCCGCTGGTCGTGGCCAACTTCGGCAGCGTCACCGCGCAGGGGCAGTCGCTGCCCGGCGGCATCGAGGAGATCATCAACAGCAACGCCATCTACCTGAAGCTGGCCCAGGTCGCCAGGCAGACCGGAAAGCCGTGGGTCGAGATCCCAGCCTCGGAACTGTCCGAAATATCCGGGGGCAGCCTCGGCCAGCTGCTGCAGAACAACAACGGACCCGCTGGTCCAGACGCAGATGCTGGCCAGCTCGACGAACGTGAAGAAGGTCGGCGTTACCACGCTGAACGGCGTTCCGGTCACCGAGTACACCGGGACCTACCCGATCTCCGCGGGCCTGGCCAAGCTGCCGGCCAGCGAGCGCACCAAGGTGTCCCAGCAGCTGCAGGCGCTCGGCCTGACGACGGAGCAGTTCACGATCTGGCTCGACGGCAAGCAGCAGGTCCGTAAGGTCGTTACCTCGGCTCAGGGCAGCAAGGTGCACGAGACGTCCACCATCCAGGTGACGTCGATCAACGGCCCGGTCAGCGCGGCGATCCCGCCCGCCTCGCAGACCGCGACCGTGCCGGCCAGCGAACTGGGCGGCGGCGGCGCCAACGGCAGCCCCGCCGCCAGCTGACCTCGCAACGCCGAGTATCCCTGCGGGACGGTCCCGCGACACCGGGCCCGCCCCTCAGTGGCCGCCTTGGGCTGCGCTCGCGGAGCCGGCAGCGGCGATGGCGCCGTTACACCGGTTGGAGCCCCAGCGATGGCGCTTCAGGGCGGGGCCGGGGACGGCGTGCCGCTGATCGTGCTCGGCGGCGAGGAGGACGGCTCCGGGCCGGTGCCGGGTCCGCAGACGAAGGTCGCGTACGGGACCGGGCGGCGGTCCGGGGGCGGGGGCTGCCTGGTGCAGTGCGACTCGAGCCACCGCACCCGCGGGTCCGGGCCCGGCGGTGACACCGGCAGCACGAATGCGCGCACGTAGCGCGGCTGATGTCGGCCTGCAACGTGGCCAGGGTCGGGGCGGGCACGTTGCCCAGGTAGCCGCCGATCGGCAGCACCTCCCTGCCGCTGTACAGGATGTAGCTCTGCGCGAGGCCGGACGTATCGGTGCCGAACAGAGCGTCACCGGGTGGCGTCTGGAGCTCTAGCCGCTGGACGGCCCTGGTCAGGGCGGGCGCGGCGGCGGCCAGCGCTTGGCTATTGTGCGCGGTCTTCGACGACTCGAACGGGCTGTCAAACGGCCCCAGCCCGCGGATGACGCAGCTCACGGACGCCGCCGCGGGCAGCAGGAGCACGGCGGCACCGGCGAACGCGGCCGCGGTCAGGTGCCCGCCCTGGCCTGACGCGGGCAGCAGCAGCTGAGCGGCGGCGGCCGCCGCCATGACCAGCGCCACCACGGCCTGGATCATCTTCGCCTGGAACGCCAGGCCGACCCAGACACCGGCGAGCAGCAGCTCCCGCAGCGACCCGGTGAGCAGCGCGGCGGACGTGGCGTCGGCGGCGAGCACGAGCAGCAGGATCAGCAGCGAGTCCGACACGTTGCCGCGGCTCAGCAGCACGGTGATGGGCGTGACGGCGAGCACGGCCGCGGCGGTCAGGCCGGCCGCGGGCCCGGCCAGCCGGCGGACCGCCCGGTACAGCACCAGGACGGTGAGCACGCCCTCGACCACTTGCGGCAGGACCAGGGCCCAGATGTGAAAGCCGAAGATCCGCAGCGACAGGGCCTGCGCCCACAGCGCGCCGGGCAGCTTGTCGACAGTGACGGTCCCGGCTGGATCGAACGCCCCGAAGATGAAATCGTGCCAGCTCTCCGACATGCTGCGGGCCGCCGCTCCGTAGAACGACTCGACACTGGTGCCGGCCATTCCCCAGCCGTACGCGACCGCCGCGACGGCGGCGATGGCCAGCAGCGCCGGCCGGGCCCAGGCAGGCTGATCCGCGGGCGAGCGCCACGGCGTCAGGAAGCGGCGCCAGCGAGGTGCTCCTGCTGCTGGCGCCGGTGGCGTCTCCGGGATAACCACAGTCCAAGATCTACGCGACACGCCCTAGCACCGCAGCCAGGGCGCGGAAGGCGCGGCCACGGTGGCTGATCGCGTCCTTGGCTTCGGGGGTCATCTCGGCGGTGGTCTGCGCGTACCCATCGGGCAGGAAGATCGGGTCGTAGCCGAACCCGCCGGTGCCGCGGGGCTTGTCCACCAGCTTCCCCTCCAGGCGGCCCTCGACGACCTGCTCCCGGCCGTCGGGGAGGGCCAGTGCGGCCGCGCAGAAGAACTGGGCCCGCCGGTGCGGGTCAGCGATATCTGACAGCTGGGCCAGCACGAGGGCCAGGTTGGCGGCGTCGTCGCCGTGCCGGCCGGACCAGCGCGCCGAGAATATCCCCGGCATGCCGCCCAGAATGTCGACACACAGGCCGGAGTCGTCGGCGATCGACGGCAGTCCGGTAAAGGCAGCGATGGCCCGGGCCTTGAGCAGCGCGTTTTCGGCGAACGTGAGCCCGGTCTCGGCTATGTCGGGTGCTCCGGGGAAGTCGTCCAGCCCGCTCAGGCTGGCCTGGACCCCGGCCGCGGCCAGAATACGGCGCAGCTCGATGACCTTGTGGGCGTTGTGGGTGGCGAGCACGAGCCGGAAGAGGTCCGTCGCATCCGGGCCGGTTTGGCTAGCTGGACGCGGCGAGGGCATCAAGCTGCAGCCTGGTCAGCTCACCGCAGCCGGCGACGGCGAGATCCAGCAGCCGACCGAGCATGTCCCGGCTGAACGGCTCGCGTTCGGCGGTGCCCTGCACCTCGACGAAGTCGCCATCGCCGGTGCAGACGACATTCATGTCGGTCTCGGCCGCGGAGTCCTCTTCGTAGCACAAGTCGAGGCGCGGCTGGCCATCGACGATGCCCACGCTGACTGCGGCTACCGAGGTGGTCAGCGGGTCACCGTGGCAGCGGTGCCGGCCCTGCAGCCAGGCCACCGCGTCCGCGAGCGCCACGTAGCCGCCGGTGATCGCGGCGGTCCGGGTACCGCCGTCCGCCTGCAGTACGTCACAGTCGATCACGATCGTGTTCTCTCCCAGCGCCTTGTAGTCCACGCAGGCGCGCAGGGCCCGGCCGACCAGCCGGGAAATCTCGTGGGTGCGGCCGCCGACGCGGCCTTTGACCGACTCACGGTCGTTGCGGGTGTTCGTGGCGCGCGGCAACATCGCGTACTCGGCGGTGACCCAGCCGAGCCCGCTCCCCCGCCGCCACCGCGGCACGTCCTCCTGGACGCTCGCGGCGCACAGCACGCGGGTAGCGCCGAACTCCACGAGCACGGAGCCCTCGGCGTGGTCGAGCCAGCCCCGGGTCAGCTTCACCGGGCGCAGTTCGGTGTCGGAACGTCCGTCAGGTCGGGCCATGCCCGCCAGCTTAGCGGTGGCCTACAGGGGCAACGGCCCGGCCGGCTCCAGGGCGAACTCCTGCCCGGACGCCGCGAGCGAGAGCTTGCCGTGGAAGGCCGAGCTGGCCTCCGCGAACGACTGCTGCTTGTCGTTCCACGGCACCAGGTGGGTCAGCACGAGGTGGGCCACGCCCGCCAGGTCGGCGTACTCGCCAGCTTGGCGCGCGGTCAGGTGCAGGTTACCCGGCAGGCCGGGGCCGTCCAGGAACGAGGCCTCGCACAGCAGCAGGTCGGCCCGGCGGGCGAGCGTGGTGAGCCCGTCGCAGGGCCCGGTGTCGGCCGAGTAGGCCAGCACCCGGCCGCCGTGCTCGAGACGGAAGCCGTACGTCTCGACCGGATGGTTCATCCGCTCCGTGGTGACCTGGAACGGACCGATCCGGCTGCGGCCCGCGGTCAGCGTCTCGAACCGGAAGCCCCCCGTCCTGCCCGGATCCGGATCGAGGCCGTAGGCCTGAACCATCCGGGCGGCAGTGCCGGCTGGCCCGAAGACCGGGATCGGGGGCTGCGGGCCGGCGGGGGCGTACTGCCGGGCCACCCTGTAGGACGTCAGGTCCAGGCAGTGGTCGGCGTGCAGGTGGCTCAGGCAGATGGCGTCGACGTCGAACAGCCCGATATGGCGCTGCAGGACCCCGAGCGCGCCATTGCCCAGGTCGATGAGCAGCCGGAAGCCTTCCGCTTCGAGCAGGTAGCAGGAGGCGGGGCCCTCCGGGCCAGGGAAGCTGCCGGAGCATCCGATTATTGTCAGCCGCACGAAAGACCACGATACGGCGGTGCTGGCGCAGAAAGCCGGAGGCCCGGCGATACCGCGGCCTCGCTGGCCGGCGGCCTCGCGGGCCCCCAGCGGCCTCGCTGGCCCCAGTGGGGCTCAGGCCCGGAGCTGGCCCTCAGCCTCGTGGGCTCAGCCGGGGCTCAGGCCCAGAGCTGGCCCTCGAGCCGGTCCTCGGCCTGGTCGAGGGTCCCGTCGTAGGCACCGGTCGACAGGTACTTCCAGCCGCCGTCCGCGACGATCAGCGCGATGTCGGCCCGCTCCCCTGCCTCCGCGGCCTTGGCCCCCAGGGCCATCGCCGCGTGCAGTGCGCAGCCGGCGGATATCCCGGCGAAGATGCCCTCGGTGTTGAGCAGCTCGCGGGTCGCGGCGAGCGCGTCGGCCGAGGTAACCGAGAACCGGGTGGTCAGCACCGACTCGTCGTACAGCTCCGGGACGAAGCCCTCGTCGACGTTGCGCAGCCCGTACACGAGTTCCCCGTACCGGGGCTCGGCCGCGACAATCTTCACGCCGGGAACGTGCTCGCGCAGGAAGCGGCCGGTGCCCATCAGCGTGCCGGTCGTCCCCAGGCTGGCCACGAAGTGGGTGATCTCCGGCAGGTCAGCGAGCAGCTCCGGGCCGGTGGTCTCATAGTGGGCGCGGGCGTTCGCCTCGTTGCCGTACTGGTACAGCATGATCCAGTCCGGGTTCTCGGCGGCGAGCCGCTTAGCGACCCGGACGGCCTCGTTGGAGCCGCCCGCCGCGGGCGAGTAGATGATCTTTGCCCCGTACATCTCCAGCAACTGACGGCGCTCGGCGGAGGTGTTTTCCGGCATGACGACGGTCAGCCGGTAGCCACGCAGCTTGGCCGCCATGGCCAGGGAGATGCCGGTGTTACCGGACGTGGGCTCCAGGATCGTTGCGCCCGGCTGCAGCAGCCCCTCCTTCTCCGCCTGCTCGACCATGTAGAACGCCGCCCGGTCCTTGACCGAGCCGGTCGGATTGCGGTCCTCCAGCTTGGCCCAGAGGCGCACCTCCGGAGACGGGGACAGCCTCGGCAGGCCCACCAGCGGCGTGTGGCCTACCGAGTCGAGCAGCGAATCGTAACGCATGCCAGCTCCGGGTCCGTGCGATCAGGCCGCGCCCCCGGCGACGGCCGGGAGCACGGTCACGGTGTCGCCGTCCTTCACCGGGGTTTCCAGGCCACCCAGGAAGCGCACGTCTTCGTCGTTGAGGTACACGTTGACGAAACGGCGGAGGCCGCCGTCAGCCACCAGCCGGTCCCGCAGCCCGCTGTGCCGGCCGTCGATGTCCTCGATGAGCTCACCCAGCGTGGAGCCTGCGCCCTCCACCTGCTTGGCGCCGTCCGTGTAGGTGCGCAGAATCGTCGGGATACGAACCTCGATGGCCATCAAACACTCCATAGTGTGCGGAAAAATCGGGTAGCGGGCGAGGCGGCCGGACCGATACGCGGCCCAGGGGATCTGCCGCGGCGTTTTCCCGCTTCCCTAGCGATCCAACCTTGCGGCCGCCGGGATCATTCCACCGGGCCGGCGGCGGCAGGTCAATCCCTACGGGACGAGGGGTAAATCCAACAGTGCGCAGGCTGATCCCCTGAGTGATGCTGGCGGGTGCCGGACCGTCCTGGATCAGCCAGGGGCGTCCCCTAGGTGACCTCGGCGGGCTCCTCCGTGACCTCGGCGGGCTCCTCCGTGACCTCGGCGGGCTCCTCCGTGACCTCGCACCGGCTCCTCCGTGACCTCACCGTCACCTGGCGATCCGGAACGAGCGGAAGTCGGTCCGGTCCGGGTCCCGGGTCGAGACCAGGACGTAGTGCGCGCCCGGCTCGCTCGCGTAGGAGATGTCGGTGCGGGACGGGTAGGCCTCGGTGGCCGTGTGCGAGTGGTAGATGACGACGGGCTCCTCGTCCCGATCGTCCATCTCCTTCCACACCTGGAACTGCTCCATCGAGTCGAACCGGTAGAAGGTCGGTGACCGTTCCGCGTTCATCATCGGAATGAACCGCTCCGGGCGGTCGCTGCCGGCCGGGCCGGCGATCACGCCGCACGCTTCATCCGGATGGTCAGCGCGGGCGTGCGCGACGATCTTGTCGTGAAGCTCGCGGCGGATCGACAGCATAACGTGAGCGTACCGGTCGGGCAGTGGCGCTCAGCTGAGGGCCTGAACCAGGGATTCCTGAACGCCGCCCAGCCACGCGTACACCTCGAACGCGGCCGTGCGGGGGTCTACCGGATCCAGATCCTGCCACTGCTGCTCGAACTCCTCGGTGACCTCGAGCCGGACGCCCAGCGCGAGCCGCACGTCGTTCAGGGTCCGGAGCCAGCACTGGGCCTGCGCCCCGGACAGCTTCACCGAGCCGCCGCCGGCCGGCAGCGTGTCCAGCACGATCCGGGCGTTCTCCTGCTTAGCGGTGCGCAGGCTGTGCTCGGTGAACCGGCGGAATTCGCCGGCGGCTTCGGCGTCGTCCCGGTAGGCGTCGGGCAGCAGCCGGGCCAGCGCCGGGTCCTCCGGGGTCCCGGTATCGGCCGGTCCGTCGGCGTCGGCCGTACCGCCCCCGCCGAAGCCCACCATCGCCTCCAGTTCGGCCGCGCTGGGAGTAGCCGGCTGCCCGGGGCGGCCCGCGCCCTCCGGGCCATCCAGGTCGTCCGCGACCGGTGCGGGCTGCTCCGCCATCCGATCGGCGGGATCAGCCGCACCGCCCGGATCGGCGAGCAACTCGACGACCTGCTCGATCAGGCTGCGGAGCAGCACGGCCTCCGGGCCGTCGAACCTGGCCCGCACGCCGCGGCCGGACCGGCGAAAAGCATCCATCAGGAAGACGCCACCAATGCACGTCCCGCCCGGGCGGGCACATATCCCGCCCGCGGGAGGGTCAGGAGCCGGAGGCTCACGAATCCGAGGAGACGGTCGCCCATAGCCCGTAGCCATGCAGCACCTCGACGTTGTGCTCCATCGACTCACGCGCTCCCGCCGCGACCACCGCCCTGCCTTTGTAGTGAACATCGAGCATGAGCTTCTTCGCCTTGGACTTCGGGTAGCCGAACACCGTCTGGAAGACGTAAGTAACGTAGTCCATCAGGTTGATCGGGTCGTTCCAGACGATCGTCAGCCAGGGTTTGTCCGGCTTGGTCCGCTCGCCGGACTCCGGCAGCTCCACCTCAGAGGGTGCCACGCTCACAGGTGCTTACCTCCAGGTCCGTAGTCTTCCACTCGTGACGATTTCGGCGGACAGTATGTCTCTTCCACCCGAGGGCCGCCCCATACCGGCGGGACACGGCACCGCGTTGCTCACCGATCATTACGAGCTGACCATGCTCCAGGGTGCGCTGTACAGCGGGGCGGCCGAGCGCCGCACGATCTTCGAGGTGTTCGCCCGGCACCTGCCGCACGGCCGAAGATACGGCGTCGTGGCAGGTACCGGGAGGCTGCTCGACGCCCTGGAGCGGTTCAGGTTTGACGCAGCTGATCTTGATTTCCTCCGGGCTTCCGACATCGTGGATGACGTCACGCTCCGGTACCTCGAATCATACCGTTTCACCGGGAACATCTGGGGTTACGGGGAAGGCGAGTGCTACTTTCCCGGCTCACCGATCCTGGTGGTCGAGGGCACATTTGCCGAAGCGGTGATTCTGGAGACCCTCATCCTGTCGATCTTCAACTACGATTCCGCGATCGCGTCGGCGGCGTCCCGAATGGTGACTGCGGCCGACGGGCGGCCGCTCATCGAGATGGGATCGCGGCGCACCCACGAGCAGGCCGCCGTGGCCAGCGCCCGCGCCGCCTACATCGTAGGCTTCGCATCCACCTCCAACCTCGAGGCGAACCGCAGCTACGGAGTCCCCTCGGCCGGGACGAGCGCACATTCCTTCATGCTCGTCCACGACAGCGAGCGGCACGCCTTCCGTACCCAGCTCGACGCGCTGGGCAAGGACACGACCCTGCTGGTAGACACGTTCGACGTCGACCGGGCGGTGCGCGCCGCCGTCGAGCTGGCGGGCCCGGATCTCGGTTCGGTGCGGATCGACAGCGGCGACCTGCCGGTGGTGGCCCGGCAGGTGCGTGCGCTGCTCGACGAGCTCGGCGCGACCCACACGAGGATCGTGCTCACTGGTGACCTGGACGAGTACTCGATCGCGGCGCTGGCCGCCGCCCCGGTGGACGGCTACGGGGTGGGCACCGCCCTGGTGATTGGCTCCGGCGCGCCGACGGCCGGACTGGTGTACAAGCTGGTGGCGCGCTCGGACGGCCCCGGTGGTGCTGGCCCGCTGCGTCCGGTGGCCAAGCGCTCGGTGGGCAAGCCGGGCCGCGGCGGGCGCAAGTGGGCAGTGCGGCACCGGGACGAGCACGGGGTGGCGCAGGCGGAGGACATCCGGCTTTCGCCGCCCAACCCGGGACCGGGCGACCGGCTGCTGCTGATGCCGCTCGTGCGGGACGGGATCATCGTGGGCCGGGAACCGCTGCCGGCGGCGGTGGAACGGCACCGGCAGGTGCTGACTGAACTTCCGCCCCAGGCGTTTCAGCTGTCACGGGGTGACCCGGCCATCCCGTCCATCTTCGAGGGCAGAACCAACTGAGCCGGGGCCGGGGCGAAATGGAGGTGCCCGGCCGCGGAGAAGGCCCGCTAACGTGCTGGTCATGACTCATGACTGGAGCGCCGGCAGATCCCATTTCAGCCGGGCTTGCGCCACATGAGGGAGTAGCGCCACAGCATGTGCCGGCGGTACCTGACGCCGGGGAGCAGGCGGAGAGCACCGACACGGACCTCGTCCCAGGTCATGGTCGGGGGCTTGACGGGCTGACCCGGACCGTGCTCCTCCCGGCGGGCCGCCCGCAGCGCGCCGTGGGCCAGCCCGAACCCGACGCTGACCGGTACCGCGGCCGCGTCGTACATCCAGTCGGTGGCCTTGGCGTTGCGGGCCAGGCCAATGATGGCCAGCCGGCCACCGGGCCGGAGCAGGCGGCTCATGGCCATCAGGGCCGCCTCGAAGTTCATGTGGTGGACCGCGGTGTCGCTGGCGATGAAGTCGAAGCTGGCGTCGTCGAACGGGAAGGCGGGGAACTCGGCGTCGATGAAGGCGACGTTGCGCAGATCCCGGCCGCGCTCACGGGCAAGGCTGATCATGCGGCCGTCCCGGTCCACCCCGGTCACGTCCCGGCAGAGCGCTGCCAGGCGGCAGGCCAGCAGTCCGTCGCCGCAGCCCACATCGAGCGCGCTGCCGCAGCCGGGCGGTACCGCGCCGAGGATGAGCGGCTGATAGTGCACGTTGTGGTTCCAGTAGTCCGCCATGGTCCCCTCATCCGCGCCGGCCGGGCGGAGGACGTCCCTGACCTCTCCGGCCACGCTCCCGGCACGATACCGTGGGCGGGTGCGCGCACTCATCGTCGTGGACGTCCAGAACGACTTCTGCGAGGGCGGTTCGCTCGGGGTCCGGGGCGGGGCCTTCGTGGCCCGCTCGATCAGCGAGCTACTCGCCGCCAACGGCGGCGAGTACGGGCACATCGTTGCCACGCAGGACCACCACATGGACCCGGGCGACCACTTCTCGGACCACCCGGATTACGCCTACTCCTGGCCGCCACACTGCGTGACGGGCACGCCGGGCGCGGAGTTCCACCCTGAACTGGACACCTCACGGGTCGAGGCGGTCTTCCGCAAGGGCGCGTACGCCGCGGCCTACAGCGGGGCCGAGGGCACAAACGAGGAGGGCACCTCGCTGCACGACTGGCTGCGCGAACGGGGCATCACCGAACTCGATGTGGTCGGGATCGCGACCGATCACTGTGTGCGCGCGACGGCCGCGGACGGCGCCCGCGATGGCTTCGCCACCCGGGTGCTGCTGGGCCTCACCGCCGGCGTCGCGCCGGAAAGCACCGCCCTCGCGCTGAGTGAGCTGCGCGACGCCGGCGTCGAGCTGGACGGCACGCCAATCCTCATGCCGTAAGGCCTGGACGCTGCCCGCGGGTGGCGCCTTTAGGGTGCTCGCCGGCAGCACGTTGCCGGTCCAGTCCCAACGGCTCTCCAGCCCCGTCAGCAAATCGTTCTATTTGCCGATGGAAGGAGCCCCGGCACCCACGTGCGAGGAGCCGATGTCGCTCACATCCAGCACCGCAAAGCGGGAAAAACCGCTGACAACCGAGACGATTACGGAAAAAACGCAGCTCAGTACTTACGCCGTGATCCGCGCGACGCCGCGGGCCGACGCCGCTCGGGTGGGCTCCAGCCACGGGTTTCCGGCCGGGCCGGCGCAGCATCCACGTCACGAAGATCACCGGCCGCTCTTGTTATTGATCTGCTGTTATTGATCTGCAACGGCTAACATCTGAGTCCAGATGACCGAGCAGCCGCGAATGGCACGACATGGATCCGCGCCCGCCGTACGATGGCGTGCCCGGGTCTGATCGTCGGCCGGCCTGGCGCGCCCACGACAGTGGGCCCCAGCGCCGCGGATGCCTGGTCGCCGCCGCCGAGTTCGGCCCGTGGAACCTTCGGGCCGGACGGGCGCCAGCCGCGCCGCGACCGTGGCTCCGCCCAGCCCGATCCCGGGCTTTACCAGCCGGGCCCGTACCAGCCGGGCCCGGAGTGGCCGGTCCGGTACCAGCCGGGCCCGGAGTGGCCGGGCCCGTACCAGGCGGGCCCGGAGTGGCCGGGCCCGTACCAGCCGGGCCCGGAGTGGCCGGTCCCGTACCAGCCGGGCCCGGAGTGGCCGGTCCCATACCAGGCGGGCCCGGAGTGGCCGGTCCCATACCAGCCGGGCCCATACCAGCCGGGCCCATACCAGCCGGGCCCGTACCGGCCGGACGACGGCCCGATGTTCCAGCCGAACGGGACGAATCCCCGGCCGCGCCGTGATCAGGGCCGCCCCGAGACCGGCCGGCGTGGTTCGGGCTGGCGTGCGATCGGCGGCCGGGAGCCGGGGCGGCCCGGGCCAAGTGCGCTGGCGCCCGGCGGCCGGGAACCCGGCGCGCCGGAACCGGGCGGACGCGACACGGGACCACGTCAGCCAGGCCGGCCCGACTGGGGACCACCGGAACCAGGCGGACGCGACACGGGACCGCGTCAGCCAGGCCGGCCCGACTGGGCACCACCGGAACCAGCCGGACGCGACACGGGACCGCGTCAGCCAGACCGGCCCGACTGGGGACCACCGGAACCGGGCGGGCCCGGAGCGGGCCGCCGTGAGCAGGACCAGCCGCGACCGGAACCGCGCGAGTTCGGCCAGCCGGGGGCGGGGGCGGGGCGCTATGAGCAGGACCCGGTGGGGGCGGGTAGGCGCGACCAGGGCCCGGTAGGGCCACGCCCCGCAGAGCCGACCCGGGACGACTTGCGGCTCGTTGCACCGGACCTGGATGAGCGGCCGGCGCCGGCGATCCCGGCCGACGGTGGCCGGCTTGCCGCGCGGCGGCAACGGGAGGCCGCGCAATCGTCGCCCAGGCCGTCGCGGCATTGGGGCCGACTGTCCGGCTGGTACGGGACATTGATCGTCTTCGCCGCCGCTGTGATCGGCACGGCGGCTACGGTGGCCACGCACCGGGATCCTGGCCAGCTGCTCGGCGGGTTCATCGTCGTCGGCACGCTCGTCGCGGCCCTGGCCGTCAGGTCCGGCGCCGTTTACCTGCTCATCCCGATTCCGGCCCCGGCTTACCTGGCCGGAGCGGTGGCTGCGGGCCTGATCCATGAGCAGTATCGCCGGCCCCTCCCAGTCCGGGTTCAAGATCAGCGCGGCCGAGTGGATCGCGGCGGGATTCGTCGCGATGGCCGCCGCGACCGCAGTGGCGGTGGTGGTGACCCTCGTCCGCTGGCTGATTGCCCGGCTGGGCCGCGCCCCGCGAGCCGGTGCCGGCGCCCGAGCCGGTGGGTCCGCCGAGGCCGAGGTCGCGCACCGTGTCACCGTCCGGGCCCGACTCGGCGTCATGGGCGAAGCAGCCGCCGCGGTCCCGGCCGCCGGACGGCCCCGAGCCACCGTCGTGGCCGTGGCCGGAGGAGCCCGTGGCGCGGGACAGCCGACCGAAGCAACGCGACCCGGCGCCGCACACGGAGCCGTTCTACCGGCCCCGCTCCTCGTCGTGGCCGGAACCGCCTGCATGGCCGGGGCCCTCATCATTGGGCGGGCCGCGCGGCTTAACGATCCCGATCGCCGCGGGCGTGCCGGGCGGATGCCCGCTGACCAGAGGGTGGCGTCGTCCGGGGCGCTCAGCGGCGGGCGGTGGCCCACTGGCGGACCATGTCGATGCGCGCGCGGATCTGGTCCGCGGTCGCCTGGGGCAGCGGCGGCCCGCCGCACGCCCGGCGGAGGTCATTGTGGATGACCCCATGCGGCTGGCCGGTCCGGTGGTTCCAGGCGCCGACCAGGCCGTTCAGCTCCTTGCGCAGAGCGGCCAGCACCTCGCGGCTGACGGGCGCCGCGGCCGCAGCGCCTGTCGCGATGCCCGATCTCGGGGCGGAGTCTCCGGCGCCGGGTGCCCCTTCCGCTCCGGGGCTCCGGGGACTCCGGGGGTGAAACCCGGCGTCTCCGGCCCGCCGGGGACTCCGGGGGTGAAACCCGGCGTCTCCGGCCCGCCGGGGACTCCGGGGCCGACCGCGACGCGGGCGCCCGGCGCACCCGTTGCAGCGGCCGCGCCAGCAGCGCCGGGACCCGGGACTCCGGGGCCTGAGCCTCCGAGCAGGCCGCTGGTGGCCGCGCCACCCTGGGATCGTGTCCTGAGCTGGTCCGCCTGGCGCCTGCGCAGCAGTTGCGCCACCTGCTCCGGCTCGAGCAGCCCGGGCAGCCCGAGATAGTCCTCTTCTTCCGGCGAACCCGGCGCCGTGGCCGTGCCGAACTCGCCGCCGTCATACAGCACGCGGTCGAAGTGAGCCGACGCATGCAGCACCTCGATGGTCGGGGCGAGGAGATCGTCGGGGGTGTCCCGCTGGCGCTGGGCTTCGGCCAGCTCCGCGTCCTCGGGCGCCTCGGCGGGGGCACGGAGCACATGGTCCCGTTCAGCTTCAAGTTCGGCGGCAAAGGCGAGCAGGACCGGTACCGAGGGCACGAACACCGACGCGGTCTCGCCGCGGCGGCGGGCGCGGACGAACCGGCCGACAGCCTGGGCGAAGAAGAGCGCGGTGCTGACGCTGGTCGCGTAGACACCGACCGCGAGGCGGGGGATGTCCACGCCCTCGGACACCATCCGGACGGCGACCATCCAGCGGTCGCCGGAAGCCGCGAACGCGGCGATCTTGCGGCTAGCCGCCGGATCGTCGGACAGTACCAGCACGGGGCGATGGCCGGTGAGGCGGCGCAGTTGCGCGGCGTAGGCGCGGGCGTCCTCGTGGTCGCCCGCGATGACCAGCCCGGCCGCGTCGGCCATGCCCCGGCGCACCTCGGTAAGCCGTTTGTCGGCCGCCTCCAGCACCCGGCCGACCCACTCGCCGGATGGGTCGAGCGCGGTCCGCCAGGCCTGCGCGATCTGCTCCTTGGTCATCGGGGTGCCCAGGGTCGCGGTGATCTCGTCGCCGGCCCGGGTGCGCCAGCTCATCTCGCCGGAGTAGGCCAGGAAGATCACCGGCCGGACGACCCCGTCCTCCAGCGCGTTCGCGTAACCGTAGACGTAATCGGAGGAGCTGCGCCGGGACCCGTCCAGCTGCTCGTCATAGCTGACGAACGGGATCGGGTTGGTGTCGCTGCGGAAGGGCGTGCCGGTCAGCGCGATCCGCCGCCGGGCGGGGTCGAACGCCTCCCGGACCGCGTCGCCCCAGGACATAGCATCCCCGGCATGGTGGATCTCGTCGAAGACGACCAGGGTGCGGCGGCCTTCGGTGCGCTGCCGGTGCAGCGCCGGATGGGCGGCCACCTGGGCGTACGTGACGGCCACGCCGACGAAATCGGCGGATGCCCGGCCCTGGGAGTTCCGGTAGGACGAGTCCAGCGCAACGCCGAAGCGCAACGCCGAGGCCGCCCACTGGTGCTTGAGATGCTCGGTGGGCGTCACCACCGTGATGGCCGCAACCTCCCGGCGGGCGAGCAGCTCGGCCGCGATCGTCAGGGCGTAGGCGGTCTTCCCGGCGCCGGGCGTAGCGTTGAGCAGGAAATCGCGCCGTGGGATGCGGAAGTACTCCGCGAACGCTTCCCACTGCCAGGCCCGCAGCGGAACCCAGCAGATCCTGCCGGAGGAAGGCGTCATGTCCCCCGCCACCCGATGGCAGCGTGTATTCGTGGTCACTCACCGTGTCTAAAGCAGAGCTCGGCATTGTGCGGGAAGACCGGACTTACCGCGCGGACAGCGGCTCACTCGCCGCCCTCGGGGAGTGACTCGTAGATCTCCTTGCACTCCGGGCAGACCGGGAAACGCTTCGGGTCCCGGCTCGGCACCCAGACTTTGCCGCACAGCGCGACAACCGGGTCCCCTGTGACCGCGCTCTCGACAATCTTGCTCTTGTCGACATAGTGGGCGAACCGCTCGTGGTCTCCGTCGCCGTGGGAAAGATCCGCCCGGACATCGGTCTCGGAGCGGGTGCCGCTGTCAGGAAGAATCTCGGTGCTCATGTATACGAGTTTAGGGCCGGCCGGGCCATGACGGCCTTAGTTCAGGCTTGGGTCATCGGGAAAGGTGGCCTTGAACGCTATCTCACCGCCCTGGCGGCGCAGCACCGTCGACCACAGCCCCTCGGGCTCGCCGGCGAACACATCCGACGGCTCAGCGGAAATCACGTACCAGGCACCCTCATTGATCTCGGCTTTCAGCTGACCGGAGGCCCAGCCGGCGTAGCCCGCGTAGACCCGGAGCCGGTCGATGGCGGGGGCGATGAGGTCAGGGGGCGCGTCCAGGTCGACCAGCCCGAGCCGGGACATGGCCGCGGTGCCCTCCAGCGAGTGCCAGCCGAGCGGTTCCGCGTCGCCCGGCACGAAGGCGATCGCAAGGGCGCTGTTCGGGGCTACGGGGCCGCCCTTGAAAACCACCGAAGGGCCCGTCACCAGATCCGACCACGTTTCGAGGACCTGGCCCACGGGGACGTCGGTCGGCCGGTTGAGAACGACGCCCAGGGTGCCCTCGCCCGGCTCATCCTCGACGATGAGGACCACGGTGCGGCGGAAGTTCGGGTCAGCGAGCACCGGGGTCGCGACGAGCAGGCAGCCGATCAGGCTGTCGGTGGCCATCTCGTCCATGTGCCCATCATGATCCTCGTTTAACACTTTTGGCCCAGTGCAGACGAGCCGGGGCCGAGCGAATGCGCAGCCGCCGGGTGCGGCCCGGACGCGGCCTCGCGGACTGCCGCGGCCACCGCCGACGCCACGTCCGGGTGGAAGACCGAGGGGATGATGTAGTTCGGCCCGATCTCATCGGGGGTCACCACGTCGGCGAGCGCGCGGGCGGCGGCGACCAGCATGGCCTCGGTGATCGTCCGGCTCTGCGCGTCCAGCAGGCCGCGGAAGACACCGGGGAAGGCCAGCACGTTGTTGATCTGGTTCGGGTAGTCGCTGCGCCCCGTCGCGATCACTGCCGTATGCTCCCGGGCCTCATCGGGGTCGACCTCGGGCTCGGGATTGGCCAGCGCGAACACGATGGCATCCTCCCTCATGGCCGCGATGTCGGTGCCACGCAGGATGTTCGGCGCGGAGACGCCGATGAACACGTCGGCGTCGACGACCGCGCCAGCCAGGTCACCCGTCGTAACAGGGGGAATTCGTATTCTCCGCGATCCAGCCGAGGCTCTCGTTCGCCGCCAGGTCGGCCCGGCCGCGGTGCACCGCGCCCTGGTCGTCGCAGACGCAGACATCCTTGGCCCCGGCCGCGAGCAGCAGCCTCAGCACGGCGGTCCCGGCCGCGCCCGCGCCGGCCATCGCGATGCGGACCGCGCCGAGTTCCTTGCCCACCACGCGCAGCGCGTTGGTCAGCGCGGCCATGACCACGATGGCCGTACCGTGCTGGTCATCGTGGAAGACCGGGATGTCCAGCAGGCCGCGCAGCCTGCTCTCCACCTCGAAGCAGCGCGGGGCGCTGATGTCCTCCAGGTTGATGCCGCCGAAGCCGGGCGCGATGGCCTGAACGGTGCGGACGATCTCGTCGATGTCCTGGGTGTCGAGGCAGATCGGCCAGGCGTCGATGCCGGCGAACCGCTTGAACAGCGCGGCCTTGCCCTCCATCACGGGCAGCGCGGCGTCCGGGCCGATATTGCCCAGGCCGAGCACCGCCGACCCGTCGGTGACGACAGCGACGCTGTTCCGCTTGATCGTGAGGCGGCGGACGTCATCGGGGTTGGCCGCGATGGCCAGCGACACCCGCGCCACCCCCGGCGTGTACGCCATGGACAGCTCGTCCCGAGTCCGCAGCGGCACCTTGGAGCGCATCTCGATCTTGCCCCCAAGGTGCAGCAGAAAGGTCCGGTCGCTGACCTTGTGCACGGCCACGTCGGACAGCGACGACAGCGCGGCGACGATCGACTCGGCGTGCGCGGTGTCACGGGCGGCGCAGGTCACGTCGACGCGCAGGCGCTCGTGGCCCGCGGCGTTGACGTCGAGCGCGGTCACGATGCCCCCGGCGTGCTCCACGGCCCGGGTGATTTCGCTGACAGCGCGTCCGCGGGAGCCGACCTCCAGCCGCACCGTCATGGAATACGAGACGCTCGGCGCCATGGCCATTCTGCTCCGCCTTCCCTGGCCCGGCTGGGCAACTACCGCCGCTGGCCGGGCCGCGGGCCACATGACCCGCATCCGCTGGCTGCTTCTGTCGAGGCTGAATCTGATTGTGCCGCTGCCTGAACAGACCCTAGCTGCGCCTTCGCACGCTGCGTGGCCGATCGCGACGGCTGTCATCAAAGGTACGACGGTGGCCGGGCACCGGCGGCGGCCCCGAAACCGGCGCCAACCGCTCAGCGCCAGCGCGTACCCTGCAAGAATGGCGCGGGAAACTGCGGTGAGCGCGGCGATGAAGCAGCCACCGCCAGCACACGCCGGTCACCTTCTGGCCGGACTGGACAAGGTCACAGTCTCAGCCCCGGCCGAGGGCGGGGAAGGAAGCCTGGTGAGCGGCGGTTCCGCGCAGATCGATGCGACCCGGCTGCGGGTCGCCGTCGCCCGGCTGTCCCGGCGGCTCCGGCACCATGAGCTCGCCGGGCTGACCCCCACCCAGCTGTCGGCGCTGGCCACCGTCGAGCAGGCTGGCCCGCTGCGGCTCGGCGATGTCGCCGCCGCCGAAGGTATCGCGCCTTCCACCCTGACCCGGATCGTCACCGCGCTCGAAGAGTGCGGCTACGTCAAGCGCTGTGCGGTACCGGGGGACGCCCGGGCCAGCACGCTGGCCATCACGCCGCGCGGCCACGAAGTGCTGGAGCGAATCCGGCACGAGAGCACGGCCATGCTGGCCGACATCCTGGCCCTGCTCGGGCCGGAGCAGATCGAGGCGCTGGCCCAGGCGCTGCCCGGCGCTCGAGCAGCTCACGGAGGTTGACCTCCGTGAGCCACGCTCGCGCTAAGTCCCGCCCGGCCGCAGCCCGGCTCAGCGGCCCCAGCCCGCGGCTCAGCGGCCGCAGCCCGGCTCAGCGGCCCCAGCCCGACTCAGAACAAGAGGCTGGACAGGGCGGTCCGGGCCTTACTGACCCGCGGGTCGCGCGGCGGGAAGATCTCGAACAGGCCGACGAGGCGCGCCCGGGCCTGGTCCCGCTGCTCACCGGACGTCCGCCGGACCACCCCGAGCAGCCGGTCGAAGGCATCCTCGATCTTGCCCGCGGCCACATCCATGTCAGCCACCCGGGCCTGGGCCTCCACGTCATCCGGGTGCTCGGCGGCAGCACGCCGGACAGCCTTCTCGTCGTAGGAGTCCAGACGCTGGAACAGCTCGACGCGGGCCAGGCCGACCTTGGCCACCGGGTCAGCGGGTGAGCTGGCCAGGATCTTTCTGAAGGCGTCGGCCGCGGCGTCCATGTCGCCGCGCTCCATCGCCTGCTGGGCGTCGGCGTAGGCCGGGTTGACCGCGTCGGGGCCCATGGGGCCACTGGGCCCGCCCGGCACCGGCCGGACGCCCCGGGCCTCCGGGCCCGCCCGCACCGGCCGGGCCGCCGGGGCCTGCCGGGCCGCCGGGGCCCGCCGGGCCGCCGGGGCCCGCCGGGCCGCCGGGGCCTGCCGGGCCGCCCGCGGCCTGCTGGCCGTCGGCGTCCGTGCCGGGGCCGCCTGCCCCTGGGCCGACGCCGAGCTGTTCGGCCGCGCCCAGGACCTGGCTGATCCACTGACGGACCTGGGCCTCGGGCAGGGCGCCGAGAAAGCCGTCGACGAGCTGGCCACCGATGACCGCCACGACCATGGGAATGCTCTGCACCTGGAGCGCCTGACTGAGGCGCGGGTTGGCGTCTACGTCGACCTTGGCCAGGATCCACTCGCCGCCGGCTTCACCGGCCAGCTTCTCCAGGACGGGGCTGAGCTGCTTACAAGGGCCGCACCAGTCCGCCCACAGGTCGATGATGACGGGGGTGGTGCGCGATTGCTCCACCACCAGGCTGTTAAAGGTCTCTTCCGTGACGTCGATGACGGCGGTGCCCTGCACCGCCTTTCGGCCCGGCCTCGGCGGCCTGCTGCTGGCGCTGAGCGGCGGCCTGCCGGGCACCGAGGTCGACGGCACCGTAAATCGAAAAATCACGCGGTTGCATGTTTCCATCCTGCCGTATGCGCGCGGCATCTTAACCAGCGGCGCCAGGTCTTTTCGACTGCGGCCACCAATTGTTCAACGTAGCACTTACTGTGCTACATTTGCGTTATGAGCGATACGTCCGCTTCGCCGCCACAGTCCGCCGGCACCGGTGATACGCCTGCCCGGCGCATCGGCGTCCGCGAGCTGCGGCAGCATGCGAGCGTGTACATCGACCTGGCGGAGAGGGGATACACCGTGGACATCACGAACCGGGGCCGTCTGGTCGCCCAGCTGGTGCCGGTCAGGGAGCCGAGCAGCCCGTTGGAGCGCCTGCTGGCCGCCGGCGTTCTGGAGCCTGCCGAGGACCCAGGTGACCTTCTGGACGTCGAACCGGGGCCGCCGGTACCACCGGGACGGCCAACCGCATCGGAGATCCTGCTGCAGATGCGAGAGGAAGAACGGTATTGATCTACCTGGACTCCTCGGCCCTGGTGAAGCTGGCCGTCACCGAACCCGAGTCGGCCGCGCTGATCGAGTGGCTCGGTCACAGCGCCAACCTGGTCCGGGTGTCCAGCCCGATCGTCCGGGTGGAGGTGCCCCGGGCCGTCTGGCGCGCCGACCCGGGCTCGCTGCCCCAGGCTTATACCGTAGTCCGCCGGGTCCGGGACATCCGGATAACGGCCAGCGTGCTCACCCGGGCTGCCGGCGCCCGGCCCGTGGCGTTGCGCGCCATGGACGCGATCCACCTCGCATCCGCTCTCACCATCAGGCACGACCTCACCGCCCTGGTCTCCTACGACCAGTGGCTGCTGGCCGCGGGGCAGGAAGCCGGGCTGCCCACCGCCAGCCCGGCTTAGGGCGGCGGCCGGGCCAAGCGGCAGCTGCCCGCGACGCCCACCGGGCCAGGCGGCAGCTACCCGCTACGCCCGCGGAAGCAGTTTGCTCGTCATGACCATCCTGACGCACGGGGTGACTTTTGCATGCCATCGATACCGCCGAGCCCGCGTCTGGTTCACCGTGGGCGGATCCCCACCTGGGACAGCTCCCTCATGGCCTGAGCTGATGCGTGAATGATCCTCGGCTATGCAGCTGATCGTCATTCCGGGCCCGGCGGGTTCCCGGCCCGGGCCGGGCTGGGATCCGGCTGTGGCCGGCGGGCCGGTCAGGCCAGGACCCAGGCCCCGCCGTCGCGGGTCAGCCCGGCCTTCACCAGGGTCCGCAGGTTGATGGCGCCGCACCGGGCGTGCAGCCAGGCGTCGTTCTTCACGGTGCCGATGTAGCGGAGCCGGATGCGGCGGCCGTTCTGGGTGGCGGTCCAGGCGATGACCCGTTCGATCATCGACCGGGCCGGGTAGGCCTGCCTGAACTCCGGCGTGCGGGCCTGCGCGCGGGCGGCGCGCAGCAGCCCCTCCTGCGGGTGGATGGTCATAGACCGGCCGTCTTTGGCGGTGGTGCACCGCGCCCGCAGCGGGCAGCCGCCGCACAGCGCGCCGAAGGTGACAGTCCGCTTGCCGCTCATCGGCCGGGTATGCCCGGCCGGGCAGGTGATCGTGCCATCCTGCTCGCAGATGGTGAAGTCGTCCAGGGTGAACCCGCCGGGCACGGCCGGGCTGCACCGGCTTGGGCTTGATCACCGTGTCGTGACCGGCTGCCTGGTAGGCGGCGCGGGCCTCCCCGCTGCCGTAGGCCGAGTCGCCATACACCTCCAGGCCGTCCTCCCGCTCCTGGTCACCGGGCTGCTGCGGCTGCGGCGCGCCGGGCACGGCCGTGCCCTCGCCAGCGCTGGCCGCGTCATCCCCGCCCTCAGCACAGCCATGGAACCGGTCGCGGCAGGCCATCTTCACCCCGTTCTCCGCGTCACTGCCGCCAGGCCCGGCGGCCATCGTCATCTCGCAGTCGGTGATCAGCCCGGTCTGCGGCTCGGCCGCCAGGTGCCCGCGGAACCCGTCGCGCCGCTTCGACTTGCTCTTGCGGGTATGCCGCGCCTGGCGGTCCACGGTGCTGATCACCCGGTCCGGGGCGACCTTCCGGGCGATCCGCCACCGCCCATCGGTCCCATCGGAGTCCTCAGCGGGCTCCACGTCCTGCCCGGCCACCAGCGCCAGCAGGCCCAGCGCGTCCGCCGCCGCGGCGTCCCGGCCGGGGGAATCCGGGCCCGCCAGCTCCGCGAGTACCGCCAGCGCGTCATTGACCAGGGCACTGACCAGGGCAGCCTTGGCGTCAGGATCATCCCAGTCGATCGGCGGCTTGCCCGGCTTGGAGTAATCCAGCCGGCACACCGCCGTGATCACATCCGCCGCGCCAGGCACCACCCGTGCCACCTTGCGCATCGCGGCCACCAGCTGGGTGACGGTGTTCTGGGTCGCCACCGCGTCGTCGAAAACCGTCGAGTCCACGCACCGCTTCCGCCGGCCGCGCAAGATGCCAGTCTGGGCGATCACCTCCGCGACCGCATCAAAGACCCGGTCCGGGCGACCGGACTTCGCGATCCGTTTGCGCCAGTACACCAGCGTGGACGCGTCGAAGCTCACCTGGGTCAGCGACCGGCCGCAGGCCACCTTCCACCGGATGTCATACTTCAGCGCGTCCGCCGTCTGCGGATCCGACAGGTCATACAGCTCTTTCAGCACCAGCACGCTGCCCACCAGATCCGCCGGCAACGACGGGCGCCCGGTCCGCGAAGGGAACAAGTCAGCGGTGAAGCTGTCCGGGAACAACTCGCTACGGTGCTCCGCCAGGAACGCGAACACGCTGCCCGGCGGGACCAGATGCCCGGCAATCATCTCAGCGTCCAGCAGCTCCCGGTCCATCCGCGATCTTCCCTGCATCAGAAGATCATCCCAGATGATCGAACACACTGCCGGTAAACGCCGAACCGGGCTCACGGGTTATTCACGAACCGGGCTCACGGGTTATTCAGAGGCGTCCTAGAGCCGGGACGCCGGTGCTACGGGGAGCATCTTCAGCGAATAACCCTGAGAATGCACCCAGTAGGCCGGGGGCCGGGGGCGGGACGCCGGGTACGCCGCCGGGCTCATCGGTTATCCGGGTTACCGGGCTGGGCGCGGGTCGGACCGGCGTTTGCGAAGGACTTTAAAACTCAAGTGCGGAAAACTGGCGCCTGTCAGGGCACCGGCTCCGCGGTCAGGGATCCAGGCGGCTAGCCGTACTGCCGTACTAGCCCTCACCGGGAGCCTCGGGAGACTCCGGGTCACGGCCGGTCACGGCGTCGTCCAGGCGCTGAGCGGCGATCTCGGCGAAGTCGTGGTCGGCTTCGGCGACACAGGGGAACCGGCCGGCCCCGATGGCCGCGACCGACGCGGACGCCAGGCCACCGAACGGCTCCCATACCACCTCTCCTTCGCCTGTAGCCGCGGCCAGGATGCGGCGCATGAAGGCCAGCGGCTTCTGGTTCAGGTGCGCCGCGGACAGGCTGCTCGGGTTGTAGACGCGGGGCGCGGCCCGGCGCATGGTCCCCTTGACCCGTTCGACGCCGTGCAGCGGCGCGAGCGACCACACGTTGGTCAGGCCGTGAGCGTGCCGCCAGGTGTAGCGGAGTGCCTCCCACTCCTTAGCCGTCACCGGCGCGCGCCCGTCCAGAGAGAAGTAAGGCCAGCCGCAGCGGGCGCCGTGAGCGTTGGCGTAGGCGGCGAGCCGCTCCACCATCTCGCCAGGCGGCCAGTACCAGAGCCAGTCGGCGGTCAGATACTTGCGGGTGGCCGCGTTCCGCACCCCGCAAGCCTCGTTGGCCCGGGCCAGCGCCAGGCCGGACCGCTGCCATTCGCGGCGCAGCCACTGCTGGACGGGCAGTGGGCCTTCGGCGCCGGAGAGCTCAAGGCGGCGCTGGTAGAAGGCGCAGACCTCGGTAACCACGGGGAAGCGCCGGATCGTCCGGCCGTTGACGTTGCCCGCGATGTGCGCGGTCCCCTTGTCCCAGGTGATGAGCTGCACATAATCCCAGCCGCTGGCGGCCAGCAGCGGGATGCACGGTCGCCCAGCCGAGCTCGGTGTTCCAGAACCACAGCGTGGTGGCCGGGGTCGCGTACCGGCTCCAGGCCTCGACGTGCGGGCGGTACCAGGCGGGCAGCCCTCCGGCGCCGATCGTGTCGCCGTGAAAGCCGCGCACGCCGTAGGCACCGTCACTGATGATCGCGGCGGGCGCGGGCCAGCCGGCGTAAGCGCCCAGGGCGTCGCCGCGGTGCAGAAGGTAGCGGTGCTGAAGATAGCCGGGCGACGGCGAGCCGGCGGGGTCCACCGTCAGGCGCCGTCGGTCAGGGCGCCGAGGAGCTCGTCGGCCGCCGAGTAGGGGTCGATCTGGCCCTCCGCGATCCGCCCGGCCAGCGCGCCCAGGGCGCTGTCGCCGGGCAGCCGGGCCATCTTCCGGCGCAGTGCGCCGAGGGCGAGCGCCGCCACCTCCTCGCGGGCCCGAACAACCCGCCGGCGGTCTCCCTCGCCGGAACGGTCCAGCCACACCCGGTGCGCGTCCAGCTGGCCGACCAGCTCCCCGATCCCGTCGCCGGTGGTGGCAACCGTCTTGACGATGGACGGCTTCCAGTCGTCCGGGCCCTGCGCGGCCAGGGCGATCATGTTCCGCAGGTCCCGGATCGTCTCCTGGACCTGCGGCCGGTCCGCCTTGTTGACCACGAAGACGTCGGCGATCTCCAGGATGCCCGCCTTGGCCGCCTGGATGGAGTCCCCCATCCCCGGGACGACCAGAACCGCCACCGAGTCGGCCAGCGAGGCGATCTCTACCTCGACCTGCCCCACACCCACCGTCTCGATCAGGATGATGTCGTAGCGGGCGGCGTCGAGTGCCCGGATCACCTGCGGCGTCGCCGCGGCCAGGCCGCCGAGGTGGCCGCGGCTGGCCATGGACCTGATGAAGACGTCGCCGTCTGTGGCGTGATCCTGCATCCGGATCCGGTCCCCGAGCAGCGCGCCGCCGGTGAAGGGCGAGGTTGGATCGATGGCCAGCACCGCGACCCGCAGCCCCTGGCCGCGGTACGCCGCGATCAGCGCGCTGGTCACGGTGGACTTCCCGGCTCCGGGCGAGCCCGTCAGGCCGATCACCCGGGCCCCGCCGGCCAGCGGCGCGAGCTCCTTCATGACAGCGCGAAGCCGGGGTGATCCGTCCTCGATCAGCGAGACCAGCCGGGCCAGGGCACGTAGATCACCCTCATGCGCCCGGCCGACCAGATCCGGGGCATCGCTCGCCGAAGTGGTCACACCGCGAAGTTACACCGCCGGCGCGGGTACGCGGAGGATCAGCGCCTCGCCCTGGCCATCGCCCCCGCACAGCCCGGCGGCCCCGAGACCGCCGCCGCGCCGCTGCCGAGCCACCTAGATTGAGCGGCTGTGGGTTACGTCTCTCCGGCAGGCCCCGCCCCCCGCCTAGCGGGCAGCGGCCCTTTCTGCTGTCATCATCACAGTAGAAAGGGCGCAGCGGGGCCCAGGATCGGCGGCGGCGGCCAACGGTCCGGCGGCGGCCAACGGTCCGGCGGCGGCCAACGGTCCGGCGGCGGCCAACGGTCCGGCGGCGGCCAACGGTCCGGCGGCGGCCAACGGTCCGGCGGCGGCCAACGGTCCGGCGGCGGCCAACGGTCCGGCGGCGGCCAACGGTCCGGCGGCGGCCAACGGTCCGGCGGCGGCCAACGGTCCGGCGGCGGCCAACGGTCCGGCGGCGGCCAATGGTCCGGCGGCGGCCAACGGTCCGGCGGCGGCCAAAGGTCCGGCGGCGGCCAACGGTCCGGCGGTGGCCAACGGTCCGGCG
>CAVZKY010000009.1:0-3404 GCA_963775825.1 uncultured Actinomycetes bacterium
CGACTCCCCGGCCGGCGGAGGTCCCGCCCGCGCCGATAGCTACCTCAGCGACCGGGGCCCCTTCGGCGACGAGAATCCGCCCCATGATCGCAATTACGAGCCGGGCGACCGGCCGCCGGGCGACCACCGGCCCGAAGACCCCTTCCAGCGCGGCGAACTCTACGACCCCAACGACTCTGGTGACCTTGACGATCCCGGCGGCCGTTACCCGGCCGAACGCGGGTACCCGCAGGACGAGCCGGAGCCTGAACCAGGTGCCTACCGCGGGCGGCGCCGCGGCAAGGCGTCCGGTGCTCCGGACGCTCCCGGGCCCGGGCGCGGTCGCCGTGACGACCACGTTGCGCACCACGCCGAAGGTCCCCCCGGGGACGAGGCCTACCCTGACGACGCCTACGAGGACGATCGCTTCGTCCCCGGCCTCGGCGCTCCCCGCTACCGTGACGACGACCAGGAAGACGAAGACGACAACGAGGAAGACGACGGCGGCGGGCGGCGGGGCCGGAGGGCCGCCGGGAAGGCCCAGGCGCCGTCGGTCACGCTGGATCGCCCCGCTGGTCGCCCTGGTGGTCATCCTGACGCCGCTGGTGATCGGCGGTATCTACGTGTTGCACCTGTTCATGAGAAGTACCACCCCGCCGACTACGCAAGCGACGGCACCGGGCAGGCGATCATCCAGGTGCAGTCGGGCCAGACGGCCACCGCGGTCGGCCAGCGGCTGGTCACCCTCGGTGTGGTGGCCAGCGTCCGCGCGTTCGAGCTGGCCGCCGAGCACAGCACCAACCAGCGCGGCCTGGAGCCGGGCTTCTACCGGATGCACAAGCAGATGAAGGCGACGCTGGCCTTCGCGCTGCTGCTCAACCCCGGCGCGCGGATCCAGGACAAGATCACGATCCCGGAAGGGAGGCGATTCCCAGACCAGGCGGAGCTGGCGGCCAGGTCCGGGATCCCAGCGGGCGATTACAGCAGGCCCTCGCCAAACCGGGCTCGCTGGGCCTGCCCAACGACGCCGACGGCAACGCGGAGGGCTACCTGTGGCCGGCGACCTACGACGTCCAGCCGAACATGTCCGCCACGATCGTGCTGCAGCTGATGGTCGCCAGCTTCAACCAGGAAGCGGCGAAGATAGACCTGAAAACGGCGGCGGCCCAGGCCCACATGACCCCGGCGCAGGTCATCACCGTGGCCAGCCTGCTGCAGGCCGAAGGGGGTCGACTCTCCGACTATCCCAAGATCTCCCGGGTGATCACGAACCGGCTGGCGGCCGGGCATGCCGCTGCAGTTCGACAGCACAGTGCTCTACGGGCTGGGCCAGTTCGGCACGACGGTCACCGATCAGCAGATCCATTCCAACACGCCGTACAACACGTACCTGCACAAGGGGCTGCCGCCGGGGCCGATCGACAGCCCGGGTAACGCGGCGATCGAGCGGCGCTGCACCCGGCGGCCGGCAACTGGCTGTACTTCGTGACCGAAAAGAACGGCGTAACCAATTTCTCCCGCACCCTCGCCGGGCTGCGCGGGTAGCGGGGCCGGGCGGGTAGCCGGGGCCGGGCGGGTAGCGGGGCCGGGCGGGTAGCCAGGCCGGGCAATCAGCGGGAGACCCCTGCTGGGTGAGCTCGAACGAGGGCGCATTCCATCCGAATCCGGGAAAGCACCTCCGGTCGAGGAGTACACGATGGAGGACCGGCTGTCGGACGGTTCCGATGCATGAAGCCCTCCACCGCGGCCCAGCCGCGGGACCAGGTCAGCTGTTCAGTCACCTGCCAGGCGGTAGCCTGCCCCAGCCGGGCCAGCACGTCCAAGTTCTGACCGACCACGGGCCGGGCGGGACCTCCTCGACGGGCGGCATCCGCTGGGGGACCCACGCCTCGCGCTGGGCGGTTCCGGTCACCCGCATGCCTGGTCCTCCGGTCCTCGGGGAAGGTTAGTTATACGATCAAAAATACTTTGACAGCGTGTCGTGCGGGGCGCTGAACTTTGTCACGCCAGCTATGGGGAAACCACGAAGGAGCGGCCCGTGATCCAGTCGCCCATGAACCAGGCGACCGTGCAGGGAGAACGATCCGTGACCATCCCGCCGCCTACGGCGGCGGGAATCCGCACCGAGGATCTGCACAAGACCTATACGACCTCGCGCGGGGACGTGCAGGCTGTCCGGGGCATCAGCCTGCACGTCGCGGCGGGGGAGTTCTTCGGCCTGCTCGGGCCGAACGGGGCCGGTAAATCGACCACGATCGGCATGCTGACCACGCTCATCGTGCCGACCGGCGGCCACGCCTGGGTGTCCGGCCGCGACGTGGTGGCCAACCCGGTCGGCGTGAAGCGGACCATCGGCGTGGTCCCGCAGAACAACACGCTCGACATGCAGCTGAGCGTGAGCGAGAACCTGGAGTTCCGCAGCCGGTTTTTCGGGCTGGGGCGGCGGGAGGCGCTGCGCCGCGCCGACCAGCTGATCACCGCGTTCGGCCTGACCGACCGGCGCAGGGCCATGGCCACCGACCTGTCCGGCGGGCAGGCGCGCAGGCTGATGATCGCCCGGGCCCTGGTCCACCGCCCGGACGTGCTGTTCCTCGACAAGCCGACCGCGGGCCTGGACCCGCAGACCCGGGTCAAATATGTGGGACACGCTGCGCGCGCTGCACGACAAGGGCCAGACCATCCTGCTGACCACGCACTACATGGAGGAAGCCGAGGCGCTTTGCAACCGGGTCGCGGTGGTCGATCATGGCCAGATCCTGGCGTCCGGCACCGTCGACCAGCTGAAGGAAGACGCCGGCGCTGACACGGTGATCACCATCCGGTAGAGGGTGGCCTGCCGGACGAGCCCAGCGCCCTGGCCACTATCGCGGACCGGCCGGCGTCAGCAAGATCGAAACGGATGGGGACCAGGTACGGGTGTTCGCGAGGGACCCCGAAGGCGTCCTCGGCGAGCTGGTCACCGCGGCTGCCCGAGCGGGCCTGACCGTGCGCGACGCCGCCCAGCTCAAGCCCAGCCTGGAGACCGTTTTCCTCACCCTGACGGGAGGGAGTACCGCGAATGACCACCACCAGTCGGGCACCCGCCCTGGCCGCTCCGGCACCGCGGGATCCCGCATCGGCCAGCGCGGTCGCCATCATCTCCGACGCTCCGGTGCCGCACCCCACCATGGTGCGGACCTTCGCCGCGATGATGGCGCGCGAGTTCCGCGTGCTGGGCCGGAACCTGCCGTCCACTTTCGTGCGGTCGGTGGTGCAGCCACTGCTGTGGGTCTTCGTGTTCACCTACGTGCTGCCGAAGATCGGCGCGGCCAGCATCTTCAAGGCCGGCTCGGTCCACCCGCAGGCCGGCGGCGGCGCCGCGACCACGTTCTCCACCATCCTGCTGCCGGGCCTGATGGCCTCCATGCTGCTCATGCAGGGGATCA
>CAVZKY010000010.1:0-556432 GCA_963775825.1 uncultured Actinomycetes bacterium
AATTGACCACGATATCCTGCTCGGGATAATGGCGGAGAAAATCCACGATAACCGGTTTCTCCGGCTGATCCGTAACATGCTCAAAGCCGGGTACCTGGAGGACTGGGAATACCATGACACGCTCAGCGGGGTCCCGCAAGGAGACGTGGTCACGCCCCCAACGCAAAAGGCAATTTCTGCTTCGAGGTCACGTTGGGTTACCGGCGTGTGGAGCGGGGCCGGTGAGCGCCGCGGTGCCGGCGGTGCCGCTGGAGTCCGCTCCGGGCGGGTTCGTGCCCGCAGGAGGAGCGGGCCGCGATCCTGGCGGGGGTGCTGGACGGCGTGGAGCTGGGGGCGTGGGACCGGCGGGTCGCGAGGTGGCTGACGGAGCTGGACACCTCGACGCTGGTGACGGTGGCGTCGTGGATCGCGCGGTCGCGGGCTGCGGGGCGGTCCCGGTGAGCGGGCTGGCTGGGCAGGCTGCCGCGATCTGCCTGCTATCGGACATTATCTGTAGTAGTTTCATGTCATGCCTGGGGATCGCCGTGCGGGTGCCGCCGAGCATGCGTCGCATGTCAACGCCGCCGTCGGCCTGCTGGAGGCCGGGGTCCCGGCCGCGGAGGCGGCCCGGGTGCTGGCCGGGCGGCTGGGCTGCTCGGAGCGGCAGGCCCGCCGTTACCTGGCCAGTGCGGCGGAGTCGGGCCGGGTCGAGGTCCCGGATGAAGGGACGGTATTCACTGTCCGGCTTCCGGTGCGGCTGGCCGCCGCGGTCCGGGAGCACGCCCGGGCGTCGGGCCGCACGATCTCCTCGGTCGCCGTCCAGGCGCTGGAGGAGTTCCTGTCCCGTGCTCACGGGGACCGTCCGTCCAGGTGAGACGGCTGCGGGTGGAGACGGAGCACGTCTTCTCCCGCCATGCCGCCGCGGAAATGTCAGTGGCCTACGGCATCTTGGTGCCGCAGCGGCGGGCCAGGACCACCGCCCCGGCGGCGGAAGGAGGGGACGATGACGAGCGCCGCGATCTACGCGAGGGTCTCCAGCGCCCGGCAGGCGAAGGACGAGACGATCGGCTCCCAGCTCGCCGCCCTGCGCGACCACGCGGTGAACAATCGGCTTGACGTCCCGGAAGACTGGGTCTTCGCCGACGAGGGGCACTCCGGGGCGACGCTGGTCCGGCCGGGCCTGGAGGCGGTGCGGGACCTGGCCGCCCAGGGCTGCCTGGACGTGGTCCTGGTCTACTCCCCGGACCGGCTGGCCCGCAAGTTCGCCTACCAGGCGCTGCTGATCGAGGAGCTGGCCCGCTGCGGGGTGCGGGCCGAGTTCGTGAAGGGGCCGCGCGGCGACAGCCCCGAGGACCAGCTGCTGGTCCAGTTCCAGGGCATGTTCGCCGAGTACGAGAAGGCCCAGCTCGCCGAGCGCTACCGGCGCGGCAAGGCCTGGCGGGCGAAATCCGGCAGCGTCAACGTGCTGTCCGGCGCCCCGTTCGGCTACCGCTACGTCCGCAAGACCCCGGAATCCGGTGCCCGCTACGAAGTCGTCCCGCACGAGGCCGCCCTGGTGACGGAGATGTTCCGCCGCTACGCCGACGACGGCGCCTCTATCGCGGACCTGCGCCGCTGGCTGACAGGCCAGGGGGTGCGCACCCGCACCGGGAAGGAACGCTGGGACCGGTCGGTGATCTGGGGCATGCTCCGCAACCCCGCCTACGCCGGCACCGCGGTCTTCGGCAAGACGCAGGCCGTCCACGAGCCGGCCGGGCTGAACCGGACCGCCCGGCTCGCCGGCCGCACCGTCCCCCGCCAGGTCAGGGTGGAGGACCGGCCGCGCGAGGAATGGACCGCGATCCCGGTCCCGGCCCTGGTGGACGAGGACACGTTCGACCGGGTGCAGCAGCGGCTGGCCGGCAACAAGCGGTTCGCGGCCCGGAACACCAAAGTGCCGTCGCTGCTGCAGGGCCTGGCCGCCTGCGCGTCCTGCGGCTACGGCTACTACCGCACTTCCACCACGACCAGCTCCGGGAAGAAGATCTACTACTACCGGTGCCTCGGCTCCGACGACTACCGCTACCAGGGCGGGCGCGTCTGCGGCAACAAGCCGGTCCGCGCCGACTACGTCGATGCGGTCGTCTGGGACCACGTCGCCGGCCTGCTCGCCGACCCCGCCCTCATCCGCGCCGAGATCGGCAAGCGGCTGGAGCGTGCGCGCACGTCCGACCCGGTCACCAAGAAGCGCGGCCAGCTCACGCAGGCCCTCGCCAAGACCAGCGCGTCGATCGCCGCGATGGTCACCGCGTTCTCCGAGCAGCTCCTCACCATCGACGAGCTCCGCGCCCGCATGCCGGACCTCCGCGCCCGCGAAACCGGGCTCAAAGACCAGATCGCCGCCCTCGACGTCCAGGCCGCCGACCGCGACGCCTACCTCAAACTCGCCGACGACCTCCACGGCTTCCTCGGAAAGCTCCGCGCGAACTCGGCCACCGCCACCACCCAAGACCGCCAGCGCGTCCTGCGCGCCCTCGTCCAGGACGTCCTCGTCGGCCCCGAGAAACTCACCATCCGCCACCGCATCCCCGTCCGGGAACCATCCAGCGGCGGCAGCCACCACGACACCACCGACACGGAGGGTGACATGCGCGAAAGTTCGCTGTTGCGTTGGGGGCGTGGTATCGCCTTTGCTCAGCAACATCTACCTGAATAAGCTCGACGAATATATTGAGAGGGAACTTATCCCGCAGCACACGAGGGGAAGCCGCCGCAAAAGGGACCGGGCCTACGAACGGCTCGCGGCCCGGCGGTGGCGCGCACGCCAGCGCGGCGACCGGGCACAAGCCCGGGAACTTTCCCGGCAGATGCGCGCCATCCCTTCCGCAGACCCGATGGACCCCGGCTACCGGCGCCTGTTCTACTGCCGGTACGCAGATGATCACCTGCTGGGGTTCGCGGGGCCGAAGGCCGAAGCCGAGCAGATCAAGGCCAGGCTGGCGGCGTTCCTGCGAGAGACCCTCGCCCTGGAACTGAACGCCAGCAAGACGCTGATCACCCACGCCCGCACCCGCGCGGCGCGGTTCCTCGGCTACCAGATCACCGTCCAGCACTCCAGCACCAAGCTCACCAACGGCCAGCGATCGGCCAGCGGGAGGATCGCGCTGCGAGTACCACCGGACGTGATCACGGCCCAGTGCGCCCGGTACCGGCGCCGGGGCAAACCCTGGCACCGGAGCGCCCTGCAGAACCTGCCCGACTACGACATCGTGCGGATCTACGGGGCCCAATACCGGGGCGTCGTGAACTACTACCGGCCCGCCTGCGATGTCTGGCGGCTCAGCAAACTGCGCTGGAACGCCGAGACGTCCATGCTGAAGACCCTGGCAGCCAAGCACAAGTCCACCGTCACCAAGACCGCGGCTCGCTACAAGGCCAAGGTCATCACCAGTGACGGCCCGCGGACCTGCTTCGAGGCCAGGGTCCACCGCGAAGGCCAGCCGGACCTGGTAGCGCGATTCGGCGGGATACCCCTCACACACGACGGGCGCGCGGTCATCAACGATCCCGCCCTGGTCCCGGGCACCATCCCCCGCAAAGAGCTGATCCACCGGCTCCGCAGGAAATGGTGCGAGCTATGCGAGCACGGCGCGACGGTGGCTGTCCACCACGTCGCCAGCCTCGCCGGCCTCGGAAAACCCGGACCAGGCCAGCCCGCGTGGGCAGCCCTCATGGCAAGAAAGCGGCGCAAAACGCTCATCGTCTGCGCCTCTTGCCACGAGCACATCCACGCAAACCCCGTCGCGAACACGGCATAGTCACCGGAGAGCCCAGTGCACCGAAAGGTGCCCGCTGGGTTCGGAGGAAGGCTGCGCGGAAAAGGCCCGCACCCACACCGGGAACGGGACCTCGCCGCGCAGCCCATCCTGTTGGCGAACGCGCTGGACGTGCGGGCCGACCGGCTGCGCGGCATCGTCGCCAGGTGGCGCAAGAGCGGCTACGCCCAGACCGGCACCTTAGCGACCGGCCCGGCGTGGTGCTGGCTCACCAGTGCCGGGATGAAAGCCACCGGCCTGGGCTACCCCGCCACCCGGCCCTCCCTCGGCCGGCTGGCCCACATCCGGGCCGTGCTGGCGGTCCGGCTCTGGCTGGAAACGGGGTACGCCTATCAGGCGGGCCAGGCGTGGTGGCGCAGCGAACGCCGCATCCGCGCCGCCACCGGCGGTCCCGCCAGCGGGGTGCACCTGCCGGATGCGGAGATTCACTGGCCCAGCCTCGACGGCTCCCCCTACGCCGGGCAGATCTGGGCGATCGAAGCCGAGCTGACGGCCAAGCCGCTGGCCCGCACAGCGGGCATCATGCAGAACCTGCTCGCCCGCACCAGCGACTACGGCCCCAGTGCCCCGCCGGGCCGGGCCGCCCGGTACGCCCAGGTGATCTACCTGACCGCCCCGCCCGCCACCTCGGTAGTGACCCACGCGGTCAACGTGCTGCCCGCGCCGCTGGCCCCCCGCATCGTGATCCGTGACCTGCCCGAAGGAGCCATCTGGTGAGCGTATGGTCCTGGCTGCGGCTCACCGCCGCCTTGTGGCTGCTCCGCAAAGGCGTCAAACTGGCCGGGTGGCTGATCGTGACGGCCGTCGCGATAGCAGCCTGGCCGCTGACCGCCGTCGCCGCCATCGGCTACCTGGCCGCCTGGCTGCGCGGGTGGCCACCGGCCCGGCTGTGGCGGGCCGCCGCCTGGGCGCTGCCCATGACCGCCGTCTACTCGATCGGCCAGGCGATACGGCTGCACGCCTGGCAGGCCATCGCGCTGGCCCCGGTCAATGACTACGGGAACGCGTGGCGGCTGCTAGCCGCCGGGGCCATCCTGCGCGCCGGGCTGCTCGTCGCCCCGGTCGCCGTTCCGGCCGGGCTGGCCATCGGCGGCTTGTTGTGGGCGTGGCGGATCTACGCCATCACCACCGGCCTGGCCGGGCTCACCGCCTCGGCTCCGATCGACTTCGATACCCGGCAATGGCGCCGCCAGGTCCGCGCCGCACGCGGCCGGGCCGCCGCCCCCGGCACCGTCCCCCTCCTGACCCGGGGCGGCCAGGTGGTGATCGGCCCGGTCATCCGCGCCATCCGGCACAAGTGGCGGCCCATCCTGACCGTCCCGTCCCGTTCTTTCGCGCGGCATTCGGTGATCATCGGCTCATCCGGCAGCGGGAAGACGAACCTGATGATGCGGCTGTGGGCCGGCTGGTACGCCGCCACCCATGCCACCCACCTCCGGGGCGAGGGGAACCGGCCGCTGCTGGTCGTGCTGGACTGCAAAGGCGGACCCGACGCCCGGGTGAAGGCCGAACGCACCCGCCGCCTCCTGCATGGCGTGGGGGCGCGGCGGGTGGCGATCTGGCCGGATGAGGCCCGGTTGTGCCTGTGGGACCTGCCGCCCCGCGACCTCGGCGTGCTGCTGCTTCAGATGATCGAGACGGGGGACGGGGCCGCCGCCTACTACACCGACGTCATGCAAGCCGTCGTCAACCTGGCCCTGGCCGCCCCCGGCGGGCCACCCGCCAACGCGGCCAGCTTCCTGGACCGGCTCGACGTGGCCTGGCTGGAAACCGCCTACGGCGACGGCCTGCACGGTGCTGCGTTGTCCCGCATCCGCGCCGCCAAGCCTCATGTGGGCGACATCCAGCTCCGGTACGCGACGCTGCTCGGGCGGCTCGGCCCGGCCCTGGACGGGCCGGGGATCTGGCCGGGGCGGATGCCTGGTACTGCATCCTGGAAGGCACCCGTGAGCAAACCGTGGCCGAAGCGCAGGCCATGGCCCTGACCGAACTGGTCGCCCACACCGCTACTGCGGCCGATGGTGAACAGCGGGCGATCCTGCTCGCCGCCGACGACTACTCTGCCGTGTCCCGCCGGGTGCCCATCTCCAACCTGTATGAACGCGGCCGGTCCCTCGGCCTCGGCGTGCAGGTCTCCGCCCAATCCTGGCAAGGCCTCGGCCGCGACGACGACGAGCGGTACCGGATCGCCGCCACCGCCGATGGCGGGATCTGGCTGATGAGCACCCCCCACCCCCAGCCCGTGGTGGAACTGGCTGGCACCCGCCGCGTCCTGGAATCGGCCCACAAGCTGGTCGGCGCGACCTGGGGCGAGGAAGGCACCACCCGCACCCAGCACGCCTGGATCGCCGACCCCGATTTGGTCCGCACTCTGGATGTGGGGCAGGCGTGTTACATCCACCGGGGCGGGGCCACGTTCGTGCAGGTCGCCCGGCCCAAACCCTCCCCGCTCAGCCTCCCCGCGGCCCAGGTCCGGCCCCCCACCGTGATCATCCCGCCGCCCGCACCGCCACCGGACGACCAGCCACCACCCCCGGAGCCGGGTACAGGGAGCCTCGATGACGTGCTCGGACCGAGGGCGCGGTGATGAACCCGTTCACCGTGCTCGGGCTGCCCACCGACCCGGACGTGACCGATGAGCAGGTCCGGGCCGCATGGCGGGCCATCGCCGCCGCCACCCACCCCGACCGGCCGGACGGCGGCGACATCACCCGGTACACGGCCGCCGCGAACGCGTACGCCCAGCTCCGCACCGCCTGGGGACGCAGCGAGGCCTACGCCGACCTGACCGCCGACCTGCCCGGCACCGTTGCCTCCGCATCCGGGCCACCCCACGGACGGGCCGGACTGCGTGCGGGCCTGCTGGGGACGGCGATGCTGCTCCCGGCCCGCATCTGTCACGGACGGCCCCGCCACCTTGCGCTGCGCGCTGTGCTCACCGCGCTGCTGTCGCTGGCGGTACTGAATCTGCTGCCGGGGCAGCCGTCCGGTCCCGCCGTGGTCACCGGCCTGGTGACCTGGTTTGTGCTGACGGCGCGGGGGGATCTGGCCCCGCCGCCGGGCCGGTAAAAGATGATGCCTCCGGCGGGGTCCTCCGGCTCGGTGACGGGGGGCACCAGGCGATGCCGCCGCACGGGGCTGGGGTGGAAGGCCTGCCGGTCACCTCGCCGTCATCCCGGGACAAGCCGAGCAGACCGGGCCGGCCCTGTCCAGGTCGTTCGTCCAGCGGGGCGCTCCACCTGGACAGGCCCGGCCCGGCCCGCACCCCTGACGGGCGGGACGACGGCGAGGTGACAGCCAGCCAGGCCAGCAAATGCGCTCACGCGCATTAAAGAAACCCCGGGCACTGGAAAAGGAAAGGAGATAAATGGGCAGTAAGCAGGCCGGCCAAGAACCGGTAAAGACAGAAGAACAGGCCGGTAATTCACCGGATAATGACGGTCAATGGCGTATGGTCAGTTATA
Source organism: uncultured Actinomycetes bacterium (assembly GCA_963775825.1). Lineage (GTDB taxonomy): Bacteria > Actinomycetota > Actinomycetes > Streptosporangiales > Streptosporangiaceae > Bog-532. Next base: position 7,259 of record CAVZKY010000010.1, read on the forward strand.
ATTTGAGGGAAGAGGAAAGGCCGGGCGGGATGAAAGTCCGGTACAAGATACGGATAGAGACCGGGCGCAAAGCCAGGGAACTGGATGCCCGGCAGGCCGCTGTGATCAGGGAGCTACTGATATGGGCACACCAGCACCCCACCCCCTAGCCCAGGCCGTCACGGCGACCGCCGGGCCGGGCGAGCCGGTCCCGGTCGCGTTCCTGGGCCGCACCTCCACCGCCACCCTGCAGGACCCGGTCGCCTCCCTGGGCCGGCAGCTCCGCAACTGCCGCGCCTGGCTGCCCGCCGGATGGCAGATCGTGGCCTGCTACTGGGACGTCGAATCCGGCGGCATCGACCTAGAGCAGCGCAGCCAGGGCCGCGCGTGGGAGCCCGCCGCCGCCGCCGGGATCCCCCGCGACGGCGGCATCACCGACCTGCTCACCGAAGCCCGATCCCCCATGCCCAGCTTCGCCGTGGTGGTCTGCGAAGACATTGAGCGGTCCGCGCGGGACACGTTCAATTCCCTGAAACTGGAACGCGAACTCAACGACCAGGGCATCCCGCTATTCGCCACCGACGAGCCCGCCCATATTGACGGGATCAACCCGACCACGGTCCTGGTCCGCCGGGTCAAGCAAGGCGTCGCGGAATGGTACCGGCTGCAACTAAAAGAAAAAGTCTGGAACGGGCTGAAAGAACATTCCCTGGCCGGCTGGAACCTCGGCACCGTCCCCTACGGCTACACCGCCGAACGCCACCCCCACCCCAACCCCGCCAAAAACGCTGACGGCCGCACCAAAACCCGCCTCGCCGTCGACCCCGTACGCGGGCCCGTGGTGACCCGCATCTTCCAGTGGCGGGCAGAAGCCGGCCTGGGCCTGCCGACCATCGCCGCACGGCTCAACGCCGACCCGCAGCGCTACCCCGCCCCCAGCCCAGACAGCGGGTGGACAGCCCCGGGGCTGCATCACCTCCTGGCCAACCCTAAATACACCGGCTACATGGTGCTCGGCCGGCGCCGCCGCCAGCGCCCCACGCCGCCCAGTGAATGGATCTGGTCCGCGCAGCCCACCCACCCCGCCTTGGTGGACAAGCAGACCTGGGACGCCGCCCAGCGTGCCGGCGCCGAGCACGGCAACGTCCGCGACACCGAGATCCCCAGCACCCGGCCGGGCCGGCACTACCTGCTGCGGTCCCGGCTATGGTGCAAAATCTGCCGCCGCCGGATGCGCGGCGCGGCCCGCACCGGCCCCGCCTACCGTGCCCCCTACATCTACTACCGCTGCCCCCACGACCGGTCCATCCCCCGGCACGCCGCCGCCCACCCCGCACACCCCACCGTCATCGTCCGCGAAGACGACCTCATCACCGCCCTCACCACGTTCTTCGCTGACCACGTGTTCGGCCCCGACCGCGCCGCCATGCTCGCCACCGCCCTGCCCGAAAGCGCCACCGACCAAGCCGGACAACGGGCCGCCAAGGCCGCCGCGCTTCGTAAGCAACTGGCCAGGATCGACAGCGCCGAGACCGCGCTGATCACTGAACTAGAGGCGCCTGCCGACCCGGGCGACCGGGCCGCGCAGGCCCTCCGGCAGCGGATCCGCGCCCGGTTCACCGACCTGTTCACCGAACGGACCCGCATCGAGACCGAACTGGCCGCCCTGGAGACCGCCACCACCCAGGACAACGACCCCGCCCTCCTGGACGAGCTGCCCCTCCTGGGCGATGTTCTCACCGGCGCCCCGGACCGGCTCATCGAACAGCTCCTGGACGCGTTCAGCATCGCCGCCGTCTACAACAACGACCTCCACCAGGTCACCATCCACGCCACCCTCACCGACGCCACCCCCCAGACCATCGCCGACCTCCTTGCCGACCCCCGCACCGAGCAAGCCACCCTACCGGGGACGGCACCCACCGCCACCACCCAAGATCACTTTTGCCATTCGGTATCCCACACGAGAACATGGGTGATGGCGCCATCACCCGCCATCACCCGCCATCACCCCGGTGAGGACAGGGGTGATGGCGCCATCACCCCGGAAGAGCAGGGGCGCTCATACTCGGCCTCCCCGCGGTAGCGCGGAGCCGGGGACTCACGTGACGGTGGGGGCGATTTCGCCGGAGCCGCGGATGACCAGGCGGGTGAGCAGGACCACCTGGCGGGCCGGTGACGTGTCGCCGGCGATCCGGCCGAACAGCAGCTGCGCGGCTGTCGCCCCGATCGTGGTCGGATCCTGCGCGACCACGGTCACTGGCGGGGTGAGCTTGTCGGCCAGGGCGAACTCGTCGAACCCGACCAGGGCCACGGTCCCGCGCCGTGCCTCCGAGCCGTAGAGCGCGTCCACCGTGCCCATCGTGACCAGGTCGTTGCTGGCGAACAGGGCCGTGGGCGGGGCCGGGAGGCTCATCAGGTCCTCGGCCGCGCGGGCCGCATCAGCCCGGCTCCGCAGCCCATGCCGGACGAGCCTTGCGTCGGGGTCCAGCCCGTCGGCGGCGAAGGCGTTGGCGAAGCCCGCGTACCGTTCCCGGACGGCCCAGATGTCGTCGCGGTCGCCCAGGTAGCCGATCCGGCGATGGCCCTGGTCGATCAGATGCCGGACCGCCTGGAACGCGCCCCGCCGGTTGTCCACCAGCACCGTGTCGGCCTCGAGGTTGTCCGCGGGCCGGTCGACGCAGACCACCTTGACCCCGAGCGCCTGCTGTTCCTTCAGGAAGCGGTGACTGCCCGCGACCGGCACCACGATCAGGCCGTCCACCCGGCGGGCGCAGAACGCGGAAACCACCTCACGCTCCCGGGCCAGGCTGTCATTGGAGCTGCCGATCAGCACCACGCAGTCGTGCAGCCGGGCGGCGTCCTCCACCGCCCGGGTCAGCGCCGCGAAGAAGGGGTTGGCCAGATCGTCGACCAGCAGGCCGATGGTCTCGCTGAGCTGGCCCTTGCGGCGCAGCTGACGGGCCATGTCGTTGCGCTGGTAGCCGAGCCTGCGGATGGCGCGCTCGACGCGGGCGGCGGTCTCCGGCAGGACGCCCGACTCGCCGTTGACGACCCGCGAGACCGTCATGAGGCTGACTCCCGCGGCGCTGGCCACATCCCGCATGGTCGGCCGAGGGTTCACCATCGGAGGGTTCACCATCGGCCGCCCGCTCGCCTGCGCCAGCGCCTCATCGCCGGTCCGGCCGGGCCCGGTCTCGTCCGGCCGCCCGGAAGCGTGCACGCTACCGGCCGCTGCCCCTTGCGCGGCGTTACCCGCCCCCGGGTGGGTGCCCCCACCGTCACTCGCCACAGTCTAGGGGCACCCAGCTGCAGCTCACGGGCCCCCAGCCGCCGTAGCCAGATGGGAACGTTATCATTTTGTTGCTGCAAACGACGCACTCACTTCCTCGCTGCGCCCCCGGCGCCGGTGCCCTACGCCGCGCGCTGCGCACGCGGTGTCAGTGCCCATGATGTTAAGGCCTGACATCGTTTTCAGCCAGCTTCGGCCAGAGCCTCTTGACATCCGGCCCGCGCGCTTAAAGAATCACGCCACAGATGGGAACGTTAACAGCGTTTCTGGCCGTAAACGTGGAGCGGGAGGGACGCACCTGTGGCCGAGGCGGAGCCACTGCTCGAAGCGCGCAATCTGGTCAAGCACTACGGTCAGGTGCTGGCCCTGGACGGAGCCAACTTCACCGCGTACCCCGGTGTCCCAGCTCATCAGCCGCCGCGTGCCGCTGTCGTCGTGGCCAGACGCGCTGACCCGGCAGCCAGATGACGTAAAAGTGACGGTTGACCTGAGAGACTGACGTGACCACGGTGTCGAACCCAATTTTCTGAAGCAGGCATGGCGGAAGGGAAGCTAGTGATGGCCAGTCAGGACCAGGCGCCGAAGGCGGTAGGGCAGGAGCCGACCATCCAGGAGATCGAGCAGGCCAGGGGCGATCTGGCTCGCACGATCGACGCCATCACGGACAAGGTCCGCCCGGCCAACGTGGCCCGCCGGGCCACCGACCAGCTCCGGGAGCGTGTCCAGGCCGAGGCGGTGGACCTCCGGCGGCGCGTCCAGGCCGGGCGGCGGACCTCCGGCAGCGCGTCCAGGCGGTGGACCCGAAGCTGGTGGCGCGGCGGGCGCGGCCGTAGTCGTGGCCGGGGTGGTCGCTCTGGTGGTCTGGCGCCGCCGCCGCTGAAGGCCGCCGCTGAGCGGCGACCGTGCTGGGCCGGTCTCCGACCGGGGAGACCGGCCCAGCACCGTTCCGTCCCGCCGCGAACGGAACGGCCGGCTGCTCAATCGCTGTCTTTGATGAGCTCCTCGTATTCGGCCGCCGACAGCAGCCCGGGCGGCAGGTCGTCCGCACCCGAGCCGGCGGCCAGCTGGACCTTGAACATCCAGCCCGCGCCGTAGGGGTCGGCGTTGACGAGACCGGGGTCGTCCTCCAGATCGGCGTTGACGTCGGTGACCTGGCCGTCCACCGGCGAGTACAGGTCGCTGACCGACTTGGTTGACTCGACCTCCCCGCACGGCTCCTCGGCGGTGACGGACGCGCCCTCGCTGGGCAGTGACACGTAGACCACGTCTCCCAGCGACCGCGCGGCGAATTCGGTGATGCCGACCGTCGCGGTGGGCCCGTCGACGGCCAGCCATTCGTGCTCTGCGGTGTAGCGCAGTTCGGCAGGAACGCTCATATTCGGGATCTCCTGTAAAAAGGCAGCTCAGTTAGGTCGGCTGGTTCCGCCCGGCCTCTGATGTCCACGGCCAGCCCGCGCTTCGGGTCACGGACGGCGGCCGGCTCCAGGTAGGCCATCGCGATCGGCCTGCCCAGGGTCGGCGATGGCGCACCGCTGGTCACGGTTCCCACGGTCCGGCCGTCGGCCAGCACCGGGTAGCCGTGCCGCGGGACCCGGCGGGAGGCCAGGACCAGCCCGGCGAGGACCCGGCGCGGTTCCGCCTCGGCCCGCTCAGCGAGCGCCGAAGCGCCCACGAAGCCGTCCGGCTTTTCCAACTTGACCACTCGCCCCAGTCCAGCGTCGTAAGGCGTCACGTCCGGGCCCAGCTCGTTGCCGTAGAGCGGCATGCCAGCCTCGAGCCGGAGCGTATCGCGCGCGGCCAGGCCCGCGGGCACCAGGCCGGCCGCTGTCCCGGCGCTGGTCAGCGCCTTCCAGATCGCTTCGGCGGCTTCGGGCCGGCAGAAGATCTCGAACCCGTCTTCGCCGGTGTATCCGGTGCGCGCCAGCCACGCCGGGTGCCCGGCGACGATGGCGTCGCAGCCGGCGTAGTACTTCAGCTCACGGGGGTCGGCGTCGGTCAGCGGCCCCAGGATCGCGGCCGCTTCCGGGCCCTGGATGGCGATCAGCGCGTAGTCGCCGGTCCGGTCGGTGATCCGGGCCTCGAAGCCGGCCGACCTGCGGCGCAGTTCGGCGTCGACCACCGCGGTGTTGGCGGCGTTCGCGACCACGAGGAACTCCTCGCCGCCGGTCCGGTAGACCACCAGGTCGTCGACGACGCCGCCGTCCTCGGCGCACATCATCGTGTACCGGGCCCGGCCCGGCGCCAGCGCGGACAGCTGCCCGACGAGCGCGTGGTCAAGGGCCGCCGCCGCGCCAGGGCCGCTTACCGTGATCTCGCCCATGTGGGACAGGTCGAACAGGCCCGCCGCCCGGCGCACGGCCAGATGCTCGGCGGTCTCGCTCTGGTAGCGCAGCGGCATGAGCCAGCCGGCGAAGCCGGTCAGCGACGCTCCCAGTTCCTGGTGGACGGGCAGCAGCGGCGTCGGGCGCGGCGCGGCGGAGCCGGCGGGCGCGCTGGCGGCTCCGGGCGGGCCGGTTGGTGATTCTGGCACGTCCGAATGGTATGCCGGTCGCATGGAACTTCTGACAGATGATCAGATCACAGCCGAACTTTCCGAAACCCCGGGCTGGACCCTCGCCGGCAACGAGATCAGCCGGACGGTCGAACGGCAGGACTTCAAGGACGCGATGATCTTCATCGGCGGGATTGCATTCGTCGCGGAGGAGGCCAATCATCACCCCGACATCCTCGTTCAGTGGAACAAGGTGACGCTGACCCTGTCGACGCATTCGGCGGGCGGGCTCACCGCGGCCGATTTCAGCATGGCCCGGCTCATCTCCGGGCTCGCCTAGCTGGCCTCCGCCGGCCCGGGGCCCGGAAATGGCAGGCGTTTTGCCCAGTATGGCCGGGTCCGCGAGCCGTAGCGGTCCAGGGCGGGATAAGCTCATCGTTCCGTGAGCGGACAAGCGCTGAACGCAGGACGCGGACGGCCCGCCAGGCGCGGGGGCCGTGGCGCGGAGCCGCGTCCGCCGCGCCCGGTCGGGCGCCTGCTGGCCGCCGTGTGCCCCGCTCTGGCCGGGGCCCTGATCCTGCTGGCCGGCTGCTCCGGGAGCGGGCCCTCGCCCGCGGCCAGCGCCTCCCCGGCCGGAGACCGTGTCGGGAGCTGCGTCCGCCGTGCCCGACAACGGCGTGCTCCGGCTGGTGGTCCCGCCCGGCCCCGTGCAGACCGGCAACGTCGATCCGCGGGACGACTGGGTGACGCCGTTCGTGCAGCAGACGGGCTGCCATGTCGAGCTGCGGTACGCCGTCACCGACGCCCAGGCCATCCACGACATCAGGTCAAGGGCATCGGCCGCTCCTACTACGACGGGGTGCTGGGCTCACCGGAGGTCCTCGGGACCCTGGCCTGGGCCGGGGACATTCAGCCGCTCGACGTCCAGCGCATCACTGGCTACCCGCAGCTCAGCCCGCGGCTGCGCGCCGCGCCGAGCGAACTGTACGACGGCAAGCTCTACGGGATGCCCTACAGCTGGGACTTCTACGTCACCGGGTACGACCCCGCCGTGGTAAAACCCGCCCCGCAGAGCTGGGACACGCTGTTCGAGCCGGCCTCCGCCGCGCGCTACGCGCACAGGATAACGGTGCCGGACTCCCCGGTGACGCTCGCGCTGGCCGCCCTCTACCTCAAGTCGGCCCAGCCGTCGCTGGGCATCACCGATCCCTTCGAGCTCACCGAGCCCCAGCTGGCCGCGGCGCAGCAGGCCGTGATCGCGATCCGGCCCAGCGTGGGATCCTTCTGGTCCCAGGACAGCGACGTGGTCGGCCCGCTCGGGGATGGCCAGTACGTGCTCGGCGCCGTGCTGAACCATCAGATCGAGGAGATGTCCCGCGCCGGACTCCCCACGGCCGGCTGGCCAGCCCCGGCGGCCACCGCCGGCCAGGGGCCGGCGGTGGCCGACGTGCAGTCATGGATGATGACGGCCAAGAGCCCGAACAGCAGCTGCATGTACAAATGGCTGTCCTGGTCGGCCTCGGCCGACGTGCAGGAAGCGCGTCTCCGCCTTTACCAGCGACGCGCCGGCGAACCCGGCGGCCTGCCGCGGCGCGGCCGCGGCCAACTGCGACCAGTACCGCGAGTCGAGCCTGCCGGTGGCGCGGAACATCGTGTTCGAGCACCTACCGGTCGGCGACTGCGGCAACGGGCAGACCAGCTGCACCAGCTACGAGCAGTGGCAGACCGCCTGGCAGCGTGTCAGCCCGCTGCCCGCGGCCACGGCCACGGCCACGGCCAGCACGGGCAGCTGACGACGCGGGCAGCTGACCACGGGAACGGGCGGTTCGGGTCGCCAGTCGCCGTCCGGGGCGCGGGCGGGCCAGAATGGGTCCGTGGAAGCTTCGGGAGGCGGCGCGGCCGCCCACAGCGCCCCGCCGCGCGATGTCGTCGTGCTCGGCTCGACGGGCTCGATCGGCACCCAGGCTCTGGATGTGATCCGGCGTAACCCGGACCGGTTCCGGGTGGCCGGGCTGGCGGCCGGGGGCGGCAATCCCGCCCTGCTGGCTGAGCAGGCCGTGGAGTTCGGCGTGGCCGCGGTCGCGGTGGCCCGGCCGAGCGCGGAGGCCGATGTGCGCGCCGCGCTGGCGGCGGAGGCGGACCGGGCCGCGGGCCCGGTCCCGGAGGTCCTGGTGGGCCCGGACGCGATACCGGCGGCCGCGTCGTGGCCGTGCGATGTGGTGCTGAACGGCGTCACCGGCGCCGTGGGCCTGGCCGCGACGATCGCGGCCCTGGATGCCGGGCGCACCCTCGCCCTGGCCAACAAGGAATCGCTCATCACCGGCGGGTCGCTGGTCACCGGCCGGGCGGCGCCGGGCCAGATCGTCCCGGTCGACTCCGAGCACTCCACGATCGCCCAGTGCCTGCGCGGCGGGGCCCGCAGCGAGGTGCGCCAGCTGGTGCTCACCGCGAGCGGGGGACCGTTCCGCGGCTGGAGCCGGGACCAGCTCACCGGGGTCACCCCCGAGCAGGCGCTGGCCCATCCCACCTGGAACATGGGGCCGGTCATCTCGCTGAACAGCGCGACGCTGGTCAACAAGGGCCTAGAGCTGATCGAGGCGCACCTGCTCTTCGACGTCCCGCTCGAGCAGATCGCCGTCGTCGTGCACCCGCAGTCGATCGTGCATTCCATGGTCGAGTACACCGACGGCGCGACCATCGCCATGGCCAGCCCGCCAGACATGCGGCTGCCGATCGCGCTGGCCCTGGCCTGGCCGGACCGGGTCCCGGACGCGACGCCCGCGATCGACTGGTCCAAGGCCGCCACCTGGACGTTCGAGCCGCTCGACAACGACGCGTTCCCCGCCGTCCAGCTGGCCCGCGAGGCGGCCGCCGCGGGCGGCTCGGCGCCCGCGGTCTACAACGCGGCCAACGAGGAGTGCGTCGACGCCTTTATGGCCGGGAAGATCCCCTTTACCGGGATCGTCGACACGGTGGCCCGGGTAATCTCGGAATATGACGCGGGCCAGGACGACGCTGCCACCCTGGACGACGTGCTGGCGATGGACACCTGGGCCCGCCGCCGGGCGCGCGAGCTCAACAGCGAGGGAGAGATGACCGAATGAGCCTGCTGGGCTGGGTCATCTTCATTGTCGCCCTGCTCTTCTCCGTGATGCTGCACGAAAGCGGCCACTTCGTCACGGCCAAGAAGTTCGGCATGAAGGTCACCCAGTACTTCGTCGGCTTCGGCACCACCTTGTGGTCCACGCGCCGGGGCGAGACCGAGTACGGGATCAAGGCCCTGCCGCTGGGCGGGTTCGTCAAGATCGTCGGGATGACTTCCATGGACGAGGTCGACCCCGCTGACGAGCCGCGCTCGTTCCGCCGGCATCCGGCCTGGCAGCGCCTGATCGTCCTTTTCGCCGGCTCGTTCATGCACTTCGTGCTGGCGCTCGTGCTGCTGTTCCTGCTGGCCGCCGCGATCGGGCTGGATAACGACAACACCACGCAGCTCGGGCCGGTGGCCGCGTGCGTGCCCGCGAACGCCAAGGCGTTCGGGAACGGGACGTGCACCGCGTCCGACCGCCCATCCCCGGCCAAGGCAGCCGGCATACAGGCGGGGGACAAGGTCGTCTCGTTCGACGGCAAGCCGGTCAGTACGTGGACCGCGCTCGGCAACGACATCCGCAGCACCCCCGCGCACCGCACGGTGCCGGTGGTCGTGCTGCGGGACGGGCACCAGGTGACCCTGCACGTCACGCTGGCCGCGGTCGGCGGGCGGTCCGGGTCCTACCTCGGCGTCGAGAACACCAACGTCTTCCAGCGGTACAACCCGATCCGGTCGGTGACCTACGCGGGCTCGATGTTCGGCCAGGTGCTGACCGGCTCCGCGAAGGAAATCGGCAGCCTGCCGGCGGCCATCCCGCATCTGTTCGCCAGGAACCGGTCCAGCACCGCGGCGGGGCAGGTCACCAGCGTGGTGGGCGCGGGGGAGATCACCGGCGACGTCGTCTCGGCCAGCGTTGGCTGGCAGGTCAAGGTCGACTACGTTCTGCTGATCGTGGCCTCGCTGAACATCTTCGTCGGCGCGTTCAACCTGCTGCCGCTGCTGCCGCTGGACGGCGGCCACATCGCGGTCATCATCTTCGAGCGCATCCGGGCCTGGTTCGCGCGCCTGCGCGGCCGGGCCGACCCCGGTCTGGTGGACATGACCAAGCTCGTACCGGTCAGCATGGGCGTGTTCGCGATCCTCGTGGTCTTCGGCCTGATGCTGATCCTCGCCGACCTCGTGAACCCCATCCGGCTTACCTGACCGTGCGCGGGGCAGAGCCTGAAGGGAAGCCGGGCGCGGGCGGGAACAGCGGGCGAACGTCACGGGAAGGCTCTGTGACGCAAGCGTCAGGCAAGGCCCGTGTGCTGTACGTGGTGGCAGGCTGGTCCTGAGAGACTGAAACCGGACCGGAAGACGCCGGGCTCCGCGGGGGAGCGGCAGCCCGGCCGCCGGTCCGCTGAGGTGCCGGGCCGCCGGGCCCGGCGGTAAGACAGAGACAAGCGATCGGATGGGGAAGATGAGCATTGACCTCGGTGTGCCGGAGACGCCGCCCCGGCCGCTGGCCGAGCGCCGGGTTTCGCGGCAGCTCATGGTGGGGTCCGTGCCGGTGGGCGGTGGCGCGCCCGTCTCGGTTCAGTCGATGGCCACCACGCTGACCGCCGACGTGAACGCCACGCTGCAGCAGATCGCGGAGCTGACCGCGTCCGGCTGCCAGATCGTCCGGGTGGCGGTCCCGTCGCAGGATGACGCGGACGCCCTGCCCGCGATCGCCAGGAAGTCCCAGATCCCGGTGATCGCCGACATTCACTTCCAGCCGAAGTACGTGTTCGCCGCCATCGACGCCGGGTGCGCGGCGGTCCGGGTCAACCCGGGCAACATCAAGGCGTTCGACGACAAGGTGGGCGAGATCGCGCGGGCCGCCAAGGGCGCCGGGATCCCCATCCGCATCGGCGTCAACGCCGGCTCGCTGGACAAGCGCCTGATGGCCAAGTACGGCAAAGCCACCCCCGAGGCCCTGGTGGAGTCGGCGCTGTGGGAATGCTCCCTGTTCGAGGAGCACGACTTCCGCGACATCAAGATCTCGGTGAAGCACCACGACCCGGTGGTCATGATCAACGCCTACCGGCTGCTCGCCCGGAAGTGCGACTACCCGCTGCACCTGGGGGTCACCGAGGCCGGCCCCACCTTCCAGGGGACGATCAAGTCGGCCGTGGCGTTCGGCGCGCTGCTGGCCGAGGGCATCGGTGACACGATCCGCGTCTCGCTGTCGGCCCCGCCGGTGGAAGAGGTCAAGGTCGGGATCGGCATCCTGGAGTCCCTCGGCATGCGCCAGCGCGGCCTGGAGATCGTGTCCTGCCCCTCCTGCGGGCGGGCCCAGGTCGACGTCTACAAGCTGGCCGACGAGGTGACAGCGGGGCTCGAGGGGCTGGAGGTGCCGCTGCGGGTGGCCGTCATGGGCTGCGTCGTCAACGGCCCCGGCGAGGCACGCGAGGCCGACCTCGGTGTCGCGTCGGGCAACGGCAAGGGCCAGATCTTCGTGCGCGGCAAGGTCATCGCCACCGTGCCCGAGTCCAAGATCGTGGAAACCCTCATCGAGGAGGCCATGCGCCTCGCCGAGGAAGAGGGCGTCGGCGAGGGTGAAGCGGGTTCGCCCTCTGTCACCGTCGCCTGATCCATCCTGCGCGAGCGGCATCTCGGCTTACGGGGTGCATTGTCAGGGTTATTCGCTGCCGATGCTCCCCGTCATGCACCGGCGCCCGGCCGCGCCACGAATACGGTTCGCGCGAGAGCGGGCGCACGCGGAGAGAGCCGGCATCGGGGACCGGCCAGGCCGGGTCCTGCCAGACGTCCGGCAGGCGAAGATGCGGGGTCACGTCCCGCGCGTGACCCCGCCCCCGTCGCTTCAGCCCGTAAGGCTGTCCAGCGCTCCGGCCGTGGTGCTGTCCGTCCGCCGCCCCGGCCGGGACCCTGTCTCAGCCGCGCGCCACCCGGGCGGCGGGCATGTCGTCGGCCACGATGATCTCGCCGATCTTCTCGGCGGCCACTTCGCGGGTGCCGGCCGGGAGTTCGTCGTCGGTGACCAGGACGTCAACCTCGTCGAGACTCGCGAAGGAGCTCAGGCTGACCAGGCCCCACTTGGTGTGATCAGCGACGACCACGACCCGGCGGGCCAGCTTGATGAAGGTACGGTTGGTTTCCGATTCGGCCAGGTTCGGCGTGGTGAGCCCCGCGTCGGTGTCGATGCCGTGGCAGCCGAGGAACAGCGTGTCGAAGTGGAGTGACCGGACGGTCAGGTCAGCCACGGGGCCGACCAGCGCATCCGAGGGAGTGCGGATCCCGCCGGTCAGGATGACCGACGTATGTGATCCGTTGCCGGGCCGTGCGCTGCTGAACAGGTTCATCACGCGCAGCGAGTTGGTCACGATCGTCAGGCCGGGGACGTCGAGCAGGCACTGGGCCAGCGCGAACGTCGTGGTGCCGGCGGACAGGGCGATTGCGGTGCCGGGCTTGACCAGGCTGGCCGCGGCCCTTCCGATCGCTGCCTTCTCCGGCTGCTCGAGCACGAGCTTGGCCTCGAAGCCAGGCTCGTGACTGCTGGTTGGTGTTCCGGGCAGGACCGCTCCGCCGTGAACTTTCTCGATCAGGCCGTCTCTCGCGAGGGCCTCCAGGTCCCGCCGGACGGTCATGTCCGAGACCCCGAGTTGCTGGGTAAGATCGCTGACTCGTGCGCTGCCGTCACTGCGGACAGCCTGGAGGATCAGCGACTGTCGATGCCGGGCAAGCATCCGTAGCCTCCTCTTTCATGCGGAGACGCCGCCGGGCTGGTGCCCCTGCTGACGTTCAGTCCGCCATCCGTCTTCTCTGAGACGTTCATATTTGCTGTTCGGTTCCGATTGCGGCTGTCGGATGCACAGCGTGACGACAGGTGCATCTGTGCGCGCACAAAACACAAAGCCGTCACACTCATTGTGAACCCCCCACGACCGAATTTGTCCTCTTCTGAGGATAACGCCTTGTCTGACGACGATGATTCCTGTGCCATCGCCGCCGGAACCCCCTCCCGGCCAGACGATTACTGTGCGAAGTTAACTGATCATCTTCTGGCCACAGTTTCGAATGTAGTCACATTGTCTCTGAACGATCTCTAAAGTAATAGAGCGCATGCTCAAAACATGCTTCACTCCGACACCGCCTGTCGCGGCGGGACCCCAGCGTCCCTGCTCAGCGTGGCGATTGTGTTTCACGTTCGTTGCCGAACAGTTACTTGTTAGCGCTAACATCCTGATAATGTTTAACTCTGTTACAAGTGAGGCAGAGGTTGCGTTGTGGTTACGCTGAGCTGTCTGGGACGCATGTGCATCGTGAGGACGATGCGCCCAGCCGGCCCGCCCGTCAACCGCTGTCCCGTGCGCAGCGCCGCCGCCCCGCGGCGTACGCGTAGCGGAGCGTGTCCGACAGTCTGCCGTGCGGGCCTCGCAAAAACCAGACCCCGCCCGGCTCCGGGACAGGCCCGGACCGCGCCCGGGCGGCGGCCGGAATCGGAGGCCGCCTGCGGCTTGCGTGGTGCCTTGACAGGGGATCATGAGCAGCTTTAGCGTCTACGGCGTTCCGCCGGACATGGGCAAATCCCGGTACCGGCCACTAATCAGTGATGCGCCGTGCTGCGGAAATGCACCGGAGCCGGGCGGCAGGCATGTTTTCTCCTGCGTCACGACGTCGGCGACTTCGGCGGGAAACGCTGTCCATACAGCGGGTCCGGCTCGGGACAGTGAGTGTCCCGAGACAATTCCATGGAGGTCCGTATGAAAGATGAAGTCGACCCAGTAGTCGACGAGGCGATTGAGACCCTCAACATGAAGGACGGGCCCGCGCGCCGCAAGCTGCTGAAGGGTGCGGGTCTGTTCAGCGCGACGGCGGCCGCGTCGGCGCTGATCTCGGCTTGCACCTCGTCCTCGAGCAGCAGTGGCGCGCGAGACGAAGAACGTCGCCGGTAACTTCCCGAGCACGCCGAAGTGGCAGTTCTGGTTCGTCAACCACGTCACGACGAACTCGTTCTTCACCCCGACCCAGTACGGCTTCGCCGACGCCGCGGCGCTCCTCGACATTCCCACGCCCAAGTGGGGTGGCTCGGAAAACTCGGTCGTCTCGCAGATGACGAACTACATGCAGACCGCCATTTCCGCGAAAGCCGACGGAATCGCCGTGGCGGTCATCGACCCGACCGCGTTCACGGCGCCGGTCTCGAGTGCCCTGAACGCGGGTATCCCGGTCATCTCCTACAACGCGGACGGCGCCTACGTCAACGGCAAACCCGTGATCGGGACGAACCGCCTGGCCTACGTCGGGCAGTCGCTGTTCGTCTCCGGTCAGCAGATGGGCGCGGAGATCGCCAAGCTCATCCCCGGCGGCGGCAACATCGTCATCTTCATCGCCACCCCGGGCTACGGGCAACATCCAGCCCCGGTACGACGGCGCCGCCTCCGTGCTGACGAGCAAGGGCTTCACCCTGCATGAGGTGGCCACCGGCGCGGCCACCTCGCCCGAGGGACCAGCGGAGAAGGCGTACCTGCTGGGTCACAAGAGCATCAAGGGCGCCTTCGCGGTGGACGCGGGCTCGACCGAGTTCCTCGGCGCCCCGCTGCCGGCCGCGGGCCTCAAGGTGCCGTCCGGCGGGTTCGACACGCTGGGCAACACGCTGAGCGACATCACTCGGCGGCCTGCTGGACTTCACCATCTACCAGGACCCGTACCTGCAGGGCTTCCTGCCCACGCTGTACATGTACCTGTACAACATCTCGGGTGGCACCCTGGCCCCGCCGGACACCGACACCGGCCTGACCGTCATCACCAAGTCCAACGTCGGCCAGTACACCACGCCCAGCCGCTACCAGGGCTCCACCACGGCGCAGAAGTACATTCCGCGCCCGTCCGGCGCCATCCAGTCGCTGCCCGCCACCACCAGCACCTGACGCCGGCGCCTGGACGGCAGGCGTGCCCATCAGCAAGCCGTATGGGCACGCCTGCCGTTGGCGTGACCCGCTGCATTGTTGCCGCTGATCGCGGGTGTAAAACTGGTTTTCGCGGCCCGGCGGGAGCCCTGTCCCCCCGCGGGATCCGGGGTGTCCGGGCTGCGCTGCCTCACATGCGCGCTGGCCGGACCGCGTAGCACAGACGTATAGAACGGATGAGCAAAGTGAGCGAAGCCGAAGAAAGCAGGACAGGCCGTCCGAGTTCGGACCCGGGCAGCTCCGGGGCCGGGAGCATTCAGCTTCGTCAGAATGGGCGGCGCGGCGTTCCTGCGGCAGCGCGAGGCGACCGTGCTGGTCGTCACCATCGCGCTGATCATTTACTTCGCGCTCGCACTCCTCGAACTTCCTGGGTTCCTCCAACCTCACCACCTGGCTGTCGGAGGACGCAGCGCCCATCATCATCATCGCGATCGGCGAGGTACTGCTGCTGATCTGCGGCGAGATCGACCTCTCGGTCGGGTTCGTCTATACGTTCTCGGCGTTCCTCATGCACTACCTGATCGACTTCTACCATTTCCCCGGCATCCTGGCCATCATCTGCTCCCTGCTCATGGGGCTCGTGGTCGGCTGGCTGAATGCCTTCCTCACCGTCACGGTCGGGCTGCCGTCGTTCATCACGACCCTGGGCACCGGGTTCGTCCTGCTGGGCATCGTGGACACCACGTCCCACGCGGAGCCGGCCAGCATCCCGGAGAAGGTCGATGGCATCGGGCACTGGATCGGCAACAACGGCTGGACCGAGTTCATCTGGGCCGTGATCCTGGTGGCCCTCTTCCACGTCATCCTCACCCGGACCCGCTGGGGCCTGCATACCGTCGCCGTCGGCGGCAACCTGCTCGGTGCGCAGGAAGCGGGCATCAAGGTCAAGCGGATCAAGTACGGCAACTTCATGGTCACCGCGCTGCTGGGCGCGTTCGTCGGCCTGCAGGTCGCGTTCCAGACCTCCACCATCGACCCCACCGCGGGCGGTTACACGCCCATGTTCTACGCCGTCACCGCGGCGGTGATCGGCGGCACGGCCATGCTCGGCGGGGTCGGCACGATCCTCGGCGCCTTCCTGGGCGCGGTCGTGCTGGCCACCCTCACCGACGGATTTCAGATCATCGGCATCAGCGCTAACCCGCTGGACATCATCTTCGGCGGCGCGATCCTCGTCGCCATGATCGCGAACGTGCAGCTCGCCAAGCTGCGGGAAGCGGGGCGAAGCTAAATGACCACCACGACCCCCGAGAGCGCCGCGGCGCGCGGCCAAGGCGGACGGCGACATCCTCCGCGTCGAGCACATCTCCAAGCGGTACGGCGCGGCGGTGACCGCCCTGTCCGACGTGAGCATGCACCTGGGCCACGGCGAGGTGCTGGGGCTGCTCGGCGACAACGGCGCCGGGAAGTCCACCCTGCTGAAGATCCTGTGCGGCTTCCAGCCGCCGACCAGCGGGCGGATCCTGCTGGAGGGCCAGGAGATCGTCTTCAAGAACGTCGACCACGCCCGCTCGCTGGGTATCGACGCCGTTTACCAGGACCTCGCCCTGGTCAACCAGCTCAGCGTGTACCACAACATGTTCCTCAACCGGGAGCAGGTCAACGGGCCGATCCTCAACAACCGGTCCATGCGCAAGCTGGCCCGGGAGCACCTGGAAGAGATGGGGATCAAGATCCCGTCGGTCAACGTCGAGGTGGCCAAGCTGTCCGGTGGCCAGCGCCAGGCCATCGCGGTGGCCCGCTCGGTCTACTCCAACCCCAAGATCCTGCTCCTGGACGAGCCACTCGCGGCGATGGGCGTCAAGGAAGGCGCCATCATCCTCGACCTGGTCCGCGAGCTGAAGGAGCAGGGCAACGTCTCGATCATCATCATCGCGCACAACTACGGCCAGGTACTCGAGGTGTGCGACCGGATCAACCTGATCCAGCACGGCGAGATCACCGTCGACAAGCGCAGCGCCGACACCTCGGTCACGGAGCTCACCGAACATGGTCGTGGCCGAGTACCGCAAGGCCATGGAGGAGCGCCACCGCCTCGGCCAGAGCCCGCAGATCCCGCCCTCGTGACGGTCCCGCCGGCCGGCCCGCCCGGGACCCGGGCGCGCCAGCCGGCGGTGCCTGCCGGTATGGCCTGCCCGTCCGGCCATGCCGGTCTCCGCACCGCGCCCCGGTGCGGCAAGATGGCTGACATGCCGCTGAGCCGCCGCCTGCGCCAGGCCGGAGTCTCCCGCCCCACGCGCCAGGCCCGCCCGGAATCCCTGAGCCGCCCGCCACGCCGTCCCCGCCGCGCGGTCACGCTGGCCGTCGCGCTGACCGCCGCGGGCGCCGTCGTCCTGGCGGGCTGCACGTCGGGCTCGAAGGGAGACTCCGGTGGCTCCGCCAGCGCGGGAAGCAGTTCGGGCAGCTCGGGCAGCACCACGGCGTCATCTCTGCACTGGAGTTCCTGCACGATCAGCGGGGTGCAGGGCGTCGCGATGAAGTGCGCGAACCTGCAGGTCCCGGTGAACTACTCCGACCCCGGCGGGCGGAAGATCACGCTGGCCCTGTCGGAGGTCCCGGCGACGGCCCCGGCCGGCCAGCAGCAGGGCGACCTGCTGGTCAACCCGGGCGGCCCGGGCGCCAGCGGCCGGTCCCTGGCGGCGTCGGTGGCGCAGGGCATCAGCCCGGCCGTGGCCGCCGAGTACAACATCATCGGCTTCGACCCGCGCGGCGTCGGCGCCTCCGTGCCCGCCCTGTCCTGCGAGCCGAACTTTTTCTCCGGGGTCCGGCCCAACTACATCCCGGCCAACGCGGCCGCCGAGCAGGTCCTGATCAACCGGGCCAAGACGTACGCGGCCAACTGCGAGAAGCGGTTCGGCTGGCTGCTGCCCTACATGACGACCGAAGACGTGGCCCGGGACGTCGACTCCATCCGGGCGGCGCTCGGCCAGCAGAAGATCAGCTACTACGCCTTCTCCTACGGCACCTACATCGGCCAGGTGTACGCGACGCTGTTCCCGAACCGGGTGCGCCGCATGGTGCTGGACAGCACCGTCGACCCGCAGGGCGTCTGGTACACCGACAACATCGACCAGGACTACGCGTTCCAGGCCCGGATGGAGGCGTTCTTCGCCTGGGTGGCCCAGTACAACAGCTCCTACCACCTGGGCTCCACCGCGGCGGAGGTCCAGCAGGCCTGGTACACCGCCCGCAAGCGGCTGCAGGCCCACCCCATCTCCGGGCCGAACGGCCCCATGATCGGCGAGGACGAGCTCGACGACACGTTCCTGCTCGGCGGCTACGACAACGAGCTCTGGCCGGGGCTGGCCCAGGCCCTGTCGTCCTACCTGCTGCAGGGCTCCACCGGCGCGCTGGTCAGCCAGTACCGGCAGAACGGCGTGCAGACCGAGAACGAGTTCGCCGTCTACAACGCCGTCCAGTGCTCCGACGTCAACTGGCCGCGCAGCTGGGCCAGGTGGAACAGCGACACCGAGAAGGTCAACCAGACCGCGCCGTTCCAGGCCTGGGACAACGCCTGGTACAACGCGGCGTGCGCGTTCTGGCCGGTGAAGGGGCCGTCCCAGCCGCTGAAGATCGGGGCCAACGGCCTGCCGGGCATCCTCATGCTGCAGGGCACCCTGGACGCGGCCACCCCGTACGCCGGCGCGCAGGTCGCCCACCAGGACCTGCCCACCGCGCGGATGGTGGTGGTCGAGGGCGGCGGCAACCACGGGCAGTCCCTGGAAGACCCGCCGGACGCCTGCGTGCAGGGCTACCTCAACAACTACCTGGCCACCGGCGCCCTGCCGGACCACCCCGGGTCCGTCAACGCGACCTGCGCCCCCGACTCGCCCCCGACCCCGGTCGGCTGACGCCATCCGCCCGGCCGCGAGGCGACCCGCGGCGCGGTGTGGCCGGTCCGTGATCACCTTGACCCCCCATGGCGGACATGGCGCCACGCGGCCCAGCTACGCTGGAGTGGTGCTCCGCGTGAAACCGGCGCGGCCCGGGCCGCTGCGCATACTCGATGATCGCGACCGCGATGAGGTGCTCGGCATCTGTGACCGGGAGCCGGTTACGAACGTCTTCGTCGGTGCCCGGGTACACGCGGTCGGCCTGAACCCGGCCCGGCTGGGCGCCCAGATCTGGGGCCACTACTCCGCCAGCCGGCTGAGGTCACTGTGCTACGCCGGCGCCAACCTGGTCCCGGTCGCCGCGACCCCGGAAGCCATCACGGCCTTCGCGGACCGCGCACGGTCCCAGGGCCGCCGCTGTTCCTCGCTGGTCGGCCCGGCCGAGGATGTGTCCGCGCTGTGGAGTCTGCTGGAGCCGCACTGGGGGCCGCCCCGGGAAGTGCGCGCCGCGCAGCCGGTGCTGTCCATGACCGGCCCGCCCACGTGCGCGCCGGACCCGCTGGTCCGCCGGGTGCGCCCGGACGAGCTGAACGTGCTGATGCCCGCCTGCGTGGCGATGTTCACCGAGGAGGTCGGTATCTCGCCGATGGCCGGTGACGGCGGGGCCACCTACCGGGCCCGGGTCTCCGAGCTCATCCGGGCCGGCCGTGCCTTCGCCCGGATCGAGAACGGCCGGGTGCTGTTCAAGGCGGAGATCGGCTCGGTCACCCCGCATGCCTGCCAGGTACAGGGCGTCTGGGTCGACCCCGCGCGCCGCGGCGAGGGCCTCGCCTCGGCGGGGATGGCGTCGGTGGTGCGCGAGGCCCAGCGCAGCATCGCGCCCGTCGTCTCGCTGTACGTCAACGACTTCAACGCCCCCGCCCGCGCCGCCTACCGCCGCGCCGGCTTCGCGCAGGTAGACACCTTCATGTCCATACTGTTCTAGGTTTGCCCCCGAGCGGGGGCGACCCCGGGGACCCCCCCCCCCTTCGCCGACCACCGCCGGGCCTCGGCCCGGATTCGCCGGTCAGCGCCTCGCCGTAACCCGTCGCTGCCCGCGTTAGCACCGGCCGCGGTTCTGCGGCCGGACCTGCGCCGACGGGGTCGGCCGGGAGCTGGGCTCAGTCGCGGTCGCGGATCTGGCGGAGGTGGTCGATGACCTCGGCGTAGCCGTCGCTGCAGCGCGCTCAGCTGGCTGTCATCGAGCAGGCTGATGAAGTGCCGGCGGACGCTGTCCACGTGGTGCGGGGCCACCTGCTCGATCGTGGCCAGCCCCGTGTTGGTCAGCACCGCGAACAGCCCGCGCTTGTCGCCCGGGCAGGAGTCGCGCCGCACCAGCCCGCTGCCCTCCATGCGGGTGATCTGGTGGGACAGCCGGCTGCGGGACTGCGCTGTCGCGTCGGCCAGATCGGTCATCCGCAGCCGGTGGCCGGGAGCTTCGGACAGTACGACGAGGATCTCGTAGTCGTTGATGCTCAGCCCGAACGAGTGCAGATCCCGGTCCAGCTGCCGGGTCAGCAGCTTGCTCACCGCCAGGTGGGCGCGCCAGGCCTGCTGCTCGGCGGGCGTCAGCCAGCGGGGCTGCCCGGTGGCTGAGGCCTCCGGGCGGCCACCCGCGCTGCCGGTGCCTGTTTCCGTCTCCAGCGTCCCCATATGGGGAAACCTACCCCGGGACACCGTCTGTTCAGACAGAGCTGACCGCCTCGTCGTAATCCAGTCGCGGGGCCCGGGCGAACCAGGCGTCCTCGCCCGGCTTGCCGATGTTGACCACCGCGAGGACGCTGTGCCTGCCGTCGCCGAAGAACTCCGCGTTGATCCCAGCGGCGTCGTAGCCGGTCATCGGGCCGGCGGCCAGCCCGGCCGCGCGCACCGCGAGGATGAAGTAGCCGGCCTGCAGGGTTGCGTTGAACCGCGCGGACGCGGCGCGCTTCGCATCGTCGGCGAAGGCGTCCTTCGCGCCCGGCCGGTGCGGGACGAGCTTGCCCAGGTGCTCGTGGAAGTCCAGGTCAGCGGCGAGGATCGCGACCAGCGGTGCGGCTGCGGTCTTCGGCTGGTTCCGGTCGGACATGTGCGCGACCAGCCGCTCGCGTGCCTCCGGCGAACGGACCAGGACGATCCGCAGCGGCGAGGCGTTCATCGCGGTCGGCGCGTACTTCATCAGGTCGTAGATGGCCTGCATCTGCTCGTCGCTGACCGGCTCGCCGGTGAAGCTGTTGGCCGTACGGGCCTCGCGGAACAGCAGATCCTGAGCCTCGGCGCTGAGCGTGAGCCCGGCGGCCTGCTCGGTGATGGTGGCCGTCATCCCGGGATCCCTTCTTGGCTAAACATCGGGTGTCTGTGTCAGGCCGCCTGCTGGCGGCACCGGGCTGTATAACTTATGTGAAGTTTCAAATATTTCTGATGCCCACGCCGGCCAGGCTGCCGGGGGGAGCGGATATCTGGCCCGCAGGCGTGCAACGATCAGAAGGTGCGACTCGACACCGAACGGGCGACGACGAGCGCGGACCTGCGCGCGCACAATCTGGCCCGGCTGCTGCAGGCGGTTCACGATGGTGGCGGGATGCGGACCCGGGCCGAGCTCACCCGCCAGCTCAGCCTGGCCCGGGGGACGGCGACCGTCCTGGTCCGGGACCTGGCCGACCGCAATCTCATCGAGGAGCTCCAATTGCGGGCCGACGGGGCTGTGCACCGGTCCCGCGGACGCCCCACCGGTGTCCCGTCCGCGCACCCGGACGGTCCCGTCGCCCTGGCCGTGGACCTGCGGGACGACTCCTTCTCCATCGCCTCCTTCGAGCTCACCGGGCGCGGGAAAATGGTGGAGCGGCGGGAGCGCCAGTCCGCCTCCGGCGCGGACCTGCTGGACCACCTCGCGCAGCGGCTCGCCGCCCATCGGGGCAGGCTGGGCCAGCGGCTGGTCGGCATCGGTGTGGCGGTGCCGTCCCCGCTGAGTCACGGCCGGATGGTGCAGCCCGGGCTGGCCTCCTGGCACGGGGTGGACGTGGCCCGGGAGCTGGCCACCGGGCCGGTGCCCGTGCTGGTGGGCAACGATGCGCGGCTGGCCGGCCTGGCCGAGGCGCGGCGCGGCGGGCTCCGCGACGTGTCGGTCGCGCTGCACCTGCACGTGGCCACCGGCATCGGCGGCGTGCTGCTGTCCGGCGGTGAACCGCTGACCGGGGCGCACGGTGCGGCGGGGGAGTTCGGTCACTTGCCGCTGACCGGCGGCACCGAGTCGTGCCGGTGCGGCTGTGTCGGCTGCTGGGAGCTGGACGCCGGCAGCCACGGGCTGCTCCACCGGGCGGGCCGGCCCGAAGCGGGCGACCGGATGGAGCTGGCGCTGGACGTCATCCGCAACGCCGGCCGGGATCCCGTCTGTGCTCAGGCGCTGGCCGATGTGGCCGAGGCGCTGGGCCGCGGCATGGGCTCGCTGGTCAACGCCCACGACCCGGAGGCGATCGGCCTGTCCGGGCTGGGCCGGGACGTTTACCAGGCCGCCCCAGAAGCCGTCCGGGCCGGGTACGCCTCGACCCTGATGCGCTTCCGCCGGGAGGCGCCGCCACCGCTGATCCCGTCCCGCCTCGGCGGCCTGGGCGTGCTCACCGGGGCGGCCGAGCTCGTCTTCGACGCCTTCCTGACCCCGCGCGGCCTCACCACCTGGCCCGCCCCCGCGGCCCGCGCCGGCTAGCCCCGCACACTCCAGCTCCAGATCCGCCACGGCCCCGCCGGAGACCTGTGCCCCAATGAGGAGACCTGTGCCCCAATGATGAGTACCGGCCCGGAAAAAATCAGGTGACGCTCGGGGGGATTGCTGGTAAGTTCTCGCTCCCTGTGCCCACACCAGAGGAGTTGCGTCATGCCCGCGGTCAGCCAGGCGGAGGGGGAACCGCCCGATACCAGCCTCCCGTCCGGGACTTCCGTGCTCGCCGCCGAGCGCGCCTACCTGACCCGGTCCCGCGAGTGCCTGGACCTCATGCGCGACGACGTGCTGTCTCTCAAAGCGCTCGGCGGCGACCCGATCTCGGAGGAGTATCTCAAGGCCGAGCTGTACCGCCGGGCCGAAGCTCTCCGGGACCTGCCCGACACGCCGCTGTTCTTCGGCCGGCTCGACTACGCCGCCGATGCGGAGCCCGATGAAGATCCCGATGAGGGGCGGCCCCGCGGCGAGAGCTTCCACGTCGGCCGGCGTCACGTGCACGACCCCGGCGGTCATCCGGTCGTCATCGACTGGCGGGCCCCGGTGTCCCGGCCCTTCTATCGCGCCAGCCGGTCCCAGGCCATGGGGCTCGCGCTGCGCCGCCGGTTCGGCTTCTCCGGCGGCGAGCTGACCGCCTTCGAAGACGAGCGCTTTCCGGCGGGCCCGCCGGGGCATCAGGACCCGGGCGGCCCCGTGCGGGCCGAGCCGGTCAGCCGGCTGCTGATCGAGGAGATCGAACGGCCCCGGTCCGGCCCGATGCGCGACATCGTGGCGACCATCCAGCCCGATCAGGACGACATCGTGCGCGCCGACGTCGGCCAGACGGTATGCGTCCAGGGTGCCCCCGGCACCGGCAAGACCGCGGTCGGCCTGCACCGGGTGGCTTACCTGCTCTACGCGTACAAGGAGCGGGTCGCCCGCCGCGGGGTCCTCGTCATCGGGCCCAACCGCGCGTTCCTGGCCTACATCCACAACGTGCTGCCTGCCCTGGGCGAGCTCGACGTGAGCCAGCTGACGGTCACCGAGCTGGCCGCCTCCGTGCCGGTCCGCGGCCAGGACGATATCGCGGCCGCCCGCGTCAAGGGCGACGCCCGGATGGCCGATGTGCTGCGCCGCGCGCTCTGGTCGCACCTGGCCGAGCCGCGCGAGGCGATCGTCCTGCCCCGCGGCTCCCGGCGCTGGCGGGTCTCCGGCTACGATCTGACCGGGCTGGCCGCCGAGCTGAAGGAGCGCGGCTTGCGCTACGGGGCCGGCCGGGACCTGCTCGGCCACCGGATCGCGCACGTCATCCTGACCCAGCTGGAGGCGGCCGGGGAGTCCTGTGATGACCGGACCCACGATGCGGTCCGGCGCACCCGGGTGGTCCGCGCCGCGGTGGACGCCATCTGGCCGAAGGTGGACCCGGTGCGCCTGGTCTTCGGCCTGCTGTCCGATCCAGCCGCGCTGGCCGCGGCAGCCGCCGGGATCCTGGACGAGGCCGAGCAGCGCGCCATCACCTGGCGCACACCGCCGCGGGGCCCGCGATCGGCCCGCTGGTCGCCCTCCGACGTCGTGCTCATCGACGAGGCTGGGGACCTGATCGAGCGCACGCCCAGCCTGAGCCACGTCGTGGTCGACGAGGCGCAGGACCTGTCGCCGATGGAGTGCCGGGCCATCGGCCGCCGCTGTTCCACCGGGGCCGCTACCGTGCTCGGCGATCTCGCTCAGGGCACGACACCGTGGGCTACCGCCAGCTGGGCCGACCTGCTCGGCCATCTCGGTAAGCCCGGAGCCGAGCTGCGCGTGCTGCGCACCGGATACCGGGTCCCCCGGCAGATACTCGACTACGCCAGCCGGCTGCTGCTGCAGATCGCGCCGGAGCTGTCGGCTGCGTCCTCGCTGCGGGAGGACCCCGGCGCCCTGGACATCATCGACGTCGACGCCGGCCGGCTCGCCGCTCGGCTGGCCTCTGTGTGCGCCGATGCCGTCGCGCAAGCCGGCTCGGTGGCGGTTATCGCCGTCGACCAGCAGGTCGCCGAGCTGTCCCGGTCGCTCGCCGGCCGGGCGGTGCCGCACGGGGTGCTCGACGGGGCGGACCCGGCCGGCCCGACCGGCCCGACCGGCCCGCGCCTCACGCTGGTCCCCGTCACGCTGGCCAAGGGACTGGAGTTTGACCACGTGATCGTGGTGGAGCCCGCGGCCATCGCCCGAGCCGAGGCTCGCGGCCTGCAGCGGCTGTACGTGGCGCTGACCCGGGCGGTGTCCCGGCTGACCATCCTGCACGCCGAGCCCCTGCCCGCCCTGCTCGGCTGAACCGCGCCTACTGAACCGGGGCTGTGCTCGTCCCGTTCGTTAGGGGTAAGGAGCACGCCACCCGCGGTAGCCAGCACCGCAGCCGGGGACCCGCAAGCGGCCGGTAACCTGCCGGAAATTTTCCCATCCGCGTTGCAGTAGCCAGATGGCGACGGCATCCTGGAAGGCGCTGACACGCTCAGCAGCAATATGTATACCAGGAGTAACGGAGTGATGACGGTCGAAGCTCAGCGGGTACGCGAGGCAGCCGAGGTACAGCTCGAGCATCTCGAGAAACTGGGTGAGGAACTCACCCGGCGCGGCATGCAGGTGCGGCTGGTGCTGCCTCCTGGCCGGGTGCCGAGCTTGTACGTGGTGAACCCCGAGGCCCGCGCGCTTGAAGAGCACATCTACGCCGGCGGCAGCAGCGATGGCAGCTGGTGGTTCTGGTGGTCGTGGGCGGAGCGCATCTCCTCGACCGACGATCTGGACGCCGCCGCCACCGCGATCGTGCGGGTCCTGGCCAGCCACCCGTCCGCCTGACTGGGCGCTATCCGGCTGACTGGGCGCTATCCGGCTGACCGCAGGGCGCTGGCTGGTAGGCCAGGGAAGGCGGTCGTGCTGCCCCGCCAGCCCGCGGCGCGGATGGCCGCCGCCTGCATCTGCTGGGCGCCGAAGGTGCGCAGTGACCGGTCGTCCAGGGCGACCAGCCCCAGATAGGCGGTGACCAGGCCGTCCTCCAGGATGACCGTCAGCGCGACCGCGGCGGCCGCGCTGTTCACCCGGAACGGCGGCCGGTAAGCGACCGGCGCGGCCGAGGGGGCCGCCCCGCGCTGGGTGATCATGGCCGAAATGGTCGCGGTCGCGGCCCGGTGCAGGGTCCAGTCCTGCTGCGCCACGCTGAGCTGCCCGCCGCTGAGCTGGGCGCCGGCCAGGCCGTACCCGTAGACGGCGGCGTTCTCGGCCGCCAGTACCCGCTGCAGCGCCGCGACGTCGGCGGAGCTGGCCGCGGCCGCGGGCCGTGCGCCGCCCGGCATCAGCCGGCCCCCTGGCTCAGCGCCGCCAGGGCCACGGCGTGCGTCGCCTCCGATGCCGCGATGCTCGCGTACAGCTGGGCCTGGGCCGACGGAGCCGTGCTCAGCCGTTCCAGCTGGGACGTCGCGGCGGCCCGCTCGGCGCCCGCCAGCAGGCTGAGGGCGTCGCGGGCCGACCCGGCCGGGGCCGCGGCGGCCGGGGGGGCCGGCAGCGGGGGCGCTTTGACGTGCGGCGGGATGATCAGCCGGCTCCTCAGCTGAGCCAGGTGATCTTCGTGCTGGGCCAGGAACGGGCGCAGCATCGCGGCCAATGCCGGGTACGCGGCGATGACGTGCTGGTAGGTGCCGATCAGGGCCTGTTCTGCGGTGATCGAGGACCGCAGCGTGCGCACGCTGGCCGACAGTCCCGGCGGCGGCCGGAGCAGGTCCGGCACACTGCATGACGCCGTGGCGGCCAGCGGCAGCATCATCGTGGACGCGGCGAGCACGCGGCGGCGCGAGAGCGCGCGCGTGGCCGCCAGCCGTTCCCTCACTTTCAGGTAACCTCCGACCATCCGGCCGCGTGGTGCGGGCCCCGCCCCGGGACCATCGCGTACGCCCATAAGGATGCCATGGTGCAGGAACTGCCCTGCGTCCCTGCTGCGGCGATGAAGCGCGACAATGAAAGGCACTGATCCGCACCGCTGCGGATAGGCTAGATCGGACAACGGAAGAGCGCAGGTCATGGACGTGAAGGAGGCCGTGATGCCAGGTGGGTCCCGGCACGTTCCGGCGCGCCCAGGGCGCATGGCCCCGCGCACCCCGGCCCGCAAGGGAGGTAAGCCGCCCGCCGGGCGCGGCAATACGGCCGCGGACAGCGCCGCCGCCCCCGGCCCGCGTGCGGCACCGTCCGCCGCTGTCCCCGACATCGACAAGATCACCAGGGTCGCCGAGCCGGTCGTGCACGCTCTCGGCATGGACCTGGAGTCGGTCAAGGTGACGACCGCGGGCCGGCGTCGGCTGCTGCGGTTGGTGGTCGACGGCGACCGTGGGGTGAGCCTGGACGACGCCGCCCTGGCCAGCCGCGAGCTGTCGGCCAAGCTCGACGCGTCCGACGTCATGGGTGAGATGCCCTACACGCTGGAGGTCTCTTCGCCGGGAGTGGACCGCCCGCTCACCCAGCCACGGCAGTGGCAGCGGGCGGCGGGCCGCCTGGTCCGTGTGCCGCTGGCGCCGTCCGGCGCCGGCCACGCCAAGCCGGGACACGGCAAGCCGGGGGCGGCGGCCGCCGTCCAGGGCCGGGTCGTGGCCGCCGACGCGGCCGGCGTCACCCTGGACATCGACGGAGCGCACCGCCGGTTCGACTATGCGGGGCTCGGGGCGGGGATGGTCCAGATCGAATTCGACCGGCCGGGGACCACGCCGGACCCGGGGGAGTCGCCGGCAGAGGAGTCTCCGGCAGGCAAACGGGGGCCGCAGCGGCGGGGACCGGGAGCAGAGCCCGATGGACATTGACCTCAGCGCACTCCGCATGCTGGAGAGCGAAAAAGACATCTCGATGGATACCTCGGTCAAGGCCATCGAGGACGCCTTGCTCGTCGCGTACCACCGGACCGACGGTGCGGCCCAGGCCGCCCGCGTCCAGGTGGACCGGAGGACGGGCCACGTGACCGTGTGGGCTACCGAGCCCGGCCCGGACGGGGCCCCCGGCCGGGAGTACGACGACACGCCGGACGGCTTCGGCCGGATCGCCGCCACCACGGCGCGCCAGGTGATCTTGCAGCGGCTGCGCGACGTCGAGGACGAGATGACCTTCGGGGAGTACGCCGGCCGCGAGGGCAACATCGTCGCCGGGGTCATTCAGCAGGGCAAGGACCCGCGCGCGGTCCTGGTCGACCTGGGCAAGGTCGAGGCCGTGCTGCCGCCCGCCGAGCAGGTGCCGGGCGAGCAGTACCTGCACGGCGAGCGGATTCGGTGCTATGTGCTGCACGTGCGCAAGGGGCACCGGGGGCCGTCCGTCACGCTGTCGCGCACGCACCGTAACCTCGTGAAGAAGCTGTTTGCGCTGGAGGTACCGGAGATCGCCACCGGCGCTGTGGAGATCGTCGCCCTCGCGCGTGAGGCAGGTCACCGCACCAAGATCGCGGTCCGGTCGAACCAGCCCGGCGTCAACGCCAAGGGGGCCTGCATCGGCCCGATGGGCAGCCGCGTCCGGAACGTCATGGCCGAGCTGCACGGCGAGAAGATAGACATCGTGGATTATTCCGACGATCCGGCGCGTTTTGTAGGTAACGCGCTGTCGCCCGCCCGGGTGACGGCGGTCCACGTGATGGACGCCGATGCCCGCGTCGCGCAGGTGATCGTCCCCGATTATCAGCTGTCGCTCGCCATCGGCAAGGAAGGCCAGAATGCCCGGCTCGCCGCCCGTCTCACCGGCTGGCGTATCGACATCCGGTCCGACGCCCAAACCGACGCCCCGGCCACCCGGGTGGCCGGCGCATCCGGGACCGGAGTATCTGCGGCTGTGCGGTCCGGCGCGGGGGCATCCGGGAATGGCCCGGCTGAGGCCGGCGCATCCGCAGCAGGCGCACCCGAAGCAGGCGCCGCGCACGGCGCTGCGGACGCGCCAGCGCGGTAGAGTGGCAGCGGGAGTGACCGGGCCCTCTGGGCGGGCCACGCGCAGCGCACCTCCGGTGCGTACGTGCGTGGGCTGCCGGGAGCGTGCGGCCAAGTCCAACTTGCTCCGTCTCGTGGCGTCCGGGGACCTGCTGGTCCCCGACCCCGGGGCACGGATGCCAGGCCGGGGTGCTTACCTGCACCACAGCCTGGAATGCCTGGGGCTTGCGCAGCGCCGGCGGGCGTTCGGGCGTGCCTTGCGCACGCCAGCACCGCTTGGTGCCGCGGAAGTAAGCAGGTACCTCGCAAGCCAGCCCGGCCATTCGGCCCGGGCCCGGCTCGCGAAAGATCAAGGGCCGGTGACACGGGGCCTGGAGGCTCGCCCTCGCTAGGCATAGCATAAGGGCGGGTAGCCAGGGCCGTACCGGTTCTGGACGTTCCCCCCGGGGGACGTCACGTCCACCGGTTCGCCCCGCTACGGCGAACCGGGCAAGTGAAAGGCAAGAACGGCAACCTGTCGGGAAAGCAGGTCGAGACAGCGATGAGCGCTCGATGAGCACAAGGCGATGAACACCACAGGCTGACGTCAGCCCGGAGCACGCTCTGCCCCGGACTGGCGGGAAAGTCCGGGTAAAAAGGGTCCAGGAGACTGGGCCGAGCAGAGGAGCGTAGTGGCGAAGGTCCGGGTTTACGAACTCGCGAAAGAGTTCGGTGTTGAGAGCAAGACCGTGATGGTCAAGCTCCAGGAAATGGGTGAGTTCGTACGTTCGGCGTCCTCGACGATCGAGGCGCCGGTCGTGCGCAGGCTCAAAGAAGCTTTTGCCCCCGAGGGGGGCAAGCAGGGACAGGGAGCCGGACCGCAGGGGCGGTCCGGCGGTTCCGGCGCGCCGCGCGGCGGCCGCCCGGGCGGGACGAACCCGGCACCTGCGGGTCCGCCCGGCAACGGCCAGCCCGGGAATGGGAACGGGCAGGATAACCGGGGTGTCCGCCCGGGTGTCTCGCAGCCCGGTGGCGCCCGGCCGGCGGCCCCGGAGGCTCCGGCGGCTCCGGCGGCCCCGGCCGCGACCGGCCCGGTGAGTCCCGTGGCGGGTACTCCGTCTGCCGCTAACGGTGTCGGCGACCGCACCGAGGCTCCGCGCGCCGCGGCGGCTCCGCCTGCGGCGCCCGCCCGGCCCGCGCCGCGGCCCGTCCCGCAAGTACCGGGGCAGGTACCAGGTGCGTCCCGTCCCGCCGCCGAGACCCCTGCTCCGCAGGGGGCTCCCACGGCGGCGCGACCGTCGGCCCCCCGGCCGCCCGTGCCGCACGTGCCCCAGGGCGGCCGTGGTGGCCAGTCGGGCGGCCAGGGTGGTCAAGGCGGCCAGGGTGGTGGCCAGGCAGGCAGTCGGCCGGGCGGCAGCCCGCGCCCGGCGCCGCCGCGTGGCCAGCAGCGTCCCGGCCCCCGGCCGGGTAACAACCCGTTCAGCTCCACGCCGACCGGCATGGGCTCGACGCCGGCTCGTCCGGCCGGGGCGCCCGCTGGTCAGCAGGGCCACGGCCCTGCTGCCCCGGCCGGCGGACGGCCAGGTGCCCCCGGCCGGCGGTCCCCGTCCCGGTGGTCCCAGCCGCAGCCCGGGCCGTCCCGGCGCGCCGGGTGCTCCCGGCGATGGCGGGCCGCGTCCCGGTGGCCCGCGCCCGGGCGGCCCCCGGCCGAGCCCGATGAACATGCCGTCGCGGCCGGCCGCGACTGGCCCGGGCCGCGGTGGCCCGGGTGGCCGCGGCGCACCCGCGGGTGGCGGCCGCGGTGGTCCCGGTGGTCCCGGTGCGGGCGCCCGTCCTGGTGGCGGCGGCCGTCCCGGTGGTGCGGGCCGGCCCGGTGGTGGCAGCGGCGGCGGTGCCGGTGCCGGTGCCGGTGGTGGCGCGCGGCCCGGTATGGGTGCTCCGGCGCGTCCTGGTGGCGGCGGCCGTGGCCGCAGTGGCACCCAGGGTGCGTTCGGCCGCCCAGGTGGCCGTCCGTCCCGGGGCCGCAAGTCGAAGAAGCAGCGGCGCCAGGAGTTCGACAACATGCAGGCCCCGTCGATCGGCGGCGTGCAGGTTCCGCGCGGCAACGGCCAGGTCATCCGGCTGTCCCGGGGTGCGTCACTGGCGGACTTCGCCGACAAGATCGGGGCTAACCCGGCGTCGCTGGTCCAGGTCATGTTCCACCTCGGTGAGATGGTGACCGCGACCCAGTCCGTCAACGACGAGACGCTGCAGCTGCTCGGAGCCGAGCTCAACTACAACGTGCAGGTGGTCTCCCCCGAGGAGGAGGACCGCGAGCTGCTCGAGTCGTTCGACATCGAGTTCGGTGAGGACGAGGGCGGCGACGCCGCGCTGGTGGCCCGGCCGCCGGTGGTGACCATCATGGGTCACGTCGACCACGGCAAGACCAAGCTGCTCGACGCGATCCGGCACACCAACCTGGTGGCGCGCGAGGCGGGTGGCATCACCCAGCACATCGGCGCCTACCAGGTGACCACCGAGGTCGATGACACCGAGCGCAAGATCACCTTCATCGACACCCCGGGTCACGAGGCGTTCACCGCCATGCGGGCCCGCGGCGCCGAGACCACCGACCTGGTGGTGCTCGTCGTGGCGGCCGACGACGGCGTGAAGCCGCAGACCACGGAGGCGCTGAACCACGCGCAGGCCGCGGGCGTGCCGATCGTGGTCGCGGTGAACAAGGTCGACAAGGAAGGGGCCGACCCCTCCCGAGTGCGGGCCCAGCTCACCGAGTACGGCCTGGTGGCCGAGGAGTTCGGCGGCGACACCCAGTTCGTGGACGTTTCGGCCACGAAGGGGATCGGGATCACCAACCTGCTCGAGGCGATCGTGCTGACCGCCGACGCCTCACTGGACCTGCGGGCCAACCCGGAGCAGGACGGGCAGGGTGTCGCGATCGAGGCGCACCTGGACAAGGGCCGCGGCCCGGTGGCGACCGTGCTGGTGCAGCGCGGCACGCTGCACGTCGGCGACTCGATCGTCTGTGGTGAGGCGTTCGGCCACGTGCGGGCCATGCTCGACGAGAACGGCGACCCGGTGTCCGAGGCGCCGCCGTCCCGGCCGGTGCAGGTGCTCGGCCTGACCGCCGTCCCCGACGCCGGGGACAACTTCCTCGTCGTCTCCGACGACCGGATGGCCCGGCAGATCGCCGAGCGCCGGGAGGCACGCGAGCGCAGCGCCCAGTTCGCCCAGCGGCGGCGGCGCGTCACGCTCGAGGACCTCGAGTCGGCGCTCAAGGCCGGTGAGCGGGAAGAGCTGCTGCTCATCATCAAGGGTGATGTCTCCGGTTCGGTGGAGGCCCTGGAGGATGCGCTGCTCAAGATCGACGTCGGCGAAGAGGTCGGCCTGCGCGTGATCGGCCGCGGTGTCGGCGCGATCACCCAGGACGACGTCAACCTGGCGATCGCCTCCGAAGCGGTGATCATCGGCTTCAACGTCCGGCCTGCGGGCCGGGCGGGCGAGCTGGCTCAGCGCGAGGGCGTGGACATCCGCTACTACGCGGTCATCTACCAGGCGATCGACGAAGTGGAAGCCGCGCTCAAGGGCATGCTCAAGCCGGAGTTCGAGGAGGCCCAGCTGGGCACCGCGGAAGTCCGCGAGGTCTTCCGGGTGCCGCGGATCGGCAACGTGGCCTGCTGCCTGGTGCGGTCGGGCACGATCCACCGTGGCAGCAAGGCACGCCTCATCCGCGACGGCGTGGTCGTCTCGGCGAATCTGTCTGTGGACTCGCTGCGCCGCTTCAAGGACGACGCAACCGAGGTCCGCGAGGGCTTCGAGTGCGGTATCGGCATCGGTTACAACGACATCAAGATCGAGGACGTCATCGAGACGTACGAGATGCGGGAGAAGCCCCGCGCCTGATGCCGTAAGGCCTGGGCCGGGAAGGCCGCCGCGATCGCTGCGGCGGCCTCCCCGGCCGCTCCGCTTCCGGTCCACGCACCGGATCCCGCTCCGGATCCCGCTGGCGGGTCCGCCCGGGCGCCCGCCGCCGCGGCCCCCGTCCTGCGGACCGCCTGCCCAGGCGCTACGTTCGTAGCCGTGTACGTAGCGGCGCTGACCCTGGATGTCCGGCTCGGCGACGTCCGCTCGCTGAAGCAGAAGCGGTCCGTCGTCCGGCCGCTCGTCGCGGAGCTGCGGCGGCGCTACCCCGGTGCCTCCGTGGCCGAGACGGGCCACCTCGACCTGCACCGCAGGGCGGAGATCGGCGTGGCCGTGGTGTCGGCGACCGCCGCGCACGCGGCCGAGGTGCTCACCGAATGCGAGCGTACGGTGGCGGGGCACCCCGAAATCGAGCTGCTGTCGGCCCGGCAGCGGCTTTTCAGTGAAGAGGAGTGACGGACCATGGATGCCGCCCGGGCACGCCGGCTAGGTGACCGGATCAGCCAGATCGTGGCCGAGATGCTGGAAATGCGCATCAAGGACCCGAGGCTGGGTTTCGTCACGGTCACCGAAGCCCGGCTGACCAACGACCTACGCGAGGCGACCGTCTTCTACACGGTCTACGGCTCGCCCGAGGAGCAGGCGGAGACCGCCGTCGCCCTGCAGAGCGCCACCGGCGTGATCCGCACCGAGATCGGCCGGCAGACCGGCCTGCGGCATACCCCCTCGCTGGCCTTCGTCGCCGACGCGGTACCGGACAACGTGCGGCACATCGAGGAGCTGGTCGACAAGGCCCGCCAGGCCGACGAGGATCTGGCCCGCGTCCGGGAGGGCGCAGTGCCCGCCGGTGACCCGGACCCGTACCGGCACCCGGCCGGCGACGAGGACGAATGACTGCGGCCAGCGGGCTGGTCATCGTGGCCAAGCCCGCCGGGATGACCTCGCACGACGTTGTGGCGCGGATCCGCCGGCTGGCGGGGACCCGCCGGGTCGGGCACGCTGGCACGCTCGACCCGATGGCGACCGGCGTCCTGGTCGTCGGGGTGGAGAAGGCCACCCGGCTGCTGGGTCACCTGACCCTGGCCGACAAGGATTACCTGGCTACCATCCGGCTCGGCCAGGCCACCGACACCGACGACGCCGAGGGCACGGTCATCTCGGCCACGGGCGCCGCTGACGTCTCCGAGGCGGCGGTCAAAGCCGCGGTCGTGCCGCTGACCGGCGACATCGAGCAGGTGCCGCCCGGGGTGAGCGCGATCAAGGTGGGCGGCCAGCGGGCGTACCGGCTCACCCGTGCCGGGGCCGCCCCCGAGCTGGCGGCCCGGCCCGTCACGGTGGCCTCGTTCGACATCACCGCGATCCGCCGAGACGGCGAGATGCTGGCCGTGGACGCGGCGGTGACCTGCTCCAGCGGCACCTACATCCGGGCCCTGGCCCGGGACCTCGGCGCCGCGCTCGGGGTGGGCGGCCACCTGACCGCGCTGCGCCGGGTCCGGTCCGGTTCCTACCGGATCGAGGCCGCGCGGACGCTCGACGAGCTGGCCGCGCACTTCACGGTGACGCCGCTGGCCGAGGCGGCTGCGGCCGCGTTCCCGCGGCTGGACCTGACCGAGGATGAGGCCCGCCGGGTCGCGCACGGCGCCCGGCTGCCCGCCGCAGTGCTGCCCGTCGGCCCCGGGCCGGCCGCCGTCTTCGGCCCGGACGGTGCGCTCATCGCGCTGATGCGCGAGGAAGAGGGCCAGGGCCGCCCGCTCGCCGTCTTTGTGCCCTGAACGAATCGCCCCTCGGGTCCAGCCAACGGCCTGAGCATGGCAGGCTTGGAGCAGGGGGCCATGCCGCCCTGCGGAACCACCCGATGATCGCCGGAAGGAGCGGAGCGTGCACCGCTGGTACGGCCTGGAAGAGGTGCCGGAAGACTGGGACGCGTCCGTCGTCACCATCGGCGTGTTCGACGGCGTGCACCGTGGTCATCAGCGCATCGTCGCCCGCGCCGTCGAGCTGGCTGAGACGGGGGCGGCTGGCTCGCGGGCCCAGGGCGCGGACGGTGGGCGGCTGCCGGTCGTCGTGGTCACCTTCGACCCGCACCCGGACGAGGTGGTGCGGCCGGGCTCGCACCCGCCGTTCCTGTCCACCGCGCGCCGGCGCGCCGAGCTGCTGGCCGGCCTGGGCGCGGACGCCGTTTGCATGCTGCCCTTCACCTACGAGTTCTCCCAGCTCGGCCCGGACGAGTTCGTGCGCACCGTGCTCGTCGACCGGCTGCACGCGGCCGCGGTCGTGGTGGGCGAAAACTTCCGGTTCGGCCACCGCGCGGCCGGCGACGTGCCGCTGCTGGCCAAGCTGGGGGAGAAGTACGACTACACCACCGAGGGCGTGCCGCTGCTCGTCGCGGACGAGGTCACGATCTCCTCGACCTACATCCGCGAGCGGCTGACCGGCGGTGAGGTCAAGCTGGCCGCGGCGGCGCTCGGCCGCCCGCACCGGGTGGAAGGCGTGGTCGTCCGCGGGCACATGCGCGGCCGGTCGCTCGGCTTCCCCACCGCCAACCTGGAGTGCCCCCCGCATACCGCGATCCCCGCGGACGGTATCTACGCGGGCTGGCTGCTCAGCCTGACCGCCGACGGCGCGGAGGATGGCCGCTGGCCAGCCGCGATATCCGTGGGGCCGAACGCAACGTTCGGTGAGGCCGAACGGACCGTCGAGGCCTACGCCCTGGACCGCGACGACCTGGACCTGTACGGCGCCCACGTGGCCATTGACTTCGAGGCCCGGCTGCGCGGCACAGCCCGCTTCGACTCCGTGCCGATGAGGCCCTGGATCGAGCAGATGCACCGCGACGTGGCCGAAGCCCGCCAGCTCCTCACCGGGAACACCACGCGAGGCCCTGACCGGAGGGCCGGTTGTCTACTAACAGGCGAAGCGGTCCGGGTCGCCCGGGGCACCTCCCGGCGGCGCGTGGTACTGTGAAACGTTGCTGGCTTGCGCCGGCAGGGTCTGCTGCACCCTCATGCGGCGGCCCGAGGGACCAGCCTGGCCCGGAGATCTCAGGCGGCCAATGGCCGCGGGGCCCTTCGTAAAACGGCGGTCCCAGCACTGAAATACCCCGAATGGCGTCCTGCCGCGCAGCGGACGGCGCCGGGACGGGCCAAACCGACAGCCTGATCTTAAGGAGCCACGTGCCGCTCGACACTGCCGTCACGAGGGAGATCATCGCGGAGCACGCGACCACTGAGGGTGACACCGGTTCGCCGGAAGTCCAGGTCGCATTGCTGACCCGCCGGATCAACGACCTCACCGAGCACCTCAAGGTGCACAAGCATGACCACCACAGCCGCCGCGGCTTGCTGCTCCTCGTGGGGCGCCGCAGGCGGCTGCTGAAGTATCTGGCGAAGACGGACATCAGCCGCTACCGTGCGCTTATCGAGCGCCTGGGCCTGCGCCGGTAACGGCCTGCCTGAAGCCCGACGATGCCGGGCGGGGCAGCCCGCCCAGCCCACGCACACAACTGCATACAAGCTAAAAGAGAGACATCCCGCGGCCCGGTTCCGAGCGATGGGCCGGTCCTCGGTAGTGGTCTTCGGGTCCGCCCCTTTGCGGAGTGAGCCGAAGACTTCAATCGAAGACCGGCCGCAGCCCCCGGCAGGTGACGCCCGGCCTAACGTTCCGGGCGGTTACCCGCCCCGGCTGCGCCCTTCGCAGGGAGACCCGGGGGGACGTTCCCCCCAGCCATACGGGACGGGCAGTGCGGGATTCACCGCAAGGAGGTCTCACCCGTGGAGGGTGTGTACAGCGCCGAGGCCGTTATCGACAACGGCTCGTTCGGCATTCATAAGCTCCGGTTCGAGACGGGCAGGCTCGCCAAGCTGGCCGCCGGATCGGCCGTCGTCTACCTGGACGACGAGACGATGGTCCTGTCCGCGACGACCGCGGGCAAGCAGCCCCGCGAGGGCCTTGATTTCTTCCCGCTCACCGTGGACGTGGAAGAGCGGATGTACGCGGTGGGCCGGATTCCCGGCTCGTTCTTCCGCCGCGAGGGACGGCCGTCCGAGGACGCCATCCTCACCTGCCGCCTGATCGACCGGCCGCTGCGCCCGTCGTTCGTGAAGGGCCTGCGCAACGAGGTCCAGGTCGTCGAGACGATCATGGCCCTGAACCCCGATCACCTGTACGACGTGGTGGCGATCAATGCCGCCTCGCTGTCGACCCAGATTTCGGGGCTGCCGTTCTCCGGCCCCATCGGCGGCGTCCGGGTGGCCCTGATCAAGGGCCAGTGGGTCGGCTTCCCGAACCACTCCCAGCTCGAAGAGGCCACGTTCGACATGGTCGTCGCGGGCCGGGTCACCGACACCGGCGACGTCGCGATCATGATGGTCGAGGCGGAGTCGACCCCCAAGACGCTGGGCCTGCTGGCCACCGAGGGCACCGGTGCCGTCGCGCCGACCGAGGAGATCGTCGCCCAGGGCCTGGACGCGGCCAAGCCGTTCATCAAGATCCTGTGCGAGACCCAGCAGCAGATAGCCGCGCAGGCGGCCAAGGAGACCCGGGAGTTCCCGATCTTCCTGGACTACACCGACGACATCTACGAGGCGCTGGCCAGCGAGTTCTCCGACGAACTGGCCAAGGTGCTGACCATCGCGGGCAAGCAGGAGCGCGAGTCAGAGACCGACCGGGTCAAGGCACTGGCCAAGGAGCGGCTCAGCGTCCGCTTCGAGGACCGGGAGAAGGAGATCAGCGCGGCCTTCCGCGCGCTGACCAAGAAGCTGGTCCGGGAGCGGATCATCCGGGACGGCGTCCGCATCGACGGCCGCGGCCTGGCCGACATCCGCCAGCTCTCGGCGGAGTCGCACGTACTGCCCCGGGTGCATGGCTCCGCGCTGTTCCAGCGCGGTGAGACCCAGGTGCTGGGCGTGACCACCCTGAACATGCTCCGCATGGAGCAGATGATCGACACGCTCAACCCGGAGCGCACCAAGCGCTACATGCACAACTACAACATGCCGCCCTACTCGACCGGGGAGACCGGCCGGGTCGGCTCGCCCAAGCGCCGCGAGATCGGGCACGGTGCGCTCGCGGAGCGCGCCCTGCTGCCCGTGCTGCCGACGCGCGAGGAGTTCCCGTATGCCATCCGCCAGGTGTCCGAGGCGATCGGCTCCAACGGCTCCACCTCGATGGGCTCGGTCTGTGCCTCGTCGATGTCGTTGCTGGACGCGGGCGTGCCGCTGAAGGACATGGTGGCCGGCATCGCGATGGGCCTCATTTACGAGGGCGGGGAGTACGTCACGCTCACCGACATCCTCGGGGCCGAGGACGCGTTCGGCGACATGGACTTCAAGGTCGCCGGCACGCCGGAGCTGATCACCGCGCTGCAGCTGGACACGAAGCTCGACGGCATCCCCGCCTCGGTGCTCGGGTCCGCGCTGACCCAGGCGCGCGCGGCGCGGCTGACGATCCTGGACGTGATGCGGGGCGCGATCTCCGCCCCCGGTGAGATGAGCCCGTACGCGCCGCGGATCCTCACCCTCAAGGTCCCGGTGGACAAGATCGGTGAGGTCATCGGCCCCAAGGGCAAGATGATCAACTCGATCCAGGACGACACCGGAGCCGAGATCACGATCGAGGACGACGGCACGATCTACGTCGGTGCGACCGACGGCCCGTCCGCGGAGGCGGCGCGCAACGCGATCAACGCCATCGCCAACCCGCACATGCCGGAGATCGGCGAGCGGTTCCTCGGCACGGTGGTGAAGACCACCACCTTCGGGGCGTTCATCTCGCTGCTGCCCGGCAAGGACGGCCTGCTGCACATCACGCAGATCCGCAAGCTGCACGGCGGTCGGCGGATCGAGAACATCGACGACGTCATCAAGGTCGGCGACAAGATCCAGGTCGAGATCCGCGAGATCGACGACCGGGGGAAGCTGTCGCTGGTGCCGGTCGAGGTCGTCGAGCGTGAGGCGGCAGAGCAGGGGGAAGGGGAGGCGGGCGGGTTGTCCGGCCACGCTGACGGGGACCGCGCACCGCGGGAGCAACGGGCCGACCGCGGCGACCGGGGCGGCGACCGCGCTGGTGACCGAGGCGGAGACGGCCAGCACCGGACGCGGCAGCGCAGCCGTGGGCACCGCGACCAGTGAGCGGCGGCGACGCGGGCCAGGCCGCTGACGGCGCGACCGTGCGCCGGACCGTGCTTCCTGGTGGGCTGCGGGTCATCACCGAGTCCCTGCCGGCGGTACGGTCCGTCGCGCTCGGTATCTGGGTCGGCGTCGGTTCCCGGGACGAGGACGTTCGTCACGAGGGCGCCACGCACTACCTGGAGCACCTGCTCTTCAAGGGCACCAAGCGGCGGACGGCGCTGGAGATCTCCTCGGAGATGGACGCGGCCGGCGGCGAGATGAACGCCTTCACCACGAAGGAGTACACCTGCTACTACGCGCGGGTGCTCGACGCCGACCTGCCGCTGGCCGCGGACATCCTGTCCAACATGGTCACGAACTCGCTGATCAGCCCGCAGGATGTGGACGCCGAGCGCAACGTCGTGCTCGAAGAGATCGCCATGAACGACGACGATCCGACGGACACGGTGCACGAGGTGTTCGCCGCGCACCTGTTCGGCGACACCCCGCTCGGGCGTCCTGTCCTGGGCACCGTGGAGTCGATCAACGCAATCACCCGTGACCAGATCTATGAGCACTACCGGGCCAAGTACGGCCCGGAGCACCTCGTCGTGGCCGCGGCGGGCAGCCTGGATCACGACGAGCTCGTGGACCAGGTCCGGCAGACGTTCGGCGATGTGCTGCATGGGCAGGTCGAGCCCGCCCCGCCCCGGCTGGGCGGCGAGTACGCGAAGCCGGGGCATAACCCGGGCGCCGGCCTGCGCCTGGTTTCACGCGGGATCGAGCAGGCCAACCTGGTGCTCGGCTGTGAGGGGCTGTCCCGCAACGACGACCGCCGGTACGCCCTGGGCGTGCTCAACGCGGCGCTCGGCGGCGGGATGTCCTCCCGGCTGTTCCAGGAGATTCGCGAGAAGCGGGGCCTGGCCTACTCGGTCTACAGCTTCGCCTCCCAGCACGCGGACACCGGGATGTGGGGCATCTACGTCGGCTGCCTGCCGTCCAAGGCCGACGAAGTGCTGGCCATCTGCACCAGCGAGGTGGAGAAACTGATCTCCGGCGGCCTGACCGACGCTGAGCTGGACCGAGGCAAGGGCCAGATGCGCGGCTCCATCGTGCTCGGCCTGGAGGACCCGTCCTCGCGGATCAGCCGGCTCGGCAAGTCCGAGCTGGTCTATCCGAAGCTGGAGCCGGTCGACGAGACGCTCGCCGCCATCGAGGGCGTCAGCCACGATGACGTCCGCGCGATCGCTGCCGAGGTCCTGGGCCGCCCCAAGGCCCTGGCCGTCGTTGGCCCGTTCGACGACGGCAGCTCCTTCGCTCGCGCCATCGGCTGACATCGGCCACGTGTGCCCCCGCCCCGGCGGGGGCACGCACGCGTCCGTCCCTGCCCGCGCCCGCCCCGGCGGGGGCACGCACGCGTCCGTCCCTGCCCGCGCCCGCCCCGGGCCACCCCGTGTCTTCCCGCCCGCCGCAGTGCGGATCGGTGGTAGCTATAGGGACAGTGACTGACCCGGGAGGAAGTGAGCGCCATGATCAGGGTGGGTGTGCTCGGTTCACGCGGCCGGATGGGCAGCGAGGTCTGCCGGACCGTGAGCGGCACCGAGGATCTCACGATCGCCGCGGACGTCGACGACGGCGACGCGCTCGACGTGCTGACCCGGTGCGATGTTCTCGTCGACTTCACCCATCCCGGGGTGGTCATGGACAACCTGCGGTGGTGTATCGACCACGGCCTCGACACCGTGGTCGGGACCTCCGGCTTCGGCGCGGACCGGCTGGACCAGGTGCGCCGCTGGCTGGCCGAGGCGCCCGGTCCCCGCGTGCTCATCGTGCCGAACTTCTCCGTCGGCGCCATCCTGATGATGCGCTTTGCCGCCCAGGCCGCCCGCTTCTTCGACTCCGCTGAGGTCATCGAACTGCACCACGCCGCCAAGGCCGACGCTCCCTCCGGCACCGCGCTGCGGACCGCCGCCATGATCAGCGATGCCCGCCAGGCCGCGGGGCTCGGCGCCCCGCCCGACGTCACCGCCTCGGCCCTGCCCGGGGCCCGCGGGGCGGTCGTGGACGACATCCACGTCCACTCGGTCCGGGTGGCCGGCCTCGTCGCCCACCAGGAGGTCCTGCTGGGCGGCCACGGCGAGACGCTGACCATCCGGCATGACTCGCTGGACCGCGCCTCGTTCATGCCCGGGGTCCTGCTCGCCGTCCGCCAGATCAGCTCGCTCCCGCCCGGCCTGACCGTCGGCCTGACCGTCCTCCTCGGCCTCGACTGAGGCTCATCTGAGCGGCGCCACCCGGTCCATTCATGATCGGCGCCGGTTTTCCGCAGCTGCTGCGGGCTTGAGTTCTAACGTCGGGCGTGATCGGGGGCGGCTGAGCCGCGCTGGGTCTGCTGTGACGCTGGAGGTGCCCCGGCCGGGGCACCAATGCCTACGGGGAGCATCTTCAGCGAATATCCCCCCTGAGAATGCACCTCGTAAGTGAGGTACCGGGCGGGACGCCGGTTACGGCGGCGCGGAAAATGGCTCAGGACTCACGGCAGCACCAGGGGCACCTGCTTGCGGGGGTCAGGGCACTGCGCACGCCAGAGGCGATGGTGAGCGATGCGGGCGCGGGCCGATCGTGGGTGGCGGCG
The DNA here is from genome assembly GCA_963775825.1 of uncultured Actinomycetes bacterium. Lineage (GTDB taxonomy): Bacteria > Actinomycetota > Actinomycetes > Streptosporangiales > Streptosporangiaceae > Bog-532. Next base: position 48,162 of record CAVZKY010000010.1, read on the forward strand.
CCGCCGGGTTCAGCTGTCATCCGGGTTACCGGGCAGGCGCCGGGTGGGACCGGCGTTTGCGCAGGAAGCTTAAACTTACGTGCGGAATACCGGCGCCTATCAGGCGGCGCCGCAGCAACGCAGCGCGCCGGGGCCCCTGGGCCAGCACCGCTCAGACCTCGCCGAACAGCCGGTCTCCGGCGTCACCCAGCCCGGGGTAGATGTAGCCGCGCGAGTCCAGCCGCTCGTCCACCGCCGCGGTGACCACCCGCACCACGGCCGGCCGGTCGCCGGGGAACGCTTCCTCCAGCCGCTTCAGTCCCTCCGGCGCCGCGAGCAGGGCCACCGCCGTGACGGACGTGACGCCCCGCGCGGCCAGCATGGCGATCACGGTCTGCAGCGTGCCGCCGGTGGCGAGCATGGGGTCCAGCACGAAGGCCTCGCGGCCGGTAAGGTCGGCCGGCAGCCGGTCCGCGTACGTGGAAGCGACCAGAGACTCCTCGTCGCGGACCAGCCCCACGAAGCCGACGTCGGCCATCGGCAGGAGCCGGATCATGCCGTCGAGCATGCCGATGCCGGCCCGCAGTACGGGCACGATCAGCGGCGGCGGGCTGTCCAGCTTGACCCCGGACGCCGCGCCGAGCGGGGTCTGCACGGTGACGGCCTGGACTCGGATCTCCCGGGTCGCCTCGTACGCCAGCAGGGTGACAAGCTCGTCGGTGAGCCGCCGGAACGTCGCGGTCTCAGTGCTCACATCCCGCAGCGCGGTCAGTTTGTGCGTGATCAGCGGATGATCGATAACCAGAGTCTCCACGGCTCAAGTGTGGCAGGCTCCGGCGCGGACGCCAGCCGGGACCCGATGATCCCGATCATTGAGCCCTGAGCCCTGAGCCCTGAGCCCTGAGCTGAGCCCTGAGCCCTGAGCCCTGAGCCCTGAGCCCTGAGCCCGGAGCCCTGAACCCTGAGTACCGGGCCCGCGTCCTTACCGCGCCCGGTGCGCGCCGGACGGCCCCGCCGACTGACGCAGGTCGGTTTCTATCTCCCGCGCGGTCTGCAGCAGCGGTTCGAGCAGGTCCTCGGCGACCTCGGCGACCGTGCGCCGCCCGGCGTGCGTCGAGACGTTGACCGCGGCGATCGCCCGGCCGTCACTGTCCCGGATGGGTGCCGCCACCGAGCGCAGCCCCTCCTCCAGCTCCTGGTCGACCAGTGCCCAGCCCTGCGCCCGGATCCGGCCCAGCTCCGCCCGCAGTGCGGCCGGGTCCGCGATCGTGTGTGGGGTCAGCGGCAGCAGCTTCGTCGACGACAGGTAGGTGTCCAGCCAGTCCGTCGGCTTGTCGGCCAGCAGGACCCGGCCCATCGAGGTCGCGTAGGCGGGGAACCTGGTGCCCACGCTGATGGCCACGGTCATGATGCGCCGGGTGGGGACCCGGGCGATGTAGAACGACGTCGTCCCCGTCCAGCTGCGACACCGACGACGACTCGCGTACCTTCTCCACGAGCTGCTCCAGGTGCGGCATCGCGACCTCGGGCAGGGACAGGCTCGACAGGTAGGCGTAGCCGAGCTCCAGGATCTTCGGCCGCAGCGAGAACTGGCTGCCCTCCAGCCGCATGTAGCCCAGGCCCACCAGAGTGTGCAGGAAGCGCCGGGCCGCGGCACGGCTCAGGCCGGTGCGGACCGCGACCTCGCTGAGGCTGAGCTTCGGGTGCTCCGCGTCGAAGGCGCGGATCACCGACAGGCCGCGCTCCAGCGACTGGATGAAGTCGGCGTCGCGTACGCCCTCATCGCTCAACAGGACTCCTGACCCAGCCAGACCGTGCGCGGAACCGGATACGCCGCGGCCGCGGTGTGCGCGCAGCGAACAGCAGAACGAACATACGTGCCGCGCCCGGGGTGAGGGAAATCTCCGGCCGGTTCCTTTGACACGGCCCGCGCTCGCCCCCTAGTTTCGCCTGCAGAACTATCGTTCGTACAACGCACAACGGATCACCCGGGCACCAGCAGCACGTACACCGACCGGCCGTTCCCGGACCGGAACCGGACCATCCTGTGGAGCAGTCATGGCACTCATGGACGAGTCAGCCTGGCGGGGCAAAATCTTCCTCGGCGGCTGGACCGCCGGCGGCGGCGGCGACGCCCCGGTCACCGAGCCCGCGACCGGACAGGAGATCGGCCGGATCGGGATGGCCGCTCCCGCCGACGTGACCCGCGCCGCGCGAGTCGCCGCGGCCGCGCAGCCCGGTTGGGCGGCCCGGCCGCACACCGAGCGGTCCGCCATCCTGCGCAAGGCGGCCGACCTCTGGCTGGCCAGTGCCGCCGACATCGAGCCGTGGGGATCCGGGAGAACGGCAAGATCCCGCCCGCCATGCAGTTCGAGACGCATGTGGCCACCCAGGAGATCTACGAGGCAGCCACGCTGCCGTCGCGGCCCTACGGCGAGCTGCTGCCCAGCGAGCAGCCCCGGCTGAGCTTCGCCGAGCGGATCCCGGCCGGGGTGGCCGGGGTGATCGCCCCGTTCAACTTCCCGCAGATCCTGTCCATCCGCTCGGTCGCGCCCGCCCTCGCCCTGGGCAACGCGGTCATCCTCAAGCCGGACCCGCGCACCGCCGTGTCCGGGGGCGTCGTGCTGGCCCGGGTGTTCGAGGAGGCGGGCCTGCCGGAGGGGCTGCTGCATGTGCTGCCGGGCGGCGCCGGCATCGGTGAGGCGCTTATCGAGGAACCGGCGGTCCGGGTCATCTCGTTCACCGGGTCCACCGCCGCGGGCCGACGGGTCGGCGAGCTGGCCGGCCGCCATCTCAAGCGGGTCCACCTGGAGCTGGGCGGCAACTCCGCGCTCATCGTGCTGGACGACGCGGACCTGGATCGCGCCGTCTCGGCAGGCGCGTGGGGCTCGTTCCTGCACCAGGGCCAGATCTGCATGACCACGGGACGACACCTGGTGCAGCAGGGCGTCTACGACAACTACGTCGGCCGCCTGGCCGAGAAGGCCAGCCACCTCCCGGTCGGTAACCCGGCCACCGAGCAGGTCGCGCTGGGGCCGCTCATCGACGAGCGGCAGCGCGACAAGGTGCACGGCCTGGTCACCGCCAGCGTGGACGCCGGGGCCCGGCTGGCCGCGGGCGGCACCTTCGAAGGGCTGTTCTACCGGCCGACCGTGCTGGCCGACGTCGCGCCGCAGATGCCGGCCTACGCCAGCGAGGTCTTCGGCCCGGTAGCCCCGGTCGTGCCGTTCGCCACCCCGGACGAGGCGGCCAAGCTCGCCGCCGACAGCGAATACGGTCTTTCCCTCGGCATCCTCACCAGCGACGTCATGCACGGTCTGGACCTGGCCCGGCGCATCCCTACCGGCATTGTGCACATCAACGACCAGACGGTCGACGACGAGCCGAACATTCCCTTCGGCGGCCTGCTCGCCTCCGGGACCGGGGCCAGATTCGGCGGCACCTCGAACCTCGACGCCTTCACCGAGACCCGCTGGGTCACGATTCGCGGTGACATCACCCCCTACCCCTTCTAGGCGCCGATGATCAGCGAGCGCACTCAGGTCGGCATCGTCGGGGCGGGGCCGGCCGGGCTGCTGCTGTCCCGCCTGCTCGCCCTGGCCGGGATTGACTCGGTGGTGGTGGAGAACCGCAGCCGCGCCTACTGCGAGGCCCGGCAGCGGGCCGGCCTGCTGGAGGACCGCACGGTCCGGCTGCTGCGCGCCGCCGGGCTGGCCGACCGGCTGGATCGCGCGGGCCTCGAGCACGGCGGCATCTACCTGCAGTTCGCCGGGGAGCGCCACCACCTGGACTTCCGGGACCTGGTCGGGCGGTCGGTGACCATCTACGCCCAGACGGAGATCGTCAAAGATCTAATTTGTGAACGGACCCGGGCGGGAGCCGCGCTTCACTTCGACGTCTCAGACACCGAAGTCGAGGGGATCCGCACCGACCATCCCGTGCTGCGTTACACCGGCGCGGACGGGCAGCGGCACCAGGTCAGCTGCGACGTGATCGCGGGCTGCGATGGGTTCCACGGCATCTGCCGTCCCGCCATGCCGGCCGGGCTGGTGACCGTAGCCGAGCGGGCCTACCCCTACGCCTGGCTCGGCATCCTGGCCGATGTGCCGCCATCCACTGACGAGCTGATCTACTGCCGGCACGCCGATGGGTTCGCCCTGCACTCCATGCGCAGCCTGGAGATCAGCCGGCTCTACCTGCAGGTCCCGCCGGACGAGGACATCGCCATCTGGCCCGACGACCGGATCTGGGCCGAGCTGCGACGCCGGTTCGAGGTACCGGGGTGGGAGCTCAAGGAGGGGCCCATCCTGGAGAAGTCGGTCGCCCCCATGCGCAGCTTCGTCGCGGCCCCGATGCGCTCCGGGCGGCTGTTCCTGGCCGGCGACGCGGCGCACATCGTGCCGCCCACCGGCGCCAAGGGCCTCAACCTGGCCCTGGCCGACGTGGCCGTGCTGGCCGACGCGCTCGTCGCGCTGATCCGCGACGGCGACGGCGGCCCCGCCGGGGCCTACTCCGCGGCCTGCCTGAGCCGGGTGTGGCGCGCCACCCACTTCTCCTGGTGGATGACCTCGAATCTGCACGTGCCGCCCGGCCAGGACGCGATGGACGAGCAGCTCCAGCTCTCCCAGCTCCGCTACGTCATCGCGTCCCGGGCCGCGGCCACCACCCTGGCCGAGAACTATTGCGGCTGGCCGGGCTAGCCTGGCGCTGTTCGGCTGAGCGGCGAGGGTCGGAAGGCAACCAGGTCCGCAAGCGACCGACGCGTCGTCCTCGTCACCCACCGCTCCCGGGAACAGCGGGGGTCAGCGCGCAGAGGCGGGGGCGGCGACGCCTTCGAGCACGATGATCGGGAAGATCCGGTCGGTGTTCTTCTCGTATTCGGAGGCACCGTCGGAAATCATGCGGTAGAGCCGGTCGCGCTCCTCTCCCGCCGTCACGACAGCCCGGGCCGGAAAGGACCTGTCGCCGAGTTCCACTGTCACCGACGGGTTGGCCCGCAGGTTGTGGAACCAGGCCGGATGCCTCGGCGCGCCCGCCTTGGAGGCCACCACGAACACCCGTCCGTTGTCGTCGACCCCGAACCCGAGCGGCACGGTTGATGGCCGCCCTGTCCGTGCCCCGGTGGTGGTCAGGAGCAGGACCGGGAACGGCGGCTGGCTGACAGCGCCGTGATTGGCGCGAAACTCCTCGATGACGCCCTGGTTGTAGGCCAGGAACTCCTCGTCGGACGGTACGGCTGCCATGGCACCCCCATAGTCTCTCGGAGATTCTCAATCTAGCCTAGCCGGCTGGTCAACGAGGAGATCGTGGTCAAGCGGGCCCGTGCCCAGCGGCCGGAGCGGTGCTGGGCCGGTTAGGCGAGACCTACGTGATGTCGTGGGCCGCGGGCGCGGGTGCGCAGGGCGGCCAGGGCCGCATGCACGCCGGTCTCGGTCAGCGTGAGTGGCTCCCGGGACGCGCGGCCGGTGTAGAGCAGGTGCAGCGCCCACAGCCGGTGCCGGAGCCCGTGGATCTCGCACTGGACGGCGTCGCTGAGGCCGCCGCGGGCGGTCCAGCCCTCCTCGGCGTGGATCCGGGTCAGGTGCCGGGTCAGTTCCTCGTACCCGGCCGGGCCGCTGACCAGCAGGCACAGCAGGCCCGCCTCGCGCACCGCGACGGTGAAGTCCGGGCGCGCGCCGTCGTCCGGGCCGATCAGCGCGGCCGTGCCGATCCGCCACTGGAGCTCACGGTCCTCGGTCATCAGCCGCCCGGTGCGGGTCAGCACCAGGCTGGGGCCGCTGCGCCGGATCGCGCCCATCTCGCCCTGGGCCAGCCCGCGCAGCCTGTGCAGCGGGAACACGTCGAGTTCCTGCCGCAGCGCGCCAGCCAGCTGCTCGCGCCAGCCGAACATGTCCACCGCCTCAGTGACCAGGGCGGGCGGGATGTAGTGCCGGGCGGTGAGCCGCAGGCCCACGTCCGCGTGCCCGAGCAGCCAGCTCACCGTGGGCAGCGCGTCGTCCGGCGGCCCGTTCTCGTCCAGCAGCCGGGGCAGCACCGTGGCCGCGAGCCGGCAGCGCTCGCCGGCGCGGCTGTGTGCCCAGGCGTCCATCCGTTCGGTGTGAATGCGGGCCAGCCACGTCCCGCTGGCCCCGGGGGGGTGGTGAGACCCGGCCCGGTGCCGCCCGGGCTGCCCGCGGCCCTCGCGCGCACCCGGCCGGCCGCCCGCCGGGTGCGCGCGGCCCGGTTCGTTCCCGTCGGCCTGGCCGTCCCGGGCCGACGGGGGCATGGTCATCCAGCGGTCGAGCAGCGCCGCGCGCCGGGGCCGCCAGCCGCGGCTGCCGGGCGACAGCTCGTCGCAGGCGATGGCCAGCTCGACCGCGGCGGCGCACGCGTCGTAGGCGGCGCGCTCGTCCGGGCCCATTACTGATCCCCAGGTCAGCAGCCCGGTGTCGGCCGGCGCGGTGCTGGAGTTCTCCACTGCTTCGGCGTAGGCGGCGATGCCCGCCTCGTGCCCGTCTGCGTAGGCGGTGAGGATCTTCTCGGTGCTGCCGCACAGGCATACCTCGGCGTAGCGCTCCATGCCGACCATGGAGAACAGCCGGCCCAGGGCGTGGGTGACCGCGATGAGCTCGCCGGTGGTCATCGGCCATTTGACCGGTAGCGCGTACCAGACGAATTCCTGCAGCTTGAGCTGCGAGACGCTCTGCAGGCCCGCACCGTTGGTGAGCCAGCTGAGCGCGGCCTTAGCTTCGTCGGCCGCCTCAGGGTCCTCTCTCGCCAGCGCGTTGAGGGCCTGGGCCTCGGTCATCATGCGGCCAGTTTGCCGCAGGAACACCCCGGGCGGCTAGACGGGGGTTCCAGCCCGGGCCGGGCTTTCCGGCACAATGACCGGGTGACGGGAATCTACGACGAGCCGGAGATGTACGAGCTTGCCTGCGCCTACCGCGACGTCCTCAGCGAGGTCGACGCCCTGGAACGCTGGTTCGCGCGGCACAGCGACCTGGCGGGGGCGGGCGCGGGCGGTGCCGGGACGGTCCCGGGCTCGGTGCTGGAGTTCGCGGCCGGCCCCGCCGATCACTCTCTGGAGCTGGCCCGGCGCGGGGCGAGCGTGACCGCGCTCGACCTCAGCCCGGCGATGTGCGCCCGGGCCCGCGACAAGGCCCAGCGCGACGGCCTCCGGCTGGACGTCGTGCACGCCGACATGCGGGACTTCACCCTGCCCGCGCGCTTCGACCTGGCCATCACGATGCTGAACTCGCTGTGCCACCTGATGGAGCTGGACGACCTGGTGACGCACCTGAAAGCGGCGGCGGCTCACATCGCCCCGGGCGGCCTGTACATCATCGAGCTCGCGCACCCGGCCGACTTCCTCACCATGGTGCCGCGAACCAGTTCCGAGTGGGACACGCGAGGTGGATGGGCGGCAGGTACACGTCCGCTGGGGTGGCGCGGACGACGCCATCGACCCGGTCACCCAGGTGACCCGGGAGCACGTCCGGGTCACCGTCCGCGACGCGGCAGGCTCGCGCACCCTTACCGACGTGGTGCCCAACCGCTTCTGGACCCGGACCGAGATCACCGCGGCCGCCCGGCTGGCGGGCAGCTTCACGGTGGCCGCGTGCTACGGCGACTTCTCGGACGGGGTCAGCCCGTCCGCGCCGGAGGCCTGGCGCATGGTCATCGTCCTGCGCCGGCTCTGACCCGCCCGCCCGGCTACCTGCCTCAGGCCCCCGGGACGGGGTAGCGGAGCAGCGCGCCGATGTCGTCCCGCAGCGGGGTCTCCCCGGCCGGCACCATGAACAGCCAGGCGTCGGTCCCGGTCACCGCCCGCACCAGCGCGGCGTCCATCCGGTCCCGGGCCACCTCGGTCACCCCGCGGTCGCGCAGATCCTGCTCCGACAGGCCGATGTCGTCCAGCGCGGGCCCGATCCAGGCCAGGGCCGCGGACCAGGCCGGCCCGGGCGTGTCCGGGTCGTCGGCCAGGTAGTCGCCGCTCAGGAACAGCTCGGCGACCTGCCCGTTCTGCACCGCGGCCACGGTCTCGGCCAGGCCTTCGACCGCCCCGCCCGCGCCGAGCTGGTCGTGGTAGGTCTCCAGCCTGCGCCGGCACTCGGCGTCCTCCAGGTTGCTCAGCGCCTGATCCGCCGCCTCGGCCAGCTCGTCGGAGCCGACGGGCAGCTCGCGGTCGATCACGATCACCTTGCTGGCCAGGTTCTTGGGCAGCCTCTCCACCAGCAGCTGGCGGGCCCGGACGTCGCCGGCCACGATGATCGCCTCGGGGACCGAGCCGGAGGCCGCGCTGACCACCGCGTCCGCGAGCTCCTTGGCGTTGGTCTCCCACGCATCCTCGGCGGCCCGCTGGTGCTCCAGCTGCGCCGAGCCGCCCGACCTGGTTTTGTGCACGGGCCAGCCCGTGCCCTCGATGTGTTCCTTGGTGACGTCGTCCGCGGTGCGGACCGCGAGCACGTCACCGCCGGCCTTGGTCGCGCTGACCAGAAGGTGCGGGCGCCGCGGCGGCGACTGGATCAGCAGCGGCAGCAGGTGCGGCAGCCGGGCCCAGTGGCCCGCCTCCCGCAGCGGCGGCCCGGGCAGCCGCACCGCCAGTGGCGCCGTCCCGCCCTGGCCGAACGCCGCCGCGCCCAGGGCCGTACGGGCGGGGCCGGTGACCACCTCGCCCAGCGCGTCGAGCGTGGCCGCGTCGGCTCCGGCCTGCGCCATCTCGGTGCGCATATCCCGCCAGCGGACGTCGACCGCGTGCGCCTCCGGGCCGGCACCCGTCCCCGACGTGTTGAGGTAGACGGAAGCAAAGCTCCCCGCGTGCTCATACAGCGGGCGAAGGAACGTCAGCTCCACGTGTGTTACCTCCTTGTAGGCGGTCCAGCTTGTAGGCGGTCCAGCGGCTGCTCTCGCGCTTACCCGGGCCTGTCCGCTGGCAAACCGGCCCAACCAGCCTGGCCCGGCGGTGGCCCGAGGACCCGGTCCAGATACGGATTAGTAAACCGCCCCGCCGGGTCGGCCTCAGCACGAACCCGGATAAAGTCGCCGAAACGGGGGTAGAGCTCGCGCAGGCGGCCAGCGTCCAGGGTGTGCATCTTGCCCCAGTGCGGCCGGCCGCCCACCCCGGCCACGATCGACTCGAACCCGCCGGAGTGTAGTGAAGACCCGGTAGGACCAGTCGGAGTACGAGCGGCGGGACAGGGCGGCCGACGTCAGCTTCGATTACTACCTGGTCGACGACGGCACCCCGACCCGCCCCGTGCCGACCTACCGGGCAGAGGGCCAGTGCTTCGGCTGACCGGCGCCGTGCGGCATCGCCGCCGTTCCGTACTTGCCGCCGTGGTCTCGATCGGTAAATCATTAACTAAAGCCCCATGATCACCCGGAGACGAGGCCAGCGTGTCCGAAGCCGCCCACCCGGCTGGTCCGCCCGGCCCACGCCCCGACCGCGATCGAGCCGGTGCCGCAGATCACGCCGGCCTGGCCACCGCGTGGGCAGCGAGCGCGCACGGGCCCGGCTTTTCGGGAGCGCGAGGTTTGGCCTGATGCCCGCGGGTATCGGGCCCTCAGCTCGTGCCGGACGCCACAGGAACAGGAAGGGGATGGCCATGCCGGACGTATTCACGGTGCTCGGCCGGGACCACCAACAGGTCAAGCAGATGCTGGCCCAGCTGGAGAACGGCCCGACGAAGGCCACTGGCGCCACCGATGCCCAGCTGCACGAACGCAAGGTGCGGGTGCAGGAGCTCGTCATCGCCGAGTCCAAGCACGAGGCGGTCGAGGAGGAGTACTTCTGGCCGGCGGTGCGAGATGCGGTCCCGGACGGCGACCAGTGGGCCGACGAGGGAACTAACCAGGAGCAGGAGGCCAAGGTCGTCCTGGATCGGCTGGACAAGCTCAGCCCCGATCACGGCGCGTTCGACGAGCTGGTCGAGACCATCATCCGGGACGGCCGTCGCCACATTGGCTACGAGGAAGAGCAGGTGTGGCCGGCGCTCCGCGAGGCGCTGACGCCCTCGGGGGCGGACGAGCTCGGTACTCAGCTGCTCCGGGACAAGGACCTGGCCCCCACCCGGCCGCACCCGGAGATCCCGCCCCGGCCGGGCATCCTCAAGGCGGGGGGACCCGCCGTCGCCGCCGCGGACAGGCTGCGCGACGCCGTCACCCACCGCGGCAAGGACTGAGGAGCCAGGCCCACGCGGTCCAGGGGCCGCCTGGAGCCGTTTGCGCGGTGATCGCAGCGGGAATCGCATCCTTTCCGGGCCCGGTGCGCCCGGAAAGGAGGACCGGGGAGCATGGCGGGGTCACTGGTGCTGCTCAACGGTCAGGTTTGGTCTCCGGACGGAGTGGGGGCCGGGCAGGACGCGATCGTCGTGGCGGACGGCCGGATCACCGCGGTGACCAGTTCCGCCGGGGCCCGTGAGCTGGCTGGCCCAGGGACGCGCATCATCGACTTGAAGGGCCGGCTCGCCCTGCCCGCGTTCGGCGACGCGCACGTCCATCCCGTCGGCGGCGGCCTGGAGAGCCTGCGGTGCAACCTGGTGGGTAAGCGCACCCGCTCCGAGTATCTCGACGTCATCGCCGGGTATGCCCGCGCGCTGGAGCCGGGAGACTGGGTGCTCGGCGGCGGCTGGCGGCTGGAGGCATTTCCGGATGGCGTCCCTTCGGCCACTGATCTGGAGGCGGCGGCCGGGGGGCGGCCCGTCTTCCTGCCGAACCGGGACCATCACAGCGCCTGGGTCAGCCGCGCGGCGCTGGCCCGGGCCGGGGTGACCCGGGACACCGCCGACCCGGCGGACGGCCGCATCGAGCGCGACGAGCGGGGTGAGCCCTCCGGCGCGCTGCACGACGGGGCGATGCGGCTGGTCGCGCGGGTCGCCCCGGAGCCGTCCGCGGCCGAGCTGGCGGCCGGCCTGCGCGCGGGGCAGCGTCATCTGCACGCGCTGGGGGTCACGCACTGGCAGGATGCCATCGTCGGTGCGGCCCCGGACATCGGCATTCCCGACGGCTTCGCCACCTACCGCGCGGCCGCGGCCGAGGGCTGGCTGACCGCGCACGTCAACGGCGCCCTGTGGTGGGACCGGACCCGTGGCCTCGGCCAGATCGCCGACCTGCTCGGCCGGCGTGAGCAGGCGGCGTCCGGGCGGTTCCGTGCCACTTCCGTCAAGATCATGCTGGATGGGGTGTGCGAGACGCTGACCGCGGCGATGACCGAGCCTTACTCTGGCCAGCCCGCCGCCCGCGACCACCGCGGCCGCCTGTTCGTCCCGCCGGAGGAAGTCGCCGAGGCCGTCCGCCTGCTGAGCCAGGAAGGCTTTCAGGTTCATTTCCACGCGCTGGGGGACCGGGCCGTGCATGTCGCCCTCGACGCGCTGGCCGGCGCTGGGCCCAGCACCGATCTCCGGCACCATCTGGCCCACCTGCAGTTCATCCGCCCGGCTGACCTGGACCGGTTCGGTGACCTCGGCGCGGTGGCCAACTTCCAGCCGTTGTGGGCGTGCCACGACCCGCAGATGGACGACCTGACGCTACCGGTCGTCGGCCCGGAACGGGCCGGCTGGCAGTACCGGATCGGCACGCTCGCCCGCCGCGGTACCCGGCTCGCGTTCGGCAGCGACTGGCCGGTCTCGAGCGCGGACCCGCTGCAGGAGATCCACGTAGCGGTCAACCGGCGGCTCTCGCCGCGGCTGGGCCGGCCCGGCACGGCCGAGACGGACCGGCCGTTCCTGCCGGACGAGGGCGTCACCGTCGCGCAGGCGCTGACCGCGTTCACCGCCGGGGTCGCGTACGTCAACCACCGCGAGGCGGACCTCGGCTCGCTCCGGCCCGGCCACCTGGCCGACATCGCGGTGCTCGACCGGGACATTCTCGCCATCCCCGCGGCGGAGATCGGCAGCGCCCAGGTCGACCTGACCATCGCTGGCGGCCAGGTCGTGCACGGCGACGAATAGCCGGTTGCACCGCTTTTTGGGTGCTGGCCAGGTATGCCGCCGCCCCCAAAGGACGCAGAAGGAAGAAAATTCCTAAAGCGGGGAGTGACGTACCGATCACCCGTATACCATATTTCCTGCTTGCGCATTTGCGTCGCGCACCTTCAACCGGAGGGCCCATGACTTTGCCGCGATCGCACGCCCGAACTGGCAGGCCACCGCACGCCGCTCACCCTGTACCGCCGGAGATGCGCCACAGGATGGAGGCGAGGCCGGCCGGGCATCACCCCGGCCGCTCCGCTCTGCCGAATGATTCTGTGCGCGGCGCAGACCCGGGACGGGGCCTGGATTCCGGACGGCCGCACTCCGAACACGTGTGGGAGCAGCGCCGTGCCCTGGGCCGCGGCTGGCGGCGCTGCGCAGCCGTTCGGGCTTCAGCCAGTGGGAGTTCGCGCCGCTGACCGGATACTCGCGCAGCACGCTTTCTGATGCTGAACTCGGGCGGCACCGGCTACGCCGCGAGTTCTGGGAGCGCTGTGACGAAGCCCTGGCGTCGGGCGGAATGCTGATCGCGGCCTACGACCAGATCGAAGCGCAGGCGATGGAGGTGCGCCGTCGCGCGCGCAGCCGGGCCCAGGCGGCGCGGGAGGAGCAGGCGTCGCGGCGGCTCCAGTCCCTGCTGCATGCCCGCGCCGCCGCGGAGCGGGCCGGCGGCGCCGCAGCCGGTTCCGCCGTCCCGCAGGCTCTTACCCCGGACGTTCTGGCTGGGACGGTTCCCGACCCGGAAGCCGTCGCCGAGGACGGCATCACCTGGGGCTGCGCCGTCCCGGCCGACGCAGCCACGGCTCGGGGGGCGCTGGCTGACCCGTCCACGCTGGCGGTAGCGGAGCGGTGCCCGCACTGCCATCAGCCCGTCACGGTCCTCATTGTGGCCACGCCGCCGACCGTGGGCGGTCCACCAGATTCGCCCGGTCAGCCCTGATCCGCCAGGTGGCCGCCAAGTACTGGCGTCACCAATAACACGCGGGCGGTCCACCGGGTTCGCCTGGTCAGCCCTGGTCCGCCAGGTGGCCGCCAAGTACTGGCGTCACCAATAACACGCGGGCGGTCCACCGGGTTCGCCTGGTCAGCCCTGGTCCGCCAGGTGGCCGCCAAGTACTGGCGTCACCAATAACACGCGGGCGGTCCACCGGGTTCGCCTGGTCAGCCCTGATCCGCCAGGTGGCCCCCCAGCACTGGCGTCACCAATACCATCGGTGATATTAATGCGTTTCTGACGCAAATTTGAACGTCTTTTTTGCGAGTCCAATTTTCAGCAGTGGTTACGCTGCGTATTCGGTCTGCCGAGGTTCGTGCCGGCGCTTTCCGGCATGTGTGTCGGCAGCTGATTGTTTCTCCCATGTCTAAGTTGTCGCGGATATTGACGAAGCGGCCCAGATACCGGCAAGTGGCCGTATTGATCGCTGCCCTGACTGTGCTGGCGAGTGCCGGATGCGCGTCCCAGGCGACGGCAGGATCGCCTTCGGCCGAAAAGCCCAACCTGGTCATTGCCACCGTTCCCACCGCGTCGGCGGCCGGGTTGTACGTCGCACAGCACGAAGGATTCTTCCGGCAGGCGGGCCTGAACGTGAAGATCGTCAGCGTGGGGTCCGACGCGACGGTCACGTCGGACCTGCTCAACGGCAGCATCGACGTCCTCAATGGGGCCTACCCCGGATTTATCGAGGCGCAGGTGCACGGGGCCGGGAAATTCCACATCCTGGCCGACGGATATGCTGGCGCGCCGAACGTCGACGAGATCCTGGTCCTGCCCAGTTCGGGCATCACCTCCGCCCGGCAGTTGGCCGGCCGGACGATCGCGGTGAACGCTCCCGACAGCATCGCGGCGCTGCTGGTGTCCTCGACGCTTGAGTCCGTGGGGGTGCCTCCCTCGAAGGTGCACCTGGTGGCGATGCCCTTCCCGGTCATGCCGGCCGCTCTCGAGGCGCACCGGATCGACGCCGCCTACGAGGCCGAGCCATACCTGAGCGAGGCTGAGGTGCAGGCCGGCGCGGAGAATCTCATCGACGTCAACGACGGTGCGACCCAGAATTTCGCGATCGACGGCTACGTCGCGACGGTCCGCTGGTGCCAGCGGTACCCGAAGACCGCAGCGGCGGTCGCCCGGGCCATCGACCGTGGCCAGGCCCTGGCCGACACCGACCGGCCGCTCGTGCAGAGCGTGCTGCAGAAGTACGCGTCGATCAGCGGGCAGACCGTGGCGATCATGGCCCTGGGGGACTTCCCGACCGGCGTCGACGCGGCCCGCCTGCAGCGGGTCCCCGACTTGATGCAGAGTTTCGGCCAGCTCAATACCCGCTTCAACATCACCGCCATGACGAACCCGGTAGGGAGCTGAGATGCCCGCGAACGCCAGCACCGCCACCAGCCCGGACGCTCCCGGTGCCGAGACCGTGACGCAGCTGCGGCGCGCCCTGGGCCGCCAGCTGGCCGCGATGCGGAACCGGGCCGGTCTCAGCCAGTGGGATCTGGCCCCGCTGACCGGTTATTCGCGCAGCACGCTGTCGGACGCCGAGCTGGGCCGCCATCGGCTCCGCCGGGAGTTCTGGCTGCGGTGCGACGAGCTGCTGAAGGCGGACAGCCACCTCGTCGCGTCCTACGACCGGGTTGAGAGCGCCGCCGCAGGGCTGCGCCAGCGCGCCCGCAGCACGGAGCAGCTGGCCCGCGAAGAGCACGCGTCGGCCGGGTTCCAGGCGGTGCGCCCGGCGCCGCCCGAGAATCATCGCCGCCAGCCTGCTGCTGGGGATCCGGCTGAATCACTGGTCACCATGGAGGCCTGCCCGCACTGCCGCCGGCCGATAGCCGTCCTGGTCGTCCCGGCCGCACCGGCCGGGCCCGGGCGGCGTTCCTAGCCGGGTCGCGGCCGGTCGGCTCCCGGCCGGGCCCGGGCGGCGTTCCTAGCCGGGTCGCGGCCGGTCGGCTCCCGGCCGGGCCCGGGCGGCGTTCCTAGCCGGTTCGCCGCCCGTCGGCTCCCGGCGCTTCCCGGGCCGGAGCCCACCAGGCCATTCCTCTTTCACATTTGCGCCGACGTGTCGTCGGCCGGACCGCCGTGGCCGTCCGGGGCACCAGGCGTACGGCCGCGCGCCCGTTGCTGGCGTTCGCGAGGGCCGCATGGCGGGGACACTTGCTATGGTGCAATTTCATCCAAGACACTTGCGCCTGGACAGCAGCGGCTCGATACTAAGAAGGTTCCCGCCCCGCAGGACCGCTTCTGACCGGTATATATGAGGCAGAGGGGCGATTCCGAACATAGGGCGCATGTCAGACAAGTCCTTAACGCAAGTGCGCGTATGCAAGTGCGTCGGTAGCCGTTGCGTCGTTGTGTATACGAATCCATACTTTGGGGCACCAATGAACAGGAACAGCCTGGAAGATCGGTTAGTGCTGGCTTCGGTTCGTGCGGATCATTGCCGTAAGGGGTGACGAATGGTTCACGCCCGTGGCTCCGCACCTCGCGACCTGCCCGCCAGCTCGCGTCCGGACACTTCTGGCCGGTCGCAGCGGCTCTTCCGTGGTCAGCAGAGCGAGGTCCGCCAGTTGCGGCGCTGGCTGGCCGCCCTCCTCCCGGACGGCCTGGAGCGCGACGACCTCACCTCGGTGGCGGTCGAGCTGGCGACCAACGCCATCCAGCACACAGCCAGCGGGCAGAGTGGCTGGTTCACCGTGGAGGTGGCCTGTCACGGCGACGTGGCCGGGATCGCTGTGACCGACGAGGGCGGCCCGGGCGCCCCGCAGCCCAGCGACGACCCGATGAGCGACTGCGGCCGCGGGCTGGTTATCGTCCAGGCCCTCGCCCAGACCTGGGGGGTCCGCGGTGACTCCCGCGGCCGGACTGTGTGGGCCGAGGTCGCCTGCCCGGCCGCGGCGCCAGCCCCGCCGCAGCGCCGGCCCAGCCAGATGTCTTCCCGGACGGCGGCTTCCTGAGCCGTGCCGCACGGTGCTGGGCCGCACGGTGCTGGGCCGCACGGTTACGGACGGATGAGCAGCCCCGCCTCGCCATCGGCAACGGCCATATCCCGCACCTGGTAATGCATCTTCTTGCCGGTCGCCGTGAGCGGTAGCTCGGCCACGAACCGGTAAGCGCGGGGCCGCTTGTAGCCAGCCAGCATGGGATGCGTCTGGCAGTGCTTCTCGCACTCTGCCGCGGTCAGGCTGTCGTCGTCTGGCACCACGTAGGCCACCACCAGCTCACCCCAGCGTGGATCGGGCAGGCCCACCACGGCCGAGTCCCGGACGGCCGGGTGCTCGTTCAGCACCTCCTCGACCTGAGTGGGGTGCACGTTCTCGCCGCCCGAGATGATCATGTCGTCCTTGCGGCCCACGATCGTCACGTACTCCCCGGCGTCCCAGGTGGCCAGGTCGCCGGTGTACAGCCAGCCGCCGCGGAAGCGCTGCGCCTGCTCGCCCAGGTTGTTGACGTAGGCGTAACCGGACTTGACCGATCGCACGATCACCTCGCCGATCTCCGCGCCGTCGCGCGCGACCAGGGTCATGCCGTCATCGGTGGCCCGCACCACCGCGACGTCGTCGTCGGTGCAGGCGCGCCCGGCCGATCCGGCGTGCTCAGGCAGGTCCGCCGGGCGCAGGAACGTGTTCCAGAAGGCCTCGGTGGTGCCGTAGCCGTTGAAGATGCGCGGCGTGAGCACCCGCTGGAAGCGCAGGCAGGCCTGCCGCTCCAGCGGTGCCCCCATGGTCACGATGCCTCGCAGCGAGGATAGGTCGCGTGGCCGCTTCTCCTGCGCGTCAGCGAGCATGACCAGGTTGGTCGGCGCGCCGATGAGGAACGTCAGCCCGTGATCCGTCACGTAGTCCAGGCACACGTCCGGGTCGAAACGGCGCATCGCGACCGCCTCTGCCCCGACTTAGAATACCGGGCACGGTCCGCCCGAGGAGACGCCGCCGCGGGCCTCGATCGGCAATCCGGGGGCGCACGGACTTTCCGAGATCGTCTACGCCTTCACCAGCACGGCCAACAGCAACGGCTCTGCGTTCGGCGGGCTGTCCGGCAACACGGCGTTTTACAACAACGCGCTCGCGCTCGTCATGCTGCTGGGCCGCTACGTCCCCATGGTGTTCGTCCTCGGCCTGGCCGGGAGCCTCGCCCGGCAGCGGCCGGCGGCGATCACCGCGGGCTCGCTGCGCACGGACGGCCCCATGTTCGTGTCGCTGGCCCTGGGCGTGGCGCTCGTCCTGGTGTTTCTCACGTTCCTGCCAGCGCTGTCCCTCGGCCCGCTGGCCGAAGGCCTGCGCTAGCGGTCCTTGCCGATCAGCCGGAACACCGGGTGCCGGTCCGCCTCCTGGGCGAATCGCTCCACCGGATCGGCGAACTTCGCGTCGAAGAACGGCGCGGTCACCGGCACGGTGCAGACGTACTGCTTCAGAATGCGCCCCGCCACCTCGGGCCCGGCCTCTTCCGCGCGCAGCGACTCGGCGCGGCCCGCCCGGCTGAGCGAGACCTCCGGCTGGTCCCGCACGTTGTACACCCAGCCCACATTCCCGTACGGCGACACCAGCCAGCGTTCTCCCGGGTTCTCGAGCAGCGTGACCGGCGTGGTCCGCTTCCGGCCGGTCTTGCGTCCCGTCGTGGTGAGGAGGTAGTTATTGCGCCCGCCGATCCCGTTCTGGATGAGCACCGTGAACAGCCCGTTGACCGCTCGGCGGGTCGGCCCGAGCCGGTAGCTTCTGGCCATCTGAACCGTCCCTCCCGGCCGCGGGCAGCCCCCGCAGGCCTGCTCTCTGGACCGGCCGCCCAGCCCACATTCATTACCGAAGTCTTACGTAGCCGGTTCGGCCCGGCCAGACCCGCCCTGCGATCCGTAGGAGAAAGAAAGACGCAACCAGGTTGCGTCTGACCTGACCTCCTCGGGCGGCTCGTACATATCCAGTCCGCTGCCCGAGGAAGGCCGCGGCCATACCCGCCCGTATGAGGCCGCGGCCCGCCCCCGGCGACCGGGGCCGCCCGCCAGCGGCCCCGGTCGCCGGCCGGCGCCGCCCGTTTCCACGGGCCACGGGGCCGGCCCTCCCGCTGACCGGGCGGATGGGTCATAATGCGCGGATGGGCCATAATGCACTGTGCATCTGCACAGACGATTTAGGGCATTTTCAACGAGAACTGCGCCGACGGGGGCAGCCGTTAACATGATCACTTCCCGGCTACGGCCGGGGCCGGCCGTAGCCGCCCTGTGGAGACGTGATGACCCGGCTGGATGCTGACGTCGCGGGGCCGGGGCAGCCCCGGATGGACGTCGGCATCCTGGTCACCATCCGCGCGCTGCTGCCCAACCTGGCGCCGGTCGAACGGCGGGTCGGCCAGGCGGTGCTCGACGATCCTGGCGGGGCCGCCCGCCAGTCGATCTCGGAGCTCTCCCGCGCCTGTGGCACCTCGGCGACCACGGTGGTGCGGTTCTGCCGCGCGGTCGGGCTGCGCGGCTACCCGGAGCTGCGGCTGGCGCTGGCCGCGGCGGTGGCGCACGGCGACGCGGGCGCGGTGGCGGCGGCCTCCCACGACATCAGCCCGGGGGACGACGCCGCGCTGATCGCCAGGAAGATCGCCTACGCGGACGCCATGGCCGTCACCGAGACGGCGAACCATCTCGACGTCGCCGTGCTGGTCAACGTCGTCGACGCACTGGCCACCGCGAACCGTATCGACATCTACGGCGTGGGGGCCAGCGGTTACGTGTCGCTCGACCTGCAGCAGAAGCTGCAGCGCATCGGCCGTCCGGCGTTCGCCTGGCCGGATCCGCACATGGCGATCACCTCCGCGACGCTGCGCGTCGGCGGTGACGTGGCCGTCGGCCTGTCGCACACCGGGACGACGGTGGACACGATCGACGCGCTGCGCGAAGCGCGCCGCAACGCGGCCACGACGGTCGCCGTGACGAACTTCCCGTGGTCGCCGATTACCGAGGCTGCCGACTTCGTCCTGCTCACCGCGGCCCGGGAAACGGCGTTCCGCTCCGGCGCGATGACGAGCCGCATCGCGCAGCTCACCGTGGTCGACTGCCTCTTCGTCGTGCTCGCCCAGCGCGACCTGCCGACCACCGAAGCCGCCCTGGAGCGCACCTACGCCGCCGCGCAGGCCAAGCGGACCCGCCGCGCCCGCCGGGTCCCCGCCGAGCCGCCGGCCGCTTCGGAGCCGGGCGTCTTACCGCGGACCTGTGCCCCGGCCCGGGCGCTCACGGTGCACCGTGCCGGCGGGTGGCGGCCGCGCTAGGGTTCGGCATTCTCCTACCCCATACGCCGCGTTTTCCACTATTGGGCGCGGCATGTCGGGTAACGTCGGTTCGCGTGTCCAGTGCCCCCGCAGCGTTGGTGAGCGAGCCAACGCCTCCCGAGCCCGTGCGAGCCCCCGCCAGAGGTCGGCGGCTCGCATGGCTTGATGCGCTGCGCGGATTCGCGGCCCTGTGCGTCGTGTTCGATCACGGCAGCACTCTGGTCCTGCAGCACGTCCGCCTCGACGTATACCCGTGGTTCAACGCCGGCCAGTACGGCGTGTTCGTGTTCTTCCTGGTGAGCGGCTACATCATCCCGGCCTCGCTGGAGCGCAAGGGCAGCGTCCGCGGTTTCTGGGTCAGCCGCGCGTTCCGCCTGTACCCGCTGTACCTCCTGGGCATCGGGATCTCGCTGCTGGCCTGGAAGAGCCGGGCTCGGCCCGATCCACGGCGCGGACACCCAGCTGAAGACGTGGGTCTACTCACTGCCGTTCATGATGTCCAACATGCTGGACGGCGCCAACGTGCCGAACGTCATCTGGACCCTGTCCTTTGAAATGGTCTTCTATCTCCTGCTGTCGGCGCTGTTCACCTTCCGGGTGCACCGGCACAGCGGGGGCTACGCGCTGACGGCAGCGATCGGGGCCGTCGCGCTCGGCGGCATCCTGCCGATGCAGGGGCTCAGCCATGCTATCGGCTCGCGCCGGGTGGCGGTGATCGCCGACGCGGCCCTGTTCATCGGCCTGGCGCTCGCCGTCAGCGGACGCCGGGTCCCCCGTATGGTGGGCGGTGCCCTGGCCGCGGTTACCGGCCTGACCCTGCTCCTGTTCAACACCAGCTACCCGTACAAGTGGAGCGGGCTGACCATTCTGGCGCTGATGTTCACCGGCACCATGCTGTACCGCGCCGAGCAGGGCGAGTTCGGGCGGCGCAAGGCGGCCGTCATCGCGGTGCTCGTGTTCGCGCTGACCATCGGGGCCGGAGTCTGGCACAGCACGATGTGGCACCTGTACGGGTCGTACCAGCGGCAGTTCGACCTGCAGTGGATCAGCTGCCTCTTGCTGGCCGGGGCGACGTTCGCGATCGGCATGGCTCTGCGGCACCGGACGGTCCCGCGCGCGCTGGCCTGGCTGGGCCTGGTCAGCTACTCGGTCTACATGCTGCACCCCATCGTGCTGAACGCTTAC
Organism: uncultured Actinomycetes bacterium; assembly: GCA_963775825.1. Taxonomy (GTDB): domain Bacteria; phylum Actinomycetota; class Actinomycetes; order Streptosporangiales; family Streptosporangiaceae; genus Bog-532. The sequence continues at coordinate 68,508 of CAVZKY010000010.1, forward strand.
CGGACGGTCCCGGCCTTCGACCGGCCGCACCCGTTCCCCATCCAGGTACTGCTGGCCGCGGGCATCCTCGTGGTCGTGCTGGCCGCCGCCGCGCTGAGCTACTACTTCGTCGAAGCGCCGATGCAGCGGGTCGGGCACCGCTTCGCCCGGATGCTGCAGGCCCGGTTCGGTTCGGATGCCATCACCGACAGTGTCGCGGTCCCGGACGCGCCCGCGGTGGCCGCCGGTGACCCGCTGCTGGACGGCACGCCCGGCCTGCCCGACCCCGCGCACGAGACGTCGGAGCAGGCCCACGCGCACCGGCACGACCGCGAGGAGCAGCACGGCCACGGGCAGCACCCTGGGCACGAGGACCGTGGCCACCAGGATCGTGGGTACGAGCAGGCCGTGGGCCGGGACGCGCACCACAGCAGCTGAGCTCCGGCCGGGGCGGCTAGTGTGGGCCACTGTGGACCCCGCTAGGACGTCGCTCTACCGCAAGGTCGCGGACGATCTCCGCGCGGCCATCATGGCGGGCAGCTACCCGCCCGGGACCCGCCTTCCCTCCGAAAGTGATCTGGCCGAGAGCTACTCGGTGTCCCGCGGCACCGTCCGGCAGGCGTTCGCCGCCCTGCGCGCCGACGGGGTGATCGCCTCGCGCCGCGGCGCCCGGCGCATCGTCCTCGGCGGTCCGCAGCTGCAGAGCTTCGGCGAGCTGCTGAGCTTCTCCCGCTGGGCCCGGGCCATCGGCCAGATCCCGTCCGGCCGGGTCATCGACCTGACCCGCCGGGAGGCCAAGCCGTCGGAGTACGAGCAGCTCGGGCTGCCTCCCGGTGCGGTGATCTACCACCTGACCCGGGTCCGGCTGCTGTCCGGCGAGCCGGTGATGATCGAGCGCACCGCGTTCCCGGACCGGGTCGGGGCCCTGGTCGCGGGTATCGACGCGGACCACCTGTCGATCTACGAGCGGCTGGAGGAGCTGGGTGTGGTGTTCGCCGACGCCGAGCACGTCATCGACTCGGTGCCGGCCTCGGCCGGCGACGCGCGGCTGCTCGGCTGCCGTCCCCGGGTGCCGCTGCTGCGTGAGCGCCGCCGCACCACCGATCCGTCCGGTGTGCCGCTGGAGTGGTCCGAGGACCGCTACCTGGGCAGTGCCGTCGCCTTCACCGTGCACAACTCCGTCGCGGTCAGCGCGCTGTCCCGGCTGCCGTCCCCGGCCGGCCCGGAGGCCTGAGCGGCCCCATTGCTCCTAGTTAAGGAATGCCGCCGGATCAGGCTGGCCAGCAGGGGCCGGAAGTGGTCGAAGTCCGGGCCGGTGGCCGAAGAGTCCTTGGCCGCCTCGTCCCAGCGCCGCACCGCCACCGCCGCGCCCGCATGCGGCAGGGTCTCGAACCCGGCCGCCTCCTCCTCGTTCATCGGGCCGCCCTGCACCGACAGTGTGTTAACCGACGCGGCGGACAGCTTGCTGAAGTAGTTCGGCACCACGGCGCACAGGTAGCGCTTGGCCGCCACGTGCAGCCGGACCGGCTCGGTGACGTTCTCGTCGAACCATTGCGCCAGCCACGCCGCACCCGTCTCACCGTGGTGGTTTTCGGTGCCCGCCATCAGCTCAGGGCCGCCGGCCGTCCCACCGCAGACATGCCCGACGTCGTGCAGCAGCGCGGCGGCCACCTGCGCGTCGGGTGCGCCCGCGGCCTCGGCCAGGCCGCCGGCCTGCCGCATGTGCGCCGCCACGCTCACCTCCTCGCCCAGGTAGTCCTGCGCCCCCTCCCCGGCGAACAGGCCGGCGATGATGTCGACGGCACTCACGCCGCCACCCCCTCACGCTCCAGCGCGTTGCCGTCTGGTCCCGCGATCTCCAGGTCGCCGCGTGCCGTCGCCGTTACCGGGCCTGCCACTTGCCTCGCCTCCGTCCCTCCAGCAAACTTGGCTATACAAGTTTACAGATGACTATACTGGATCGCATTTGCCGGATCAGACTGGCGAGCGGTTTTTCCGCTCCGCTACCCGCCCTTCCCGTTCGCGCTGGCCGCGGGGCGGACGGCGGTTGACGACGGAAGGACGCCGAGATGAATTCAGCTCCCGGCCCGGGCCGGGCGATCGTGGTCGGTGGCGGGGTGCTCGGCACGATGCACGCCGTCGAAGCCCGCCGGCGCGGGTTCGATGTCGTTCATCTGGAGCGCGAGCCGGACGCTCGCGGCGCGAGTGTGCGGAATTTCGGGCTCGTCTGGGTCAGCGGCCGGGCGGGCGGCGCCGAGCTTGACCTGGCCCGGCGGGCCCGCCAGCGCTGGGCGCAGATCGCAGCCGACGTGCCCGGCGTGGGGTTCCGCCCGCACGGCTCGCTGACCCTGGCCGCCGACGACACCGAGCTGAGCCTGCTCAAGGAAGCGTCCGCCCGGCCCGACGCCGGCCTGCGCGGTTACGAACTGCTGGACCCCGCCGCGGCCCGCGGCGTCAACCCGGCCGTGCGCGGGCCCATCGCCGGGGCGCTGCTGTGCACGCAGGACGCCATCGTCGAGCCGCGTGCGGTCCCTTCGGCGCTGCGCACGCACCTGCTCGGCGCGGGCGGCTACCGCTGGCTGCCGGGCCGCGAGGCTGTCGCCACCGAGCCTTACGGGGTGCGTGACCACACCGGGGAGTGGCATCACGGCGATCTCGTCGTGGTCTGCTCGGGGGCGGCGTACACCGGTGTCGCCGGGCCGCATCTGGCCACCTACCCCGCGCCGCCACTGCGCCGGGTCCGGCTGCAGATGATGCAGACCCAGCCGTTCGGCAGCCGGCTGACGACGGCCATCGCCGACGGCGACTCGATGCGCTACTACCCGGCGTTCGACCTGCCGGGCCGGGTCCGGCTCGGCCGGCAGCCCCCCGTCGCGGCGCGCACCCGGGCGCAGCTGCTGCTGGTGCAGCGGCTCGACGGCAGCCTGACCATCGGTGATACGCACGAGTACGACGAGCCGTTCACGTTCGACGTCGACGAGGGCGCCTACGATCACCTGCGCGGACGGGCCGAGCAGCTGCTCGGCTCGCCGCTGCCGCCCGTCCAGCGCCGGTGGGCCGGGGTCTACAGCCAGGTGACCGGCAACGAGCTGTACCACCGGTCACAGATTCAGCCGGGAGTCGTCCTGGTCACCGGGCCCGGCGGGCGCGGCATGACGTGCTCCCCGGCCATAGCCGAGGAGACGTTCGCGTGAGTCCCACCATCGCCTGCCTGGACATGGCGGGCACGACCGTCCGCGACGATGGTGTCGTCCTGGATGCGTTCCGGTCCGCCATCTCCGGCCGTGGCCTGTCCGAGGACGCCTACGGCCAGGCCATGACGGACGTCCAGGCCACCATGGGGCAGTCCAAGATCGAGGTCTTCCGCCGGCTGCTCGGTGACGAGGGACCCGCCGCCAACCAGGCGTTCGAGGAGCACTACGCGGCCGCCGTCCGCGCCGGTGCGGTCGAGGCGCTGCCCGGGGCGGTGGACGTGCTGGCCACGCTGCGCGCCGCGGGCATCAAGGTCTGCCTGCTGACCGGGTTCTCGCCGGTCACCCGGGATGCGGTACTGGACGCACTGGACTGGCGCCCGCTGATCGACCTGGCCTTGTCGCCGGCCGACGCTGGCCGGGGCCTGCCCTGGCCTGACCTGCCGCTCACCGCGCTGCTGCGGCTGGGCGGCGGCGCGGTCGCTGAGCTGGCCACGGTCGGGGACACCCCTAGCGACATTGAGTCCGGCCTCCGCGCCGGCGCGGGGATCGTGGCCGGCGTGCTGACCGGCTCCACCAGCCGCGAGGAGTTCGCCCAGGCCGGTGCGCCGCATGTGCTGGACACCGTGGCCGGGTTCGCGGCCCTGCTCGGCCTCTAGGAGGCCTCAGCCGGTCGGGCCGAATCGCTCGACCCGGATCCGGTCCACCGGCATCCCGCCGTCCCGCAGCACCGCCGTGGCCGCATCGGCGAACCCGGACGACCCGCAGATGAACCCGGCCGCGTCCGGGTTCAGCGGCACCTGCAGGTCGGCCGCGGACAGCCGGCTGGGCGCGGCCAGGACGGGGGAGTGGCCCGGGTGTACACGATTGTCGTCTGCGGGCCGGGTAGCTCGGTGGCGTAGTACAGGTCACCCGGACGGCGAACCGATACCACCAGCCGCACCAGGTCCGCCTGACCGTGCTGCCGGGCCAGCCGCAGCATCGACATCAGCGGCACCACACCCGATCCGCCACCGACAAGTACGGCCGGGGTGTCCCCCCGCCAGATGAACCAGCCGCCGATCGGGCCGCGCACTTCGAGGTCGTCCCCCACCATGACCACGTCGTGCAGGAACGACGACACCTCGCCGTCCGGCAGCCGTTCCACGGTGAGCTCGATCGTGCCGGAGCCGTCCGGCGCGGAGGCCACCGAGTACGACCGCTGCGCGGTGTACCCGTCGGGTGCCGTCAGCCGGACGATGAAGTGCTGCCCGGCCACGAACGCGGTCCGCTCCGGCAGGTCGAGCCGGAACGTCTTGGCGTTCGGCGTCTCCCGGCGGATCTCGGTGACCTTGGCCATCTGCCACTTGCCCGGCCTGGGGAACGAACCGGCTTCCCCCGCGCCGCTGAGTTGTTCTGTCACGGCACCGGTCAGTCTCCCTGGTAACGCTGCTCTTTCCACGGATCGCCCCGGTCGTGATAGCCGTTGCGCTCCCAGAAGCCCGGTTCGTCGTGATCGAGCAGCCTGAGTCCGGAGACCCACTTGGCGCTCTTCCAGAAGTACAGGTGGGGCACCAGCAGCCGGGCCGGCCCGCCGTGTTCCCGGGGCAGCGGCTGGCCCTCGTAATCCCAGGCCACCCACGCCTTTCCGCCCGTCACGTCGGCCAGCGGCAGGTTGGTGGTGTACCCAGTGTGGGAGATAGCCAGCACATAGCTGGCCGACGGCATCGGCCGGGCCGCCGCCAGCAGCGTGTCCACGGATACCCCGTGGAATGAGACACCCAGCTTCGACCAGGTCGTCACGCAGTGGATGTCGCCGGCGAAGTCCGAGCCCGGCAGCGCCCTGATCTCGTCCCAGGTCCACTTGACGGGCTGCTCGACCAGCCCCTCGACATTGAAGTTCCAGGTGGCGGTGGGCAGGCTGGGGGTGGCCTCGGCCGTGAGCACCGGCCAGTCGGAGCCCACGTCGTACTGGCCCGGGGGCAGCCGCGGATCACGGGCCCGGCGCCCGTGGAATCCCCTCGTGAACGTCATAGCCCGGCCGGCTGACGCTGAATAGGCGACATGCCCCCATTTTGCCTTGTCTCCCTCCCCGCCGATCACGGGCCCCGCAGATCGCGGGTCCTCGCGCCACGAATAACCGCGGTGATGGCGCCATTACCCCGGTTCTGACCGGTGTGATGGCGCCTACGACCGCCGCTGCGCTCCGCTCCGCTCCTTGGCCCCGGGACCGGATCGGTGCGAAGCTGAACCGATGAGCGAGGACAGCGAACGCGACGGCGTAAAGCTGACCAACCTGGACCAGCCGCTCTTCGGCGAAGCCGGAGCGACCAAGCGCGACCTGGTGGACTACCTGGATGCGGTGCGGGACCGCATCCTCCCGGTGCTGCGCGACCGCCCGCTGTCGGTGATCAGGGTCCGGCCCGGCCAGGACCCGTTCATGCAGAAGAACCTGCCCCGGTACGCGCCGGAGTGGGTCCGGACAGCGCGGGTGTGGGCGGACGCGTCGAAGCGGACCATCTCCTACCCGCTGGTCAACGACCGGCGGACGCTGCTCTGGTTTGCCAACCAGCGGGCTATCGAGTACCACCCGGGTCTGGCCCTGGTCGGCCACGAGGACCGGCCGACCCACCTGATCCTGGACATCGACCCGCCCGAAGGCGACGCGTTCGGCCCGGCGGCCGGAACTGCCCAGCTGGTCCGGCAGGCCCTGGCCGACCTCGGGCTGGCCGGCGCGGTGAAGACCAGCGGGTCCAAGGGCGTGCACATCTTCGTCCCGCTGGACGGGGCGGCGGCCACGTTCGAGGTGGCGGCGGCCACCCGCGCCATCGGGGTCCGCGCCGCGCAGCTGGACCCGGCCCTGGCCACCACGGCGTTCATCCGCGACGACCGGGACGGCAAGGTGTTCATCGACTCCACCCGGGCCGGCGGCGCCACCGTGGCCGCCGCCTACAGCCCGCGGATCCGGCCTGGGGTCACGGTGTCCTTCCCGGTGCCCTGGGCGGATCTGGACCGGGTGCGGGCGCGCGACTTCACCGTGCGCACCGTGCCCGCCCTACTGGGGGCGAGCGACCCGTGGGCAGAGCTGATGCCGCCGCCGCAGCACCTCAGCGCTGACCTTATCGAGGAGGGCCATACCATCCCGATCGCCCGGGTCCAGGCCATGCACGAGGGCAAGCGCCGGGCGAAAGCCCGCCGCGAGGCCTGACGTCAGGCGGCCGGAGTGCGCCGCCCCGTCACCCCACTGGGCCGGATCCGGATCCAGTACGGCCGCTCTACGGTGGTCACCCAGGGCCGCAGGCCGCGGCCGCGGAGCCGCTCGATCTCAGCATCGGAGTCCACCTGCTCGGCCCGCCCGGTGACGACCACACTCCAGCCGGAGTGTGCCCGCTCGTCATAGGCGTCGGCCTCGAACGTGATCGGATCGCATCCCTCCGCCACGGACAGCTTCGCCCCGTGGGCGGTGCGGAACACCACGTCCTGCCCGTCCACGAGATGATTTACCGGCAGGATCTGGACCTCGCCGTCCGCCACGAAGCCAACCCGCCCGACCGGCACCGACGCCAGCAGACGGAGGCACGTGTCAAAGGTGAGCGTCTCCAGCCCCGCATGGTCGAGCGTATAGCCTGACATGGTGGCCTCCTGGATGGTCTTGTTTCCCTCCAGGCTGTTCCCGTCACCGCACCACGGAAAGCCAGCGAAGGTCACCTCCGCCTGGGTCCTTCGGGCCTACTTCCGCCGGGTCACGAGCACCTCGGCCTCCGCCACGGTCACGTTCACGGACATCCCGGGGGCCAGCGCGGCGGACTCGACGCTGGGCACGTCGATCTGCACCGTCACGTCACCCGACAGCAGGACGCTGATTCTGGTCAGTGAGCCGAGGAAGGTGGCCATGGTGACGATGCCGTTCCCGCCCGGGGCGGCCGCGATGCGCAGTTCCTCGGGCCGGATCAGGACGTCCACCGGCCCGTCCGGCCGGCTGCCCGGATCGGCAGCGCGGCGCCGAGGATGCTGACCCGGCCGTCACCTTCGATCTCACCGGGAATCCGGTTCATCGTGCCGACGAACTCGGCGACGAACGCCGTGGCCGGCTGCGCGTACAGCTCGCTTGGTGCAGCCAGCTGCTCCAGCCGGCCGCTGCGCATCACGCCCACGCGGTCGGCCATGGACAGCGCTTCCTCCTGGTCGTGTGTGACGAACAGGGTGGTGGCGTGCAGCCGCTGCTGAAGCGAGCGGATCTGCTCCCGAAGCTGCAGCCGGACCTTGGCGTCCAGTGCGGACAGCGGCTCGTCGAGCAGCAGCACGCTCGGCTCGATGGCGAGCGCGCGGGCCAGCGCGACCCGCTGCTGCTGGCCGCCGGACAGCTGGTGCGGGTACTGCCGGGCCTGGTCGGCGAGCCCGACCATGTCCAGCAGCTCGGCCGCCCGGCTGCGCCGCTCACGGCCTGCCTTCTTCCGCATCCGCAGCCCGAAGGCCACGTTGTCCAGCGCCGACATGTTCGGGAACAGGCTGTAGCTCTGGAACACCATGCCCATGTCCCGGCGGGCGGGCGGGACATGCGACACGTCCTTGCCGTTCACCGTGACCGACCCGCTGTCCGCGGTCTCGAAGCCGGCCAGGATGCGCAGCACGGTGGTCTTCCCGCAGCCCGACGGGCCGAGCAGCGCGACGAATTCGCCGGGTGCGATCTCCAGCGACAGCCCGTCAAGTGCCCGGGCCGTCCCGAACGACCGCTTCAGGTCCTGCAGCGCTACGCTCGTCCCGCCGGTCCCACCGGCCCCGCCGGTCCTGCCGGCCCCGCCGGTCCTGCCGGTCCCGCCCCCGTGCCGGGTGCCGCCGGCCGGGGCGGTGTTCCCGGCTGTGTTCGTGGTCATTCCGGCTCTCCTGCGGTTTGGCTGGATTCCCGAGGGGCGACGGTGAACAGGGTTACCTGGGCACCGCCGCGCTTGCGGGCGCTCCAACTGCCGACCGCCACGATGAGCATCAGCAGGAGCCAGGTGACGAACAGCGAGAGCAGCGAGGCGGCAGTCGACACCGCCCCGCTGCTCTGCTCGAAGTTGACGATCCACACCGGGAAGGTCTGCCACAAGGCGAGGCTGGCCATGGTGAACTCGCCGAGCACGAGCGCCACCGTCAACACGGTGGCAGACAGCATGGCCGTGCGCATATTCGGCAGCACGACCCACCACAGAGTGGTCGGCCAGCCTGCCCCGAGCGAGTTCGACGCTTCCACCATGGTCTTCAGGTCGAATGCGCGCAGCCCGGCATCGAGCGACCGGTACGCGAACGGCATCGCCAGGATGACGTACACGAGCGCGAGCAGATATGGCGTGCTCAGCAGGAACCCGGGCGCCACCTTCAGCACCCCGACGATCAGCACGATCGGCGGGATCACGATCGGCAGGATCGTAATCGCCTCCATCAGGCGCCGGATCCGCGGCAGCCGCAAGTGGATGTAGACGACTGTCGGCACCATCAGCACGAGCGTGAGGATCGTGGTGAGCACTGCGAGGCGCAGCGACAGCCCAATCGCCGAAATGAATCCCGCCTGCTTGAAGACGTCAGGGAACGCCTTGAGGCCAGCGAAGCGCAGCCCCGAGTACAGCGGGATCAGAAAGTAGACGGCCGCGATCAGCAAGATCGCCCACCGCCATACCGGGAAGCTGCGCCTGCGGGCCGTCGATCTGGTGGCAGGCGCGGGCGCTTGCGCTCCGGCCTCAACGCCCGCTACCGCAGCCATCGGGCCGCCCTCCGCTGCAAGATGGTGTACATGATCATGACGACCGCGATGATAACGACCATGAACAGGCCGAGCGTATAACCGACGTGTTCCTGGCCTGCGAGGACGTTGCCGTTCTCCAGCGCCCCGATCTGGATCGGTGTGAGCGCGATCGTGTTGTCGAGTGCTTCCGCTGTGGCATAAGCGGAGAATGCGCTGCCGAACAGCAGCAGTACGCAGCCGAGGAAGGCCGGGAACAGTACGGGCCCGCCGACGTAGCGCCAGTACTGCCAGGTCCGCGCACCCATGTTGTGTGCCGCTTCACGCCACGCCGGCCGCAGCCCTTCAAGCGCGGGCAGGATGACCAGCACCATGAGCGGGATCTGGAAATACATGTAGACGACGAAGATCCCTAGCGGGTCATACAGCGTGAAGCCGTGGTTCCAGATCTTGACGTGGGTGAGATCGGTGATCCAGCCGGTGACGACGCCGGTGGTGCTGAGCGTCGCGATGAACAGGAAGGCAAGCGGCACTCGCAGCGTAGCTCGCATCGGACGGGATCACGATCTTGAATCCCTTGACGACCGGCACGACCTCAGAAGCGAGCAGGTAATCCCACCAGATGATGATGGGCGTCGTGCCGTTCTGAACCGTGGTAATACCGCCGGTGGAAGTCGGAACGAAGTTACCGATCGCCTTCAGGTGGGCGAAATACTTGATGCCCGGCTCGATGTTGCTCAGCGAGCCGCCGTTGGCCAGCGCCGCGGCGTAGACGGCTGAAAAGGCCGCGCTGGCCGTTGTCGGGCTGTTGTTGAGCACGATCATGTTCTTGTAGGCCGGGTTGGTGAGGCTCGCGAACGAGGTCGGGGCCGGGTGCACCTTGGCCGGGTTGTAGCCAATGGCCACGTAGCCGCCGTAGTCGCCGTACCAGTCGCCGTTGGCGTCCTTGGCGTTGGCCGGGATGTCGTTCCAGTTCGCCACCTTGTACGGCGCCCACAGATGGTCGTTGGCGCCCTCAACGGCGAACGCCGATCCGACGTCAACCACGTCAGGAGCGCGGCTTTGGCCCTTGAGCGACTCCACGGCGGCGATCTCCTGCCCGCTGGAGCCCTCGGGGTTGGCGTCGGTGATCTTGATGCCGTACTTGGCCGTGAAGTCCTTCATGATCGTGCCGTAGTTGGCCCAGTTGCTGGGCAGCGTGATGACGTTGAGCTGGCCCTCCTTCTTGGCCGCGGTCACCAGGGCGTTCATCCCGCCGGCCTCGGACAGGTCCGTTGCCGTGGAGATGTTCTTGCTACTCGTGCTGGCGCTGCTGCCGGATGAGCTGCTACTGCTGCAGCCCGGCCGCGAATATCAGGCTCCCAATCGCGGCCGTGGCCGCGATCGCGTATCTTCCGTGCAAAATTTCCCTCCCGAGCCCGTCCCACGTGGCGGGCAAAAGCCGTCGATCCTGGCTAGATCGGTCCATATCATGGCTAGACAAGCTGGCCGGAAGGTGACAAGGCGGTGGATTGCCGGGGGCCAGCGGGTGACGCTGCCCGGTGACGCGAATCGTGGCCTAGCGTTAGGGCGAACCCGGCCTGCAAGAACGCCCCCGACAAGGGGTTGCCGGGCCACTCCTAGGCGAGCAGGACGTCCAGGATCTGCTGCCCGTACTTGGCCAGTTTGGCCTCGCCCACGCCATTGATGCTGGACAGCCCCTTCAGCGTCGACGGCTTTTCGGTGGCGATCTGCCGCAGTGTCGCGTCGTGGAAGATCACATAGGCCGGGACGTTCTGCTCCCGGGCCGTCCCCGCCCGCCATTCACGCAGCCGCTCGAACACCTTCGCCGCCTCCGGCGTCAGGTCTGCTGCGGCCGCGCTGGCCGCGCTCCCGCCCCCCGCGCCGGCCCGGGCGCCCCGGCTGCCCCGGGACGGCCGAACGCGTTCCGGCTCGCGCCGCAGCATGATCTCGCGTTCCTGGCGAAGCACCGCGGTGCTGGCCGCGGTCAGGGTCAGCACGCCGAAGTCGCCCTCCACGCCGAGCAGCCCCTGGGCCAGCAGTTGCCGGGCAACCCCGCGCCATTCGGTTTCGGTCAGGTCCGCGCCCACTCCGAAGACGGTCAGCTGGTCGTGCCCATTTTCGGCAATCTTCGGGGTCCGCTTGCCGGTCAGGATGTCGATGACATGGCCCGCGCCGAACTTCTGGTTTCGCTCCCGGGCCAGCCGGTACACCGCCGACAGGAACTTCTGGGCCGCGACCGTGCCGTCCCAGACCTGGGGTGGCGCGGTGCAGGTGTCGCAGTTGCCGCAGGAGGGTGCCGTTTCGCCGAAGTAGGCCAGCATCTGCGCCCGCCGGCATGCCGCGGTCTCGCACAAAGCGAGCATCGAGTCCAGGTGCGTGGCCAGCCGCCGCCGGTGCGCGTCGTCGCCGGGCGAAGTGTCGATCATGCGGCGCTGCTGCACGACGTCGGCCAGCCCGTAGGCGAGCCAGGCGACTGACGGCAGGCCGTCCCGGCCGGCCCGCCCGGTCTCCTGGTAGTAGCCCTCGACCGAGCGCGGCATGTCCAGGTGCGCCACGAACCGCACGTCCGGCTTGTCGATGCCCATGCCGAACGCGATCGTCGCCACCATGATGAGCCCGTCCTCGCGAAGGAACCGGAACTGGTGGGCCGCGCGGGTGCCCGCGTCCAGGCCCGCGTGATAGGGCAGCGCGGGAATGCCCTGGCCGGTCAGGAACTCCGCGGTCTTGTCGACCGAGGCGCGGGACAGGCAGTACACGATGCCGGCCTGGCCCGGGTACTCGGCCCGCAGCAACTCCAGCAGTTGCCGGCGCGGCTCGTTCTTGAGCACGATCCGGTAGCTGATGTTCGGCCGGTCGAAGCTGGACACAAAGTGCCGCGCACCGGCCAGGTTGAGCCGGTCGGCGATCTCGGCCCGGGTGGCCTCGGTGGCCGTCGCGGTCAGCGCGATCCGCGGCACGTCCGGCCAGCGCTCGTGCAGCGCGGACAGTTCCAGATAGTCAGGCCGGAAGTCGTGCCCCCACTGCGCCACGCAGTGCGCCTCGTCGATGGCGAACAGCGCGATCCGGCCCCGGTCCAGCAGCCGCACCGCCGACTCGGCGCGCAGCCGTTCCGGGGCCAGGTACAGCAGGTCCAGCTCGCCGGCCAGGAAGGCGGACTCGACCCGGCGCCGTTCACCCGGATCCTGGGTGGAGTTCAGGAACCCGGCCCGCACGCCCAGCGCGGTCAGTGCGTCCACCTGATCCTGCATCAGCGCGATGAGTGGCGAGATGACCACTCCGGTGCCCTCGCGCACCAGTGCGGGGATCTGGTAGCACAGCGACTTGCCGCCGCCGGTCGGCATCAGCACCAGCGCGTCGCCGCCGGCGGCCACGTGGTCGATGATCTCCCGCTGCCGGCCCCGGAACGCCTCGTACCCGAACGTGCGCCGCAAGACCTCCAGCGGTTTGTCGTCCACCAGGTCATCAGCTCCGGCCAGTACTCCCACGCCGCGATCCTACGAGCCCCCACCGTCATCAGTGCCACGGACAGACGATCGACCGCCCCAGCGAACCCGGGCCCCTGGGCCGGTGCGCTCGGCAGGGCGACGTCCCACGGTTACGGGGAGCGCTCTCAGTGAATACGACTGAGCCCGCTCCCCGTAACAGAAAGGGGGCCCTGGCCCGGTGAGTGGCCGGTGTCTCGGCGAAGTACCACCGCGGGCGCGAAGCGTGGCGGGGGTTCCGGGGGTCGCCCCCGGGCCAGCGCAGAGGGGTTCCGGGGGTCGCCCTCCCGGGCTAGCATCCCTGAGGTGAGCGATGGGGACGTGGTGGAGCGGGTCCGGGAGATCTGCCTGGCTCTGCCGGAAGCGGTGGAGAAATCGTTCGGTGGGCACACGTCGCCCGCGTTCCGGGTGCGGGACAAGATGTTCGTCATGATCAGCGAGGACCGCACCTCGATGACGTTCAAGGGCGCCGCCGGAGTCCAGGAGGCGCTGGTCGCGGAGGACCCGGACCGCTTCTACGTGCCGCCCTACGTCGGCGCCAAGGGCTGGATCGGGGCCCGCCTGGGCGTCGGCCAGGATTGGGACGAGATCGCCGAGCTGCTGGTCGACAGCTACCGGATGGTCGCGCCCAAGCGCCTCGCCGCGCGGGTATCCCTCCCGCCGTCGGTCGCGCCGCATCATCCGCTCCGCGCGGGCAGCGACGGCACGCCGCCCCCTGGCCAGGGCCAACCGTTATCGTTGCTCCTGACGCTGGACGGCTGGGCTCTCAGGGGTCGAAGTGCTTTTTGCTCATGACACAACTGCGGCGCTGGCGCTGGCCGCTGACCTGGTGAACACGCCTTTGGCCGGGTCTCAGGCGCTGGACGCCTTCCTGGATGAGCATCAGATCACGCCCTACCGGACGACTACTCCGACTGATGTGGCGGCCGTGGCGGCCCTGCGCCCCCAGCTTCGCGCCGTCTGGCAGGCATCCGGCGGGCCAGAGCTGGCCGGGCTGGTCAACCGCCTGCTCCGCGACTCCGACGCTCGCCCCTGGCTGGTGGACCACGGTGGCGGCTGGGGCTGGCACCTCCACGTCACCGAGCCCGCCGCGCCGCTGGCCCAACGGATCGGCGCCCAAGCCGGGTTCGCGCTCGCGGACCTGGTCCGGCTGGAGGAGACCGACCGGCTGCGAACCTGTGCGGCGCCCGACTGCGACGCGGTGCTGATTGACCTGTCCCGCAACCGGTCGCGCCGCTACTGCGACACCGGGAACTGCGGTAACCGGCAGCACGTGGCCGCCTACCGCGCCCGCGTCGCCCAGCGAGGGTGACCATGGCAGCTCCGGGACTAAGCCGGTAACCCCATTAACGGCCGCCCGGTCCCCACGGGTCGTAGTCAACTTCGAGGGGCTCCTGGGCCGGACGTTCCGCTTCGGGGACATGCTGCAGGTTCAGCCGGATCCGTGTCCAGCTGTAACTGCGGCCGCGCATCGAGTCCACCAGTACATCGGCCGGGGCCAGGTGCGGCCAGACGTCCCCGTGCCGCGCCTTCCAGCGCTCCAGGCCCTCCATGGCCTCGGCCTTGGTCGCCGCCCGGGCGACCTCGATCAGCGGCATCTTGGACTGGCGCCGGCCCGTGGGACTGCGGGGGACGGTCCCTGTACCGTCGTCCTCGGCCCTGGCCTCGGTCTTGGCCGCGGCCGGCGCTACCTCAGCGGAAGCCGGCTCTGCCGCACCGGCGACCGGCTCTGCCCGGGCAGAATTCCGCTTCGTCCCCGTAGCCGCGCCCGACGTACCCTCCGGCTCCTCGGCCCCTCCCGTGGCGGCCGCCCCTTTGCCCGCCGCTCCTTTGCCCGCCGCCCCTTTGGTCATCGTCTCGCCAGCCGCCGCGGTCCCTTCGGCGATGGCGTCCTTGGCGTTCGCCGCCCCACTGGCCGCCGTCTTACGCGCCGCCCGCCGTTTCGACGGCTGGACCCGTGGTTCCTCACCCGTCTGCCGGACGAAGTGCGGGGGCCACGGTGCGTCGGGCAGGCCTGCGGCCTCGTCCCGTTCGGCCAGGCCGAGCAGCCCATCGAGGGAGCCAACGGCCGAATCCATTTCGTCCCACGGATCTCCCACCTCGGCGAACCGCGCCGGCACGGTGTCGATGGTGAATGCGGCCGGGTCACAATCCGCGACCTCATCCCACCGAAGAGGCGTCGAGACCCTGGCGTCGGGCAGTGGGCGGATGGAGTAGGCGGAGGCGATGGTCCGGTCCTTGGCGTTCTGGTTGTAGTCCACGAACACCCCGTGCCGCTCCTCTTTCCACCACTTGCTGGTGGCGATGTCGGGAGCGCGCCGTTCGACTTCCCGGGCGAGCGCCACGGCGGCCCGGCGGACGTCGGTGAACGGCCAGCGCGGTTCGATCCGGGCGTAGATGTGGAAGCCGCGCGAGCCCGAGGTCTTCGGCCAGGCGGTCAGGCCGAAATCCTCGAGCACCGACTTGGCCACCATGGCGACGTCCATGATCTGCGGCCACTCGATGCCTGGCACGGGATCAAGGTCGACCCGGAGCTCGTCCGGATGATCAAGATCCTCGGCACGGACCGGATGCGGGTTGAGGTCAATACAGCCCAGGTTGACCACCCACACCAGCGGCGCGGCATCACGCACCACGACCTCGCTGGCGGTCCGGCCCGACGGGAAGCGCAGCTCGACCGTCTCGATCCAGTCCGGCCGGTTGTCCGGCGCTCTCTTCTGGAAGAACGGCTCACCCTCGGCCCCGTTCACGAACCGCTTGAGCGCCATCGGGCGCCCATGGACACCGCGGACCGCGCCGTCCGCGACCGCGAGATAGTAGCGGACGAGATCGATCTTCGTGTGGCCAGTACGCGGGAAGAAGACCTTGTCCGGGTTGCTGACCGGCACTTCCCGTCCCGCTGCCTCTACCACCGTCTTAGCCCCCGGCATGTGGCCACTTTACGTGAGTCCGGACCGGCCTGATCTGAGAAGATGCAGCCGTGCGCACACACGTGGCCCTACTGCGGGGCATTAATGTCGGCGGACGTAACAAGGTCCCGATGGCCGACCTGCGGGAGCTGATGACCTCGCTCGGGCTCACCGACGTTGCGACCTATATTCAGAGCGGCAACGTCGTATTCAACACCTCGGAGACGGATATCGGGGCCCTCACCGGGCTCCTGGACCAGGCGGTCATGGAGCGCTTCAAGGTGCCCGGCCACGTCGTGGTGGTGTCGCGCGACGAGCTGGCCCAGGTCATTGGGGACAACCCGTACCCGGAGGAATCCAACCCGAAAGCCCTGCACGCCGTGTTCCGGCGGACCAATCTGACCGCCGACGACGTAGCGGCCATCGAGAAGGCCCGGCAGCGAGCCGCCAGCAAGGGCAGCCAGGACGGGGTGACCATCGTCGGGCGCACCCTGTTCCTGCACACGCCGGACGGCCTGGGCCGCAGTGAACTGGCGGCGCAGCTGTCCCGTACCAGCCCAAATTCGACGGGCACCGCCCGTAACTGGGCGACCGTCCAGAAGCTGATGGCCATGCTCGAAGGCTGAGCCGCGCGCCCGGCCAAGCCCAGGTGACGGCGGCCAAGGTCAGCCGGACGGCGGTCCGGCCCCGCGCGCCCGGCGCTTGCGGCGCGGCGCCGGCCGGGTTGGGGTCGTGTCGCCCAGCCGGACCTCACCTGTGGGCAGGCCGTGCCGCAGGTAGTAGTCCAGGATCTTCTCGATCACCTGGCTCAGTGAGCTGCCCTCGCGGACGGCCTTACCGTGCGCGGCCGATCGCAGGGCGTGGTCGATCTTCACGGTGAGGTGCGCGCGCCGGCCACTGGCCAGGGCCGGGCGGCGGCGCGGAAAGGCCGAAGGCGGCGGGACATCTGGCACCCGGGAGCGCACCGCGGACGGCACGGGCTGCCGGATTCGGGCCTGCACTGCCTGACGGCTGATACTGAGGGCGTCCGCCAGCGGACGCAGCGGCCAGCCAACCTCGTGCAGCCTGGCCAGTGTGGCCGACAGCAGGTCACTGTCCCCGGACTTACGCAGGTTGCGCAGGTAGGCGGCCGTCGGCGCCGGGAGGGCGAGCTGGCTGACGCTGGCCACCACGGTGGTCCCCGTGGCGGTGGTCCCCATGGCAGCGGGCAGCCCGGCAGCGGGCAGCCCGCCAGCGGGCACCCCGGCAGCGGGCAGCCCGGCGGTGGGCATCGGTTCGCGCGGGCGGGGCGTCGGTTCGAGCGCGGCGGGGGCGACGGGGGCCGCGGGGGCGCCGCGCGTCCCCTCCAGGCCAGGGACGGACACGGGCTCGGCGTCCGCATCCAGTTCGGGCGCGGCCGGAGCATCCGCAGGGGCATCCGGCTCGCGCGATCCGGAGCCGGAACCGGACCGCCGCGTACCGTGTCCCACGTAGTTCTGCAGCCCGAGGATCACCACCTCGGACATCGTCCGGCCTTCACCTGCCAGCCGGGCCTTCAGCCGCCGCCGCTGGTCGCCGTCCAGCCGGAAGGTCAGCAGCCGGCGGGACCGGCCCATCGAGGTGTCACCGGCCATGACCGCATCCGCTCACACGGCACTGGCCAAAGAGAACGGTGGAAGAGGAGCTAGTCCGCCGCATCGCTTTTCCCTGCCCTAACCCTCCTGTTTTATGCCGGAATTCACGGCGCCGAGGGTTCCCGGTCACCCGGCCGTCTCCCGCTGGACGCCGGACAGGCTGGTCAGCCCGGTGAGCGCCCGCGTGTCGGCCGCCAGGAGCTCCAGGTACCGGTCGGTTTCGGCGGTGCGCTGACCAGCGTCCCAGCCGAGCAGGTCGCCCATGATGTCGGTGACCGGCCCGACCGCTTCGGCCCCGGAGGCTCCGGTCTCAATGAACAGCCGAACCCGCCTGACCAGGACATCTTCTACGTGCAGAGCTCCCTCGTGAGTGACCGCGTAGGCCACCTCGGCGGCGAGGTAGGGATGCCCGGGAGCCAGCGGCTGGGCCAGCGCGGGGTTGTCCCGGGTCAGTTCGAGGACCTCCTCGGTGAGCGTTCCGTACCGGTCGAGGAGGTGCTCGACGGCTGCCCGCGGCAGCCCGTAGTCCTCGGCGAGCCGTTCCGCTTCGGCCGCCGCGGCAGCGAGGCCGTCCGCGCCCAGCAGCGGCAGCTGGTCAGTGACCGAGGCGGGCACCCAGCGGCCGAAGTCGGCCACCGCCGCGTCCACCACGTCGCGGGCCATCAGCCGGTAGGTGGTGAACTTGCCCCCCGCGATGCTGGCCAGCCCGGGGACGGGGGTGTCGACTACGTGCTCGCGGGACAGCTTCGTGGTGGGTGTCGTGTCATCGGCCGCGATCAGCGGGCGCAGCCCGGCGTACACGCCGATGACGTCGGCGCGGGTCAGCGGCCGGGCCAGGATGCGGTTGGCGTGCTCCAGGATGTAGTCGATGTCCTCGCCGGTCGCGGTCGGTTCGGCCCGATCGCCGCTCCAGTCGGTGTCGGTGGTCCCGACGATCCAGCGCTGCCCCCACGGGATGATGAACAGCACGCTCTTTTCGGTCCGCAAGATGATTCCGGTGTCGGAGCGGATCGCCTCGTAAGGCACGACGACGTGCACGCCCTTGGACATCCGGACC
Organism: uncultured Actinomycetes bacterium; assembly: GCA_963775825.1. Taxonomy (GTDB): domain Bacteria; phylum Actinomycetota; class Actinomycetes; order Streptosporangiales; family Streptosporangiaceae; genus Bog-532. Next base: position 86,440 of record CAVZKY010000010.1, read on the forward strand.
TTGTAGCCGGCCTGGATGCCGCTGAACTCGTGCACCAGGTCGGTCCACACTCCGGCGCAGAGCACGACCCGCTTGGCGGAGACGTCGATGTCGCGCCCGGACTCCTCGTCGTGCACTCGGGCCCCGGTGACCCGCTTCCCGTCCGGGCCGCGCAGCAGCTGGCGGGCGCCGACGCGGGTGGTGATCAGGGCCCCGTGCGCGGCAGCGGTCCGGGCCACGGTCAGCGTGTACCGGGCGTCGTCCGCCTGCGCGTCGTAGTACAGCAGCGCCCCGGCCAGGCCGGACGGCTTCAGCGCGGGCGCCAGCCGGAGGGCGCCGCGCACGGTGAGGTGCCGGTGGTGCGGCACGGGTCGCTTGGTCCCCTCGAGCGCGTCGTAGAGCACCAGGCCGGCGCCGACGTAGGGCCGCTCGAGCACCTTACGGTGCAGCGGGTAGAGGAATGAGACCGGCTTGACCAGGTGCGGGGCCAGCTTCGAGACGAGCAGGTCGCGTTCCCTGAGCGCCTCCCACACCAGCTTGAAGTCAAATTGCTCCAGGTAGCGGAGGCCGCCATGGATGAGCTTGCTCGACCGGCTCGAGGTGCCCGACGCGAGATCCCTGGCTTCCACCAGCGCGACCCTGAGCCCACGGGACGCGGCGTCCAGCGCGGCTCCCGCACCGGTCACGCCGCCGCCGATGATGAGGACGTCGAATTCCGTGCCGGCCAGGCGATCGAGGACCGCATCGCGTGTGCGGGCATCCAGCCTGCCGTTTTTGGCCATGGGCTCTTCCTTCTCCCTAAATGCCCCGCGCGTGCGCAAGGGGATTTACTTTCCGCACTGGCCCTGCCTAGAGTGTATGTACATCGTCAACTTCACTGTATGTACGTCGTCAACCCCCTCATCAGCCCCGCCACGTAAGGTTCCTTCGCGGCTAGCTCGCCGACGGCGATGCCGTGGTGGCGGACCATGATCTCGGCATCCATCGTCCTCGGAACCGGCCCGGGAGCTGGGCAACCTCCGGCCAGGGCCGTCCTGGACGCCGACAGCACGACGGGCACGGCCCAGGCCGACCCACCCGGTCACGCGGGCGCCGGCAGGCAGTCCCGCGGCAGCCGCGGCGGACCCGCCGCGAGCTCGCTGCCGTCCCGGTGCGCCGCGAGCTAGCTGATCACTCAGTTTCATCGCGGATAACAGGACGCAGTGCCGCAGAAACCGACGCAGCGCTGTAGAAACTTCAGATTCATCCGGCCGAAATATTGCCCATGGTGCAGCAGGGACGTACGTTGCCCCTAGGGGTTAAAGATCATCTGTTAGAGCCGAATCACCTGTTAGAGCCGGATCACCCGTTATGGCCGAACAGCCACCAGCGCTGCTGGGGCTGGCTAAGGGGGCGTGATGTCAGACATTACCCCGTTGTACGCACGAGGCGAAGGCCGCATGATTGGCCGCATCGGCGGCCTGTGGGGCGAGCTGAGTGCGGAATTCCTCGGCACCTTCATCATTCTCGCCTTCGGTGACGGGGTGGTGGCGATGGCCGTGGCCGCCCTGCCCGGATCCGGACGCGCCGCTACGCCGACCACGATCTTCCTGGCGGCCGGCGACTGGCTGCTGATCGTGTTTGGCTGGTGTTTCGCGGTCGCGTTCGCGGTGTGGGTGGCCGGCGGCGTCAGCGGGGCGCACCTCAACCCGGCCGTCACGCTAGCCTTCGCCGCCCGGCGCAATTTCCCCTGGCGGAAGGTCGTGCCGTACTGGGCCGCCCAGGTTCTCGGCGCCTTCGTCGGCGCCGCCCTGGTGTTCTGGGTGTACAACCCCGCGATCCAGGCGTACAACCTCGCGGCGCACACGCCAAAGAGCTCGGGACAAGCGCTGGCCTCTTACTCGATCTTTGCCACGTTCCCAGCCCCGTACTTCCACGGCGCGGTAGGGGGGCCGCTGATCGACCAGATCGTCGGCACGGCCTTCCTGGTGATGCTCGTTGTGGCCGTCATCGACGCCCGGAACACGGCGGTCGGCTCGAACCTCGGACCGCTGATCATCGGCTTCATCGTGGCGGCGATCGGAGCCTCGTTCGGCGCGAACGCGGGATACGCCATCAACCCCGCCCGTGACTTCGGGCCCCGGCTCTTCGCCTACTTCGCGGGGTGGGGAAAGGTGGCCCTGCCAGGGACATACACCGGCACGGGCGGCTTCCACTTCAGCGACTACTTCTGGATACCCATCGTGGGGCCCCTCATCGGGGGCGTGATCGGCGTCATCCTCTACGACCTGTTCGTCGGTGACGTGCTGCACGCCCGGCTGAAGGCGGCCGAACAGGTCAGCGGCCCGATCGAGGAGACCCCCGATGAGCGCGTCCGCGGCTAGTCCGGCTCTGGCTCATAACCCGACTCCAGCTAACCCGACTCCAGCCGGCGCTGCCGCCGGCCCCGATCCAACGTAAAGGAGGCGGTCATGCCAGATTTCGTCGGCGCCGTCGACCAGGGCACAACCAGCTCACGATTCATGATCTTCGACCACTCCGGGAACGAGGTGGCCAAGCACCAGCTGGAGCACGAGCAGATCCTGCCGCAGGCCGGCTGGGTGGAGCACAACCCGGTTGAGATCTGGGAACGGGTCGTCGCGGTCATCCAGACCGCGCTGAACAGCGCGAACCTCACGGCCTCCGATCTGGCCGCGATCGGGATCACGAACCAGCGCGAGACCGCCGTCGTGTGGAACCGCCGGACCGGCCGTCCCTACTACAACGCCATCGTCTGGCAGGACACCCGCACCGACCGCATCGCCAGCGCGCTCGACCGTGATGAGCGCGGCGGCGTGATCCGGCGTAAGGCCGGCCTGCCGCCCGCGACGTACTTCTCGGGCGGGAAGATCCAGTGGATCCTGGAGAACGTCGACGGGGTGCGGCAAGCCGCCGAGAACGGTGACGCCATCTTCGGCAACACCGACTCGTGGGTGATCTGGAACCTGACCGGCGGTCCCAACGGCGGCTCGCACGTCACCGACGTGACCAACGCCAGCCGCACGATGCTGATGAACCTCGAGACGCTGGACTGGGACGACGAACTGCTCGGGTTCTTCAATATCCCTCGCGCGATGCTGCCCGAGATCCGGCCCTCCTCGGACCCGCGCGGCTACGGCGAGATCCGCGGGCTCAGTACGGTCGATGGCGTCCCGCTCACCGGCGACCTGGGGGACCAGCAGGCCGCGACCGTCGGGCAGGTGTGCTTCGGGGTCGGTGAAGCTAAGAACACCTACGGGACCGGCAACTTCATGCTGCTCAACACCGGCGAGGAGCTGGTGCGCAGCAAGAACGGGCTGCTGACCACCGTGTGTTACAAGTTCGGTGACCAGAAGCCCATCTACGCCCTGGAAGGCTCGATCGCAGTTACCGGATCGGCGGTGCAGTGGCTGCGTGACCAGCTCGGCATCATCTCCGGCGCGGCCGAGACGGAATCGCTGGCCCGCCAGGTGCCCGACAACGGGGGCGTCTACTTCGTCCCGGCGTTCTCCGGCCTGTTCGCGCCGTACTGGCGCAGCGACGCCCGCGGCGTGATCGTCGGGCTGTCCCGGTTCAACACCAACGCCCACCTCGCCCGGGCCACCCTGGAGGCCATCTGTTACCAGAGCCGCGACGTCAGCGAGGCCATGGAGCAGGACTCCGGCGTGCACGTGGGGGTCCTGAAGGTCGACGGCGGCGTCACCGCGAACAACCTGTGTATGCAGCTGCAGGCCGACATTCTCAACGTGCCGGTCAGCCGTCCGGTGGTCGCGGAGACCACCGCGCTCGGCGCGGCCTACGCGGCCGGGCTGGCCACCGGGTTCTGGGCGAACACCGACGAGCTGAAGGCCAACTGGAACGAGTCCCGGCGCTGGGAGCCAGAGTGGAACGACCAGCAGCGGGCCGACGGTTACGCGGGCTGGAAGAAGGCGGTAGAGCGCACCCTGAACTGGGTGGACGTCAGCTGATCGGGTAGCAGCGGACCTGTCCCCCGGGACGCGGGGGACAGGTCCGTCGCTCCCTTGAGGCGCGGCCAGGCGCGGGCCAGGAGTCCGCGCCGGACCCTGCCTTCAGGTCAACGCCTTCAGGTCAATCTGCCGGTCAGCCGGGCGTCGTTGGTCAGCCCGGTGTACGTGCGCTGCCCGGCGTATCTGGGCTGTCCGGGGTTCCTGAACTGCCCGGGCCGATCTGCGGCTGGGCCGGGGCCTCGATCTGGGGGGCTGGGCCTTGAGCGCGGCGAGCTCCTTGTCCACCTCTGCTGCCGACCCAGCTTCATCGAGCTCTTTCTGAATGTCGTCGGTGTCACCGCCGACGTCTTCGAGTACGCCCGACTGGAGCAGCTCGTCCAGGGCACCGGCCCGGGCCTGCATCGTGGCGATCTTGTCCTGAGCCCGCTGGAGCTCGGCGCCCGAGTCACCGAGGGTACTGGAGATACCCGCGGCGCTCTCGTTGACCGAGCTCATCGCGCTCGCCGCGGTGTACTGGGCCTTGAGTACTTCCTTCTGCGTCCGGAAGGTATTCACCTTCTCCTGCAACGCGGCGAGGGTGCGCTCGAGGCTTGCCTCCTGCTCGGTGAGCTGCTGGTGCTGCGGCTCCATACCGTCGATCTGGGCCTGGGCGGCGGCCTTGCGGGACAGGGCCTCCCGGGCCAGATCCTCGCGGCCCTGGGACAGCGCCGCCAGGGCCTGTTCCTGCAGATGCGCCACCGACTGCTGGAGCTGCTGCTCCTGCAGCTCGATCTGCTTGCGTGACGCGGCGACGGACACCAGCCCCTGGCGGACCTTCGTGATCTGGTCGAGCATCTGCTCGTAGGACAGATCAAGCATCTCGTCAGGCTTCTCCGCGCTGTCGAGCGCCTTGTTGGCCTTGGCCTGAACTATTTCGTGGGCCCGTTGGAAGAGGCTCATGTCGGTCTGCTCCTCGTCGATCGTGGGCGGAGCGCGGTCGAGCCCGCTGCCGAACCCGCTGCCGAGCCGGTTCCCGCTCGTTGCTGCTGCTCGGACCGGCGCTGCTGCTGGCACCGGCGCTGCTGCTCGTACCGGAGCTGCCGCCGCTACCAGGCTACGCCGGCCGGAAGGTGCCGTGCCGTCTAGCTGATCTTCGCGGACAGGATCTCGGCCAGATTGAAGTTGACCGGCTCCTCCAGCTGGGCGTACGTGCACGACCGGGGATCCCGGTCCGGCCGCCACCGGGCGAACTGGGCGGTGTGCCGGAACCGGGGCCCCTCCATGTGGTCGTAGCGGACCTCGACCACCCGCTCGGGCCGCAGCGGGACGAAGGACAGGTCCTTGCCCGCGTTCCACCGGCTGGTCTCGGCCTTGCGCGGGGTGCGGTTGCCTTCTTCCTGCCGGGCCCAGTTCCACGGGTGGTTCTCGAAGCTCGTCACCAGCGGCTGCAGCTCGGTCAGCAGCTCGCGCCGCCGGGCCATCGGGAACGCCCCGACCACGCCCACGCTGGCCAGGTTCCCCCCGTCGGTGTAGAGGCCGAGCAGCAGCGAGCCGACCGCGTCCGGCCCGCTCTTGTGCGGCCGGTAACCCGCCACGACGCAGTCCGCGGTGCGCTCGTGCTTGATCTTGAACATCACCCGCTTGTCCTCGACGTAGGGGCCGTCCAGCGGCTTGGCCACCAGCCCGTCGCAGCCCGGCCCCCTCGAACTGGGAGAACCAGCCCGTGGCGATGGACCGGTCGGTCGTGGCCGGGGTCAGGTGGATCGAGGAGCCCGCCCCGGCCAGGGCCTGTTCCAATGCATCGCGCCGGGCCGAGAACGGCTGCTCGGTGAGGTTCTCGGCACCGATGGCCAGCAGGTCGAAGGCGACGAAATGAGCCGGCGTCTGCTCGGCCAGCAGGTTGATCCGGGACTCGGCCGGGTGGATGCGCTGCAGCAGCGCCTCGAAGTCCAGCCGCCGTCCCTCGGCGTCCGGGATCACGATCTCGCCGTCGACGACGCAGCGCGGCGGCAGCTCCTGCTGGATGGCCGCCACCAGCTCGGGGAAGTACCGGGTCATCGGCCGCTCGTTCCTGCTGCCGATCTCGACTTCGGCGCCGTCGCGGAACACGACCGCCCGAAAGCCGTCCCACTTAGGCTCGAAGCTGTACGGCCCGTCGGGTATCTCGCCCACGGCCTTGGCCAGCATCGGCGCGATCGGCGGGTTCACCGGAAGATCCATGACACCATCTTCTACCAGCCGCTTTCGTGCCCGGTGCAGGATCGCCGGCGGCCGGGGAGAGGATACCGAGGTACGAGGAGAGCCCATGCGCCGCGGAGTGCGCCGCATCGTGCCGCTGACGCTGGGCTGGGCCGACCTGCCCCTGGACGTGTCCATCTTCGGGGCGCCTCCGGACGCCCGGCTCCGTGAGCCGGTGCCGGGCGTGCTGCTGCTGTGCGACGGTGGCTGGCTGCTGCTGGACACCGGCTACAACACGGCGCTGATCACCGACCCCGTGCTGCGCCGCCGCTACCACGGCGACCCGCTCGTCCAGCCGGTGCTGCCCGGTCCCGGCGAGCCACTGCCGGAAGCCCTCGCCGGCGCCGGGATCGGCCTCGATGACGTCCACGCGGTCGCGGTCAGCCACCTGCACTACGATCACGCGGGCGGTCTCAAGCACTTCGCGGGCCGGGTGCCGGTGCACGTCCAGCGCCGCGAGCTGGCCTATGGCATGTCCGGCGGCCCGGAACCGGAACGGAACGGGATCTTCCGGGTGGACTACGACGATCCCCGGATCACCTGGCGGCAGGCGGACGGCGACGCGGAGATCGCCCCGGGCGTGACGGCCGTCCTGACCGCGGGCCATACACCGGGTCACCAGAGCTTCGTCGTCGACGTGGACCCCTCGGCGGGCGGCGGCGGGTTCGTGTTCGCCTGCGACGCTGCCGACCTGACCGAGAACATCGACGGCGAGCTCGCGGTCGGCGGCTTCATCGACGTACCGCCGGAGGAGACCGTGGTCCAGATCCGCAAGCTCAAGCGCCTCGCCGCCGAGCGTGGCTACCGGCTGATCCCTGGCCACGATCCCGTCGCGTGGCCCGCCCTCACCAGCGACCTCGCCACCCGCTGGCCCCCTGCGGCGTAAACCCGCCGTCCGGGTCTCGTCGCGCCCGCCCTGGGCGCCGGTCCTGCTCGGGGCCGGTCCTGCTCGGTCCTGCTCGGGGCCGGTCCTGCTCGGTCCTGCTCGGGCCGCCGCCGTCCTGCTCGCCGTGCCCTGTCCTGCTCTGGGCTGGCCCTGCTCGGGGCCCGTCCTCGCCTCTGGGCGCGCATTAGCTCCTGACCTGGCCAAACTCCCTCCACCCGGTCCTGCTCGCCGCCTCGCGGCCACCCTCGAAACCGAGCTCGTGATGTCCCTGTGACTTGAGTGAAATCGGTGCCGGTTGAAATCTACCGTTTCAAATGTACGGTTTGAAAATGTGATTTACCTAACAGTGATGGGTGAATGGGTGCCGATTTGCCAGATTTACCGACCGTGATCTGGTCATGCTGCTCCGGACGTCTCAACGAAGGAGTAACCATGAAAATCCGACATAAAGTAGGCACCATCGCCGGATCGATGGCAGTACTTCTGGCCGCGATTCCAGGAATTGCCAACTCGGCGGCCAATGCCTCTACAGAGTCGTTCAACCAAAAAACAGCCGCATACATAGAGACATTCATCGGGCACGTCCGGTACGAGTACGGCGGCAGCTCCCCAGGTACCGGATTCGACTGCAGCGGGCTGACGCAGTACGTCTACCGCCACTACGGCGAGTCGATCCCGCGTACCGCCGACGACCAGTTCCGGGACTTCCGCCGCGAGAGCAGAAGCCGGGCCTGGGGCGGGGATCTCGTGTTCTTCCACGAGAATTCAAATCCCAATAGCTACGTGTACCACGTCGGCATTTACGAAGGCAGCAACCAGATGGTCTCGGCGGCCAATGCCTCCGTGGGCATCGTGCGGCAGACCATCTGGTCCTCCGACGTGACCTTCGGGACGATCACCCACTAGCCCACCGGCACCGGACGGCCCGGGACGGACCCCACGGCCGGGAGGCCGGGGCCGTCAGGCAGGCGCAGCCGCTGGCGCAGCGTTCGCGCGTCCTCAGCCAGCGCGGTGACCAGGACCGCGGGACCCGCCAGCGGCATCACCGCGACGCCCGCCGTGCAGCCGGAAGGCATCTGCCCGGCCGTGCAGCCCGTCCGGGGCCACCCACAGCAGCGACCCGGCCGTGCGGCACCCCGCCAGCACGGCCGGGCCGAGGCTGACCTCGTCCGTGCCGCTCACGTCCAGGTCGTGCCGGAGCAGGGGGGCGCCGGCCAGATCGACGCGCAGCCGCGTCCGGCAGGAGCCCCCTCGCTCGCCATACCGGCCCAGGACCACCTCGTCGCGCAGGACCAGGGCGGCTCCGGCGGCCAGGTCGGCCCGGATATCGGTCCGGTGCCGGGCACCGGCCGCTGCGACCGTAGGTTCCGGCAGGTACTCCAGCCGGGCGCCCGCGGCGACGGTCAGCGTGACCGACAGCACCGACTCCCGGCCGTCACGGCCGGGCAGCGCCACCGCCGCCGCGGCCGTGCGCAACCGCAGGGTGGCCCCTTCCCGCACCTCGATCTGCAGCTCCAGGACGTCACCGCCGAGCGGCCCGGCGGCCCCGCCGACCAGGTACACCGCCTCGGGGGTCCGGCGCAGGATCAGCGGGGCCTGGGAACGCTGCACGGGCAGCCGCGTCGAGCCGTCCGCGCCCAGCTCAGCGACGAGGGCGGCCGAGGCTCTCACGAGCCGGATGCCGAAGCCGCCGCCGCGCCGGCCGCCTCGGCCAGCCCGCCAAGGACCCACGCGGTGACCGCCGTGGCCTGCGGATCCTCCCGCAGTGAGCTGAAGATCACCGGCCGTCCCTGCCTGACCAGCCGCCGCGTCCCGGTCCATCACCTCGAGGCTGGCGCCCACCAGCGGGGCCAGATCCGTCTTGTTGATCACGAGCAGGTCGGACGTGGTCACGCCGGGGCCGCCCTTGCGCGGGACCTTGTCCCCGCCGGACACGTCGAGCACGAAGATCTGCCGGTCGGCCAGGCCCCCGGCTGAACGTCGCGGTCAGGTTGTCGCCGCCGCTCTCGATCAGGATCAGGTCCAGCGAGTCGAACTGCGCTTCCAGGTCCTCCACGGCGTCGAGGTTGGCGGCGATGTCGTCGCGGATGGCGGTGTGCGGGCAGCAGCCGGTCTGCACGGCCAGGATGCGGCCCGGGTCCAGCACCCCGGCCCGGCGCAGGAAGTCGGCGTCCTCGGTCGTGTAGATGTCGTTGGTCACCACCGCGAGCCGCACCCGCTCGCCGAGGGCCCGGCATAGCGCTGCCACCAGCGCGGTCTTGCCGCTGCCGACCGGCCCGCCGATACCGATCCGCAGCGCCCGGGCGGTGCCCGGCCCCGGGCCGGGCCGGGACGCCGGCGACCTGGGCCCGGCGCCCGGGTGATCATGCGAGTGATCGTGGGTGTGGTCGTGGTCAGGATGCAAAAAGACGCACCTCCGCTCGGGCGTGGGCCTCGGCGTACAGGTCGAGCGCGGGCGCCGAGGGGTAGGGCAGGTCGTCGGTTTCTGCCGCAGCGCCCCGCGCCGCGGCCGTTTCGATCGCGTCGGCCAGCCGGGCGATCGTCGCGCTGACCTCGATCGGGTCCAGGGCCAGCAGCCGGACCGCCGCGCTGGCCGGCCCGGTCACCGTGAGATACGCGGCGATCAGGGCCGCTTCGCCGGGGGAGCAGCCCGCCGCCGCGGCCGTCGCGCCCAGCACCACGGCGTGGTGCGGCGGCTGGGGCGCCGCGGCCAGGTCCGCGAGCCACGGCCCGGGCCACGCAGCCCGGGCGGCGCGCAGCAGGGCGCGCCCCTGCCGCCGGGAAGCCTCCCGCTGGGCGGGTGACGGCGTCCGCGCGTCCGCCTCTGCGTCCAGCCTCGCCGCCCAGGCCGCCCTGCGGCTGCAGCGTCACGGCTGGCTTGCCGGGGCTGGGCTTGCCGGCGACTGGGCCTGCCGGGCCGGGGGCTGCCGGGGCTGGGCCTGCCGGGGCTGGGCCTGCCGGCGACGGGGGCTGCCGGGGACGGCTGCCGGCGCTGCCGGGGCTGGGCCTCCGGGCCGCGCCCGAGTGGGCCTGCCGGGCGGGGCCTGCCGGGACGGGGCCTGCCGGGACTGGGCCTGCCGGGACTGGGCCTGCCGGGACTGGGCCTGCCGGGACTGGGCCTGCCGGCCGTGGGTCCCCCGGCACTGGGCCGCCCTCGATTTCCACGCCATCCGCGACCTCTTCGGGCGGCCGGCTCGCCACCACGGTCCGCGCCGCCGCGCATGCGGCGGCGGCCAGCGCCCCCGCGACGACTCCGGTTGTGCCGAGTCGGCCGCGCAGAAACAGATCCAGGGAACCGACGTCGGTGACCGCGCCGCCGGTCACCGCGCCCTCCAGCCCGCCCGAGTGCGCGTGCCCCCCGGCTGGGAACCGTGCATCCGCCAGCATCAGCACCGCCGCGCCCGCCGGGCCGAGCGAGCCCGCGGGACCCGGCGGGCCGGACCGGTCGCTGGCCTCTCGTGAGGTGTCCGGTCTTTTGCCGGTGTCCGGGCCCCTGCCCGGTGTCGGGCGGCTGCCGGTGTCGGGGCCGCTTCCCCGTGTCGGGGCCCTTCCCGGTGTCCGGCCGCTGCCCCGTGTCGGGGCCCTTCCCGGTGTCCGGGCCGCTGTCCCCGTGTCGGGGCCGCTTCCCGGTGTCCGGCCGCTGGCCCGTGTCGGGGCGGTTGCCGGTGTCCGGCCGCTGGCCGAAGTCTGGCCGCCGCCCGGTATCCGGCCCTTGCCCGTGTCCGGGCCCTTGCCCGTGTCCGGGCCGCTTGCCCGTGTCCGGGCGCTTGCCGACGTCCGGCCCCCGCCCCGTATCGGGCCCCTTCCCGGTGTCCGGCCTCTTGCCCGGGTCGGTTCGCCTGCCGTCGTCCGCGCGCCGATCCGCCGCCGCCGGCGTTCCAGGCGGCCCGGCGGGGACCGGGAGAAGGCCGTCATCAGAACAGGAAATAGCGCTGCGCCATCGGTAGCTCCGCGGCGGGAGCCTCCTCGATGACCTCACCGTCGATGCGCACCGTGAACGTGTCCGGCTCAACCTGGATATCGGGCAACGCGTCATTGTTGATCATGTCAGCCTTGCCGCGCCCCGACACGTCGGCCACCGGGACGAGCGCGCGGGCCAGCCCCAGCCGCTCGTCCAGCCCGTTCTGCAGGGCCAGTTCAGAAACAAAAGACACCGACGTCGAGGCGGCCGCCGCCGGAGCCGCGCCCCACATCGGGCGGGGCAGCATCGGCTGCGGCGTGGGGATCGAGGCGTTCGCGTCACCCATCGCGGCCCACGCCACCAGGCCGCCCTTGAGCACCGCGTGCGGCCGGACCCCGAAGAACGCCGGCTGCCAGAGCACCAGGTCGGCGAGTTTGCCGGTCTCGACGGAGCCGATCGAGTCGTCCAGGCCGTGCGCGATGGCCGGGCAGATCGTGTACTTGGCCACGTACCGGCGGGCGCGCAGGTTGTCCGCTCCGCCGTCGCCGGGCAGTGGCCCGCGCCGCCGCTTCATGACATGCGCGGTCTGCCAGGTCCGGATGATGACCTCGCCGATCCGCCCCATGGCCTGGGAGTCTGAGCCGATCATGGAGATGGCCCCCATGTCGTGCAGGATGTCCTCGGCGGCGATCGTGGCGGGGCGGATCCGGCTTTCCGCGAAGGCCAGGTCCTCCGGCACGGCCGGGTTGAGGTGGTGGCACACCATCAGCATGTCGAGGTGCTCGTCGACCGTGTTGACGGTGTGCGGCCGGGTCGGGTTGGTCGAGGACGGCAGGATGTTCGGCTGCCCGGCCACGGTGATGATGTCCGGGGCGTGCCCGCCGCCCGCACCCTCGGTGTGGTAGGCGTGGATCGGCCGTCCCGGCGATGGCGGCCAGCGTGTCCTCGACGAACCCGGCCTCGTTCAGCGTGTCGGTGTGCAGCGCGGCCTGCACCCCGGCCTCCTGGCAGATCCGCAGGCAGGCGTCGATCGCGGCCGGGGTGGAGCCCCAGTCCTCGTGCAGCTTGAACCCGGACGCCCCGGCCCGCAGCTGCTCCCACAGCGCTTCCTCCGACACCGTGTTGCCCTTGCCCAGCAGAACGATGTTGAGCGGCCAGCCGTCGGTGGCCTCCAGCATCCGGGCCAGGTTCCACGCTCCCGGGGTGACGGTGGTGGCCTTGGTGCCCTCGGCCGGGCCCGTTCCGCCGCCGATGACGGTGGTGACGCCGCTGCCGATGGCCTCGGGCAGCAGTTGCGGGCAGATCAGGTGCACGTGGCAGTCGATGCCGCCGGCCGTGAGGATCAGCCCGTTTCCGGCCATGATCTCGGTGGACGGCCCGATGACCAGGTCCGGGTGCACGCCGTCCATGATGTCGGGGTTGCCGGCCTTGCCCAGCGCGACGATCCGGCCGTCCCTGATGCCCACGTCGGCCTTGATGATGCCCCAGTGGTCCAGCACCACGGCACCGGTGATGACCAGGTCCGGGGCGCCGTCGGCGCGGGTCGCGCGGGACTGGCCCATCGACTCGCGGATGACCTTCCCCCCGCCGAACACGGCTTCGTCCCCGCCCGCGCACAGGTCCTGCTCCACCTCGATGAACAGGTCGGTGTCGGCGAGCCGGACCCGGTCGCCCGCGGTCGGCCCGTACAGCAGCGCGTACCGGGACCTGCTGAGCTCAGCCACCCAGCTCCTCCTTGCTGGCGCCCTCGTCGAGGATCGCCGCGCCTTCCGGCCCGCCCAGCCGCTGGCCGCCCAGCCGCAGGCCGGGCACGACCCGCGCGCCGGCCAGCGGGACCAGGCTGACCTCGCGCTCGATCCCCGGCTCGAATCGGACCGCGGTCCCCGCCGCGATGTCCAGCCGGTGCCCCCACGCGGCGTCCCGGTCGAAGTCCAGCGCCGGGTTGGCCTGCGCGAAGTGGTAGTGCGAGCCGACCTGGACCGGCCGGTCGCCGGTGTTGACTGACGACCAGCGTGACTACGGGGCGGCCGGCGTTGAGCACGACCGGGCCGTCGCCAAAGATGATCTCCCCGGGGATCACGAGATCGGCCCGTGCACCGTGACCAGCTTGGTGCCGTCCGGGAAGGTGGCCTCGACCTGGACTTCGGTCAGCATCTCGGGCACGCCGTCCAGGACGTCGGCCCGGCTGAGCACTCCGCGCCCGGACTGCATCAGGTCCGCGACGTGGCCCCGTCGCGGGCGCCCTCCAGCAGGAATGCGGTGATCACCGCGACCGCCTCGGGGTAGTTGAGCAGAAGTCCCCGGGCGCGCCGTTCGCGAGCCAGCCCGGCGGCGACGTGAATCAGCAGCCGTTCCTGCTCATGCGGCGAAATCAGCATGCCGGAACCCTAACGCGGCCACGTTAAAGCCAGGTAACTAATCGTCTCGTCGTGTTTCGCGGCAGATCTTAAGGATCCCTAACGGAGCCCCGTGTGCTGGCAGGTAACGGCCCCGCCTGCGCACGATAACCATGCGAACGCGGGCGGAGAAGGCGAGCGGAGAAGGGAGCTTTCGAAGCCGTGAAGCACCAGGGAACCCAAAGGGGCGGCAGCGCGGCCACCCGCCACACGGCCGCGGCCTGAGGCCAGGAGCGCGGGCCCGGCAACGGCAGGCCAGGAACGTGCTATGGCTCGTGGCGGCGGTCGGTTGCGTCGCTTTCGCGGTGGTGGCCGTCCTGATCAGGCCATCCAGGCCCCGTCCGGACCGTCCGGGTGGCCGACGAAGCCCGGGCCGCCTCCGGCGCGCTCGGCGCTGGCCCCGGTGGTCCCAGGCAGCCGGCCCCGGCGGCTCCATCAGCGGCCGGGCCGGGGCAACGGGCAGTCAGGGCTTGGCGGGCGGCCAGGCTGGCACAGTCGGCCGCCAGCAGGGCTCAGGGAGCGGCCAGGGCTCAGGGAGCAGCCAGGCGTCGGGACGCGGCTTCAGCGGCGCGGCCAACGCGGCCGCCACCAGCGAGAACTGGTCCGGTTACGCGGAAGCGGGCACGCCCGGCACGTTCACCAGCGTGTCCTCCTCCTGGACCGAGCCGACCGTAACCTGCACGGCGCAGCAGACGTTCTCCAGCTTCTGGGTGGGCCTCGACGGCGACGGCACACAGTCGGTCGAGCAGACCGGCACCGAGGCGGACTGCAACAACGGCGTGGCCACCTACCAGGGCTGGTTCGAGATGTTCCCCAACGCGCCGGTCTTCTACAACAACCCGGTCGCGCCCGGCGACACGATGAGCGCGTCGGTCGTCGCGAACGGCGGCGGCGCGTTCACGCTGACGCTGAGCGACCAGACGCAGGGCTGGACCCAGACCACGGACCAGACGTCGGCTGTCGCCCAGCTCGGCTCGGCGGAAATCATCGCCGAGGCGCCGAGCGACACTAACGGCGTGCTGCCGCTGTCCAACTTCGGCACCGTGAACTTTGCCAACGCGATGATCAACAACACGGCGCTGGCCGCCGCCAGCCCCACCGAGCTGACCATGGTCTCGGCGGCCGGGGTCACCGAAGCCACCCCGTCGGCCGTCACCAACGGCGACGACTTCTCGGTCACCTGGGACAGCAACGGCACCGCGTCCAGCCCGGCGGCCCCTGCCGCCACCCCCGCCCCCACGGTCAGCCCAACGTCCACCGCGAGCCCGGCTCCGCGCCGAGGTCATCCCAGATCTGTCGCGAACCAGGCAGCTGGCTTCGGGTGGGTGGCGCAGCTTTGCGGCCGTAAGGCTAGCGCGGCCGCTGCGACCGGCCGCGCTGGCTGGGGAAGGGCGGGCACCGGGGAAGGCGGGTCGCGCGGGCCGGGGCTGAGCGGGCCGTGCCTCGTCCACCCGGCGCCGGACGGATGGCAGCTGAGCCGGCTGCGCCGCCGCCCCGATCGCGAGCTGCCGCGCACGCCGCCCCACGGTGCAACGTCCGCGACCCGCCGCGCCGCGCACCGCCGCCCCGCAGGCGCTGCGGCCTGACCCGGTAACCAGGTGCCCTGGTGCTGCGGTGACTGCTGAGTCATTCGCCGGACCGTACCGGCGGCCGGCGCCAGTACTCCCGCTACCGGGAGCATTTTCAGGGATATCCGCTGACGAGCTCATAGGCACCCGCGCCGCGGCCGGGGCACCTCCAGCGCCACAGCAGACCCAGCCGCCCCGCCTCGCGGCGGCCCCGCCAGCGGCGGCTCTCAGCGGCCGACGACAGTGAGCGGCGGCAGCAGGCAGCCGCCTGCGGCGGCGGGCTGACCACCGGGCGGCACCGGCGTCGCGGGCAGTGGCTGCAGCCTGCGCGACCAGGGCGAGCAGGACCGCGGCGTCACTCCAGGCCAGCGGGGCGACCGAGGCGGGCCGGCCCGCCTCGGTCACCTGCTCGGGCAGCGCCCCGAGCGCCGTGCGGTGGGCGGCCAGCCAGGACAGCAGCGTGCTGGCCCGGCCGTGCTCGCCGCTCGCCGCGTCGAACAGCGCGAAGAAGGCGGTCTCGGCGGTCCAGGCGGTGGCGCTGTCGCCCGGCCAGTCGGCGCCGGGGAGCACACCACCGCCCGGCAGGGTGAGCGCGCGCTCGGCGGCCTCCTCCGCGTGCTCCAGTGCCGCGCTGGCCGGCCCGAACGGTGGCCCGAGGAAGGTGACCGACGCGTCCGGGCCGCCGGAATCGTCCGGCAGCCGGTTGAATCCATAACAGCCGAATGAAGCCTGGATCGACGTTGACAGCCGTGCTGCGGCGTCGGACCAGTCCTGAGCGGCCGGTTCCCGGGCCAGCGCACCCGCGATGTCGGCCGCGGCCCGCAGGCCGGTCAGCAGCGGCGCGGCCGTCCCCAGCGTGACCTGCGTGCCGTGCTCCCAGTAGTCGGTGGCGGCAACGGGCAGGCCACCCGGGGTGAGCGACTGCTCGGCCTCGTTCGCTGCCGCGCTCACCATGGGCCACAGCCGGGCCAGCTCGCGCCGCGCCGCGGGGGAGCGGTCGGCGCCGTACCAGGACCACACCGCCCACGGCACCCAGCCCACCGCGTCCAGCTCGACCGGGCGGCCGTCGCGGACCGGGCCGCCGCCGTCCGGCTCGTACCGCGCCGCCCAGGTGCCGTCCCGGCTCTGCTCCTTCTGCAGGAAGGTCAGCACGCGCAGGGCGTCTGCGCCGTGCCGGGTGACCGCCAGCGCCACAGCCACCCAGCTCGAATCACGCGGCCACGCGTAATCCCAGCCCGGATACCAGCCCGCCACCACCGCGCCGTCCGGCCGGACCGAGAGGTGCAGATCCAGCAGCGCACGTTCGGCCATGGAGCGCATCGCGGGCCCGGTTCCCGGCACGGTCCCGGCCGCGAGCCAGCGCTCGCTCGCCGCGACGCTGGCCGCGGTGCAGCCGGGCGTGGCCCCGACCGCGGGGAGCAGGACGCTGCTCGCACCGTCGTAGCGGACGTCGCGGTGCGCGGGGACGATGATGACGTCCTGCGGTGCGCACGGCTGCGCCGCGATGCCCTCGGTCAGCAGGCGGGGTGCGCGGGACACGTGCATGACCGTGCGGACCCCGGCCCCGGTGACGAGCACCGCGGCGAGCATGGCCACGGCCGCCGTCAGCGCCACGAGCCTTCTGCCGACGTTCGTGACACCCTGCTCCGGTTTGCGTCGTTCGGCTCCTATGCAGCGGATCTTAACCCGCCGGAGCCGCCCTGCCTCGTCCCCGGCCCGGGCGCCGGTGCTTCGGGGAGCATCATCAGCGAATGGCCCTGAGAATGCACCCCGTAAGCCGGGTGCCGGGGGGCCTTGACACCCGTCCGCGGCAGGACTCTAATGTGCTAGGAACCTAGATGAATAGAGGGCTACGTGATTGAGTTCCATCTGGACTCCCGTTCCGGTGTCGCGCCGTACCTGCAGCTGATCCACCAGGTGCGGCACGCGCTGCGGCTGGACCTGCTGCGCCAGGGGGATCAGCTCCCGACGGTCAAGGACGTGGCCACCGGGCTGGCGATCAATCCCAACACGGTGCTCAAGGCCTACCGCGAGCTGGAGTACCAGGGCCTCGTGGCCGCGCGGCCCGGCCGCGGGACGTTCGTGACCGGGACCCTCCGCGGCTCGTCGCTGGCCGCGTACGAGCCGCTGCGCCGGGATCTGCGGCGCTGGCTGGACCGGGCGCGCCGGGCAGGCCTGGAGGAGGAGAGCATCGAGGCCCTCTTCCTGAGCACCTTTCGGTCCGCTTCCGAGGAGGACATAGCATGACCGCCCTGCACACCAGCGGGCTCGGCAAGCGCTACCGGCGCCGTTGGGCCCTCAGCGACTGCACGCTGCAGATTCCCGAGGGACGCGTGGCCGGCCTGGTCGGCCCGAACGGCGCGGGCAAGACCACCCTGCTCCAGCTGGCCGTCGGCCTGCTCGCGCCGACCACGGGCACGATCACGGTGCTCGGCGGTGAGCCTGCCAGTGGCCCGGACCAGCTGGCCAAGGTCGGCTTCGTGGCCCAGGACACGCCGGTCTACGCGGGACTCAGCGTCGCTGACCACCTGCGCCTCGGCGCCCACCTGAACCCTGGCTGGGATGACTCCTACGCCCAGCGCCGGATCGACCGGCTCAGATTCGATCCCGCGCAGCGGGCCGGGAAGCTGTCCGGGGGACAGCGCGCCCAGCTCGCCCTCACCCTGGCCATCGCCAAGCGGCCCCGGCTGCTCATCCTCGACGAGCCGGTGGCCAGCCTCGACCCGCTGGCCCGCCGCGAGTTCCTGCAGGACCTGATGGAGGCCGTAGCGGACCAGGAGATCAGCGTCATCCTCTCCTCCCATCTGGTCGCTGACCTGGAACGGGTCTGTGACTACCTCGTCGTGCTCGCGGCCTCACGGGTGCAGATCGCGGGCGACGTCGACGCGCTGCTGGCCAGTCATCACCGGCTGATCGGCGCCCGCCGGGACGAGGCCTCGCTGCCGGCCGACCAGCAGGTCATCCACGGCCGGCCACACCGACCGGCAGAGCACGCTGATCGTGCACAGCCGCCATCCCATCCTCGATCCCGCCTGGACCGTCGAGCAGCTCAGCCTCGAAACCTGGTCCTCGCCTACATGAGCCAGGCCGCTGACGCGGCGCCCGGCCGCCGTCCCGTCCTGGAGGTACAGCGATGATCTGGCTGACCTGGCGTCAGTTCCGCACGCAGGCCGTCGTGGTGGCGGCCGCACTGGCCGCCTTTGCCATCCTGCTCCTGGTCACCGGCCCGCACCTGGTCACCCTGTACCGGGACAGCGCGCTGGCGTCCTGCCACAGCAACTGCGGCGCGGAGGCCGGCGATTTCCTGAACACGGTCAAGCGGTCGCTCCCTACCATCTGGTCTACCTGCTCGGGGCGCTGCTGATCATCCTGCTGCCCGCGGTGATCGGCCTGTTCTGGGGCGCGCCGCTGATCGCCCGCGAGCTGGAGACCGGCACGTTCCGGCTGGCCTGGAACCAGAGCGTCACCCGGGAGCGCTGGCTGGCGGTCAAGCTCAGCGTCGTCGGCTTGGCCAGCATGGCTGCCGCCGGGTTGTTCAGCCTCATCCTCGGCTGGTGGGCCAGCCCCATCGACCAGGCGGCCACCATCCGGGCAGTCGGAGGGCTTCCAGAACCGGTTCTTCCCGGTGGTTTTCGGCACCCGCGGGATCGCGCCGATCGGCTACGCGGCGTTCGCGTTCGTGCTCGGCGTGCTGGTGGGCCTGATGATCCGCCGCACCGTCCTGGCCATGGGGATCACGCTGGCCGTGATCGCCGCGGTGCAGATCGTCTTCCCGCTGGTGGTTCGGCCGCACCTGATCACGCCGGTCCGTGCTATCTCCACGGTCACGGCCGGCAACATCCAGGGGCTCGGCGTCACACGCGGGCAACCAGCAGATTCAGAACATATTCGGTGGCAGCGCCCAACGTGCCCGGGGCCTGGATCATCTCCAACCAGGTCGTCACGGCGTCCGGCTCGACGTCGCTCGGCACGGTCCCGCAGGCCTGCCAGGCGCCGCCGGCGAATGGTCCCCAGGCATGCTTCAGCGCGCTGGCGCAGAAGAACCTCAAGTCGGTGGTCACCTATGAGCCCGCCGACCGGTACTGGAGCCTTCCAGTGGCTGGAGCTGGCATCTTCCTCACGGTCGCCGTCCTGCTGGCCTGGGGCTGCTTCTGGTGGGTCCGCCGCCGCCTGTCCTGAGACGAGCCTGCCCAAGGCCGCCCGTGCCGCCCGGGAGGTACAGCGATGATCTGGCTGAGCTGGCGTCAGTTCCGCACGCAGGCCGTCGTCATGGCGGCCGTCCTGTCGGTCTTCGCCATCCTGCTGCTGGTCACCGGCCTTGACTTGGTCGCCATGTACCCCTTTTCCTGGGCGCCGCTCGCCTGGGTGCCGCCGCTTACCGGGAGTTGCCCGATCCGCGGCGCCGCCTTTCCCCGGACCTGGTTCCCGTGTTTCTACAACGCTTCTACACTCCGGGTGGTTACTACACTGGCCGGGTGGTTACCGATCGCCGTTCCCGCGGCTGGCTGACGACACCGGGCGCGCTCCGGGTGCCGGAGATCACCGTCTACTTCTGGGTGATCAAGGCCCTGTCCACCGCCTTGGGTGAATCCACGTCCGACTACCTGGTGCACGCGCTGACCCCGGTGTCCGCCGTGCTGCTCGGCTTCGTCTTCTTCGTGGCCGCGCTGGTCCTGCAGTTCTCGGTGCGCCGCTACATCGCCTGGACGTACTGGCTGGCCGTGTGCATGGTGGGCGTGTTCGGCACGATGGCCGCCGACGTGCTGCACGTGGGTTTCGGCGTTCCGTACATTGCGTCCAGCCTCCTGTACGCGGTGATCCTGGCGGCAGTCTTCATCACCTGGGGCCGGACCGAGCCCACGCTGTCCATTCACAGCATCGACACCCCGCGCCGGGAGATCTTCTACTGGCTGGCCGTCGTGGCGACGTTCGCGATGGGCACCGCGCTCGGCGACCTGACCGCGATCACCTTCCATCTCGGCTACCTGGCCTCCGGGTTCCTGTTCGCCGGGGTGATCGCCATCCCCGCGCTCGGCTACCGGTTCCTGCGCTGGAACGCCGTCTTCTCGTTCTGGTTCGCCTACGTGGCCACTCGCCCGTTCGGGGCTTCGTTCGCTGATTATTTCGGCAAGCCGAAAAGCGTCGGCGGCCTCGGCCTGGGCGACGGACGGGTGGCCCTGGTCCTGGCGATCGTCATCTTCTGCCTGGTCGCCTTCCTGGCCGTGACCCACCGCGACGAGCAGCGCGGCCCTGCGGGAGCGGTCTCCGGCCGTGGGCCGGGCCGCCCCGCCCAGGGCCCGCACGGACGCGAGCACGGCGGGAGCGGACCCCGCCACGGGGCCCATCCCGGTGCGCGCGTCCCGGCCATGGACTACGCCCAGCCTGGCGACCCCGGTCGCGCCGGTTCCGACGCCCAGCCTGGGATTACGCGGCACCCCCAGCCAGGCACCCCGCCGTCGGCCGACGCCACCATGCGGTACTCGCGCCCGCGCCCGGCGGCCAGCCCGAGGACTACTGAGGCCCGGGGCTCACCGGGCGCAGCGGGTCCAGTCGGCCGATGAGGGTGACGGCCGCGGCGGCCAGCGCGTTCGCCTCCCGGCGGGAGGAACTGGCCGCGATCTCCCGGGCCGTCTCGCCGATGATGGTGGTCAGCACCGCGACCGTCATCCGGTCCACCGGGTCGGTGCCGGCCTCGAGCAGGACTGCGTTCTGCCGGATCCACCCGTGGCCGCGGGTCCGGCGCATCATCTCGAACCCGGCGGCCCGTCCCCGGTCATGAACAACCGGGCAACATCGCGCTGCTCCCAGGTCCCGTCGAAGTAGGCCCGCGCGCCCTGGATGAAGAGGGTGAGCAGGTCCTCCTCGCCACTGGCGCGCGCCTCGGCCACGGCTCCCACCACCCGCTGCTCCTGGGCGTCCTGGTGGTCCTGCCACAGCGCGACGAACAGTTCAGCCTTCCCGCCGAAGTGGTGGTAGAGGCTGCCGACGCTGGATCCCGCGCGCTCGACGACATCCGCGATGCTGGCGCCGTCGTAGCCGTGCACGGCGAAGACCTCACGCGCCGCCGCCAGCAGCACGCGCCGGGTCTCCGCGGACCGGCTCCACTGCCAGGCGTTGCTCGTTGGCTTCCGTGCCATCCAACCATCCATCTGACGTGTGCCGCCCGCTGCGCCGGCCAGACGAGGCCGTTTCCAGAACCCGGCGCGGTTGACAACGGCGCCCCCCGCAGTCAGCCTCAGAGTAGTACTAGAGCATGATTCTAGAAAGCAAATCGAAGTTTGTTCTGTGGCGGTCCGGCAACAAGCCGGGTGACGGCCGGACCGGATAAACCGGACTGAGGAAAGGCGTCGGCAGATGGTGGACTTCTCGCTCAGTGACGAGGAACGGCAGATACGGGACACCGTGCGTTCGTTCATCGAGAAGGAGGTCATGCCCCTGGAGGCCGAGGTGCTGCGCAGCGAACGCGCCGGCCAGCCCGGGCTGGACCACCAGGTCCTCAGGGACCTGCAGAACAAGGCCCGGCAGAGCGGCTTCTGGGGGGTCAACACCCCCGAGGAGTACGGCGGCATGGACCTTGGTGCGGTGATGTCCGCCATCATCATGATGGAGTGCGGCCGCTCGTTCGTGCCGTTCTCGTTCGGCGGTTACGCAGACAACATCCTGTACGCGGCCAACGAGGAGCAGAAGGAGCGCTACCTGATCCCCCACGATCGAGGGGGAACGGATCTCCTGCTTCGCGATCACCGAGCCCGGGGCGGGTTCCGACGCGCGGAACATCCGGGCCTCGGCCCGCCAGGACGGCGGCGACTAGTCATCAACGGCGAGAAGACGTTCATCACCCGGGGTAACGAAGCTGACTTCGTGATCGTCTTCGCGGTGGTACCGGACCAGGGGATCACCTGCTTCCTCGTCGACCGGGACATGGGCTGGAAGTCCGAGCCGATCCCGACCATGGGGGAGTGGGGCCCGGCGGCGCTGGTCTTCGAGGACGTCCGGGTGCCGGCCAGCAACATGCTGGGTGAGCCCGGCAAGGGCTTCGACCTGGCCATGCAGTGGATCCGGCAGGGGCGTTACCTGATCCCGGCCCGCGCCATCGGCTCGGCCGAGCGGCTGCTGCAGATGGCCATCGACTACGCCAAGATCCGCCAGTCGATGGGCCACCCGATCGCCGACTACCAGGCCATCCAGTGGAAGATCGCCGACTCCGCGGTGGACATCGAGTCCACCAAGTGGCTCACGCTGTACGCGGCCTGGCGGGTGCAGAACGGCCTCGACGGGCGGCACGCCTCGTCGATCGCCAAGCTCGACGGCGCGGTCATGGCCAACGAGGTCGTGGACCGGGTGATGCAGATCCACGGCGGCATGGGCTACACCAAGGAGCTTCCCGTCGAGCGGTGGTACCGCGAGCTGCGGCTGCTGCGGATCTACGAGGGCACCGACGAGATCCAGCGCCGGACGATCGCCCGCAACCTGCTCAAGGGGCACGTCAAGCTGGGCGGCATCGGCGAATAGGGATCGGGGCATAACCACCCCGTGCAGGTTTGCCGCGGACGCCGGGCCGCCCCCGTGCATCGGTGCCGGCCAGCCGGCGCCGCAGGGGTAGGACGGCTACGCCTGGCCGGCGCGTTCCCAGCGGCGGCCGGCCATGACCGCCAGGTGCAGCGAGACGAGGGTGTCCTCCATCGCCGGGAGGGTCTCCGCCTCGCCGCGGCGGACCCGCGCACGGACGAGTTCGGCCGTGGCGCCGGCCAGCGCCAGGTACGCCTCGTACGGCACGGCGGGCCAGTCCGGATGCCGGTCCCGGGCTCGCTCGTGCCAGGTCTGGTTCAGCACCGCGTACTGGTGCTGCGCCGCCTCCAGTCGCTCCCAGGCACGGGGCCCGGCGGCCGGCATGTCGACGTAGAAGATCTTGGAAAACTCCGGCTCGCCCGCCACGAAGGCCAGGAACGCCCGGACGCCCACCCGCAGCATCTCCTCGTCCGGCGTCCCGGGGGGCAGCGCCCGGGTATCGGTGAGGAGCCGGCCGACCATCAGCTTCCCGCCCTCCTGGGTGGCGGCCAGGAAACAGTCTTCCTTGTCAGTGAAGTGCGTGTAGAAGGCCGCCCGGGACACCCGCGCCCGGCGCACGATGTCGGCCACCGTCACCGGGGCGTAGCCGGATTGGGCCACCGCCGCCACGATCGCGCGGATCAGCCGTTCCCGCTGGGAGGCCTGCACGGCCCGGACTGGCAGGCGGCTCCGGCCCCGGGGCAGCCCGGGCTTGCCTTCGTGGGTATCGGCGAGGGTGCCCCCTTGCCTGGAGTCGGCCACGGCCCACAGTATCTGTCCGCAGTCTGAGGTACGTAGACGTACTTTTGGCGGGCGGCATCTCGCGACCGCGAAGCGTGCGCCCATCGCGGGCCTCTTCCGTCGCGGGCAGCCCAAAAGGAACAATGGCTGCATGAGCAACCCCCTCGACTCGCTCGAGCTCGTCGGCGACGTGGTTGCCGACCTGGGTGAGGGCCCCTGCTGGGACCCGGTGGGCGGCACCCTGTACTGGGTGGACATTCCCGCTGGGCGGCTGCACCGGACCGTTCCTGCCTCGGGTGCGACCACGACCTCCGAGCTCGGCCCGCCGGTGTCCCTCGTGCTGCCGACAGCCGGCGGCGGGGTGCTCATCGCCCGCCGCAATCGCCTGGCCGTGCTGGCCGAGGACGGTACCGAGCGGGCCGTGGCCGAGACCGCTGCCCGTCCGGACATCCGTTTCAACGACGGCGGCATCGACCCGCAGGGCCGAGTCTGGGTCGGCTCGATGTGCACCGACGAGGTGTCCCCCCTCGGCACGCTCTACCGGCTGGAGCATCGCGGCACGCTGGCGTCCGTGCTCGCCGGCGTGACCATCTCCAACGGCCTGCGCTGGAGCCCGGACGGCGGGACCCTGTACTACGTCGACAGCCCCACCAAGCGGATCGACGTCCTCGACTTCACCCCCGCCACGGGCCAGGTGTCCGGCCGCCGCCCGTTCGCCGACCTGGCCAGTGCCTCGGGCGTGCCGGACGGGCTGACCGTCGACGCCGAAGGCGGCGTCTGGGTCGCGGTCAACGGGTCGGGCGTGCTGCACCGGTACGCGCCGGACGGCCGGCTGGATCAGGTGGTCTCGCTGCCGGTGACGCACCCGACGAGCGTCGCGTTCGGCGGCCCCGACCTGGGTGACCTGTACGTCACGACCGCGCGGGAACCGCTGTCGCCCGCCGAACGGGAGGAGCAGCCGCTGGCTGGGCGCCTGATGCGGCTGCGCCCTGGCCCGGCCGGCATCCCCGCTCCCGCTCGCCGTCCTCGACTGAGCAGGCGCTGGCCGGGCTCAGGACCGGCTGGGGAAGACCCTCGCCTGAGCCAGCTCGACCAGAGCGTGCAGGCCGATGGCCGCGTCGAGCGCCGCGACGCTGGAGATGAGCACGACCACGGCGACCGCCGCGACCAGCAGCGGGCGAATCCGCGGCGGCGGCGCGAGCAGCGCGGCGACGCGGCGCGGCACGGGGCCTGGCCCGCCCAGCCCGAGCGCCCGGCCCAGACGGGTGGCGCCGTGCGGGAGGAACGGCCCGGCGATGGCCAGCGCGGCCACGTCCCGCCGCCGGGCGGGCGCTGGCGGCCGGCCGAGGCGAGGGCGGCCTTCCCGACGGCCCGGGCCGCCAGGCGCCGGTCGCCGCAGTCCCGGGCGGCTGTCTCGTCGGCCCACCGCTCGACCGTGTAGGTCACCGTCGCGGCGACCGGACGCAGCAGCGGGTTGGCCGCCGCCGCGAAGTGGGTGACCGCGGTGAACAGGTAGTGGTGGCCAGCGGCGTGCGCGCCCTCGTGCGCTAGCAGCACCCGGCGCTCGTCCGGGTTGAGCGCGTCGAGCATCCCGGCCGTGACCACGATCCGGCCTGGCCAGCCGGGCACGGCGTAGGCGTCCGCGGTGCCGTCCGGCACGACCACGACCTGTTCCGAGCCGGGCAGGCAGCGCGCCTGGCGGGCGGCCGTCACGAGCGCCCGCACCCGCCGCCAGCCGGCCGGCCCGCCGCGGCGGTGGCCACCGCGAGCAGCGCGGTCCCGCCGACCGAGACGGACAGCGACGCCGGGTCGTCCCGGCGGACCACCTGCAGCGACATATGGCCGAGCGTGGCCACCAGGGGAATCCGGATCGCCGCGGCCCCGGCCAGCAGCATCAGGACCGCGGTACTGAGCGCGGCCAGCGCGACCGCCGCCACGGTCAGCAGCCAGGTCGCGGCCTGCGGGGGGAGCCGCGCCGCGACCGGGCGTGCCCCGAGGGCCACGCAGAGTGGGACTGCGAGCGGCAGGAAGATAGCCAGCGGCACGGCACTCCTCAGTCCTGGCCGGGGACTTCGGCCCCGAGCATTCGGCGCAGCAGCTGCTCGTCGGAGGCCGAAAGGCCGGAGACGAACCTGGCCAGGACGGCCGCACGGTCCGGCTCCGCCGCCAGCACGGTGGCCATCCGCCGGGCCGCGAGACCCGGTTCGTCGGCGACCGGGGCGTACAGGTAGGACCGTCCCATCCGGGCCCGGTCCAGGACTCCCTTGGCGTGCAGCCGGGACAGGATCGTCACGACGGTCGTGTAGGCGAGGCCCCCGCCGAGGCGCTCGCGGACCGTGCCGGGCGACAGCGGCGTCCCCGCGGCGTGCAGGACGGCCAGGACCGCGCTCTCCAGTTCGCCGGCCGCACGGCGCGAGCCGTCGCCGGGGCGGTCGCCGGTGCTCATGATTCAGTGCTCATGGCTTGTGCTCATCAACCCGTGTTCGTCGTCCAGATCAGCGGGCGCTATCTGCAAACTGGTAAGAGTTCTACGAGGCCGTAGAAGCTATCAGAGGAATTCTGCCATGCCACGGCCCCAGGCCGGTAACGTGTGCGCCGGGAAAAAAAAAAGATCGCTCAGACCGGGGCCTCCCCGCGGAGGAACTCGATGTACCGGGCGGCCGAACGTTCCAGCACCTGCCGGGCCCCGGAGTGGATGGCCGCGGCCCAGCCGCCGTAGATCCGGTCGAAGGCGAACGGGCTGACCGCGCTGACGATGCCGCGGACCGCGGCCTCCGGCAGCGGCAGCCGGTTCGGGGCGCTCCAGATGAAGGTGATCCGGTCCTCGCCCGGCGTGACGAAGATCGTGTCGCCGGTCAGTAGCACGCCGGCCCCGTCCGCACCGCCGGCCCAGTGCACGACGGCGCTGCCGGGAAAGTGTCCCCCGCACTGGATCAGGCTGACGCCGGGCAGGACCGCCTCGCGCGAGGCCCAGGTGCGGATGGCCGGATCGGGGCGGGTGACCCACGAGGCGTCCGCCTCCGGCACCAGGATGTCCGCGCCGAAGGCCGCGCTCCAGTCGGCCATCGCCCCGTAAAAGTGCGGATGGCTGGCGGTCACGGCCTGCAGGCCACCCGCCTCGCGGACCCAGCTGATGGCCTGGTCGTCGAGGAAGCCCGGCGGGTCCCACAGCAGATTTCCCGCGGGCGTGACGATGAGCAGGCCGTGCTGGCCGATACCGACCGGCGGGGTGACGCCGATGCTGAGCAGGCCGGGCTCCACCTCGCCGATGTGGCATCGGTGGCCGTCCGTGGCCAGGTCCGCCAGCGTGGTCCACCGCTGCCCGTCCGGGGACACCCACTGGCGCTCGTCGGTGCAGATCAGGCAGCATGCGGGCGGCGTATCCGCGGCCGGGTAGTGGTTGCCGCACGCCACGCAGATCCAGCCCGCCGTCATTCCCTGTCCAGCATGCTGCGGTACACGGCGATCAGGGCGGTCCGCTGGGCCTCGCTGAGGCGCTCGTCGGCGCGGATAGCCGCCTCGGTCTCCGGCGGCGGCTCCTCGGGCCGTTTTCCGCTGGTCAGGACGTCCACCAGCCCGGCTTCGGCCAGCAGCGTTTCGGCCGACACGTTGAGCGCATCCGCGATCGCCTTGAGCGCCCGCACGGACGGCTGATGCAGCCCCCGCTCGACCTGGCTCAGGTACGGGTTGGAGAGGCTGGTCAGGTCGGCCAGCTGGCGCAGGGAAAGGTTCGCCAGCTTGCGCTGGCTGTGGATGAAGGCGCCGAGCGCCTCGCGCTGCGCCTGCCACTGATCTGTCATCGTCGGCCCCGCCGTGTGCTGTCGTTCCCGGTAGAAATGGTAGGTACCGCAGGAGGCGGACCAGTATGCCCGGCCCGCCTCCTGCGGTACTTCTACCTGGCCTCTGGGCCAGCCGTTCGGGTGCTGGCTTACTTGGCCCCGGCCTTGGCGTGGGTGGCCTGGCTCGGGATCGGAAGCAGCGGGGCGGTCGCCTTGATCAGCTCTTCGGCGAAGCGCCGCTGGCTGCGCAGCAGCTGCTCGGCGAAGTTGTAGGCGCTGGCCACCAGCTGCTCCGGCTCCGGCACCTTGCCGGCGAACGGCACGTTGACGGCCGGTAGCTTCGGCGTAATGGCCTGCACGGCGTCGGTCCAGTCGCGGACGACTTCGATAAGCGCGTCCTGGCTCTGGTTGACGGTCTTGATGATCTCGCCCTGTACGTGACTCACGCTCTGGGTCTCGGTCATGATTCCTGCCTCCTCGGCTATCTGTTGCTAACTATACCAAGCAACTGGGCAGTTTGCCAAGCGGATACCGGCGTCGCGGCCGTCGGATGCCGCCAAATGGGCGGAATCTGCCCTTTGGTCCCGGTTGGTGCGGACGTAAGACCCAGCCGCGGGCATTGGCGCGTCGTATCTGCTTGACTTCTTGCCCGACGGTGCGAACTTGAAGGCACGGATCCCATTAGCTAAGGAGGGATCATGGGCCGTAACGAAGCGCCCTCTCCCAGCGACGACGGCACGCCGGCCGACCCCGCCGGCCACGACGAGGCCCCATCCGCGGTGCCACCGTCGGCCGAACCCGAGCCGGAGGTTCCCGTCGGGGGCCTGATGCCGACCGGGCCGAACCCCGATCCGGCCGGGATGCTCCAGTCGGCCGTGGATCTGCTCAGCCCCAGTGAGGCGGCCCGGCAGCTGCCCTGGCTGGTCGGTGAGCTGACCAAGCTCGCGCTGGGCCAGTCGGACCTCGAGTATGGCGCGAAGGACGCCCGGTTCAAGGATCCAACCTGGAAGGTGAACCCGGCCTTCCTCGGGCTGGGGCAGACCTACCGGCTGTTCGAGGAGTGGGCGGGCCGGATGGCCCGCGCCGTGGACACCTCGTGGGAGCGCCAGGCGCGGGCCACGTACCTGGCCAACATCATGACCGCCTCGCTGGCCCCCACCAACTTCCTGATGACCAATCCGGCTGCGCTCAAGCGCTCGTTCGAGACCGGCGGCCTCTCCCTGGTCAACGGCACCCAGAACATGCTGCGCGACCTGGCTGAGGGTGGCATGCCCAGGATGGTCAACCGGGACGCGATGAAGGTGGGCGAGCAGCTCGCCTGCACCCCCGGCGCGGTCGTCTACCGCGACGACATGTTCGAGCTGCTCCAGTACACGCCGCAGACGCCGACGGTGCGCAGCCGCCCGCTGCTGATGGTGCCGCCGGAGGTCAACAAGTACTACGTGCTCGACCTCGCACCGGGCCGCAGCATGGTCGAGTACGCGGTCGAGAACGGCATCACGACATTCATGGTGAGCTGGCGGAACCCGAAAGAGGAGCTGGGCCACGGGAGCTGGGGCTTCGACGACTACGTGGCGGCCGCGCTGCGCGCCGCCAGCATCGTCCAGGACATTACCGACAGCGAGACCATCAACCTGCTCGGGCTGTGCGCCGGCGGCATGACGAACACGCTCGCCATGGGCGTGCTGGCGGCCCGGGGTGAGGAGTCCGTCAGCTCGGCGACGTTCCTGGTCACGATGATGACCAATTCGGGCCCGAACGTGGTCGGCATGCTCAGCTCGGAGCCGTCCCAGAAACTGCTCGAGCAGGCGGCGGCGAGCGGCCAGGTCATCGACGGCACGACGATGAAGACAACGTTCGCCTTGCTGCGGCCCAACGACCTGGTCTTCAACTACGCCGTGAGCGGCTGGCTGCTGGGCGAGGAGCCGCCCGCCTTCGACGTCCTGGCCTGGAACGACGACGCGGCGTCGGTGCCCGCCAAGTTCTCGGCGGAAAGCACACGGATCGCAATGAGCAACAGCGCGGCCACCCCCGGCGCGACCATCTCGCTGGGCACGCCGATCGATCTGGGCAAGGTCACCTGCGACACCTTCCACGTGTTCGGGTCCACCGATCACATCACCCAGTGGCGGGCCTGCTACGCCCTGACCCAGCTCCTGGGCGGCGAGAAGGAGCTGGCCCTGGTCAAATCCGGTCACATCCAGTCTTTTGTCAACCCGGCCAAGACGGCGAAGTACGGCTACTGGACCGCCCCGGCCGGCGGCCCGGACCCGGACGCCTGGCAGGCCGGGGCCATGTGGCACGGCGGTTCCTGGTGGCCGCAGTGGCTGGACTGGCTGCTGGCCCGGTCCGGGGAGGCGAAGAAGGCGCGCGTGGGGCTCGGCAGCCAGGCGTACCCGCCGCTCGGCCCCGCGCCGGGCACCTACCCGCTGGAGTAGCCGGGCCTGCCGGGTCCTCCGGGCCTCCCGGCTCGCCGGGCTCGCCGGCCTCCCGGCTCCGCCGGGCTCGCCGGGCCTCCCGGCCCGCCGGGCCCGCGGGTCCTGCGGGTCCTCCGGGCCCGCCCGGCCGCTGGCCCGCGCAATCGCCAGCCCGGATCCCAACGCCAGGCCTGGGCGGCGGCCGTCAGGCCCGCTTGTGCCCGTCGGCCGGAGATCCCGGGCTGCCGGCGACCGCATCCGCCGGACGGCCGCGACCAGGTGCTGTTCGAGGAGGCGAGCTACACTCCAGACGCCTGCCCGAGGCGAGCACGCTGCTGGACTACCTGCTGCCGACCGCCGCCGACATGCCGCCGGTCGAACTGCTGGAGACCGAGACGCCGAATCCGAACGTCCCGTTCGGCAGCAAGGGTGCGGGCGAGGCCGGCTGCATCGGGGTCCCTCCGGCGGTCGTGAATGCGGTCTGCGATGCCCTCGACATTGACCACATCGACATGCCGCTGACCCCCGAGACCGTCTGGCGCGCCGCCCACCCGACCCGGTAACAGCCCGGGCGCAAAGTTCACCAGGCCGGGCGCAAAGTTCACCAGGAAAGGTGGACCTAGCACTACCGCAAGCCGCAATAATACTCAGTATAGTCCTTCGCATAATACCGAAAAGGAACAGCGATGAGCGTCCGGCATGCCTTGCTCGCCCTGCTCAGCGAGGGGCCCAAGTACGGGCTACAGCTGCGCGAAGAGTTCGAAGCCCGCACCGGCGAGGTGTGGCCGCTCAACGTCGGCCAGGTCTATACGACGCTGCAGCGGCTGGAGCGGGACGGGCTGGTGGAGTCCGATGGCGAGGCAGACGACGGCCCGCAGAAGGGCTTCAAGATCACCGCGGACGGGGAGGCCGAGCTGGCCGAGTGGCTGCGTACGCCACCGGACCTGGCCTCACCGCCACGCGATGAGCTCGTGATGAAGGTACTGGTGGCGGTGCGGGTGCCCGGCATCGACGTGCGCGAGGTGATCCAGTCCCATCGCCGGTACCTGGTGGAGCTGATGCAGCAGTGGACCCGGATCAAGGAGGCCGAGGCCGATTCCGACCTCAGCCTGGCGCTGGTGGTCGACTCCGAGCTGTTCCGCCTGGATGCGGTCATCCGCTGGCTGGACGCCGCCGACGGGCGGCTGAAGCGCGCCGCGGCCGACCCGCCCCAGTCGGCCCCGGCGGTGCTGCCGCTGCCGCGGGTGCGGCGCCGGACGGTAACGAGGCGATGAGCACGAGGGGCCCGTGGTGGCCCAGATGACCTGGCCCAGCTGAACAAGACCGTGCTATGCGAAAAGGGGAAGGTTGCGATGACCGTTCTGGAGTTGCGGCGCGTATCGAAAACATACGGCCAGGGCGCTGCCGAGGTGCACGCGCTGGCCGGGGTGGACCTGTCGGTGAATGCGGGGTCGATGGTCGCGGTGATGGGCCCGAGCGGCTCGGGCAAGTCCACCCTGCTGACCATCGCTGGCAGCCTGGAGGAGCCGGACAGCGGGGAGGTGCTGATCGACGGCCATCTGCTGTCGGGGATGTCGCGCAACGCCCGGGCCCGGCTGCGGCGGCGCACGGTTGGCTACGTGTTCCAGGACTTCAACCTGCTGCCCGGGCTGACCGTGGCCGAGAACGTGGCGCTGCCCCTGGAGCTGGACGGCCTGTCCGCCCGCCCCGCCCGGACCGCTGCCCTGGGCGTGCTCAACGAGCTTGGCCTGGAGGAGCGGGCCGCCCGGTTCCCCGACGAGCTGTCCGGCGGTGAGCGGCAGCGGGTGGCCATCGCCCGCGCCGTGGTCGGGGACCGGCGCCTGCTGCTCGCCGACGAGCCGTCGGGCGCGCTGGACTCGGTGAACGCCGAAGCGGTCATGCGGATGATTCACAACGCGTGCAAGCGCGGTGTGGCCGCGGTGGTGGTGACCCACGACGCGCAGCTGGCCTCCTGGGCCGACCGGGTGGTGTTCCTGCGCGATGGGCACGCGGTTGACCAGACCTCGCCGCCCGTCGGTCCCGAGTCGCTTCTCACGCCGGGCCAGATCCAGTGACCACCGCGCTGCACGAGCGCCCGGCGCAGGCGGGAGCCGGTAACGGGAGCGTTCCCGCCCGCCGGGCGGTGATCCGCTGGGCCTGGCGGCTGTTCCGCCGTGAGTGGCGTCAGCAGCTGCTGGTGCTGGCCCTCATCGTGGTGGCGGTGGGTGCCACCGTCGTCGGCGCGGCCGTGGCGACCGACACGCCGCCCCCGGCCAACGCCGGGTTCGGCGCCGCCCAGGACATCGCCACCTTCAGCGCGGCCGGACCGCGGCTGAACAGCCAGATTGCCGCGCTGAGGCAGCGCTTCGGCCGCGTGGACGTCATCGAGAACCAGACCGTCGCCGTCCCCGGCTCGATCAGCACGTACGACCTGCGCGCCCAGGACCCGCACGGTCCGTTCGGCGGGCCGATGCTCTCCCTGGTCAGCGGGCACTACCCGACCGGTCCGGGCCAGGTGGCCGTGACCGATGGCGTCGCCGCCACGTTCAACCTCAAGGTCGGCGACGTCTGGCACCAGGGCGGAAAGGCCCGGCTCGTCACCGGCATCGTCGAGAACCCGCAGAGCCTGCTGGATGAGTTCGCCCTGGTGGTGCCGGGTCAGGTCACGGCCCCGACCCAGGTGACCGTGCTGTTCAACGCGCCCGGGGTGAAGGCCTCCTCCATCGGGCCGACCGTCGAAAGTCGCGCCTCGGCGGCGGCCAGCAACCCGTTCAACCCCGAGACCATCGTGCTCGGGCTGGCCACGATCGGCATGCTCCTCATCGCCCTGGTGGCCATCGGGGGCTTCACCGTGCTGGCGCAGCGCCGGCTGCGCTCGCTGGGCATGCTCGGCGCCGTGGGCGCTACGGACAAGAACGTCCGTCTCGTCGTCCGGGCCAACGGGCTCGCGGTGGGAGTTGTCGGCACCCTGCTGGGCGCCGTCATCGGGCTGGCCGCGTGGCTGGCGTACCGGCCGCGCGTCGAGGCCGGCGCCCACCATGTGATCGGCCCGTTCCAGCTGCCGTGGGCGGTGATCGCCGTGGCGATGGCCCTGGCCGTGGTGGCCACCTATATCGCCGCCGCCCGGCCTGCCCGCGCGGTCACCCGGGTCCCGATCGTCGTCGCCCTGTCCGGGCGGCCCGCTCCGCCGAAACAGGTCCACCGTTCGGCGCTACCCGGCGTCATCGCGTTCGTCATCGGCGCGCTCCTGCTGTGGTACACGGGCAAGAGCGGCAACGGCGG
Source organism: uncultured Actinomycetes bacterium (assembly GCA_963775825.1). Taxonomy (GTDB): domain Bacteria; phylum Actinomycetota; class Actinomycetes; order Streptosporangiales; family Streptosporangiaceae; genus Bog-532. The sequence goes on from CAVZKY010000010.1 coordinate 119,119, forward strand.
CGGGGCGCCCGAGCTCGTCCTGGGTCTCGTGGCCCTCGTCGTGGCGGTGATCCTGCTCGCCCCGCTGTGCCTGGCCGGGCTGGCCCGGCTCGCCGGCCCCGCCCCCGTCGCGGTGCGGCTCGCCCTGCGCGACCTGGCCCGCTACCGGGCCCGTTCGGGCTCGGCTCTCGCGGCCATCAGCCTCGGGGTGCTGATCGCCGTCCTGGTCTGTGTCCTTTCCGCACAGCGGTACGGGAACGTCCTCGACTACGCCGGGCCCAACCTGGCCTCGAACCAGCTCATCGTCTACACGCCCAACACACCCCAAGGGAGCGGGCCGGGCAATGGTCCAAGTGCGCCGGTGACCGGCAGCAAGCTCGCGGCCATGGCGGCCACCGCCCACGGCATGGCGGCCTCGCTCGGCTCCCACGACGTCGTGGAGCTGGAATCGGCCGGCGCGTCGCTGCAGCATGCCGCGGCCGGTCGTCAATGGAGCGGGCCCGTCTACGTCGCCACCCGCCAGCTTCTCCAGGCCTTCAGGATCAAGGCGTCGCAGGTCGACGCCACGGCCGACATCCTCACCATGCGCCCCGGCCTGGCGGGCCTGTCGAAGATGCAGCTCACCTACGGTAACTACGGCAACGGCCCGCAAGGCGGTCACGGTCCCCAGGACGTTGGCAACCAGCCCAGCTACTCCTGCCCGGCGGGCAGTTGCCTCGCCAACCCAAAGATCCATGAGGTCAGCGCCCTTCCGTCCGGTACATCGGCGCCCAACACGGTGATCACCGAGCACGCCATCCACCAGCTCGGCCTGCAGGTCACCACGGCCGGCTGGCTCATCCAGACGCCGCATCCGCCCACCGCCGCGCAGATCAGCAACGCCCGGCTCACGGCCGCCGCGGCGGGCCTGACCATTGAGACCAAGTCCAGCGCGCCGTCCTCGTCGGAGATCATCAACTGGGCCACGGTGTTCGGGATCGTTCTGGCCTTGGGCATCCTGGCCATGAGCGTCGGCCTCATCCGGAGCGAAACGGCCGGCGATCTGCGCACCCTGACGGCGACCGGGGCGGGCAGTTCGGCCCGCCGCACGCTCACCGCCGCCACCGCCGGCGCTCTCGCCCTGGCCGGCGCCGTACTCGGCACGGTGGCGGCCTACGTTGGCGCCATCGCCTACTCCTGGGACAATTCCCTCGACGGTCTCTCCGAGCTCTCCAATATCCCCCTCCAGAGCCTGCTCTTCATCCTCATCGGCATGCCGCTGATCGCGGCGGCCGCCGGCTGGCTGCTCGCCGGCCGGGAGCCCGCCGCCCTTGGCCACCAGCCGATGGAGTGAGGCTTCCGGGCAGCGTTGCCCGCGCTATCCGCGGGTAACGCTGCCCGAACGGGACCGGCCGGTGTGACACCCAAGCGGATGGCGGCGCTCTTACTTGGTGTTGCGGGAACAGCGGCGGGAAGCCCGGGACGCAGCCGGGCTTCCCGCCGCCCATTCCCGCGCCCGGCCCTTCCCGCGCCCCTCCGCGCCGGCCCATTTCCCGCGCCCAGCCCTTCCCGCGCGCCTTCCCGCGCTGCCCATTCCCCGCGCCGGCCTTCCCGCGCCGCCTTTCCGCGCGGCCCATTTCCCGCGCCGGCCTTCCCGCGCGGCCCTTCCCGCGCCGGCCTTTCCACGCAGGCCCATTTCCCGCGCCCGGCCCTTCCCGCGCCCGACCTTTCCTCGCCCTGTTCGGCTGGCCCCAGGGGCCGTAGGCTGCGCCATATGAACGTTCTGTTCGTCGCGAGTGTGGCTGCTGTCACCGCTGATCCGCCGCAGAGCCGCAAGCTGTTCATTGATGCCCTCGGCCTCCCTTTGGAGGGGGAAGGCGATGGTTACTACTCCAGCGGGAGCATCCCCGGCAGCAAGCACTTCGGGGTCTGGCCGCTCTGGGAGGCAGCCGAGGCGTGCTTCGGTACACCGGAGTGGCCCGCCGGCCGGGTGGTCCCCTCGGCCTCAATCGAGTTCGAGGTGGAGGACGCGGAAGCTGTCGCAGCGGCAGCCGACGAACTTCAGCGGGCCGGCTACGAGCTGTTGCACCCGGCTCGCATAGAGCCGTGGGGACAGACGGTGACCAGGCTTCTTACCGATGATGGCCTGATCGTCGGTATCTCCTACGCTCCCTCGTTTCACGACGCAGAGCCTGGCTGAGCGCCAGCGTCGCAATGGCCGGAATGGTCCCTGCTCCAGCCGCTATGAGGTCCCGCACGCTTGGCCGCCCCTGACGCCCGTGCCGCCGCCGGTCATGCCTCAGCGGCGGCGGGGCACCGGCACCCGGTCCAGGTCGGCAGCGACCACGATCTCGCCGCCGAAGACGGCACCGGCCTCGCCGGCGAACCGGCGCGGGTCCTGATGCGCATACCGCTGGGAGAAGTGCGTCAGCACCAGCGTCCGCACCCCGCCCGCCGCGGCGATCTGGCCTGCCTGCCCAGCGGTCAGGTGCCCGTACGGGTCGGCAAGGTCGGCGTCCTCGGCCAGGAACGTCGACTCGCAGACCATCAGGTCCGCGCCGTCGGCCAGCGTAAACGCTGCCTCGCAGAGCCGCGTGTCCATGATGAACGCGAACCGCTGCCCGCGCCGTGGCTCGCTCACCTCGGCCAGCTCCACCCGCCGGCCGCCGGAGTCGAGCCAGCCCTGCCGGGCGAGGTCGCCGACGTCCGGCCCGCTGATCCCGAGCGCGGCGAGGCGGTCCGGGAGCATGCGGCGGCCGTCCGGCTCGGCCAGCTGGTAGCCGAGGGCCGGAACGCGGTGTGAGAGCGGCAACGCGCTGAGCCGGAAGCCCGCCCCGTCGCCCGCCGCCAGGTCCTCGCCCGCCCTCGCCGCGCTGGCCCCCGGTACGGCTGCACCCGTCGCGCCTCGGTCCGCCAGGCCCGCGCCGCGAGGGCCCGTTTCGGGCTGGGCCGGGCCGACCGGATGCCCCCGGATGGTGGCCAGGTCATGGACGATCGCGGCATGCCGCAGCCGCCAGAAGTACTCCTGCCCGTCGGCAGGGTAGTAGCAGGAGACCTCGTGCGCTACCCGGTCGAGAGACAGCCGCTGCAGCACACCGGGCAGGCCGAGGCAGTGGTCGCCGTGGAAGTGGCTGAGGCAGATCCGGGTGATCTCGCTGGCCCGCACCCCGGCCAGCAGCATCTGCCGCTGGGTACCCTCACCCGGGTCGAACAGCAGCCCTTCGTCGTCCCACCGCAGCAGGTAACCGTTGTGGTTGCGGGTCCGCGTCGGCGCCTGGCTGGCGGTGCCGAGGACCACCAGCTCACGGCTGGCCACAGCCGGCCCTCACGATCTCCAGGGCAGGGGGTCAGCGGGGGATGGCGGCCCCGCGAACAGCGGCAGCTGCCACCAGCCGACGTCCCGCCAGGCCCCTAGCTTGTAGCCGACGTTACGGAAGACTCCGACCGGCCGGAAGCCCATCACCTCGTGCAGGCCGACGCTGGCCACGTTGGGTAGCGCGATCCCGGCGAACAGCGATATGTAGCCAAGGTTACTGACCTCGGTGATCAGCTGCTCGTACAGCAGCCGGCCGAGTCCGCGCGAACGGTAGCGGGGATCCAGGTAGACCGAGCAGTCCGCGGACCAGCGGTAGGCCGGCCGCGCCCGGTGCGGGGACGCGTAGGCGTACCCCGCGACGCGGCCCGCGTCGTCGGCGATCAGCCAGGGCAGCCGGGGAGCGGCCTGCATCCGCCGGGCGATCTCGCCCGGTCCCGGAGGTGTCTCCTCGAACGAGATCGCCGTCTTGCCGACCACCGGGGCGTAGATCGCCGCGATGTCCCCGGCGTCGGCGGGGCTCGCATCCCGGACTACGATCCGGCCCGTGCCTACTACCGGTCCTTCGAGATCCCAGAGGCCCGGTGCCTCCGCCAGCCCGGAAGGTTCCGAAGGCCCTGGCGCCTCCGTCGGCTCCGACGCCCCTGCCGCTGTCGAAGGGTCCGGGTAACCGTCCGCTGGGCCCGCCTGTGTCATCCGCCAATTATGTCGATTCGGGTCCCAGGGCGCTCACCGGCTTCCGGCCGGGGCGGACGGCAGCCAGACCCGCATGGCCCGCCCGCCCGTCCCGGTTATCCCACGGGAAGTAGGGCACCGCCGTTACTGTCACCTGCTCCGGACGGCTGGCCCCGCCCCAAGGAATAGCTTTTCCTATTGGGCTAAGGCGCCCCTCCGACCACCGTCAACCCTCGGCCCTTCCGTGATCGGCCCGCCCCCGCACCGCTCACCGCCGCCCCGCGCTGTGGCCTGACCGGAAGCAGATGCCCCTGGTGCTGCTGTGGCTCCTGAGCCATCCTCCGCACCGTACCCGGCGTCTCGCCCCCGGCACCCAGGCTTATGGGGTGCATTCCCAGGGCTTATTTGCTGACGACGCTCCCCGTAGGCACCGGCGCCCCGGCCGGGGGCACCTCCAGCGTCACAGGAGACCCTGCACGGCTCAGCCGCCTCCGATCCAGCCCGACGTTGATACTCGAGTGCGGAAAACCCGCGCCTGGCCGGGGCGATCTAGCCGGGGCGGCGGGCGGCGGCTTGCAGGCGGACGTAGTCGACCGCCGGCTCGGGCAACCGGGCCGCGACCTGGTGCACGGCGGCCTCGCGCTCAGCGGCCGGAACGGCTTCCAGCACCGAGCCCAGCACCACGGTGGCCAGGAACGCTTCCAGCTGCGGGCCGGCCTCCAGTTGGGCCGGGTCGGGCACCAGCGCCACGTCCACGTCGGTAAAGCCGGCCGCGGCCAGCAGGCGCGCGGTGCCCGCGGCGGTCGCGAAGTTGCACGCCGCGTTCAGCGGCGGCAGGCCCACCTCGGCCAAGGCGGTCTCCACGCTCGCGCAGTTACCCGCGCCGCCCCATTCGGCGCGCAGTACGCCGCCCGGCCGCAGAGCGGTGCTCAGTGACCCCAACACCTGCTGGTGGTCGGGCAGCCAGTGCAGCGTCGCCACCGAGAACACCGCATCCACCGGGGTGGCCACCGGCAGCGGCTCCGTCAGGTTGGCCCGCAGCACGGTCAGCCGGTCTGTCCCGGCACTGGCCAGCCGGGCCCGGAGCCGGGCCAGCATGGCCGCCGATCCGTCCACTGCGATCACGTGCCCGTCCGGCAGGCGCCGGAGCAGCGCCTCGGTGTCCCGGCCAGTGCCCGCGCCCACATCCAGCACTGTCTCGTCGCCGCGCAGCGGCAGCGTGGCCAGCAATCGCTGCCCCCACCGCTCGTGCGGCAGCGGCAGTGCATCGTACGAATCGGCATCCCATTCCCGGGGCTGGCCAGATGCCTGATACGGAGCAGCCATGACTGGATGCTAACCGTGATCTCGCAACATGAAAACTTTCGTCTCATCATGTGGGCATAATCGGCCGACGGGGCTCCCGCCCCCGGGCAGGCCGACGGGGCTCCCGCCCCCGGGCAGGCCGAGTGAAAATTACGGCGCCTGCCGGTCGGCGCGCGTCGTTCAGCTGGCCGCGGCCACCGCGCTGCGCAGGTCCGGGTACACCGGCACGACCTGGTCGGCGCCGGTCAGGTTCAGGACCCGCGCGACCAGGGGCTGCGGCGCAACCAGGGCCAGCTGGCCGCCTGCGCCCCCGAAGCTGGCCCGCACCAGCATCAGCTCGTGCATGGCGGCGGAGTCGATGAATTCGAGCTCCGACAGGTCGACGATCAGGTGGCGGGCGGGCTGGGCCGCAGCCTGCGTGAGCGCGTCGCGGAGCGTCTCACGGGTGTTCATGTCGGACTCGCCGGCCAAGGTGACCAGGCTGTACGCGCCTTCGGCACTGACGGACACCCTCAGCAGATCCACGCCATTCTTGTACCATCTTCTGGCCGCATTAGCACCGACTGCGTCGCTTTGGGGGCCTCTGGTGACCCTTGGTGCATCGCGCGGATCCGGCCTAGTGGTAACGTTCACGCCCAGAGAGAATGCCGCCGTGACGGGCGCCCGGCGCGTGCCGGAGGCCGTTTCCGGGTACCGACTCGGTGAAGTCCCGCTCGGCCAATTGCCCCCGGACGGGATGTCCGCGTGAAACCTGGGCAGAGAGTCTCGTGTCGGTTTGGAAGTGACGCCTATGACGGTGCCAGGGTAGGTGGGGGTGTTGAAGGACGGCTCGCCGCCGCGCGCTCGCGGAGGGTGGCGCCCCGCGCGGCCGGAGCCGCAGGAGATGGACTTCACGGCCGCCGATCTCCCGCGCGTCCGCCGATTCACCGTGACCTGGGCCGCCAAGGCGGGTATGTCGGCGGACGCGGCCGACGATTTCGTCATCGCCGTCAACGAGATCGCCACCAACGCGGTCCGGCACGGCTCGCCGCAGGCCTCGCTCCGGCTCTGGGTCAGCGCCGGGGCCGGGATTGCGGAGATCCGCGACAGCGGGCACTGGGCCGCCGCGCTGGCCCCCACGTCACTCCCGCGCCGACCGGCTGAGCAGGGCGGCATGGGCCTGGAGGTGGCCCGGCTGGTCTGCGACGGCCTGCAGATCAAGGCAACCTTGGCCGGGACCGCCGTACTGCTGCGGATGACCCTCCGCTGAGGCCGTCTCGGCTGGTCCGGCCCGCCGCTACGACCTGGACTGCCACTGTAAAGTGGAAAATGTCCTGCCGTCGGCCCTCTCCGGGGAGAGATTTTGCCCATGCTGTCCCTGTCGTCGGAGCAACGGGGTCCGTACACCGTAGTCAAAGTGGCGGGCAACCTCGACCTTGTCACCCGCGATCAGTTCGACCAGTTCATGACCAACGTCCGGCGGGCCAACAAACAGGTCATCGTGGACATGTCCGCCGTCACCTTCATGGACACCGGCTGCCTGGCCGTTATCGTCGCTCACTGGAAGAAGCTGCTGTCCGGCTCGGGCAATCTGATCCTCGCGGGGGCCCAGCACCGCCCGGCCAAGGCGCTGTGGATCACCGGCCTGGCCTACCGGCTGCCGCTGTATGACAGCGTGGACGAGGCCATCGCCAGCGCCGACGCCATCACCCCGCCCGCCGGTACCCCTCACCCCTGACCCGGTCCCGTCGGCTCATCCCTGCCCCGGTCCCGCCCGGCTCATCCCTGCCCCGGTCATCCCGCCCGGTCCCGCTCATCCCTGCCCCGGTCCCGCCGGCTCACCCCTGCCCCGGTCCCGCCGGCTACCCCTGCCCCGGTCCCGCTGGCGTGGACGCCGGCGGCTACCGGATCCGGACGGTGACCAGGCAGGCGTCGTCACCCGTGTCGGAGGCAGCGTAGGCCAGCGCGTGATCGGCGAGGGCCGCCGCCGACGGCTGCGGGACGGCCGCCCGGCGCGCGAAGTCGTCGAGTGCTTCGGTGATCGGGATGTCGCGGCGCTCGATCATGCCGTCGGTGAACAGCAGCAGCGTGTCCCCGATGGCCAGCGACGCGGTGAACTCCTCGTAGGTAGCGTCCGGATCGGTGCCGAGCAGTACCCCGTGCGGCAGCGGCAGCGTCACCGCGGACCCGTCCCGGATCACGACCGGCGGCAGGTGCCCGGCGCGCGCCCAGCGCAGTACCCGCCGGCCCGGGTCGTACAGCCCGCAGACCACCGTGCCGACCACTCCGTCGATCAGGTGGCAGATTGCGCTGTTGAGATAGGCCAGCAGCTCGGCCGGACCTGCCCCGGTGACGGCCAGCCCGCGCAGGCAGTTCCGCGCGATGACCATGCCGGTCACCGCGTCGATGCCGTGCCCGGCGATGTCCCCGACCACCAGCAGGACTTCCTGGGTGGGCAGCAGCAACGTGTCGTACCAGTCCCCGCCGACCAGGTGGCCCGGGCCCGCCGGGCGGTAGCGCACCGCCACCTCGATCCCGGCCGCGGCCACCGGTTCGGCCGTGGGCGGCATGATGGCCTGCTGCAGACGCACGGCGAGCAGGTGCTCCTCGGCGACCCGCTGCTCGGTGTCGACCAGCTGGTCGCGGGTGGCGGCCAAAGCGACCTGCGTATGGTATTCGGCGGAAACGTCCTGGAAGGCGCCCTGGATCAGCTCGATCGTCCCGGCCGGGCTGAGCACCGGCTCGGCAAACACCCGCATCTGCCGCACGCTGCCGTCGTCGGCCCGCACGATGCGGAACGTCGCGTTCGTCGGCTGCTGCCCGCGCAGCATCGTTTCCCGGAACTCTTTCACGGCCGGGACGTCGGCCGCGGTCACGTAGCTGTGTAGGTCGGCCAGCGGGATGGCCGCCCCTTCCCGGGTCGGCAGGCCGAAGAGCGCGAACGCGGATTCGGTCCAGTTCACCTCCCCGGTGGCCAGGTTCTCCTCCCAGGCGCCGATCCGGCCGAGCCGCTGGATCTGCCGCAGCCGGGCGATCAGCCGGTCGACCTCACCGCCCAGCCGCCAGGTCAGGATGACCCCATCGAAGAAGGGCGCGATCCGGACCTCGGCGATGGCTCCGGTCACCTCACCCGCCGGGGCGCTGACGATGGGGCCGGGCAGATATTGGGCCTGGCCGGTGTGCAGCGCGCGGATCGCGTGCTCGAGCACGCCGCCGGCCGCCGCGGCGGTGGGGTAGGCCTCCAGCAGGGTGTGGCCGGTCACTTCGCTGGCGTTCCGACCGGCCGAGTCCGGCAAGGTTTCCCCGGCGTAGTCGACGCGGAAGTCCATGATGCGGCCGTCGCGGTCCCGCACCGCGGACGCGACCAGCAGCGTCTCCAGCAGGCTATCGAGCAGGCCGCGAACCGCCGGGCGGGAGCCCGCGTCGGCCAGGTCGCCCCGCGCGAGCCGCGGGCCGAGCAGCTCCGCGCACGCTTGGGCCAGGTCAGCGGCCTGCTGCCGCACGCTGTGCGGGAAGCCGGCCCACGGCTGCGGCCAGCAGACCTCCATCACGCCCAGCAGGACCGAGCTCTCGTCCCGGAGGGCGACGGTGGCTCGCGCCCCGCCGGGCCACCGCCCGATCAGCGGCAGGGTGCTCCCGGGCAGGCTGGTCGGCGGGCCGGTGGGCCGCGTGGCCTCTGGCGGCGTATCGCCGGGTGGCCCGCTGAGCCACCACAGATCGGGCCCGCCGTGCGCGACGCGCTGCGCCGGGCAGTCCATGTGCGGTGGGATACGGCACCACCGGCTCGCCTCGGCCGGCCCGAGCCCGGCCTCGCCGAGCAGGTCGAGGCTGCCGTCCGCGCTGATCAGCCACAGCGCGACGGCGGCCGCCCCGAGCGGGGCCAGCGCCTGGTCCAGCACGGCGGCCGCGATTTCGCCGCCGTCGGCGGCCAGCTCAATGGTCGCCCCGGCCAGCTGGTTGCGCAGCCGAGCGTCTTCCGGCCGGGCCGCCTCACCATCCGCTCCGGTGCCGGCCTCGGCCGAGCCGGCCTCGGCTCGAGCCGGCCTTGGCCGGCCGGGCCTCGGCTGCACCGGCCTTGGCCGAGCCGGCCTTGGCTGAGCCGGCCTTGGCCGAGCCCGTCCCGGCGCTGGGAGGTCCGGGGTCTGCGGGCTCCCCGGGCTGGCCCGCCAGGTCCTCGCTGATGATCGCGGCGGCGATCTCGGCCACCGGGTATCCCGCCTCGTCCGCCAGCGTGGTCAGCTGGTTCGCGGCCGCTGCCGCCGTGCAGCCCAGCCGCTCGATCAGCGCGCCCTTGGCCATGTCGATGACCGACCGCGCCGCCGCGGCCGAGCGCAGCCGGTCCAGTTCCCGGCGCTGGCGGTCGATGACCGCCGCCAGGCGCAGGATCTCCTCGTCGCTGTTCGGCACCCTCACCGACCTTCCTCAGGCCAGACGGCCCTTTGCCACGCTGGGCACGTCCGGCGACGGCCCGCCGGGCCGGTTCGCGACCAGCGCCGGTCCCTTCTCCGCCCCCGCGTGCTATGCGAGCATTGAATGACCTTGTGCATGCGATCCGTTCCGGCCCCAGCCTTAGTAATGTTGCCACGCGGCAAACGTTCTGTGTCGCGGTCGCCGCGCACTTCGTGCGCCTACCATCGGGACGTGCCACCGCGGAAATGCCCCTGCCTTCTCTGGAGAGCCGATGACCGACGTCATACCGGCAGGTCGCAAGCTGGACGAGTCCGGACTGGAGCAGCTCCTAGCGGGCCTGACCGCGGTGCGTGGTGGGGACTTCAGCACCCGCCTGCTGGAGACCGGCGATCCGCTGATGGACCAGATCGCCACCGTGTTCAACGGCATGGCCGACCAGCTCGATCTCTTCACCTCCGAAGTGACCCGGGTGGCCCGCGAGGTCGGCAGTGAGGGGCGCCTCGGCGGCCAGGCCGACGTCAAGGGCGTGTCCGGCACCTGGAAGGACCTGACCGATTCGGTCAACGCCATGGCCGGGAACCTCACCGGCCAGGTACGGGACATCGCCGAAGTGGCGACGGCCGTGGCCCGGGGTGACCTGACCCAGAAGATCACGGTGGACGCCAAGGGCGAGATGCTCGAGCTGAAGAGCACCCTGAACACGATGGTCGACCAGCTGTCCGGGTTCGCCGATGAGGTCACCCGGGTGGCCCGCGAGGTCGGCACCCAGGGCAACCTCGGCGGTCAGGCCGTCGTCCGCGGGGTTTCCGGCACCTGGAAGGATCTCACCGACAACGTCAACTCGATGGCCAACAACCTGACCAGCCAGGTGCGCAACATCGCCCAGGTCACCACGGCGGTGGCGCAGGGTGATCTGTCCCGCAAGATCGACGTGGACGCCCGCGGGGAGATCCTGGAGCTGAAGACCACGATCAACACGATGGTCGACCAGCTGTCCGCATTCGCCGCTGAGGTCACCCGGGTGGCCCGCGAGGTCGGCAGCGAGGGGCGGCTGGGCGGTCAGGCTGAGGTCGAGGGCGTGTCCGGCACCTGGAAGCGGCTGACCGAGAACGTCAACGAGCTGGCCGGGAACCTGACCCGGCAGGTCCGCGCGATTGCCGAGGTGACCAGTGCGGTGGCCGCCGGCGACCTGACCGGGTCAATCTCGGTCGAGGCCCAGGGCGAGGTCGCGGAGCTCAAGGACAACATCAACGCCATGGTCCAGTCGCTGCGCGAGACCATCCGGGCGAACCAGCAGCAGGACTGGCTGAAGTCGAACCTGGCCCGCATCGCCGGCATGATGCAGGGCCACCGGGATCTGGCCGTCGTTACGGAACTGATCATGGATGAGCTCGCGCCACTGGTAGGCGCGCAGCACGGCACGTTCTTCCTGTCCGAGATGGTCGACGGGGACACCCGGCTGCGGCTGATCGCCGGCTACGGCCTGCGCGCCGAAAAGGAGGCGCCGCTCCAGTACCGGCTGGGCCAGTCGCTGATCGGCCAGGTGGCCAGGAGCAAGCGGTCCATCGTCGTGGCGGACCTGCCCGAGGGTTACGTCAAGATCAACTCGGGGCTCGGCGAGGCGTCGCCGTCCAACCTGGTCGTGCTGCCGATCCTGTTCGAGGGCCAGGTGCTGGGCGTCATCGAGCTGGCCTCGTTCACGACGTTCACTCCGGTGCAGACCGACTTCCTCGAGCAGCTCACCGAGACACTCGGTGTCAACGTCAACACGATCGTGGCCAACGCGCGGACCGACGCCCTGCTGAACGAATCGCAGCGGCTGACCGCCGAGCTGCAGGCCCGTTCGGTGGAGCTGCAGGCTCAGCAGGAAGAGCTGCAGCGCTCCAACGCGGACCTGGAGGACAAGGCCGAGCAGCTCGCCCGGCAGAACAGCGACATCGAGACGAAGAACGCCGAGATCGAGCAGGCCCGGCAGGAGATCGAGGAACGCGCCCAGCAGCTGGCGCTGGCCTCGAAGTACAAGTCGCAGTTCCTGGCCAACATGTCACACGAGCTGCGCACCCCACTGAACAGCCTGCTCATCCTGGCCCGGCTGCTGGCCCAGAACCCGGGCCGGAACCTCACCGCGAAGCAGGTCGAGTACGCCAACGTCATCCACTCGGCCGGGTCGGACCTGCTCCAGCTGATCAACGACATCCTGGACCTGTCCAAGGTCGAGGCGGGCCGGATGGACGTCACCCCCGAGCGGTTCACCTTGCGCGCGCTGCTGGAGGACGTCCGGGCCACTTTCCAGCCGCTGACCGCGGAGAAAGGCCTGACCTTCGCGGTCGAGCCTGCCCCCGAAGCGCCCGGCGAGCTGTTCACCGATCGGCAGCGGCTGCGCCAGGTGCTCGGCAACCTGCTGTCCAACGCGGTCAAGTTCACCCCCCAGGGCCAGGTCCTGCTGCGGGTCGCCCCGAGTGGGCAGGTGGCCTCGGACGGAAGGCCGATGGTGGCATTCTCCGTCACCGACACCGGCATCGGCATCGCCCCGGAGAACCTGGACGCGATCTTCGGGGCGTTCCAGCAGGCAGACGGCACGCTCAGCCGCCGCTACGGTGGCACCGGGCTGGGGCTGTCGATCGCTCGCGAGGTTGGCGCGCTGCTCGGCGGGGGCATTACGGCCGAAAGCGCCCTGGGCCAGGGCAGCACCTTCACCCTGCATGTCCCGGGCTCGTTGCCCGGCGCGGCAGAGGTCATCGAGGCCCGGGAGCCGCAAGCCCAGGAAACGCTGGACGGCCAGATTCCTCTAGCACAGAAGTCCCCCCAGGAGCACCAGCTCCCCCGGCCCCGGCAGGCTCAGGAGTCCCCGGGTGATGGCAGTACCGCCGCCGTGGCCGGCAGTGTCGCCGCCGTGGCCGGCAGTGTCGCGGCGGGTGGCCTGCTCGTGCTGGAGAACGCGCGTGGCGGCCTGCTGACGCTGCTCGCCTACAGCGCCGTCTCCGACCTGGCCGACCTGAACGCTCCGGTCCGGGTGCAGACGGCCGTCAGCCCGGACGAGGCCATCGAGGCGCTGCGGTCGCTCCCGCACCGGTGCGTGGTCCTCGATCTCGGCATGCCCGACGCGGCGGCGTTCGCGTTCCTGGAGCAGCTGCAGGACGAACCTGGCCTGGCCGGCCTGCCCGTACTTGCGCACGCCCGCGACAGGCTGGACAGCGCGCAGGCACGGCTGGCCCGGCTGCGGTTCGGCAACCGATCGCTGGAGCTGGTGCCCTCGCTCGACGAGCTGCGCGAGCGGATCACCGTGCACCTGTCCGCCGTGCCCCGCGACCAGATCCGCCCGCTGCCGCCCAGCGCCACGGAAGGCGCGGTCGCGAACGGCCTCGAGCCGTACCGGCACGACGCTCTGCGCGGGAAGAAGGTCCTGGTCATCGACGACGACGCCCGTAACGTTTTCGCGATCACCAGCACGCTGGAGCAGCACGGGATCACGGTGCTGCGGGCGCCGGACGGCCGCCAGGGCATCAGCGCCCTGCTCGCCGACGACGGCGTGGACCTCATCTTGATGGACGTGATGATGCCGGAGATGGACGGCCACGCGACGATGGCCGTCATCCGGGACATGCCCCGTTTCGCCGGCCTGCCGATCATCGCGGTCACGGCGCGGGCGATGCAGGGCGACCGGCAGAAGAGCCTGGACGCGGGCGCCAGTGACTACGTCACCAAGCCGGTCAACACCGAGGAGCTGCTGACCTGCATGGAGCGCTGGCTGGCCGTCGACGACCAGCTGTCCGGACCCTGACCAGGGCGGCGCTCACCAGCGGCGGACCTTGACCAGCTGGCCGGCGGCTCAGCGTTCCGGCGCCGGGGGGATCTCAGCCGGGGTCCGGGTCGTGTCGTGCCCGGCCTTCCGGGCGAGTTCGCCGAAGGCTACGGCGTCGTAGATCGCCGCGCCGCCGGGATCGTTGTTGAAGTACACGTACACGTCGTCCGGGCTGGCCCACTCGGCGGCCAGCCGGTCTGCCCATTTCCGCAGGCCGGCGCGGCCGTACCGGGGCCACGGGTCCGCTGTGCCCTCGTGCAGCCGCAGGTACCCCCAGTCCGTGGTGCGCCACAGCGGACCCGTCGGCGACCCGGCCCGGTCGGCCCACACCAGGGCGGCCTCCCGCTCGGTCAGCACCTTCCGCGTCTCGTCGGTCCAGCACGACTCGTGCCGCATCTCCACCGCGATCCGGAGCCCGGACGGCCCGGTACGGCGGAATTCGGCCAGCGTCTCGTCCAGCAGCCCCGGGTCGCCCTTCCACGTCGGCGGCAGCTGCAGCAGGACCGGCCCGAGTTTGGTGCCCAGTCCGGCCGCCGCGCCGAGCAGCCGGCTCACCGGCTCGGCAGGCTCCTTCAGCCGCCGGATGTGGGTGAGGTAACGGCTGGCCTTGACCGCCATGACGAACCCGGCCGGGGTCCGTTCCGCCCAGGAGGTGAAGGTCTCCCGCGGTGGCAGCCGGTAGAACGCGTTGTTGTTCTCCACCGTGGCGAACTGGCCCGCATAAAACTCGAGCCACAGCCGCTGCGGGACGCCCGCCGGATACAGCACTCCGCGCCAGTCCCGGTACTGCCACCCCGACGTCCCGATCAGCCACGCCATTCCCTCACCTTAGATACCCCCGGTTTCTCAGTCCGTTCCGGCTGGCCCGGCGGGTTCGCGGGGGCGCTGCTGCCGGGCCGGCCCCGCTCGAAGATGTAGTAGATGGCGACCAGGGCCGTGATGATCACCGCGGCCGGGGCGCTGACGAACGCGAAGCCGAAGGCCACGAGATAGGGGAGCTGCCCGATGTAGAACCGGGTGCGGACGGCCGTTCTGGCCGCCGCGGGCACGGGCTGGTGCATCCGCTCGTCCTCGTGCAGCGCCCACTCCAGCAGGCCCACGAAGGAGAGGCTCATCAGCTCGAATGTGCCTGCGTACAGCGCCGCCGCGACGTGCGCGTCCGGGCCTCCTGCGGTCAGGTAGCTGGCCATGGTGGCGGTGGCGAACGGAATAGCCACGATGACCGCCAGCAGCAGCAGGTTGAGAAAAAGCAGCGTCCGGTTCACGACGGCGATGTTGGCGATCAGCGTGTGGTGGTTGACCCAGATGATCCCGATCGTGAAGAAGCTGATCAGGTAGGCGACGAAGGACGGCCAGTGGTGCCCGATCTGGTGCAGTAGCGGCCCGTGGCCCGGGCCCGCAACGGTCAGGTCCAGGGCCAGCAGGGTGATGGCCACGGCGAACACGCCGTCGCTGAAGGATTCGAGCCGCCCACGACCCACCGCTGCCGTCCCCATGACCAGAGATTCGCCTGAGGATCAAAGGTAACGGGGATTGACATCCTCCCCCGCTTTAGGGCGGGAGATTCCAGCTACTACGCCTTTTGGAGCAGCAGCTGAGGTTCGCGGTTCACGGGCTGGGCTGCCCCGTCGCCTCCCCGCGAGTGAGGGGGATGGGGAGGTGGGTGGGGTGCCCCGCTGACCCGGGTTACCGGGCGGCTCATGCGCGGCGCTGGGACAGGGCCGCGTGCCGGACGGCCCTGCCCCGCCGTGAAGTCGTCCTTACCGGCCCGAGATGGTGGCGAGGTAGGTATGGGGGCCACTGGTACCGGTGGGGATGTAGAGCCCCATGACATGGTTCTGGAATACGGTATTTCCGGTCACGATGCTGCAGCCATCCGGGCATAGCGGGCTGGTCGCGACGTTGGCGGGATACCACCTGGCCGCGCCGAAGAAGCCGCGGCGGATGTTAGCGGGAACGAAGGCCATCGATGCCTCCTGCGCTGAACTGATGGCCACCAGGTTGAAGCCACCTTGCGCGGCGGTGATTCCCTCGAAGTGCGTGACCAGCGCCGGAGCGTTGCCGTAGCTGAAGTACCTCGGCTTTCCGAACGTCTGGGTCCGTTCGTTGTAGTTCATGAGGAAGGCCCGCTGGGCTCCGCTGGCCTTGGAGCCGCCGGCGAGCGTGTAAATCGGGTTCTTGCCGCCGCTGTCCTGCCAGATGCCATAGAGCGTGGTCTGGCTCGACCGGCTCCCGCCGAGGTCGAGGAGCGTCCACCGATGCCGGGACATGTTGTAGATGAAGGCGTTGGCCGAGATCAGCCCACCCCGCACGCTGGGGTTGAGATCGTAGTCGCCCACCACCAGATCGCCCATCGTGCTGTGCGGAATGGTATCCATGACAAAGCACTTGACCTGGAATTTCGGGCAGGCCCGCACGTGCCCGACCGTATCTGCCCCATCGGCGGGCACGTCAATAGATGTCCAGGATCCGCCCGATCCGCTCACCGGCCCGAGGTAGATCATGCCCTGGTTAATCACGCCAGCGGGCGCCGACGACGACTGGTAGCTCCCGACGGCGCGAACCTGGCCGCTCGGGATGGTCCTGTTGAACAAGTGCGTATTAGGACCGTAAAACGTCGCTGACGTCACGCCGGGGAACGAGGGCGTGAGCTCCGATACGGCTGCTCCTGCCGCGCTCGCCAGGCGGCCCTGGTAGAGGAACGGATTAGTCTGCCCGCCGTTCCCGGTCGCCGAACCCGTCAGTATGACGTTTCCGTTGGTCGTACCCCGAACGCCGGTGACGATATCCCCGGTTTGCAGAATCGAGGAGATGGAACCGTCACCTTTCGCATTGCTATGGCCAGCCGTGCTGGCAAGAGCCGGCGCGACGGCCGTCACCAGGAGCGTTGCCGTAGCTCCCCCGATCAGCAGATTACGTCTCATGACTCTCATTTGCAGCCCCCCGTTGTCCTAGGGCGGCCCGAGCAATCCCGCCCTTGAGATGTAATTAACGAAAATTACGGCCCGGAATTTCATTTCAATCGGGGGCATCCTAGCAGGGCCCCGCCCAGAACTTTCATCGATACAGAATGGTAATATCGTGATAAAGGAAGCCCTATCGGCCTGATGGCGGCATCGCGTATTAATCACCAGGTAACGCAGGGCCGGCGTATCGAATAATCGGATAGCTAAATGAGATCACCGGGACGGAATTTCTTTTTCGGTGGCCGGAGCCTCCATATCCGGAAGCGTCGGCGGCCTGCCCTCATAACCCCGGGGATTCCCCGGACGGGGCATCCCGGTAGCCCGGGAGATCCGGCACCACATTTCGGCTGGTCATGAGACGGGGCACGCTGCACACCAGTTCGCCCTCACCACATTCGCGGACCCGGCCACGGTGTGGACCGCGCTGACCGGCGGCGACCTGACCCGCCGCTACCATCACAACCGGGGGCTAGCAGCCAAGATCACGTTGACCATTCAGCCGGGCACACTGGGTCGTCCCCCGGGCCAGCACAGCTCCTGGTTAAGTGCAGCTGGCGGACCGCGGCCTCGAACAGCTCGGTGTGCAGGTCAACGTCCGCGGCCGTGGTGGCCGGGCACATCAGCGCCATGTTGTGGAACGGCGTCAGCAGCACGCCCCGGTTGGCCATGAACGTGTGCAGGTAGTCGTCGAGCTGCGGATCGTCCGCCGCAGCGGCTTCGGTGCCGGTGCGCGGCGCCGGGCTGGCGAAGCGGTACTCGGCGCGGGCCCCGAGCCGGCCCGCTCCCGCCGGAGCAGTTCCGCCAGCCGCGTGCGGTCCAGGCCCGTCCCGGGGGGCGCAACGGTATCCATGACGGGCCTCCCGTCGGAAAACGTGGCAGAACGCCGACGCTACCACCGATCTGAACGCTCAACCAGGGCAAAGCCAACTGATTCGGTTGCCTTGATATCAGTGCGCCCCCCAATCCATCCGTGCCACATGACCCAGCACGGTCACCCGGGCGGGTTGCCCTCAGGACACGGGCCGCGCCGTTCAGGTCAGGCCGTCGGACCAGGCCAGCCCGGCGTCCGGGGCGTCCTCGCGGATCACGGTGGCCTCGATGAGCCCGTAGGGCCGGTCCGCCGCGTGGAACACCTCACCCGGGTTATCGAGCCCGAACGGCTCCAGGTCGGCGGCGAAGTGGTGCTTGTTCGGCGCGGCGAAGCGAATCTCCGCGACCTGGGCATGGGCCTTCAGCACCGCCGTGCCCATGGCCTGCAGGGTCTGCTGCAGGGCGCGGCTGTGCGTGCCGGCGAAGGCGTCCAGCAGCACGGCCCGGATGTCGGCGTGGCAGGCGGCCCAGTCGGCGGCGGGCTCGCCGTACCGCCAGCGCGCGACCAGGCTGGTGGCCAGGATCCGGTCGTCGGTCTCCGCCAGCGTGGTGAACCGGTCGGCGAAGAAGCCGCGGAACTCCGAGCCGGTCGACTTCAGCACCACCAGGTCCTTGATCCCGGACACGACCCATGCGCCCGGCCCGTGCTCGGTCGCGCCGACCGTGACCGCCGCGGTGCGCACGTCCTGCCCGCGCCGGACGAACGCATGATCGTGACCGGCTTCACCCGGCGCGGCGCCAACCCGGTCCCACGCGTACGCGTCGATCCCGACCCGTGCGCTGGTCACCGCGGGCACCGTCTCGACGAAGTGCCGGGCCAGATCCAGCGCGAAATCCTCGATCTGGTCGACACCGTACTGCTTGGCGAAGGCGAACACGGTGTTTTTCTGGCTGTCGGTAGGCAGCACGTTGGCCTGGTCACCAGACTCGTGCGCGGCGGCGAAGTCACCCCGCAGCGTGGTGGTCACCGACAGGTCGTGGATCTCGTGCCGGGGCGTGTCCCGGTCGATCTTGACCACGCGGATCTCGGCCTTGCCGTACTGGTTGGCGCCGAGGATGATTCCCACGGTCAGCTCCCTCGGTAGGTCGTGTAGGCGTACGGGCTGAGGACGAGCGGCACGTGATAATGACCGTCCGCGCCGTCGATGAGGAAGCTGACCGCGACCTCCGGGTAGAAGGCCCGCTGTCCGGCCCGGGTGAAGTAGGCGCCGGTGTCGAAGACGACGCGGTAGCTGCCGGGCGGCAGATCGTCCGGCCCCAGCGCGGGGACCCGCCCGTCGTCGTTGGTGACGGCCTCGGCCAGCGCCTGCCCGCCGGCCGCTCGTTCGAGCCGCACCGGCACGCCCGCCGCGGGCCGTCCCAGCGCGGTGTCGAGCACGTGCGTGCTGACCGTGCTCACGAGGCCCGCTCGCGCGCGCCGATCAGCCTGGCCAGCCGGAGGTCGTTGATCTTGCCGAGTTCCGCCCGCACGACCTGCCGCTCGGTGGCGGGATCGTTCCGTAGCCGGTCCCGCAGGATGCTGAGCAGTTCCTGCGCGCTGCGCCCGCTCGCGCAGACCAGGTAGATGTGGCCGAACCGCTCCTCGTAGGCGCGGTTGCCCGTCGCCAGCTCCGCACGCACCGTCCCGACCGCTCCGTCCACCCCGGCTTGCTCGCTGCGCGACCGGGAGCTCTGCCCGGCGGCTGGGGTTTCCCCGATGCGTGGGTGCCCGGCCAGTGCCTCGGCGACGTCCTCGCCGGTCAGCTCCGCATGGGCCCGGGCCAGCAGTTCCTCCATCGAGCCGTACGGCCGGCCGTCCGCCACCGCCGTGGCCCAGTGCCCGGCGTGACAGCAGCCGAGCAGCAGGTCGCGCGCCCGCTGGTCCGGCAGGGCATTGAACGCCGCCAGCCCGATGCCCTCCGGCGCTTCGTCCGGGGCCGCCGCGCTGCTCGAGGTCACCGGCCTCCTTCGGGAACGTCCGCCATGCGCGGAAGACCTCCAAATTACGCCGCCCCGCCCGGCCCCGTCCAAGCCCTGAGGCAAGCTGGGCTGAGGCAAGCTGGACTGAGCAGTCAAGCTGAGGGTGTGAAAGAGAAGGGAGAGCCGTGGCCCAGTGCGTGTGTCGGCTGCATGGCGCCCGCTTGCAGGGAGCGTTTTCGGTGAATACGACTGAATACGCTCCCCGTAGTCCCGGCCCCGGGCCGCTAGCTTTGTGGGCCCGGGCCGCACCCTAGCGGGTCAGAGCGGCGCGGGTTGGCGCGGGCAGCATGTCCCAGCGGCCGGCCGCCGCGGCGACGATGCCGGTCGCGCGGGCCGCCGGGAGCCCGGCCTCGGCCAGCACGGCGGCCGCCTGGGCCGGGGGCAGGGCGTCGAGCCAGCGGGCGGCGGCCGCCAGGTGCGCGGCCGGATCGGCCTCGCCCCACAGCCGGAGCCGGGCCATCCCGCCGTCGGGATAGACGTCCAGCCGGGCCGCGGCCACGGCCGGGCTGCCCGCGAGCCGGAAGCGGTGCCGGGTGTCGGGCTGCAGCCGGGTCCGGGGCAGCAGGCCGAACCACTCCTCGCCGGAACCCGCGCCCGAACCGGAACCGGAACCGGAGCCAGAGCCGGACAGCCGGGCCCAGCCGGGCGCGTTGCCCACGAACAGCGACGTGTCCAGCTCGGCGTAACGAATCCGGCCGGGCAGCGCGAGCCGCACGGACACCCAGTCGTTGCCGTCGTCCCGCCGCCGGGCGTTCTCCCAGCCTTCGCCCATGGTGCGGGCCCGGCCGGGGGCGATCAGGTGCGCCGCCGAGGAGTAGAACATGTCCGAGCAGCCGGTGATCGTCCCGCCGTTCTCGGCGGCGGCCAGGTCGAGGGTGCCGGCCAGGAAGCGCGGGTCCGGGACGACCTCGCCGTGCACGCGCAGCCGCGCGACGCCGCCGTCGGGGTAGATGGACAGCCGGACGTGGGTGTACCGGTGCGGGTCGCTGACCTCGAACATGTTGCGCGCATCGCCCTTGGCCGGCGAGCGGGGCACGAGCGTGACCCAGTCCGCGCCGGCCAGGTCTGCGGGGGAGGGGAAGCCATCGGCGCCGGTGGCTTCCACCGAGACCTCGGGCGGGTAGTTGCCGGTAAAGAACGAGGTGTCGACCACCACCCCGTGGATGATCCCGGCCGTCCCGAGCCGGACGATGGCGTGGTCGTGGCCCGGCTCGCGGCGCCGCCGGGTCTCCCAGCCGTCGTAGACCTGGCCCTTCAGCCCGAACGTTGCCGGCGCGAAGACCGCCGGCGCCGCCGTGATCAGGTTCTCCCGCTCCGCGTACAGCTCGTCGTTGGCGTACACGACGCTGCCGCCGAGGGCCCGGACGGCCAGGTCGGGAAGCTCGGTGAAGGGGACCGGGTCCGGTGCCTTGACGTCCTCCCTGCCGTGAGCGGCGGGGGTTCCTCCAGCGCGGCTCACGCCACGCTCCGGTGGGTTCCTGCTTCAGCGCCGGCTGCCACGAGGTGCGGTCTTACACCGGCTCCACAGGCGTTTGACTTGTCCGCCCGCCCGGCGGCCAAAATGTTCTTTGCAGCATTCACGTCCCGGTCGTGGACGGTCCCGCACGCCGCGCACGTCCACGAGCGGACCTGCAGCGGTTTCGGGCCGTCCTTGACCCCGCACGCCGAGCACACCTGGCTGGTGGGCTCGAACCGGCCGATCCGGGCGAACGTGCGCCCGTACCGTGCTGCTTTTTCCGCCATCAGCCGCAGCAGCTGCGACCAGCCGGCATCCTGCACGGATCTGGCCAGCCGGGTCCGTGCCAGCCCGGACACGCACACGTCCTCCGCATAGACCGCTTGATTGTCGCGGACCAGCTGAAGCGCGAGCTTGTGCGCATGATCGAGCCGTATTTCCCGCACCTTGCGGTGCAGCACCGCGACCCGGTGCCGGGCCCTGGCCCGGTTCGCGGAACCTTTCCGCGTACGGGACAGGCCCCGCTGCGCGCGGGCCAGCGCGCGCTCCTTCGCTCGCAGGAACCGGGGGTTGGCGATGATCTCACCAGCGGAGGTGACGGCCAGGCTGGCCAGCCCCAGGTCGATCCCCACCTCCCGGCCGCAGGCGGGCAGCGGCGTGGCCGCGCGTTCCACTACAAACGAGGCGTAGTACCGGCCGTCCGCCTCCTTGATCACCGTGACCGACGATGGGACAGACGGCAGCGCACGGGACCACTCCACCCGGATAGCCCCCACCTTCGCCACATACAGCCGGTCCTCGCGGAGCGAGAAGCCGTTGCGGGTCAGCCGGATGGACTGCCGCTGGTGCTTGCGCCGGAACACCGGATGCCCCACCCGGCGGCCCTTCCGCCTGCCGGACACGGAATCAAACCAGTTCCGGTAGGCGCGGCGCGCGTCCTGGCACGCCTGCACCAGCGCCACCGATGCGACCTCACCCAGCCAGACCCGCTCCGGGGTGAGCTTGGCCAGGGTGATCACCCGCCGCTGGACCTCCGTGTCGGAGATCTTCTGCCCGGCTGCGTGGCAGGCATCCCGCAGCCGCAGGCAATCGTTATACACCACCCGCCCACAGCCAAACACCCGCGCCAGGGCCTGCTGCTGCCCCGGCGCCGGGTAGAGGCGGTACCGGTACCTGACCTGCATGACACCACAGCATGCCACCGGCCCCTGACAATCGCGGCGGAGGACCACCATGGCAGGCACCTGGTTTCCGCGTTCCATATGCGTGTGGTCTTCGTGACGACGTACCGGCGCGGAGTCCTCGATGCGGACGCGCTCCGGTCGTGCCAGGACACGAAGCGGAAGGTGCGCCGCGACTTCGCCGCGGAGCCGCGAGAGTTCAACGGCGACAACGATCACCTGCACCTGCTGGTGCAGTACCCGCCCAAGGTCGCCGTCCCGGCCCCGGTGAACAGCTTCAAGGGCGTGTCGGCCAGCGAGCTGCGATCGGAGGCCACCCGCCGGGTGAACCAGCACATCACGCACCGGCATTTCTGGTCGCCGTCCTCCTTCGCCGCATCCCCCGGCGGTGCGCCGCTGAACATCATCCGGCAGCACATCGAGAGCAAAGACACCCGGCTCACGCAACCTCCGGCCTAACCCCGCCCCGAAGGACGGGGCTTGCGCCCGGCAATTTCGGTCAACCTCGTCCTCCTTCGGTGCGAGCGCCGGGCCGGGCCAGGAACTGCCCGTGCGGCGCGCCGATGTGCACCCGGCGGCCGCGCAGCCAGGTGCCCGCGACCACCCCTGTCAGCTGGCGTCCGGCGTAGGGCGTGACCGGGTTCTTATGATGCAGCCGTGCCGGGTCCACCGTGAACGTCGCATCCGGCGCGAGCACGCAGAAGTCCGCGTCCCGGCCCGGCTCGATCGCGCCTTTCTGGTCCAGGCCCGCGATCTGCGCCGGACGCTGCGCCATCCACCGGGCCAGCTGCTCCAGGCCGAACCCCCGCGCCCGCGCCTGCGTCCACACGGCGGGCAGCCCCAGCTGCAGCGAAGCGATCCCGCCCCACGCCGCGCCGAAGTCGCCGTCTTCGAGCCGCTTCAGGTCCGGTGTGCAGGGCGAGTGGTCAGACACCACGCAGTCGATCGTGCCGTCGGCCAGCCCGGACCACAGCCGCTCCCGGTTGGCCGCCTCGCGGATCGGCGGGCAGCACTTGAACTGCGTCGCCCCGTCCGGTACCTCTTCGGCGCTGAACACCAGGTAGTGCGGGCAGGTCTCGGCCGTGACGTGCACTCCCTGGGCCCGGGCGGCACGGATCTGGCCGGACGCCGCCGCGCTGGACAGATGCAGGATGTGCACCCGTGCGCCGGTCCGCCCGGCCAGGTCGAGCACCAGCCCGATGGCCAGGTTCTCCGCCTCGCCGGGGCGGGACCGCAGGAACGTGCCGTAGTCCCGCCCGGCCGCCGCCGGAGCCCGCTCGATGACGTGCGGGTCCTCGGCGTGCACGATCATCTGCGAGCCCAGCGCCGCCACGATGGCCAGGTCGGCCTCGAGTTCGGCCGGGCTGAGCGGCGGGAACTCGCCCACTCCTGACGGCAGCAGGAAGCACTTGAAGCCGAGCACGCCGGCGTCGTGCAGCGGCCCGAACTGCGCGGCGTTGCCGGGGATCGCGCCGCCCCAGAAGCCCACGTCGACGTGGCAGCGCCCGGCGGCCGCGGCGCGCTTGGCCGCCAGCGCGGCCGGGTCGACCGTCGGCGGGAGGCAGTTCAGCGGCATGTCGACGATGGTGGTGATCCCGCCCGCGGCCGCGGCCGCGGTGGCCGTGCGAAAGCCCTCCCAGTCGGCCCGGCCCGGGTCGTTGACGTGCACGTGCGTGTCCACCAGGCCTGGCAGCAGCACCACGTCGTCGCCCAGCTCGACCACCTCGCGGCCGTCCAGCCCGGCCGCCAGCGGCTCGACCGCCACGATGGTCCCGCCGCTGACCGCGACGCAGCCGGGGCCCTCGCCGCCGGGCGTCACCATCCGTCGGGCCCGCAGCACCAGGTCGCAGGAGATCATGCGCCGGCCGGATCACCCAGCGCGGCGCGGTAGGCCCGCCAGCCGCCGTACTGGCTGATGTCGGTGTAGCCGCCCTGCCGCCGTGCTTCGTCGCGCAGGATCATGCCGAACGAAAGTTGCCCTCGAGCCAGCTCCACGATCGACAGTTCCAGTTCCGGAGGTTCGCTCGCCAGCAGCGTGCGCAGCAGCGGCATGGGCACGTCGTACAGCTCGCCGAGGATGGAGTGCCCCGCCGCGGGCGCACGGTCGGCCGGGTAGAGGCCGGGGTACTCGTCACGGATGGAGTAGAACCGGTACAGCGGCGCGGTCCGCACCTCGCCGATCAGCGGAACGCCCGCAATGTGCTGGTGCACGGGCCCACCACGCATCCCGCCGCCATTGAGGAACATCGGGGCCATCCACGTCTCCATCCGGTCCAGGCCGCGGGCAGGCGGGGCCGGCGGCCGCGGGCAGGCGGGCCGGCCTGCGCCTCCCGGGTCGTTCCCCGCCAGGTGCCCTCCTACGCCCCGCCGCACAGCACTGGCGGGCAGCGCTGGCGGGCAGTGCACGGACTGGCGGCGTCCGGGCCCGGGCGCGCTCAGCTGGGAGGCCGCTGCCCATAGCCGGTGAGCTTGTGCGTGACGCGGTCGATCTCTGCAGGCGGCAGCAGGCGCGGGGTCCCGGCGGCGGCCGCCCGCAGGTAGACGTCGCACAGCCACTCCAGATAGACGGCGCGGCTGTAGGCCGTGGCCAGGTCGGGCCCGGTCGTGACCGCGCCGTGGTTGGCCATCAGGCAGCCGGTCCGGCCGGTCAGCGCCCCGGCGACGTGCGCTGCGAGTTCTGCCGTTCCGTAGGTGGCGTACGGGGCGACGGCCACCGGCCCGCCGAACAGCGCCACGTAGTAGTGGACCGCCGGGATCTCGTCCACCAGGGTCGAAGCGGCGGTGGCGGCGGGGGAGTGGGTGTGCACGATCGCGGCCGTGCCCGTCGCGGTGTAGACGCTCAGGTGCAGGGGCAGTTCGCTGGTCGGCTGCAGCGGGGCCTCCACCGGGGAGCCGTCCAGCCGGTGCACGCCGACCAGCTCGGCGGTCAGCGACCCGTAGTCCAGCCCGCTCGGCGTCACGGCCACCAGGTCACCGTCGCGCGCGCTCACGTTCCCGGCGGTCCCGATCACCAGGCCCGCCGCGGCGAGCTGGCGGCACACCCCCGCGACCTCCGTTCGCAGCTCACCGAGCAGCATCGCGCGTCCTTCCTCGGGTACCGTCAGGGCATGGATTCCGGTCCCGCTCAGCCGGCCGGCCCGCTCGAGGTCCTCGGCTGGCGCGACGGCCACATCGTCGCCATCGACCAGACCGTGCTCCCGCACGAGATCCGCCTGCTTCATCTCACCACGGTCGACGAGCTGGTGGACGCGATCACCCGGCTGGCCGTCCGCGGCGCCCCGGTGCTCGGCGCCGCGGGCGCGCTCGGGGTAGCCCTGGCCGTGCGGCTGGCCGAAGAACAGGGCTGGGACGAGGCCCGGCTGGCCAGTGCGGTCAAGCGCATCGGCGACGCCCGGCCGACCGCTGTGAACCTGCGCCGCGAGACCGAGGCCACCGCGGCCGTGATCCCGCAGGGGCCCGCCGCCGTAACCAGCGCGGCGCTGGCCACGCTGGCCGCGATCGTGACCGCGACCCACCGGATGAGCGAACGGGGGGCCCGCTACCTGCGGGACACCTGCGGGCCCGGGCCGCTGCGGATCGAGACTCACTGCAACACCGGCAGCCTGGCCTGCCTCGGCTGGGGCACGGCGCTGGGCGTCATCCGCGCGCTGAACAACGAGCGCGCAGTCCAGCACGTCGTGGTGGACGAGACCCGCCCGCTGCTGCAGGGCTCGCGGCTCACCTGCTGGGAGCTCGGCCAGCTCGGCATCGAGCACTACCTCATCCCTGATGCGGCCGGCCCATTCCTGATCAGCCAGGGACTGGTCAACGCGGTCGTGGTCGGAGCGGACCGGATCGCGGCCAATGGCGATGTGGCCAACAAGATCGGCACCTACAGCCTCGCGCTGGCCGCCCGGCACGCACGGGTTCCGTTCCTGGTCGCGGTGCCCGAGTCGACCATCGACCCGGGCACCCCCGACGGCGCGCGGATCACCGTGGAACAGCGCGCCGCCGACGAGGTCACGCACGTGCGGGGCGTCCCGGTCGCCCCGCCAGGCACCCCCGTGCTGAACTACGCGTTCGACGTCACCCCGGCCGAGCTCGTCACCGCGGTGGTGACCGAGGATCGCCTGATCACCACCTGGTAGGGATGCTCCCGGCCGGCTGCTTGGTTAGCGCTGCCGCCCGGCACCCTGGCTAGCCCAGATCGGCCCTGACCAGGAGAGTGCGGCCGGGCATCGCGGTTTCCTCCAGGTCGGCGGCGTCGACGGTGCGCTCGGCGTGCCACCCGGCGCGCTGCAGCAGGGTGAGCTGGGCGCGCTGGGGGAGGATGGTCCGCCACGGTTCGGTCTCGCCCGCGCGGCGCCGCGCGTTGGCCGCCGCGACGACGCGCTCGGTGGGGAGTCCTTCCTCGTGCACCGCAAGGCTCGCGGCCAGCCTGCTGCCCGGCGCGGCGCAGGCCCCGAGCTGGGACAGGAAGCTCGGCACCGTGTCCGGATCGAGGTAGATGAGCACACCCCCGCAGAGGAAGAGGGTGGGCTGGCCGGCATTACTAAGCGCCCTGGCCTGCGGGGAAAGTCCGCAAGCTCGGCTGGCCCAGGTAGTTAGGCCGCACGGTGGCCGGGTAGGCGCACACGGTAGGCAGCCGCGGGCTGGCTACGCAGATGCGACCGAGGAGGGGCCTTGAGGCTGCTGAGACGAGACACGGCGCCGCCGCAGGCGGAGGAGCGGTCAGATAACGGGACGGCTGCCCCGAAGCCATCGGCTACAGGCAACGAGACGGCTGCATCGCAGCCAACTGACGCACCGCCGGAGGTCGCCCAGTCGGGCGAGGTCATCCCGCCGGTCCGGGACCTGGAAGGCGGGCCGGACAACCCGCTGGAGATCGGCAAGACCGGCTGGCGGAATACCCTCCAGCGGGCGGTCAAGAAGTATTCCAGGGACCGCTGCTCCATGGCCGCGGGCAGCCTGGCCTACCACTGGTTCCTGGCCCTGTTTCCCGCCCTCATCGCGCTGCTGGGGTTCGTGAGCCTGGTCAACCTGGACAAAAACCAGGTGGACCATCTGGTCAGCGGCCTCAGCAAGGCCCTGCCCGGCAGCGCCGCGCAGGTGTTCAACACCGCGGTGACCTCCGCGCAGAACCACAAAACCGGTTCCCTGGCTACGGTGATCGTCGGCCTCCTCGTGGCCGTGTGGAGCGCCTCCGCCGGCATGGCAGCCCTGGAAACCGCGCTCGACGTCGCCTATGAAGTGCCGACGAACGCGAAGTTCCTCAAGAAGCGGGGCAAGGCGCTGCTCCTGATGCTGTGCACCGTGGTGTTCGGCGGGATCGCGTCGATCCTGATCGTTGAGGCTGCCCCGCTGGGTAAGGAGATCGGGTCGCTCATCTCGTTCCACGGCACCGGGTTCAACATCGTGTGGGACGTGGTGCGCTGGGTCCTCACGATCATCCTGGTGTCGCTGCTGTTCTCCTGCTACTACTACTTCGGGCCCAACCGGGAGCTGCCGAAGTGGCAGTGGGTGAGCCCGGGCGGCGTCATTGGCACGATCATCTTCCTGGCCGCCTCGCTGGGGCTGTCCTTCTACGTCGCGAAGCTGGGGAACGCCTCCTACGCCAAGACCTACGGCGCGCTGGCCGGGGTGGTCCTGCTCATGCTCTGGCTCTATCTAACGGGCCTCGCGATCCTGCTCGGCGGCGAGATCAACGCGGAGAGCGAACGGGAAGCCGCCGCGCAGGCCGGTCACCCCGGGGCGAAGCAGAGCGCCGCCAACGTAGCGCAAGGTTCCGCATCGCCCAGCGCCAACCGGGCGTCGAGTTAGCGGGACGGCGGCCGGACAGGGGCTCTCTCCCGGAGGTTCGGGCCAGGACCGCCGGGGCGGGCCTACCGCCTGGCCTGGCCCGCCTGGCCTGGCCCGCCCGGCATAATGCCGCCCCAGCCCGCCGGCTCCAGCTCCGCCAGTTCGGCCAGCGTCGGCGGGCTGGCGCCGGTCCGCGCACACGTGATCGCCGAGACCGTGATCGCGTCGTCCAGCACGGCCGACAGTTCCTCCGCCGTGCACTGGGCCAGCCGCTCCGGTACCTGCCACTGCCGGCGGATCAGCGAGGCCAGCAGGCCGGCCGTGAACGAGTCGCCGGCCCCCACGGTGTCGGCCACCTTGATTTCCGGCGCCGGGCGGTGCACCGGGGGCCTCGTGGCGGTGAAGGCGTGCGCGCCGTTGGCCCCGGCGGTGATCAGGACGAGGACCGTCCCCTAGCTGCAGCCAGTGCTGGGCCACTTCCTCCCACGGCTGGCCGGGATACAGCCAGCCGAGGTCCTCCGCGCTGGCCTTGGCCAGATGCGCGTTCCGGATGCCGCGCTCGACCATTCGCCGGGCGTGCTCGCGGTCCCGCAGCAGGCCGGGCCGGATGTTCGGGTCGTAGCTGACCAGCACGTCACGACGGGCCCGCATCCGCCGCGCGAGCTCGATCACGTGGGCCGCACCGGGCGAGGTCCAGGAGGCGATGGACCCGAAGTGGAGCAGCGTGGTGCTGGCCGGCGCGTGCCTGGTCTCTTCCGCGGTCCACTGCCAGTCGGCGGTGCCGTTGAAGTAGAAGTCGTAAGCGGCCTGACCCCCGGGGTCGAGGGATACGACAGCCAGCGTGGTCGGCTCCTCGGCCTGCGCCGACGCAGACAGGTCGATGCCTTCGGCTACGGCCCGGCCGCGCAGGATGCGGCCGAACGCGTTATCGGCCAGGCGGGCCATCAGGGTCGTGTCCTGCCCGAGCCGGGCCAGGCCGATGGCCACGTTGTACGGGCTGCCGCCCGGGGTGGCGGTGAATTCCAGCGCCGAGTCACCGGGAACCAGATCGATGAGCGCCTCGCCGATCACGGTCACCATCTGGTCCTGCATGCCGCCTCCTGCCGCGTTCTTGATCATGCCGGTCGTCACCCTCGTGCGGCCCGCGGGCAGGCGCCGGGTCCGGCCTGCGTAGGCTACGCCGGCGGCGGGTTGAGCTGCGGCGTGCTCTCGCCGTCCCGGTGCGTCAGCGGGTTGGTCAGCTTCGCGATACCGTCGATCTCGCCGTCACCGAAGGTCAGCGGGATCTCGGCCGAGTCGGTCAGCCGGAGCTTGCGCCGGGCGCGCTGGTAGAACGTGGTGTGGCCGAGCCGGATGACCCGCGCGGCGTTCGGCCGGGCCCGCATCGTCACGCGGTCGCCGGGCTCGCTGTACCCTTCGACCAGGCCGTCGACCTCGACCGCCAGGCGGCCGCTGGCCGGCAGCATGTCCAGCTCCACCGATTCGTCGACGGACAGCACGAAGCCCCGGTTGTAGGCCGAGTGCGGGGCGGCGGGCGTCACCAGCAGGGCCTCGACGGCCGGCTGCACGATCGGGCCCCCCGCGGAGAAGCTGTAGGCGGTCGAGCCGGTCGGGGTCGCGACGATCACGGCGTCGGCGGCGTAGCTGACGAACGGCTGGCCGCTGACGTTGACCGCGACGACGGCCGACGGATTCCCCGGGACGCGGACCACGGCCACGTCGTTGAAGGCGCTGACCGTCTGCCCGCCGAATGTGGCGTCGATCGCCAGCCGCGGCTCGATCGTGAATTCCTGATCGTCAATGGCCGACAGGGCATCCGGCAGGTCCGGCACGTCGACCTCGGCCAGGAACCCGAGCTTGCCCAGGTTGACGCCGAGCACCGTGGCCCGCTGGCCGTCGGCCAGCCGCATGGCCCGTAGCATCGTCCCGTCTCCGCCCAGGCTGACGATCAGGTCCGCCCGGCGGCCGAGTTCCCGGTCGGAGACCGGCAGAGCCGCGCAGTTCAGCCGGACGATCTCGTTGGCGATGCCGTACACGGAGATGCCGCGCTTACTGGCCCAGCCGAGGACGGCCTCGACGGCTTCCGCGGAATCCCGCTGCGGGTGCAGCACCAGTCCCACCGAATGCATCAACGCGCCTTTCGTTCCTGGGCGACCGCCGCCCGCCGGTCCGTGGTCGCGGCGGCGGGTACCGTCACAGCCCGTACGTTTCGAGCAGGCGCAGCCATACCTCGCTCATGGTCGGATATGACGGCACCGCGTGCCAGAGCAGGGGCAGCGGCACCTGCCCGGCCACGGCCACCGTGGCCGCGTGGATCATCTCGCCGACGCCGGGTCCCACCAGCGTCGCCCCGATCATCGTCTTGCGGTCCTCGTCGACCACCATCCGTGCCTTGCCGCTGTAGCCGTCCTCAAACAGCTTCGCGCCCGCTACCGCGCCCAGCTCATAGTCGACGACCCGGATGCTGCGGCCCGCCCCGGCGGCCTCGGCCGACGTCAGGCCCACCATGGCCACTTCCGGCGTGGTGAAGATCACCTGGGGTACGGCCGACTGGTCGGCCCAGGCCGTGCTCGGCCGGCTGTGGCCGCGGGCCCGGGCGGCGATCGCGTCCCCGCAGATCCGCGCCTGGTATTTGCCCATGTGGGTCAGCAGCGAGATGTGGTTGACGTCGCCCGCGGCGTACAGCCAGCCGCCGTCGACGCTGGTGACCTGGCAAACGCCGTCCACGTCGAGCCACCCGCCCGGCTTCAGGCCGACGGTCTCCAGGCCGAGGTCGTGGGTGTGCGGCTCCCGGCCGGTGGCGGCCAGCACCTCATCCGCTTTGACCGTCGTCTGATCGTTCAGGGTCAGCGTGACCGGGCCGCCCGGCTGCGGGCGCGCCACCGACACGACATCGACCCCGCAGCGGACGTCGGCGCCCAGGGCGGCCAGGCGGTCCGCGACCATCGTGCCGGCGAAGTCCTCCATCCGGTCCAGCAGGCGCTCCTCGCGGACGGCCAGCGTAACCTGCGCACCCAGCGACTGCCAGGCACAGGCCAGCTCACTGCCCACCACCCCGCCGCCAATGATGGCCAGCCGCCTCGGCACCTCGTCCGCGCTGGTCGCCTCGCGGCTCGTCCACGGCCGGGCCTCGGCCAGCCCCGGGATCGGTGGGACCGCGGCCCGGGTCCCGGTGGTGATGACGACGGCCTGGCGGGCCCGCAGTTCCAGCGGCGGCCCCTCGGCGGGGCTGACCGTCACCGTCTTGGGCCCGGTCAGCCGGCCCCGGCCGCGGACCAGCCCGATGTCGGCCCGGTTAAGCCACTTGACCTGCCCGTCGTCGTTCCAGTGGGACGCGAAGGAGTCCCTCCGGTCGAGTACGCCCGGCGGGTCGAGCTGCGCGCCGTGGACCCCCTCCAGGTGCGTGGCCTCGCTCACCGCGGCCACCGGGCGCAGCAGCGCCTTACTCGGCATGCAGGCCCAGTACGAGCACTCGCCGCCAACCAGCTCGGACTCGACGATCACGGCGGTCAGGCCACCCCGGACGGCGCGGTCGGCCACATTCTCCCCGGTGGGGCCGGCCCCGATGACCACCACGTCATAGTCGGTCAACCGAACGCCTCCTCCGGCAGCAGCCTGCCCGCCGAGTCTATCGACCGGTCCCCGGGCGGCCTCAGCACCCGCCCGCGGTCACCCCGCCCGCGGTCAGTACTCGCCACCAGTCACCCCGTCCGCGGTCAGCTGGTGAAACAACAGGTAGAACTACCCGTTCACCTACTCGGCCCCGCGGGCTTAATGTGCTGAGCTATGGAGATGACCAGCCACGCCATTCCCGGGCCGCGCGCTCTGCCCTCGCCGTGGTCGAAGGACCCGGACGACCTTGCCCTCCTCGCGGGCATGACGGTGGACGACAACGATGATGACGACCCCGTGCTGATCTACCCGGACGGCCAGCCCGTGGAGACCTGGCGGGAGGACTACCCGTACGACGAGCGGCTGGCCCGGCACGAGTACGAGCACAGCAAGCGGCTGCTCCAGATCGAGCTGGTCAAGATGCAGAACTCGATCAAGGACACGGGCGAGAAGCTGGTCATCGTCTTCGAGGGGCGTGACGCAGCAGGCAAGGGCGGCACGATCAAGCGCTTCCAGGAGCACCTCAACCCGCGCGGCGCGCCGGTGGTCGCGCTGGAAAAGCCGAGCGAGCGGGAGCGGACCCAGTGGTACTTCCAGCGCTACATCCCGCACCTGCCGGCCGCCGGTGAGTTGGTCATGTTCGACCGCTCCTGGTACAACCGGCCGGCGTCGAGCGCGTGATGGGCTTCTGCACCCCGGCCGAGTACCTGGAGTTCATGCGCGAGGCGCCGGACGTGGAACGCATGATCGTCCGGTCGGGTATCCGCCTGATCAAGTTCTGGTTCTCGGTGTCCCAGAGCGAGCAGCTGACCAGGTTCATCATCCGCCAGATCGACCCGGTCCGGCAGTGGAAGCTCAGCCCGATGGACATCCAGTCACTCGACAAGTGGGACGACTACACCGAGGCCAAGGAGGCCATGTTCTTCTACACCGACACCCGCGACGCACCGTGGACGGTGGTCAAGAGCAACGACAAGAAGCGGGCCCGGCTGGAGGCGATGCGGCACGTCCTGGCCCGGTTCGACTACCCGGGCAAGAACACCAAGCTGATCGGGTCCCCGGACAGCAAGGTCATTGGGCCGCCCGCCCTGCTGTCCGAGCGGCAGTCGACTCAGCCCTTCCCCCAGCTGTGATCGAGCGCGACCATGAGCCCGGCCATAAGGGTGCGAGCGGAACGGCAGGGTTTTGTCAGTGGCGGCGGGGAGAATGGTGTCATGTACGACACAACCGGGGGGCGGCCGGAGCAGCGGTTCGAGGAGCTGATCGACGAGCTGCTCGGCATCCCGGGAGTGCTGCCGCCGCGGGGCGGCCACGGTTTCGGCCGCAGCGCGCTCCGCGTGGAGAACCGGATTTTCGCCATGCTGGTCCGCGGTCGCCTGGTGCTCAAGCTGCCCCAGCCGCGTGTCGACGCCCTCGTCGCCGCCGGGCAGGGGATCCGCTTCGACGCCAACAAAGGCACTCCCATGAAGGAATGGCTCAGCCTGGATCCGGAAGCCCCGCTGCCCTGGCGCCCGCTGGCCCGCGAAGCCCTGGAATTTGTTCGCGGTGCGCGCTGAATGCGGCGTACTCAGCTAATTCACGGCTTCTGTTTACTTGCCTGAAACAATCCGTGACCTACCGTCAATAGGTAGTGCATAGGCTCTGCTATCCGCTCCGGCCGCGTGCCAGGAGCGCGTACGACGAACTTAATAGGTCAGGTCATTTCCGCATCCCCGCTGGAATTATCCTCTCCGCGGGCCTGAACGAAAGTCGTACATGGACATTACTGTTTGGGAATGGTTTGAGCAGCGCTCATTTCACTTCCGTGACTTCCAGAGTCTCGCCGGCGGCGGGCCGAGGAACCCGCTCACCACGACACTGGTCCTGCCCACCCGTAACGTGGCGGACACCATCGGCCCCATCCTGGATACCGTCGCCCGGCTGAACGAACGATCCGGGCTGATCGCGCAGGTCGTGGTCGTCGACGCCGACTCGGCCGACGGCACCGCCGAGATCGCCCGTGCCCGTGGCGCGGAGGTGTACTCGGAAAACGAGCTTCTGCCCGAATACGGTGGAGCGCACGGCAAGGGCGACGCCATGTGGCGCAGCCTGTCAGTGGCCCGCGGCGACATCGTCATGTTCGCCGACGCCGACTCGACCGACTTTCAGGAACATTTCGTCTACGGCACGCTCGGGCCGCTGCTCACGGACCCGGCGATCCAGTTCGCCAAGGCGGCTTACCGGCGCCCGTTCACCTCGGGCGAGCGGTCGGTGGCTGACGGCGGCGGGCGGGTCACCGAGCTGATGGCCAAACCCCTGCTGAACCTGTACTACCCGGAGCTGGCCGGCTTCGTGCAGCCGCTGGCGGGCGAGTTCGCCGCGCACCGCGAGCTGCTGTGCAGCATCCCGTTCGTGACGGGATACGGGGTCGAGATCGCGATGATGATCGACGTGCTGGCCGAGGCCGGCCTGCCCGCCATGGCGCAGGTCGACCTGGAGTACCGGCAGAACCGGCACCAGCAGCTGTGGGATCTGACCCTGATGAGCTCGGCGGTGCTGCGCGCGCTGGGCCGCCGGGTCGACATACCCGAACGGGAGCTCCCGCACAACCCGCAGGACATGCTGGCGTTGCCCCGGGCGGATATGTACCTGCACGCCGTGGCCACCGAGAACGGCCTCCGGCTGGACGAGCACCTGAATGAGCAGCTCGAGCGGCCGCCGCTGACCCACGTCCTGTCGTCCGGACAGGAGCGGGATACGGTGGCCTGACCCGGCGCCCCGGGGCGGCATCAACGACGGGGCAGCGTTTCCTCAGCTGGCGCGGAAACGCTGCCCGAACCGGCGCCATACCGGCAGGTGCCGTACCGGCAGGTGCCGTACCGGCAGGTGCCGTACCGGCAGGTGCCGTACCGGCAGGTGCCGGTACGGCTCGGCGTGGCCCTACCGATGATGGCCCGCGCGGCGCTACCGATGGCCGGCCCACGTCCAGGCGTAGCCACCGTCGTCGGCCGCCGAGCCGCCCTCGCCGATTTCCAGCGGGCGGAACGTGTCGACCATGACCGCGAGCTCGTCGAAGAACTCCGCGCCCAGGCTGCGCTCCACCGCACCCGGCTGCGGGCCGTGGCTGTGCCCGCCCGGATGCAGGCTGACCGAGCCCGGCCCGATCCCCGATCCCTTGCGGGCCTCGTAATCCCCGCCGCAGTAGAACATCACCTCATCGGAGTCCACGTTGGAGTGGTAGTAGGGGACCGGCACCGACAGCGGGTGGTAGTCGACCTTGCGCGGTACGAAGTTGCAGATCACGAAGCCGCCGCCCTCGAACACCTGATGCACGGGCGGCGGCTGGTGCACCCGCCCGGTGATCGGCTCGAAGTCCCCGACGTTGAACGTGTACGGGTACAGGCAGCCGTCCCAGCCGACCACATCGAACGGGTGGGTCGCGTACACGTACCGGGTGCCGACGACCTCCCCGCGCGCGGACCGGTGCTTGACCAGCACGTCCACATCGGTGCCCGGTTCGCGGACCGGCTCGCCCGGAGACTCCGGGCCGTGCAGGTCCCGTTCGCAGTACGGCGCATGCTCCAGGAACTGCCCGTACCGGGACAGGTACCGCTGCGGCGGCGTGATGTGCGAGTTCGCCTCGATCACGTAGCAGCGCAGCGGCTCCGGCCCGGAGTCTCCGGAGCCTCCGGAGCCTCCGGAGCCTCCGGCCGGTATCCACCGGTGCGTCGTCGAACGGGGCAGGATAACGTAGTCGCCCGCCCGCACC
Organism: uncultured Actinomycetes bacterium; assembly: GCA_963775825.1. Taxonomy (GTDB): domain Bacteria; phylum Actinomycetota; class Actinomycetes; order Streptosporangiales; family Streptosporangiaceae; genus Bog-532. Next base: position 154,131 of record CAVZKY010000010.1, read on the forward strand.
GGCAGCGTGCCGAACACCGTCTGCACGGTGCCCGCGCCCGCCTCGACGTAGACGCATTCGTCGCCGGCCGCGTTGCGGTACAGCGGTGAGGTCTCCCCGGCCGCCACGTAGGAGATCCGCACCTCGGCGTTGCCCAGCACCAGCCGCCGGCCGGTCACCGGGTCGACCGCCTTCCAGTCCTCGCCGGGGAACAAGTCGTGCAGCCGCAGGTGCCGCGGCTTGAGCGGGTGGTTCGGGGTGGTGCCCAGGTCGCCGGGCTCCCAGGTCATCGCGTCCACGATCGCTGACGGGACCCCGGTGTGGTACAGCAGCGAGGAGTCGGAGCTGAAGCCCTCCTCGCCCATCAGCTCCTCGTAGTACAGCCCCCCGTCCGGGCGGCGGTGCTGGGTATGCCGCTTGGGCGGGATGTCGCCGCAGCTGCGGTAAGGGGGCATCAGAGGTTTCCTCGCTTGTCCTGCTCACGCTCGATCGCCTCGAACAGCGCCTGGAAGTTGCCCTTCCCGAAACCGAGCGATCCGTGCCGCTCGATGAGCTCGAAGAAGACGGTGGGCCGGTCGCCGATCGGCTTGGTGAAGATCTGCAGCAGGTAGCCGTCCTCGTCCCGGTCGACCAGGATGCCGCGGGCCTGCAGCTGCTCCACAGGCATCCGGACGTTGCCGATCCGGGACCGCAGCGCCGGATCGGTGTAGTAGGAGTCCGGCGTATCAAGGAACTCGACGCCCCGCGCCCGCAGCCCGTCCACGCAGGCGATGATGTCGTTCGTGGCCAGCGCGAGGTGCTGCGCGCCGGCGCCCCCGTAGAACTCCAGGTACTCGTCGATCTGCGACTTCTTCTTGCCGAGGGCGGGCTCGTTGAGCGGGAACTTCACCCGGTGGTTGCCGTTGGCGACCACCTTGCTCATCAGCGCCGAATATTCCGTGGCGATGTCGTCCCCCACGAACTCGGCCATGTTCGTGAAACCCATCACCCGGCGGTAGAAGCCGACCCATTCGTCCATCCGGCCCAGCTCCACGTTGCCGACCACGTGGTCGAGCGCCTGGAAGTACCGCTTCGGCGCGCTCGCGGGCCGGGCCGTCGCCGACCGCTGGTCACGTAGCCCGGCAGGTAAGGGCCGGTATAGCGGGACCGGTCGACGAGCGTGTGCCGCGTCTCGCCGTACGTGGCGATCGATGCCAGCCGAACGGTCCCATGCTCGTCACTCACATCGTGCGGAGCGTCCAGGATCCTGGCGCCCTGGCGCCGCGCGTGCGTCACGCACCGGTCGACGTCGGGTACCTCCAGGGCAATGTCGATGATGCCGTCGCCGTGCCGCCGGTGGTGGTCCGCGATCGGGCTGTCCGGGTGCACCGCGCCCTTGAGCACGAAGCGGACCGCGCCGCTGCGCAGCACGTAAGCGTGGTGGTCCCGGTTGCCGGTCTCCGGCCCGGAGTAGGCGACCAGCTCCATGCCGAAGGCGAGCTGGTAGTACAGCGCGGCCTGGGTCGCGTTGCCGACCGCCCACACCACGGCGTCCCAGCCGGTGACGGGGAACGGGTCCCGCTCGGCGTCGTAGGCGACCAGGCCGATGAGCTGGCAGAGCTGGTCCACGTCGAGGTTGGCGAGCTGTTCCTGGCTGGTGAGGGTCTGATCGATGCTCACGGCTAGCCTCCTGCGTAGCGGGTCCTCCTCCGGCCCGCCCCCCGGCGACGTTGGCGGGGGACCGGACGTGAGGCCATCACAACCTGCCCTGGGTCAGCTGCGCAAGTAAGCCTCTTGGCGCTGCACACGTTGGTCAACCTGTCGGGATCAGCCGCATAATAGCTGCACAGATTGCCTAGCTAAAGTCCCTGGAGGTGTGATGAACGATGAGCCGGTCCTGGACGCGCTGGACCTGGCCCTGCTGACCGCGCTGCAGCTGAGCCCGCGCGCGGGCATCCTGGAGCTGTCCCGGTCGGTCAAGGTGGCCCGCGCCACCGTGCAGTCGCGGCTGGAGCGGATGGAACGGTCGGGGGTCATCACCGGCTACGGGCCTGACATCGACATCGCCGCCGCCGGCTACCCGGTCCAGGCGTTCGTCACGCTGGAGATCGCCCAGGGCTCACTAGACAAGCTGAACCAGGACCTGTCCTCGATCCCGGGCGTACTGGAGGCCTATGCGACCACCGGTACCGGGGACGTGCTGTGCCGGGTGGCGGCCGCGTCCAACGCGGAGCTTCAGCAGACGCTACTGCAGCTCAACGGCTCGCCATGGGTGGCCCGGTCCACCAGCGCGGTGCTGCTTTCCACCGTGGTGGCGCCGCGGGCCATGCCCCTGCTGTCGTCGAAGCCGCGCCCGTCGTCCACCCGGGCCCCGGCGTTCCGCGAACCGGTGGCCTGAGCGACCAGGCGGCTAGACGCGGGCCGGGCCGCCGCGACTCGCCGAGTCGAAGTCCCCGGTACCGTCCGGGGCGCCGGAACCGCTCCCGGCGTAGGAGTGCGTGCCCTCGATAGGCACGATCTCGGGGTGGCCTCCGATCGACTTGATCTTGAAGTAGCGAGTTATGTCTGTCCACCCCGCAACCAGCATGACGACGCCCAGTCCGGCCGCCGGAACCGCGAGCCACAGCGCTTTGCGGATCATCTGTCCCCTCCTCACGCGAGGGCCGCCACTGTTTCGGTCACCCGCCAGGAGCCACGGTGTCTGCGACGGTTAAGACCATTGTCCCACCCTGAGACGCATGTTAAGCCTGTTAGCCCGTCACGATTTCGCTGGCCTGATGCCTCACGGCAGGGCGCTGACCTCCGGGACGGCGAAAATAAACCAGATCCGGTGCGGCCATATGGTTGACCGCCGCCCCGTGCGCTGGCGCCCCGGCCGGGAGCTCTACGCCTCGGCGCCGTCGTCGCTGATGACGTGCACGGCGGCCTCCTCGGCCCCGGCCGCTCCGGCGTCGATGCCGACGTCGTTGGCTACGAGGTCGGCCTCCGCGTCGGGGTGGGCTCCCTCATCCTCGGCTACGAGGCGACCCGCCCGGGGATCGGGCACGTCTTCCTCCTCCAGAAACTCTTCCTCGCTGTCGGCCTCCTCGTCTTCCCGCTCGGCCTCGGCGTACGGGTCGATGTCCGGCTCTTCCTCGGCCAGCAGCATGTCCAGGGGCTCCCCGGCCCTTTCCTCGGCCTCCGTGGTCCCGTACTCGTTGCCCGGCGCCGATCGGTCCGCCGGAATGATCCCCGTGTCGAGTGGGTCACCCGTCGGGTCGTCCTCCAGGGTGTCCTCGTCGCTGAGCTGATCGTCGCTTTCGGCCCCGATGGTCATCTCGTCTACCTGGTCGAGACCCGTGGGGTCGTCAGGCTCGTCGTAAGCCATATCGGGTGCTGTCTCCTCCGTGCCCGGTTAGGTATCTCGGACGTGTCGTTGCCTCGGATTGGACAGGCTATACCCGGGATGGCTTACGCGTTTCGCAGCCGCTGGCTACGGTCCTGCAGCTGGTCGATGAGCTCCGACGCCCGGGCCTTCGAGAGCCCCTGGGGCACCTCCTCGCCGGCCTCCCCGCGCGAGAGTACGCAGGTAGGATTCCTGCGGTCCGGTCATCGGCTCATCGCCGGTCGTCCAGTCTTCCGGATTCTTTTCCACCGGTCCATGACTCACGAGATCTCCTCTCGAACTCAGGTTCGATTCTACCCGCCGCGTCAGCCGTCAATCATCCGGCCTACCGCGGCTGCCCCCTGGGCTGTCCGTAAATCCTCTTGCTCCGCGGCCCCATAGGCCGCCCGATAGCGGGCAAGATCCCCTCGACCACGGTCCGCTCGGGGAGAGAGGCGACGAATGCGAACCTTTGGGGTCGAGGAAGAGCTGCTGCTCGTCGACCTGGATACCGGCGTGCCCGTGGCCCTGGCCGACCTGGTCACGCGCCCGGACTCCGGTGACGACCCACCCGGTGATCCCGCCGCAGCCGAAGCCGCCCATCCGGCCAGCGTAGGCGCGGCCATGGGTGTCCGGACCCGCCCGGTCCGGGACGGTGCGGCCGGTAAGGGCGGCCCGCCGACCGGCACCGGACACGCCGCCGAGGGCCCGGACGGCCGGAGCGGGGAGAGCGTGGTCGACGACCGGCCCGTGCACGAACTGCAGCGGGAGCAGATCGAGACGGACACCAGCCCGTCCGCCTCGCTGGACGACCTCGCCGCCCAGCTGGTCGAGCGCCGCACCGCTGCCGCCCAGGCCGCGCACGGAATCGGCGCCGAGGTCGCCGCGCTGGCCACCTCTCCGCTGCCGATCGAGCCGTCGGTCACCCTGGACGAGCGCTATGTGCGGATGGCCGAGCTGTACGCCATGACCGCGCATGAACAGCTCACCTGCGGCTGCCACGTGCACGTCAGCATCGAATCGGAAGAGGAGGGCGTCGCTGTCCTCGACCGCATCCGCCCCTGGCTGCCGCCCCTGCTCGCGCTGACCGCGAACTCCCCGTTCTGGCAGGGGCGCGACACCGGCTACTCGAGCTACCGGCGGCAGGTATGGGGCCGCTGGCCGTCGTCTGGGCCCACCGAGCTGTTCGGCACCCCGCAGGGATACCACGACACGGTCGACGCGATGCTGGGCACCGGCACCCTGCTCGACGAGGGCATGATCTACTTCGACGCGCGGCTGTCGCGGCAATACCCGACGGTCGAGCTACGCGTCGGCGACGTATGCCTGCGTGTCAACGACGCCGTCCTGCTCGCGTCGCTGGCCCGGGCCCTGGTCGAGACGGCGTCCCGGGAATGGCGGCTGGGCCAACCGCCACCGCGGGTCCGGCTGGAGACGCTGCACCTGGCCTTCTGGCGGGCCAGCCGTTCCGGCCTGGAGGAGGACCTCGTGCACCCCGTCACCGGCCTGCCCGCTCCCGCCGGGAACGTCATCCGCGCTCTGCTGCGGCACATCGGCGACGCCCTCGCGGAGGCAGACGCCGAAGCAGGCCAGGGCGGCCTGAGCACCGACCTGATGCAGACTCTGCTGGCCCGGGGCAACGGCGCGATGCTGCAGCGGCGGGTGCACGAGAGCACCGGGGACATGGCCGCCGTGGTCCGCAACGCGGTCTCCCACACCCTCACCGTCGAGTAGACGCCTTCCAAGGGGCGCCGCCGCGGTGCGTCGGCTGCGACCCGACGGCTGGCCCCCGACTGCGACGTACTGCTCAGTCTGCCGCGGCCACGATGACGTCGGAGGCCTTGATCACGGCGGTAACGCTGCTGCCTTCTTCCAGGCCCAGCTCGCGGACGGCCTCGACGGTGATCGAGGCCACCAGGCGTACGCCGCCCGCGTCCATTTCGACGTTCGCGGTGGCCTGTCCGCCGTTGATCCCGGTGATCCGGGCCGGGATCTGGTTCCTGGCGCTGAGCTTCATGACTACTCCTCTGGTGGGCGATGATCGGCGGGCGGGCCCGCCTGTGCACCGTAGCCCACCACCGTCCCCCCGAGCCGCAACGGCCGCGCCGGGGCCGTGGGAAGCACCGCCGGGGGCCTGTTGAAGGCTTCGCCGGGGGCCGTGCGAGGCTGCCGGGGAGGGGCGCCCGCCGGATGCGGCTACTGCCGCAGTCCGACCCGGCTACCCGACCCGGCTACTGCTCCAGCCCGACCCGGCCGAGCTCCTCGCCGCGTTCCAGCAGTTCCGCCGCGCCCCGGATGACACAGCGCAGCGGATCGTCCACCACGACGGTAGCGATGTCTGAGGTGGACTCGATCCTGCTGGCCAGCCCCGGCAGCAGGGCGCCCCCGCCCGCGAGGCGGATCTTGCCGCGCACCACGTCCTCGGCGATCCCCGGCGGGATGTCGGACAGGATCTCCTCGACCGAATGGATGATGGTCGCGATCGTATGTTCCAGTGCCGTGGCCACCAGCTTGCCCGGCACACGCTCGATGCGCGGGGTCCGCTGTGCGGTGTCGATGCCGACGGCTTCGGCCCAGCCGAGCGCCCCGCCGGTGAGGCCCAGCTCCATCTTCAGGCCGGCGGCGGCCTTCTGGCCGAGGATCAGCCCGAGTTCGGAACGGGCCGCGTGCACGATCGCGTCGTCCATAGCGTTGCCGGCCAGCCGCAGCGACTGGGCCCGGACCACCCGCGCGCCCGAGACCACCGCGATCTCGGTGGTCCCGCCGCCCACGTCCACCACGAACGCACCCGTGCCCGCCGCCAGGTCGATGCCTGCCCCCGCGGCCGCGGCGACCGGCTCGTCCACCAGCCGGACCATCGCACGCGGCCGTCGCGCTTCGAGGGCGGCGGCCACCGACCGGCGTTCCACCCACGTCGCGCGGCTGGGCACTGTTACCAGTGCCCTCGGCCGCAACGGGCCCGGGTGCGGGGTGGCCCGGTGCAGGAACCTGTTGAGCATAAGCGCCGTCGCGTTCAGGTCGGCGATGACCCCGTCCCGCAGCGGGTAGATGATCTCGATGTCCTCAGGTTCCTTGCCCGCCAGCGCGTCGGCCTGCGCGCCGACCGCGGCGACCTTCCCGGTCGTGGTGTCGATAGCGATCGCAGACGGCTCATCGATCACGAGTCCCCGGCCCGCGACCCAGACGAGCGTGCTTGCCGTGCCCAGATCGATCGCGATGCTTCCCCGCAAGCGCATGGTGCTCATCCTTCTATCAGAAAACGCGGTATGCCCTACTTAGTATGGAGGGTGATCTCTTGAGAGGATGTGCCCCATTCAGAACCGGTGACCGGCCGGTCCCCGTCATGGCGCCGCCGGTGAGTCCGCTGCCGTGGCCGTCGGCCGCTCAGGGAGTGCGCCCCGGACCGCGCTCCGCTGCCTGCTCGGCCGGTCAGTTCTCCCTGGGAATGTTTTGACGTCGTCCCGGTGTTCCAGTGTATAGTCTTATCAGGCGAGGGGTTTCCGGGGAATTCCGCTAAACTCGCCGGGGGATTCCCAGTACCGCTCCGCTGAGCCCGCAAAAGTTCCGGGTCGGCGTAGAGCAGATTTCACCGGACAGCGCACCATCCGGGGGAGCTTCAGCCGCTGAGCCATTCGTTGCTGGCTCGCTTTCCCTGGCTCCAGGCCTGCTGAGGAGCCCCTTCCGCCTGCAGGCATGCCGCCAGCCTCGTGCTGCCGTTACCGCGCAAAATTTCGTTTCCGGCTGCGCCGCTATTCAGCCATGCCTGAATTCAGTCTTCCTCCGAAAGGAGCCAGCACAATGGCTACACCCACCCAAACCGAGATCCTCGAACCAAGAATCACGGCACCAGACATCCTAGCGCCGATGATCACCGCGCCTTCGGCTCAGCAGAGCACGAAGCCCGCCGAGTCCGGAGGGCTCCGCGCCGTCTCCGGCATTCTCGACGTCGGCGGTAACGGCAGCGCCTTCCTCCGTAAGTCCGGCTTCCGGATCGGCCCGGACGACGTGTTCGTGCCGGCCGCGCTGATCAAGCAGTACGCACTGCGGCGCGGCGACCAGATCGCCGGTGCCGCCCGCCAGCCCGGATCGCCCGGCCCGCAACGGCCAGGCCCGTAACTCCCCGGCCCGCAACGGCCAGACCACGAACCGCGACGCCCACCCCGCTTTGGCCCGGGTGGACACCGTGAACGGCCTGCCGGCCGCCCAGGCGCCCGGCCGTCCCGCGTTCGACACGCTGACCCCGCTGTACCCGGACCAGCGGATCCGCCTGGAAGCTGGTTCCGCCTCGGCCACCTCCCGGATCATCGACCTGATCAGCCCCATCGGTCTCGGCCAGCGCGGCCTCATCGTCTCGCCACCCAAGGCCGGCAAGACCTTGGTGCTCAAGGAGATCGCCACCGCGATCAGCACGAGCCACCCCGAGGCGCACCTGATGATGGTGCTGGTCGGCGAGCGGCCGGAGGAGGTCACCGACATCCGCCGGTCGGTCCCCGGCGAGATCATGTACTCCACGTTCGACGACAGCGCCCAGGACCACATCATGGTGGCCGAGCTGGCCATCGAGCACGCCAAGCGCCTCGTCGAGCTGGGCCGTGATGTCGTCGTCCTGCTCGACTCGATCACCCGGCTCGCCCGCGCCTACAACATCACCGCCCCGTCCACCAGCCGTATCCTGGCCGGCGGCGTTGCCGCCTCCGCCCTGCAGCCGCCCCGGAAGTTTCTCGGCGCGGCCCGCAACGTCGAGTTCGGCGGCTCACTGACGATCCTGTCCACCGCGCTCATCGACACCGGCTCCCGGATGGACGACGTGTTCTTCGAGGAGTTCAAGGGCACCGGCAACATGGAACTGCGGCTCCGCCGCGACCTGGCCGAAAAGCGGCTGTTCCCGGCCATCGACGTGACTGCCTCCGGCACCCGCCATGACGAACTCCTGCTGCCGCCGGACGAGTACGCCGCGTCCGGCGAGCTGCGCCGCGGCCTGTCCGGCCTGGAGGCGTCGCAGGCCCTCGAGCTGCTCCTGGACCGGACCCGCGAGACGGCCACCAACGCCGAATTTCTCCGCCAGATCCAGGGCACCAGCCCATCGGCCCGCCGCTAGCGCACTCCGCACGGGCGGAATTGCACGCTGATCCGCGGCCCCAACGTACGGGCCGTCTTCGGTATGGCGTGCTCCCAGGTCCGCTGGCAACTGCCGCCCATGACGAGCAGATCGCCGTGCCCGAGCTCGAAGCGCAGCGCCGCACCGCCGCCGCGCGGCCGCAGCGCCAGCACCCGCGGCGCTCCCAGCGACACGATCGCCACCATCGTGTCCTCGTTGCTTCCCCGCCCGATGGTGTCACCGTGCCAGGCCACGCTGTCCCGGCCGTCCCGGTACAGGCACAGCCCGGCGGTGACGAATCGCTCGCCCAGCTCCGCCGCGTAGTGCGCGTTCAGCGCCTCCCGCGCCTCTTCCAGCGCCGGATCGGGCAGCGGCTCTCCTTCGCCGTAAAAGCACAGCAGCCGCGGGACGTCGACGACCCGGTCGTACATCTGGCGTCTTTCCGCGCGCCAGGGCACCTCATCCACCAGCCGGCCGAACAGGTCGGCGGCTCCGGCCAGCCAGCCTGGCCGCACGTCCACCCACGCGCCGCGGCTCAGTGGCCGGCGGGTCATGAACTTCCCCAGCGGGCCCGGGCGCGACTCCGCACCCAGATCGAGCAGCGAGCCCTGGAACGAAGCTGTCATGGTCCGAGCATAAGCGACGTTTCAAAATTGTGTTCGATCAGGTGGCGAGGTGGGCGGTGTCGCCGACCATGGCCGATGGGTCGACGATCCGGTCGAAATCCGCTGCGCTTATCTCGCCGCTGGCCAGTGCGGCGTCCCGCAGGGTCGTCCCCTCCTCGCTGGCCTGGTGCGCGATCGCGGCCGCCTTGTCGTAGCCCAGCACCGGTGACAGCGCGGTGACCAGCATCAGCGACTGGTCCAGGTCCCGGGTGATCTGGCCCTGGTTGAGCTCGATGCCCTCGATGCAGTGCTCCCGCAGCTTGGCGCATGCGTCAGCCAGGACCCCGGCCGAGTGCAGGAAGTTGCTGATGATCACGGGCCGCATGGTGTTCAGCTCGAAGTTGCCCTGTGACGCGGCGAAGGCGATCGCGTTGTCCTCGGCCAGCACCTGAATGCACACCATGACCATGGCTTCGCACTGCGTCGGGTTCACCTTGCCCGGCATGATCGAGCTGCCCGGCTCGTTGTCCGGCAAGATCAGCTCACCCAGCCCGCAGCGCGGGCCGGAGCCGAGCCAGCGGATGTCGTTGGCGATCTTCATCAGCGGCACGGCCAGCCCGCGCAGCCCGGCGGACGCGGCAGCCATCGCGTCGAGGCCGCCGAGGGCCGAGAACTTGTTGGCCGCGCTCCGGAACGGCCGCCCGGTCGCCGCGGCGATCTGTTCGGCCACCGCCTCGCCGAACCCGGGCGGCGCGTTCAGGCCGGTCCCGACCGCGGTGCCCCCGGTGGCCAGCTCATAGAGCCCTTGGCTGGCGCCGGTGAGCCGATTCAGGGCCTGCGTCAGCTGGTGCGCGTACCCGGACCACTCCTGGCCCACGGTCAGCGGCACCGCGTCCTGCAGATGGGTCCGCCCGGTCTTCACCACGTCACGCCACCGTTCGGCCTTGGCCGCAATGGCCTGCTGTAGCGCGAGCACGCTAGGCCGGACCTGCGCCTCGATGGCCTGGACCGCGGCGATGTGCATGGCCGCCGGGAAGGTGTCATTGGACGACTGGCACATGTTGACGTGGTCGTTCGGGTGCACTGGGGTCTTACTGCCCAGCTGGCCGCCGGTGAGCTGGATCGCCCGGTTGCTGATCACCTCGTTGACGTTCATGTTGGACTGGGTGCCGGAGCCGGTCTGCCAGACGTACAACGGGAAGTCGTCGTCCAGCTCGCCGCGGATCACCTCGTCGCAGACCTGCTCGATCAGGCCGGACATCCAGCCCGGCAGCCGCCCCTGGCGGCCGTTGACCGTGGCGGCGGCCTTCTTCACGTAGCCGTAGGCGTGGTAGAGGGCCTTCGGCATGCGGTCGTCCCCGATCGAGAAGTGCACGAGAGACCGCTGCGTCTGCGCTCCCCAGTAGCGATCGGCCGGGACGTCGATCGCTCCCATCGAGTCGGTTTCCCGCCGTGTCCCGGTCGCCGCCAGCCCAACTGGGATGTTCAGGATCTCGGGGCCCTTGTCGTCCACTGCTGCTCCTCCTCCGCCGCGCGACATCGCCGGCTCTCGCCTCCATCTTTCGGCGGCTGTGATCCCCGGCCCGCGCCGGCCCCGCTCCGAGCTCCTTCACCGCCCTGTACCGGCTACCGCCCGGTTCATATCGACCCTTGGCCCCGGCTCCGGTTGCCCCCGGCTCCCTTGGCCCCGGCTCTCTTGGCCCCGGCTCCGGTTGCCCCCGGCTCCCTTGGCCCCGGCTCCGGTTGCCCCGGCTCCCTTGGCCCCGGCTCCGGCTGGCTCGCCCTCGGCCTGCCTGGTGCCGCCTCGTCTCAGCCGGCTCCGCCCACCGGCAGACGCGTAACAGCGGTGTGTTTCCTGGAGCCGCGGAATCCGGGCTCCAGGAAACACACCGCCGGGGAGGTGACTACCAGCCGCCTTGGTCCGCGCCGCGCCGGCTCTCCCCGCGCCACGCCGGGCCGCGCCAGCTCTGGCCCTGCCAGTACGCGCCAGGCCAGCCCTGGTCACGCCGGTAACCAGCCCGGTCACTGAACACCCGGCGTACCCGGTGCCGGATCAAGGCCGTCCCGATCAGGCCGACCAGCACCACCAGCAGCCAGAACAGCAGGAATACTTTCACCAGCGCGAAGAAGACCCAGCCGCCGGGCAGCAGGATCGCGGCGAACAGGAGCAACAGCACCAGCGGCAGCACCCGGGGCCCGCGGCGCCGGCGGAGGTCCCACGCCTGGGCCGCATGGGGCGGCACGTCAGGCCCGGGCGGCACGACCGCCGGGCTGGGCAGATCGGCCATGACCCGGCGCAGGTCACCTGCGGTCCGGGCGTTGAGCGTGGCCGTGACCCGCTCATCCAGCTCTTCGGCGGTGAGCCGCCCCTCGGCGTAGGAGTCGCGCAGCTGGGCAGCGGCCCGATCCCGGTCGCTGTCTGAAATTCGCATTCGGTCATTGACGTTCATAGCGGTCCCCGTCTTCCTCCCGGTGTTCTGGTAACGCTTTTCGGGCACCGGCTATTCGCCCGAGCCGGGGTCTTCGCCATCGGTGTCTTCGTCGGCCAGGAACTCATACAGCGTGCGCCTGGTCTGCTTGAGCAGCCGCTCGGCCCGCCGGATCTGCTCCGGTGAGCCGGCGTGTGCCGTCTGGGCGATGGCCGCGCCGAGCCGGGCCGCCTCGCCGAACAGCCGGGGCAGGTCGCCGGGGCCGAATTCAGCGCCTGCATCCGCCATGGCGTCCCATGCGCCCCGGGCCATCTCCGGGTTGTTCGCGATGTACTCGCGCCCAGCGTCCGTCAGGCTGAACGTACGGCGGCCGCCCGCCTCCTCCCCAGCGATCAGGCCTTCGTCAGCCAGCAGCTGAAGGGCAGGGTAGACGGCGCCAGGGCTGGGCCGCCAGGAACCTCGGCTGCGTTCCTCGATGTCGGACATGATCTGGTAGCCGGTACGCGGCCCCTCGGTGAGCAGCGCCAGAATCGTGGCCCGGACGTCACCACGGGACGCCTTCGGCCGCCGCGGTCCACCCGGTCCACCCGGCCATCCTGGGCCCCGGCGTCGGCCGCCACCGCTGCCCGGCCACCAGCCGCTGCGCGGGCCGCCGAAGAGCCCGGCCCAGTCCATTCCGCTGAATCCGCGGCTCCACGGTCCGCCCCATGGTCCGGCACCCTCTTCCGGGCCGGGCTGGTCGTCCTCATCGAATCCGGCCGCGCCGAACTCGTGGTGAGCACCATGCCCACGGTGCCCCGGCCCGGCGAACGGGTGCGGCCCGGCGTGCTCGTGCGGCCCGGCGAACGGGTGCGGCCCGGCGTGCTCGTGCGGCCCGGCGTGCTCGTGCGGCCCGGCGTGCTCGTGCGGCCCCGCGAACGGGTGCGGCCCGGCGTGCTCGCGCTGCCTGCCGAACCCCGGGCCGGTGAACTCCTCATCGTCCGGTCCGCCGTCGTCCGGGCCGGGGTGCGGGCCGCCGAACGGTCCATGCCAGGAGCCATGCGGAAAGCCGGGCGCGGCGGGGGCGGGGCGGCTGCTCGCTGTCCCGCCAGCGTTGTAGACGTTACGCAGCAGCGTGCGGGCGCGGTCAATGGCCTCGGACAGTCCCGCATCGAAGTCTTCCGCCCCGGATCCGAATCCGTGCATCGTGCCTCCACCCGTCAATCTTGAGATACGGTCTCGATATATCTGCACTGTACGTCAGCTGATCCCCAATGACAAGATATAACTTGTTTCGCGCCGGGCCCCGCAGCGCAGTCTCAATTCGCGCAGAGCGAATCCCCGCGCCCCTCAGGCCCTCCGCCCCGCCCGCCCGTTATTGACCGGAAATGTGGGCAGCTCAGTGGTCGTACCTGATGAGGAAGCGCTTGACGGGAGCGCCGATCTGCCAGTTGAGCCAGACGACGGTGTTGAGCGCGAGCAGGCGCTGGCTGATGCGGGCCCACGGCCCGGGGGGCTACGGCCCGGCGCGGCCACGGCCGCTCGTCGTCATAAACCAGCACGACGGTACGGCGTCGGTTTCCGGGGCACCCACCCCGGGCCGCCGCCCCGGCCCACGGTTAGGGTCGCCTGTAGTGCCGTTCGGATCGGAAGCTATGACCCGGGAGCTATCCATGAGTGCAGGCAGCGAGGCCCGCGAAGGCGGCGCCGACCGCAAGGCAGACATCGGCGTCACCGGTCTCGCCGTGATGGGCCGGAACCTGGCCCGGAACCTGGCCCGGCACGGCCACGTCGTCGCCCTGCACAACCGCTCGCCGGAACGTACCCGCAGCCTGGTCAAGGAGCACGGCGACGAGGGCACCTTCATCCCCAGCGAGTCCATGGAAGACTTCGTGGCCAGCCTGGAGCAGCCCCGCGCGATCATCATCATGGTCCAGGCCGGGCCCCCCACCGACGCGGTGATCGACCAGCTCGTGCCCCTGCTGGACGAGGGCGACATCGTCGTTGACTGCGGCAACGCCTACTTCATGGACACCCGGCGGCGCGAGCACGCGCTGCGGGCGCAGGGCCTGAACTTCGTGGGCTGCGGCGTGTCCGGCGGCGAGGAGGGAGCGCTGAACGGGCCGAGCATCATGCCCGGCGGCTCCGAAGAGGCCTACGCGAAGCTCGGCCCCATCCTGGAGTCGATCGCGGCCCAGGTGGACGGCACGCCCTGCTGTACGCACGTGGGGCCGGACGGTGCCGGGCATTTTGTGAAGATGGTGCACAACGGTATCGAGTACGCGGACATGCAGCTGATCGCGGAAGCCTACGACCTGCTGCGGGCCGGCCTTGGAGCGGAGCCTGCCGAGATCGGGGAGATCTTCCGCACCTGGAACGAGGGTGATCTGGACTCCTACCTCATCCAGATCACCGCCGAGGTGCTGTCTCACACCGACGCCGAGACCGGCAAGCCGTTCGTCGACATCGTGCTGGATCAGGCGGAGCAGAAGGGCACCGGGCGCTGGACGGTGCAGAGCGCGCTCGATCTCGGGATCCCGATCACGGGGATCGCCGAGGCGACGTTCGCGCGCTCGCTGTCCGGCCACGCCGACCAGCGAGCGGCGGCCCGGGAGGCGTTCGGCACGGAGCTCACGCCGCTCAGCAGCACCGACCGGGACAGCTTCGTCGAGGACGTCCGCCGGGCCCTTTACGCGTCCAAGGTCGTCGCCTATGCGCAGGGCTTCGACCAGATCGCTGCGGGCAGCGAAGAATACGGCTGGAACATCAACCGCGGTGCGATGGCGACGATCTGGCGCGGCGGCTGCATCATCCGCGCCCGTTTCCTGGACCGTATCCGCACCGCCTACGACGAGAGCCCTGCGCTGACCAGCCTGATGGTCGCCCCGTACTTCGCGGCCGCGATCCGGGACGGCGTGCACAGCTGGCGCCGGGTCGTGGCCCAGGCTGCGTCGGGCGGGATCCCGACGCCTGCGTTCTCCTCCTCGCTGGCCTACTACGACGGGCTGCGCAAGGAGCGCCTGCCTGCGGCGCTCATCCAGGGCCTGCGTGACTACTTCGGCGCGCACACCTACCGCCGGGTGGACAAGGAAGGCACCTTTCACACCGAATGGGCCGGCGACCACAGGGAGCACCCCGCCTGACGCTGGCCGCCGGACGGTTTTCCCTGGATCACTGGCGCTGGGCACGCTTGCTCTGAGAGCGTTTGCGGTGAGTACGCTTGCGTCGGTGGTGAAGGGAGAGGCGCGAAGGCACTGACGCGGAGTATCTCCGCATACGTCTAGGACGGACGTTTATCAGCCAACCTGGTCAATAGGCTTTTGCCTACCGTGAAGTGCGCCACAATGGGCATGTCGCGGCCGTGGGTCCGGATATGGCGCACGGGCGGGTAAGGTCGCTCCCGGGCAGGGCCCGGGCGTCGTGACCCGCGCCAGACGCGAGGAACGGGAGCGGGTGTGGTGGGTCAGCGATGGTCATGGTCATGAACACAATCGTGGTGAGCGACGGTGACCTCGAGAACACGTTTGAGGGACGTGATCACGAGGAACTTAACCTCGGCTCCGTGGCGGGTGTCACCGATCGTGGCATCAGGCACGAGCGGAACGAGGACGCGCTCGCGCTCGCCGCGGTGCAGAGCCCAGCCGGGCCCGCGGTCGTCGTGGTCGTCTGCGACGGGGTATCCAGCGCCGACCGCCCGGATGAGGCCTCGCTGGCGGCCGCGCGGGCCGCGGTGCACGAACTGGCCGAGGCAGCCCAGGCCGGAGCCGATCTGGGCGCGGCGTCCGAGCAGGCGATCACGTCGGCCCGGGACGCGGTCATCGCCCTGGCGGAGGACGCCGGGGAGACACCGGCCGCCACGTACATCTCCGCGGTCGTCACCACGGACCTGGTGACGCTGTGCTGGATGGGCGACAGCCGGGCCTACTGGCTGTTCGCCCAGCCCGAGCCCGTGGCGCAGCAGTTGACCCGCGACGACTCGCTCGCCGAGGAGATGGTCGCGCAGGGGATGCTGGCGGAGGCCGACGCGCTCGAATCGCCGCAGGCGCACGTGGTCACGCGCTGGATCGGCCCCGGGGCCAGGGACGCGGAGCCGCACATCGCCCAGTTCACCCCGCCCGGCCCGGGGGTGCTGCTGCTGTGCTCGGACGGCCTGTGGAACTACGACCCCGACGGCGGGAAGATGGCCACCCTGGCCATGCCGACCGCCTTGCACGATCCCCGCGCGGCGGCCATGGCGCTGCTGCTGTACGCCCTGGAAGCCGGCGGTGTGGACAACATCACGGCCGCCCTGGTGCCCTACCCGCTGGGCGGACCGGACGCCGGGCCGGGCTCCGCCCCGCAGGGGAGCGAGCCGCAGGGTAACGCGCCCCCGGACACCGAGACACAGCGCAACGAGCCGACAGAGCATGAGGGAGCGGGGAACTAGCCGCTGCACGAGCCGGGGAACCAGGCGGCCTGAGCGGTCGCGGGCATTCCGGCCGGGTCTGGCGGCTGCCTGCTGTGGATCCTGATCCTGCTCGCGGTCCTGCTTGTGCTGGCCCTGTTCCTCGGCGGCTTCCGCAAGGGCACCAAGGACGGCAGCCTGCCCCGGCCGGTCTCGTCCAGCGGGCCGGGTGTGACCGCGCTGGGCCCCCTGCACTTCTGAGATCGTGACCGCGCAGGCCGCCCACCACTTCCGAACGGCCTAGGCGTGCCGGGCCTGCGCCGCCTGCTGCAGGCCGAGCAGATCGACCGACTTCTCCCGCATCTCGACCTTCCGGACCTTCCCGGTCACGGTCATCGGGAACTCCTCGGTGACGTGCACGTACCGCGGGATCTTGTAATGGGCGACCTTGCCCGCGCAGAAGTCGCGGATGTCCTCGGCCGTGAGTGGGCCGGCCCCATCGCGTATCCGCACCCAGACCATCAGCTCCTCGCCGTACTTCTCATCCGGTACCCCGATGACCTGGGCGTCCAGGATGTCAGGGTGGGCATAGAGAAGCTCCTCGACCTCCCGGGGGTAGACGTTCTCCCCGCCCCGGATCACCATGTCCTTGATCCGCCCGGTGATGTTCACGTACCCGTCGGCGTCCATGACCGCGAGGTCCCCGGTGTGCATCCACCGGGCCCGGTCGATCACCTCGGCCGTCTTGTCGGGCTGGTCCCAGTAGCCGAGCATGACCGAGTACCCGCGGGTGCACAGCTCGCCCGGCTCCCCGTAGGACGCGGTCAGCCCCGTCGCCGGGTCGATGATCTTGACCTCCAGATGCGGCCCGACCCGTCCCACGGTGGACACCCGGCGCCCGATCGAGTCGTCGTGCCGGGTCTGCGTCGACACCGGGGATGTCTCGGTCATCCCGTAGCAGATGCTCACTTCGTCCATGTGCATCCGCTCGACGACCTGCTTCATCACCTCCACCGGGCACGGCGACCCGGCCATGATCCCGGTGCGCAGGCTGGTCAGGTCGTAGGACGCGAAGTTCTCCAGGGCCAGTTCCGCGATGAACATGGTCGGCACTCCGTACAACGACGTGCAGCGTTCCTCAGCCACCGAACGGAGCGTCGCGGTGGGGTCGAACGAAGGCGCGGGGATGACCATGCACGCGCCGTGGCTGGTCGCCGCGAGGTTGCCCATCACCATGCCGAAGCAGTGGTAGAACGGCACCGGGATGCAGATGCGGTCTGCCTCCGTGTAGCGGCACAGCTCGCCGACGAAGAACCCGTTGTTCAGGATGTTGTGGTGGGACAGCGTGGCGCCCTTGGGGAAGCCCGTGGTGCCCGAGGTGTACTGAATGTTGATCGGGTCGTCCGCGCTCAGCGCCGCCTGCGCTGCGTCCAGCGCCGCCCGGTCCCGGCCGGGCCGTCCCAGGTCCTGCCAGTCCTCGCTGCCGAGCAGGACCACCTCCTGCAGGTCCGGGCAGCGCGGCCGCACCTCGGCGATCATCCCGGCGTAATCCGAGGTCCTGAACGCGCGGGCCGCCACCAAAATGCGGACGCCGGACTGGCGCAGCACGTACTCCAGCTCGCTGGAGCCGTAGGCCGGATTGATGTTGACCAGGATCGCGCCGATCTTCGCCGTCGCGTACTGGACCATGGTCCATTGGGTGCAGTTCGGAGCCCAGATCCCGACCCGGTCGCCCTTGGCCACGCCTCGCTCCAGGAGGCCCAGGGCGACGGCGTCCACGTCGCCGGCCAGCTCGCGGTACGTCCACCGGCGCCCGGCCGCCACGTCAGTCAGCGCCGCACGGTCGCTGAACCGGGCGGCCGTGCGGTCAAAGTTGTCACCGATCGTGTCGCCGAGCAGCGGCACGTCAAAAGTTCCGGATGCGTAGCTGCGCCCTGCTGGCGCGCTGGACTGAGACACCGTCGTCCCCCTTTGGCCTGGTCGCGCTATGAACGATCACACCAGCCGACGGGGGTGTCAACGGGCAGCCTCAGGCCGTGCCGCCGCTCTCTTCCTGCTGCTTGGCGACCTCGGCCCGGACCTCTTCCATGTTCAGGTCGCGGACGGCCTTGATGACCTGCTCGAGCGCGGGCGCGGGCAGCGCGCCGGGCTGAGAGAAGACCAGGATGCCGTCGCGGAAGGCCATCAGCGTGGGGATCGATGTGATCTGCGCCGCGGCGGCCAGCTCCTGCTGGTCCTCCGTGTCGATCTTGCCGAACCGGACGTCGCTGTGCTCCTCGCTGGCCGCCTGGAATACCGGGGCGAACATTTTGCATGGACCGCACCAGGACGCCCACCAGTCGACCAGGGTGATCCCGGGCTGGGTAACGGTGTCCTCGAACGTCTCCTTGGTCAGCTCGATGGTGCTCATATCTCCTCGTTCACTGCTTGTTGGTTGTCGGGGAATTCACTGCCTATTGGGGGCACGGGGCTTGCTGGGGCACGGGGCGCACCCGCGACGGGGAACCCGTAACCCGGGGGGAAGCTCTCGGCGATATAACGCAGCCGCGCCGCCGTAATTCCTGGGCCGCCGGGGAAGGCTTGATCGCATAGGCTCATTGTCCGCGTCATAGATTTCCGCTACCGGAGGTGAGGAAGCCGTGCCCCTGCCCAATGATGCTGCGGCGAAGTTCCAGGAGTACGCGCAGCCGGAGATGCTGGTCTCCACGGAATGGCTGGCCGCGCACGCCGGCGACCCCGGGCTGGTGGTGGCGGAGTCCGACGAGGACGTCCTGCTGTACGAGACCGGCCACATCCCCGGTGCGGTCAAGCTGGACTGGCACACCGAGCTGAACGACCCCGACACCCGGGACTACATCGACGGCGCCCGCTTCGCCCGGCTGATGTCGGAGAAGGGGATCTCCCGCGACACCACGCTCGTGCTGTATGGCGACCGGAACAACTGGTGGGCCGCGTACGCGCTGTGGGTGGCCACGCTGTTCGGTCACCCCGACCTCCGCCTGCTGGACGGCGGCCGGGCCAAGTGGATCGCCGAGGACCGGCCGCTCAGCACCGAGGAGCCGGAGCGCCCGCACACCGACTACCCAGTCGTCGAGCGGGACGACTCCGCGGTCCGCGCGTTCCGCCGCGAGGTCGAGGAGCACCTGGGCCAGCCCATGATCGACGTGCGCTCGCCGGGGGAGTACAGCGGTGAGCTGCTGCACATGCCCGACTATCCGCAGGAGGGCGCGGTTCGCGGCGGGCACATCCCGGGTGCGAAGAACGTGCCCTGGGCCCGCGCCGCCGCTGAGGACGGCACGTTCCGCGGCCGCAAGGAGCTCGAGGGCATCTACGCGGGCGAGGCCGGGCTGGTCCCGGAGGACGACATCGTGGTGTACTGCCGGATCGGCGAGCGGTCCAGCCACACCTGGTTCGTGCTGCAGCACCTGCTCGGGTTCCCGCACGTCCGCAACTACGACGGGTCCTGGACCGAGTGGGGCAACAGCGTCCGGGTGCCGATCAGGCGCGGGACGACGCCGTGACCACCGGCACGCTCAACCCCCGGCTGGCGGAGATCGTCGAGGACTTCACCTCGCTGCCCGGCAAGGAACGGCTGCAGCTGCTGCTGGAGTTCTCCGACGACCTGGCGGCCCTGCCGGAGCGCTACGCCGGTCACCGGGACCTGCTGGAACAGGTCCCGGAGTGCCAGTCACCGCTGTTCCTGGCCGTCGAGGTGGATGACGGGGAGGCCGTGCACCTGTTCTTCGACGCGCCGCGGGAGGCGCCGACCACCCGCGGGTTCGCCGGCATCCTGCAGGCCGGGCTGGACGGCCTGGATGCGGACGAGGTGCTGGCCACCCCGGACGAGTTCACCGGCCAGCTCGGCCTCACCGAGCTGGTCAGCCCGCTGCGGCTGGGTGGCATGTCCGCCATGCTGTCCCGCATCAAGCGCCAGGTCCGGGCCAAGCGCGGCTGACCGCGTGCGCCAGCCGTCCGCTTCCGCTGGCCGTCCGCGCTGGTTGATCGGATCCGTAATTAACCGGCCGCTTGATCGGGCGAGCTCATCAGCTGAGCTCACCGGGGCCGGCGCACGAGGTCCAGCTCGCCGGGGCTCACCCGGTGGCCGGCGGCGCAGCGCAGCTCGACCTCGACCGGCTCATCGCAGTCCCGGTGCCGCAGCCCGATCGGCCCGCCCGATGGGCTCAGCCACCGGTCACCCCACTGCATCAGCGCGGCCAGCACCGGGAACAGCTCCGCGCCCTGCTCGGTCAGCCGGTAGGCCAGCCGGGACCGCTGGCCCGGCTCGCGGTACTCCTCGCGGGTGAGCAGCCCGGCCGCGACCAGTTCGCGCAGCCGGGCGGCGGCCACCGGCTCGCTGATCCCGGCCCGCTTCGCGAAGTCGTCGAACCGCGACGCGCCGTAGAAGGCCTCGCGCAGCAGCAGGAAGGCCGAGCGCGTGCTGACCACGTCCAGCGCCCGCGCCATGGAGCACTCGGTCGCCGCCCACGCGGCCCGCGGTTCCAGCATCCCGGTCAGCCGTGGGAGGCCCGCCGCCGTTCCTGAGGTTCCAGCCATGTCTTCAGCCTATCTGACTTGTGCTCGGCTAAGTCAGTGCTCTACGGTCTAACTATGGCAGAGCTAAGTCAGGCGACCGCGGGCGGCACCGGCACCGCGGGGAGCGCCGTGGCCGGCGGGACAGCCGGGGCCCCGGGCGAGCCCACCGCGGGCCGTCCTGAGGTCCTGATCATCGTGTGCGCCGGGGTCGTGCTGGCCAGCCTGGACCTGTTCATCGTGAACGTGGCCCTGCCCGCGATCGCCCACGATCTCGGTACCCGCAGTCTGGGCGAGCTGTCCTGGGTGCTGAACGGCTACGCGATCGTGTACGCCTCGCTGCTCGTGCTGGCGGGCAAGCTCGCCGACCGGCACCGCCGCAAGTACGGCTTCCTGCTGGGGGTGGCCATCTTCACGGCGGCCTCGGCCGCCTGCGGGGCCGCCAGCAGCGTGGCCATGCTGATCGCCTTCCGGCTGGTGCAGGCGGCCGGCGCGGCGCTGCTCACCCCCACCTCACTCAGCCTGGTGCTCGCTTCGTACCCGCCGCAGCGGCGCAGCGGGGCGGTCCGGGCCTGGACCGCCACCGGCGGGGTGGCGGCCGCCTTCGGGCCGGTGATCGGCGGCCTGCTGGTCGCGGCCAGCTGGCGCTGGGTGTTCCTGGTCAACGTCCCGATCGGGATCGCGGCCCTCGTGGTCGGCTGGCGCCGGCTGCCCGATGTGCCCGGCCATCCCGTTCCGCGCCCGGACGCTCTGGGGGCCGTCCTGGTCACGGGAGGCGTGGCCGCGCTCACCCTCGGCCTGGTTCAGGGCGGTGCCTGGGGCTGGTCTTCGGGCCTGACGGTCGCGGTGCTGGCCGGGTCGGCCGTTTTGCTGGTCCTGTTCGTGCTGCACTGCGCATGGGCCCGCAACCCGCTGATCGAGCCGTCCCTCTTCCGGGTGCGCAGCTTCACGGGCGCGGCCACGGTGATGCTGCTGTTCTCCATGTCGTTCGGCGGCATGCTGCTCTCGCTGGTCCTGTGGCTGCAGGACGAATGGGGCTGGTCGGCGCTGCAGGCCGGGCTGGGCATCGCCCCCGGCCCGGTCATGGTCCCGATCTTCTCGTTCCTCGTCGCGGGCCGCCTGATCGCCCGCTTCGGCCCGGCCGTGGTGGTCGCGGCCGGCTCCAGCGTGTTCGCCGCCGGCGTGGTCTGGTGGGCCCTGGCCATCGGCCTGGCCGTCGACTACCCGGGCGGCGTCCTCGGCGGCATGCTGCTGACCGGGGTGGGCGTCGGGCTGACCCTGCCGACCCTGATGGCCACCGCCGCGGGCTCGCTGCCGGCGCACGCCTTCGCCACCGGATCGGCTGTCGTCAACATGATCCGGCAGGTCGGCATGGCCATCGGGGTGGCCGTTCTGGTCGCGGTCCTGGGGACACCGGACACTTCTGTCGGACGGCTCACCGCGTTTCAGCACGGCTGGTGGGTGATCGCCGCGATGGCCCTCGCCGGCGCCGCCGCCGCGCCCCTGCTGCGCCGTCGGCCAGCCCCCGCGCCGGCTCACGACGCAGCCGCGGCGCCCTCCGGCCAGCCCGCGCCGGCCGCGCCGCCCTCGGGCCAGCCCGCTCCGCGAACCGGATGAAACCGGGCCGTCGTCGGCCGCTTCCGTGAGCTCGCTCACTGTGCTCGCGGGCCAGGCCGCACTCCGCAGGCCCCTTCATGCAATTGCGTGAAAGGGTGGCCGCGAATGATGGCCGCATTGGCCCGCAAAGGGCCGGCCTTTACCCTGCCACCTAGTATTTAGTGGAGATTCAAAACAATAATTGTGCGGAGCGGGCCGCCAGCTATTGACGGCCAAGCCGCACCTGGCCGCAGCGTTTCGCCGGCGGTGCCGCTGCGCCCGGTCCAGTGCCGCCGCGCCCGCCCCGGCGGCCCGGCGGGGCCGTGCGCAGCCGCTTATCGGCCAGCCAAATGCGGAGAAAAGCCGCAGTCGGCCGACCAGCGGAGAGATGGGAAATATTGCCCTTTACGTACAACCGGTACAACTGTGTCGGGTCACCTCTGACCTGGGTTTTTACGCACAATGGCTGTCCATTCGGCGCTATGCTCATTGCGTTCACCGGACGGCTCATTGCGTTCACCGGACGCGGCGGGCCCGCACGGCCCGCATTATGTGCAGTGAGATCGGCGGCGCGTGGGGGACTCGCACAACCGCTGAGGGGGAGGCTACGTGTGGGTATTTCAACTGGGTCATTTTTGTTCCCGCCGGAAAGTGACCGCGCCGTGAGGCTGGGCATCGCCCCGGCCCGGGACCTGCCCAGGCCCCGGGCCGTCGACGGCGCGGACGCAGCCCTGAGCGCGGGCATCATCTGGTCCGCGGAGACTCCGGAGACTCCGGGCCCGGCGAGTCCCGGGGACACCGCCGGCCCGGAGTCTCCGGACCAGCGGGAGACTCCGGCTGGTCCGGCACCGCGTGGCCGGTCCCCGGCCCCAGGCGGTCTCCACGGGCCTCGCAGCCCCGGATCACGCGTGGGCCGGGCCGGGCTCGCGGTCGGCCGTGGTGTTCCGCCCGGATGTGACCAGCGTGACCGCCGGGATTTTCAGCTGGGACCTGAGCACGAGCGAGGTCGTGTGCGAGCGGGGCACCTGCGAGCTCTACGGCCTGCCCGAGGACGGCCCCGCCACGATCGAGACGTTCCTGTCCCGGGTGCCCGAAGAGGACCAGGCTGACCTGATCGCCGCGATGCGGCAGATGATGAGTTCCTGTGGCACCTACGAGATTGAGTATCGCGTGCTGGCCCTGGACGGTTCGCTGCGCCCGATGGAGGCCCGGTGCCGGGTCCTGCCGGGACCGGACGGCCGTCCCGCCCGGATGACTGGCATTGTCATGGACACCACCGGCCTCTGGGCCAGCCGCGAGGCCGAGCGGCGGCGGCTGCACGAAGGCGCCGAACGCACCGCGCTGACCCAGAAGTTCAGCGCCGCGCTCGCCGCCGCGATCACTGTGGACGCCATCACCGCCGCGGCCCGGGCCGGCCTGGCCGCCTACGGCGCGAATGGCCTGATCATCGTCACCGAGCACGAGGGCCTGCTGGCCCCGCTAACCTTCTACGGTTTTGACGCCGACGTCGCGCGCCTGCTCGGCGATCCCGCGCCGTCCTCGAGTTCACCGGTCGCGCATGCCATCGCCGGTGAGACGGCCGTGTTCGTGTGCTCCGCCGCCGACCTGGCCCACCGCTATCCGCAGCTGGCCGCGGCGGCCGCCCGTTCGGCCCACCAGGCCTGGGCGGCGGTGCCGGTCCCCGACGCCAGGGGGCGGCTCGGCGCGTGCCTGATGGGCTTCGCCGGACCACGGGAGTTCGGCACCGGGGAACGGGCCCTGCTGGTGGCTGCCTCCGGGCTGCTGGCCCAGTCGCTGCAGCGTGCGCGGATGTACGAGTCAGAGCACGCGCTAGCCCGCGACCTGCAGCGCGGGCTGCTGCCGCGGGGCCCGCTGCAGGCACCCGGCATGACGATCGCGGCCCGCTACCAACCGGTGACCTCCGGCCTGGAGATCGGCGGCGACTTCTACGACGCGATCGAGCTGACCGGTGGCCGGGTCGCCCTGGTGATCGGTGACGTGCAGGGCCACAACCCGATCGCGGCGTCCCTGATGGGGCGGCTCCGCATGGTCGTGCACGCCTACGCCCGCGAGGGTCACGGACCGGCCGAGGTGATGACCCGGGCCAACCAATGGCTGGTCGAGCTGAACACCGATCCGGACCTGGACCTGTTCGCCAGCTGCTGCTTCGTGGTGATCGACCCGGTCGCCGGCGAGCTGGAGATGTGCCGGGCCGGTCATCCCGCCCCGGTGCTGGTATCCCCCGGGACCGCACCGGTGCTGCTCGACCAAGGTGATGACCTGCTGCTGGGCGTCGAGCGCGCCGAGCGGTACAGCACGGTCAAGCTCCCGATGCCGTCCGGCGCCACGCTGCTGCTGGCCACCGACGGGCTGCTCGACGCGGACGGCGCCGACTCCGATGGCCACCTGCGCACCCTGCTCGGCGTGCTGGCCGACGGCGCCGGGGAGGACCTGGAGACGCTGGCGGACCGGCTGCTGGCCAGCCCGCGCCGCACCAAGCACGGCGACGACATCGCCCTGGTGATCGCCCGCGCTGGCAGCGCCGCCCGGCCCGCCGGGCGCGAGCCCTACTCCTCGTCCGCCAGGGAGAGGTAGGACCCCCGCCAGAAGAGCAGCGGGGCCCCGGCGTCGGCCGACGTCTCCGCGTACCGGAGCCGCCCGATGACGATCTCGTGGTCCCCGCCGGGCAGGCTGTGCTCGACCGTGCACTCCAGCGTGGCGAGCACTCCCTCCAGTCGCGGGCTGCCGGTCGGTCCCGGCTGGTGCGCCACCCCGTCCCAGGCCGCCGCGAGCCCCCGCCGGGCGAAGTTCGCCGAAAGCTCCTGCTGCGGTGCGGACAGCACGTTCACCACGAACGCGCCGTGGCTGCGGATCGCCTCCAGGGTCAGGCTGTTCCGGTCGAAACAGACCAGGATGAGCGGCGGGTCCAGCGACAGTGAGCTCACCGCGTTGGCGGTCGTTCCGACCGGCTCCCCGTCCGGCCCGACCGAGGTGACGACGGTGACCCCGGTGGCGAAGTGGCCGACGGCGCGGCGGAACTCTTCGCTGGTGATGTCAATATCAGCCGGGGTGGATGCCGTCATCGTCATATCTGTCCGTGGGTGGCCGGGGGCACATTACTGTGCAAGTTGTTTCCGGTGCCGTGATATTTCCGCCCGCCGGATGGTGTTGCCGCCCATACCAACCAAATCGATCGGCAAACTGGCCTTACCCACTCCGGCGTAACCATCACACCTGCCCCGCTGTTCCCGGCCACCCGCGTCTCCGGTGTGCCCAGTGCAGGGCCAGGTTTGCTGATCACTTCCTGAGCAGCAGGTCCAGCGGGGGCCGTGGCCCTGCTGGCCAGCGGACGTCCCTATGATCAGGCCCTGGGAGCCGTCCTGGGCTCGCGGAACATGGCCCCTTCCCGTCAGCGGCGGTCTAGCGGTGAGTGTCCGGGCCATCCCGGCAGAATAAGAGTGCAGAATGTGGCCGTATGGGGGCAGTGAGAGGAGGCGGTCACCGAGATGGCAGCCCAGCAGGTCTTCACGTCCCGGCTGCTGGGCCGCCCGCTGCTGGACAGCGAGGAAACGCCGATCGGCCGCGTCCGCGACGTGGTGCTCCTCCCGGCGGCCCAAGGTGACGCGCCCCGTGCGCTGGGGCTGGTTGTGACGCTGCAGCGGCGGCGGATCTTCGTCAACTTCGGCCGGATCGCGGAGATGTCGATAGACGGCGCCCACCTGCGCGGCGGCACCGTCGACCTGGACCACTTCACCCGGCGCACCGGGGAGATCCTGGTCACCGAGCTGTACGGCCAGCCTGCCGGGACCGGGGCCGTGGTCGACGTGGCGATCACCCCCTCCTCGACCGGCCGCGGCTGGAAGGTTTCCTCGCTGGCCATCACCCGCGGCCGGGGGCTGCGGCTCCGCTCCACCCAGATCGTGCCGTGGAGCGACTACCCGGAGCTGTTCAAGGCCGGCACGCTGGCTGATCAGCTCGTCGATCTGCGCGAGATGCACCCGACGGACCTGGCCAACGCGGTGGAGGGCATGACGCCCACCCGCCGCGACGAGCTCGCCGCCGCGCTGCAGGACGACGAGCTGGCCGACCTGCTGGAGGAGATGCCCGAGCAGGACCAGATCCGGCTGCTGGCCAGCGTGGGCCTGGAGCGCAGCGCCGACGTCGTGGAGGAGATGGAGCCCGACGACGCCGCGGACCTGCTGGCCGAGATGCCACCCGAACAGCGAGAGCGGCTGCTGACCGCGATGGAGTCGGTCCAGGCCGCCGACCTGCGCCGGTTGCTGCGGTACGACGCCGGCACGGCCGGCGGCCTGATGACCTCCCAGCCGCTGATCGTCGCGCCCGACGTGCCGGTGGCCGAGGCCCTGGCCCGGATCCGGGAGCCGGACCGGCCGATCACCGAGGCCGCGCAGGTGTTCGTCTGCGAACCGCCTACACTGGCCCCGACCGGACGTTACCTCGGCAGCGTCGGATTCCAGCTGCTGCTGCGGCAGCCTCCCGCCAAAACCGTGGGCGAATGCGTCGAGGCGAGTACCTTCGTCCGGCCCGAGCTGCCCGACCGCGAGCTGGCGGCCCGTCTGGCCGCCTACAACCTGATCAGCGTGGCGGTCTGTGACGATCTCGGCCGCCTGCTGGGCGCGGTCACCGTAGACGACGTCCTTGACCATCTCCTGCCCGTTGGATGGCGAAGAACTGGAGGCTGAGCATGACCCGAGCCTCATCGCGGCGTTTCGGCGAACGACCGGACCTGTCCGTCCCCCGCGCGCCAAGCCTGCGCATGGGCGCCCACTACGACCCCGACGCCTTCGGGCGGTTCTCCGAGGCCCTGGCCCGGTTCCTGGGGACCGGGCGCTTCCTGGTCGCCCAGACGGTCCTGGTGGCCGCCTGGATCGTGCTCAACACGGTCGGGCTGGTCAACCACTGGGACCCCTATCCGTTCATCCTGCTCAACCTGGCCTTCTCCACCCAGGCGGCCTACGCGGCCCCGCTGATCCTGCTGGCCCAGAACCGGCAGGACGACCGGGACCGCGCGAACATCGACCGCGACCGGGAGGTGGCGGCCCGGACCCAGGCCGACACCGAGTTCCTGGCCCGGGAGCTGTCCGCGGTGCGGCTCGCGCTGGCCGACGTGGTGACCACCGAGGATCTGGACGAGTCACTGATCCGGCTGGCCAGGATGGTCGCCGACGGGCAGCCGCGGCCGGATTGGCCGCGGCAGGAGTCGCTGGCCGAGCCGTGTCACTGGCCCCGCCCGGATCTCTCACCGCGCCGGATGCGCCGCCACACCAAATCACGCCCGGGGGCCCCCAGAAAGCCGAAGACCCAATCCTGATGCGGCGCCGACGAGGTAAAGGGCGTGCCGGACGCGGAGAAGGGGTAAAGGAAGCGTGATGGACGCGGAGAGACGGCGAGTACAGGGTTTCGGAAGACTTGAGGATGGGCTGCGCCAGGCCAGCGACTGGTACCACTGGGGCCCTTATGTCAGTGAACGCCAATGGGGAACCGTCGCGAGGACTACAGCGCGGACGGCGAGGCGTGGACGTACTTTCCGCACGACCACGCCAGGTCCCGAGCCTACCGATGGGGCGAGGACGGCCTGGCCGGGTTCTGCGACATCGAGCAGCGCCTGTGCCTCGGCCTGGCGCTATGGAACGGCCAGGATCCCATTCTCAAGGAGCGGCCCTTCGGCTTGACCGGATCCGAAGCGAACCACGGCGAGGACGTCAAGGAGTACTGGTGGTACCTGGACGCCCTGCCGAGCCACGCATGGAACCGGTGGCGCTACCACTACCCGCAGCGAGCCTTCCCCTATGACGATCTGGTGCGGGAGAACGCCGGCGAGGCCGGTGCGAGCCCGAGTACGAGCTGCTCGACACCGGGGCGTTCGAGGACGACCGGTACTGGATCGTGGAGGTCCACTACGCCAAGGCGGACCCGCACGACCTCTTGATGTCGATCCGGGTCACGAACGCGGGCCCGGACGCCGCCACGGTCCACGTGCTGCCGTCCGCCTGGTTCCGCAACACCTGGTCCTGGGATGCGGACGCGCCCGCCGGCCGCGACTGGCCGCCGCTGGCGCGAGCGTGCAGTGGCGACCACCCACCCGTTCCTCGGGGACCTGGAGCTGGTCGGCGGCCCCGGACCGGGCGCCGCCGACCCGACCCTGCTGTTCTGCGAGAACGAGACGAACCTGCGCCGCCTCTACGGCCTGCCCGGCCCCCGGTATCCCAAGGACGGGATCAACGACCACGTCATCGGCGGGGCGCCCACCGTGAACCCGGAGCGACCGGGGCACCAAGTGCGCCTTCTGGCATGTGGTGACCGTGCAACCGGGCGAGTCTGCCGAGCTGCGCCTGCGTCTCCGGCCCAGGGGGGCAGCGCCGGAGGCTCCGGCCGCCGCTCGGTAGCGACTTCGAGCACGTCATCGCCAGCCGGCGAGCGGAGGCAGACGAGTTCTACGCGGGACTGACGCCAGACGCCGCCTCCGCCGACGAGGCCCTGGTGATGCGACAGGCCTTCGCCGGGATGCTCTGGAGCAAGCAGCTCTACTACTACGACGTGTCGCGCTGGCTCGAGGGCGACCCGACGCAGCCGCGCCGCCCGCCTCGCGTCTCGCCGGCCGGAACGCCCGGTGGCGCCACTTCGATGCCTTCGACATCATGTCCATGCCGGACAAGTGGGAGTACCCGTGGTTCGCGGCGTGGGACCTGGCCTTCCACTGCGTGGCTCTGGCCCACGTGGACCCGGCTTTCGCCAAGTACCAGCTCATCCTGCTGTGCCGCGAGTGGTTCCAGCATCCGAACGGTGCCCTGCCCGCCTACGAATGGGACTTCGGCGACGTCAACCCGCCGGTGCAGGCCTGGGCCGCGCTGGAGGTGTTCGCCATCGACGGCGGGCGGGACATCGACTTTCCTCAGCCGGGTGTTCGACAAGCTCTGGTCAACTTCACCTGGTGGGTCAACCTCGAGGACAAGGACGGCGACAACGTGTTCGAGGGCGGCTTCCTCGGCCTGGACAACATCGGGCCTATCGACCGGTCGCATCTGCCGGTCGGCGGGGTGCTGGAGCAGTCCGACGCCACCGGCTGGATGGCGGCCTACGCCCTGGCGATGGTTGCCATCGCCGGTGTCCTGAACCGCAGCGGACAGCGCCCGGCCGTCGATCTGATCCTGAAGTTCCCGGAGCACTTCGCCAGCATCCGCAGGGCGATGGAGACCCAGGGCCTGTGGGATGACGCCGACGGCCTGTTCTACGACCGTCTGGTCACGTCGGACGGGACCGTGACAGCGGTCAAGGTGCGGTCGATGGTCGGCGTCATCCCCGTGTTGGCCGCCGGAGTACTCGACGAGGGCCTGCTCGAACAGATCCTGGCCATCGCCAAGGGTTCCCCGGCTGCTGCGAGCCGCGGGCTGACCGACCCTGACAAGACTGCGAGGACAGGGCTGCTGCAGGGGGCTCCCGGCGACCGCGGTTGCTGCTCGGCGTGGTTGACCCGGACCGGCTGGAGCGCATGCTGTCCACGCTCTTCGACGAAGGTGAGTTCCTGTCGCCGTACGGGCTGCGGGCGTCTCGGCCCACCACCGGGAGAACCCCTACGAGCTGGACGTCGAGGGGCTGCGGGCCAGCATCGACTACGAGCCAGCCGAATCGACCACCAACATGTTCGGAGGAAACTCCAACTGGCGGGGACCAGTGTGGTTCCCACTCAATTACCTGGTGATCGGTGCCCTGGAGCGCTACGACCGCTTCTTCGGCGACAGCTTCCGGATCTCCTACCCGACGGGGTCGGACCGGCGGCTGACGCTCGGCGAGATCGCCCAGGACCTGCGCCGGCGCATGATCTCGCATCTTCCTGGTCGGCCCCGACGGCCGGCGGCCCTGCTTTGGTTGGACCGAACGGTTTCAGCAGGACCCCCGCTGGAAGGATAACCTGCTGTTCAACGAGTACTTCCACGGTGATAATGGCGCCGGGCTGGGGGCCTCCCACCAGACTGGATGGACCGGAGTGGTGGCCGACGCCATCCGCCGGCAGCACGGTGCCGTGGTCTCCGTCGGCGACGACATCATCGGCGACATCAGCCAGCGGGTTTCCGGCTCACCGCCGGGCACCCCGCCCGGCCCCCCGCCGCCCGCCGCCACCGGGGCCCCGCCGCCCGCCGCCACCGGGGCCCCGCCCGCCAGCCCGGCCCCCGGTAGTAGCCAGTGACCTCGCCCGGCGCCGCGACGCCAGCAGGGTGTCCGCCCCGGCCACGGTCGCCACCGGTGGCCACCTCGACCTCGGCCCCCGCTCCGTCATCGTCTGCCGGGCCCCTCGCAGCTAAGCCGCCCCGGGCCTAAGTCCCCTAAGCCCCATAAGTCCCCATAAGTCTGCGCACAAGATCACCCGCTAGGCATGTCCCCGCACAAGATCACCCGCCTGGCATAGGCGCGTTACGGCCGAATGCCTCATTCTGTTTTTAGGCCACGTGTTCGCTTTTTGTCCGGCCACGTACGAAAGCGGCTTGCCATGCAGACCTGGGCTCTATCTCTTCCGGTGCGTTTCCCGCTCCTGCGGAGCACGGCGGCACGGTCGCGGGTAGCTGCCCGGGACCGGCGCCAGGCCGGCCGGGCACCGGGGCAAGTCATGTGCCTGCGGCTCAGCGGCCAGCTATGCGCCGGTACCACCGGTGCGCTCCTGGACGCGGTGGTCGCCCGGATCGGGGCGGCCATGCCTCCCGTCGCCGCGGTCGTGCTCGACCTTTCCGACACACCCGATGTCGACGATGGCGCGCGAGCAGGGCTCCTGTCGCTGTGCGGCCTGCTGGCCCGGAGCCACACGCGGCTGCGGCTGGTGCTGCCGGAAGCAGCGACTTGCGTCGCGCTGGGCAGTGACGACGCCGCGAGCACCGCCGGGCTCGATGCCCTCCACACGACCGTCCGTGCGGCGCTTCTTGCCGCGCATGCTGCCCTGCCCGGGCCAGCCCTGGTCACGCCCGCCCTGCGCACGCTCCTCGAGAACCCACCCGAGCTCCTGCTCCTCCCGCCGCCGCGGCATCCGGGATCGCCGTCGGGCCCGACATCGTGCTTAACGAAGGGTCCTGGGCCTGGCCGGAGGTGCCTTAGGGGCGGAGCATGCTGCGGTAGACGGCGATCAGCGCGGCCTTCTGCTGGTCGGCCAGGCGCTCGTCGGCGCTGATGGCAGACTCCACCGACGATGCTGGGGCTCGTCAGCCGCCGCGGCCCCGTCCCCAGGAGGGTGCCAAGTCGAGCAGGCCCACCTGGGCCAGCAGCGTCTCGGCGGACACGTTCAGCGCTTCGGAGAGCAGCTTGAGCACGCGGACCGATGGCAGGTGCAGGCCCCGCTCGAGCTGGCTCAGGTAGGGATCGGAGAGCGACGTCATCTCAGCAAGCTGACGCAGTGACAGGCGGGCGAGCTTACGCCGGGTGCGGATGAAGGCGCCCAGGCATTGCGTCTGCGCGTTCCAGGTACCGGTCACTGTCGCTCCATACTTCTGTGCTTTTTCGCTCTCTGCTCAGGATGGTAAGCCACCACCGTCGGGCGCAAGCGACGCCAACGACACAAGCCCGTCCGCTAGCACCAGCCCCCGTCCCCTCCCCGCTCACCCGCGGAATCCGGTGACGCTAACTAGACTTCGCCTATTGCGAACTATCCCGAGCATCGTTAGTATCCCGGGTAAGCGTGTGACTTCCGTCACAGAGGCGGCAGTCACAGCGCGCCCGAGGAGGAATGGACATGCCAGTCAGGGATGACTACGTGCGCGAAGAGACCATGCAGGTGGGCGGGACGCCGCTGCGCGTCGCAATCCGGCCGGGCACCGGGACTGGGCCTCCGCTGCTGCTGTGCAACGGCATCGGCATGCGGCTGGAAGCCCTGCGGCCGTTCGTGGATGCACTCGACCCGGCCATCGAGGTGATCCGCTTCGATGCTCCGGGCGTCGGCGGCTCCCAGCTGCCCAATCTGCCTTACCGTTTCACCACCCTGGCCCTGCTGCTGCGCGACCTGCTGCATAGTCTCGGCCACCAGCAGGCCGACGTCCTGGGTATCTCCTGGGGAGGCGGGCTGGCTCAGCAGTTCGCGCTGCTCAACCCGCGCCTGTGCCGGCGGCTGATCCTGGTGGCGACCGCAACCGGGCCGCAGACGATGGTGCCGCCCAACCCGCTGCCGCTGGTGAAGAACCTCGTCCTGCGCCGCTACGGCGACCTGTGGGGTGGAAGCGCGAAAACCGACCCGGACGCGCTGACCCGCGCCCTGCGCAAGGCGCAGATCAGCCCGCTCAGCATGGGTTACCTGTACCAGCACACCGCCGTGCTGGGGTTCACCACGCTGCCGCTGCTGCCGCTCATCCGCCAGCGCACCCTGGTGCTCACTGGTGATCAGGACCCGATCATCCCGGCGGCCAACGGCCGCATCCTGGCCGCGGGCATCCCGCACGCGACGCTGCACGTCTACCACGGCGGCCACGTCGAGCTGGTGACCCGCCCGAGCCTGCTCACGCCCATGATCACCAGCTTCCTGGCCGCGCCGCCGCACGATGCCCGGCGCGCTGACCAAGGCCAGACCGGTCGTCAGCCCGAAGACCGGGGACCGCGCCAGGTCGCCGACGGCACCGCCGCCGCCCAGGCCGCCCGGGCCGCCCAGGCCACCGCCGAGGCAGACGCGCTCGCCGAGGCGCTGCAGGCCGCCCTCGCCGTCCAGCAGGCCGCCGAGACCGCCGTCGCCCAGGCCGCCGCCGCGCTCCGCGACGCCCGCGAGCAGGCCGCGGCCGCCCAGGCCGCCGCCCGCGAGCAGGCCGCGGCCGCCCGCGACAGGCCGCCACCGAGGGGGCGAATGCGTAATGCGCGCGTGACCGTGACCGACGTTGGCTATGCGGCCGGGGACGATGATGAGGCGCTCGACGGGAGCGCCGCCCGTGGCCCGGCCGAAGTCCTCGTGCCTGGTCACCGCCCGCCGGATCTCGTCCTGCCCGGCGTCGGCCGGTACGTCGACGGTGAACCGTACCCTCCCGTTGACCTGCACCGGCATCCGTACGGTGGGCTCGGCGGCCAGGGCCGGGTCGGCGGCCGGGAACGGGACGTAGGCGAGCGACCCGGGGTGGCCGAGGCGCGACCACAGTTCCTCCGCGATGTGCGGGGCCAGCGGCGCCACCATCAGCACCAGCGGCTCCGCCAGGCGCCCGGGGCAGCGCCCCGCGGGCCGCCGCGACCTGGGCGGCGTGCGTGGTCAGCTCCATCAGGCGGGCGATCGCGGTGTTGTAGCGCAGCGCCTCCACGTCCTGCCGGACCACGGTGATCGTGCGGTGCAGCCGCCGGAGCGTGCCGGAGTCCAGTTCCTCGTCGCTCACCCGCAGCACGCCGGTGGTCTCGTCGATGATGCTGCGCCACAGCCGCTGCAGGAACCGGTGCACGCCGATGATGTCGCTGGTCCGCCACGGGCGGTCGGTCTCCAGCGGCCCGGTCGCCATCTCGTACAGCCGCAACGTGTCCGCGCCGTACTGCTGGTAGATGTCGTCCGGGCTGACGCTGTTCTTCAGGCTCTTGCCCATCTTGCCCGAGCGCCGGGTCACTGGCCGGCCGTTGAACGTGTACCCGTCGGCCTCGTGTGCCACCTCGGCGGCCTGGACGTACATCCCGCGCTCGTCGGTGAACGAGTCGGCCAGGATGTAGCCCTGGTTGACCAGCCGCCGGAACGGCTCCCGGGTGGACACGTGCCCCAGGTCGTAGAGGACCTTGTGCCAGAAGCGCGCGTACAGCAGGTGCAGCACGCCGTGCTCCACGCCGCCGACGTACAGGGCGACCCCGCCGTCGCCGTCGAAGGCGGCATCCGCCGGCACCATCCAGTACCGGTCGATCTCGGGATCGATGCAGGCCAGCTCGTTGGTGGGGTCGAGGTAGCGCAGGTAGTACCAGCACGAGCCGGCCCACTGCGGCATGGTGTTCAGCTCCCGGCGGTAGCGCTGGGGGCCTTCGCCAAGGTCGAGGGTGACGCTCTCCCAGCCGGCCGCGCGGGCCAGCGGGGGGACCGGCGCGCTGAACTCGTCGGCCTGCGGCTCCGGCCGGAAGTCGGTCATCTCCGGCAGCGTCACCGGCAGCAGGTCCTCGGGCAGTGCGACGGGCCGGTCGCGGGAGTCGTAGACGATCGGGAATGGCTCACCCCAGTAGCGCTGCCGGGAGAACTGCCAGTCCCGGAGCCGGTACGTCCGCTTCGCCTGCCCGTGGCCGGTGCTTTCCAGCCAGCGAGATCGCGGCCGCGATGCCTTCGGCCTTGCTCAGCCCGGTCAGCCCGAGGCCCCCGTCGCCGGTGTACGAGCCGTCCCCGGTGAACGCGGCCGGCCAGTCCGTGGCGGGGGCACCGCTGCCGATGTCGCTGCTCCGCGAACCACTCCGGGGGCGGCTTCACGACCGGGCGGACATCCAGGCCGAAGGCGGCGGCGAAGTCGAGGTCACGCTGATCATGGGCGGGCACCGCCATGATCGCGCCGGTGCCGTACCCGACCAGGACGTAGTTGGCGATGAACACCGGGATCGGCTCGCCGGTGGCCGGGTTGGTGGCGTACCGGCCGGTGAACACCCCGGTCTTGGCGTCCATCCCGGCGGTGCGCTGCCGGTCGCTGCGCCGCGCGGCCACCTCCTGGTACGCCACCGCCGCGTCCCGTGGCGTCCATGTCCCGGCGCCGTCGCCCGCGCGCTCCCGGCCCTCCGGGTACCTCCATTCGGGCGGCGTTCCGTCCGGCCACGATGCCGGGGGCAGCCGGTCAGCCAGCGGATGTTCCGGGGCCAGCACCACGTACGTGGCGCCCGGCAGCGTATCCGGGCGGGTGGTGAAGACCACGATCGTCAGCTCTTCCCCGGCCGTCCCGGCTACCTCAGCGACCGGCAGGTCAATCAGGGCCCCGTCGCTCGGGCCGATCCAGTTCCGCTGCTGCTGCTTGATCGACTCGGGCCACTGCAGTGGGTCCAGGTCCGTGATCAGCCGCTCGGCGAACGCGGTGATGCGCAGCATCCACTGCCGCAGCGGCCTGCGGTAGACGGGGTAGTTGCCGATGTCGCTGCGGCCGTCCGGGGTGACTTCCTCGTTGGCCAGGACCGTGCCGAGACCGGGGCACCAGTTCACCAGCTCCTCGGAGCTGTAGGCGAGCCGGTAGCCGTCGATCACCGCGCGCTGCTTCAGGTCGGTCAGCTCGCGCCAGGGCGTGCCGGACGGCGTGTCCCGCCGCCCGGCCTCGAACTCGTCGATCAGGTCACGGATCGGCCGGGCCTTCCCGGTTCGCTCGTCCACCCAGCTGTTGAAGATCTGCAGGAAGATCCACTGCGTCCACCGATAGAACGCGACGTCCGTGGTGGCGATCTCCCGCCGCGCGTCGTGCCCCAGCCCCAGCCGGCGCAGCTGCCGCTGCATGTTGGCCACGTTGGCCTCGGTCGTCACCTGGGGGTGCTGGCCGGTGTCGATCGCGTACTGCTCGGCCGGCAGCCCGAACGCGTCATAGCCGAGGGCGTGCATGACATGCCGGCCGTTCATGCGCTGGTAGCGGGCCAGCACGTCGGTGCCGATGTAGCCGAGCGGATGGCCGACGTGCAGCCCGGCACCGCTCGGATAGGGGAACATGTCCAGCACGTAGAACGTCGGCCGGCCCTTCACCCGGTCGAACCCGCCCGACAGCGGCCCGACCGGGTTGGCGGAGTCGAAGGTCCCCTCATCCGCCCAGCGCCGCTGCCACCGCGCCTCGATCTCGCTGGCGAGCCGGGCGTCATACCGGAACGGCGGTGCCGCGTCCGGCTCCCCGCCGATCATCCGCCCTCGCTGGCGCTCGCCGGGCCGCCACCGCCCGCCACTTCGCCGCTCCTGCCTTTCGCCCCAGCGCCCGCCGCTTTGCCGCTGCTGCCTTTGGTCCCGGCGGCGCCCGCCGCCTTGCGGGTCCGGCCTTTGGTCCCCGCGGCGCCCGCCGCTTTGCCGCTCCTGCCGCTAGCCTCGTCCACCGCTTCGCCGCCGGCGGTCAGCGCCTCGAGCAGGTCGTTCATCCGGTTGACGAAGGCCGCGGGCTCCTCGATCCGGGCCCCCAGCGTGAGCACCGCCTGGCTGAACAGCACGTGCGCCCAGTCATCCAGACGCGGGTCGTCCAGCCGGTGGTTGAGCCGTTCCACCAGCGGATGCCCCGGGTTGATCTCGAGCACGGGCTGGCTGGGCACGCCCGAGCCGCGCATCCGGCGGACCAGGTTCATCTCGCTGTCGGGCTCGTTGGCCACGATGCACGCGGGGGAGGTGGTCAGCCGGCGGCTGACCCGGACGTCGTAGACCTGGTTGCCCAGCAGTTCCTTGAGCCGGCCGGCCAGCGCCGCGAACTGCGTCCCCGCCTTCTCCGCGGCGGCCTTCTCGGCCTCGTCTTCCAGGCCGCCCAGGCCCGCGGCGCCCTGGGCCACCGACTGCAGCCGGTGCCCGTCGAACTCGTGCAGGCCCGTCACCACCCAGCTGTCCACCGGCTCGGTGAGCAGCAGGACCTCGACGCCCTTGGCCCGGAAGGCCTCCAGGTGCGGGCTGCTGGCCGCGGCGGCGCCCGGGGCCAGCAGGTAGTAGATGCTGTCCTGGCCCTCCTTCATCCGGGCCACATAGTCGCCGAGCGAGACGCTGGCCTCACCCGGGCTGGACGCGGTGGAGCTCGCGGTGGAGCTGAAGCGCAGCAGCCGGGCCAGGTCGTCCCGGTTGGTGTAGTCCTCCGGGATCCCCTCCTTGAGCACCGCGCCGAACTGGGACCAGAAGGTGGCGTACTTGTCCGGCTCGTTCGCGGCCAGGTCGGCCAGCAGCTTCAGCACCCGCTTGACCGCGCTGGAGCGGATGTGGCTCACCGCCCGGCTGCCCTGCAGCAGCTCACGCGACACGTTCAGCGGCAGGTCGCTGGAGTCGATCACGCCGCGGACGAACCGCAGGTACGCGGGCATCAGCTGGCCGCTGTCGGCCATGATGAAGACCCGCTGGACGTGCAGCTTCACCCCGTGCGCGGACTCGGGGATCCACAGGTCGAACGGCGCGCTGCCCGGGATGAAAAGCAGCAGGGTGTACTCGTAGGTGCCCTCCATCTTGGCGTGCAGCCAGGCCAGCGGGTCGGTGATGTCACCGGTGAGGTGGCGGTAGAAGTCCCGGTAGTCCTGGTCGCTGATCTCGCTCTTCGGCCGGGCCCACAGCGCGGAAGCCTGGTTGACCGGCTCGTCCGCCTCGCCCTCCGGGACAGCCTTCCTGGCCGCCCGCCGCGTCCCCGGAGCCGGAGCCGGTCTGGCCTCCTTCGGCGGGCATGACGATCGGCAGGCTGATGTGGTCGGAGTACTTCTGGATGATCGAGCGCAGCCGGTAGCCGTTCAGCAGCTCGTCCTCGCCGTCCCGCAGGTGCAGCACGACCGTGGTGCCCCGGCCCGGCCGCGTGGCCGGCTCCAGCGTGTAGGAGCCCCGGCCGTCGGACTCCCAGCGGACGGCGTCTTCGGCGGGCAGGCCGGCCCGGCGGGTGATCAGCTCCACCCGGTCGGCCACGATGAACGGCGGAGTAGAAGCCCACCCCGAACTGGCCGATCAGCGACGCGTCCGCGCGCTGGTCCCCGGTCAGCGCGTGCAGGAACTCGCGGGTCCCCGACTTGGCGATCGTGCCGATGTGCTCGATCACCTCGGCCCGGCTCATGCCGATGCCGTTGTCGGCCACCGTGATGGTCCGGGCGCCGGAGT
Organism: uncultured Actinomycetes bacterium; assembly: GCA_963775825.1. GTDB lineage: Bacteria > Actinomycetota > Actinomycetes > Streptosporangiales > Streptosporangiaceae > Bog-532. The sequence goes on from CAVZKY010000010.1 coordinate 191,777, forward strand.
CGTAACTGACCCGGATCTGCAGCGGGCCCTCGGCCTCGGGTGATTCGGCCTGCGCGACCAGCTCCAGCCGCAGCCGGTCGATGGCGTCGGACGCGTTGGAGATCAGTTCCCGCAGGAAGATCTCCTTGTTGCTGTACAGCGAGTGAATCATCAGATCGAGGATCTGTACGACCTCGGCCTGGAAGGTGAAGCTCTCCTGATCCGCGGGCGCGCTCATAGGTGGTCCACTCCTCCGACGTAGCGTGGGTTCAGAGCCCATGATCTCAGCTTCAGGTGGTGCAACGATGGCGCAATCGCACGATGAAGGCACGGCGCGGGCACCGGTAACGCCGGGCGCGCGACTGCGGGGGCTACTGGCCTCCGGTGGGCTCATCGTGGCTCCTGGGGTGTAGTCCCTCGGCTACGCGATCGCGATCTACCCCGGCCACCTGCTGATGGCGGCGGCCGAGGGGATGATCGCGGCGCTCGGGGACCTCGGCGGGACCGCACCGGAGGTGACCGCCACCGGGGTGACCGCGCTGTTCCAGCTGGTCGGCCTGCGCGAATGGTCCGCCATCGGCGACGCCTGGGTCACGACCCGGAGGACGAGCCGTACTGAATCGGGACGTTGATCGTTTGCGTCTTCGACCAGGTCGCTGAGCCGTTGCGGAGCTGCCAGGCGGTCAGCGTGCCGCCGTCGGCGGCGAGCGCGTCGATGGTCCCGGCCGCGGGCAGCGCCAGGGTGACGGCATGCCCGGCGGGCAGCGCGGGCAGCTGCCGCCAGGAGTTTCCGGGGCCCGCCAGGGTGGCTCCCCGGTTGCCGGCCAGCACGACGGCCACCCCGCCGCTGCCGCCGAACGACGCGGACACCGCGTAGGAGCCGCCCAGCCGCAGCACGGGGGACAGCGCCCAGTGCTGCCCGCCGTCGCTGGTCCACGCCGCGAGCAGGCTCACGTCGGGCGGGCCGCCCGCCTCCAGCAGGGCCACGTCCTGGGTGCCGATCCGGGTCAGCCGGACGACCTGGACGGCGCGGCCGGCCAGCGCCGCGGGCAGGGCCGGGCCGGCCTGGTGCCATGCTGCCGCCGGTGTCGCTGAAGATGCCCGCGGTACCGGGCCGCCCGCACGTGCCGGCCAGCAGCAGCGTGCCGGACGGGGTGTAGGCGGCCGCGGTGAGTCCGGTCAGCGCGCAGCTCCGTACGGCGGGCGCCGCAGCCAGGGAGTGCTCGCTGGTCAGCGTGGTCCAGCTGCCGTTGCCGCCGGAGAAGACGTCGGCCGTGTGGTCCTGGCTCAGCGCGATCAGGTGTCCGTCGGGAGCCGCCGCCAGCGCGTCGGCCCGGTTGGCGAGGCCGGACTCGGGCGGCAACGTGGCCCAGCTGTGGCCACCGTCGGCGGTGCTGGTGATGGGCGAGAAGCTCAGGTCCAGGCTGGGCCGCACCCCGGCGGTCAGCGCGGCCGCGTCAGCGCCGCTCCCGGCCTGGCCCGCGGCCCCGCCGCCACCGGATTCCGCCCTGGCCGGCCAGCAGGATGGCGCCGTTGGTCGCGATGTCCGGCGGCGTTTCCAGCGCCCAGCGGCTGCTGCCCGCGGGCAGCCGGAACAGCTGCCAGAACTCGTTCGGCCCGGTGACCGCGCCCATCGGCACGGTGGCCCAGGTCGCGTTGGCGATGGGCACGGCGGACATAGCCGACAGCGCGACCGCCGCAGGCGCGCTGGGCGCCGCGTCAGCCGGGTGGGACACGCTGCTGCCGCATGCCGCGAGCCCAGTGCCGGCGGCCAGCACCGCCCCAGCCGCCAGCACCCCGGCCCGGGCGCGCCGTCGCGCCGGGGCCGAGGTGCTGGCCGCCGGGCGCCACGGCCTGGCCCAGCGCTGCCTGGCTTGGGCTGCCTGGTTGTGGGCTGCCTGGTTGTGGGCTGGCTGGCTTCTGGGCTGGCTGGCTTTGGGCTGGCTGGCTTTGGGCTGGCTGGCTTTGGGCTGGCTGGCTTTGGGCTGGCTGGCTTTGGGCTGGCTGGCTTCGGTTGTGGGCTGCCTGGCTTCGGGCTGCCTGGCTTTGGGCTGCCTGGTCATCGGCCGTGCGTTGCTGGTCACGAGCTGTGCAAGGTCTGGGTCGCTGCGTCGGCCAGTTCGGTCGCGAAGGACGACTCCGTGGCTGCCGTGCCGGGCCCGGGATCGAAGTCCAGTTCCTCCCGCAGCTCGCCGTGGGCGTCGATGACGAAGACGATGTCGTTGTGCCCGAGCATCGCCCCCGCGGGCAGGGTCTCCGCGGGCACGCCGTACGCGTGGTACACCTGCCGCAGCCGGGCCGGGCTGCTGGTCAGGTACCTCCAGTCCGCGACGCCGCCCAGGTTTTCCTGCCGGTCAAAGGCCCGGACGTAGTCGATCTGGCTGTACAGCGGGTTCACGTCGATGGCGATCAGTTTCACGTGCGGATCACTGGGCCCCAGCAGCTGCCCGGCCTGCCGGAATTCCTGCGCGATGAGCGGGCAGTCGGATACGCACACCGGGTCCAGGAACGTCAGCAGCACCACCTGGCCGCGCAGGCTGGACAGCGTTACCGGCTTGCCGTTCTGGTCGGTGAGCGTGAAGTCGGGGGCGGGAATGTTGATCGGGGACGCCGGGCCGTCGATCGACTCGGCCAGGATGGTGCTGGCCGCCGGGGTGGCCTGCGCGGCCGCCATCGGGACGGCGCCCAGCACGATCACGCCGAACGCGCCGAGCGAGATCATCGTGCCGAACGTGGCGGCGGTGACCCACCGGTGCAGCGCGGCGGGCCCGACCCGCTCCCGCCAGCCGGTTCCCGCCCTGCCTGGTTCCGCGCCGCCCGGTCCCCGCCGGATCGGTCCCGCCGTATCCGCGTCCCGCCGGTCGGGTCTCGCCGTATCCGGTCCCGCCGGTCCCGCAGCGGGCCCGGTGCCCGCTGCTGGGCGGCCGCCGCTGAGCGGTAGCTGTCCCGGCCGTCCCGGCCACGGCCACGGCCGCTGGCTCCGCCGCCGGGGTCAGCGCCAGCCAGCCGCCGACCGCCAGCAGGGCCATCGGGATCATGCTGTTCGGATCGGTGCCCAGCCCGCCGAGGAACCCGAAGTCCTCCACCAGTACCCAGTCGGCCAGGCAGAGCAGGACGAACGCGGCCAGCGCGGGCCGGATCACCTCACGCCGCCCGGTCAGGAAGGCCACGCCGATCGCGGCCAGCGCGATCACCGTGACCAGGTTGACCGCGAAGCCGTTACCGCGGACGATCGACTCGAATCCGGATACCAGGTCGTACAGGAACCGCGGCTGCGAGGCCTGCGTCATCGACTGGATCATGCTGGTCAGCGTGCCGGGCTGGCCGTTCTGGCTGCCCTGCCAGAAACCCCGCCCCGGCCAGGCCTGCAGCACGGCCATTCCCATCAGGAACAGCCCGAAGCCCGCCAGCACGGCGCGGCCCAGCCGCGGCGTCCGCCAGCTCCGATCCGGCAGGGCCAGCAGCCCGCCCGCGACGACGTAGACCAGCGCCGCACCGGGGGCGCCGAACAGCCAGGTCAGCCCGGGAGCGAGGATCCCGCCGAACGCCTCACCGAAGACCCAGACGATCAGCCCCCAGGCCACGCTGGCCAGCCCGGCCAGCCGGCCCGAGATGCCGCGTGGCGCGGCGAGCAGCCACAGCCCGATGCCCACCTGGATCCACACCGCCGAGGCGCCGGCCTGGATCGGGTGGTAGGACCAGGCGGTCCCGGCCCAATTGATCAGGTGCTGGACCCAGACCGGGGAACCGGCCGCGGCAGGCTCGATGATCTTGGACGGCAGGCCTGCGGCCATACCTGGCTGGGTCTGGAGCAGCCCGTCGAGCAGCCACAGCAGGCCGAAACCGATCCGCAACACCCGGTGCCCAGCGGGCTCGGCCGGCCGCCGGGCCGCCCCTTCCGCGCCCGCGGCCCCGGCAACATGCCGCTCCCGGACGCTGACCCAGACCACGGAGAGCACAGCGAAGATCGCCAGCGCGATGATCGCCTGGTGCAGCAAAGCCGATCGGAACGCGGCCACCACCGTCGGATCATCGACGTTCAGGCCGCTATTCATCCCGGGCATGCCCTCTGTCAACCTCCACGACTCACGCAGCCGATCCGCCCCGGCACCCTGCTGCGGGCTTCTGGTGGGCCAGCCTACAACTACGAGCAGTAGTAAGCTGATTCGCCGTCACCAGTGACATAACGGGCCCGCGGCCATCTGCGTTCATCCTAGTGTGCTGCGCCTTAAGTTTCGACGGTTAGTCTTGCCCGTTTGTGCGCCCAGCAGAGCAGGAGGTGACACCGTGACGTAAGGCCATGGTGGATCTTCGTGTTCGTAAGCTCGTCGTCGCTTGCCGGTGGAAGTCCGGTCCGGGTAGCTGCCAGGAGGCCCGGTAGCAGGCTGGCGGTTTCGTCTGGAAACGGGCGGGGCCGGAGCCCAGTGTCAAAAGCCCTGTTTGGGGGAGCGACTGGACGGTCCGCAGCATTACGCGAAGTCTGCAGCGTCGTTAGAGGTCTCGCCCGTGTGGGTGGGAGCAGGGGGAGCCGAGCCGCTGAATTCACGGTGAAGGCCATGGACGCGGTGAAGAGCCTGGAAGCGCAGCCGTCAGGGACCCCCCGGCGTATGGGGCGCGGAACGTTCAGATAGTGACGGCGGGAACTGGGGAGGCCCTCCCCGGCCCGGTGGCCTGCGGATTGCTGCTGCCGGAGCGTGGCGTCCTATAACCGGCTAAACCGGGAAGTGGATTGCTGGCCGGGTGGGCGTCGGAGGCGGCCGTAGTACTGCTTGAGCCGGGTGGACAGCATAACCGCCGGTGAGGGAAGGGCCGCTGCTTCGCCGATGCGCAGCGTCTGTCTTGGAGGGGCCCGGTGAGTGCCCGAGGGGCTAGTTCCGCCGCGAAGGGATCGGGCCGGGTTATCCCGGCTGATCCGGTCCGTGCTTTGCAGCATGCGCTTTACCGGGCGGCCAAGGCCGATCCCGGGCGGAGATTCCACGCGCTGTATGACAAGGTCCGCCGCAGGGACGTGCTGCGGCGCGCGTGGGCGCTGGTGCGCGCGAACAATGGCGCTCCAGGCATTGACAAGGTCACCCTGGCCGCGGTCGAGGAGTACGGCGTAGACCGGCTGCTCGGTGAGCTGGCTGCCGAACTGGAGGAAGGCCGCTATCGTCCGCTGCCCGCGCGCAGGGTCTATATCCCCAAGCCAGGTATGCGGGACGAGCAGAGGCCGCTTTCGATTCCTCCGGTCCGGGACCGGATCGTGCAGGCAGCGGTGAAGATCGTGCTCGAGCCGGTCTTCGAAGCTGACATGCTGGACTGCTCTTTCGGGTTCCGCCCGGGGCGGTCGGTGCACGATGCCTTGCAGGTACTCATCGATGAGTGCTGGCGGGGCTGCCGGTGGGTGGTCGAGACGGACATCGCCAACTGCTTTTCGGCGATTCCGCATGATCAGTTGATGCAAGCGGTAGAGGAACGCATCTGTGATCAGCCTGTCCTGAAGCTGTTGCGTGTGATCCTGCGCGCGGGAGTGATGGAGGATGGGCAGCTTCGGCGGCCGGTCACCGGGAGCCCACAGGGCGGTGTGATCACGCCCCCAACGCAAGAGGCAATTTCTGCTTCGAGGTCACGTTGGGTTACCGGCGTGTGGAGCGGGGCCGGTGAGGGCCGCGGTGCCGGCGGTGCCGCTGGAGTCCGATCCGGGCGGGTTCGTGCCCCAGCCGGAGCGGGCCGCGATCCTGGCGGGGGTCCTGGACGGCGTGGAGATGGGGGCGTGGGACCGGCGGGTCGCGAGGTGGCTGACGGGGCTGGATACCTCGACGCTGGTGACGGTGGCGTCGTGGATCGCGCGGTCGCGGGCTGCGGGGCGGCCCCGGTGAGCGGGCTGGCTGGGCAGGCTGCCGCGATCTGCCTGCTATCGGACATTATCCGTAGTAGTTTCATGTCATGCCTGGGGATCGCCGTGCGAGTGCCGCCGAGCATGCGTCGCATGTCAACGCCGCCGTCGGCCTGCTGGAGGCCGGGGTCCCGGCCGCGGAGGCGGCCCGGGTGCTGGCCTGGCGGCTGGGCTGCTCGGAGCGGCAGGCCCGCCGTTACCTGGCCAGTGCGGCGGAGTCGGGCCGGGTCGAGATCCCGGGTGAAGGGACTGTATTCACTGTCCGGCTTCCGGTGCGACTGGCCGCCGCAGTCCGGGAGCACGCCCGGGCGTCGGGTCGCACGATCTCCTCGGTCGCCGTCCAGGCGCTGGAGGAGTTCCTGTCCCGTGCTCACGGGGACCGTCCGTCCAGGTGAGACGGCTGCGGGTGGAGACGGAGCACGTCTTCTCCCGCCATGCTGCCGCCGAAATGTCAGTGGCCTACGGCATCTTGGTGCCGCAGCGGCGGGCCCGGGCCACCGCCCCGGCGGCGGAAGGAGGGGACGATGACGAGCGCCGCGATCTACGCGAGGGTCTCCAGCGCCCGGCAGGCGAAGGACGAGACGATCGGCTCCCAGCTCGCCGCCCTGCGCGACCACGCGGTGAACAATCGGCTTGACGTCCCGGAAGACTGGGTCTTCGCCGACGAGGGGCACTCCGGGGCGACGCTGGTCCGGCCGGGCCTGGAGGCGGTGCGGGACCTGGCCGCCCAGGGCTGCCTGGACGTGGTCCTCGTCTACTCCCCGGACCGGCTGGCCCGCAAGTTCGCCTACCAGGCGCTGCTGATCGAGGAGCTGGCCCGCTGCGGGGTGCGGGCCGAGTTCGTGAAGGGGCCGCGCGGCGACAGCCCCGAGGACCAGCTGCTGGTCCAGTTCCAGGGCATGTTCGCCGAGTACGAGAAGGCCCAGCTCGCCGAGCGCTACCGGCGCGGCAAGGCCTGGCGGGCGAAATCCGGCAGCGTCAACGTGCTGTCCGGCGCCCCGTTCGGCTACCGCTACGTCCGCAAGACCCCAGAATCCGGTGCCCGCTACGAAGTCGTCCCGCACGAGGCCGCCCTGGTGACGGAGATGTTCCGCCGCTACGCCGACGACGGCGCCTCTATCGCGGACCTGCGCCGCTGGCTGACAGGCCAGGGGGTGCGCACCCGCACCGGGAAGGAACGCTGGGACCGGTCGGTGATCTGGGGCATGCTCCGCAACCCCGCCTACGCCGGCACCGCGGTCTTCGGCAAGACGCAGGCCGTCCACGAGCCGGCCGGGCTGAACCGGACCGCCCGGCTGGCCGGCCGCACCGTCCCCCGCCAGGTCAGGGTGGAGGACCGCCCGCGCGAGGAATGGACCGCGATCCCGGTCCCGGCCCTGGTGGACGAGGACACGTTCGACCGGGTCCAGCAGCGGCTGGCCGGCAACAAGCGGTTCGCGGCCCGGAACACCAAAGTGCCGTCGCTGCTGCAGGGCCTGGCCGCCTGCGCGTCCTGCGGCTACGGCTACTACCGCACTTCCACCACGACCAGCTCCGGGAAGAAGATCTACTACTACCGGTGCCTCGGCTCCGACGACTACCGCTACCAGGGCGGGCGCGTCTGCGGCAACAAGCCGGTCCGCGCCGACTACGTCGATGCGGTCGTCTGGGACCACGTCGCCGGCCTGCTCTCCGACCCCGCCCTCATCCGCGCCGAGATCGACAAGCGGCTGGAGCGTGCGCGCACGTCCGACCCGGTCACCAAGAAGCGCGGCCAGCTCACGCAGGCCCTCGCCAAGACCAGCGCGTCGATCGCCGCGATGGTCACCGCGTTCTCCGAGCAGCTCCTCACCATCGACGAGCTCCGCGCCCGCATGCCGGACCTCCGCGCCCGCGAAACCGGGCTCAAAGACCAGATCGCCGCCCTCGACGTCCAGGCCGCCGACCGCGACGCCTACCTCAAACTCGCCGACGACCTCCACGGCTTCCTCGGAAAGCTCCGCGCGAACTCGGCCACCGCCACCACCCAAGACCGCCAGCGCGTCCTGCGCGCCCTCGTCCAGGACGTCCTCGTCGGCCCCGAGAAACTCACCATCCGCCACCGCATCCCCGTCCGGGAACCATCCAGCGGCGGCAGCCACCACGACACCACCGACACGGAGGGTGACATGCGCGAAAGTTCGCTGTTGCGTTGGGGGCGTGATTTCACCCGTCCTCTGCAACGTCTACCTGCACCGGCTCGACCGGGCATGGGACGAGCAGGATGGGGTCCTGGTGCGTTACGCCGACGACGCGACGGTCATGTGCTGGTCCCGGAGCCAGGCCGAGCGGGCGCTGGAGCGCCTGACTAGCCTGCTGGCCGGTCTCGGCCTGGAGCCGAAGGCGGCCAAGACCCGGATAGTGCGCCTGGAGGTGGGAGGCGGGGGATTTGATTTCCTCGGCTTTCACCACCGTCTGGTGCGCTCACCGGGGCTGAACGGGAAACGGCCGGTGACGTTCCTGGCCCGCTGGCCTGCGGACAAGGCGATGCAGCAGGCCCGTGACCGGATCCGGGAACTGACCCGCCGGTCGAGGCTGCTGCGTCCGGTGAAGTGGATCGTGGAGGACCTGAACCGGTTCCTGGGCGGCTGGGCTGCCTTCTTCCGGTTCGGCAACTCGGCGGCCCGCTTCGAGAAGATCAGGAGTTATGCGCGGATGCGGCTGGCGCTGTTCCTTAGCAAACGCCACCGCCGTTCCCGCGCATTCGGCTGGTCGGTGGTTACCTACCAGTCTCCGGACCAGCTCGGGCTGATCACCTTGTCGGGGATCGTCGTTGACCCCAGGCCCTTCCGGGACTGGCGGGGGAGACCGAATGCCGGCGGTGAACGGCGTCGGTAAGCCGTGTGCGGGAAAACCGCATGCACGGTTTGACGGGCGGGGGCTGGAAACGGAGCGACCTGACCATGGTCACCGCAGTGAAGCGGCCCGCAGGGGAAACCCGGGGAAAATTGGCTGCCGGACCTGACGTCAGGCAACGCCACCGCGCCAGCCCTCGACCCTACATGGGCTGGCCTGTTCCGAGCTTGGCGAGGTAGGCGGCGAGGGAGTTCAGGATCTCGTCGGCGGTCTTGGTCCAGGTGAACGGCCTGGGATTATCGTTCCAGGTGGCGATCCAGTCCCTGATGTCGTTCTCCAGGGCTTGCACGGAAGTGTGGACGCCGCGGCGGATCAGCTTGTCGGTCAGCAGGCCGAACCAGCGTTCCACCTGGTTCATCCAGGACGAGCCGGTCGGCGTGAAATGGACGTGGAAGCGCGGGTGCCGGGCCAGCCAGGTCTTGATCTCGGCGGTGTTGTGGGTGGCGTAGTTGTCGCAGACCAGGTGCACGTCCAGGCCGGCGGGCACCGCCTTGTCAATGCTGGCCAGGAACTTCCTGAACTCGATGGCCCGGTGGCGGCGGTGCAGCTCGCTGATGATGGTGCCGTCGGCGATGTTGAAGGCGGCGAACAAGCTGGTGATGCCGTGCCGCAGGTAGTCGTGGGTGCGGCGCTCGGGCATGCCCGGCATCATCGGCAGCACCGGCTGGGACCGGTCCAGCGCCTGGATCTGGCTCTTTTCATCCACGCACAGACCCTGTTGGCTTATTCCGTGACATGCCTGGCGGCCTCCCGCATGCTGGTCCTGGCGGCGTTCATGATCTTTGTGCGGTCGGTACCTTCCCCCTTTGCCGTTCCCGGTCGCAGAATCGGGTCGTCATGTCTATGCAGCCACGGCCGTGGCCGGAAGTGCCGGCCGATACCGCCAGGGTCGCCAGGAAGGCGTTCCGGAAGGGGGCGCTGGCGATCCGGGCCCGCGACGAGCTGGGCAGCTGGTATGACGATGAGACGTTCGCTGTGGCGTACGCGACGCGGGGGAAACCGGGGATCTCCCCGGCGCAGCTGGCGATGGTGACGGTGCTGCAGTTCACTGAGAACCTGACCGACCGGCAGGCCGCGGATGCGGTACGGGGCCGGCTGGACTGGAAGTACTGCCTGGGCCTGCCCCTCGATGATGAGGGCTTTGACTTCTCGGTGCTGAGCGAGTTCCGGGCCCGGCTGGTGGCCCGGGATCTGGAGCGGAAGATCCTGGACCTGCTGCTGGACCGGCTGAAGGGGCTGGGCCTGGTCAGCGCCGGGGGCCGGCAGCGCACCGACTCCACGCATGTGCTGGCGGCGATCCGCGGCCTGAACCGGCTGGAGCTGGCCGGGGAGACCGTGCGGGCAGCGCTGGAGGCCCTGGCCGCCGCGGTCCCGGACTGGCTGGCAGGCGTCATCGGCGCCTCCTGGCAGCAGGTGTACGGGGCGCGGATCGATAACCTGCACCTGCCCGCCAGCGAGACCGCGCGGGCGAAGCTGGCGGAGCAGTACGGCCGGGACGGCTATCACCTGCTGGAGGCGGTGCATGCGCCGGGCGCGCCGGGCTGGCTGCGGGAGCTGCCCGCCGTTCAGGCTCTGCGGGTGATCTGGGTGCAGCAGTACTACCGGGTGATCGATGAGCACCGGGAGAAGGTGATCCGGCGGGAGGCCAGGGAGCATGGCGTCCCGCCGGGCAGACTCAAGCTCGTCTCCCCCTATGACCTGGACGCCCGGTACTCCGAGAAGCGCGGCAAGGGCTGGGAGGGTTACAAGGTCCACATCAGCGAGACCTGCGGCGAGCCGGAACCGGACGGGACCCGGCAGGCCCCGAACCTGATCACCAGCGCGGCCACCACGGCCGCGACCGTGCCCGATGCCGCGATGACCGAGCCGGTCCACGACAGGATGGCCGCCGCCGGGCTGATGCCGGCTGAGCACGTGGTGGACGCCGGGTACACCTCCGCCGATCTGCTGCTGGGCGCCCGCGCCCGCGGCATCACCCTGCTCGGGCCGCTGCTGTCCGGCAGCCCGCCGCAGGCCCGCTCCGGGGGATACACCGCCGAGGCGTTCACCATCGACTGGGACCACCAGCAGGTGACCTGCCCGCAGGGCGCCACCAGCACCGTGTGGTGCCCGTGCGTCCAGCAGGAGAAAAGGCAGGCGATCGTGGTCAGGTTCGCCGCCGCTACCTGCCGGGAATGCCCGGCCAGGGCCCGGTGCACCACATCCCGCACCGGCCGCCAGCTGTTCCTGCGCTCGCGCGAGGTCCACGAGGCCGTCGCGGCGGCCAAGGCCGGGCAGACCAGCCAGCACTGGAAACAGCGGTACAACATCCGCGCCGGCGTGGAGGGCACCATGCGGCAGGCCACTCATGTCGCCGGCATCCGCACCGCCCGCTACATCGGCCTGGACAAGACCCGCCTCGAACACACCGCCGCCGCAGCAGCAGTCAACCTGCTCCGGCTGGATGCCTGGTGGACCGGCAGGCCCCTAGACCGGACCCGGACCACCCACCTCCAACGGCTCGACTTCAGCCGCGCCGCCCGAGCCGAATAAGCCAACAGGGTCCGCACAGCACCACCGCCTTCTCCGGCGGGTTGTGGTACAGGCCGACGACATCGACGACCTTCTCCACGAAGAACGGGTCGGTGGACAGCTTGAAGGAGTCCTGCAGGTGCGGCTTGAGGTCAAACTTCTTCCAGATCCGCCCGATGGTGGACTTCGACAGCCCGGTACGGGCGGCCATGGACGACCGCGACCAATGCGTGTCCTTGCCCGGGACGCCCTCCAGCGTGGCCACGACCACGTCCTCGACCTGGTCCAGCAGGATCGATGCCGGCCGGCCGGGCCGCGGCTCGTCCTGCAGGCCATCCAGTCGCCCGGCGATGAACCGGGCCCGCCAGCGGTCCACGGTGGACTCATCGACCCCCAGCCGGGCGGCCACCTGCTTGTTCGTCCCGCCCTCCGCGCAGGCCAGCACGATCTTCGCCCGCATGGCCAGGTACTGGGCGGTCTTCGCGCGCCGGGCCCACCGGATCAGCTGCTCCCGCTCCGCCTCCTCCAGCACGAGCTCAGCCTTGGGCCGGCCGATCGGAGCATCGTCCTCCAGCCCGGCCAGCCGCTGCCCGGCGAACTGGCGCCGCCACTTGGACACCGACTTGACCGCCACTCCCAAGGCCTGCGCGACACCAGCGTTCGGCATCCCGCCGGCACAGGCCAGGATGATCCGGGCCCGGTCAGCCCGCCGACGCTCCGGCAGCCCTGCCCGGCGCGCCAGCTCAGCCCGCTCATCATCAGAAAGCACGATCGGCACAGCAGAAGGACCCGGCATAACCAGATCTTAGCAAAAATAACCCTAAGAATTTCTGGCGCGACACACTAGGGAGGCGACGAAGAAGTGCGCCGAGCCAGGCGGGTGCGGGCCGCCGCCGTACCGCGCCAGGTCCGGGGGCCCCGTCCGGCCAGCCGCTGATCCCGAGCCGGTGACCGGCTCGGCCGGCCCGGCCGGCGTCACGGTGCGCCGGGGGCTGACACATCCGCGGTCACGCTGATCCGGCCGGCCCGCCGGAAGGTCAGGGTCAGCCGGACCGTGGCGTCATTCTCGTACCGCGCCGGGTCCCGCAGTACCACGTCGGTGCCGAACGGGGTGAGCGTGAGCGTGCCACCGGCCGGGATCGTCAGGTCGGGCACCACCGTGCCGGGGCCTTCCGGCCCGCTGCGCCGGACCAGCACGACGCGGTGCGCGATGGGGCTGCTCACCGACAGCAGCTCGTCCGCCTTCCTGCCCGGGTTCCAGATGGTCAGGAAGGTGCCGGCCGGGCCGGACGGGACTCCGGGTCGGCGGTGAAGGCGCGCATCGGGACCGCGGCCTGCGTGATCTGGACCTGCTGGGAGACGATATTGCCCGTTCCGCCGGTGACGACCCAGGCGGACAGCAGCCCGATGAGCACGGTGGCGCAGATCACCGGCCCGGCGGCGGCCCGGGCCAGCTCACGCGGCCAGTCCCGGCCGTGGCCCGGTTCCGGGGCCTGCTGCGCGGGGCCGGCTGGGTGCCGCGGCCGGCCTTGGCCGGCGCGCTCACTGGCCGTCCTCAGCGAGTCCGGACCCGTCCGCTGCCGCGGGCAATGGGGCGGACCGCTTGGCCAGGCGCCGCCGCCCGAAGCGACGTATCTGCAGGCTGTTGCCGGTCACGATCAGCGAGCTGGCCGCCATGGCGATCCCGGCGAACAGCGGGTTGAGGTAGCCGAGCGCCGCGGCCGGGATCGCGATCGCGTTGTAGCCGAAGGCCCAGGCCAGGTTGCCCCGGATCACCGTCAGCGTGGTCCGGGCCAGCAGCAGCGACTCGGCGATCGTGCTGGGGTCCGAGTTGACCAGAGTGAGGTCGGCGGCGCCGATGGCGGCGTCGGTCCCGGTGCCGGCCGCCATGCCCAGGTCGGCCTGGGCCAGTGCGGCGGCGTCGTTGACCCCGTCGCCCACCATGGCCACGGCGAAGCCCTCGTCCTGAAGCTGGCGGATCTTGCCGGCCTTCTCCTCAGGCCGGACCCGCGCGAAGACGTTCTGTTTCGGGATCTTCAGCTGGGCGGCCACGGCCTGGGCCGTGCGCTCGCTGTCGCCGGTGAGCAGCGCGGTGGCCAGGCCGAGCCGCTGGATACGGGCCACCGCGGCCGCGCTGCCCGGACGCAGGCCGTCCGCGACCACCAGCACCGCACGGACCGCGCCATCCCAGCCGGCCAGTACTGCGGTCTGGCCCGCGTCCTCGGCGGTCGCGGCGGCCCGGCGCAGCAGGACCGGGACAGACAGCCCCTGCTCCGCGAACAGCGCTGGGCTGCCGACCGTTACCGTGTGCCCGCCGGCCACCCCGCGGACCCCGGCCCCGGGCAGCGGCGTGCCACCGGTGACCGGGAGCAGCTGGCCGAACCGGGCCGCGGCCTCCCGCGCGAGGGCCTGGCCGATCGGGTGCTCGGACGCGTCCTCGACCGCGCCGGCCAGCCGCAGCGCCTCGTCCTCGTCGGTGCCCGGTGCCGTCGTGATGGCCTGAAGCCGCATCACTCCCGTGGTCAGCGTGCCGGTCTTGTCGAAGATGATGACGCGGACGTGCCGGACCGCCTCCAGCGCGCGGGCGCTCTTGACCAGTATGCCCAGCTCGGCGCCGCGGCCGACCGCGGCCAGCAGCGCCGTGGGGGTGGCCAGGCCGAGCGCGCAGGGGCAGGCGACCACCAGGACGGCCACGGCCGCGCCCCCGGCCGCGGTGCCGGGCAGCCCGGCACCCAGCCAGAACCCCAGGGTGACCACCGCGAGCGTGATCACGCACGGCACGAAGATCGCGGCGATCCGGTCGGCGAGCCGCTGCGCGGACGCCTTGGTGCTCTGCGCGTCGCTGACCAGCCGGGTGATCTGCGCCAGCAACGTGTCGGCGCCGACCCGGGTGGCCCGCACCACCAGCCGCCCGCTCATGTTGAGTGTGGCGCCGGTCACTGCGTCACCCGGGCCGACCTCGGACGGCGTGGACTCGCCCGTGACCAGTGCGGCGTCTACCGCCGAGCCGCCCTCGGTGACGACCCCGTCCGTGGCGATCTTCTCACCGGGGCGCACCACGAACTGCTCGCCCACGCCGAGCGTCTCCACCGGCACCCGCTGCTCGGTACCATCGCGCAGGACCGCGACGGTCTTGGCGCCCAGGCCCGCCAGCGCGGTGAGCGCGGCACCCGACCGCGCCCGGGCCCGGGCCTCCAGGTAGCGCCCGGCGAGTACCGCGGCGGGGACCCCGGCCGCCACGTCCAGGTACAGCGGGTGGCTGCCGCCGGCCAGGCCGAACATGACCCCGGTGGACATCCGCATGGCGTTGTCGCCGCCCGCGGTGAACAGCGCGTAGACCGACCAGCCGAACGACACGGCCACGGCCATGCTGACCAGCGTGTCCATCGTCGCCGCGCCGTGGCCCAGGCCGGTCCAGGCCGCCCGGTGCAGCGGCCAGGCGCCCCAGACCGCCACCGGGGTGGCCAGCACCAGGCTGACCCACGGCCAGCCGGTGAACTCCAGGGCCGGGATCATGGCCAGCGCGATGACGGCGGCGGCCAGCGGGACGCAGACGGCCAGCCGCAGCCCCAGCGCGCGAGCCGCCTGCTCCGCGGCCAGATCCTGCGGCCCGGTCTCCGGGACGGGCGTGACCGCCGTGTACCCGCAGGACTGGATGACACCGATCAGCTCGCCGGGCTCCCGGCCGCCGGTACGGGCGAAGTAGGCCCGTCCGGTGGCGTAGTTGACGGTGGCCGTCACCCCGTCCAGCCGGTTCAGCCGCCGCTCGACCCGCGCGGCGCAGGCGCCGCAGCTCATCCCGCCGACGATCAGCTCGGCCTGGACGCCGGTGCCCGTCTCCGTTACGCCGGTCCGTATGTCGGTCATCAGGATCGCGGCGTGGAGATCCCAGTCTTCGGGCTGGGGAGGGAACGCCGCTTCACCTCCCCGGAAATGTCGGTGGTGTTCGCTAGTGTGTTCGTATGTCCCGGTATCGTCTGGTTCCCTCGCCCGCCCAGCAGCTGGTGCTGCGGGATCATTGCGGGCAGGCCCGGTTCGTGTGGAACCTCGCCGTCGAGCAGCATCGGCACTGGCGCCCGGGCCGGACCAGCGCTCCTGGTTACCTTGAGCAGTGCCGGCAGCTGACCCAGGCGCGGGCGGAGCACCCGTGGCTGGCCGCCGGCTCGCAGATGGTGCAGCAGCAGGCCCTGCGCGACTTCGCCCGGGCCACGGCGAACTGCTTCGGCGGCACCCATGGCCGTCCGTCGTGGCGGAAGGCCGGCCGCAACGAAGGATTCCGGGTGGTCGCGCTGCAGCCCCGGGAGGTGCGGCGGCTGTCCCGCCACGTGGGCGCGGTGCGGGTGCCGAAGGCGGGATGGGTGCGGTTCCGCTGGTCCCGCGCGGTGCCGCCGGGCGTGAAGTCCTGCCGGGTGACCCGGGACCGGTCCGGCCGGTGGCATGTCGCCTTCGCGGCGGTCCCCGCACCGGTGCCCGCGCCCGGCAACGGCCAGATCGTGGGCATCGACCGGGGGGTGGCGGTATCGGCGGCCCTGTCCACCGGTGAGCTGCTGGGTGTGCCCGGGCTGGGTGGCGCGGAACGGACCCGGCTGCTGCGGCTGCAGCGCACGCTGGCCCGGGCCCGGCGCGGCTCGAACCGCCGCGGCCGGGTCAGGCACGCGATCGCCCGGCTGATAGCCCGCCAGACCGACCGGCGCACGGACTGGGCCGAGAAGGCCAGCACCGGCCTGGCCCGCCGGTTCGACGTGATCAGGGTCGAGGACCTCCAGATCAGGAACATGACCCGCTCCGGCAGGGGAACGGCCGGGAATCCCGGCCGGAACGTGCGCCACAAGTCCGGTCTCAACCGGTCGATTCTGGCCCAGGGATGGGGCTTGCTGGTCCGCCGCCTGCAGGACAAAGCCCCCGGCCGGGTTGAGAAGATCAAACCGCACTACACCAGCCAGCGGTGCTCGGCGTGCGGGCACGTGGACCCGAAGTCGCGTCAGAGCCAAGCGCGCTTCGTGTGCACGACCTGCGGTTTCGCCGGCCACGCTGACGTGAACGCGGCCAGGAACATCGCGGCGGGGCACGCCGTGACTGCGCGGGGAGGCGACGGGGCAGCCCGGCCCGTGAACCGCGAACCTCAACTGCTGCTCCAAAAGGCGTAGTAGCTGGAATCCCCCGCCCTGAGGCGGGGGAGGATGTCAAGGGCCGCTCATGTTCATCGAACCGCCGCCCCCGCCGCCGGTCGGGTTCCCGCCGGGGCTGCTGCTCCACGGCAGGTGCGGGTCGAGGGCGACCGGGCCCAGGTGCGCCCCGGCGGCGTACGCGCAGACGAAGATCACCACGAGCAGCAGCAGGAAACCGCACAGCTTCGTGGCCTGGCTCACCGGGCCCATCGCCTTCTCTCTATCCTCCGAGCGTGTCTCGCCGGCGTGACGCTGACGCACCTGATCATCCTGCCAGGGGTTAAGCTGCCAAATTGCAGGAACTCTGGGAGTCGACGGGCCGGGCATGACCCAGCGGGCCCGGGGAGGCAGGCGCGGATCATGCTTTCGCCACTGCGTACCCGGTCGGCCGGCCCGCCCGTCGCGGCCCCGCCCGCCACGCGGGAGGTCGAGCTCGCCATCGAGGGCATGAGCTGCGCGGCGTGCGCCGTCCGGATTGAGAAGAAGCTCACGAAGCTGGACCACGTCACGGCCGCGGTGAACTACGCCACCGCGACCGCCCGGGTCACCGCGCCGCCCGCGCTGCCGGTGGAGGCACTCACCACCGTGATCGGGAACGCCGGCTACACCGCATGGCCCACTGGTTCCACCGCGGCGACCACGGCGGCGATCACTGCGGCGACTGCTGCGACGACCACTGCGGCGGACGCCGCTGGCGCGGAGGCTGAGGACGGGGTCACGGCGGCCGCCCGGCACGCCGCGTACCTGCGCCGCCGGCTGATCGTCGCCCTCATCTTCTTCGTCCCGCTGACCGACCTGTCGCTCACCTTGTCACTGGTCCCGTCGGTGCGGTTCCCCGGCTGGCAGTGGACGCTGGTGGCCTGCGCGGCGCCGGTGGCGCTGTGGGCCGCGTGGCCGTTCCACCGGGCCGCGCTGAAGAACGCCCGGCACGGTACCTCCTCCATGGACACCCTCGTCTCGCTGGGCATCATCGCGGCCTGCGGATGGTCGGTCTACGCCATGTTCTTCCTCGACCGCGGCCCGGCGGGCGAGAGCGTGCTGCACCAGCTCAGCCATGGCTCCGGCGGCGGCATCTACCTGGAGGTGGCCGCCTCGGTCACCACGTTCCTGCTGGCCGGGCGGCTGTACGAGGCCCGGGCGCGGCGTACCGCGGGGGCGGCCATGCGCGAGCTGGCCGCCGCGGGGGCCAAGGAAGTTTGCGTGCTGAAGCCGGACGGCACCGAGCAGCAGATCCCGGCGGGCCGGCTGCGGCCGGGGGACATGTTCGTGGTGCGGCCGGGGGAGACCATCGCCGCCGACGGCGAGGTGCTGTTCGGGCAGACCGCGGTGGACCGAAGCATGATGACCGGGGAATCAGTGCCCGGCGAGGCGGCCGAGGGGGACAGCGTGGTCGGCGGCACCATCGCGCTGACCGGGCGGCTGGTCGTCCGGGCGGTCAAGGTCGGCCCCGACACCCAGCTCGCTCACCTGATCCGGCTGGTCGAGCAGGCTCAGGCGGACAAGGCATCCATCCAGCGGCTGGCCGACCGGATCAGTGGGGTGTTCGTCCCCGCCGTGCTGATCTGCGCCGCGCTGACCCTGGCCGGCTGGCTGCTGGCCGGCGGCGCCGCCGGGCACACGTTCGCGGCCGCGCTGGCCGTGCTGATCATCGCGTGCCCCTGCGCGCTGGGCCTCGCCACCCCGGCCGCCCTGGTGGCCGCCTGCGGGCGCGGCGCCCAGCTCGGCATCTTCATCAAGGGGTACCAGGCGCTGGAGTCGTCTCGCGCGGTGGACACGGTCGTGCTGGACAAGACCGGCACGGTCACCACCGGCCGGATGTCGCTGGCCGGCGTCCAGACCGTGGCCGGGACCGGCCGCGCTGAGTTGCTCCGGTACGCCGGCGCGGTGGAGCAGGCGTCCGAGCATGCGGTCGCCGCGGCGATCACCGCGGCTGCCGAGATCGAAGCCGGGACCGGGGCAGGGGGCCGGGACCGGGGCACGGGGGCGCGGGACCGGGGCAGGGGCCGGGACCGGGGCAGGGGCCGGGACCGGGGCAGGGGCCGGGACCGGGGCAGGGGCCGAGACCGGGGCAGGGGCCGAGACCGGGGCAGGGGCCGAGACCGGGGCAGGGGCCGAGACCGGGGCAGGGGCCGAAGCTGGGACCGGGACCGGGGCTGGAACGCTGCCCGCCGCGCTGAGTTTCCGGGCGCTGCCGGGGCTCGGCGCTCGTGGCACGGTCGGCGGTCGCGAGGTTGTCGTCGGCCGGGCTGCGCTGCTCGCCGAGAGCGGCATGGCGGTCCCTGCGGAGCTGGCCGGGCCGTGCCGGGCCTGGGAGGAGTCTGGCTGCACCACGGTGCTGGTCGGCTGGGACGGCGCCGTCCGCGGCGCGGTGGCGGTTACCGACACGGTGAAACCGTCCGCCGCGGCGGCCGTTGCCGAGCTCCGGGCGCTCGGCCTGCATCCGGTCCTGCTCACCGGGGATAACGAGGCCACCGCCCGGGCGGTGGCCGCCGCCACCGGGATCAACGAGGTCATCGCCGGGACGCTGCCCGCCGGCAAAGCGGCCGTGGTCCGGGATCTGCAGGCCCGCGGGCGCTCGGTGGCCATGGTCGGCGACGGCGTCAACGACGCTCCCGCGCTGGCCGCCGCGAGCCTCGGGCTCGCCCTCGGCTCTGGTACGGACGTGGCGATCTGCGCCGCGGATCTGATCCTGCTCCGCGATGACCTGCAGGTTGTCGCGGACGCCATCAAGCTCGCGCGCGGCACGTTCCGCACCATCCGGCGCAACCTGGCCTGGGCGTTCAGCTACAACCTGGCCGCGCTCCCGCTGGCCGCGCTCGGCTTCCTCAACCCGATCGTGGCCTCGGCCGCGATGACGCTGTCGTCGGTCTTCGTGGTGTGGAACAGCCTGCGGCTCGGCCGCTTCCGGATCGCCGGGCCCAGGCGGGACCAAGCCGCCGGGCTCAGGCGGGACCAAACGGCATAACTAGTTATAACCAGTCCGGAACGGTCGCCATACTGAACTGATGTTGACTGTTCGCCGCGCTGAGGTTCACTGGATGTGAAGCCAGCTGCGCAACGAGCTACCGGGCCGGAGGGGCCGCATGTACGGGTACAGCCACGATAAGGACAACTACCTGAGGCGACTGCGCCGTATCGAGGGCCAGGTACGTGGCCTGCAGCGGATGATCGAGGACGACAAGTACTGCATCGACATCCTCACTCAGGTGTCGGCGGCGACCAAGGCCCTGCAGTCGGTGGCGCTCGGCCTGCTCGAGGAGCATCTCAGCCACTGCGTCACCGAAGCGGTGGCCGAAGGCGGCGACGGCGCGACCGAGAAGGTCCGGGAGGCCTCCGAAGCCATCGCCCGCCTGGTCCGCTCCTGACCTCCGGCGGACGTGCATCGCCACAGAGCGCCGTACGGCTGGCCGCGGGCAGCCGTGCTATGGCGCGTAGTAGTCTCGGTGACCGTGCCCGCCTCAGCCCAGGAAGGACCCCGATGGCCACGACGACCTACAAGGTGACCGGCATGACCTGCGAGCACTGCGTTAACGCGGTGACCAGCGAGCTGACGAGCCTGGACGGCGTCTCCGCTGTCGCCGTCGATCTGGTTCCGGACGGCGTCTCCCAGGTCACTGTGACGAGCGGCAGCCCGCTGCCCGACACCGCCGTAACCGAAGCCCTCGACGAAGCCGGCGGCTACGTCCTGGCTCCCTAACGGCCCGGTCCGGATGCGGCAATTTTCGGGAAGCAGTCGCGCGGCGCTTCGCTAGATTTCACCCCATGGCTATTACGCACATCAACGTCATCTCGCTTCCGGTCACCGATCAGGACCGCGCGCGGGATTTCTACGTCAACGCGCTCGGTTTCGAGCTTGTCGCGGATACCCCCATGGGTCCCGGCATGCGCTGGGTGCAGGTCGGCCCTCGGCACAGCCAGGCATCCATAACGCTGGTGAACTGGTTCGACACCATGCCCGCGGGCTCGGTGAAGGGCACCGTGCTGGAGACCAGCGACCTCGACGGCGACGTCGCCGAACTGCAGGCCCGCGGGGTCAGGATCGACGGCGGGATTCAGGCGGCACCGTGGGGCCGCTTCGTCACCTTCGACGACCCGGACGGGAACGGCCTCGTCCTGCAGGCCAGCACGCCGCCCGGCGCCTGACCAGGCCGGGCCTGCCGTTCTCAGCGGACCGTTTGCCTTCCCTCCCGGGCGCCCGGGCCGGGTTCAGCGCGCGGTCAACTCGGCGACGGCCTCGTCCAGGCGGCCGGAGCGGGCCTCCGCGATAAGCACCGCGAACTGCTCCGCGCTCATCTGCACCCGCTGCCCGAAGTCATCGGTGATGACGATCGTGCGCTCCGGCGGGGCGTCGTGGTCGACGAACAGCTCGGGGCAGCCGCAGCTGCACTGGCCGCACAGCAGGGCAAATCGGGTGAGACGCTCGGCACCATCCATAACCTGCCTCCGTTCCTCGGCAACTCAAACTGAGCGTCACATGCGGTAAACGGTCCGTCAACCCATCGTCGCTGAAAATCAGCTTCGCCTTTCTTTCCGCGCCACTAATCAATACCCCGGCCGGGTTTGGTGATACCCCCTAAGGGTTTTACCGGTACCCTCGCCCCGTTCCATGAATACCGCCGGGGGGTTTACCGGTCCTCTTTACACGAACTGCCACAGCCGCTCGGCTAGCCCTCTGAACTGGGGCTCCGGCCGAGATCAGGGCAAGTGCGGCGAGAATATCCGGTTCTCATTGCACCCCCGCCGGGCGCCCTCTACCCTTTTAATTAATTGTCCCGGCTGCCCCGTGAATCCCGGCCCGTTCCCGGCATTCCCGGTGGCGGCGGATCCAGGCGTGGCGAGCGGGGAAGACGGAAATGAGCGATACCGCGGTAGGGCGGTCGCGGGCCGCGGCGGGGGACCGGCTCGACGTGGCCGGAGCTTCCCCGGGCGGACCGGACGTGCGCCGGGCGCTGCAGCTGGGCCTGGCCGCGATCTGGCTGCTGGACGGTGTGCTGCAGTACCAGCCGTTCATGTTCACCAAGGCGTTCGGCCAGATGATCGGGGCCACGTCGTCGGGTAACCCGGGTGTCGTCTCCCACCCCATCAACTGGAACGCGGCCCTGATCGAGCACCACCTGGTGCTCCTGAACGCCATCTTCGCGACCGTCCAGCTCCTGCTGGGCCTGGGCATCGCCTACCGTCCCACGGTCCGGCTGGCGCTGGCCGCCTCGATCGTGTGGGCGCTCGGGGTGTGGTGGTTCGGCGAGGGGCTCGGCGGCGTGCTGAGCGGGGCGGCGGATCCGGTGAACGGCGCCCCCGGGGCGGTGATCCTTTACGCGCTGCTGGCCGTCCTGCTGTGGCCGTCCGACCGGCTCGTGCCGTCCGGCGCACTGGCCCCGTTCGTGGCGGCCCGCGCGGTCGGGGCCCACGTGGCCCGGGCGCTGTGGCTGGTGCTGTGGGGCAGCCTGGCCTACTTCGCCCTGACCCCCGCCAACCGGGCGCCGCAGGCGCTGCACGACATGATCGCGGGTATGGCGTCGGGGGAACCCGGCTGGCTGGCCGCCCTCGACAAGCATTCCGCCGCCCTGGTTGCCCACCAGGGGCTGGCCGCCTCGATTGTCCTGGCCATCGCGCTCGCCATCGTCGCCGTAGGGGTCTTCCTCCCGTCCCCGGTGGCCAGGGCCACGCTGATCCTGGCCATCGTGCTGGCCGCGGTCATCTGGGCGGTCGGGGAGGCGTTCGGCACCATCTTGACCGGTGGTGGCACCGATCCCAACTCTGGCCCACTGCTCGCCCTCCTGGCCCTGAGCTACTGGCCGCTGGCCGCCGCGGCGACGCCGCGCGCCGACCGATCGCTAGCTGATGAACGCCCTGAAGGGATAACAGCATGAGCATCCCCGCGTGGATCCTCGACATCTTCGCCGCGGTCATGCTGCTGGTCGCCGCGGTCAGCGCCGGGCAGCTGGTGGTGGCGCGCGCCTGGACGCGTGCCGGGGCGAGAGACGCTGATATTGCCCTCTCCCATCTGCTGATGGGCGTCGCCATGGCGGGGACGCTGGTCGCCGGCCTGAGCACGCTGCCCAACGCTGCCTGGGAAGTGATCTTCGCCGTCATGACGGCCTGGTTCGCCTGGTACCTGTGGCGGGAGACACGGGGCCAGGGCGCCGGCGCTCTGGTCAGCGGTCACCACGCGCCGCACCTGCTGCACAGTGCGGCCATGCTCTATATGTTCGCCGCGCTCGCGGGCCCGGCATCGGGCGGCGGCTCTGGGATGGCCGGCACGGCGGCCGGGTCATCAGGCGGCATGCAGACGCTGCACGCCCCCACGCTGGCGCTGGTCTTCGCACTGCTCCTGATCGCCTATTCGGTACGCGATGTAGACCGGAAAGCCTGCGCGGACGGGTACTTCCACGTCGTCGGCCGGCACTTCACCCCCGCCGGGCCCGCGCTGGCCACCGCGGCCGCAGGCGTGACCGGCCAAGGCGGGCCCGCCGGGCTCGCCAGCGGCGGTGACAGCGCCGTCGCGACCATGGTGCACCCGGAGGCCGCCCCAGCCGAGGGGCCGACCAGGCGACCCGGCGACCGGCCGGGTCACGCCCAGCCCGGCCGAACGGCTGCTGCTCTCCCCCGCCGTGGTCAAGGGCTGCCGGGTGGCGATGGGCGTCACCATGGCCTTCATGCTGCTCATCATGATCTAGTGAGCCGCCAATGAGGTCACCTGGCCGCTGCTGAGCAGTCGGGTCACGCGCAGCAGCGCGCACGGTCCGCGGCCGTTAGCTGGTCCGGCAGATGCTCGCGCCGCTCTCGCGTGCTCCAGCCGCACGTCCCGCAGCACGCGGACGATCGTCGTGACGGGCGGATCGGCCGCACTCGGCCCGCCATCGCGGGAACGCCTAGTTGCAGCGCTTACGTTATTGCAACTTAGTTGCAGCTATCCCTAGACTGACCTGGTTAGAGCAGCGCTGACCAGGACAATCCGCGGAGGGTACGCACCGATGGCTGATCCGCTCGCCCGCCTGGCCACGATCCGGCGCGGGCTCAGCCCGGTCGAGTGGGCCCGGATGGGCGCGATGACCGCCACCGTGATCGGGCTCAACGTGGTCGGCTGGGGCATGCTGGCGGCGGCGCTGGGCGGCCACTATCACATCGGCAAGACGACGGTCTTCGGCGTCGGCACCGGGGCGCTGGCCTACACCCTGGGCATGCGGCACGCCTTCGACGCCGACCACATCGCCGCGATCGACAACACCACCCGCAAGCTGGTGGGCGAGGGCAAGCGGCCGCTGTCGGTGGGGTTCTTCTTCTCCCTCGGCCACTCCAGCGTCGTGTTCGCGCTGGCCGTGCTGCTGAACTTCGGCATCCGGGGGCTGGACGAGCAGGTCAAGGACGGCGGCTCGCACCTGCAGTACACCACCAACATCATCGGCACCTGCATGTCCGGGTTCTTCCTGTTCCTGATCGCGGCGTTCAACGTCGTCATCCTGGCCGGCATCCTCAAGGTGTTCCGCGAGATGCGGTCCGGAGCCTACGACGACGAGCAGCTGGAGGAACAGCTCAACAAGCGCGGCCTGATGAACCGCTTCCTCGGGCCGCTGGCCCGCCGGGTCGACGCGCCGTGGAAGATGTACCCGATCGGGTTCCTGTTCGGCCTCGGTTTCGACACCGCGACCGAGGTGGCCCTGCTGGTGCTGGCGGGCACGGCGGTAGTCGGCGGGCTGCCCTTCTACGCCATCTTGTCGCTGCCGATCTTGTTCGCCGCCGGGATGAGCCTGTTCGACACGATCGACGGCTGCTTCATGAATTTCGCCTACGACTGGGCGTTCGCCCGGCCGGTCCGCAAGGTCTACTACAACCTGACGATCACCGGCCTGTCCGTCTTCGTCGCGGTGTTCATCGGGGCCACCGAGCTGCTCGGCCTGCTCGCCAAGGACACCAACCTCAACGGCTCGTTCTGGTCGTTCATGGCGAACTTCAACATCAACACGGCCGGCTTCATCGTCGTTGGTGTATTCGTGCTGACCTGGGTCGTCGCCCTGGGCATCTGGCGCTTCGGTCGCATCGAGCAGAAGTGGGAGGCCCGCCCGGCCGCCAGCCGGGACCAGCCAGCCACTGGCCCAGCCTCGATTTAGCCGTTCCACCCGCTGAGATCGCCGCGCGCCGGCTCGTCGTCCGGCTGCACGTCCGCCGGGTCTACGGCGTCGTGATGGACACCCCACCCGGCGGCTGACCGCCCCCGCCGTCACCGGAGCCCAGGAAGGCGGCCAGCTGGCTGGCGGTCTCGGCGGGCTGCTCTTCCTGCGGCACGTGCCCGCAGTCGAGCGCTGCCCCGCCGACCGGGCCATTGCTGACCTCACGCCAGGTGGCCAGCACGTCGTAGAGCTGGCCGACGGTGCCGCCCGACCCCCACAGCGCCACAGCAGGCGGCCCAGGTGTCACGGCGCATGGTGATGTACAGGGTGCGCATGACGGCCGTAGCGTCGGAGCTATGAACAGCAATCACGCCAGGGTCTGCCCGAGCCCGGAGTGGGCCGAGCACATGCACCACGACGTGCTGCCCGGGCTGTGCGCCGGGCTGGACCTGGGGACCCGGATGCTGGAGATCGGGCCGGGCCCCGGCGCCACCACCGAGTGGCTGCGGCACCGCGTGCCGGACCTGGTGGCGGTGGAGGTGGAACAGGATGCCGCGGACGCGCTGCGCGAGCGGTTCGCCGACACGAACGTGCAGGTCATGCACGGTGACGCCACCGCGCTGCCGTTCGACGATGACTCGTTCGATTCAGCGGGCTCGTTTACGATGCTGCACCACGTGCCGTCGGCGGCGCAGCAGAACCGGGTGCTGGCCGAGGTGCTGCGGGTACTGCGGCCGGGCGGCACCCTGATCGGCTCGGACAGCCTCCCCAGCACCCAGCTGCACGAGTTCCACGAAGGCGACGTCTACAACCCGCTGGAGCCGGCCACCCTGCTGACCCGGCTGCAGACCATCGGGTTCGGCGCGGTGATGATCAGCGTCGACCGCGGCCTCACCTTCCGCGCCCGCAAGACCGAGCCTGGCCCCTCCTGACGCGGCCGGTCCTGCCCGCGGCCATCTTCGCGCCTGCGGCAGGCCTGGTCACGTGACCGTGTTGGGCGCCGCGAAGCGCGGCTCGCGGTAGCGGCCGGAGACGATCACCTGCCGCAGCGCCTGCACCGCGGTATAGACGTCGCGGTAGGACGTGTAGAGCGCGTTGAAGCCGAACCGGAGCAGGTCCGGCGGCCGGACGTCGCCGATGATTCCCGCCTCAATGAGCGCCGCCATGACCGGATACGGGTCCGGGTGGCGCAGCGCCACATGGCTGCCCCGGCGCGCCGGTTCGCGCGGCGTGACCACCCCGAAGCCCAGCCCGGCCAGCAGTTCGTCGGTGCACGCGATGAAGAATTCGCCCAGCCCGAGGCTCTTGGCCCGGATCGCGCCGAGCCCGGCGTGCCCGAACGCGTCGAGCGCGGCGTCCAGCGCGAGCAGCGACAGGATCGGCGGCGTCCCGATCCGGGCCCGGGTGATCCCGGCGGCCGGGGTGTAGCCGCTGCCCATCGCGAACGGGCGGGCGGATCCGTGCCATCCGGTCAGCGGCTGGTCGAAGCCGTCCTGGTGCCGCCGCGCGATGTAGATGAAGGCGGGCGAGCCCGGGCCGCCGGACAGGTACTTGTAGGTGCAGCCCACGGCCAGGTCGGCCTGGTCCGCGTCCAGCTGTAGCGGTACCGCGCCGGCCGCGTGGCACAGATCCCAGACTGCGAGCGCGCCTGCGTCGTGGGCGGCGGCGGTCAGGGCGGGGACGTCCCACAGTTCGCCGGTCCGGAAGTCCACCACCGGCCACACCAGCACCGCGACCTCGCCGCCCCGGTCACGCAACGCTGCCTGCGGATCGCTGACCCGGGCGACCTCGAGCCCGAGCAGCCGGCCGACGGAATCGGCGAGGTAGCCGTCCGTCGGGAACTGCCCGGCGTCAGTGAGGATCACCGATCGCCCGGGCCGCATCCGGGCGGCGGCCGTTACCGCGTTGAACAGCTGCACGGAAGTCGAGTCGCCGGCCACGGTCTGGCCGGGTGCCGCGCCGATCAGCGCGCCGATGCGGTCACCGATCCGTTCCGGTGCCGTCCACCAGCCGTCCTCGTTCCAGCCCCGGACCAGATGGTTGCCCCACTGCCCGGTCACGGCCGCGCTGAGCCGAGCGGTGACCGTGGCCGACAACGCGCCGAGGGAGTTGCCGTCCAGGTAGACGACCCCGTGCGGCAGGACGAATTCTTTCCGGAGCGGCGCGAGCGGGTCGGCGGCGTCCAGGCTCGTGGCGGTCTCGCGGGTGGCTTCCACACCGACCGACGCTACTCCCCGCCGGTCAGCCCAGTCCGGCCCCGCTCAGGCCGGGCACGGGCGCCGGGCGGAGCTGGTCGGTGGTGTTGTGCTCGGTGATCAGGTGCAGCGCCTTGTCCTTGTCGCGTTCCGCGATGGCCTCCACCAGGCTGGCGTGCAGCTGGTGCCGCTGGGCCATGTACTCCGGCAGCGGCTGATCGCCGTCCGGCAGCACCGACAGCGTGTGTGACTCGATCAGGTCGAGCAGGCTGCTGTACAGCGAGCGCAGCATCACGTTCGGGCTGACCGCCGCGATCTGGGCGTGCAGGCCCCAGTTGGCCCGGACGAAGGCGTCCGGGTCGCGGGCGTCCACGGCGCCGTTCATCCGCTCGACCTGGGCCCGCATCTGCGCGATGGCGGCGGGGGAGCAGTGCCACAGCGCGTCCTCGATCATCAGCGGGTCGAGGGCGTCCCGGATCCGGATCGCGTCCGCGACCGAGGTCTGCTCGGCGTCGAGGGCCAGCACCGAGTTGCCCAGCCGCACCATCGGGGGCTGCTCGGCCGCGAACAGCCCCCCGCCGGGCCCGGGCCGGACGGTGACGAGCTTGCGGGCCTGCAGCAGCCGGATGGCCTCGTTGAAGGTGCCCACGGAGACGCCGCACTGGATGCGGAGCTCCTCCTTGGAGCCCAGCCGGTCGCCGGGACGGGCTGCCCCCGCGATGGCCGCCAGGCGCGCGGCGGCCAGTTCGGTGCGCGTCTGCCGGGTTCCGGGCTCCGCCGCGCCCGGGACGGCGCGTTCCCAGTCGCCGCGGCGCAGCGCGGGCTCGTCGATCGCCTCACGCAGCCGGAGGTCAGCCGGACCGGCCCGATCAGCCTGATCAGGCCGGTCAGCCTGATCAGCCTGGGCAGCCAGCTCAGCAGGCTGACCAGGCGGGCCGGGCCGAGGCTGCGTCATCACCACTCCCTCTTCGTAATTAACCATGATGAATCTAATGGGTTCTCTTGACAAGGTCGAGGCGGCGGCTCAGCATCATATTCATCATGTTTGTTTCGGAGAGGTGAACGCCGGTGGTCACCCACAGCGAGTTCTGCTCCCTCATGGCGGGCGTCTGCGCGCCGGTCACGGTGGTCACGACAGCCGATGAGGACGGCCCGGCGGGGGCGACGGTCAGCTCCTTCGCGTCGCTGTCGCTGCACCCGCCGCTGGTGAGCGTGGCCTTCGACCGCGGCTCGCACCTGCTCGCCCGGATCCAGCGGGCCGGCCGGTTCGGCGTCAACATCCTCGCCCGCGGCCAGGAGGATCTGGCCGTGGTCTTCGCGCGCCGCGACGTGGACCGGTTCAGCTCGGTGCGCTGGCGGCCCGACCACGGCCTGCCCCGGTTCCCGGTCGCCGCCGGCTGGGCGGTGTGCGAGCTGTACAACGACGTCGAGGCGGGCGATCACCGCCTGCTGTTCGGCCTGGTCAGCCACGCCGAGCGGCGCAGCGACAGCGCCCCGCTGGTGTACGCCGACCGGACCTTCGGTACCCATTCTGGTTTCGCGATGCGGTCGCCGCGGCCGATCGCCGAGCACATCGCCGCGTTCACGCGCTGAGGGAGGATTTTGACGATGACCACCACTGACGCCCCGGCCGGCCTGGCCGCGCCGGGCGCCGACGGCCTGCTGCAGCGTATCGAGGACCTGCACGACCTGATCGCCAAGAACGCGGCCCAGGGCGAGGCGGACCGCCGCGTGCCCCAGGACACGGTCGACGCGCTGATGGCCGCCGGCGCGTTCAAGGTCGCCGTGCCCAGACGCTACGGCGGTTACGAGACCTCGATGCGGACGATGCTCGACGTGTCGGCTGCTGTGGCCGAGGCCGATGGCGGCACGTCGTGGATTGTCACCCTGCTCAACGTGTGCGCCTGGCTCACCGGCCTGTTCCCTGAGCGGGCCCAGGACGAGGTCTTCGGGGACGACCCGAACGCCCTGGTCTCCGGGGTTCTCGCGCCGACCGCCGAGGTGGTCCGGGTCGATGGCGGCTGGCGGGTCACCGGCCGCTGGTACTACAACTCCGGCTCCTGGCACGCGACCTGGGCGGTCCTCGGCATCCCGGTCACCGACGAGGCAGGCGAGGTCAAGGACCAGGGCGTGGCGCTGATCCCCACCTCCGAGATGACGATCGAGGACACCTGGTTCGTCGCGGGCATGAAGTCCTCCGGCAGCAACTGCCTGGTCGCGCAGGACGTGTTCGTGCCGGAGCACCGGATGATGTCCGTGCCCGCCGCGATCGAGGGCCACTACGGCACCGAATTCGCCGACGAGACCTTCTACCACTCGGCGCTGGTGCCGATCCTCGCGCTCGTCCTGGTCGGCCCGCAACTGGGCATGGGCCGGGCGGCCCTGGCGCTGGTCCGGCAGAAGGCGGCCAGGAAGCCGATCTCCTACACCTTCTTCGAGGCCCAGGCCGATTCGGTCGCCTTCCAGCTGCAGATCGCCGAGGCCGCGATGCTGATCGACACCGCGCACCTGCACGCCTATCGCGCGGCCGACGACATCGACCGGGCCGCGGCCCGCGGTGAATACCCGGACTACCTGACCCGGGCCCGGGTCCGCGCCGACACCGGTTACGTCGCCGAGAAGGTCACCCGGGCCATCGACATCCTGCTGTACGCACACGGCGCCGGCAGCTTCGCCGACGTGAACCCGCTGCAGCGGATCTGGCGCGACTCGGCGATCGCCGCCCGGCACGCGGTCGTGCTACCCGTCGTCGGCTACGAGGTCTACGGCAAGGCGCTACTCGGCGTCGAGGAAAAGATCACCCCCCTGGTATAGGCCACCGAAGGAACGCCGAGCCGGCGCCCGGCCTGGCCCGGCGCCCGGCCTGGCCCGGCGCGCGGAGCTGCCTGACCACGCCCGGCCCTTGGCGGGAGCCACCGGTCAGCTGGCCTCGCGGGCCTGCAGCAGGTTCAGGGCCAGCAGGCTCAGCACCGGCTGGTCGTCCTGGTTGAGCAGCTCGCCCCGGGTGCGGACCAGGCCGCGGTCGGGCTTGGAACGGGACCGCCGCGCCTCGGCGACCGTGGTTCGCATCCGAACCGTGTGGCCAGGGCGCAGCGGGGCCGGCCAGCGGATCTCGTCGATACCGGGCGAGGCCAGGCTGGCGACCCGGGACAGGTAGTGATCGGCGTACAGCCGCATGAAG
Organism: uncultured Actinomycetes bacterium; assembly: GCA_963775825.1. GTDB lineage: Bacteria > Actinomycetota > Actinomycetes > Streptosporangiales > Streptosporangiaceae > Bog-532. The sequence goes on from CAVZKY010000010.1 coordinate 221,668, forward strand.
ATCCCCGCCGTGTGCCAACCGCTGGCGATCAGCCCCCCGAACGGGCCGGTGGCGGCGTACTGCACGTCGACGTGCATGGCCTGCGGATCGAATCGTTCGGCGAAGGCGACGATCTCATCCGCGTTCACCATGGCGTACCCGTACTCATACACGGCGCCGACCTCATAATCCTCGAAGTACCGGTCGTCGATGGGCACGGCAAAGTCGGCCTGGCTGAGCGTGCGCGTCCCGAGCGGCCGTCCGGATGTCCCCGTCATGCCCCGATTCTTCCGCACCAGGTCGGGGCCACCGTCGGCCGCCCGAGGCTCCGGGCGGGCCGGCGTCAGCCGCGCGCCGGTTCGGCGGAGCCGGGACCGGTGAGGTGGGCCTGCAGGGATTTGCGTGCGGCGGCGAGCAGGCGGCCATGGTCGCCTGCCCGGGTCGCCAGCACGACGTGGTTCGGCTCGACGTCGTGCAGAGGGACGGTGGTGAGGTCGGGGCGAAGGCTGGTGGCGCGCAGGGCCGGATAGAGTCCTGATCGGAAGCAAAAAATCCGGAGATCATCCCAGCGACGGGAGAACCAATGCCAACCCGCACCGCGCGCACCGGCTGGACCGGAACCCTCGAAGAAGGCTCGGGCAGGGTCGAGCTGACGAGTTCCCATCTCGGCACGTACGAGATGTCGTTCCCCAAGCGGGCGGCCGAGGAAGCGGCGGGTGCCACCAGCCCCGAAGAGCTCATCGCGGCCGCGCATTCCGCGTGCTTCGCCATGCAGCTGTCCGGGCTCATCGCCCAGGCGGGCGGGACGCCGGAAGCGCTCGACGTCCAGGCTGATGTGTCGCTCGGCCCGGACCCGGCCGGCGGTTTCAGGCTGACCGGCATCAAGCTCACCGTCCGCGGTGAGGTCGAGGGCCTTGACGACGAACAGTTCGCCAAGGTCGCGCAGGACGCCAAGGCCAGCTGCCCGGTCAGCAAGGCCCTCACCGGCGTCAGCATCACCCTCGACGCCGCACTCGAGCACTGACCCCGCCGACCCCAGCGCCTGCGCCGGGGCCTGCGCAGCCGGCGTCCGCGGCCGGACGCCGGCTGCCCGCGCCGGAGCCGGGCCCAGCGTCATCGGGGCCTGCGCCCCATAGCGGGTGCACTGGGCCGGGACCAGGCCGTGGCCGTTCCGATCCACGCCCGCTGATCCCCGCCCACCGGCGCCGGTTGGCCGCCGCATTCGTGCTGGCCTGCGCCACGGTCGTCGCCGTCCTCGGCGCCTTGTTCGCGGGGCAGTCCCGACCGGACGGGTTCGACGCGGCCGTTGGCCGCTGGTTGCGGTCTACCATCGGCACGCATCCCGCCCCACTCAACGTCCTGGTCAATTTCGGTGAACCTCCGCTGGTCACCGCGCTGACCGTCGTCCTGGTTCTCGCGGCGATGGTGGCGCGCCGCTGGCGCTGCGCGGTGCTGGCTGCGGTCGCCGTCCCGCTGGCGGTGGCCCTCACCGAACTGGCCCTCAAGCCCCTCTTCGGGCGGACGATAAGCGGCGCGCTGAGCTATCCCAGCGGTCACGCCACCAGCGGCTTCGCGCTGGCCGCCGTCGCCGCGATTCTGTTCACCGCGCCGGCGCCCCCGGATTCCCGCCTTCGCCCGGCGGCTGCTCCTGCTCGGCGCGTTCCTGTTCGCCGCGGCCGTGGCCGTGGCCATGGTGAGCCGCTGGTATCACTACTTCACCGACATCATCGGCGGAGCCGCCGTCGGCTCCGGGACGGTCATTCTTACCGCTCTGGTCCTCACCGCCCTGCCCCGCCCCGCGTTCGGCGGATCGGAGCGCCTGGGCCGGGCATCCCGGGCATCCCGGGCACCTTCGCTGAAGCCGCAACGGCGCATGGGAGGATCAGAGCGTGAATGAGCCCGATCATCTCGCCGCTGTCCTGACCAAGGCCGAGGCCGACGGCGCCCAACCCGCTGAGCTGGCCGCCTTGGGCAGGCGCCTGCGGCAACTGGGTGAGCGCGAGGCCGGGTTCCTGCCGGGTGAGGTCCTGGAGCCCATTCGGGACCTGCCGAGCCTGGACGAGTTGCCCGAGCCGCCCCCCGACCAGGCCCGTGAAGTCCTCGACCGGCTGGTGGTCGTCAAGCTCAACGGCGGGTTGGGGACGAGCATGGGCCTGTCGGGGCCGAAGTCGCTGATCGAGGTGAAGCCCGGCAGAAGCTTCCTGGATGTCATCGCTACGCAGGTGCTGGCGCTGCGCCAGCGGTACGGCGCCCGGCTGCCGCTGGTGCTGATGGACTCCGGGGTCACCCGCGACCCCTCGCTGGATGCGCTGCGCCGCTACGACGACCTGAGCGTGCCTGGCATGCCGCTGGACTTCCTGCAGGGCCGCGAGCCCAAGATCCGGGCTGATGATCTGCAGCCCGTGCAGTGGCCGGCCGACCCGGAGCTGGAGTGGTGCCCGCCCGGCCACGGCGACATCTACACCGCGCTGGCGGCGTCCGGCACACTGACTGCCCTGCTCAGCGCCGGGCTGCGCTACGCCTTGGTGTCCAACTCCGACAACCTCGGCGCGCTCGCCGACGTCCGGATCGCCGCATGGGTAGCCGCCGAGCAGGTGCCGTTCGCGCTGGAAGCGGTGCGCGGCACGCTGGCCGATCGTAAGGGCGGCCACCTCGCCCGCTACCAGGGCCGGGTGGTGCTGCGGGAGACGGCGCAGGTGCCAGACGGCGACACGTCGTTCACCGACGTCGAGCGCTGGCGCTGGTACAACACCAACAACATCTGGATCGACCTGCGCGCCCTGGCGGACCTGCAGGACGCCGACCCGGGGGCACCCGTTCTGCCCCTGATCGTCAACCGCAAGACCGTCGACCCGCGGGAGGCGGCGAGCACCCCGGTGATCCAGCTCGAGACGGCGATGGGCGCGGCGATCGGCTCGATCCGCGGCGCCCGGGCGGTCCATGTCCCCCGCTCGCGGTTCATCCCGGTGAAGACTACGAACGATCTGCTGGTGGTGCGCTCGGATGCCTACGAGCTCACCAGTGACGGGCAGATGAGGCCTACCTTCGACGGCCCCGGGCCCGTCGTCACGCTGGATGAGCGTCATTACGAACTGCTGCCCGACTTCGAGCAGCGGTTTCCTGCCGGGGCGCCGTCGCTGCGCCGCTGCCGCCGGTTCGAGGTCGAAGGCGACGTCACCTTCGGCGCGAGGGTCGTGGCCGTGGGCGACGTGCGGGTCGTCGGTCCGCGCTACGTTCCGGACGGGGAAGTACTCAGCGGCTGATCCAGGCCACCGGGTCCGCAACCTCAGCGGTCACGGCCGGCTCTTCCGGTCAATCCGTGGGCCGGCGAGCCTGGTTCGCCTCGCGGACGACCGCCCAGGCGTCCGCCACCGGACCCACGTGCCCGAGCTTGTCTGGGTTTTGCACCGAGCGGATCGTCTGGATCCGCCCGTCGAGTACGTCAAGCGTCCAGGTATTGAGCACCTTGTCGTCCCGATCGCGGAAGATCGCGCCCGGCTGGCCGTTCACCTCGTGCGGATCCACCTCCACTCCGATCCGGACCAGCCAGGGCAACATCGAGGCAAGCAGCCGGGCCACGTTCTCCGCGCCGACGATTGCCCTGGCCCATTGCGGGGCCTTGCCGCCGCCGTCCCCGACCATCTGAACGTCAGCGGCGAGCAGCTCCCGCAGGCCCGCAACATCGCCTTCCCGGAAGGCATCGAAGAACCGCGACGCCAGCTCATCCCGCTCTCTGCGGTCCGCCTCGAACCGAGGGCGCCCTGCGTCCATGTGGCGCCGCGCCCGCACCGCGAGCTGACGGCACGCCGCCTCCGACCGCCCGACCGCCGGCGCGACCTCGGCGAAGCCGAACCCGAACACCTCCCGCAGCACGAAGACCGCCCGCTCGAGCGGGCTGAGCCGCTCGAGCAGCAACAGCGCCGCCATCGACACCGAGTCGGCCAGCTCCGCCGAGCGCTCCGGGTCCTCGTAGGGGTCGGTGACCAGCGGCTCGGGGAGCCACGTCCCGACGTATTGCTCCCGCCGGACGCGGGCCGAGCGCAGCACGTCGATCGAGATCCGGGTCACCACGGCGGAGAGGAAGGCCTTGGCCGACGTGGGCTGTGTCGGGGAGGCCTCGTAGCGCAGCCAGGTCTCCTGGACCGCGTCCTCCGCTTCGGCCACGCTGCCGAGGATCCGGTAGGCGATCGCGAACAGCAGCGGCCGCAGCTCCAGGAACTCCTCGCTCCGGGTCATGCCAGTTCTTTCCTGAAGCCCTGGCGCCACGACGGGTAGCGCAGCTCCCAGCCGAGCTCCCGCTTGGCCTTGGCGTTGGAGAAGCCGCGTCCCTCGGTCATCATGCCCACTATCATCTCGCCGGCCAGCAGCCGGGCCAGCCACGCTGGGACCCGCCGCGGTGGTTTGGCCCCGGCGCACTCCGCGAGATAGGGCAGCCACTCGCTGACCGGTGCCGGCTCGTCATCGACGATGTTGAGCACGCCTTTCGTCTTCTGCTCCACCGCGAGGACGGTCGCGCTCGCCGCGTCGTCGACGTGCACCCACGACATGTAGCCGGTGCCCCCTCCGACGAGCGGGAACATCCGCTTGCGTACGAACGCGACCTGATCGTCGTTGGCGCCCGGACCGTAGAGCCCGCCGTAGCGCAGGGCCGCGCCGCCGGCCCTGACGACCACGTCCTCGAGGTGGTGGAGCGCCTCCACCCCCTGGCGCGCGCTCGCCGGGCCCGGGTCCACCGGGTCCTCCTCGGTCTTCACCCATCCACCCTGGCGGATGCCGTTGAAGGCGCCAAAGCTCTGCGCGACGACGTGGGAGACGCCGGTCGCCTCAGCGGCCGCAAGGAGATGGTCGGTCCCCTCGCTGCGGAGCCGGTTGGTGGTGGCGAAGAAGCGGTCGGCCTTCCTCAGGTTGGGCTTGCCGGCGTGCGCCACGGAAAGGGCCGTCATCTCATTCACGATCGCGTCCGGCCGGGCCGCGGCCACCGCCTCGCCGACTGACACCGCATCCAGCCCGTCCATGACGACGCCATCCGCGCCCAGCTGCTCCAGCACGCCCACCTTGGCCGCGCTCGTCGTCGTCGCCGTCACCTGGTGACCACGGGCCACCAGCTGCGGCACCAGCCGCCGCCCGATGACCCCCGTCCCGCCTGCCACGAATAGCCGCACAACCATCACCTTCCTGATTTCCGGAATTGGCTCTCAGCCCCGAGACGAGACAGCCCCGGCCGTCTGTGACCCGGGGGAGGTCAGGTGATTACGGCCGTGCCGTATCTGTCGAGCACTGAGTAATGGTGAGGGCGCTCACGCCGGGCAACTGGGGCGCACAAACACCGGGTGAAAGTCGGGCCAGTTGGCTAGTGCGCCCAGGGGCCGACGCCGCCGATGCGCTCGACGGAGTAACGCACGATATAGCCGGGACCCCTCGGTGCCGGGAACTCGGTCTCAGGAGACACGTAGACCTTCGCCAGCCGGTTGAGCAGGTCCCAGGTGCCATCGCTCGGCGCAGCGGCGGCCCGCGCCCGCAGTACGGCGTAAGGGTTCATGAAGACGCCAGGCTGGCGTGGCGCGTCGAAGGACAAGACGACTCGGGGATCCCGCTCGATGTTGCGCAGCTTCGCGTGCCGCGACATGTGACCGCTGACAAGATCATCCCCGTCCAGCCCGATCCAGATGACGGTGACCTGCGGGCTCCCGTCGGCGTTTATGGTGCTCAGGTGAGCCAGGGGGCCGGACTCGATCAGGTCCCGCAGTTCACGCGGCAGCACGCTCATAGCTCGATCGTTTGTGGCACGAACCGATCGTACCCACGCGATACCTATCCGACCGGGCTTGGCCGGCCCACCTGGCCCCGCCGTCCGTCGCGCTGCCGTCGTCGCGCTGCCGTCGTCGCGCTGGCATGGCTATGCCTGTCCGCATCGTCGCGCCGGCGGCCTGAACCGGCTGCCCCGGTCAGCCAGGTAGATCCTCAGTAGGCGCCAATGTCTCCCCGGCGGGATTCGCATGCTCGCCGGACCTGGGGACCGCACCTGCCCCTGTGCCTATATCAGGGACCGACTCTGCCTCGGGGACCGCCGTGACCGCCACCGGGCGATCCCGGAGCGCGCGCACGTGCGGCGTCACGAAGCGCATCATCAATGTCCAGGTCGCAATGGCGAGGATGATGCCGCCGGCAACGTCGATGACGTAGTGCTGGCCGAGCAAGACGACGCTGAACCACACCGCCAGGCACCACGGGACCATGAACAGGGCCGTGCGCCGGCTGACCTGCCAGAGCGCGAGGGCGCCCAGCGTCGGGTAGGCCGCGTGCAGTGAAGGGAAGGCCGCGGTGGGGTCAGCGTCCAGTCGCTGGAAGTAGGGGCTGACCGCGCTGGGCAGCGTACCGTTGAGCAGGTCATGGACCCCGGGCAGGAACCCCAGGTTGTGCGCGTACCACGGCGGCGCGGTGGGTAGCAGCAAGAAGAACACGAACGCGGCGAACGACATGGCCAGCAGCGCCACCGTGAAACGCAGGAACTGCGTCCGGTCCACCAGCCACAGCACCATCCCGACCGCGATGGGGAACAGGAAGTGGCAGAAGTAGATGACGGTACACGCGATCAGCAGCCAGTGCAGCCCGCCGAAGTGCCGCTGCAGCACCTCGTTGGGATCACGGCCGAGGAACAGGGCCCGTTCGATATGCACCATCGACCCGACCTGGGGCCTGATACCGAGCTTGGGCGCGACCCCCGACAGCGCCTCATAACCCAGGAACAGCGCGACGAACGGCACCCAGTCCCGCAGGAAAGCGAAAAACCGCCCGCTCACCAGCGCCACCGGCACCAGGATCAGCAGCAGGTAGTCCGGCGACACCGAGATCCCCCGCCAGATCATGATCCCCGACACCAGGGCCAGATACGCCACCGACACCGCCACCAGCGGCCCGGGCCGACGCGCCCGCCGGATCACGCGGTGAACTGCGGGCATCCGGAAACTTCCTTCGTGTTCACGTCGCGGCAATGGAGTCTTTGCCCGATGGCCAAAAGTTAGTCGATATTATCAGCGCCCGGTGTTGTGTCTGGGCAGATTCCACGACCGTGCGCCGCCGGGCCCGCGCCGTCGCGTTGCCGAGGTCGGCCGCGCGGACCCCGATCAGGTCCGCTGGCGAGCCAGGGTGACACTGGCATCGGGAAGCCCCGTGATCAGCCGCGCCGCCGAGGTGACGGTGCCAAAGGCCTGCGCTAGCCGCCCGGACCTGGCATCTGCCCCGGATCACAAACTTCGGCTTCCTACAATCTTGATTACGTAGGTCATTTAGACTCGCCCAGGCGGCGCTGGCGTAGAGTGCCACCCCGTCGCGCAGTGGTATCGTCCAAGCCCTGCGGTGCCCTGGCCAGAGCGGGCCGCCCGGAACTTGCGTCAATGTGCACAGTTAAACTCATAAACTAACATGAAGCGACAGGTTCCGCCTAGTGACAGTAGACAGCGCCGCACCCGCCGCGCGGCAGCATGCTGACCGCCAGGTGACCAGGTACCGGGCCGCGCACATCGCCGCCGTAGGGATGCTGACCGTGCTGATGGCGGCCGGCTACTCCGTGTTCTCGCTGGTCCTGAACTACACCTTCCAGACCTCGTCCTACGACCTCGTGATCTTCGATGAGGCCATCCGGTCGTACGCCCACTTCCACCCCGGGATCTCGATCGTCAAGGGCGTGCACAACGGGTTCGGGCCGCACTTCTCCATCCTCGGCGATCACTGGTCGCCGATCCTGGCGTCGCTGGCCCCGTTGTACTGGATCCACAGCAGCCCGACAACTCTCCTCGTGGCGCAGGCCGTGCTCTTCGCGCTGGCGCTCCCGCCGCTGTGGGTGTTCACCCGGCGGGCGTTCGGTGGCGGGAGGAGGGCGACCGCCGCCGCGTATCTCGTCTCCGTGGCGTACATGCTGAGCTGGCCGATCGCCGCGGCGGCCGCCTTCGACTTTCATGAGGTCGCGTTCGCCCCCGTGCTGATCGCGGTGGCGCTCGAGCGTTTGCAGGCGGGGCGGCTGCGGACCGCGCTGATCGCCCTGGGGGCCCTGCTCCTGGTCAAGGAGGACATGGGGCTGCTGGTCACCGGGATCGGGGTCTACCTCGCCGTCACGCGGCCGCAACTGGTACCCAGACAGCGCATCGTCGCCCTGGCTCTCATCGTCGGCGGGGTGGCGGATACCTGGCTGGCCACCTATGTCTTTATCCCGGCCTTCGGGGGGCGGGCCAGCTACTACTGGGCGTACGGCGTGCTAGGCCACAACGTGCCCCAAGTCGCGGCGCACATCGTCACCCATCCAGTTGGCGCCCTCCGGTTGTTCATCACACCCGGTATCAAGCTGGACACCATACTGTGGCTGCTCGCCCCGTTCTGCTTCCTGCCGCTACTGTCACCGATCTCGATCGCGGTCATCCCGCTGCTGGCGGAACGGATGCTGCAAAACCAGTTCCCCAACTGGTGGGTTACCGGCTATCACTACAACGCCTACCTCGTGATCATCCTCGCCTGTGGCGGCGTCGACGGCGCGGCCCGGCTGGGCCGGTGGGTGCGACGGGCCAGGCAGGACAACCGCGCCAGGGCGGGAGAGCCGGCCCGCAACGAAGCGGACGGGACCGTGAGCACGGTGGGCCTCTGCGCCGCCGTGGCGATGTGCGCCGTGGGGGTGTACCTGATTCCGCGATTCGCGCTCGGACCCGCCCTCCACTCGTCGTTCTACCATCGGACCGCGGAAGAGCAGACGGCCGCGGCCGCCGTCGCCGTCGTGCCGAGCGGCGTCACCGTCGAAGCCGTGAACGCGCTCGGCCCGCACCTGTCCGACCGGGACACCGTCCTACTCTGGGACGGCGACGGCGAAACCCCGGTATTCGCGCCGTGGGTGGTCGCCGCGACGGTCGGGCGGCAGTTCACCTTCCACTCCGTACAGGAGCAGGAACAGCGCATCGCACTGCTCAAACGGCACGGCTACCAGACCGTCTTTGACCGCGGAGGTTTCATCGTGCTGCACAGCCCCGATGCGGCCAAGGCCGGGCCCGATGCGGCCAAGGCCGGGCCCGATGCGGCCAAGGCCGGGCCCGATGCGGCCAAGGCCGGGCCCAAGGCGGCCAAGGCCGGGCCGGGTTCCGCGGAGCACGGCGGATGAGCGTCGGCGCCAGGTCGGAGACCGCCGGCCCCGCCGCCGGGGACGCGGGCGGCAGCGGGCCGACGGCCAGCCCGCCGGATCCGGCCGGACGCCTGCTCGCCCGGCTGTCCGTGCTGCCGGCGCTGCTGGTGATGGCCTGGCTTCTGCCCGGTTTCCTGCTGCTGCTCACCGGCCGGTTCACGCCCGTGCTCGCGCTGGCGGGGTCGGTGCCGGTGGCGGTCGTGCTCGTGGTGCTCGGCCTGCGCTGGATCCCTGCCCCGTCGCCGCAGGTCTGGCGGGTGCGCGCGGCGGAGAAGGCCCACACGCCCTGGTGGGCGGTCGCCGGGGTCGTAGCGGTCGCCGTCGCCTTCGGCGCCGACCAGGCCGCCTACCATTCGCAGTTCATCATCGTCATGCGCGACCCCGCGTCCTACTTCCAGTTCGCGCAGTGGATCTCCCATCACGGGTCGCTGCCGATCCCGCAGGACCGTGCGGCGTTCGGCAGGTCGCCCAGCAGCGAGCTCGGCTTCAGCAGCTTCGCCTACTACCGGGTCGGGAACGCCGTCGTCCCGCAGTTCATGGCCGGGCTGCCGATGGTGCTGGCCGGCGCCATGTGGGTGGGCGGTGCGCACGCGGCCCTGCTCGCCGCCCCCGCACTGGGCGCCGCGGCCCTGCTCGCCTTCGGCGGCCTGACCGCCCGGCTGGTCGGCCCGCGCTGGGCGCCGCTGGCGGCCCTCGTTCTCGCGGTTTCCATGCCCGAGCAGTTCACCAGCCGGTCGAATTACAGCGAGCCGCTGGCCCAGATCCTGTTCCTGGGCGGGCTCTGCCTGGTCGTGGACTGCCTCAGCCGGGACGGGGCCCGCGGTGACCGGGTGATCGCGGCGATCGCGGGCCTGGCGCTGGGCCTGACCGTGCTGGTGCGCATCGACGGCGCCAGCGACATTCTGCCCCTGGTGCCCTACTGCGCCCTGCTGCTCGCCGGCCTGCGGCGGCAGGCGCTGCCGCTGATCGGGGGCGCGGGGGTGGGCGCGGCCTTCGGTATCGTCGACGGGCTGGTGTTCTCCCGGCCATACCTGGCCACCAACAAGTCCTCGCTGGAACTGCTGGCGGTGGCCACCGTGCTGGTCCTGGTGGTGACGCTGGCCGCCTTGCCGGTGCTGTGGAAGCGCGGCCTGCCGCAGGTCAAACGGAGATGGCTGCCCAACGCCGCCTCGGCGCTGACCGTCCTGGTCGTGCTGGCGTTCGCCGTCCGCAACCATGTGCAGACGGTCCGCGGCCCGGCCAGCAAGTCCCTGATCCAGAGCATGACCGCCTACCAGAAGTCCAACCACCTCCCGATCGACCCGACGCGGACCTACGCCGAGTACAGCCTGCACTGGGTGTTCTGGTACATCGGCGTCCCGGTGGTGATCCTGGCCACGGTCGGCGCCGCGATCCTGGTGCGCCGGACGCTGCGCGGCCAGGCCCCGCTGTGGACGCTGCCGCTGGCCACGTTCGCGTGGACCATCGTGACGTTCCTGTACCGGCCGGCGATCACGCCGGACCAGCCGTGGGCTAGCCGCCGCCTGGTCCCCGCCGTGCTGCCCGGCATCATCCTGCTGGCGGTGTGGGCATCCGCGTGGCTGGTCGGCTGGATCCGCGAGCACGGCCTGGGCCGGGTGGCCAGCGGCGGGTCCGCGGTGGTCCTGGCCGCCGCCCTGCTGGTGCCGGCCGCGATCCCCACGTTCGGCCTCGGCATCGGGCGGGGCGGCCCGGTCGGTTACCGGCTCACCGCGGACGGCCTCGCCTTCACCAACACCTACTGGGGGGAACTCGCCGCGGTCGACAGCCTGTGCGCGGCCATCCCGGCGAACTCGTCGGTGGTCTTCGTGGACGGGCCGGCCGCGGACCGCCTCCTCGAGGTGGTCCGCGGTATGTGCGGCCACCCAGCGGCGCGCATCACCCCCAAGCACAATTCCACCGTCGTCGGCCCGGTCCAGCAGACCGTGCGGTCCATCGAACGGGCCGGGCGCCAGCCCGTGCTGCTCGCCGCCTGGCCCTGGGAGCTGAAGCCCTACGGCGCCGCCGCGAAGCAGGTCATGACGCTGAAGACCGACATCGACATGAGCGCGCTGATGTTCGTGCCGCGCACGACCACCCCGTACAGCCTGGACATCTATCTATCGGAGCCGAAACCGTGACCGCTTATCCCGATGGCCCCCCGGCCACCGCAGCCGCGGCCGACCCGGCGTCGGCCCCGTACGTCTCGGTCATCCTGCCCTGTTACAACGAGGAAGGTCACGTGGCGGCCGAGGTCGAGCGGATCTGCGCGGCCATGGACGCCAGCGGGTACCGTTACGAGCTGCTCGCGTTCGACGACGCGTCCACCGACGGCACCCTGGCCTGTCTCTACGAGACCGCGCCCCGGTTCCCGCAGCTGGAGATCGTGCCGTTCCACCGCAACGGCGGGTCCGGCACGGTTCGCCGCATCGGTACGCAGCGGGCGCGGGGCGAGATCGTGGTGTGGACCGACGCCGACATGACGTATCCGAACGAGCGGATTCCCGAGCTGGTCCAGATGCTCGAGAAGGACCCGGCCATCGATCAGGTCGTAGGGGCGCGGACCAGCGAGCAGGGCACGCACAAACTGCTGCGGGTACCGGCCAAGTTCGTGATCCGCAAGCTCGCCGAAGTGCTCACCAACGCCAAGATCCCGGACCTGAACTCCGGGCTCAGGGCGTTCCGGCGCGAGGTTGCGCTGCCGTACCTGCGGCTGCTGCCGCCGGGGTTCTCCTGCGTCACCACGATTACGGTCGCGTTCCTGGCCAACCAGCACGACGTGCGGTATGTGCCGATCGAGTACGCCAAGCGGGCGGGGACGTCGAAGTTCAAGTTCGTCAAGGACGCCTACCGGTACATCCTGCAGGTGCTGCGGATGGTGATGTACTTCAACCCGCTCAAGGTGCTGATGCCGGTGGCCCTTTTCCTGCTGGCGTTCGGCATCCTCAAGGGCATCTACGACATGGTCGTGCACCCGTTCTACTTCGCGATCAACACGGTGCTGATCTTCGTGACCGGGATACTCATCGGCTCCCTTGCCCTGCTGGCCGATCTCATTGTCCGATCGAGAGGAGACGTCTGACCGACATGGATTCCGGCGAAGCCAGTTCCCGTACCCGCATCACGGTCATCGGCGCTGGATATCTCGGGCTGACGCACGCGGCGTGCCTGGCTGAGTTCGGGCACGACGTGCTCGCGGTCGATACCGACGCCCGCAAGGTGGCGCAGATGGCCAGCGGCACCGCGCCGTTCTTCGAGCCCGGACTGCAGGAGCTGCTGCGTAAGCAGGTGGACACGGGCCGGCTGCGGTTCACGGCCAGCCACGCCGACGCCGCCCGGTTCGGTGACATCCACTTCCTGTGCGTGGGGACCCCGCAGGCACCAGACGGCTCTGCCGACCTGTCGCAGGTCTACGCGGCGGCGGGCGCCCTGGCACCGCATCTGACCGGCCCATGCCTGATCGCCGGGAAGTCCACGGTCCCGGTGGGCACGGCCCGGGCGCTGGCCGCCCGGATCGCGGCCCGGGCGCCGGCCGGTACCGGAGCCGAGATCGTCTGGAACCCGGAGTTCCTCCGCGAGGGCGCAGCGGTGCAGGACAGCCTGCTCCCGGACCGGATCGTTCTCGGCACCGTGTCGCCGCAAGCCGCAGCGCGGCTGAAGCAGGTGTATGCGGTTCCAATAGCCCGCGGCGTCCCGGTGCTGGAGATGGACCTGGAGACGGCCGAGCTGGTCAAGGTCTCGGCCAACGCGTTCCTGGCTACCCGGCTGTCGTTCATCAACGTTCTGGCCGAGGTCTGCGAGGCGACCGGAGCCGACGTGGTGGCGCTGGCCGGGGCGCTCGCGCGAGACGAGCGGATCGGCGGCCGCTTCCTCACCCCGGGCCTCGGCTACGGCGGGGGATGCCTGCCCAAGGACGTCCGTGCCTTCGCCGCGGTCGCCGGGGAGCTGGGCATCGGCTCGCTGGCGACGCTGCTCACCGAGGTGGACGCGATCAACATGCACTGCCGGACGCGCACGGTCGAGCTGGCCAGGGAACTCGCGGGCGGCTCGCTGGCCGGCCGCCGGGTCGGTGCGCTGGGGGTCGCGTTCAAGCCCGGCAGCGACGACGTGCGCAACTCGGCCAGCCTGGACGTGTGCGGCCGGCTGGCGGCCGAGGGTGCGTCGGTGACCGTCCACGACCCCGTGGCCACCGGCAGCGCGGCGCTCGTCCGGCCCGATCTGCGCTACGCCGAGTCGGCCGTGGCGGCGGCCGCCGACGCGGACCTGATCGTGCACCTCACCGACTGGGAGGAGTACCGGCTGCTCGACCCGCACGTTCTCGGGGCAGCAGTCGCGCGGCGTAAGGTCATCGACACCCGGTCCGCCCTCGACGAGCGGCGGTGGCGGTCAGCCGGCTGGTCATTTCACGCCCTGGGGCGTCCCTGAGCCGCAGCACCGGCCGTCGGGGCAGCACGGCCGCGGTGGCTCCGCCGCGGCCGTGCTGGCAGCCGGTCTACGGCTGCGATTGGCTGCCGTCAAGCCGGGCCAGGGCCAGCAGGCCGGTCCCGTTATTCGGGAACGGCCGCTGCGCCACCCGGAAGGGCGCGGTCCCCCAGCGGACGGCGGCGGCCGCGCGCCGGTCGTCGGACGGCTGGAGCAGCCGGCCCGACCCGGCGGTGCGCTCCGCAAGCGACATGGCTGCCGTTGCGGCGAGCCGCCGCCGGGCGATCAGGTTGCGTCCGGCTTCCAGCAGGTAACCGAGCGGAAAGCCATACTGGCGTACCTGTATCCCGGTGAAACCGCAGCCGGCCAGCAGGGCCGTCATCGCCGCGGGATCATAGCGGCGGAAGTGGCCCGCCAGCTCGTCGGCCGGGCCGTACCGGTCCTGGTGCGCGGGGACGGAGAGCAGCAGCCAGCCGGGGGCGCGCAGCCTGCTCGACCACTCCTTGACGGCGGCCGCGTCGTCGTCGATGTGCTCGAGCACCTCGAACGCGCAGACCAGGTCGAACCGTTCGTCGCCGAGATCCTGGACCGGGATGTTGCGGACCTCCCCCCGTCCGCCGGCCGCGCGGATCCGCTTGCTGGCTACCGCGAAGGACGCCTGGTCCGGCTCGACCCCCAGGTAGTTGTAGCGCTGGGCCAGCCGGGTACCCAGCGCCCCCTGACCGCAGCCGACTTCCAGCACGTCGCTGATTCCGGGCGGGAACATGTCCTTGATCAGCTCGTAGCGGAGCCAGGCGTTAGGCGTGAGCGGCGCCAGCGTGCTGGTATCCAATGCTTTCCCCGTGTCCGTCGAATCGGAAGTCATCCGTGCCGCCTGCCTAAGACCGGGCGGCCGTAGCGGTGCCGCGGTCCGTGACCAGTTGCTGAATGAGCGGGAGCACGATCTGCTCCGGTATGAACTGCTCCCCGGCCAGCTGGCGGGCCTGCCGGCCAAGCCTAGCCACTTCGCCGCGGTCACCGGCCAGTCGCAGCAGGACCGCGGCCAGCGTATCCGAGTCACCGGGCGGCACCAGGACGGCGGCCCCGTCCAGGGCCCGCCGCTGCGGCGCGGTATCCGAGGTTACGACCGCGCAGCCCGCGGCGGCCCCCTGGAACACCTTGTTCGGCACCACGCGGAGGGCCTTCTCACCGGCACCGAAGATGCCCAGGCAGACGTCGTGGCTGGCGACCAGGGCGGGCAGGTCAGCGGCGGGCACCCAGTCCAGCCAGCGGACCGCGTCGTTGCCGGCCGCCGCGGCCATCGTGGCGGCCTTGTCCTGGCCGTCACCGATCATGGTGACCTCGAGGGGCGCCCCGGCGATCTGCCCCAGCGTGGCGCCGATGACCGGAGCGCCCTGCAGGGGGGTGTACAGGCCGTAGAACACCACCCGCAGCGGCGCGCCGGTGTCGTCCCGCTCAGTGCCGTCCCGCTCAGGGGGCCGAGCCGCCACGTACCACGCCGATGGCGCGCCGACCGGTACGACCACCGCCCGCCCCCGGTGCCGTTCGGGCAGGCGGGCCAGATGCTCCTCGGTGTCCACTACAACGATGTCGGCGGCCCTCAGGGCGCCAGCGTCGATCATCTTCAGCAGGGCCTGGCGCGCGATCCCGCCCAGCCGCCGGTCCCGTGCGGTGTCGCTGGCCCCGATGAGGTGGTCGAGCACTATCGGCACCCGGCGGAAGATCAGCCTGGCCAGGTGCACGTCGAAGTGGCCGAGATAGCCGACCAGGACCACGTCGGGTGCGGGCATCCGGCGCGCGTTCCGGGCCAGCGTCAGCCAGCGCCGGGCCAGCCGGGCCAGCAGGGCTGGAGCCCGCCACGGGTGCGCCAGCATGCCCACCCTGGCCGCCGTGTCGAGCCCCAGCGGCGCGTTGCATTCGGTCACGTCGATGCCGCGGGCCCGCAGGCCCTCGGCGATCGTGCCGATCCTCGGGTGCAGCGAGGTGTCATAGGTGCCAAAGAGCAATGCGCGCATGATTTCTCTAGCCTAGTATTTCGGTCGGCGCTATTGGCGCAAATCTCGCCACTGCCGGAATCCAAAGTAAGGCTGTCGCTATGCCAGATCGCCCCGCGATATCGGATCACCCGTCCGCGGCCGCCGCGGACGGGCGGCCCGGTAGCGAGGGCACCCGACGCGACAGGATCCGCGGCTTGTGGACGGTGGCCAGGCGGATCCTCACCGGCCGGCCGGTCCGCTGGGGATTCGCCGCGGCGGCGGTCGCGATCGGCGGCTACGCGGTGGCCCGCCAGTGGGCGGATGTGCGTGCCGCGCTGGCCAGCCTCGGGATCCTGGTCGTCGCCGGCGCCATGGTCAGTGTCCTCCTGGCCATGCTCGCGACGATGCAGGTCTGGCGGGTACTGCTCGCCGCGCTCGGCTCGCCGCTGCCGGCCCGGACTGCGTCCCGGATCATGTTCGTGGGCCAGCTGGGGAAATACGTCCCCGGATCGGTTTGGCCAATTCTGGCGCAGATGGAGCTGGGCACCGCACACCGCGTGCCGCGGCATCACTCGGCGAGCGCCTCGGTGCTCACCATGCTCGTGGCCGTGTTCACCGGATTGCTCACCGCGCTCGTCACGCTGCCTTTCGTGGCGGGATCGAAGCCCTACCTGTGGGCCTTCGCGGCCGCTCCCGTCCTGCTGGCCTGCCTGCACCCGAAGGCGCTCAATTACGTCCTGGGCCGGTTGTTCCGGCTGACCCGGCGGCCCCCGCTCGAGCAGCCGCTGACGGCCCGGGCCATAGCAGCCGCGCTTGCCTGGTCGTTCGGGTCCTGGATCTTCTACGGCCTGCAGATCTGGCTGCTCGCGACGCGGCTCGGGGCACCTCGCGGTACAGGGGCCCTGCTGGCCATCGGCGGCTTCGCCTTCGCCTGGAGCGTCGGTTTCCTGGCCGTGTTCGCGCCGGCCGGGGCCGGGGTGCGCGAGGTCCTGCTCGTGGCGCTGCTGGGCCCGGTGCTGGGCGTCGGGGCGGCCACCGCGGTGGCCCTGGTGTCCCGGGTGCTGACCACCGTCGGTGACCTGCTGGCGGCCGGCCTGGCGGCCGGGTACGTTCGCTGGCCGCGGAATCCAGCCCGACGTTAAGGAGCGATACGTGCAGCCGACCGGGATCGATGGCGCCTGGATATTCACGCCCCGGATCTTGTCCGACAGCAGGGGGTCTTTCCTGGAGTGGTTCCGGGCCGGGGAACTCGCCGCGTCGCTCGGATACCAGCCAGAGGTCGCGCAGGCGAACTGCTCGGTGTCCCGCCGGGGCGTGATCCGGGGTATCCACTTCGCTGACGTCCCACCCGGCCAGGCAAAATATGTCGTCTGCGTCAGCGGCGCCATCCTCGATGTGATCGTCGACGTCAGGATCGGCTCCCCCAGCTATGGGCGCTCGGAGGCGGTACGGCTGGATGACGCCGACCGGCGCGCGGTATTTCTCTCCGAGGGGCTAGGCCATGCGTTCATGGCGCTCAGCGCCGAGGCAACGGTCGTCTACCTGTGCTCCACCGGCTACACACCGGGACGCGAGCACAGCGTGAACCCGTTTGACCCGGAAATCGGCATCGCCTGGCCGGCCGGCGCGGAACCGGTGCTGTCCGGAAAGGATGCCGCCGCCCCGACGCTGCGGCAGGCCGAGCGCGACGGAATGCTGCCGGCCTACGCCGACTGCCTGGCCTACCGGGACCGGCTGCGCCGCACCGCCGACGGCGAGCACACGGCCATGGACGTCCAGCGCCGTTGACCGGCCATCAGCCTGCCGCCGCGGCCTGCCGCTCCCCGGCGGCGACTTCCGGGAGCGCCCGCTTCAGTGCCTGCTGCCAATCCGCGATCGGCGGCACACCTGCCCGGGCCCAGGCGCCGTGGCCGAGCACGCTGTAGCCGGGACGTGGCGCCGGCCGGGACAGTGCGGTGCCGGGAATCGGCCTGACCCGGGCCGGGTCAGCGCCGAGCAGCCGGAAAATCTCGCGGGCCAGCCCGAACCAGGTGGTCTGCCCGGAGCTCGTAGCGTGGTAGATACCGGGACTGGCCGCCGAATGGATCAGGGCGATGATCTGCCCGGCCACGTCGGCGGTCCAGGTGGGCTGGCCGTACTGGTCGTCGACGACCTCGACGGCCGGCTGCCGGCGCTCCAGCGTGATCATCGTACGGGCGAAGCTCCGCCCGTACGCCCCGTACAGCCAGGCTGTACGGACCACGTAGCCCGCGTCGGGCAGGCCGTCGAGCACGGCTCGTTCACCGGCCAGCTTGGTACGTCCATAGGCGGACCGCGGCGCCGGGATGTCCTGCTCGGCATAGGGCCGCTGGGCGGTCCCGGCGAAGACGTAGTCGGTCGACACCTGCACCAGGCGGGTACGGCTGGCCTGGCAGGCTGCGGCGATGTTGGCTGCGCCGCCACCGTTGATCGCCAGCGCCTGGTGCTCGTGCGCCTCGGCGTCATCGACGCCGGTCCAGGCCGCGCAGTTGACGACCACATCCGGCCGGAAGGCGGCCAGGGCCCCGGCGACGGCAGCGGCATCGGTCACATCCAGGCCGGCCCGGTCCAGGCCCGTTACGGCCTCCCCGCGGCGGCCCAGGATGGTGACCAGGTCACGGCCCAGCATGCCGCCGGCCCCGGTAACCAGCCACCGGATCACGGCGGCTGCCCGGCACCGTGCGGGACCGCCAGCCCGGCCGCGGCGTCCGGCCCTGGCTGCTTCAGCGGCTCCCACCAGGCGCGGTTGGCCTGATACCACCGCACGGTCGCCTCCAGACCCTGACGGAACGGAATCCGGGGGGCGTAGCCCAGGGCCCGCAGCCTGTGATCGTCCAGCGAGTAGCGCCGGTCATGACCCTTGCGGTCCGGCACCCGGGCCACCATGTCCCAGCCCGCTCCGCAGCACTCCAGAAGCGCGGCGGTCAGCTCCTTATTGGTCAGCTCGGCATCACCGTTGATGTGATAGATCTGGCCGCCCGCACCCCGTTCCAGCACCAGCTGGATGCCGCGGCAGTGGTCGTCGACGTGGATCCAGCCGCGGACGTTGCCGCCGTCGCCGTACAGCGGGACGTGTCGCTGGTCGAGCAGGTTGGTCACGAACAGCGGGATGACCTTTTCCGGATACTGGTAGGGACCGTAGTTGTTGCAGCAACGGGTGATGCGCACGTCCAGTTCATAAGTGCGGGCATAGGCCCGGGCGATCAGGTCGCCCCCGGCCTTGGCCGCCGCGTACGGGGAGTTCGGCTCGACCGGGGCCTGCTCGGTCCAGGAACCTGACGCCACGCTGCCGTACACCTCGTCGGTGGACACCTGCACTACCGGCCCGACCCCGGCTTCCAGGCACGCCTGCAGCAGCACCTGCACCCCGGCCACATTGCTGGCCACGAACGGCGCCGCACCGGTGATTGACCGGTCCACATGGGTCTCGGCGGCGAAATTTAGCACCGCGTCGTGGCCGGGCACGAGCGAGCCGACCAGCGCGGCGTCGGCAATGTCGCCCTGGACAAACCGCAGCCGCGGGCTGGCCGCGACCGGCGCCAGGTTCGCCAGGTTCCCGGCGTAGGTCAGTGCGTCCAGGACGGTTACGTCCGCGTCCGCATAGCCGGGATAGCCGCCGCCCAGAAGCGTGCGGACGTAGTGCGAGCCGATGAACCCGGCACCGCCGGTCACCAGGATTCTCACGCGTTCTCCCCCGTGCTTAAGAGCTGATCTGCACCTTGCTGTGATCCCCGAGGACAAGGCGGTGCGCCTCGCGGACCCGGGGCGCCGGTGTCACCTCGACGTCGTGGCCGATCAGGGACGCTTCGATCCGGCGGACACCACGGATGGAGGCTCCGCCGAGCACGATCGAGTACTCGATCTCGCTGTCGGCGATGACGCAGCCCGGCGCCACCGAAGTGTACGGGCCGACGTAGGAGCCGGTCACCACGGTCCCGGCACCTATGATCACCGGGCCGACGATCCGGGACCCGCTGATCTGGGCCCCGGTCTCGATGACCACCCGCCCGATCAGCTCGCTCGCCGCGTCTGCCGTGCCGTCCACCCGCGGCTCGGCGCTTTCCAGCACCATCCGGTTGACTTCCAGCATGTCCGTGACGTTGCCGGTGTCCTTCCAGTATCCCGAGATGGTCGTGGAGGTGACCTTGCGGCCGTGCTGGACCAGCCACTGGATGGCTTCAGTGATCTCCAGCTCTCCCCGCTGCGACGGCACCAGCCCGGCTATCGCCTCGTGCACCGCCGCGGTGAACAGGTACACCCCGACCAGCGCCAGGTCGCTCTTCGGCCGCTCCGGCTTTTCCTCCAGGCCGATAACCTGGCCCGCGTGATCCAGTTCGGCCACACCGAACTGGCGCGGATCCGGCACCTTCGTCAGCATGATGTGCGCGTCCGGCAGGCGGGAACGGAACTCCTGCACCAGTGCGGTGATCCCGCCCACGATGAAATTGTCCCCCAGGTACATCACGAAGTCGTCGTCACCCAGGAACTCCCGGGCGGTCAGGACGGCATGGGCCAGCCCTAGCGGCGCGGCCTGCTGGATATAGGTCACTCGCAGCCCGAACGCCTGGCCGTCGCCCACCGCCGACTTGATCGCCCGCACTGTATCGCCGACCACGACACCGACGTCGGTGATCCCCGCGTCCCGGATGGCTTCCAGGCCGTAGAACAGCACGGGCTTATTCGCTACGGGCAGCAGCTGCTTGGCGGACGTATGGGTGATCGGCCGGAGCCGGGTGCCCGATCCGCCCGCCAGAACCAGGGCCTTCACGGATCGTGACTCTATCGCCTCGGCGCCAGAAAAGCCTCGGTATCGCGGTCTGGTTACTGACGAACTAGCCTCCGACGTGCTCCGCGGCAAGCCACGGCGGGCCGCAGCCGCGGGCGAACCCGCCCGTGATCGCGGGCAGCAGGTCGTGATTCCAGACCAGCACCTCGTAGGCGCCGATCCGGGCGGTACGCACCGGAGCACCGAACTGGGCGACGGCGTTCCCGGCGGTACCGTTCGCCCCGGCGGCACTGGTGAGTGCGAGCACGAGAAACGTCGCGGTACTCGGTGGTTCATACCAAGATTGCCTGGATTCCCAGGTGTCCGGGGAGAAACGGCCACAGGAGAGATCGACGGGCCGTACCCGCACCCGCCCGCTGGTCGCGACGGTCGTGATGTTGGCCGTCCAGTAGTCGCCAATTCCCGCCGTCAGGTGATGGGCCGTGAGCCACGATGCCACGGCCTGTGTCGTCGGCGGCCGCGGGGGCCTGGTGGCATGGTAGGCAAGCACGCCGGCGTAGCCCACCAGTGCCGCGAGCAACGCGGGAAGAAGCACGGTGGTCGCTGGCCTGCCAGGCAGGAGCCGCCCGGCGAGCACGGCGCCGAACGGAAGCACCGCGGCCAGCTCATGCGCCGATCCGAGATCAAACGCCAGCGTACTGAGCGCGAACGCGGCCAGATTGATGGTGATGCCCACGAAGAGTATCGGGACCAGCCGCCCGTCCTCCGCGAGCAGCCGCCTGGCCGCGATACAGCACGCCCATGCCACCAGGATCACACCGGTGAGAATCAGTAGCGCAATCGCAGCAGCAGGCCCGAACCGCAGCCCGAAGAAGTCAGCGCCGAACAGGGTCAGGACCGATTCGGCCGTCAGCGACAGGTTGTGCGGCAGCTGAGCCGAGGCGATGAAGACCGCATGGGTGGGTGCGACGACAAAGCCGCCCGCGCGGCGGATGAGGAGCGTGCCGGCCATCGCCAGTACGACCGAGGCCGCCGCCGCCGCCAGCAGGCCCGCGTCGATCCGCCACGATTCACGCCGCTGATAGAGGCGGATCGCAGAAACGACGACGACCGGCAGGGCCCCCACGTACACGGCTATCTGGTCAGCCATCTCCACCCAGGTGAGCAACGCGCCGACCAGCCAGGGCACGTACCAGCGGTCGCCGAGCCTGTCGATCACCAGCCAGATGAGCAGCAGCGGGACCTGGGTGCCCGTGTGGTTGGGTGAGGAAAGAACGCTGGGCCCGGGCGCGAGCATGATGCCCCCCGCGATCAGGACCCGGACAAGTCCCGTGGTCCCGGTGGCCCGGCCCTTGGCGAGCAGCGCCGCGAGCGTGAGCAGCAAGGTGTATGTCGCCGCCCCCGCCGCGTTGATGACTCCGGGATTCAGCCCGCGAGCCAGCTCCGCGAGCATGTACTCCGGCAACTCGGTGGTGTAGAAGGACACGTCCGAGAGCCACCAGCCACGCAGCAGCGGGTTACCGTTCAGCATGTCCCAGGCCTGAAGCACGTTGCCGGCGCCGTCCGCGTCAGTGCCGAGGGATCTTGACTGCCCCAGGTAGGCGACGTACAGCAGGAAAACCGCGCTGAGGCAGGCCACCACGGTCAGCGGCCGATGGTGCCGCCGCCAGGCGGCACGAAGGCCGACGTGGCGTGGGCCGCGGAAGCGGGACGGGATCCCGTCAGGGACGGGGACATCGCCCTTACCGGGCGCGGCGGGCATGGCGGGCGCTACGGGCGCGGCGGGCGTGGCGGGCAGTTCGGCAGCGCTGCGCTCCGGGCCGGTCGCTTCGACGTTAACCACCTCTGAGCAAGCACAAGGCACGGGACCGGGTGTCTGGGAGAGCTCAAAGCTTAGGCGCTGCGTGGCGTTCTTTGGATGTCCGCGGGCTGGCGTGTCCGGCTCAGCGTCAGTCGTTCTCGACGACAAAGTCCCACTTGGCGACGATGTTCCGGCCGTTCGGGGCCCAGCGCATCAGTCCCTCGCCGGTCGCCTCGACCACCCGGAGCTCGACGCTCACCTGCTCGCCCGGGTGCAGTACCTTTGGGGGTTTCGGCTGGCCGGGGACCAGGACCGGATGGTAGACGTCGTTGTCCTGGTCGGTGCTGCTGAAGTCCGACGGCGAGATGGGCACCGATCCGGTGGCGCCGGACATGGTGACCACCCACGTGCAGGTCGTCTCGGTGGCCTGGTACGGCAGCCCTTCACCGGGTACCTGCGGCCCGCTCACGGTCACCAGCACCGACCACTGGGACGTCTTTGCCTTTACCGCGTCGCCCTCGTTGGTCAGCGCGGGCCGCTGGATCGTTCCGGTCAGCACGGCGTCGCTGCCGTGATTCAGGGTGTCCTTCGGCAGGTACGACGGGTACGCGCCGAAGGTCGGAGCCGGCCTGGCGACGGGCTTGGCCGCGGTGCCGCAGCCGGCCAGCACCCCCAGCGCCGCCAGCAGCGCGGCGAGCAGGATCGGGTTCCGGCCCCGCCCTGCTGCCCGGCCGCGCCGGGCAGCGGGCCCGGCCTGGCCTTCCCGGCGGGCCCGGCGGGCCCGGGTCCCCGCCATGACGGCGGAGACCCGGCCCAGCACGGTGCCCCGATTCAGCGGGCTCATGCCCGCCCGGACAGCGCCCTGCGCTGGGCCCCGCGCCGGCGGCGCAGGTACCAGACGTAGCCGGCGGCCACCATCAGCCCCGCTATGGGCGTCCCTGCGGCCAGCGGTATCCGCGCCCAGGGTGAGCCCGGGCTGGTCCCGTTGGGAACGGTCAGGGCGGTGAGGTGGGTGCTGCCCCCAGCCTGCCCGTAACCCCGCGGGTTGTTGAACACATCCCCGCCGAAGTCGCGCAGGCCCGGCTGGGCGGCGTAGCCGATGTGGCCCTGCCCGTCCAGTCCGCCGGACACCGTTCCGGCCGTCAGCGGGGTGTGATCGTTGCCCTGTGCGACGCCGAAGATGTCCTCCATCGTGCGCAGCCAGCTGTAGTGGTTGTAGTAGGTGTCCGTGGACGTGCCCGGCTTGATGAACGGGCTGATCAGGACGCTCCCGGTGTCACCGCCGCCGGTCGTCGGCAGGGTGGCGTTGAACAGCGGGTCCGGCGTCTCGCCCGGCGCCAGGTAGTTCGGGTCACCTTCGGCGCTCAGCGTGATGCTGCCGACCGGTCCGGTCGGGTCGACGGGGCCGCCATTCTGGCCGACCAGCTCGAACGACCCGGTCGTTACCGCTCCGGTGTTGGTGGTCGGGAAGAGCGGGCCGGTGTTGGTGACCGCCCCGACGTAGGAGTTCGCCGGGATGTTGGTGCCGGTGACCGCCCGGCCGGTGTCATCGGCCAGGATCGAGGGGTCGATGATCTCGCTCGATCCGGTGCCGCCGGTGACGGTGTCGGTCCGGGCGAGCGGCGGACTGCCCGCGCCGCCGCGCACGATGCCCGGCACGCAGTTGGCCGGTCCGGGCGTCGGGCTGGTCTGGGTACACACCGGCGGCCGGTCGACGAAGGCGTTGTTGCCGGGGCCGGGGTAGAGCTGGTCGCCCTTCTTGTTGACGCCGAGCGTCGAGTTCGGGCCGGTCGGCTCGTAGTTGACGTTCCGGCCGTACAGGTTCTCGCCCGCAGTGTCGGACCTGATGCTGCTGGTGTAGTTCGGCTTGTTGTCGGCCGTGGGCGGGTAGTTGTTGGCGTCGTTGAAGCTGTTCCCGGTGTAGGTGAACGGCGGGAAGGCCTCGTCGAAGGTGACGTCGATCAGGCCGCCCTGCTTGAACGCCTGGGACCGCTCGATCAGCGGGATGTAGTACTCGAGGAACAGGTCCGAGGCGTACAGGCCGCCGGTGTAGTTCTTCGGTGTGGTCGACTCCGGGACGTACGGAGTCGGCGAGTTGTAGTCCGGCGTGCCGCTGGCGGTGAACGCACCGGACAGGTTGTTGCCATGGCATACCGCGTCATGCGCGTCACTGCAGTTGTCCGGGGTGATCCAGCTGAAGTCCGGTGTGGTGCTGGCCTTCTGCAGGTCGTGCACCAGGCCGGTGCCGGGGTTGTCCAGGTTCGTGACGTGGTTCGCGTCGCAGTTCGTGCCGCCGTTGGCCGGCTCGTTCAGCGGCGGGGTTGTCGTGCCATTAGCCTGGACCGCGCCGGTCAGCGACTGGAACCAGGGGAACGGGAAGTGCTTGGCCACGTACTGGTCGTTCGGCTGCGCCGCGGTGAGGGTGGTCACCCCGGACGGGAAGGGGCCGGCCATGTCCGTGGGGTTGGTGTCGGAATTGTTGGCCGCGGTCCCCGGGCCCGCGCACGCCGCCGCCTCACGGTCCGGCACCGTATTCGCCTGGTACGAGGTGGAACCGGGCGGCTGCGCGCCGCCGATGTCCTGCGCGTAGCCCTTCCAGGTCTTCCCGGTCGCGTTGAGCTGGTTGAACAGCGTCGGCACGTCGGTTGGGTAGGTACAGCCGTTCTGGCCGAGCGGTGCGTTGGCCCCGCTGGGCTGGGAGGCGTTGGCCGGTGAGTACATCTGGCCATAGTTGAGGTTGCTGCGTGGCGAGCCGCCGTGCAGGATGTCGGAGTTCGGGCCGATCAGCTTGTTGGAGACGCTGCAGTCCTGCTGGGTGTCCTCATTGGGCGCCTGCCCGGACACCAGCGAGAGGTAGTTGTCCTGGCTGGAGTGACCGGTCCCGTAGTACTTCTTGAGCAGGACCCCCTGCTCCGGGAGCGTCTTCCAGAGGTAGCTGTTCTGGTTGAGGCCGGTGAACGTGGCGTCGTAGGACTTGTTCTCCAGGATGATCAGCCACACGTGCTTGATCGCCCCGGACTTGAGCCCCGTGCTGGTGATGGTGACCCCGCTGGATTTAGCCGGCGCCGCGGAGGCCGCGGACGCGATGGAGGCGGGAACCGCGACACCAGCCACGGAAAACAGTCCCACCCCGCACGCGACGGCGGCCCGCAAAACGCGGTGACCTGTGCGCGAAAACGTCATATTACGTCCCTAGTGGTGCGGCCGTACGGCGCGAACAAGGGAAGATGGCACACGAGCAACGTCCAGGTAAACATTTGCTGTCATACTGCGCCGTGCCGCACCAACGCAAGACAACGCGGCCCGGCGTTAGCGTCTCAGCACGTGAAACTCGACCCGGTACAGCAGGGTGCCGTCGTCGATCGGCCCCGCGTGCGCGGCCCGCCGCCGCAGCGTCTCGCGGTCCGGTTCGCCGGAACGGCGCACGTCCGCCGCCGTGATCGCGGGAAACGGGATCAGCTCGACCGAGTCTACCTCGATACGCGCCGGCCCGACCGGGTACCTGCCCCCCACCTTCACCTTCGGCCGCTGCCACAGCCGGAACGACACGGTAATGTCGCCCGCGACCACGTCGTCGCGCAGTTCCTTGCTGAAATCCACGATCCGAGGCTACGTTGCCCTGCGCTGCACCGGCTCGCACGACTGAACCCCGCGGACCCGCCGGCGGGCGGGCCACGCCAGGCAGGCCCTTCTTCCCGGCGGTCAGTGCCCTTTCAGGCTGCCCACGCTGAGCGATCCGTCCGTGTCCGGCGCCACGATCTGCTCTTCCTCGCGAACATAGGTCTCCGGATCCTTGTCCACCGGCTCGACCCCGGCGAAGTTCCGGCCCTCAAACGCGGCGAACATGACCGCCAGCTCGTGACGGCGCTGGAGGCTGGCCAGCCGGCGGAAGTCGGTCAGGCCCTCGCGCTCTTCCTCGCCCATGTGGTCGCTGTTGGCCTCGTTCGCCGCGGCGACCGCCGCGTACCAGCCGTCGGTGCCAACCTGGTGCTTGCCGACCTCGGCGACCGCGTCCCGGATCTCGTTGTGATCCTCGATCGCGTCCAGCGTCTCGTCCTCGACCCCGGCCCGGCGGCGCGCCGCGATGCCGACCTGCAGCAGCTCGGGGTAGAAGATCTCCTCTTCGGCCTGCGCGTGCAACTCCAGGAACGCGGCCAGCCGATCCCACACCGCCGACAGCGAGCCCGTGTCCGTGCGGTCGATCTGCTCCAGGATCGCGAATCGACGGCGCTGCTCATGATGGTCATCCAGGATCAGCTGGGTGATGTCCACTGTTCCTCCCCGCGCTCGCCATGGCCGGTACCGAAGGCCGTCCACCACGCTACCGTGCACCGGCCGGCCGGGGACGGCCAGCTCCGTCCGCAACGCCGCCGGGAACGTGCTGACGAAGCAGGGGGCAGACGTATGGCCGTCATGCACGTAACATCCTGGAATGCCATCGTGGTACGGGATCATAGGGTCGTGGCCGGGTTTTGCGCGGCCCGTGGTACACGGCGGTAACAGATCGGCGCGCCCATGGTGAAGTGGAAGTCTGATGCTGACCGGCTGGCCGGCGAGGGTTACGCACCCGATCTCACGCTGGCGGCCGGCGGTCGGCGCTGTCCCGCGGCACCTGTTCGTGCCCCGCTGGTGGGAACGGGCCGGGCCGGGGGCGGGCTTCGGCGCCAGCACCTGGAAGCTGTGCGATGGCCCCGCCGAGCCCGATGCCTGGATCCGCGCCGCCTACGCCGACCGGGCACTGGTCACCCGGGTCGGGCTGGTGCACGCCGACCACGCCACCCCGGACGACCAGCCGGCCGGGGTGCCCACATCCTCGGCCATCGCGCCGGGGCTGGTGGTGCGCATGCTGCGGCACGCCCGGCTCACCGATGACGCTGACGTGCTGGAGGTTGGCGCGGGGACCGGCTATGGCGCTGCGGTGCTGTGCGAGCGGGTCGGCTACCGGCAGGTCACCACGATCGAGGCCGACCCCTATCTGGCCAAGGCGGCGAGCGAGCGGCTGGCTGGTATCGGCCTGCACCCACGGGTGGCGCACGCGGACGTGTCCGGCCCGCCGCCGGGGCACTACGACCGGATCGCCTCCATGCTCGGCGTCTGGCCGGTGCCCGCGAGCTGGCTGGCGGCCCTGCGCCCGCGGGGCCGCCTGGTCACTCCCATCGCCGGCACCATGCTCATCCTGACCGCGGACAAGACGCCTGACGGCGGCGCGGCGGGCCGCACCGAATGGGACCCGGGGGCGTTCATGGCCGCCGAGGCCGATCCCGGCGCCCCGCAGATCCCGGCCGCCGTGTTCGGCGCGGCCCGCAAGGCCGACGGCGAGCAGGTCGACCCGGGCCGGTATCCCGTCATCGACGTGGCCCGCTCCTGGGATCTCTGCTCCGCCCTGGGCCTGGTGGTCCCGGGTGTCCAGCACGACTTCGCGGTAACCGCCGACGGCCGGCGCACCGCCTGCATGGTGCACCCGGACGGATCCTGGGCCCGCGCCACCGGCACCGGCGACGCCCCGCCCGTCGTGCACCAGAGCGGCCCGCGTCGGCTGTGGGACGTTCTCGACGGCATCCGCCTCGACTGGCTGCGTAACGGTTCCCTGCCCGGCTACGGCGCCCGCGCCACCGTCGCCCCCGATGGCAGCATCTACCTGCGGCACGGGCACTGGCACGCGACCCTGCCCGCCGCGCGGCCGGGCCGCCGGACCGGTCACTGCTGGACCAGCCGCCCCGGGAGTCATCCCCCAGGCGATCGTGACCCGGCCGGGGCCTCAGGCGTCGTAGTCGACCGCGAGCACGCCGGAGACCGGGAGCGACTGGCAGGTGAGCACGAAGCCCTCCGCCACCTCGGAGTCCTCCAGCGCGAAGTTCCGCCGCATGTGGACCGCGCCGCTGGTGACCCGGGCCCGGCAGGTGCCGCACACGCCGCCCTTGCACGCGAACGGCAGGTCGGGCCGCACCCGCTGGGCTCCCTCCAGGACCGTGCCGTCCCGGGCCAGCGACACCGTGGTGGATCGCCCGTCCAGCGTGATGGTGGCCTCGCTGGTGGCCCCGGCCGGGATGGCGTCGGCGTGCCGGGCCACCGGGGGCGGGACGTCCTCGACGTAGAACAGCTCGCGGTGGATCCGCGCCGCGGGCACACCCTGGCCGGCAGCAGCCCGGTAGCGGAAGCGACCATCTCGAACGGCCCGCACAGCCACCAGTGGTCCGCCCCGGCCGAGCCGGCCGTGATCATCACATGGTGGCCCCCGGTCTCCGGGCCGGGCGTGAAGCTGCCGGCCGGGACGCCAACGGAGATCTCGTCGCCCGGCCTGACCTCGCGCACCAGCCAGCGGGAGAACAGCCCATCCGGGACCTCACCCACGCCCGTGGCGGTGAAGCTGTTCAACGAGCGCGGCGACCAGGACCAGCATGGAGGACCTGTCCCGCAAGCTGGGCATCACCAAGTCCGCCATCTACCACCACGTGCCCAGCAAGGAGGGGCTGCTCCGGCTGGCCACGGGCCGCGCCCTGGACGGGCTGTTCGCCGAGGCGGCCAAGCTGGACGAGGTGGGCGGCCGGGCCATCGACCGGCTCGAGCACCTGGTCCGCGGCAGCGTCATGCTGCTGGCCCGGGAGCTGCCGTTCGTCACCCTGCTGTTGCGGGTGCGCGGCAACACCAAGGCGGAGCGGGCGGCGCTGGCCCGCCGCCGCGAGTTCGACCACCTCGTGGCCGGGCTGGTCACCCAGGCCGCCGCCGAGGGGGACCTGCGCCTCGACGTCGACCCGGCCGTGGCCGCCCGGCTGCTGTTCGGCGTGGTCAACTCGCTCATCGAGTGGTACCGGCCCCGCGGCCCCGCCGCCGCCGAAGAGCTGGCGACACCGTGGTCACCGTCGCCTTCGACGGCCTGCGCGTCCGGCCCGCCTGACCTGCCGTCGGCCCGGCTTGACACTGCAAGCTATCAGGCAGGAGGGTTTACGCTATCCGCACAGCGGACAAATGTACGTACCGCGACGGGGAGGCTGACGATGGTGACAGCACCGATGGCCGAGACTGACGTCCTGGTGGTGGGATCGGGCCCGGCGGGGGCTTCGGCCGCGCTGTTCCTGGCCTCCTACGGGACGTCCGCGCTGATGATCACCAAGTACAGCGGGCTCTCCGACAGCCCGCGGGCGCACATCACCAACCAGCGCACCATGGAGACCATGCGCGACATGGGCATCGAGGACGTGCTCATGCGCGAGGCCACCCGTGGGAGTACATGGACACCACGACGTTCTGCACCAGCCTGGCCGGCAAGGAGCTCGGGACCCGTCCTGGGGCACGGACACGGCCCGGCACGCCGACTACGAGCTGCAGAGCCCGTGCACGATGCTGGACGCCCCGCAGACCATCGCCGAGCCCATCCTGGTCCAGGCCGCTCAGGAGCGCGGCGCCCAGATCCGGTTCGACACCGAGTACCTCAGCCACACCCAGGATGAGACCGGCGTCACCAGCATCGTCCGGGACCGGCTGATCGGCACGGAGTACACCATCCGCTCGCGGTACCTGATCGGCGCCGACGGGGCCCGGAGCAAGGTCGCCGCCGACGCCGGGCTGCCCTTCGAGGGGCCGGGCGCCACCGGCGGCGCGATGAACATCGTCATCGAGGCCGACCTGTCCCGCTTCGTGGCGCACCGCCCGTCGGTCCTGTACTGGATGCTCCAGCCGGGCGCCGAGCGCGAGGGTGTCGGCCTGGGCGTGCTGCGCATGATCAAGCCCTGGCACGAGTGGATGCTCATGCGGGGCTACGAGGTCGCCGTCGGGCCGCCGGAGTTCACCGACGACTTCATCCGGGAACTCGCGGTCGAGCTGGTCGGCACCGAGGACTTCGAGATAAGGTCAAGTCCTACGCCCCGTGGACGGTCAACCACCAGTTCGCACCACGACGCCCGCGGCCGGGTGTTCTGCGCGGGAGACGCCGTGCACCGGCACCCGCCGACCAACGGGCTGGGCTCCAACACCTCGATCCAGGACTCCTACAACCTGGCCTGGAAGCTCGCCCACGTGGCAGCGGGCACGGCCGGGCCCGCTCTGCTGGCGTCCTACGACGCCCAGCGGGCGCCTATCGCGCGCCAGATCGTCGAGCGGGCCAACCAGAGCATCGTCGACACGGGCAAGATCCTCACCGCGCTGGACCTGACGGACACCACCGACGTGGCCCGGCTGGACCGGCAGCTGGCCCTGCGCAAGGAGCCGGGCCCGGCCGGGGAGAAGGTCCGCGCCGCGCTGCGCGAGGCGATCGCCTACAAGGCCTATGAGTTCGACGCGCACGGGGTCGAGCACAACCAGCGCTACGCCTCCGCGGCGGTCGTGCCGGACGGCACGCCCATGCCGGGGTACCAGCGCGATCCTGAGCTGTACGCCCAGCCCACCACCTGGCCCGGGGCACGCTGCCGCACACCTGGGTCACCCGGGGCGGCCGCCGCGTGTCTACCCTCGACCTGGCCGGACACGGCCGGTTCACCCTCGTGACCGGCATCGGCGGCCAGCCCTGGCTGGACGCCGCGGCGAGCTGGGGGCGACCTGGGCCTGGCCATCACCCCGGCCCTCATCGGCCCGGGCCAGCCCTATGAGGACCCGTACGGCACCTGGGCCGCGCTGCGCGAGATCGACGACGGCGGCGTGCTGCTGGTCCGGCCCGACCTCTACGTGGCTGCCCGCCACCTGGCCGCCCCGGCCTCGACCGAGCAGGCCCGCGACTGGCTGGCCGCCACCCTGTCCGCCATCCTGGCCCGCCCCGCCTGACCGCCACCCCCCCGCGCCCGCTCTGCCCCGCGCCCGCTCTGCCCCGCGCCCGCTGTGCCCCGGGCCGCTGTGCCCCGCGCTTGCTCTGGCCCCGCGCCCCGCTCTGCCTTCACCGGCCCCCCTTCTTACCGGGGTAAGGGCGCCATCACCCGGCTTTTTCCCCCCGACCCGAACGGGGAGACCGTGGGCCGGGGCGGGGCCGTGGGCCGGGGCCTGGCGGTCGCCCAGCGGTTGACGCCGAGACCCAATTGTGACGCCTATCGCCCGGTAAGCCCGAAGCATGGCGATCGCGCTGGGCCGGTCGCGTCTAGGATCGCCGGGAGACGGGACAATCGGTCGAGTAGGGGGCGCGGTGACTGAGGACAGGCTGCTCGCGGAGATGCAGGCGCTGCGGGACCGGGTAGCGGGGATCACCGGCTCCGCGCTGGCCAGCCGCGATGGCCTGATTATCAAGGCGGACACCGATCTCAACGTGGACCACCTGGCCGCGCTGGCCGCGGCGTCGCTGGGGCTGGCCCAGCGGCTGGCCCGCGAAGTGGGACAGGGACAGCTGCGGGACGCGGTCACCCGCAACAGCGGCGGCTATGTGGCGATATACGCCGTCGGCGGCACCGCGGTCCTGATCCTCACCGGTAACGAGGACCTGAAGGTCGGCCGCCTGCACAGCGAGTCCCGGGAAACGATCGCCAGCATCGTGGCCCTGCTGGGCCTGACCACTCTATCCGGTGCAACGCTCACCCGCGCCGCCGCCCGCTGACGCCGAAGCTCGTCCCGCCGGGGCGCGGCCCCGGCCCGTGCCGTCCCCGCCTTGCCGGCGCGCGTACCCGCTCCGGTAGCGTCATGCTGCCGGGTTCGGCGGTGTGGCCCTCGTCGATGACCCGCAGCCCCAGGCCGATCCGCTGGACGGGCCTGCCTCGAGCAGCCGGAGGGAGTCGGTGGCGGCGTGGTGCGGGATGCCCTCCGCATCGGCAAACCAGCCCCGTGCTCCTCAACCAGATGAGCCTGAAGGGCCGCGCCGACCTCATCGGCGGCCTTCAGTGCCTGATAGATCGCCTGGGCCTGCGAGATGTCGTTGCTCATGGCGCCAGTATCGCTCGCCGCGCCCCCGCGCCGCTCCGGATCCGCCAGCGATGGGTGCCTCTCGGCCGGCGGGACGGGCTGTCCCGGATCCGCCTGCCCGCCGGAGGCATGGCCTCCGCAGCAGCCCGTGTCCGCGCCGATTGTGCTGATGTACCGGCATCGTGGTTCTGACGATGGTCTCGCCCCCTCGACGAGGCCAGCTGTCGTACGATAACGGGGATATGTCGCGCTCAGTCTGAGCCGGCGAGAGGGACTGTGGCGGAGACAGAATCCGTTCCCGAGTCGCCTGTCCCGGGCGGCGGTACCGGCCTGGCCCTCCCGTCCGGCCCGGCCTCGCCCCGCGAGGCTGCCGCTGCTTACCTCCGTGAACTGCTGCTCCGCCCCGGCCGCTCCCGTCGCATGTGGGAGCAGTATGCCGAACGGAACCGGCCCGGGCAGATCAACCAGATGGCGGTCGCCGAAGTTCTGGCCCGTTATCTGTGGGACTATCCGCGCCGCCCGGGCGACACCGAAATACCGCCCCGGCAGCTGAAGGACACCGCCTCCCGCGCCCTTTCCGGCAAACTGCTCAGCAAGGCCGCCCTGGGGCTGTTCATCGAGGCGTTCGGCATCCCGTTGTTCGAGCGGGACCAGCTCTGGAAGCTGTGGGAGGGCTCGAGCCGTATCCGGGTGCTGACCGGGCCGCGGTCCTTTGGCGTGCGGGCCCGGGCGGAGATCGAGACCAGGCTGGGGCCCGCGGTGCACCGCACGCTGTCGGTGCACGACCATCACTACGTGGGGGCGGACGGCCTGCCCAACCGCACCAGGACGCTCCAGGTCATCGAGGCCCTCGACGATCACGTCGGCCAGATTCCCTACATCTACAACACCGACGCGCTGACCATCGACCTGATCCAGGGCTGCACCGGCCTCGGGGCGCGGCTCACCGAGATCACCAGCGGCTTCTTCGCGACCGACATGCTGCTGGCCCGCCCACTGGGCCTCGGCGAGACGCTGACCCTGGAGTACGTCACCAGCTTCACTTACCAGCCCGTCCCGGCCGAGCAGATGACCGGCGATCTGTGCGAGTACCGCCGGGCCGGCCGGCGCCGGATGGAGAACGTGGACATCCGCGTCGAGTTTGATCCCGGCCTGCTGCCGCGGAATGTCTGGTGGGCCAACTGGAACGGTGTCGCAGGCGAGATCATCTATCAGGAAAGTGTCGCGCTGGACAGCCAGAATTCGGCGCAGCGGTTCCTGCGCTTTATCGAAGACACGGTGGTCGGCTTCCACTGGGAGTGGTAGGCCACGGCGCGGGGCCCCAGGCCGGCCTGCGTATTTCTCCGGCCTGGGGCCCCGCGTGCGCTGACGCCGTTACGAGCTCACGGCCTCGCTCAGGTTGTAGACGGTGGTGCCGCCGACGGTCTCCTTCGTGAAGTGGGACGCGACCCAGCTGGCGATGGACGAGGATCCCCGGCCGCCGCCGAAGCTCTCGCTGTTCGTGCCGATGTAGTAGTGGATCTTGTGCTCGGCCACGAGCTGCTTGAACTCCGCGAGCGAGGGAGCAGGGTCGGTGCCGTTGAATCCGCCGATGGCCATGACGGCCTCGCCGCCGGTGGCCAGCTCTAGCGGGGCTGCCTCCTGGGAGCCCTCGGTGGCCGCGACCCAGGTGTACCCGGACGCCCCCTTTTCCAGCAGCGTGACCAGCGCGCTGCTCACCTGCGTGTCCCCGCTGAGGCCGCCCGGGCCCCCCGCGCCGCCTGCGCCGCCGCCCGGTACTCGTCCCGGTGCTTGGCCCCGGTTCCGGTGCTGCGCGCCGGTCCTGGCACCTGCCCCGGTGGGCCGGCCCGTGGTCCCGCTCCCGCCAGACGTTCCCGTCCCGCCCGACCGCCCGGCCCCGGTACTTGTCCCGCTGGGCCTGGTCCCAGTCGGGATGCCGCCGGTGCCAGCCGAGCCGCCGGCCGCTCCCGTCCCGGTACCGCCGGCCCCGCGTGCGCCAGCGGTACCGCCGGCCTGGCTCGTCCCGCCGCGGGTCCCGCCCGGCCCTGCCGCGCCGCCGGCACCACCCGGGGCCCCGCCGCCGAACGCACCGGCACCGGCCGTCTGCGGCCCGGCGCTCGGGATCGACCCGGCATGCGTGGTCGCCACCGTGTCGATGGCGTAGGCCGCCGGCCCGGTCAGCCCCGCGACCAGCGCGCACAGCAGCGGGATGGCGGCCAGCGCGAGCCGCCCCCGCGCGCTGAGCCGCCCCTGCCCGCTGAGCCGATCGGCCGCCGAACGCAGCCACGGAGCGGCCAGGATGCTGCCCACGGCGGCCAGCCCGGCCAGGATCACCACCCAGCGCAGCCACGGGAACCAGGACGGCGACCGGTCCAGCAGCGCCTGCGCCCACCAGGCGGTCACCGCCACGCCGGCCGCGGCGACGATCCGGCCGAACCATCCCAGCCGGCGCTCCCACAGCTCGCGTCTCGCCGATCGCGAGCACCGCCGCGATCGCCGGCACCAGCGCGACCGTGTAGTAGGTGTGCACGATGCCGGTCATGAAGCTGAACACCGCAGCCGTCCACGACGAGCCACGAGCCCCACACGAGCAACGCCGTGCGTCGCGCCCGGATCGGTGCGCTCGGTGCGTCGGTAGCGCAGCGCGAGCCCGCCGAGCAGTGCGAACAGCGCCGCCGGCAGCAGCCACGGATGCCTCGCCGCCCATCTGCGCGTTGAACAGGCGCGTGATGCCGGCAGCGCCCGAGAAGAAGGTCGCGGGGCCCGGGGCGCCGCCCGAGCCGCCTGGGAGCAGATGCGGTCGAGGCCGTTGGAGCCGAACGCGAGTCGCCACGCCGAGTTGCTGGTCGATCCGCCGATGAACGGGCGCGAGAGGAGGCTGGCCACAGCCCGGCGACCATCGCCAGGTACCAGCCGCCGCTGACCGCGAGGGGGGTCGCCGCCGTCAGCTGCGACGTGCCATGCAGCGGCGCGCCAGCGACCACCGGCGCCACCGCGTACAGGTACACGAGCGCGAAGCCCGGCACCACCAGGAACGCCTGCAGCGACTTCGCCAGGAACGCGAACCCGAGCAGGCCGCCCCCCGGCACGCGATGAGCCACCGCGTCCGCGCCGCGCTCGAGCGGGCGCGGGGTCAACGCGTAGGCGCGCGAGCGGTCAGCAGCAGCACCAGGAGCGCGTCGGGGTTGTTGAACCGGAACATCACCGCGGCGACCGGGGTGATCGCGAGAGCGGCGCCGGCGATGCCACCCGGAGCCCGGGCGAACCAGCGCCGCCGACGCGAACAACACGCCGACCGCCGCGACGCCTTCGAGCGCCTGCGGCACGAGCAGACCCCAGGAGTTCACGCCGAAGTGCGGTGCCGAGATCCCCATCGGCCACAGCGACGCGGGCGTCTTGTCGACCGTGATGCCGTTCCCCGCGTCGATCGCGCCGAACAAGAACGCCTTCCAGCTCTTCGACCCGGCCTGTGCCGCCGCGGCGTAGAACGCGTTGGCCCAGCCCGACGCGGCCGAGGTCCCACAGGTAGAGCAGGGCCGTGCCCGCGAGCAGCCCGGGAGCGACCAGGCGCGCCCACGCGGCGTCGGCTTCCGGTCCGCCAGCATGCGTCTGCCATGTCGGTGTTCGACGTGGGGGGCGCAGCGCACGCGAGCTGGCGGGGTCGGTGGTGCCGGGAAGCTGAGTGGTGGTGGTCACGGAGGTATCGGTCCAGTGGGTCGAAGGGCGAAAGGTGCAGGGCGGGTGGCGGGTGCGTCAGCGGTCGGGGGGCATCGCGGGTGCGAGCGCTGGCGCGACACGTGGCGCGCTTGCGCGCCGCTCGCCGCGGGTGGAACACCCAGGTGCCGGAACGCCAGGAAGCGAGGACCAGTCGTGACGAGCGCGTTGGCGACGAGCGAGCACCGCCATCTCCGCGGCTCCGACTCGAGTGCGTGGTCGAGCGCGCGTCGAGCCCGGCGAGCGAGCCGGCCGTGAGCGCCACGCCGTGCCGCGAAAGATCGTCCAGCCCCTCGAGCTGGTGCCCGCGCCCGCCCGCTCGCGCCGCGCTGCCCCCGAAGGTGAGCCGGCGGTTCGCGGCTGGTGTTGGCGATCGCGGTCGCCAGCAGCGCGAGCAGGTTCGCCCCCTGCGCGCCCATGCCGGTGCGCAGCAGCGGGCGACAGGGTGGAGGTAGGCGACCGTCGAGAGCACGCCGATCGCCTACGAAGCTGACGCCAGCTGACCCGGCAGCCCGGCCAGCGCCGGGCGCCCTCGCGTGTCGAGCGCCCGCCGCGCGCCTCGAGCTGCGCGCGCACCGCACCCAGCGGCAGGCGGCGTGTTGCCAGGTGCACGCTTCCCACGCGGCGCGACGCCGCGCAGGTCGTCGAGCGCGGTCGGCGCACGATGTCGACACGACTTGTCGGGGTCGTCGATCCAGTCGACCGGCACCTCGTGGATCCTCAGCCCGTCCGCTCGGCGAGCATGAGCAGCTCGGTGTCCCAGAACCAGCCGCCGTCCCCGACCAGCGGCAGCAGTGCGGACCGTCGCGGCCATCGCCTTGAATCCGCACTGGGCGTCGCAGAAGCGCGGGCTCTCAACGACGCGCGCAGCAGCAGGTTGTAGCTCCGGGAGATGAGTTCGCGCTTTGGCTCCCCGCACCACCCTGGTGCCGTGCGCCAGCCGGCTGCCCATCGCCAGGTCGCAGTGGCCGGACAACAGGGGCGCGACCAGCGGCAGGAGCGCCGCCAGGTCGGTCGCGAGGTCGACGTCCATGTAGGCGACGACCTGGGCGTCGCTGGCCGACCAGATCTGCGCGCAGCGCCCGGCCGCGCCCGGGCTTTTCCATATGAACGGCGCGTGACGCCGGGCAGTTCCCGGCTGAGCGCCGTCGCGACCGCCCAGGTCCGGTCGGTGCTGCCGTTATCGGCGATAGTGACCCGCGCGGAGAAAGGGAATTGCTCGCGCAGGTAGGAGCAGAGCCGCCGGACGCTGGGGGCCAGATCGCGTTCCTCGTCCTTGACCGGGACGACGATGTCCACCTGCGGAGCCGGGGTTTCGCGATCAGCCACGGGACGTCCGGGGTCTGCAACGATGTCGAGTGGCTTCATGCTGCTCAGTCTCGGCGGCCGTTTTCGGCTAGCGCTGAACGCCATTTCTACGTAGCTTATGAAAATTCATTTCTTAACTAAACAGAATCTGGTTTAACTTGCAGCTTATACGCGACGTTTTTCTGCGCGCCTTCTCGGCCGTATTTGAATAAGCTGTAGGCTGGCCCCGCGCGCGATCCGCTACAGCGGGAGCTCAGCGCTGGCTACCGGGTTCTGCTCAGCCGGAGCTGGCCGCGGCCGCCGTGACTTTCCAGATGTCTGGAAGAACTGCCGAATTCGTTGACGCGCGCGCGGCGGGGCCCGATCCTCAGAGGACGAACCGGGTAGCCGCGTGCGCGGCGGGCGCCAGGCCAGTCACGCATGCGGTGATTCATAGTCAAGGGGACGGTGCTGGATGAGTGAGCACGGGGAAGCGATGCGCCGGCAGGCGCGGGCTTCACTGCCGCCGCGCACCCGGAAACGGTGGAAGATCGCGGCTGGCGTCGCCGTGGCCTGGGTGGTCATGTTCGCCATCAGCGGCTCGGTCACCGGGGCGACCGTGCTGCTCATCGTCCTGGCCGCCTTCGCCGTGGTGGCCTTCTTCGGCCTGCGGGCCCTGGGTGTGACCCGGGACCACCCGTGGATCCAGCGGATCGCGGCGCGGCCGTGGCGGGACGGCCAGGAGGTGCTGCAGATCGCGCTGAAGCACCTGCCCGAGGTGTTCGTGGTCACGCCGAGCGGGACCCTGCTCGCGCCGAACATCGTCGAGCTGCGCATGAACCCCGAGGATCTGCACTCCCTGGGCGAGCGGATGGAGCCCGCCCTGGTGATGGAAAGTGCCACCGAGGTCTACCTGGAACAGGTCCAGGAGCACGGGGCCCGGTTCGCCCGGCCAGGCCCGGCCGAGGTGCGGATGATCGTCGACCCGTCGGTGCCGCCGGGCCGTTACCGGCTGCGGCAGGGACAGCCCGTCGAATGCCGGCCTGCCGGGCGCGCCCAGCCCGCAGCTGGCCCACGCGGGGGCCGCCCCGGCAGGCCCGGACTCCCACGTGGGCGGCTATCCGGCAGGCCCGGACTCCCATGTGGGCGGCTATCCGGCCGGCCCGGACTCCCATGTGGGCGGCCTATCCGGCCGTGCCGGATGCCCACGGCAGGCCCACCCCGGCCTTTCCGGAACCCCAGGTCAGCGGCAACCCGGCTGGTGACGACGGGGCGACGGCCGCGCTTCAGAACCGGGGCTGGAGCAACGGCTTCGGCGTGCCGACCGTCATGGAGCGCACCGGGCCAGGCCATCCCGATGCTCCGCCTGGTCACCGGGGACGAGGTCGCGGAGACCCGGACGTCCGGCGCCCGGGCCGGGCGCGGGCCGGTGGAGCTGGGGCTGCCCGAGGTGCCCACGGTGTCCCGGGAGCATGCCCGGTTCACGTTCGCCGGCGGCCAGTGGCGGATCGCCAACCTGGGCATGAACGGGCTCACCGTGAACGGGGAGCCAGTGACCGGTGAGGCGGCCGTCAGCGACGGCGACGTGGTCCGGTGGGGCACCCGGCCGGATGCCCTGTCCTCCCGGGTCGAGATCCGCTGAGGCTCGCGCACCCAGCCCGCAGTGCCACAATTGTGAGCTGTGGCAGCGTCATCGGTGGCCGTGGGCCGTCTCCTGCTCTGGTCAGCGGTCAGCGGCGAGTGGGCCGCCTGCCCGCCGGACGAGATCACCTGGCTGGACCGGGAGATGCTCAGCGGCAACGAGGACCTGACCCTGCACCGGGCGCCGCGCTGCGCGGGCCTGCGCCACGTGCACCACCGGTGGGAGCTGTTCAGCCGGGACACCACCTACCGGGTGTACCTGGCGCCGTACCGCGAGGGGGCGCCGCAGACCGCCGAGGAGGTGCAGCGGGCCGCGCGGCACGTCCTGCCCGTGGCCCCGGCCCAGTACGAGGCGCTGCCGATCGTGCTCGAGCCGGGCACCTGGCTGGTCAGCGTGGCGGCCTGGGTGCTGCGGCTGCGGCTGGAGGTCCCGGCCCGGCCGCCGGCCCCCGGCCCCCGGCCTCGGCGGCCCCCAGGACCGGCCCGGCCCGGTCACCCAGAACGCCCGGGTCCGCCCCGGCCAGGGACGCCGCCACCCGGCCAGCGCGGAGGCCGCTGACCGGGTGCGCGGCTACTTCGAGCGCAACGTCACCGCGCGGATGGCGATGGCGTACTACTACCGGGAGTTCATCCTCGGCCTGCCCGCCGCGCAGGCCCTGCCGATGATGGACGTGGTGATCGCGCTGGACCTGAGCGGCGAAGGCGCGGTTTCGGACTACAAGAAGCTGCTCCAGGGCCTTATCTGGAACGAGCGCGGCCACGCGCGCGACATCCCCGAGTTTCTCCTGGCCAACGGCCTGCTGACCCCGGCGGATCTGGACCAGGCCCGGCAGATCGCCGCGGACAACGAGCGCCGCGGCGTCTGCGAGACGGCCCAGCGCCGGCTGCAGTACCGGCCCAAGGGCACCTGAGCCGCTGCTTATCACCCGGTCCCGGACCCTCGCCCGGGCTGCAGGCGCGGCTGCTCCTACCGGCCAACCGTCCCCGCGGGAGCCAGCACGGCGATGAAGTCGCGGGTCCACCCGGTCGAGGTACTGGGTGGCCGGGCGGGCCTGACGGGGGAGGGCCGCGGTCAGCGCCGTGCCCGGCGCCGCCGCCGTGTCCAGCTGGACCCATTCGGGGTTGATGTCCAGCTGCATGGCGACTTGCGCGCCGCTGCGGACCAGCGCGTCGGCCAGGTCCGCCGGGGTGGTGGACATGCTCGCCGCGTAGATCAGCTCTCCGGCGGCGTTCTGGCCCAGGGCGCTGCGGGCGACGGACTCGACGTGGCCGACCGTGCCGCCCCACCGCCACCATTTGTCCGTCTCCGGGGTGCGCTTTCCGTCCATGACCAGCGGCCACAGGTTCTGCCGGACGCTGTTCAGCGCTCTGGCCCGGGACAGGGACGCCGGCCCCCCAGACGCCGATGCGGGCGTGCCGGGACAGTCTGGAGGTGGACCAGGCTGGCTGCACGCCTTGCCGCAGGCCGCGGACGCGTGTGCCTCCTGCTCGTAGCCGGCCGCAGGAAGCGCGTGGAGGGATCCACCCGTGGAGCGCGGCCAGCAACCGCGAGCGCTCAGCGGTGCCGATAGCAGGAGCCGGCGTGCAGAACGGGTCGGCGGGGGACCGGGAGGTGCTGGCTGCCCGCGTGCAGGACGTACTGGACCGGGCCAGCGAAGGTGGCCACGGTCACCTGCGTTCCATCGGGCATCTGCACCTGGGACGGCCGGACGGCAGGGGAGCAGGCAGGCTGTCCGGCCATCGTCCCCGCGAGCCGTAGCCGGCCGCCGGGGTACCCACCGTCCCCGTGCCGCCCGTGGCCTAGCCGCTCACCGCCGGCTGGCCCCGTGCCAGGCTCGCCGCACGGCGGAGTTGGCGACGCCGCGGTCAGGGCCGAGGCAGGCTGCCGCGCGAGCAGGCCCCAGCCACCTGCGAGCCGCCCGGTCTCGCCGCCCGTTTACCGGGGTGGGCGGGCGCCTCCCGCACCGTGCCTGGCCGATGCGACGCGTTCACCGGGGCGGCCGGACGCCGCGGACGATCCCGGCCTCGGCCACGATCGGGCTGGAACACCACGTCCGTGAACCCGGCGTCCCGCAGCGCCGTCAGCCAGAATTCCGGCGTGGCCGGGTGCTCCTGGCCGACGCCGAGTCCGTACCGGGCTCAGGTTCTTGGCGATCCGCCACCACCCGCCGGGTCCCTTGGCGGCCAGCGCGCCCACCTTCTGCTGCAGGATCTCGGCGGTCTCGCTGGCTCGCACCCCGGCCGAACATCATGTCGGCGATGACGAGACGGCCGCCGGGGCGGAGCCACTGCGCCGCCCGGGCGACCAGATCCCGCTTGTCCGGGTTCGCGAGGTGGTGCAGCGCGTAGTTGGAGACGACCAGGTCGGCGCAGCCCGGAGGGAGACTCGAGTCCGGGCGAGGTCGGCGACCTCGGCCGACACGTTGGCCAGCCCGGCGTCCGTGGCCCGCCGGAGCAGCGCCGCGGCCATCGCGGCCGAGATGTCGACCGCCAGCACCGAGGACACCAACGGCGCCAGAGCCGTCGTCACGAATCCGGTGCCGGCGCCCAGGTCCACGCACTCGTCGG
This sequence comes from uncultured Actinomycetes bacterium, assembly GCA_963775825.1. Lineage (GTDB taxonomy): Bacteria > Actinomycetota > Actinomycetes > Streptosporangiales > Streptosporangiaceae > Bog-532. Next base: position 262,770 of record CAVZKY010000010.1, read on the forward strand.
CTTGCCTGCGGCGCCGCCAGCCGCGAGGAGGCGGTCCAGCACCTTCTCGAACGCCGGCCGCCGATGTGACGTGAGAATGCCATTGCTCGACGCGCTTATCCCACATCCGTTCCAGCGGAACGTTCACTTATCGGCCTCCAGGCAGCGAAATCCCTGTTGGTTCTGCGGTGCTGACAAAGCGGTTGCTGACAAACACGGTAGGGCCCGGCCGTGAAGGCAGCATGAAGAGCCGCGCTTTATGAAGGAATTCATGAAACGTCGGACACCCGTGCGATGCGGCCATGTTAGATCCTGTTTCCGGGTAAGGTCTTGACGACGTGTTTGCGCTTCGAAGAGTCGGCAGTTGCCTGCGCCGTGCGGCCCGGGCCGCTGCCGCCGTGGGCGGCGGTGGCGACGCTGGCCGCCGCGGCCGGTGCCGCGGGGCCACCGGCGCTGCAGCGGGGCCGTGACCAGTGGCCCGGCGCCGCAGCCTGGGGGAGCCCGCGGCTGCCCAGGACACGGCGGTCAGCGCGGTCGGTGGCCACGACCTTCGGGCCGGCGGGCGCGCAGGTCAGCGCCTGGACCAGGCGTGCGAACGCGGGGTCCTGGACTCCGGCGGGCCGGGTGCTGCCGGCCGGATTCGGGTCTAGTTACGACGCCTCCGCCGCGGCGGCCCCGAGCGGCCCGGTCCTCGTGGTGGCCGGCGCCTCGCCACCCGGCGAGAGCTGCATCACCGGACGGGTCCGTGGCGATCGCGAACGGTCTACTCTACGGGCAGGCTCGGGCCCGCTCAGCTCGTCAGTGACCAGCGCGGCACCGGCCGTTTCGATGACCGGCCGGTGGTAGCCGCAGGCCCGGACGGCACCGTGTGGGTGGCCTGGTCGCAGGGCACCGACGCCGATGCCTGCCAGAACGTCGGGCAGGACGACCAGATCGAGGTCGCCGTCTCCCACGATGGTGGCCGTACCTTCGGCGCGCCGGTGGCGCTCCCCGCGGGCGCTGGCCGCGCCGCCTTCGGGGCCCGGCTGGCGCCGCTGGCCGGCGGCCAGGTGGCGGTCTCCTGGACCGAGACGATGAGCGGCGATGGCGACGAGGCGGTTTTCGTCTCGGTTCTGCCGCCGGACGGCCAGCCGAGCCGGCCGCAGGCGGTGCTGACGGGTAACCCGCTGCCGCTCGCGCTGCCGGGCGCCAGTTTCTACGATTTCCCGGCCGGTGACGTCACCGCGCTGCCCGAGCGGCACGGCTCGTGGTCGCCGCGCCGCTGTGGCGCTCCGGGCGCGAGCGTCATCGCGCTGGCCGTCGGGCCTGCCGGGTGGCCCGTGGCAGTACTCGGCCGTCACCCCGCCGGACGTGCCCGGCGGAGCGGACCTGCTGCTGCCCGCGCTTGGTGTCGCTGTCGCCGGTCAGTGTCCGCCTGGTGTGCGCCGTACACGTCCGGTCCGGCGATCATCTCGGCTACGACTGGACCGATCTCCGGTCTCCGCGGCCCGCTTACCCCATCCGGTGCGCTGGTGCCGCTTACCGCCGTCGCCGCGCCGGTCCCGGGTTCTTCGAGATCGGCGAGGAGCTGGAGGTCTCGGCCGACGCCCGACCGGGCTGCTGTCTTCGATGGTGGTGGCTGGCGCGGGCGGCGCCGCCCTGGAGACTCGGTTCTGGCCGGTCGCGTCCCCAGCCACCCCGGCTCCCTCCGCTTCACCCGGCCAGGCCCGCCTCCGCGTCTCCGTCCGCCCGAGCGTCCGCGGCGAGCCACAGCGACTCGAGCGCGCCGGCCAGGCCTCTGGCCCTGGGTCGCCGGCATCGTCGCCGGCGCTGCGGCCCTGATTGCGCTGTGGCGTCTCCGCCGGACCCGTCACGGCTGAGGCAGCCTGCCGTGCGCGTCGAGCAGGTAGGCGACGGACTCGGTGATCTGCTCGGCGAACCGGATGTTCAGCCATTCGTCAGGCACGTGCGCGTTGGAGTCGGCGCCCAGCGCACCGGTGATCAGGATCTGGGCCGCCGGGTAGAGCCAGGCCCAGCAGCCCCATGAAGGGCACCGAGCCGCCGATGCCCAGGCTGCGGTGCGGGGTGCCGAACACCCGCTCGTCGGCCTGGGCCAGCGCGTCGGCCAGCCAGGGTGCCAGCGCCGGCGCGTTCCAGCCGTCCTCGGCCAGGATGCCGCTGAGCTCGACCGCCGCGCCGTAGGGCACGTCCGTGCGTCAGGATCTTGGCCACCGCGTCCGCGGCGGCCTTCGCGTCGGCGGTCGGCGGCGTGCGGAAGCTCAGCGTCAGCGCCGTCCAGGCGGCCAGCACGTTCCCGGCCTCGGCCGGCTCCGGCAGCCCCGCCGCCCCGATCACCGAACAGGGTCGGCCGCCAGGTGTTGTTGAGGATCAGCTCCGCGTCGTCCCCGGCGGCGGCCCGCATGCCCGGGACGAGCGGGTAGCGCCGCCGGACCGCCCCGGGGTCGAGGGCGGCGACCGCCGCCGCCTCGGCCACGCGGTCCGGCGGGATCGCGGCCGTCATCTCCCCGACCTTGACCTCACCGGTCGCCGCGTCTTCCAGCCGGTCGAGCAGGAGGCGCATGATGCGGAACGAGCTCGGCACGATGCCGCTGGCCAGCCCGGAGTGCTGCGCGGTGTCCAGCACGCGCACCGTGACGGTGAGGCTGACCAGCCCGCGCAGGCTGCTGGTCAGCCACATCCGCTCGTAGTCGCCGCCCCCGCCGTCCAGGCACACCACGAAGGTGACCTCGCCCAGCCGGTCCGCCAGGTGCTCCATGTAGGCGGGCAGGTCGGGTGAGCCGGATTCCTCGCCGGTCTCCAGCAGCACGACGGCCCGGGCGTGCTGCCCGCCTGCCGCGTGCACCGCTTCCAGCGCGGCCGTCGCGGCGTACCCCGCGTACCCGTCGTCGACCGCGCCGCGCCCGTAGAGCCGGCCGTCGCGGAAGACCGGCCGCCACGGGCCGAGCCCATCCGCCCAGCCGCCCACCGGCGGCTGCTTGTCCAGGTGCCCGTACAGCAGGACCGTGCCCCGGCCGCTGGCGCCCGCGGTCGCGGGCACGTCGACGAGCAGCAGCGGGGACCGGCCCGGCAGCCGGATGACGTCGGTCCGGGCCCCGGGCAGCCCGCGGCGGCCGATCCAGGCCCGGACGTGCTCCACGGCGGCGTCCAGCTGCCCGCTGGCCGCCCAGGCCGGGTCGAAGGCGGGGGAGAGGGCCGGGATCTCGACCAGCCCGGCCAGGCTGGGCAGGATCTCGCCGCTCCAGCGGGCCCCGACGGCGGTGCGTACCTCTTCCTGTTCCACCCGCAGCATCCTCCCCGACCAGGACCGGCCCGCCCGGCCAGGCCCCAGCGCCCCGGGCCGGTCAGTCTGCTGCCCCGGCCTGCCGGCTGGCCGGTCAATGCGGTAGCGCTGTCTGGGCCGCCGTGGCCTGCCAGGACGAACCCCGCTTTCCCGAGAACTCGCTGCGACGCGAGGTTGGCGATTTCGGTGTGCGCGATGACCGTGTTCGTTTCCGGCTGCTCCCACGCGAGCAGCAGAACGGCATTGACCGCTTCGGTGGCGTAGCCCCGGCCCTGGCGTGACGGCACGATGCCGTATCCGATCTCGGCCACGCCATCCTTCGGCGGCCCGCGGAACCCGATGCCGCCGACGACTGTGCCGCCGGCCCGTTCGACCACGTGATAGTGGCCCCAGGGCCCGGGGCGCTGCGGCTTGGCCCCCGGGCGCCCGGCCTGGTTCAGCATCCGTGCGATTACCCGGTCACCGGTGTGGGGAATCTCTCGGCCCAGTCCGGGAGGCGACCGCCGGTCCGACCTGGCGGCGGCCAAGGCGGTGTACACGGCGCTGCTCGGCGCGCCGCCGCAGACCGACGCGTCCTACTACGTCGGCTTCGAGGCCGCGGGCCAGCAGATCGGGCTGGTGCCGGGCGGCGGGCCGCAGGGCATGACCACCCGGTGGCCTACTGGCAGGTGCGGGACATCGAGGCGAAGCTGGCCGAGGTGACCGCCGCGGGTGGCACCGTGAAGGAGCCGCGCCGACGTCGGCGGCGGCCGCCTGGTGGCCACCGTCACCGATCCCGATGGCAACGTCCTCGGGCTCCTTCAGGACCGATAACCGGCGGCCCCGCTCCCCCCGGAGCGGCTCGCGGCGTCACGGCCGCCGCCGCTGAGGGGGGCGGCACAGATGGAGACACGATGAGCAAGGCCACGAGGGCGGACACGCAGTCGCCCGCGCTGCACGCTGCCGACAGCCACGACCTGATCCGCGTGCACGGCGCGCGCGTGAACAACCTCAAGGACGTCAGCGTCGAGATCCCGAAGCGCCGGCTGACGGTGTTCACCGGCGTCTCCGGCTCGGGCAAGAGCTCGCTGGTGTTCGGCACGATCGCCGCCGAGTCGCAGCGGCTGATCAACGAGACCTACAGCGCCTTCGTGCAGGGCTTCATGCCGACGCTGGCGCGGCCCGAGGTCGACGTGCTCGACGGGCTGACGACCGCGATCATCGTCGACCAGGAGCGGATGGGCGCCGACCCCCGCTCCACGGTCGGCACCGCCACCGACGCCAACGCGATGCTGCGCATCCTGTTCAGCCGGCTCGGGCAGCCGCACATCGGCTCGCCCCAGGCGTTCTCGTTCAACGTCGCCTCGATCAGCGGCGCCGGCGCGGTCACGGTCGAGCGCGGCGGGCAAGACCACGAAGGAGAGGCGCAGCTTCAGCATCACCGGCGGCATGTGCCCGCGCTGCGAGGGCATGGGCTCGGTCACCGACTTCGACCTGACCGCAGCTGTACGACGACAGCAAGTCGCTCAACGAGGGCGCGCTCACGATCCCCGGCTACAGCATGGACGGCTGGTACGGCCGCATCTTCACCGGCTGCGGCTTCTTCGACCCGGACAAGCCGATCCGCAAGTTCACCAAGAGGGAGCTCGACGACCTGCTCTACAAGGAGCCGACCAAGATCAAGGTCGACGGCATCAACCTGACCTACGAGGGGCTGATCCCGCGGATCCAGAAGTCGATGCTGTCCAAGGACGTCGACGCGCATGCAGCCGCACATCCGGGCCTTCGTGGAGCGGGCGGTCACGTTCACCACCTGCCCCGACTGCGGCGGCACCCGGCTCAGCGAGGCGGCCCGGTCGTCGAAGATCGACGGCATCAACATCGCCGACGCCTGCGCGATGCAGATCAGCGACCTCGCCGAGTGGGTCCGCGGCCTCGACGAGCCGTCGGTCGGCGCCGCTGCTCGCGGCGCTCGGGGCAGACGCTCGACTCGTTCGTGGAGATCGGGCTGGGCTACCTCTCGCTCGACCGGCCGTCGGGCACGCTGTCGGGCGGCGAGGCGCAGCGCACCAAGATGATCCGCCAGCTCGGCTCGTCGCTCACCGACGTGACCTACGTCTTCGACGAGCCGACGATCGGGCTGCACCCGCACGACATCCAGCGGATGAACGACCTGCTGCTGCGGCTGCGCGACAAGGGCAACACCGTGCTCGTCGTGGAGCACAAGCCGGAGACGATCGCGATCGCCGACCACGTCGTCGACCTCGGCCCCGGCGCCGGCGCCGCCGGCGGCGAGGTGGTGTTCGAGGGCACCGTCGAGGGGCTGCGGGCCAGCGGCACCCTCACCGGGCGGCACCTCGACGACCGGGCCGCGCTGAAGCCGTCGGTGCGGACGCCGTCGGGCGCGCTGGAGGTGCGCGGCGCCAGCACCCACAACCTGCAGGACGTCGACGTCGACATCCCGCTCGGCGTGCTGGTGGTGGTCACCGGCGTGGCCGGCTCGGGCAAGAGCTCGCTGATCCACGGCTCGGTGTCGGGGCGCGACGGCGTGGTGTCGGTCGACCAGGCCGCGATCCGCGGCTCGCGGCGGAGCAACCCGGCGACCTACACCGGCCTGCTCGACCCGATCCGCAAGGCGTTCGCGAAGGCCAACGGCGTGAAGCCGGCGCTGTTCAGCGCCAACTCCGAGGGCGCCTGCCCCAACTGCAACGGCGCCGGCGTGATCTACACCGACCTGGCGATGATGGCCGGCGTCGCCACCACCTGCGAGGAGTGCGACGGGCAAGCGCTTCCAGGCGTCGGTGCTGGAGTACCACCTCGGCGGCCGGGACATCAGCGAGGTGCTCGCGATGTCGGTGACCGAGGCCGAGGAGTTCTTCGGCGCCGGCGAGGCGCGCACGCCGGCCGCGCACACGATCCTCGACCGGCTCGCCGACGTCGGGCTCGGCTACCTCAGCCTCGGCCAGCCGCTCACCACGCTGTCCGGCGGCGAGCGGCAGCGGCTCAAGCTGGCCACCCACATGGCCGAGAAGGGCGGCGTCTACGTCCTCGACGAGCCGACCACCGGCCTGCACCTCGCCGACGTCGAGCAGCTGCTCGGCCTGCTCGACCGGCTCGTCGACTCCGGCAAGTCGGTCATCGTCATCGAGCACCACCAGGCGGTCATGGCGCACGCCGACTGGATCATCGACCTCGGCCCCGGCGCCGGCCACGACGGCGGCCGGATCGTCTTCGAGGGCACGCCCGCCGACCTCGTCGCCGCCCGCTCCACCCTCACCGGCGAGCACCTCGCGGCCTACGTCGGCACCTGACCGAGGCCTATGCGGACCCGGCGGGACGAGTTCTCCATCTGTTTCGATTGGTCCCTATGACCCGGGAACAGGACAAGTTCGAAGGGGCGAAGTGGCTCCCGCCCGTTGGCCAGGCCTGGCCAGCAGCGCCGATGCCGCGAAGTGACCGATGCGGTCGGGGGTCCCGTGCGCATCCCAGCCCACCAGGTTCATTGAAACTCGGTTGGTTGTGCCGGTGGGCCCAGTGGCCGGGATGCGGCGTGATGGTCTGCAATGTCCGGGCAACGGGGCGTGGCGCTAGAAGCCCTCCGTCGCTATGACGTGGCGCCGCGGAAGGTCACGCTTGCGGCGGAGTCGTTCAACAGCATTTTCCGGGTCGCCACCGCCTCGGCGGTTTACGCGCCTCGGGTGGGGTGGCGGTGCAGGTCCGTCCGGAGGGGACGTCTGCGGTTGAGGTGGCCTGGCATCACAGGCTGCGCCAGCAGGGCGTGTGTGTCCCGGCTGTCGTGGCCAACGTGGGCGGTGAGTTCGTGACGCTGGTGAGCGACGACTGCGCGGAGCATCGGGTTCCGGGCGTGCGTGTTGTTTGAGTGGGTGGCCGGGCGTTCCCTGCGGACCTGCCTGACCGGGCGCGCGGCTCTGCAGCGTTCGCAGCTGGGACAGCAATGTCGGCCGGGCTGCAGGTCGCCCCGGCCTGTGCGGTAGTCGCTCATCAGGGCCGGGGGATCTGCAGCGGATGAGCCCCGAGTCACCTGTACTGGCGGCTGCCGGACAAGTTGCGGGGGGCTGGAACGCGGTACGTGGTTCGGGACGCTTGTAAGCCGACGCGCTAGCTCGCGCCCTGCGCGAACGGCAGCTTGCCTCCCGGCCCGCGCCGTGGGCTCAGCGACAGCGCGGACGCGGGCCTCCGACGCCTGCGCGAACGGCAGGTTGCCTCCCGCCGCGCCGTGGGCTCAGCGGATGCCTGACTGGCGCATCGGGCACCGCGGGGACACGCCAATCGCGGGAAATTAAAAAGCTGGTCGACCGGAGGAAGCGTTACCTGTAGGCGACCTGGCATGATCGCATGTAGGCAGCGGCCGCTGCGGGCTTGCCGGAAAGGATTACGCCGATGACCGAGGATGAGCACAGCGCATCCGGCCTGGTTCCCCGCTTGGTTCAGGAATATGTCGGCCAGCTCCGCGAGATCACCCGGAGGCTGGAGGGCCTCGCCCGATCTGGCGGAGGTCTGCCGCGGGCCGCTGGCGTACTTCCGCTTCCTGGCGGCCTTTCGGCGGCGCAGATGACCTCGATCACCGACAGCATCGCCGCACAGCGACGCAGCATCGCGGCGCTGAAAGCGCAGCTGTCCTCCTACGACGGGCAGCTTGCTACGCTGGAGCAGCTCCTCGGCCCGCTCGGGGAGTGGAGCAAGACATGGGCGGATCTTGAGCAGCGCATGCTCAACATGGGCCGCAGGCCGGAGGGCGGGAGCTAGGCCAGCGGTTGCAGTAACCGCGTCCAGCACGAACCGCGCCAGAGCCGCGTCCAGCAGCGAACCGCTGATCCGGAATTGCTCGTTGAAAGGGCGGTGCAGCTCGTCGTCGACCTTGTGCCCGCGAGTGCGTCGAGCTCGCACTCCGGCCCCTCGATGAGCCGTCGGCGGAACCGGCATCATCAGGGATGATCTTCCTCATCGGGGTTCCCTGCGACGGGTCCGGGCGGCTCGGCGGCCGGGGCTCAGCCCTCGGCGAGATAGCCGTACCGGTCGCGGAAGGCCTCGGGCGTGAGCCCTGAGGCCTCTGCGATCGGGCGGAGCTTCTCTGGATCCTCGAGGTCCTCGCGGTCCAGCCGGATCATGTACTCGCGGGCCACCCGGTACGAGCTCGACTCGACGTTCACCAGCCGGATCCGCACCCGCCCCGTCTCGGGGTCGTTGAACGACCCGAAGGGCAGCGGCACCATGTGCCCCTCCTGGATCGTGACCATGCCGCCGGGCTCGTCGCCCTCCAGCACCCGCTTCAGGTAGTCGACGGCGCTGTAGCCGAGGTCGCGGGTGTACTCGATGTCGAACGGGATAGGGGGCGCGCACCGAAGCTCGTAGCCGATGTTCTTGCCCTCGACCGTGACCTTCTGCCCCGCTCCTTGAAGCGGTCCTTGACCTGCTTCGCCAGCAGGCGGTCCAGCTCGAGCTCGGCCAGCCGGACGTGGCCGTGCTCGTCTCGCTCGGCCTCCGGCATGGCCTTCTGGAGCTCGTCCGGGGGGAGGCGCAGGCCGATGCCCTCCGCGAGCACCGCCACGCCGAAGGGGCGGCCGTGGGCGATCCGCTTGAGCATCGAGGTCTCGAGGACGTCCACCAGGCGCGACAGCGGGATGGGCTCGTCGCCGGGGAACTCCTCGGCGATCACCGTGAGGGTGGCCCCGGCCGACTTTCCGATGCCCACGGCCAGGTGGCCGGCCAGCGGCCCATGGCCACCACCAGGTACCACCGCTGGGTGGTGATGGCGTCGGTCATCAGGTTGTTGACGAGCTGGACCCCCACGCTCCTGGCGGTCTCGAAGCCGAAGGTCGGCGTGCCGCCCGGTAGCGGCAGGTCGTTGTCGATGGTCTTCGGCACGTGCGCCACGCGCAGGGCCCCTCCGGCCGCCTCGGCCAGCCGGGACGCCGAGAACGCGGTGTCGTCCCCGCCGATCGTCACCAGCGCGTCGATCCCCAGCTTCTGCAGCGACTCCAGACAGGCGTGCAGCCTCCAGTCCGGGTCGGCGGCGTCCTCGTCGCGCACCGTCGGGTTGGCCCGCGAGGTCCGGAGGATCGACCCGCCCTGGACGTGGATCCTCGACACGTCCGTGATGGAGAGGGGCCGCGCCTCCTCGATCCGGCCCTCGATGAGGTGCTGGAAGCCGTCCATGATCCCGAGGACGTCCCACCCGGAGTTCCGGGCCTCGATCGTGGCTGCAGAGATGACCGAGTTCATCCCCGGGGCGGGGCCGCCGCCGCACAGGATCCCCAGTTTCACGGCCCCATCGTTCCAGCAACGAGGCGATCCTGACAAGCGGAGGTCTCCGGACGAAGTGCTTACCCAGGGCTGCGGCTGCCACGGTCGGCGTCGCCAGCGGGCTGCCGGGTGCTGATGCCTGATCATTCTCCCTGGCTGCCCGGGGCAAGCCCTTGGCCCACAGGCTGGGTGCTAGCGCGGTCAGCTGACCTCGAGTCCTAGTCGCCGCTGCCGAGTGCCGCGGTGCAGCCGGCGAGGTCCACGACCGGCCGCTTATGGCTGGGGAGTCAGGGCTCAGGAAGGTCCGGCCGAACTTCTGGCGACGGGCCGGACGGGTTTCAGCGGGCCCTGTGTTCGCAGCGCGCTCCAGCCGAGGCGCCCGGTCACGCCTTCGAGTTCGTTCCCGACCACGAGGCCGCGATCGGTGATGCTGACGCTGTTCAGCGTCATCTCGTGCCAGCTGCTGCGCATCTTGGCGACGTGCACGGCCCGGCCTACCAGGGAGCCGTCTTCGATGTAGCGCAGGTCGATGACGTTGTCGAACAGGAACAGGAGCCCGTCCATCGCGTTGGCGGCAGGCCCGTGGACGGCGGTTTCGCTCGTGATCAGCAAGGAACTGCCTGCCGCCCGGACGAGCCCGACGAGACTGCGCATGTAGGCGGGGAAACGCTCTTCTTCACGGGCGGCGAAGGCCAGTTCGGCGAGGCTGTCGATGACAATCCGGCTGGTCGCGATGCGCACGGAGTTCGGAGCGCACGGCGGTGGCCAGGACGTCGAGGTCCAGATCGCCCATCGGGACATAGGAGATCGAGACGTTCTCGGCAGCGTCGGCTGATGTGAGGTCCCAGCCGAACGCGGCAGCCACGCCGACGAGCTGACCGGCGGTGTCCTGGAACGTGACGTACAGGCAGCGCTTTCCCCGCTCCATTCCCTGGGTGAGCCAGCGCAGCCCGAAGATCGTCTTGCCCACGCCCGAGGGTCCGGTGACCAGGGTGGCGTCACCCTGCTTCGCTCCGCCGTTCATCAGCTCATCGAGGCCGGGGATCCCGCTGGGGACCTGGCCGGACACCGCCGTAACCACATCCGGGATCAGTGTCTCTATGCGCGGGAACACCTTGACGCCGCCCGAGCCGATCCGGAACGTGTGCTTGCCTGCCCGAGAGCTTCCGCCGCGCATCTTCACTATCCGCAGCCACCGCCGGTCGACCGGCTCGCGGGACTCATACTCGAGCTGGATGATGCCGTCAGCCAGCGAGAATTCGATGCCGTTTCGCAGTTCCTCCGGCGTGTACTCGCCAACCAGCAGCAGCACCGTGCCGGTTTGCGAGATACGGCCGGTCAGGTCATACAGCGCGGCGCGCAACTCGCGTTCATCGGCGAAATCGCGCAGCATCTTCGCGCTGTCGACCACCACGATGGCAGGTTCCTCCGCCAGCGTTTTCCTGACGATCTCCGACACCAGGGGCTCCAGCCCGTCCTGGCGTGCAGGCCGCAGGAAGTCACCCAGGTGGATGTACTCGACTCGGGTGCCCAGGGCCTGCGGGTCGAAGAAGGTGAACTGCTCCAGGTGCCTGACCAGCTTGGTGTGCGGCTCGGAAACCGTCGTGTAGTAGACGCACTTGCGCTCGGCGGTGCCGTTGGCGAAGCACATCTGCTGGGCCAGGATCGTCTTGCCGGTGCCCGGGGCGCCGGCCACGACCACTACCGCCCCCGGCTCCAGGCCGCCGTTGAGCACCAGGTCCAGCCCGGCGACTCCGGTAGTCATCCGCTTCAACTCTGACCACGTCCTTCTTTCAGCAAGGCGTCCGCGACCGCGAGCGAGGTGACGCCAGTCATACGGCTTGGGCACGACCGCGTCCGCGGCACCCGCGAGATGGGTGTCCCCGCTCGCGGCCAGAATCGGGATGTGCGCCGTCGCTGGGTCAGCCCGCAGGCAGCGGATAAGCTCCGCGCCGTCCATGACCGGCATCATCACGTCGGTCACCACCAGATCCGGTGCCGACTCCCGCACGGCCCGCAGCGCAGCGGCGCCATCGTTGGCTTCGCTCACTTCGTGCCCGGCCCGCTGAAGATCCTCCGGAGCAGGAAACGCTGGTCCGGCTCGTCATCGACCACCAGGATCCTCGACACGCGGCGCCGTACCCTTTCATCATTACTACTTAGCGTATCGAAGCTTACACAAATAGCTACCTGTCTGCCGTGGCCTGCGGATGGCTCGGGCAGGTCGCCCGGGTGCTGGCCGGTGCTGTGGCCGGGGCGTACGCCGTGCCGGGCTGGCTAGTTGTGAGCGCTGAGGACTTCGTGCAGTTTTGTGAGGAGGGCGCTTTCGGAGAATGGTTTCTCGATGAGGTAAACCCCGGGTTCCAGCACGTCCTGCGCGCTCAGCAGGCCCTGGGTGTAGCCGGACATGAAAACCACCCGGACGTCCGGCTGGCAGGCCGCGGACCCGGTCGGCGAGTTCCTTGCCCAGCATCCTCGGCATGATCACGTCGGTCAGCAGCACGTCGATGTGCTGCTGCTGGCGGCGAGGATGCCCACCGCTTCGTGCCGGTGGCGGCGGACAGCACGTGGTAGCCACTGCGGGCCAGCATCCGCCGGGTGACCTCCCGCATCGCGGGCTCGTCCTCCACGATCAGGATCGATCTCGCCGCGGCCGCCGGGTTCCGCGGGCGGCGGCTGCTGCCGCGCCGTCGGTCCGCTCGTGACGGGCAGCAGCACCGTCAAGGTGGTGCCGATCCCGGGCTCGGAGTGAATCCGCACGGTCCCGCCGGCCTGGGTGATGATGCCGTACACGGTGGCCAGCCCGAGGCCGGTACCCTCGCCCTTGGGCTTGGTGGTGAAGAACGGCTCGAAGACCCGCTCGATGACGTCCTTGGGTATCCCCGTGCCGGTGTCGCTGACCTTCAGGCTCACGTACCTGCCCGGACTCAGGTTGGCCCGGTCGGCTGCGTATGCCTCGTCGACCTGCGTGTTGGTCGTCTTCATGGTCAGTTTCCCGCCGCCGGGCATGGCGTCGCTGGCGTTCACCGCGAGGTTGACCAGCACCTGCTCGATCTGGCCGGCGTCGGCGAGCACCGGGCGAAGGTCGGCGCGCCAGGTGGTGACCAGCTCGATGTGCTCGCCGAGGGTGCGGATCAGCAATTGCTCGACGCCCGCGATCACGTCGTTGAGGCTGAGCACGCGCGGCTGGACCACCTCGCGGCGCGCGAACGCCAGCAGCTGGTGGGTCAGCACGGCGGCCTGCTGGGTGGCCTTCTCGACCTGCTCGATGTCCGTCGCGGACGGCTTGCCAGCGCACCTGCGGCGGATTCCTTGGCGACTTCCTCGCTGACGAAGGCCGCGTAGTTGGAGATGACCCCGAGCAGGTTGTTGAAGTCGTGCGCCACCCCGCCGGCCAGCTGGCCGAGGCTCTCCAGCCGCTGTGACTGGTGCAGGTGACCCTCCACCGCTCCCGCTCGTCCTGGGCCTTGAGCCGTTCCCGTTCGGCCTGGAGCTCCCGCCGCTCGGTCACGTCCCGGGCCTTGAGCCGTTCCCGTTCGGCCTGGGTCTCCCGCCGCTCGGTCACGTCCCGGACCGCGGCGGTGACCAGGATGCCCTCGTCGGTGTCGACGGCGGCCAGGGAGATCTCGGCCGGGAACGTGGTGCCGTCCTTGCGGCGGGCGGACAGTTCTATCCCCGCGCCCATCGGCCGCGGCGTCGGCGCTGGCATGTACCTGGCCCGGTGCTCCGGGTGCACGGCCCGCGCTCCGTCCGGCACGAGAATCTCCATGGGCTGGCCGATCAGCTCGTCGCGCCGGTATCCGAACAGGTGCTCGGCCTGGGCGTTGACCAGAGCGATCCGCCCGTCAGCGGCGACGCAGATCATGGCGTCCGGAGCCGCCTCAAGCAGCCCCGCGAACAGGTGATCGTCAGATTGCTTCACGCCCGCTACCCCCGTGCGTGGCCAATCAGTTACCGAAAGTCATCATGTCACGGTCCGGGAGTCACCGCGACCGAGCGGTCGCGGCCGCTGAGGCCACTCAAGCCGGGACCTCGGGGTCCCAGGCCAGTGCGGCTGGCGCCGGCGCGGCCAGGAACCCCGGTATCCAGGTAGTGCGGCTGGCGGCGGCGCCGCGGTAGCAGGAGGGCTCGCAGACGTCCTTTTAGTGACTGGTCAACCAGTGACTACCGCGGTCGCCGCATCGCCCGCACTCCGGCGTCGCTGTGCCGCGGGACGTGGCCGAGGAGGTCAGCGGCGCATGACCGCCGCCCCCGCCGGCGAGCCCAGCAGGCTCCGGGTCACGACCGACGGCCATATCCGGGTGGTCCGGGCGGCCGCGGACTGGCCGGATGTGGTTCCCTTCTGCTCATGACCCGCACTGACGATGCTGCTGCCGACGCCGCGCCGCCGGACTGGTTCACGACCGCGCTGGCCACTCCTGCCGAACTTGGCCGGGTGGACGTGGAAGGCACCGCGGTCGCCTACCGGGCCTGGGGGCAGCCGGGCGGCCCCGGGATCGTGCTGGTGCACGGCGGCGCGGCGCACTCCCGCTGGTGGGATCACATCGCCCCGCTGATGACGCCGGGCCGCCGGGTCGCCGCGCTCGACCTGTCCGGGCACGGGGACAGTGGGCGGCGGGAGACCTACAGCCTCGACTCCTGGGCGCGCGAGGTGCTCGCGGTGGCCGGCGCGGCCGGGATCACCGGCCCGCCCACCGTGATCGGGCACAGCATGGGCGGGTTCGTCACGCTGCGGCTGGCCAGCCTGTACGGCTCCCGGATCGCCGGGGCGGTGATCGTCGACTCCCCGGTCCGTAACCTGACCCCCGAAGAGCAGGCGGCCCGGGAGCACCGCGCGTTCGGCCCGCTGCGGGTCTACCCCACCCGGGAGGCGGCCATCGCCCGGTTCCGCCCGATCCCTGACCAGCCGACGCTGCGCTACATCACCCGGCATGTAGCCGAGACGTCCGTCCGGGAGACCGACGGCGGCTGGACGTGGAAGTTCGACCCGCGCATCTTCGGCCGCACGCAGCTGGGCACGCACCTGCTGACGCGGCTGGATTGCCGGGTGGCGCTGTTCCGGGCCGAGCACGGCATCATGTCCCAGCAGATGAGTGAGGTGATGTACGACCGGCTGGGCCGGGTGGCCCCGCTCATCGAGATTCCCGCCGCCGGCCACCACGTGATGCTGGACCAGCCCATCGCGCTCGTCGCCGCGTTCCGCACGCTGCTGTCCGACTGGGACCACTCCACGCCCGGCCTCCCCGGCACCCCCCCGGCCCCCAGCGCAATAACCCCAGCGCAATAAAGCCCAGCGCCATAAACCCAGCGCAATAAACCCAGCGCAATAAACCCAGCGCAATAAACCCAGCGCAATAACCTCGCCAGCCTAGCCGGCCGCGGGCCCGGGCGGGGGCACACCGATCGGGTTGGCGTAGGGGACCTCGCGGGCGCAGGCCTGCGCGAGCGGCAGGAGCGCCTCCGCGACCTGCGCCGTGGCGTCCGCCCCGATCTGCTGCCAGGGCCGTGCGGCGGCGCGGTCGGTGGCCTCTTCCACGGCGGCGTGCGCTTCCCGGCCCGCGGCGGTGATCTCGCCGTCCGGCCTGATCAGCCCCCGCTCCGTCAGCCGCGCCCGGGCCGCATCCCACTGCTCGTCGGTCCAGCCGCGGATGGGCTGGAGGTCTTCGCGCCGCATGGTCAGGGCGCAGCGCAGGACCAGGACCTCGCACCCGTCAATGCCGGCCGCCGTCAGGGCCGCGAAGTGCCCGTCGCCCCGATGCTCGCGCAGGATGGTGGCCGCCTGCCACAGCCGGGCGATCGCCCCGTCGTCCTCGGCCAGCGCGCTGTCCGGTTGCGGCAGCGCAGTGTTGGCCGCCGCCAGCACCCGCCCCGCGCAGTCCAGGCCGGCTGTGACCTGGCCCAGCCGCTCCGCGGCCAGCACGGTCTGCTTTTCCAGCCCGGCCAGCAGCCGGCGCAGCGCCGCGATCGCGCCGTCCTGGCGGGCCTGCAGCGTCGTGGCCGGCGGGGCAAGCGCCCAGACCGCGGGGATCGCGCGCTCGACCATGGCCGGAGCAAAGGCATAGAACGACGCGGTCACGACCTCCGGGCCGGCGGCCCCCAGTGGCGCGGCCCGGCCCGCGAAATACCCTCGCCAGAATCCGCGCAGGCCGGCCGCCTCGAACGCCGACCGCGCCTCGGGTGCGAAGTACGTGATCGCATGGACCGGCTCGAACAGCGTCCACATCGCTCGCGGACTCCACGCCACCTCGGCCACAACCGCCTCCTCCGCGCGCCCTGTCTCCGTCAGCACGGCGCCTCCGCCAGCGTACGACGCCTGGCCCGAGATGACCCTGGGCGGCTTTCCCGCACCGAGCTGGGGAAGCCGCCCCGCTCCGCCCGCCGCGTCTGCGTTGATCGGCAGGTGCATGAAGGCCGGGCTGCCCAGCCGGTTGAGTTGGGTGTCGAGATAGCAGAAGTTCCGGCCCTGCACAGAGGCACAGAAAGGCACCGGCCGCGGCGGCGGGCGCCACAGCGGCCGGTGCCCAGGACGTTGATGACCGAGTTGTTCAGCGACCGAGCTGCTCGATCTTGTCCTTGAACAGCGTGGTAGCGATCGCGGCCTTGTGCGGCTGGCCCTTCAGGAAGGCCTGGGCGAACTTCTTGGCCTGGTCGTAGGCGACCTTGCCGGGCAGCGGTGGCTCGTTGGGGTCCACGTCGATGTCGACGATGGCCGGGCCGTCGAAGGCCAGCGCGTCCTTGATCGCCGATTCGACCTTCTTGGGGTTGTCGACCTTCGCGCCGTAGCCGCCGCACGCGGTGGCCCAGGCGGCGAAGTCCGCGACCGGCTGCGGGAACCGGACCCCGTACTCGGGGTAGCCCAGCACCATCTGCTCCCACAGGATCTGCCCGAGCGAGCCGTTGTTGTTGATGATCACCTTGACCGGCAGCTCGTTGCGGACCGCGGTGAGGAACTCGGCCATCAGCATCGCGAAGCCGCCGTCGCCGACGTAGGCGATCACCTGCCGCCCCGGGAAGGCGTGCTGGATACCGATCGCATACGGCAGGCCGGGGGCCATGGTGGCCAGGTTGCCCGACAGGTAGAACTGCCGGTTCCCGCGGATCGTCCAGTGCCGGGCGGCCCAGGTCGCGATCGTACCGCTGTCACAGGTCAGGATCGCGTCATCGGCGGCGAGGTCGTCGAGCACGCCGACCGGGTACTGGGGTGCGATCGGGCTGCGCTTGGGCGACTCCAGGTCGTCCATGTCCGCTCGCCACTTGGCCATCGCCTTCTGGTACTTCTCCACGTGGCCGCGGTCGGACTTGCGGGTCAGCAACGGGATCAGCGCCTGCAGGCTGTCCTTCGCATCCCCGATCGCCGGCACCTCGGTCGGCATCCGGACGCCCGCCCGGGTGGGGTCGGCGTCGATCTGTACCACCCGTACCTTGCCGGGCTGCGGCAGGTGCTGGGTGTATGGGAAGTTGGTGCCGATCATGAACAGGGTGTCGCAGTCCTCGACCAGATCCTCACCGGGCCGGGTGCCGAGCAGCCCGATCCCGCCGACCGCGTACTCGGAGTCGTCGGGGATCACCGCCTTGCCGGCCAGGGTCTTGATGACCGGGGCGCCGAGCCGGTCGGCCACCGTGAGTACCTCCTCGCGGGCGTGCAGCGCCCCGGCCCCGGCCAGCACCGCGACCTTCTCGCCCTCGTTCAGCACCCGCGCCGCGGCGTCGAGATCCTCGGTCCGGGCCCGCCCGGGGGGCGGCAGGTAGATCGGCGCGGTCGCCGGCGGCCGGGCCGGCGCCACATGCTGGTACGGATCCTGGTTCGCGTCGGCCACCTGCAGGTCGTTGGGAAAGCTCAGGTGCGCGACGCCGCGGCGGGCCAGCGCGGTGCGGATCGCGATGTCCACCACGCCGGGCAGCTGCGCGGGGTTCTCCACCACCAGGTTGTACTCGGCCACATCGGCGTACAGCTTGTCGGTGTGCACCTCCTGCTGGTAGCCGGTGCCCAGCACAGAGGTCTCCTGCATCCCGGTGATCGCCAGCACCGGCATGTGGTCGAGCTTGGCGTCGTACAAGCCGTTCAGCAGGTGGATGGCGCCGGGGCCGGACGTGGCCAGGCAGACGCCGAGCTTGCCGGTCGACTTGGCGTAGGCGGTGGCCATGAACGCGGCGGCTTCTTCGTGGTGCACGAGGACGAACCGCACCCGGTCGGAGTGCCGGCGCAGGCCTTCCATGATCCCGTTGATGCCATCACCAGGCAGGCCGAACACCGTATCGACCCCCCAGTCGGCCAGCCGCTCAATCAGCAGCTCGGATGCGATCTGCGCCATTAGCTCTCCTTCGGTACGGCAAGGGCCGGAGGTATACCCATCAATCCGAGGACCGGCTACCCGGCCCGCAAACCGGCAAACCGGGCCCTGGCAATTCGCCCGGAGGCCAAGCAGAGCTGAGTGGGGTCCGGCCCGGCCGCCGGACGAGCAGGGCCGCGTGCGGGTCCGGCCTGGTCCCGTGTGCCGCTGCGGGCCCTGGGCCCGGCCGCGGCCACAGGCGCAACAGCGGCCAGATGAGCCTCAGGGACCGGGCCGCGACCGTGCACTAGCTATCCTGCTCCCAGCGAGGCGGGCGCGCGGGCAGGCAGGCCCGGCGGGAGGTGTACACGGTGCGGGCGGTGGCACAGCGGGTCAGCCAGGCCAGCGTGGCCGTCGACGGGCACGTGGTGGGGGCCATCGGCGAGCCAGGCCTGCTTGTTCTGGTGGGGGTCACCCACGATGACACGCCGGAAAAGGCCGCGAAGCTGGCGGCCAAGCTGTGGCACCTGCGCATCCTCGACGGGGAGAAATCGTGCTCCGACGTCGGCGCGCCGCTGCTCGTCATCAGCCAGTTCACGCTGTACGCCGACACCCGTAAGGGCCGCCGCCCCTCCTGGCTGGCGGCCGCGCCCGGCCCGGTCGCCGAACCGCTCGTCGCCGCCGTGGTTTCCGCCCTGCGCGATCTCGGGGCCCGCGTCGAGACCGGCGTATTCGGTGCCGACATGAAGGTCAGCCTGGTCAACGACGGGCCCGTCACCATTTTCCTGGAACTGTGACCCGGCCTCAGGGAACTGTGGCGGTTTTCCCGCATTGCGGTGGCCAGGTGCGGGCTGGCCTCATTTGGGGCACTAGGACGGGCTGGCCTCATTTGGGGCACTAGGAACGGCTGGACACCAGCGAGGCGAAAACCACTGTGCTGCTCAGGTAGTGGCCGGTGGTGTAATCGAAATCGCCACCGCACGTGATGAGCCGCAGGGCGGCATTGCTCGTCGGGCCGTAGACCGTACGGGACGGGAAACTGGCCTTGCTGTACTGGCGCACGCCGGTCACGCGGAACACCGCCGTGGTCCCGTCGGCCAGCCCGACGTCCACCTCGGCCCCGGGGCGGATCGCGCCGAGCCGGTAGAACACCGACGGCCCCTTGCCGGTGTCGATGTGGCCGACGATGACGGACGGCCCGATCTGCCCGGGGGTGGGGGAGTACTCATACCAGCCGGCCTCACTGGGCTGGCCGAACAGCGGCGGGACCTGCATTGTGCCGTCGCTGACCAGCCCGAGGTGCAGCAGCTTCGAGCTGATGCCGACGGCGGCGACGGTCAGGGTTTCTGGCGCCGAGCGCGGCAGGGTGGGCCCCTCGGCCGCCTCCAGTTGCTGAGCGGTCTCACCCGACCAGGGCAGTGGCAGCGACGAGGCCGGGGCCTTTCCGCCGGTGGCTCCTGGCGTGCCCGGGCCCGTAATGCCGGCGGCGGTCTGGCCCGGCTGCGGCGCGTGGTGCTGGCTGCCGAGGGCCACGCCGATGGCGGTGCCGCCACCGGCAATCAGGACGGCGGCCGCAATTAAAGCCCCCTTCCGGCTTCTCCGGGCTCGGCGAAACGCAGCGAACCGGCCAGAATTGTCCTGCGTGCGGGCCATCGAAGCTCCGATTCTCGCTGGGCCAGCTGGCCCGGCCCGGGCCATTCGGCAAAATGCATTGCCGGATAGCCGAACCGGTTTCCGCCGCGCGCCGTTTCCCTTCATAGAGCGGTAAGACGGCTTCGGCTTCTGCCTCTAAGTACGCATACCGGTCCACGCGAGTTCAATGGAGGCATCTTGACATCCTCCCCACGGCTAAAGCCGGGGGATTCCAGCGGTCACCCGCTGGGGTTCCTGTTTCGCCGACGACTGCCCGCCCGGAGTACTCCGTTGAGGTCTTACACCGTCTCCACAGGCTTGGACCGCCAGCCCGGCGGCACGTATGTTGCGCGCTGCGTTGATGTCCCGGTCGTGGCGCACCCCGCACGCAGGGCACACCCATTCGCGGATGCTGAGCGGCAGCGCGCCGATCTGGTGCCCGCAATCGGAGCACGTCTTGCTGGACGGGAACCAGCGATCGGCCACGATCAGGTCACGCCCGTACCAGTCGCATTTGTACTCCAGCATGCCCCGCAGGTCCGACCAGGCCGCACCGGAGATGGCGCGGGCCAGGGAGTGGTTGCGGAGCATCCCGGCAACGTTCAGATCCTCGATCACGACCGTTTGGTTGTCACGGACGAGCCGGGTCGAAAGCTTGTGCAGGTAGTCCCGGCGCCGGTCGGTGATCCGGGCATGCACCCGGGCCACCTTGACCCGGGCCTTGGCCCGATTCTCAGAGCCTTTGGTCTTGCGGGACCAGCCGGCGCTGGGCCAGGGCCAGCCGCGCCCGGTCCCGCCGCTCATGGCGGGGGTTGGTGATCTTCTCCCCGGTCGACAGGGTGACCACGGAGGTGAGGCCCGCGTCAATGCCGACCGTCGTACCGGATGGCGGGAGCGGGCTGATGGGGCACTCGCACAGCAGGGACACGAACCAGCGCCCGGCCGCGTCCCGGCTGACCGTGACCGTGGACGGTTCCGCGCCCTCGGGCAGCGGCCGGGACCAGCGGATGTCCAGCGGCGCGTCCATCTTCGCCAGCCAGAGGTGCCCGTCCCGGTAGCGGAACGCGCTGCGGGTGTACTCCGCCGAGGCGCGGGACTTCTTGCGGGACTTGAACTTCGGGTAGCGGGCCCGCTTGTCCCAGAACGCCGCGAACGCGCCCTGCAAGTGCCGCAGCGCCTGCTGCAACGGGACCGAGGACACCTCGTTCAGGAACGCGAGGTCTTCCGACCGTTTCCATTCGGTCAGCAGCGCGGAGGTCTGCACGTAGCCGACCCGCTGCTGCCGCTGGTACCACGCCGTGGTGCGCGCGTCCAGGGCCAGGTTCCACACCTTGCGGGCGCAGCCGAACGTCCGCGCAAGCTCCTGAGCCTGCGCCGGGGCCGGGTAGAAGCGGTACCTGTACGCCCGCTTCACCATCCTCGCCATGCTTCACATTCCACACCACTACTTTGTGAAGGGAGGCGCGCCCGTTCCTCCCCATGGCTGAAGCCAGGGGCTTCCCGGGCGCATTTCTGATGAAGCTCCACCGGAAGCCCGGCGCCCGTCTCGTCCGCAGCACGGCCGTGGCCTGTTTCGCCGTTTCGGCGGGGCTTTTCTCCGCTGCTGCGCTGGCCGGCCCGGCGCTGGGCACGACCGCGCGGCCCGCTACCTTAACGGTGTCGGACCAGGACCGCGCCTTTATAACCGCGGCGGCCCAGGCCAACATTGCCGAGCTGTCCATCAGCAGGAACCTGGAGCTGAGAGTGGAGGAGCCGCTGGACGGGGTGGCCGCCCGTTACGTCAGCGACCACACCAAGGCGCTGGCTGACCTGCGGCAGCTGTCCGCCATGCTCAACGTCTCGATCCCGGCCAGCCCCAGTTCCCGGCAGCTGGGGGAGGCGTCCCAGATCGAGTCGCAGTCCGGGACCAACCTCGCCGTCGCGTTCGCCCAGGCCAGCATCGTCGCCCACGAGCAGGCCATCGCGCTGTTCCAGCAGGAAGTGGCCGACGGCAGCAACTGGAAGGTCAGGGACTACGCCAGCGCGGCCATGCCGATGCTGAATATGCACCTCAAGCTGGCTGAGCAGGCCGCGTCCGAGCTGGGGGTGTCGGTGACCAAGATGCCCCAGGGCGCCCCGCAGACCGGGGGCGGGGGCACCGCCGGCCTGCAGCAGGGGTGGATGCTCGGTCTCGGCGGCGTGGCCCTGCTGGCCGGGCTGGGCCTGCTCATCCAGCTCCGCCGGGCCGGCGGCCTTACGACGCCCGGCTGACGCTCAGGCCGGCGGGCTGAACTCGGCCCGCACGCCGAGCAGGCGCACGGGGCGGCGGCCGGTGAACTTCTCCAGTGCGGCCAGCGCGGCCTGCCGTAGCGGGTCCGCGTCCACGGTGGGCGCGGCCAGCGGCTGGCCGTGTGTCTGGGTAACGAACGGCGCGTACCGGACTTTGACAACGACCCGGACAGCGGGCCGCTGCTCCGTGGCCAGCTCGTGCGCCACCACCCCGGCCAGCCGCGCCACCTCCTCGGTGACCCGCGCCCAGTCCCCGATGTCCTCCTGGAAGGTGACCTCGCGGCCGTGTGACCGGGCCACGTAGGGCCCGGCGTCGACCTCGCGCCCGCCGCGGCCCTGCGCGGTCAGCACCAGCCACGGCCCGGTGGCCGGGCCGAGCTGCTGGGCCAGCGCGCCAGGGTCGGCCGTGGCCAGCTCGCGCACCGTGTGCAGGCCGAGGTCCCGCAGCCGCCGGGCGGTCTTGGCGCCGATGCCCCACAGCGCGTCGGTGGGCCGGTCGCCCAGCACCTCGAACCAGTTCTCGCCGGTCAGCCGGAAGACCCCGGCGGGCTTGCCGAACCCAGTGGCCAGCTTGGCCTGCAGCCGGTTCTGGCCGATCCCGATCGTGCTGTCCAGCTGCGTGGCCGCCCGGACCAGCTGCTGCAGCCTGCGGGCGAAGCCCTCCGGGTCAGCGTCGTCGATGCCGAGGAACGCCTCATCCCAGCCCAGCACCTCCACGACCGCGCCGGACGCCCGCAGCACCGCCATCACCTCGGCAGAGACCGCCTCGTAGGCCTCGCGATCCACCGGCAGGAACGTCGCCCCGGGACAGAGCCGCGCCGCCGTCCGCAGCGGCTGCCCCGAGTGCACCCCATAGGCGCGGGCCTCGTAGGAGGCCGTGCTGACCACGCCGCGCTGGGCCGGATCGCCTTCCCCGCCGACGATCACTGGCTGACCGCGCAGCTCAGGATGGCGCAGCACCTCGACCGCCGCGATGAACTGGTCGAGGTCCATGTGCAGGATCCAGGCCGCCACGCCTTCTTCCTACCCCAGCCCGGTTGCTACCTCAGCCCGGTGGCCGCCCCAGCACAGCGAAGAAGTCCCTGGTCCAGCCGGTGAGGTACTGGTCGGGCAGCCGGACCTGACCGGGGATCGCGGCGGTCAGCGGGCCGCCCGGGGTGGCCGCGACGTCGAGCTGGACCCATTCGGGGTTGATGTCCAGCTCCATCGCGATCCGGGCGCCCCGGCTGGCCAGCGCGGTGGCCAGATCGGCGGGGGTGGCGGCCATGCTGCCCGCGAACAGCAGGTCACCATAGGAGTCCTGGCCGACCGCGCTGCGGGCCACGTCCTCGCCGCCGCCGAGGGTGGCGCCCCACAGGCCCGGGTCGGCCGACGCCGCCGTCGGCTGGCCCCGGTAGACGAGCGGCTGCAGGTTCTGCCGGACGCTGTAGACCGCCTCACCCGGCGTGGGCACGCTGCTGCCCCAGATACCGATCCGGGCCTGACCCGAGCGATCGATGACCAGGCTGGCCAGGCCAGGGCGCAGCGCGACGATCACGTGGCCTTCCTGCTCGTAGCCACCCGCCCCGGCGGACAGCTCGAACCCGCCGTTGAACGCGGCGAGCAGCCGCTGCCGTTCGGCGCCGGTCACCGCCGGGCCCGCTCGTACCAGTCCCGCCGCGGCGGGACCTGGATCCCCGCTGCCGTTGTGCAGCACGTACTGTACCGGGCCGCGGAAGGCGGCCACCGTTACCACCGATCCGTCCGCGGCCCGCACCCGGGAGATCACGACCTGCGGCACTGGCGTCGGTGTCGGTGTCGGCGTCGGGGCCGCCCGGGCGGACGGGCTGCGTACCGGGGCTGACGGCACGGCGTGGCTGGTGGCCTCCGGCGGGGAGGCCACCGGGGACGGCGAACTGCAGGCCGCCGTCCCGCAGGCGGCCAGTCCCAGGGCCAGCGCGGCGGCCAGCCGCGAGCGGTTAGTCCGCGGCTCGCTACGGCGGCCAAATCTGTTGGTCACCCGGACAAGGATGCCGTGTGCGGATGACGCCGTCCTGACGGCCGGGCTTCTGACCCGGAACTGCGTCAGCGACCGGCACCGTCCTCGCATGCGTCGGCGTACGTGAGCAGCGCCGCCGCGAGCCGGCGGGCCTCGCCGACGGTCAGCCCGGCCCAGGTCCCGTCTTCCCCGTACCCGGAGGCGCTGATGGCGAAGCTGACCCGCCGGGCAGGCGGACTGGCCCCGCCGAGGGCGAGCTGGCCAACCTGGATCGCCCGGCCGCACGCGGTCCGGAAACGGATCCAGTCGCCGGTGTCCTCCCGGCTGAAGTTCCTGCTGTGCATGGGATGCCTCCGCGACTTCCTGCGGTGGTACCCGAAGGGGTACATAGGGGACAGCATCCGGCGCGGTCCATCCATTCCGGCGTGCGGCCCCGGCCCGTGACCGCGGCGAGCTGCCCGTGGCGTTCCAGCTCCTCATTTACCCGATGCTCGACGACCGTCAGGTCACGCCCTCCAGCCGCACCGACGTGCCGGTCTGGCCTCCGGCCAGCAACCGGTTTGGCTGGACATCCTATTTCGGCCACCAGTACGGCGGCGACGAGATCCCGCCGTATGCGGCACCGGGCCGGGCCCACCGACCTGGCGGGCCACGTGGCGGTCTGCGCCCGCAGCCGAACGAGAAGTTGCACCTTACGCCGAAACTGGGCGCCGAGCATGCCGTGGCCAGTGGCGGTTTCCAGGCTGTCGGGAATGTGAGGGGTCATAGCGACCAGACGTGGAAGCTTGGACCGCCGCCTGGCAGGACCAGCTCGTTGTGTGCAAAGGTGGCGCCGCCGCCGCCGTGCAAGTTGAACGGATCAGCGCGGGCGATGGTTGCCGGCAGGCGGATGGGGGGGCCGTCGGCGCGGGTGGCAAGCACCAGCAAGCGATCAGTGGGGGTCTCGCGCAAGAACGCGATCGCGTCGGCGCTGGCATGGGCCCAGCGCAGCCCACCGTGCCGCAAGGCTGGCTGATCACGGCGCAGCGCAATCAGTTCGCGATAGGTCCCAGCAAGAGGGCTAGCGAACCGGGCCGAGTCGGCCCATGGCATCGGGGCCCGCGCCCCCTCGCGGTCATTGGCCTGCAAGCCCAGCTCGTCACCCATGTAAAGCATCGGCGTGCCAGGGTAGGTGAACAGCAGCCCAGCAGCGACGGCGGTGCGCTCATCGGAGCCGACAACAGATCGAATGCGGGCGTGGTCGTGCGATCCGATCAAGTTTATGTTGGCCACGGCGCTGCGCCAGGGCACGCCGGCGGCGAACTCTCGCATGGTCCGGACGATCTGGGTTCCGCTGCGGGGCGGGAGGGGCGGTGCCTCATCGGCGGCCCGGGCTTTGTGGCCAGGCTGTTCGAGCCACGAGCAAACCGGCGAGATGAAGCCAGCGAAGTTCACGTTGGCATGCCAGCCGTCGCCGAGCAGGTCTGCGGTGGCGTCGTAAGCATGTTCGGCGACCAGCAGCGCGTCGGGCCGCTCTGCGGTGAGGGTGCCGCGTATTGCCGTGGCGATCTCATGATTGAAGTCGTCGGCCGTCCAGCGGCCAGTCATGTTGGCGACGTCGATACGCCAGCCGTCGAGGGCGTATGGCGCTCGCAGCCAGCGCGCCACCACGCTTCCGGGGCCCTCGACTAGCCGGCGCCGCAGCCCGGCGGAGGCGAAATTGAACTTGGGCGTGGTGGGGTTGGCGTACCAGGTGATGTAGTCGTCGGGGTGGCTGTGGAAGTAGTAATAGCCTGCCTCTTCCGAAGCAGGGTCCGCCTGCGCGGCGCGGAACCACTCATGCGTACTGCCGGAGTGGTTCGTGGTCAGGTCGCCGAGCAGCCGCATTCCACGCCGATGTAGTGCGGCGGAGAGGGACGCAAGCGCGGCGTCCCCGCCCAGCAGCGGGTCGACGTGATTAAAGGTGGTGGCGTTGTAGCGGTGGCTGGACGGAGCTGGGAAGAAGGGAGTGACGTAGATGACGTTCACGCCGAGTTCGTGGAGATAGTCGAGGCGATCCTCGACACCGCGCAAATCCCCGCCGTACAACTGCAACGGCGCTTGGGGGCCGCCGATCACCGGGTCATCCCATCCGGCAGGGATTGCCCAAGCAGGCGAGCCTCCGGTGAGGACGGGTGCGCCGGCGGATCGGGCGAAGCGGTCGGGGAAGATCTCGTAAATCACTGCGTCAGCGGCCCAGGCTGGCGGCGGCGGGAACGTCGTCACCCGAAAGTCGGCGTTGTCGGTGACCTCGTGGTCCCAAACGCCGCTGCCGTTCAGCCAGACTGGGCCGCTGGACTTCCGGTCCAGCCGGAAGCGGTACTTGGTTACCGGGTTGTGAACCGGCAGGTCGGCGCGCCACCATATGTCGTGTGCGTCGTCGCGGTCGACGACCGCGCGCAGCATGCCCGGGTCTTCATCACAGACAACCCTCAGCTGGACCGAGGTGGCACGCCAAGTGCGGGGCACGCGCACAAATACTGGAATAATCTGGTCAAGCGACGGCTCTGCGCAAGGAACATGCTGCGCCGAGCCATCGTGATGCGGTTGGTTGAGCATGATCTCCTCTTCCGCACGTGCGAAAAAGCGCAGCCGCGTGCAGGCGTGCGCTAACCCGGACGGCCTGCCGCGCATCGTCTCAGCCGCGGTTTGCCCCGCGCAAGCCTCCGCGAAGTCAATTACATGGCCGCTGCCGCCCCACCCGGTCGCTGCGGGTACCATCCGGTGTCGTGGCAGAGCTTGGTGCGGCCCGCCGGTTCAATGTACGGATCCCGTTGCGTGAGGGCATCACGCTCTACGCTGACCTGGCCTTGCCTGAGCTGCTGCCCGCACCGGCGGTGGTGATGCGCACGCCGTATGGCAAGACGGGTGAATGGCAGTCGCAGCGCGGCGCGGTTTTCGCCAAAGGCGGGTATGCGTTCGTTTTGGTCGATGTCCGCGGCCGTGGTGACTCCGACGGCATTTTCCAGCCGTACCGTAACGATGGTCCGGACGGGGCTGAGGTCCTCGCGTGGGTAGCGGCGCAGGAATGGTGTACCGGCGACGTCGCGACCTATGGGCTCAGTTATGCCAGCCGCATCCAGTGGCTGACCGCGCTTGAGCACCCACCCGCGCTGCGCGCGATGGTGTGCCTGGTGACGCCCAGCGATCCGTTCGTGGAGATTCCGACGGGCCTGCCCTCCCCTGTGCGGATCAACTGGCTCCGGTTCACCGATGGCCGGATGCCCCAGTTCCGGGATGATGTCGACTGGATGGCCGTGTACCGTCACCGTCCGTTGTTGACGATGGACGAGGCGGCTGGCTTCGTCTCGCCCAGCTGGCGTGCGGAGTTGCAGCACCGCACCCTGGACGAGTGGTGGGAGCCGGTCCGTTACCAGCACCGGATCACGGAGGTCGACGTGCCAGTGCTGCACATCTCCGGTTGGTATGACGATCAGGAGATCGGCACGCCAGCCAACTTCACCGCGGTGGCCGCCGCCAGCCGGGCAGGCCAGCGGCTACTGATGGGCCCGTGGGGCCACGACGTGAACACCACGCGAACGCTGGGTGAGGTCGACTTCGGCCCGGACGCGCTTGTCGACCTTGACGCCTGCATCCTGGCTTTCCTGGATGAGCATGTCAGAGGCATCCAGCCGGAACCGCCGCCCGCGCCGGTGCGGATCTTCGTCATGGGCGCCAACGAATGGCGCGACGCGCAGACCTGGCCGCCCGCCGGCGCCACGTCCGCCGTCTTCCATTTCTCCGGCAACGGGCGCGCCAACAGCCGGTACGGCGACGGCCGGCTGGATTTCCAGCCAGTTGCCAGCGATCAGCCACCGGATGAGTGGACGCATGACCCTGGCCGGCCGGTGCCTTTCATCACTGACGCGAACGGCGCGCAAAACGCCGGCCCGGATGACTATCACGGCATCGAGAGCCGGGGCGACGTCCTGGTTTTCACCAGCAATCCGCTGTCAGAGCCGCTCGAGATCATCGGAGCGGTCAAAGTGATCGCGCACGTTGATACCTCGGCCGCCGACACCGACATCACGGCCAAGCTCGTGGATGTGCACCCGGATGACTTCGCGCAGCGGCTGTGCGATGGAATGGTGCGGCTCCGCTATCGGGACGGATTTGAGCGGGAGCGGCCAGTCATCCCAGGTGAGACGTACGAGGTGGAGATCCCCATGTGGGACACCTGCGTGCGGTTGCCCGCCGGTCATCGTCTCCGCGTCGAGATCGCCTCCTCGGCCTTCCCGAAATACGACGTCAACCTCGGGACCGGCGCCGACATCATCACCGAAACGAAAGGCATTCCTGCCAGGAACCGGCTGTGGCACACGCCATCCCGTCCCTCACGGCTCATCCTGAACTAAGGGCTCTCCTGGATGCGACACGCGGCTCCGGTTACTTGATCACGAGGATTCCTGCGACGAGGCCGATGGCCAGCGACTCGGCTGTCCACTCAACCGCCAGGGCTGTGTGGTGCGTAGGCACGGTTAGCAGGCACGCTCCGGTCTCGGGGTCCCAGATCCGCACCGTGCCGTCGCCGCTGGCGCTGGCCAGCAGCGTCCGGCCGGCCACGGTGACCGGGCACACGCGGTTGGCCCAGGTCTGGTGGCCTTTTAGGACGGCGCGCTGCTCGCTGGTCTCGGGGTCCCAGATCCGCACGGTGCTGTCGGCGCTGGCGCTGGCCAGCAGCGCCCGGCCGGCCACGGTGACGGGGCACACGCCGTTGACCGCGGCCTGGTGGCCTTGCAGGACGGCGCGCTGCTCGCTGGTCTCGGGGTCCCAGATCCGCACGGTGCGGTCGGCGCCGGCGCTGGCCAGCAGCGCCCGGCCGGCCACGGTGACCGGGCACACGCCGTTGACCGCGGCCTGGTGGCCTTTCAGGACGGCGCGCTGCTCGCTGGTCTCGGGATCCCAGATCCGCACGGTGCGGTCGGCGCCGGCGCTGGCCAGCAGCGCCCGGCCGGCCACGGTGACCGGGCACACGCCGTTGACCGCGGCCGGATGGCCGTCCAGGACGGCGCGCTGCTCGCCGGTCTCGGGATCCCAGATCCGCACCGTGCCGTCGTCGCCGCCGCTGGCCAGCAGCGCCCGGCTGGCCAGCAGCGCCCGGCCGGCCACAGTGACCGGGCACACGTCGTTGGCCCAGGCCTGGTGGCCTTCCAGGACGGCGCGCTGCTCGCCGGTCTCCGGGTCCCAGATCCGTACCGTGCTGTCGCCGCTGGCGCTGGCCAGCAGCGTCCGGCCGGCCACGGTGACCGGGCATACACCGTTGACCGCGGAGGGGTGGCCTTGCAGGACGGCGCGCTGCTCGCCGGTCTCGGGGTCCCAGATCCGCACCGTGCTGTCGGCGCCGGCGCTGGCCAGCAGCGCCCGGCCGGCCACGGTGACGGGGCACACACCGTGAAGCGCGGCCGGGTGGCCTTTCAGGACGGCGCATTGCTCGCCGGTCTCGGGGTCCCAGATCCGTACCGTGCCGTCGGCGCCGGCGCTGGCCAGCAGCGCCCGGCCGGCCACGGTGACCGGGCATACGTCGTTGGCCCAGGCCTGGTGGCCTTCCAGCACGGCGCGCTGCTTGCCGGTCTCGGGGTCCCAGATCCGTACCGTGCCGTCGGCGCCGGCGCTGGCCAGCAGCGCCCGGCCGGCCACGGTGACCGGGCACACGTCGTTGGCCCAGGCTTGGTGGCCTTCGGCTTGGTGGCCTTCCAGGACGGCGCGCTGCTTGCCGGTCTCGGGGTCCCAGATCCGTACCGTGCCGTCGGCGCCGGCGCTGGCCAGCAGCGCCCGGCCGGCCACGGTGACGGGGCACACGCCGTTGACCGCGGCCTGGTGGCCGTTCAGGACGGCGCGCTGCTTGCCGGTCTCGGGGTCCCAGATCCGCACGGTGCCGTCGCCTCCGGCGCTGGCCAGCAGCGCCCGGCCGGCCACGGTGACGGGGCACACGCCGTTGACCGCGGCCTGGTGGCCGTCCAGGACGGCGCGCTGCTTGCCGGTCTCGGGGTCCCAGATCCGCACCGTGCTGTCGCCTCCGGCGCTGGCCAGCAGCGCCCGGCCGGCCACGGTGACCGGGCACACGCCGTTGACCGCGGCCTGGTGGCCGTCCAGGACGGCGCGCTGCTTGCCGGTCTCGGGGTCCCAGATCCGCACCGTGCGGTCGCCGCCGGCGCTGGCCAGCAGCGCCCGGCCGGCCACGGTGACCGGGCACACGTCATGAACCGGGGCCTGGTGGCCGTCCAGGACGTGTGGCCTCACCGAAGCCCATCGGGCGTGGTAAGGGGCATCCCAGCCGCCGTCGCGATAGCTGGTGCCCAGGTTCTCCAGGGCCTCGGTGACGCTGAAAAAGGCAGCGCGCTCTCCGGGACCAGCGGTGATAGCCCGCGGCGTCAGCTGCAGCAGCCGGGCACGGCGACGTCCCCGCGCTGACGAGGCACCGTCAGCGACCTGCATCAGCCGCCGAAGGTCGGCGTGCAACAGGTAGGCGTCGTCGCCGAGGAGCTCATCAACCTGCCCGGCAATATTGGCATGGCCGGGCAACGAGCGGAGCAGGTAACCCGGGGCATCCTCCCACTTGCTCAGTCGGCCATGCCTGGTGAACGCCAGGGTGAGCGCTCGCTCGTCATAGGCAGGCGGCATGACATCAGACCGCGCGCGCAGCAGGGCGTCGCTAAGCGCTTGGTGGAACAGCCGCCACACTGCCGTAGCCCCGGTGCCGAGAGGTTCTGCGGCAGCCTCGCCGCCGGCTTCCACCAGGAAGTTAGCCGCCGACGACCTGGCGAATCGCGTCAGGTCTTCAGCGCTGACACGCGTTCTGTAAATGGCCTCTACCGCCAGCTGCCACAGCTCGGGGGGCAGTCCCGGTGCCTCCGCGAAGGCGAGAGCGGTCAGCGCACAGCGTGCCGGCAATCCCGCAACCGGGCTGAGACGCTGAAGGTAGGTGTCCAGGGCCGAGTCCACGGTGGCCGTGAACCTAAGCTCTTCCGGGTCGGCGGCCTTCTCATCGTCTAGGCCGTGGGTTCGGGCGATCAGGCCGGCAACCAGGAAGTTCCGCTCGGACATCTTGGCGATCTTGCTGGCGAGCGGGGCAGCAAGCGCGTCGTCGGCGTAGGGGTTGCCCAGCCGCTCGTCGCCTTCTAGCTTCAGTGACGCCATCGCGTACTCGGCCAGGTCCTCCTCAGCGAAGTACTCGCGCTCATCCAGGTCGATTGCGCTCAGGGCGCCGCCGAACAGGCCGAGGAGGTCACCGCCGTCGTCGCGCCGACGGGTGCCGACGACGACCTGCGCGCCGACAGCGGAGCATGTCTCCACCAGCGGCAGCACCACCCCCTCGATGATGGCCCGCGCCTGCGCTGGGTTAGCGGCCTCGTCGAGTGCGTCGATGATCACGTTAAACCGCCGGTCAGGGCGCTCATCCAGCGCGTCCCGGACGGCGGGTGCCAGGTCATCGGTTTCCTCGGGCAGCCTGGCTGACGCGGCGCGGGCGATCTCTTCCGCGACCTCCAGCGCGGTCTTTGCCCTGGCGTGGACCGCGCAGCTCACCGACCCCGGGTGCGCGCGGACGGCCTCATCGCCGGGCGGAAGCGACGCGAGGATAGCGGCGTCCGCAGTGGTGACGATCCTGCCGAGCACGGCGGACTTCCCGACCCCCGGGGAGCCGGTGACGACGAGCACCCGCGGGTCCGGCTCGGCGCGGTCCAGCCATCGCACGATCCGGGTGAGCGCCGCCCTCCGGCCGCGGAACCGAAAGCCGTGCTCGCTCTCAACGCTCACGCCCCGGGCCCGCGGCCGCCAGTGCCGGATACCTTCCGGGTCGCGCGCCAGGGTCCAGCCCCACTGTTCCAGGGCTACCTCGCCAACTACCTTCGCCGAAAATCTTTCGGCCAGGTCCGCAAGCCTTTGGTTCGGGAAGAGCTGGTCCGCCCGGTGCAGCGTGATGGCCCGGCCGTCGCCGTTGCTGTGCGCCTGTCCCACAACCCCGACCACCGCCTTGTAATCCTCCGACCACAGGCCCCCGCCGCTGAATCCCTGCCGCACGAGATAGCGGGACTTGGTGTCCAGGCGGATCCACCCATACGCAAGAGCAGCCCCGACCGTGCCGCCAACGTAGTCCCCTAACGGATCTTCCTCAGGGAACCCGAATGCCTCCCACCGACGGCTCGCCAGGTCCGCGGGCTTCGGGCACCGCAGCGGCGCCGTCTCCACCCCGGACGGCACCGGCTCCTGGAGAACCAGCACAGCCAGGTCCTTCACAGGCGGCGAGTGCTCAACGAATACCTCGGCGACTTGTCTCCGCGGACACTCGCTGGCCATGGGGAAGGCGACCCACAGTGGCTCCCGGACCGCTCCGTCTGTGCTTGAGACGACAACGTGCGCGCAGGTCATCACCCGGTCCGTATCAATGACGACGGCCGTTCCGAGTGGCTTTGAGTCGTTTTCGGAAGAATGAATGGCGGCCACCCAGGCAGTATCGTGCCGATTGGCAGGAGCGTCGGTGCTCATTGCACGCCTCCGTCGGCCTCACGGACATCGCGAGACCAGGTGAGGGTGACCGCAAAGTTGGCTTCAGCTGCGGCCTTTGCCACGAACCAGTTTGCCGTGCCGCTAGCCTTGAGGCCGAACTTCAGCTCGATCTGGTCTGGCTGTGCCTCCTTGACCTTTTCAAGGACGGCCTTTGCGGCATCCACTGCCGGGATTACCGCTTCCTGGACCCAGCCGAGGACTTGCTCGGACCCGGCAGGGCCGAAACCTGGCGTCGGCTCGATCTCGAACTTCACGGTTGTGGAGTCATCTACCTGATAGGTGACGATCCGAGAGGCCATTACCCCACCCTTCCCCCGAGCATCGCGATCCGCCCATTCCATCCTAACCGCCTCATATTGCCTGCCAGGGTGAAGGAATTGCCGCGATCGCGGCAGCTGCAAGCCCGGGCATTAGACGCTACATCGACGACGATCTCGCCGAAACCGCCCAGGTGAACCCGAGCCGCCAACACCAGGACTTACCCTCGCTCCACCGCATGAATTCGGGTGATTGCTTCCCGGTTACAGCATCGCTGCAGCTTGTTGAAGGCGTTGTGGCTGGGACTGGTTCCTTCGAATACTGCGGAAACCGACGATCATGATGGACCCCGTGACGTCAGGCCGCGAGCAAGGTGGCGGCCACGGCGATCACTATCGTGAGCCAGCCGAGCGCGACCGCCGCCGTCGCGAGGGCAGACCCCCGCTCGCCGGTCCGGCGGATCTGACGGCAGGCCAGCTGCCCGAGGACGGTGGCCGGGACGGCGGTGATGCCCGCGCTCAACGGCCCGGCCACCCCACAGGCCACGGCCGCGATGGCCAGCCGGCTTGTCCGGGGAAACGCGGGGGTGGGCCGATGCGCGGGCAGTCTGCCGAACGGCCCGACCGGCAGGTCGGCGGTGATCGCCATCAGGCCGCCGAAATAGCGTGCCAGGAGGGCCTGCTCCACCCGCAGGTCGAGTTCCTCCCTGGTCAGCCGCCCCTCGGCGAACGACGTCTGGAGGACCTCAATCGAGCGCTCACGTTCCGTCACCGACGCCGGCATATCGAGATAGTCCGCTGGTGCCATCCCTAGCCCGGCCTGGTTGTCATCTGGGCCTCCCGTCAAGACGGCACAGCCCAGGATAACTTGGCCACGGCCACGCCCGGCAGGGTCGAGCCATCCGCTCACCGACGGAAAAGGCCGGTCCCCCCGCCGGCATCACCAAGGCGCTCCGTGAGATGCTCGCCCGCTAGCGGCGAAATGGCCTCGAGAGCGGCGCCTGACGGGGCAGCGCGCCGCGGATCGCAGGGGGCAGACCAGGCCGGCGGCTGGCCGGCGCTCATCCGGCGCCCGCCATGCCGGGCTCGGCTGCTGTTTCGGCTATCGCTACGAATGTATGAAGTTGGCCGTATTCATCGGCGCTCGGCGTACTTGACCGGTATAAATCTCGAAGTGAGCGCGCGGCGGTTCCGGCGGGCTCGTTCCCGGCGAATCCTCTGCCAGGAGGAAGGAGAAAACCGGGCGTGCGCCCTCATTTTTCCTGGTCCCCAGGAAAACCAGTCGGCCTGAGCGCCGCCGCGGTCCTCGCGGCAGGCTTTCTGGCCGCCTGCAGCAGCAGTAGCGGCTCGGATGTCAGCACCACCTCAGCGGCGGGCAAACCGACGGGACCTATCACCATCGGTGCGTCGCTGTCCCTGACCGGCACCGCCGCGAATGACTTCTCGGCTGACGGCCAGGCGTTCGAGAAGGGGTACGAGCTGTGGGCCAAAGACGTCAACGCGCGCGGCGGCATCCTCGGCCGGCGCGTCAAGCTGGTCATCCTCGACGATCACAGCTCGCCGGAGACGGCGGTCACCAACTACCAGACGCTGATCGGCTCCGATCACGTGGACCTGACCTTCGGTCCGTTCTCCTCGGTGCTGAGCGCGCCGGCGTCGACGGTCGCCGCGCGGTACGGCATGGCGTTCGTGGAAGGCGCCGGCGGTGCGCCCTCTGTCTTCGACACGCCCTCCAACCAGGCTGACCACAATGTGTTCGACGTGAGCCTGCCGGTCGCGGACGAACTCGTCCCGTTCGTGCAGTGGATCGCCTCGCTGCCGCCGAGCGAGCGGCCGAAGACCGCGGCCTTTCCGGTGGCCCAGGACCCGTTCGCCGACCCGCCGGTGGAGCTCGCCCAGACCGAGCTGAGTGCGCTCGGGGTCCAGCCCGTCTACTCCCAGGTCTTCCCCGAGCTGGCCTCGGCCTACAAGGCCCCGGCCGACCAGGTGGCCAGCCTCAAGCCCGATCTCGTGGTGCTCGGTTCCACCGACGTGCCGACGGTCCAGGCCTTTATGCAGCAGTTCGAGCAGCAGCACTACACGCCCAAGATGTTCATGGCCGCGGCCGGGCCGGACCAGGGGACCGCGTTCACCTCCGCGGTGGGCACCGGCAACGCCGACGGGATGATGGTGCCCGACGGCTGGTTCCCCGGGTTCGACAACGCGGCGAGCCAGAAGATGGTCAACGAGTACGTCGCCGAGTACGGCGGCAGCGCGTCCGGGGTCAACGCCGACGTCGCCGAGGCCTACTCGGTCGGCCAGGTGATGGCTCAGGCGGTCACCGCGGCCGGCGGCACCGATAACGCGAAAATCATCACCTATCTGCACAGCGGCGCCACGCTGAACAGCGTGCAGGGCCCGGTGAAGTTCGACGCGCTGGGGGAGAACGGCGCCGCGGCGGCCTTCGTCTTCCAGTGGCACGGCAATAACTTCACTCAGGTGCTGCCGTCCAAAGCCACCGGAAGCAAACCCATCATCGCCACCAAGCCGGCCTGGACCGGGAACGGGACCGGGACCGGGACCGGGAACGGAAATGGGACCGGGACCGGAAATGGGACCGGGAACGGCTGAGATGGCGACAGCAACCCATATTGGAGCCGCCGGAGGCGCTGGCCGTCAGGTGCCTCCGCCGTGTCATTTCCGTCGTAGTGCGGCGGCCTGAAGACAGCGCGTCACCAGCGAGGACATGGCATGGCAGACCGAAGGGTGATGGGCCGGGAATTGCGCCCCCATAACGTCATTAAGAAGCACGCCAGGAAATCGGTGGCCTTTTCATTCCCCGGATCGCGGGCGCGGGCCATGCAGGACTGGCCGGTGTCCTATCGGCTGATGGCTGTGATCGTGGTGGCGCTGATCATGGGCCTGGTGTTCGGTGGCCTGCGGGTGGCGGCGGCGGTGAACAGCGCCGCCGGATTCGGCCGCGTGACCCAGCTGGCCAACCTCGGGCAGCAGGTCACCGGCCTGGTCCAGGCCCTGGAGAACGAACGGGACAAGACAGCCGGGGTCGTCCCGGCCTCCAGCCCACAGGCCGTGGCTGAGGCCGTCCAGCGCTATTATGCGGCGACGGACGCAGCCGCCGGCCCGGTCAAGGCGCTGGCCGCCGGTATCGGCGGTTCCTTCCCGGCGAACATTCAGACCCGGGTGGCCACGGTGGTTTCCGTGATCGACCACCTGGGTGAGCTGCGCAGCACGGCCCAGGCCAGCCAGTCCGCGCTGGCGGTGATCGCGGGTTACGCCACCCCCATCAGTGAAATGCTTTCGCTGAACGCCCAGATCGCGCAGGGCAACGCTGACGCCGGCCTCGCGAACGACGTCCAGGAGCTCAACTCGCTTGCCATGGCGCAGGATCAGGCCACCCAGCAGCGCGCGATCCTATACAACGCCCTGAAGCAGCAGCTTTTCGCCGATGGTGAGCTGCAGGCGCTCACCACCGCGGAATCCGAGCAGGAGGGCGACCTGGCCGCGTTCGACGCGACGGCAAGTGCCGCCCAGCAGAATTCATTCCGCAACACCGTGGCCGGACCGCTGGTGAACGAGGCGGAGCTCATCGAAGAGTACGTCATCAGCGTCGACAGCCTGCAGACCAGCGCCCTGGGCATCAGCGCGCAGCAGGCTCCCCAGCTCTGGTACACGGATATGTCCGACACGGTGAACAAGACCCAGGGCGTCGAGCTGGGAGTGGCCAGATCCATCGTCGCCCGCAGCCAGTCGCTGCAGCGGGGCGCGGAGCGGTCCGCGCTCTTCACCGCCATCCTTACGGTGCTGATCCTGCTCCTGGTGCTGATCGCGGCGGTCATCGTGGCCCGGTCCCTGG
This sequence comes from uncultured Actinomycetes bacterium, assembly GCA_963775825.1. Taxonomy (GTDB): domain Bacteria; phylum Actinomycetota; class Actinomycetes; order Streptosporangiales; family Streptosporangiaceae; genus Bog-532. The sequence goes on from CAVZKY010000010.1 coordinate 299,053, forward strand.
TCCTGCCGCTACGCCGGCTGCGGGTCGGCGCGCTTGACATCGCCACGGTGCAGCTGCCGGAGCGGGTCCGGCAGCTGGGGGAGGCCCTGGACCCCTCGGCGAGCATGGAAGTGGCGCCGATCGATGTGCTCTCCGCGGACGAGATCGGCCAGGTGGCTCGCGCGTTCGACCAGGTGCACGCCGAAGCGGTACGGCTCGCCGGCAACGAGGCGATGCTGCGTACCAGCTTCAACGCAATGTTTGTCAACCTGTCGCGGCGCAGCCAGTCGCTGATCGAGTGGCTGGCGCGCACGATCGACTCCCTGGAGCAGAACGAGGAAGACCCGGACCGGCTGTCCTCCCTGTTCGCGATGGACCACATGGTCACCCGGATGCGGCGGAACTCCGAGAACCTTCTGCTGCTCGCCGGGCACGAGAGTGCGCGAAAGTGGAGCGAACCGGTGGCGCTCGCGGACGTGATCCAGGCCGCGACAGCGGAGATCGAGCAATACCAGCGGGTGACGCTCAACATTCAGCCCGGGGTCGCGGTCTCCGGGCACGCGGTGTCCGATGTCGTGCACCTGCTGGCCGAGATCATCGAGAACGCCACGGTCTTCTCCCCCAAGGACACGCAGGTACGTGTGTCGGCCCAGCAACTGACCAGCGGGGGCGTGCTGATCGAGGTCAGCGACAGCGGGGTCGGCGTATCCGAGGCCCGGATGGCGGAGCTGAACCGGCGACTGGACAACCCGCCCGTCATTGACGAGTCGGTATCCCGCCACATGGGGCTGTTCGCCGTTGCGCATCTGGCCGAACGACACGGGGCGCGGATCCGGCTGCGCCCCGGATCCCCTCGCGGGCTGACTGCTCTGGTGTGGCTGCCGGACAGGCTCATCGAGCGGGTCATCCGCCCGTTCGGCGGGTGGGCGCAACCGCCTGCCGCTGCTGGGGCCGACGTCCCCGCCGGGCCGGCGAACGGCCGCCACAGCATCGCGGTGAGCACCGATACGAATGGCCAGTCGGCCGGACGGCCGTTTGTCTCCGATGGCCAGGCCGGCCGGACGGCCGCCTTCGCCGTGTCCGCGCCGGTCGGCCCGGACCGGCGTGAGCCGGTGCAGGCCGCCAGCCCGCCGACGTCGAACTGGTTTCGCAGCCGCCAGCCGTCCGTGGGCAGCGCAGGCCGCCACGGCGGCAGGTCATCCGCGGCCGCCCCACAGGTCAGCGGGCCAGTGCGGTCAGATAGCTGGGCCGAAGGCCGGCATGCCGCCCAGATCATCGCCGATCCGGTCCGCGGCGACCACACGGTCGGCGGGCTGCCCGTGCGTGTCCCGCAGGCGAACCTCATTCGCGGATCCGCGGGCGGTGGCCGCCGCGCGGACAGCGCCGTCCCCGGCCGTCCGGCAGAAACTCACGAGGCTAAGCCGCGGGCTCAGACGCCGGCCGGGACGGGGCCGCAGCGATCACCTGAGCGGGCGCGCAGCCTGCTGAGCGGGTTCCAGCGCGGGGCTCACCGGGCCGAAGGTGACGGCCGGGCCCCTGCCACCGGAAAGGAAGCGGACCGTTGATGAGCGCATACCGCCAGGACCTGGGCTGGCTGGTCACCGACTTCAGCACGCGGGTCGCGGATGTCGCGCACGCGGCCGTGATATCCGCGGACGGCGTCCCGCTGGCGCTGTCGGAGGACATCCCCGCCGATTCCGCGGAATACTTCGCGGCCATCACCTCCGGGCTGGTCAGCCTCATGGAGGGCGCGGCGCGGATTTTTCAGGCCGGGCTGCCCGACCGGGCCCTGGTGGAGATGGAAGGCGGCCTGATGCTGGTCAAGGCGATCAGCGACGGCTCCAGCCTGGCTGTCCTGGCCGCGCGGGAGTGCGACACGGAGCTGGTCTCCTACGAGATGACGCTGCTGGTCGAGGCGGTCGGCGAGGTGCTGACCCCGGCGGGCCGGGTCCAGCCGGGCGCCTGAGCCCTGCCTCGGTACGTGCCTCGGTACTTGGCTCAGTATTTGTTCGCGACGAACAGCTTCTGGGCCGGGAACTTCGTGAGGATTTCGGTGCCGTAGTCGGTGACGACGGCCTCCTCCTCGATGCGCGCGGCGGAGATGCCGTCGGAGGCCGGGCAGTAGGTCTCCATCGCGAAGACCATGCCCGCCTCGAGCTCGATCGGGTTCTCGAGCGAGTTGAGCCGTGAGATGATCGGCCGCTCATGCAGGCCGAGGCCCAGCCCGTGCGCGAACTGCAGGCCGAAGGCCGCGAGCTCGCTGGAGAAGCCGAAGTCCTCCGCCCTCGGCAGGACCCGGGCGACGGCGTCGGTCGAGACGCCGGGCTTGATGGCGTCGATCGCCGTGTCCATCCACTCCCGCGCGCGGGAGTACGCGTCGTGCTGGCTCTCGGTCGCGCTGCCGACGCCGAAGGTGCGGTAGTAGCAGGTCCGATAGCCGTTGAAAGAGTGGATGATGTCGAAGAAGGCCTGGTCGCCGGGCCGGATGATGCGGTCGGTGAAGTTGTGCGGATGCGGGTTGCAGCGCTCGCCCGAGATCGAGTTGACCGCCTCCACCTGGTCGCTGCCCAGCTCGTACAGTCGCTTGTTCGCGAGCGCGACGATTTCGTTCTCGCGCACGCCGGGCTTAAGCACCTCGACGATGTCCTGGTAGACGCCATCGACCATCGCCGCCGCCTGGTTGAGCAGCATGATCTCGTCCGGCGACTTGATGACCCGGGCGTCGAGCATGGCCTGCTGGGCGTCGCGCACCGCGATGCCCTGCCGCTCCAGCTCGAACAGGAACGGGGGCTCGACGATGTCGAGGCCGAGTGGGGCGTCAGCGACCCCGGCCTCGGTGAGCAGCGACTTGATCTCGGTCACCGCGTCGCGCATGAGGCCCGCCGCTGGGGCGACCGCACCGCGGAAGCCGAGGAACCCTGGTCTCCAGTTCTCATCCGGAAGCCATGGGGAGTACAGCTTGTGATGCCGCACCGCCGAGCCGAAGTCCCACAGGATCGGGTCGCGGTCCCGGAACAGCAGGGCATAACGGATCATTTTGTCGCCGAGGGCGCCGCCGATCCAGGTCTGCGTCGTGTAGCGGATGTTGTAGAAGTCGAAGAGCAGGAAGGCGCCGCACTCGCTCGCCGCCAGCGCCGCGCTGGCCCGCGCGATGCGGTATTCGCGCAGCCGGGCGAAATCGACGCGCTCTTCGTAGTCGACCCCCATGTGGCCGGGAGCACCGATAGGCCGGATGCCAGCCGGACGCCCCGTTGAGGTCATGGCGCCCCCTCTGCCCGTGCCAATCCTGCCTCCATCGCCGATCCCCGGGGCCTTACCCCCAGAACGGCTGATCGCTTCCCTGGACGGCTGTGCAGCATCCTATGACCTACGGTCCTGCCGGCTATGACTTAGGGTCCTGCCGCTGCGCGGCCCGGGCTGGCAGGATCGCCGCATGGACGAAACACAGCTTGAGAAGATCCGCTCCGGCCAGGGCTTTTTTGCCGCCCTCGATCAGAGCGGCGGTAGCACGCCGAAGGCGCTTGCCCATTACGGCGTCGCCGAGAGCCGCTACCACTCCGAGGACGAGATGTTCGGCCTCATCCACGCCATGCGGACGCGCGTCGTCACCAGCCCGGCCTTCGACGGCTCGCGCATAATGGGCGCGATCCTGTTCGAGCAGACGATGGGTCGGGACGTGCAGGGGGTCCCGACGGGGCAGTATCTGTGGGACGAGAAGCAGGTCGTGCCCTTCCTGAAGATCGACAAGGGGCTCGCCCCGGAGCAGTCCGGTGTCCAGCTCATGAAGCCGATCGACACGCTTGACGACTTGCTCGAGCGGGCGAACCGGCACCGGATGTTCGGGACCAAGATGAGATCGGTGATCAAGGACGCCGACAAGGCCGGGGTGAACGCCATCGTCGATCAGCAGTTCGAGGTCGGCGCGACGATCTCGGCGGCGGGTCTCGTCCCGATCCTCGAACCTGAGGTCAGCATCGACAGCCCGCACAAAGATGAAGCGGAGCTGCTGCTGCGGGACGCCCTGCAGGCGCACGTCGACGCCCTGCCGAATGGGGCGAGCATCATGCTGAAGCTGACGATCCCGACGCAGCCCGGCCTGTACGCCGGCCTCGCCGCTGATCCCCGTGTGCTGCAGGTCCTCGCCCTGTCCGGCGGTTACAGCCGCGACAAGGCCTGCGAACTGCTCGCCCGTGAGCCGAACATGATCGCGAGCTTCTCCCGGGCGCTGCTCGAGGGACTGTCCGACGGGCAGAGCGACGAGCAGTTCAACGCTCAGCTGGAAGCGTCGATCGCTCAGATCTATCAGGCCTCGGTGCACAAGAGCCTCGTCGGCTAAGCGCGTTGCTCCGGTCCGCAGGGCGCGAAGCGCGCCGCCGACCGGAAGCCGCCCGCGCCCGGGCCGGCCAGCCCGGGCTGGGCCTTCCGGCCGACGTCGCCTTCGCCGCGCCCTGCGTGCCCTTCGTCGGGTGAAAGCCAGCAGGTCTCGGTACTACCCCCGTGCCGGTCATGACGTGAGCCCGGTCAATATCGTTGGCAGGTCTGATCGTCGTTTCCGCCGTGGGCGGCGGATTGACCGGGGGCTGCCCGATGGAACCTGCTGCACCGACGTCCGCTTCCCGGGTACCGGCGCCAGGGCGGGAGCCTGCGGCACCGCGGGCCCGCGAGCTGGCCGTGGCGCGCCGGCGCGCCACTGCTCTCCTCGCCGGGGTCACTGTTCTGTTCGCGGTCGTGACCGCGGCGGGGGCTCATGGGGTCCTGCTCGGCTACGTGCAGGCTGGCGCGGAGGCCTCCATGGTCGGCGGCGTGGCCGACTGGTTCGCGGTGACGGCGCTCTTCCGTCATCCGCTGGGCCTGCCGATACCGCACACCGCGCTGATCGTCGAGCGCAAGGATCAGTTCGCCGCCACCCTCGGCCGGTTTGTCCAGGAGAACTTCCTCACCGCCGACGTGCTCGCCGAGCGGATCCGCTCCGCACGCCTGGTTCCCCGGCTGGCTGCCTGGCTGGCCGACGAGGCCAATGCCGCCCGCTTCGCCGGCCGCGCGGCGGATCTGGTCGTCACGATGGCCGAGACCCTCCGGGATGAGGATGTCCAGCGGCTGCTCACCGCCGAACTGACCCGGGCGGTAGATGCCGTCGAGGTGGCACCACTAGCCGGGCGGGCGCTGCGGCTCATCATTGCGGGCGGCCACCACTCCGAGCTCTTCAACGCCATCCTGTCCGGCGCCGACCGCTATCTCGTCGGCCAGTACCGGGAGCTTCGCGAGCTGTTCGAAGCCGAGGCGCCCCGCTGGGTGCCGGACGCGGTGAACCGGCGGCTCTTCGATCGCCTGTACAACCGCCTGCGCCAGCGGCTGGCGGCGATGGCCGCCGATCCCGACGACCAGGGACGGCAGCAGTTCGGGAAGTGGATCGCCGGGCTTCCCAGCCGCCTTGAGACATCCCCGGAGCTGCGTGAGCGCGGCGAGCGCCTCAAGCGCGACGTGCTGGGTAGCGAAGCCCTGCGTGACTGGTCCTCGCAACTGTGGCAGAAGGCCAAGGAGGGGTTGCGGGTCCAGGCCGCTGACCCGGCCTCTGAGCTGCGCCGCCGGCTGGCCGAGGCACTGGCAGCGGGGGGACGGCGGCTGGGGTCGGACCACGACCTCCAGGAGAGTCTCGCCCGGGTGGTCGAGTCCGGAGCCCGGGCACTCGCCGACCAGTTCCACGACGAGCTCGCCGGGCTCGTCACCGGGACCATCGAGCGGTGGGATGCGGCCGAGACCTCGGGCCAGCTGGAACTGCTCCTCGGGCCCGACCTGCAGTACATCCGCATCAACGGCACGGTGGTGGGCGCGGCCGTAGGGCTGGCCCTGCACGCCATCACCCTCGCCCTGTCCTGAGCGCGGCCGCTCTCCGCTGCCCGGCTGCGCCGGCGCGGCCGGCCCGGCCCGGCCCGGCCCGGCCCGCAAGCACATCAGCGGCCCGGCCCGGCCCGCAAGCACATCAGCCGTGGTGCCGTTGCCGTTGCCGTTGGGCGAGCAGATGCCCGGTACGCGGCACTGAAGACACGAAATACGGCGAGCCCCGCCTTGTGGCATTTGTCGCGGCTACTGTGGTGTGTCGCGCCGGCCCTGGATCTGGGCCGGTAGATCATGAAGCTCGTCGGTAAGTCACGTAGTGCCCGCTTTCGGTAACCTGCCTGGAGGTGCCATGGCCGTTTCCCGGGATGTGCAGGACCTGGATGGTACTGCGCGTCTTGAGGCCGATGGGGTTGGCAGCCGGGCCTGGGGCACGCCGGTGGACGGCGTGGCCCGCTGGGCGATGCGGGTGCCGTGGCTCTGGCCGACGCTGCTGATGCTGCTGTTTGGCTGCTATCAGCTCAGCCGGCCGCAGATGTGGGCGGATGAGCTGTGGAGCTGGTCGTTCGCCGCCGATCCGGTGCATGAACTGGTCGTGAGCGCGAGCAGGTCCAACCCGGCCGAGCTTGTTTATGACCTGGGGCTGCACTACTGGATGGCAGCGTTCGGCGATTCGGTCGTGGCGATGCGGATGCTGTCGGTGCTGGCCATGGCCGGGGCGGCGGCCTGCGTGACGCTGGCCGGACGGAGGCTGGCCGGGGCGCGGGCGGGCCTGCTGGCGGGGCTGGTGTTCGCCCTGGTGCCGAGCGTGTCGCGGTTCGCTCAGGAGGTCCGGTTCTACGCGCCCGAGGTGCTGGCCGTGGCGCTGGCCACGCTGCTGCTGCTGCGGGCCCTCGATGCGCCGTCCGTGCGGCGGTGGGCGGCCTACAGCGTATGCCTGGCGGTGGTCGGTTACGTCGACGTCGTCGCCCTGTCCGTGGTCCTCGGTCATGCGGCCGGGGCAGCTCTGCGCTGGTGGCAGGACAGGGACGTCCGGCAGGACCGGGGTGGCGGTGTCCTGCTCGGGTTCGCGGCGGCTGCGGCGGCCGGGCTGGCCGCCTGCGTGCCGCTGGTGGCCTTCAGCCTGGCCAAGGCCGGGAGCCAGGTCTTCTGGATAGCCCGGCCAGGCCTTGACCTGGATGCCTTCGGCTCCTTTACCCGGAACCTGTTCTATTCGACGTCGGTGGCGGCCGCGGTGATCGTCCTGGCCGTGCTGGCCTGGTCGGCCTGGCGGGCGGCAGCGTTCATGACCGCGGTAGCCGTGCTGCCGGTGGCCGCGGTGTGGCTGCTCTCGCAGGGCCCGCATTCGTATTTCTTCGGCCGGTACCTGCTGTTCACCATCGTGGCGTGGGCGATCTTGGCCGGGATCGGGCTCAGCCGGATTGACGTGCGGCTGGCGGCGGTCGCCGTCCTGGTCATCGCCGTTCTGAGCGCGGGCGACCAGCAGGTGATCAGGCAGCCGGGTGCGCACGACTGGGCGGGGTACCCGCTCGGCTACGGCGGCTACTACGTGGATTACGCGGGCGCCGCCGGCATGATCGCGGGCGCCGCGAGGGCCGGGGACGGCATCGTCTACCAGGAGGGCAACCTCTGGTGGCAGATGATCGGCCCGGGCCTGCGGTACTACCTGGGGCGGGACATCCCGCCTGGCGTGCCGGTGCCCCGGGATCTGTTCGTCGCCGCGCCGGCCCTGCCGTCGAGCCAGGTCAAGCCGGTCGCCTGCAATCCTGCCGCGTGCCTGGGCGATGAGACCCGGATCTGGATCGTCGGCAGCGGCCGCCTGATTGACCCCTACCTGGCCGTCGCAAGGAACCAGGCGGCGGTGCTGCGGCCGCGCTACCGGCTCGCCCTCACCAGGCATTTCCTCAGCCTGACCGTGTTCCTGCTGGTCCGCGACGCCCGGTCGGGATCGCCCGGCTGACCGCGCCGCCCGGGCGGTCATCACCGCACCAACCCGCGCCACCGAGCCGGAAGGGTCAGCGATCGCCCTACGTCAGGCATGCCCGAAGCCTCACGCTGGCGCTCGGCGAGGTCTTTTCAGGTCCTGGAGTACGCTGTAACAGAGCCTTCATGTTGCGCAGGTAAACCTACGGCTCGTGGGTAGTCAAATGGGCGGTCGCCGGGGGAGGTGTGCCTGTGCCGCGATTCGTGCCGTCGAGGTTCTGGGACGGCAACGGTCTCGTGGAGCCGGGTGACCAACAGGACGGTCAACGCGATCAGCGTCCAGCCAGCGTCCCGGCCGCGCCTGGCGGTTCTGGCCCGGAAGGGCCCAACCGCGCCAGCAGGCGGGGAAAGCCGGACAAGCCGCGCCGTCGACGGCTCCTGCACCGGCTGTTCGCCCACCGCAGTGTGCAGGTCGTGCTGGCGATCTTTGTTGTGTTCGTCTGCTGGGTGGCCTTTTCGGTCGGGCAGGCATTGACAGCGCCCGGCAACACCAATACCTCCACCCGGCTCGCCGAGTGGGCGCGCGATCACTACCTGGGGCCGGTCGTCACGTTTGGCGAATGGGTCACCTACCAGGCTCCTAAGGTCGGCGGTAAGCCGAAATTTTCACTCACGGCGCCGTCCGCGCCGGCCAAGGCCGGGCGGCCCTATCCCACGCCGAAGTCGAGCGCCGCCACGATCACGCCGGACGTTCCCGCGCAGCTCAGCTCGCCCGCCGGATCGCCGCTGCCCGGCGAAGGTCAGTGGCGGGCACTGGCCAGCGTGCACGGCATCCCGGCCATCTACGGCACCTACCTGCGCCCGGACAGCGTGCACACGTCCTACGTGGCCGGTATCGCGTCGATGGACCAGCGCCTGCTCTCGTTCCAGCTCCGGCCGGGTGCCGAGGATCCAGGGCCGGGCCACTGGGGCTACTCGCCGTGGCTGCCGCCGGGCTCCCGCACCGGGCTGCTCGGCACCTTCAACGGGGGGTTCAAGCTCGACTCCGCCGGCGGCGGTTTCTACCTCAACGGCCTGACCAAGGGCACCCTGACCAGCGGCGCCGCGTCGCTCGTCTACGACAGGAACGGCCAGGTGGCCATCGGCTCCTGGGACCACGGCGTGGGCATGAGCCCGAACGTTCTGGGCGTCCGGCAGAACCTCAAGCTCATCGTGGACCACGGGACCGTGCCGGCCTCGGTGGACCAGGACGTGCAGAGCCAGTGGGGCGCCACGCTGGGGGGTGGCTACTATGTGTGGCGCTCCGGGGTCGGCATCACCAGCGACGGGCGCATCATCTTCGTCTACGGTCCCGCGCTGTCGGTGCGGTCCCTGGCCGGCCTGCTGCAGCGGGCCGGAGTGGTGGAAGGCATGCAGCTGGACATCAATCCAGAGTGGATGTCGTACATGTACTACAAGCCGTCACCGAGTGCCGCCGACCCCACACCGGTGAACCTTCTCCCCACCCAGCAGGGGCCGGCGGACCGCTACTACTCGGTCAACAGCCGCGACTTCACGGCCGTTTTCGCACGGTGACGTCCCGTCTTCGGGTCGCCGGGCCTAGCCGGGCGCCCGCTCCCGACCTGGCGCTGTACCCGGGCTGGCTGCGCTGGCCGCTCGCGGTGCTGCGCACCGCCCGTCCGCGCCAGTGGCCGAAGAATTTGCTGGTGTTCGCGGCGCCGCTCGCGGGCGCGTCGCTCGGGCGCGATGACGGGCTCGGCTACGCCCTGGTGGCGGCCGTGGCCTTCTGCGCCGCGTCGGTCGCCGTCTACATGGTGAACGACGTCATCGATGCCGATCGCGACCGGCGCCATCCGGTGAAGCGCACACGCCCGGTCGCGGCCGGGATTCTGCCGAAGTCGCATGCGCTGGCCATCGCGGCCGTATGCGCCACGGCGGCGCTGGCCGCGGGCTTGGCGATCAGCGTACCGCTGCTGTCCGCAATTCTCGGCTGCTACCTTGTCTCCGCGCTGCTCTACAGCCTCGTGCTCAAGCACATCCCGGTGATCGAGCTGGTCTTCGTGGCGTCCGGGTTCGTGCTTCGCGCGCTGGGCGGCGCGGCGGCGACCCACGTGCCGCCCTCGGGCTGGTTCCTGCTGGTCTGCAGCCTCGGCGCCTTCCTGGTGGCCACGGCCAAGCGGTACACCGAGATGGTCGTGCTCGGCGCGGACGCGGTCCGGCACCGGCCATCAACGCGGTGGTACCGGCCCGGTGCCTTGCGGCTGACGCAGCGGATGACCGCCATCGCGATGATCATCGCCTACCTGCTGTGGGCTCTGGGCGAGCACGGTGGCTGGATCAGGGCCTGGCACCTGGCGAGCGCCCTGCCGCTCGCTGCGACGCTCGTGCGCTTCGACTACCTCACCGCGCAAGCCTCCCCCCGACCGGTGGAGGATCTTCTCGCCCGGGACGCCGTGATGGTTGTGCTGGAATCCGTGTGGCTGCTCATGTTCGTGGCCGGTCTGTGGGAGCTCATTCCGTGGGGTTGACGGACGGTCGGCAGGCCGAGTGGCGGGAGGTCCGGGAGCTACTGGACCCCCGTAGAGTGTTCTCCTCCGATCCCGGCAGGAGGCTGGGCCTGTGCTGAACATGACCCCGCATCGGGGGATCCGGTCGCGGTGAGGGTACTCGTCGCCGAGGACGACCGGGGGCTCTCCGAGGTCATCGGGCGCGGCCTGCAGGAAAAGGGCTACGTAGTGGACCTGGTGCCCGATGGGGACGCCGCGCTGCGATTCCTGAGGATCTATGAGTACTCCGTCGTGGTTCTGGACTGGCGGATGCCGGGCTTGTCCGGCCTGGAAGTGGTCCAGCGCATGCGGCGGATCCGGTCCGCGACACCCGTCTTGATGCTGACGGCGCGAGACACCCCCGCCGACCGGGTTGCGGGACTGGACGCGGGCGCCGACGATTACCTGGTCAAGCCGTTCGACTTCAGTGAGCTGCTGGCCCGGCTCCGGGCCCTCCAGCGCCGGCCACCGCAGGTCCAGCCGTCCTTGCTGGTGGTCGGGGACCTGGAGTTCGATCCCGCGGCCCGCAGCGCGCGGGTCGGCCAGGACCATCCATCGCTGACCGGCACCGAACTCGGCATCCTGGAAATGCTGATGCGCCGTGCCCCGGCGGTGGTAGACCGGCGGTCCATCGCCCAGCATGTCTGGGACAACGAAGCCGACGCGTTCGGCTCCAACACCATCGACGTCCACCTGGCCCGGCTGCGATCCAAGCTGGCGGGCGCCCGGGTGCAGATCCAGACGGTCCGCGGCGTCGGTTACCGGATGACCAGCACATGAGGATGACCGGCACATGAGGCTTCGCCGGCCGGCCACCGGGGCCGCTCGTGCGGCGCCGGCTCCTGTCGCCGCAGTTCGCGCACGCGGCCCGGGTTGCGGGCGCGGCCACGCTGATCATGGCCATCGTCTACACCGGCTGTGTCACGGCGCTGAACCTCGTGGTAACCAGCCGGGCTCACCGGGCAGACCGACGCCCGGCTGACTGACCGCCTGATCGAGGGCAGCGGGCCTGATCGGCTCACGCAGCCGTCCAAAGACAGCGACAACGACGACGACGGAGATGTCGACGACGCGCCGCTTTTCCTCTGGCTCATCGAGCCCGGCGGTCGGGTGATCCCGCTCGGCGAGGATATTCCGGCGCTGCCCCAGGGAGTGCGGCCGGGCCCTGGCTGGCCGTTGACCACGAGCATCGGGGGCAGCCCGTTCCGGCTCGATGCCCGCCGCACCGGGAGCCGATGGCTGGCGGCCGGCCAGAGCCTGGCTCAGAACCGGCACACCGAAGCGGTCCTGCTGGGCAGTGAGATCGCCGCGGCCCCGCTGCTGCTGCTGGCGATGTTTCTCGGTTCCCTGGCCGTCGGCCTGAAGGCACTGGGCCCGGTCGAGCAATCGCGCCGCCGCCAGCTGGAATTCACCGCCGACGCATCGCATGAGCTGCGGACCCCGCTGAGCGTCATCAGCGCTGAGGCCGACGTCGCGCTGACCGGCCCACGGGCAGCAGCCGAATACCAGGCCTCACTGGCACGGATTCAGGGTGAAGGCAAGCGCTTGCGCCGGATCGTGGAGGACCTGCTGTGGCTGGCCCGGTTCGACTCCCAGCCCCCACCACCCGGCGACGAGCCCCTCGACGTCGCGACGATCGCCGGCACCTGCGCCGACCGCTTCCGCGTGCTGGCCCGGTCACGGTCCATCACGATCGAGGCGGACACCGAGACGCCCGTGCCCGCACTGATCATCGCGCCGCCGGAATGGATCGACCGGCTCGCCGGCGTGCTGATGGACAACGCCTGCCGGTACGCGGACTCAGCCGGCCGCGTCCGCATCGCGGTGACGGTGACGGCGGGCCGGGTCAGCCTCACGGTCGAGGACAGCGGGCCGGGCATACCCGAAGAAGAACGGAAACGGCTGTTCGACCGGTTTCACCGCGCGGTCGAGGACGGCCAGGGCGCCGGGCTCGGGCTGGCCATCGCCGACTCGATCGTGCGGTCGACCGGGGGCCGCTGGAATATCGGCAGCTCGCAGGCGCTGGGAGGCGCACGTATGGAGGTGTCCTGGCACCCTCATCAGCCACGGTACATGCCCGCGCCGCCTGGGCGGCCCTGGTACCTGCGGGCGTGGCCCGGCAGACGATGGCAACCGTCAGCCGATCGCGGTCCCGAACAGGTGCCCGACACCGTAGGTAAAGGCCAGCCCCAGCGCTCCGCCGATAACCACCCGTAGGACCGCGCGGCGGATATCGCTGCCGCCGATGCGCGCACTGAGGGCACCGGCCAGGCCGAGCGCGATGAGCACGGCGACGAACGTGACCGGCACCCGCAGCGTTTCCGGGGGCAGCAGGATGGCCAGCAGCGGCAGCAGGGCGCCGGAGGTGAACGACAGCGCGGATGCGGCGGCGGCCTGGAACGGGTGGGCCAGGTCGTCGGGGTCGATGTGCAGTTCGGCGTCGAGGTGGGCGGCCAGCGGGTCACGGGCGGTCAGCTCGGCAGCGACCGTACGGGCGGTGGCCGCCGAAAGGCCCTTGGCTTCGTACAGGGCGGTCAGCTCGATCAGCTCGGCCTCCGGGGTTTCGGCCAGTTCGCGTTTTTCCTGAGCCAGTTGCGCGAGCTCGCTGTCGCGCTGGCTGGAGACGGACACGTACTCGCCCAGGGCCATCGACACCGCCCCAGCGACCAGCCCGGCCAGCCCGGCGGTGAAGATAGGTCCGCGGGCCGTGGTCGCCCCGGCCACCCCGATCACGATGCCGGCCACCGACACGATCCCGTCGTTGGCCCCGAGCACCGCGGCCCGCAGCCAGTTCAGCCGTCCCGCGCTCCCGCCTGAGTGCGCCTCGGCCGGGTGGGTCTCCCGGCCCTCGGTGGCCGCGCGGACCTGAGCGGCGGAAGGCATGTCGTCATCAGCAGCAGACATGGCGTAATTAAAGACCCTTCAGTCCTGGTGGCAACCCATCCGCCAGTGATCGTGCCGGGGCGATCGTCAGCAGCGACTCGCGCTGCGGGCTTCCGCTGTTCGATCTTCAGTAACCGATCTTCAGTGACCGACGAGCCTGGCGTCCCACGGGGCCGCCAGGTGGATGGTCAGCAACGCGATCAGCAAGCCGCCGGCCAGGGACGCGCCGACCAGGAGCCATCGGATGCGGCCGCCCGGTACCGTCATCCGGACGCCGCCCCGCGTGCCGAGCAGGATGCGCGGGAGCCGCCAGACGTGGGCCAGCACGTGCACCGACATGCACCCGAACCACAGGACGAACGACGCCTTGTGCGCAAAGAGCCAGGGACCGTTCCCGGGGCCGCTGAAGGCCAGCGCGACCCCGGTGCCCAGGACCGCCAGCGAGGTGAGGATCACGAACGGCCCGAGCAAGCGCATCAGCGGGGCCGGAGGCCCCTTGCGGACGTAGCAGACCGCTCCGGTGTAGTACCGGGCGAACCGGTAACACGTCGAGCCGACCTTCAGGGCGACCGGCCCGATCAGCAGCATGCCGAGGAAGATGTGCAAGGTCAGCAGCCGGTGCAGCGCCAGGATCGTCACGCCCTCGACCGCGAAACCGATCAGCAGCACGGCGCCGGTCAGCCCGGTCAGCCGCTCGTTGCCCTCGGCCCCGGCCATGCCCGCTGGCTCGCGGCGATGACGCCGCCTATCGGTTGCGGTCACGATGCCTCAAACTCCCTTGCCCGTTGGTTGTGCCGGGCTCGCTGCAGCCGCGGAGCGCCGCACCGCACGCTGATTTCCGCGGCGCTGTTCATGAGACGAACTGAATGTCACCGGTGTCCGCCTCGCTGCCGTCTGGCCGGATCAGGTACCCGGCGTACCCGTCGAGCGCGGCCACCGCCGCCATGGCGTCGCCGCCGCCGACAGCCACCGCGGTCGCCAGGGCGTCGGCGAGCGCCAGGCTGGGACCGGTAACGGTGGCCGAGACCGCCCGGTTCCCGGGACGGCCAGTGAACGGGTCGAGTAGATGAGGACCCCGCTCGTAGGTTCCCGATGTGGCCACGGCGGCCTGAATCCGGATGACGCAGGCCAGGGCGTCGTGACGCCAGGGATGGCGGATCCCGATCCGCCACGCCCGCCCCGGCGCCGGGCAGCCGAAGGCGGCGAGATCTCCGCCTCCGTTGACCAGGGCGCCCGTGACACCCTCCAGGCGGAGGACGTCCAGCGCCCGTTCGACCGCCCATCCTTTGACCAGGCCGGTGGGGTCGACGCCGCCGGGCAGGGCCCAGGGATCGAACCAGCCCCGGGACAGGATCCTTGCCGTATCGCATAGCTGGAGCACCTCGGCTACCTCCGGTGGAGCCGCACTCAGCGCGATCTCATCCCGCCGCAGGCGGCTGACCGGGCTATCAGGGTCCCAGACGCTGAACGTCGCGTCCGCCTGCCCGAGGACGGCGCACGCCGCGTCGAGGCGGCCATGCACGACCGCCTTGGGCGCGTCACCGGGTGCGACGGCGAAGGAGACGACGGTTCCCATCACCCGGCAGGAGCGCGCGATGAGCGGCCCCGGCCGGTCGGCCTGCCCCGGCGCGGCTTCGGGGCGGATCATTTGAGGTGCAGGTCGTCGAGGGCCCCCTGCAGCGACTGAACATAGGCCTGGCTGGTATAGGTGGCGCCGCTGACCGCGTCGATGCTGGCGCCCTGCGCCGACAGAACCTCGGCCCGGAGCGTGGGAATGGCCTGCGCGCTGATCTGCTGGGAGGTCGGCTCGGCGGTCTGGATCGCGGGGACCGAGACGGCTGTGATCTGGCTGCCCCGGGCTACCACCCGGACGGAAAGCGCCCCGTAGCCGAACGGCACGTTCGGTCCCGTGGCGCTGCGGATGGCGGGACTGGCCGGGGCTGACCCAGCCGTGGCCGGCCGTGCGGCTCGCGACGAGGCCGGGGATGCCTGCCTGGAGGGGACACTTTGGGTACCGCCCGGCAGGGAGCCGGAGGCGGCGAGCGAGGTCGGTGAAGCCGGCCGGGTGTGAAAGGTGAGGACTCCGGCGAACCCGGCGACGGTCCCGGTGAGGACCAGCAGCGACGCCCGCTTCATGGCAAGTTCTCCTCTCGGTCCGTTGGTCAGAGGGCGAACGCTTCGTGGTGGATGGTTTCCTCGGGGAGGCCGAGGCGTTCCGCCACCCCGACGACCTGGGCGACGAAGGCTGCTGGCCCGCACACGTACATGTCGCGGAGGTGGAAGTCGGGTACGAGGCGGGGCAGCGTTCGCTCGTCGATGACGGTCTGCGCCCGGGTCCCGATCAGCTCATGCAGCCTGCCACCGCGGCGCTGGACCAGGTCGGCGATTTCGGCGCCGAGCACGAGATCCTCCCGCCGGGAGGCGCGCAGCAAGACCACTGGCCGCGCGCCCCTCGGCAGATCCTCCAGCAAGGCCCGGATGGCGGTCACGCCGATCCCGGCCGCGACCAGCAGCACATGCGGCCAGCGCTGGGCGTCCCGGGTGAAAGCCCCGTAGGGCCCTTCGACGGCGACACGGGTTCCGGGCCGGAGCCGGGCCAGCGCGGCGGAATGGTCACCGACGCCTTTGACGGTGAGCCTCAGGTAGGGCGGCTGCGGCAGCGCGGACAGCGAATAGGGGTGGGCCTGCCACCACATGTCCCGGGTCAGGAAGCGCCAGCAGAAGAACTGGCCACCGGACACCGCGAGGCGATCCAGGTTGCGGCCCCGGCAGATAACGGACACCACGCCGGGCCCCTCGGGCCTTACTTCCGCGACGCGCAGGCCGTGCCGGACGCTGCGGACCACGGGCAGCCCGACCCGGTAGCTGAGGACCAGCCCGGCCGTGCCCGCCCAGGCCACCGACCACACCGCCTGGGTCAGGGGATGGCCGACGAAGGACTGGCCGAGCACGATGACGTGCGCGAAGGCGAACGCCAGCGCCAGATAAAGGTACAGGTGGACGGTCCACCAGACCTCCCGCCGCAGGCGCCGGCGGATGGCCCGGATCGATACGACCCCGGCCAGGCACATGAGGCCCAGGGCAACCGTGGCGGCCAGGACGTCCGGGTACGAGAGGATGAGGGTGCCCACCTGATGCCACAGGCCGGTCCGGGCTGCCTCCGCGTAGCCAACGGTAATCAGGAGCGCGTGGGCGATCAGGAGGCTGATCGGCCAGGGGCCGAGCCGCCGGTGCCAGCGCAGCAGGCCGTCCTGGCCGAGGACGTGCTCGGCAAAAGGGATGCGGCTGACGAGCAGCACCATGATCAGGGCCAGGTACGTCCCCACCATGCCGGTGACGTTTCCGGCGAAGGTGGCCAGCCCGCCGGGAGCGGTCACCTGGCTCCAGGTCTCCGCCGTGATCGTCAGGGCCGTCGTGGCCCCCAGTCCAGCGCCGGCCACGACGAGCGATGCCCGCACGAGCCCGGGCCGGGGCATGGCGGGGGACCGGCGGCCGGATGGCCGGCGGTGGCTGTAACGGGCGGCGGGCCGCAGCGGGGTGGATTTGACGGAGCCAGTACTCACCCGCACAAGGATGCGTTGTCACCGTGAAAGGATCATGAAGCGAAGAGGCGGAGCCTGAACCTGGCCCGGCCGGCGACACCGGGCAATCCGGCCGGCGCCGCCGGGCAATCCGGCCGGCGCCGCCGGGCGATACCGTCTCGGGCGCATGCACGGTGCTGACCCAACCGGCTCCGGTGCCGCCCGGGGACATTCACGAATCCGTCATCCGGCGTCACTACGCTCGCATGCTCAGACACGCTGCAGCGCTGGCCCGGCTGGACTCTCACCGGCGCACGGCCAGGTACCGCGCGAGGTGATCGATCACCTCACGCGCGTCGTCCTCGGTACCGTAAATGAACGTGGACTTGCGCCGCCGCAGGACCGGCAGCCCCAGCACGTACAGCCCGGGGCTGTCGGCCACCCCGCCCGCGTGGCGTAGCTGGCCCTTCGCGTCGAGCACGGGCACGTCGAGCCACCCGTAGTCAGGCCGGAAACCCGTCGCCCACACGATCGCGCGGATCTCGCCGTCGCGCAGGTCTAGCTGCAACCGCGTCGACTCGGGTACGCGTGTCGGCGCGAAGCGCTCGGGAGGGCCGCCCTCAGCCGCACGCCCGTGCGTCCGAGCCCAGTCGTCGAACGCGTCCAGCAGGCGCCGCATCTTGAGGTCCGCGAGCGAGAACACGTTGCGCAGGCCGCCGGAGAACAGCCCGTGGCCGTCACGTACCGTCCCCCAGCGGCCCACCAGCTCGACGCCCATCGAGGCGAGCGCGTTGAGATCGAGCGCCGTCCGTTCGGGAGTCCCGACGAGCTGGGGCGAAGGCAGCCGCCGGGCCCGGGTGAGATCGTCGACCTCGTCGTAGCGCTGGTCCCACACGCCCGACGCGTCCATCCACCACAGCACATCGCGTCCGCGGTACGTGCGCGGCAACCGCACATGCTCCCCGACCGAGAGCGTCACCGGCCGGCCCGACTGCTTCAGCTCGGCGGCCAGCTGCACGCCGGTCGCCGACGCTCCTACGACGAGCACGCGGCCGTCGGGTAGCCGGGTCGGATCCCGGTAGTCGAACGGCGTCAGCTGCTCGACGGACGCCGGCACCGCATCGTTGAACTGCGGCACCGTTGGCTGGTTGCAGGCGCCGCTCGCGATGACCACGGTCCGAGACTGAATCTCACCGCGGCTTGTCGTCACCTGGTATCCATCGTCGGCCTGCCGCACCGACGTGACGTTCACCCCCGTCCGGACCGGGGCGCGCGAGACCTTGGCGAAGTGCTCGATGAACTCGGTCACTTCGGCCACCGTCATGTAGCCGTCTGGATCCGGGCCCTCATAGCGAAGGCCTGGCAGGCGGCTCTGCCAGTTGGGAGTGAGCAGCCGCAGGGAGTCCCAGCGTTCGCGCCGCCAGGAGTTAGCCACCTCTCCGCGCTCGAGAACTACGTGGTCGATCGACCGGTCGCTGAGGAAGTGGCTCGCGGCGAGGCCCGCGTGCCCCCCGCCGATGACGACCGTGGTGGTGCGCTCGATGGCACAGCCTTTCCGAAGACGGAGCCCTTCAGGCGACTTCCACGGTGACGTTCGTGGGATTCGTCAGCGCGTCGTACACGGCGGAGCGCTTCTGGGACTGCGCGACCAGCGCCTCGATCTCCTGCCTCGACGCGTCCGCGTCGATGTTGAACGTCACCTTGATGTCGTTGAAGCCGTTGCGGACGTCGCTGTCGGCGCCGAGGATCCCGCGGATGTCGTGCCCGCCCTCGACCGTGGACTCGACCGAGCGCAGCTGGATGCCGCGGTTCTCCGCGACGGACGCGATGCCTCCCGTCAGGCAGCTCGCCAGGCCGACGATGACGTACTCGATCGGCGTGATGCCGTCGTCTTCCGCCGCGAAGACCTCGGGGTGGTCGGCTTCGAACGTCCACTCCTGCTTGTGGCTCTGCTCCTGCCCGAGGCCGAAGAAGCTCTGGACCTTGATCGTGCTGTGGACGCCGTTCTGCCACTTGGCGGACGCGCGCCAGGTGAACTGAGCGGCCTCGGGCGCACCCTTCAGCGCTTCGCGCGCCTCGAGCAGTGCCTGCACGTTGACTCCGTTCGCGACTGTAGTCATGTCGCGCCACCCCTTTTCCCCTTATTTATTTCCCTATAGAGACGGTTGACAATATACCGCCCCGGCCGGGTTACCATAGGCCCCATGGCGGAGCCAGCCTCGACGCTTGCGGCCGGCTCGGTCGGCACGGTAGAGACGCAGTACCTCGACCTGCCGGAGCCGGTGCGGCTCGACTGCGGGCGGGAGCTGTACCCGGTTCGGGTGGCGTACGAGACCTACGGTGCCCTCTCACCCCGGCGGGACAACGTTATCCTGGTGTGCCATGCCCTCAGCGGCGACGCCCATGCGGCGGGCTTCGCGAAGACGCCACCCGAGGAGAGCACCCGCGACGGGTTCGGGGCCGAGGATCGCGACAGCTCGGCCGGCAAGGGCCTCGGCTGGTGGGACGGGATGATCGGCCCCGGCAAGGCATTCGACACCGACCGCTTCTTCGTCGTCGCCACGAACCTGCTCGGCGGCTGCCGCGGGACGACCGGGCCCGCATCGACCGACCCGGCCACCGGCCGGCCGTACGGGCCGGACTTCCCCGTGATCACCGTCGCGGACATGGTACGGACCGAGCGCGCGTTCCTGACGGCACTCGGTATCGAGCGGCTCGCGGCGGTGGCCGGAGGCTCGCTCGGCGGGATGCAGGCGTTCGAGTGGGCGATCCTGTTTCCTGATCAGGTCGATGCCGTCGTGGCGATCGCCAGCACGCACGCCCTGCACCCGCAGGGACTGGCCTGGAACGCGATCGCGCGGGCCGCGATCATGCGCGACCCGGCCTGGCAAGGCGGCCGCTACTACGGCACCGGCCGTACGCCCGAGGCCGGCCTGGGTGTGGCGCGCATGGTCGGCCACGTCACCTACCTGTCCGCGCTGGCGCTGAGCGACAAGTTCGGCCGGCGGCTGCAGTTCGCCGACGACATCCGCTACACGATCACCGAGCCGGAGTTCGAGGTCGAGAGCTACCTGCGGCACCAGGCCGACTCGTTCGTCCGGCGCTTCGACGCCAACACCTACCTCTACACCTCGCGCGCGCTGACATATTTCGATGTCGCGCGGCAGCACGGCCGCGGATCGCTCGCCCAGGCACTCGACGGCGTTTCGGCGCGGACGCTGCTGATCGCGTTCAGTTCCGACTGGCTGTACCCGCCGTCGGCCTCGAAGGAGATCGCCGAGGCGCTTCGCGCTCTCGGCAGGCCGGTAGAGTTCCAGGTGATCGAGGCGCCGTACGGCCACGACTGCTTCCTGCTCGAGGAAGCGAGGCAGACGCCTATAATCCGCCAGTTTCTGAGCAGAGACAGCCTGGCCGACGGCGGGGTCGGCGGGTGACGCCGAGGAAAGAGATACCTTCGTGACCGACAGTCGCTCGCGCGCCGAGACGGCGCCTGCCGAGGCGGGCCGCGCCTATGGATTCGAGACCCGGCAGCTGCATGCCGGGCAACGGCCCGACCCGAACACGGGCGCCCGTGCGGTGCCGATCTTCCAGACGACCAGCTATGTGTTCGAGGACCCGGAATCAGCCGCCGCGTACTTCAACCTGCAGGAGTACGGGAACACCTACTCGCGCATCATGAACCCGACCGTCGCGGTGTTCGAGGAGCGGGTGGCGAACCTCGAGGGCGGCGCTGGCGCGGTGGCGTTCGCCAGCGGGCTCGCCGCGCAGGCCGCCGCGCTGTTCACGCTGCTGGAGCCGGGCGACCACGTGGTCTCGTCCGCGGCGCTCTACGGCGGGACGGTGAACCAGTTCAAGCACGTGCTGCGCAAGATGAACGTGGAGCTGACGTGGGTCGATCCCGACGATCCCGACGCGTGGCGACAGGCGGTCCGCGCCGAACACGAAGGCGTTCTTCGGCGAGACGATCGGCAACCCGGCCGGGAACGTGCTGGACATCGAGACGGTGGCGTCGATCGCGCACTCCAACGACCTGCCGCTGATCGTGGACAACACGTTCGCGACGCCGTACCTGTGCCGCCCGATCGAATGGGGCGCGGACATCGTGATCCACTCGGCGACCAAGTTCATCGGCGGCCACGGCACGAGCATCGGCGGCGTGGTCGTCGAGGCTGGCACGTTCAACTGGTCCAACGGGCGGTTTCCGGTGGTCGCGGATCCGTCGCCGGCCTACCACGGCCTGCAGTTCCACGAGACGTTCGGGACGTACGGCTACCTGATGAAGCTGCGGGCCGAGACCCTGCGCGATCTGGGCGGGGCGCTGTCACCGTTCAACGCCTTCCTGTTCCTGCAGGGGCTCGAGACGCTCTCGTTGCGGATGGAGCGCCACGTCGACAACGCGCGGGAGGTCGCGGCGTTCCTCGAGTCGCACGAGCTGGCGTCGAAGGTGACCTACCCCGGCCTGCCGGGGAGCAGGTACCGGCCGCTGGTGGAGAAGTACCTGCCGCGCGGGGCCGGCGCGGTGTTCTCGTTCGACTGCGCCGGTGGCCGGGCCGGCGGGCAGGACCTTATCCGCGGCGTGACGCTCTGGTCGCACCTGGCGAACGTCGGCGACGCGAAGAGCCTGATCATCCATCCCGCCAGCACGACGCACCGCCAGCTGGGCGACGACGAGCTGCGGGCGGCCGGCGTCGGGCCGGGGACGGTGCGGCTGTCGGTCGGCACCGAGTCTGTCGACGACCTGATCTGGGACCTGGAGCAGGGCTTCGCGCTCGTCGCGGCGACGGCGGCCAAGAAGGTGGCGACGGCATGACCGATCTGACGCGGTACCAGGACCCGCTGACGATCCAGCGCGTGCTCCACACCGCCGGGACGATCGCGATCGTGGGCCTGTCCAGCAACGAGCTGCGGGCCAGCTACTTTGTTGGCTACTACCTCAAGCGGCATGGCTACCAGGTGATCCCCGTGAATCCCCGCGAGGCTGAAATCCTGGGCGAGAAGTGCTACCCGAGCCTGCAGGACGTCCCCGTCCCGGTGGACATCGTGAACGTCTTCCGCGCACCGGATGCTCTGCCGGGGATCGCGGGAGAGGCTGTGAAGATCGGTGCCGGCGCCCTCTGGTGCCAGTTCGGCGTGATCAACGCCGACGGCGCGCGGATCGCCGAGGACGGCGGCGTGACGGTGATCATGGACCGCTGTCTCAAGGTTGAGCACGCGCGTTACGTGGGCCGGATGCACTGGCTCGGCTTCAACACGGAGCGCATCACGTCCGTCCGCGCCGGGCTCCAGTAGCTCGCCGGTGCTTAGGGGAGCATCTTCAGCGAATGGCCCTGAGAATGCACCCCATAAGCCGGGATGCCGGGGGCGGGGGCGGCTGGCGGTGATCGGGCGGATTCTCCCGCCCCAGGTGGCCGCGGAAGAAGCGTTCACCGACCCGCCCGACGTGAAGCTTTTCCCCGAAGAGGAAGCGGTCATCGCCACGGCCGCCGATAAACGCCGCCATGAATTCACGACCGCCCGCGCGTGTGCCCGGGCCGCGCTGGCCAGGCTCGGCGTGCCGCCGGCCCCAATCCTGCCGGGACCGCGGGGCGCCCCGCAATGGCCGGCCCGGGTCGTCGGGAGCATGACGCATTGCGCCGGGTACCGGGCCTGTGCCGTGGCCCATGACCGGGACGTGCTGACCATCGGGCTGGACGCCGAACCGCACGACGCATTGCCGGATGGGGTGCTCGGGACCGTCGCGTCCGGCGACGAGCAGGCCCGGCTGGCCGCGCTCGCGATCGCGGCCCCCGGCGTGTCCTGGGACCGGGTGCTGTTCAGTGCCAAGGAGTCCGTCTACAAGGCGTGGTTTCCGCTGACCCGGCGCTGGCTCGGTTTCGAGGACGCGTCCATCACGATTGCCCCCGCGACCGGGACGTTCACCGCACGACTGCTCGTCGACGGGCCCCAGGTGAACGGAGCGGCACTCACCGGTTTCGAGGGCCGCTGGCTGGTCGAGCGCCGGCCGGATCATCACCGCGATCGTGGTGCCCGCCTGACCGCGCCTTGCCAACCGAGTCCACGCCCACATGCACGTGCACGCCGAAGATGAGCATGTGCCGGCCCCACCACGCCGCGGAGACGAGGTCACCGGTGCAGGCATCGACGAGGCCCAGCTCCCATTCGACTCCGAGCGTGGGTCGGCGTGAAGGCCGGAAGTCCACCACCATGCCGGTCAGCCGACCTGGCCGACGCTGCGGGCCGTGACGCCGAACTGAGCGGCGGCCGCCGGGTTGCGGATGCGGATCCCGGGTCCCCAGCTGCGATCGTCCACGACGCCAAGCGTATGAGCCCGCACCGATTATTGACAATCTAGATCAATTTTATGGACAAATGGGGCATCGCGCATCCGATCCGGACGGGGGGCGCCGGGTATCCGCAACCCGACTGCACCTGCCGGCGCTAGCTGCCCGGACCAGAAAACCTTGATCAGGACCCGCGTGGCGGCGCGGACCCCTCGGCAGCTCCGCGGAGGGCCAACGGGAGGGCCAGCCAGAGGAGGCCGAGAACGATCGCGATCGCAGCCGCGGCGATGGCCGCCGCCAGGGCGCCGGACACCACATCGAAGATGAGGGCCGTGACCCCCAGGATCGCCACCGCCAGGAAGACGATGCCGATCATCGCGACCCGGTGTGCGACGAGGACGGCTCGCTGGCGCTGATGCCGGCGGAACAGGGCCCGGTGCACGCTCACCGGCGTCTGGAGGAAGGCGGTGGAGACGATGGACGCGCTGACCGTAGCGAGATAGAGCGCCCGTTGAGGGCCGCTGAGCTGGGTGAACCGCTGCTGGAACGGCAAGGTCAGCAGGAAGCCGGTGAGGAACTGCACGCCCGTCTGGACCACCCTTAGCTCCTGGATGAGATCGCCCCAGTTGCGGTCCAGGCGCTTGGCGAGGGACTCGCCGCGGGCGTTCTCGTCCCAGTCGGCGTCACGCTCCGGATGGGCCGGGTCACCGGGCTCCCCATCGATGCTCATGGTGCTCACTCCCTCGTATCCGCGCACGTCGCGTGGCTTGACGATAAGGCCGACGGCCGAGGCCTGGCCCTGCCCGTGCCCAAAACCCTCGTCCACGTCAGCTCAACCGGACGCCAGCAGCCAGCACCCCTACCGGGTGCCGCCGGGGGAGTTCTACATGGGTGTCCGCCGTGGCCTTTACCGCATTCCCGGCGAGATCTGACGACGGGTGTGCGGCAATTATCTCCGGAAGCGCCAGGACTAATGAGAAACACTGGCGGGCCGATTTGGGCGGCATATTTACGGGCCGGGATGCCATTATGCGCCTCGTCGGCTGCCGTTCTTGCCGGGCATGGCGGCGAATGGGCCTTGGCCCGCCGCTGAATGGGACCGGAAATTTCCTGTCGGGACGCTCCTAGCGGCCAGGCATCGCTAGGCAGCCATCGGCCTGTGGCCAGGCCTCTCCCGTTCTCACTGCGGGGTCCACCGCGCGCCAGGCCGCTCCCGTTCTCACTGCGGGGTCCACCACGCTAGGCCTCTCCCGCTGTCACTGCAGGCTCCACCGCGCCCGGCCCCTGGGGGCCTGGTTCATGCCCGGCGCGAGCGGTCCTGCCCGCGTTCACCCGCCCTCGCGGCTGGCGCGATGCCTGCCCTGACCGCCTCCGCCCGGGGGCCGTTCAAAACTGGGCCGAGTAGCCCGGGCCGTTAAGCCCGGGCCGCATTACCCGGGTCAAGTAACAGGGAAAAATACCCCTTCAAATCACGGGGGAAAATACCTAGTCCAATTGAGGGATCGGCCTCTGCGGCTGCACCAACGAATTACGGAGGGTGGCTATTAGGTAACACAGCGAAAGAGGGAAGGGCCATGAAATTCCAGCGGAAGCCCGACATCACCGCCACAGCCCTGGGAAAGGCGCCGGCATCCCGCGTGCCGTTCGGCCAGGCCCACCGGATGCGTACCGTTGCCGTTGCCGCTGGGATCGCTGCGCTGAGCCTGATGCTCGGTGCGGTCCCCGCGCTCGCGGCATCGTCGCCCACCCACACGGGGAAGCTGTCCTGGTCCAGCGGGGTCTACCTGCCGGACGCCACCCCCGCGTCCAACAGCGCCTTTGGTACCTGGCGCGGAGCCACGGTGGACGTCGCCACCGTCTGGCCGGCCCGCAGCAGCTGGACTGACTTCGTGGACCCCACATGGCTCTACCAGCGCTGGCAGGGATCACCGGTAACAGTGGCCTTCGGGGAGCCGATGCTGCCCGCGAACGCGGGAGCGTCCATCCGGGCGTGCGCGGCCGGCTCCTACAATTCCTACTGGCGCCAGTTCGGCACCAATATCTCCGCCTACGGCCTCGGCAAGTCGATCATCAGGCTGGGCTGGGAATTCAACGGTAACTGGTACATCTGGCAGGCCAGCAACCCCACGGCCTGGGTGAAGTGCTGGCGGCAGATCGTCACCTCGGCACGGACCACCGCACCGGGCCTGCAATGGGACTGGAACGTCAACCGCGGGAGGTCAGCCGGGCTGGCCGATCCCACCCTGGCCTATCCCGGAAACGCCTACGTGGACACGATCGGGGTCGATAGCTACGACCTGTGGCCTCCCGCGACCACCAGCGCGGGCTGGAACCAGCAGCTCAATGGGACGCAGGGACTGATGTACTGGCTCGACTTCGCCAAGACGCACGGCAAGAAGTTCGCGGTACCCGAGTGGGGCAGCGTCATGCCGGGCACCGTCGCGAGCGGGAGCAACGCGGGCGGCGACGACCCGGCGTACGTGAACGACATGCACGGATTCTTCGAGGCGCACTCCGCCAACCTCGCCTGGGAGTCCAACTTCCAGAGCCCGACCACCGGCGGGGTCTACGGGGCTGGCACCGAGGTGCCCAACGCCTCAGCGGCCTACCGGGCAGATTTCTGAACCTGGGCCAGGCCCGCCTGGCCGACGCCCGGCACAAGGCCACCGCGATAACCATCATCGCGGTGGCCTTGGCCATTTCGCCAGCGTTCCCTTCCGCCAGCCCGCCCCGAGGCCCGGCCCGGCCGTGCTCACTGTGCGGGTGCGGGGCGCGCGGGCCTACCGCCAGGCGGGCTGCCGCGATCTGGACTCCACCAGCTCGAAGAGATCCTGGTACACGCCCCGGGACATGCTGGCCAGGCCCGCCGACCGCTCCGCCACGGCGGCGCGGGCGTCATCGTCCAGCTCGACGGCCGCACGCACGAGGCTCCGCATCCGGTCCGGCCAGCCAGCCTGGCTCATCGCCAGCACAGAGACCGCCCGCGCACCGTAGAGTGCCCGCAAGCCGCCGAATTTGCCGTCGTAGTAGGGCGTCGAGGAAATGCCCACCGCCGGGATTCCCCGGGCCAGGGCGAAAACCGCCGCGTGATAGGAGCTGGTGACCACGATCCGGCAGCCGGCCACGGCTGTGGCGAGCGAGGTGATGTCGCGCACCAGCCGGCCCGTACGGGCCACCGCGGAGTCTGCGCCGAACGCGCCTGCCAGCGCCCGCCAGTCCTCGCCGCCGCGATGCCATGAGACCGGCAGGCCCCGCATCGGCAGGCCCGCCTCGGCCGCTGCGGCCGCTACCACCGAGGCGATCCGGCCGGCCAACCCGGGCTCCAGCCCGGTATAGGTCGTGGCCCGGAGGTTCACGCCGAGCGCAGGCCCCGCGGCCAGCCGCCCCGCGCCGGCCAGTTCGAGCGCATCGTCACCGGTCACCACCGGCTCGCCCCGCCCGCCCCGCAAAGCTGCCACCGTCCGCTGGCCCTGCGACCCCCTGAGGCTGATCAGGTTCAGCCGCGGGATCACCGTGCCCGCCAGTTCCGTCAGCGGCGGATCTGCCAGCGGCCCATACCCCTGGCCGAGCATGGCGGTCAGCACCCCGCGCCGCTGCATGCTGCGCAGTGCGGTCAGCACGCCCGTGGCGTGCAGCGGGAAGCTGTCGTTGACAAAACCACCACCGGAGCACACGGCGAGGTCACACCCCCGCAACGCGTCCAGCAACTGACCCGCGCCGGGGCTGAACCGCCAGGCGGCCCACGGCCGCGCGGATATGGCCCGCTTGTACCGCAGGCCGATGCCGCTACGCACCCGGTACGGCAGCCAGCCCATCGGCCCGCGTTCTGGCATCAAGATGATCGGATCGGTGCCGGGGCAGAGTGCGGCGAGCCGCTCGCGGCTGGTGGTGATGATCTGGAGACGAGCGCGCGGCCAGCGATCCTGCAGCCGGGTGACGGTGGCCTTGAGCATGGCCATATCACCGATGTTCAGCAGGTCAGGGCCACTGTGCTCGATGAAGACCCGAGGCTGGACGGCTTCGCCCCACGGCGATGTGCCTGGCATGACTACACTCCCTTGTCCCGACGGCACAGCGTCCCGGGTGTTTCCGGCCCCGCCGACGTGGCCACCCCGCCGACTCGTCCGGGTGACGGCGCGGACGACCTGGCATCCTGCCCCCTGACCCGGGACGGCCCACGCGGTCCTGCATACGGGGCGCCGGGCCGCAGAGCCCGCAGCACGTGCGGCACGTAGTAGACGGCCTGCAGCGTCACCGCGGCGAGGAATCCCAGCGAGATACCGGTCAGCCCGTCCCACCAGCCGCCTGCCGCGGTCAGGCACACCTCCAGGCCGGCGCCGATGCCGCAGATCGCGCCGGCCTTCCGCAGCCTGTTACTGACCCGGCCCACGGCGACGTAACACTGCTTGAACACATTCGGGAAGTAGGCGATCGCCATCACGATGAGCGCCATCCTGGCGATCGCGTAACCCGGGCCGAACGATCTCATCGCCGGCCCGGCCAGCGCGGCGATAGCCACGGCGGCCGAGCCACCGAGCAGCAGGCTGACGCGCAGCGCCGCGCGCAGCCGGGGCGTGAGCCCGCGGACGTCACCGACCGCCACCGCGAAGAGCGCGGTGGACAGGTGCATCGGCAGGATGTAAAGGAATGAGCAGATCATCCAGGCCGCGTAGAAGGCCGCGGTGGCGTGCGCGCCGAGCAGCGAAGCGACCAGCAGCGGCAACCCAAGCCGCGGCAGCGTCAGGGAAAGGTTCAGGGTGTTGTGATGGAACGTCGTGACACCCCGGCCCCGCAGGGCCGAGAGCCGGACCGGGTGGCCGAGCCGGTATCCGCGGGCGGCCAGGTGCCAGGCCGTCGGCACCATCGAGATCGCGATGCCGGCCACCCAGGCCCAGACCATGGTCACCTGCGAGCGACTGCCTACGGTTACCGCGAGCATGACGAGCAGGGCCAGCTTCACGGCGCTGAAGTAGCTGTTCCGGTAGAGCTGCACGCAACTCACCCGGATCCCGACGAGCGCCTGGTCGAGAACCAGGCCGCCGGCGGTCAGTCCCACCCCGGTAATGAATCCTGCCGCTGCCCACGGCGGCGCCATGGCCGCCGCGATAGCGCCGCCCGAGAACCGCAGGACGGCCCAGCAGGCGGCGGCCATCACGATCGCCAGTACGGTCGCCGCGAGCAGGCTCGTCGCGATCAGCGAACCCATCACGTCGCGGCACCGGCCTGCCTCCGCAATCAGCATGGTGCCGAATCCGAACATGCCGATCGTCCCGAGCAGCGTCACCGCCGAGATCACCGCGGTCGCCGCCCCAACCGCGTGGATCGGCGCCATCCGGGCCGCTGCCCACCAGTAGGCGAAGCCCAGGGCCGACGTCACGACCGTCGTGCCAACCAGGGACGCCGAAGGGCCCAGCACGTCTTCGAACCGCCTTACCCAGGACCAGCCAACCCGGTCCAGCAACTCCGCCGCCGTCATCAGGTGCCCCGGGGGGCGAGGTGGACCTCCCGGTAGGGCCCCCGCAACCTGGTCCCGCGATAGGCGACCACCGTCACCGAAGCCGACGTGGGTGCCGGGACCGTCTTCCGCCAGGTAACCCCCGGCGCCAGCCGGAGCATTATCGAGTCCGGCCTCGCGCCCGCCACGGCAACCGCGACGATGAAATGGGTCGGCGCAGCCTCCTCGCTGGTCAGCTCGATCTCCACCGAACGCCCGGCACTGCCCGCACGCATCGCGGACAGCGCGCTGAAGACGGGGAAGCTCTGGTGGCCCGCTGTCCACACGGACAGCGCGACCGCGGCGGCCAGCATGGCTCCCGCCGCGGTCAGCGATGTGCCCCACAAGATCCCGCGGCCAGCTTCCGGCCGCACAGTCCGCCACCTCCGCGCGCTGCGCGGATTGCGCGGTTCGCTCGGCTCGCCCCGCCGGGATACCAGTCCGACTGCCGCGGCCTCTGCCGCCAGGGCGACCAAGGCGGCCCAGAGCGGGCGATCCAGCCGGAGACGGAGGGCCGCAGCGGCAATGGTGCCGAGCACCAGCACGGCTATGGGCAGGGCAAGGGCCACGGTGGCCCGTTCCACCGCGGACAGCCCGGCGCGGCCGAGCAGCACGCGACCGCCGGCCACGCCCAGCACGGTGAGGTTTGCCGCGAACCCGAGGACAGCGAACGGCCGCGGCCCGACCGCATCCGCCACGCCGAGCAGGGGCACGGCGACCAGCACGGTAACGAGCCAGCCGGACCGGGCGAACGGGCCTCCCTCAACCGTCATACGCTGAACCTCGCAGGTCATAAAGGTAGATGCCACCGCTGTCGTAGATGAGGCTTACGCCGACCACGCGGTCGGGGGCGGTCAGATCTGTTCGGGGGAGCGGCGAGCTGTACCGCCCGGCGTTCGGGTCTATCGGGAAATAGGCGCCGCTGGCTGGAAGCTGCCTGCTGTCCCTCAGGTCGGCCGCAAGGAATTCGACGTCCTCACGCTTCACGAATGAGCTGGCCGCGGCATCGGCTCCCTTACCGTCGAACAGCACCGCGGCGTCACGCACCGTGTTCTGGTCGCCAATCGTGGCCAGCAAGGTGTACGCGGTTAGGTCCCCCGCCCACCGGTGCCCCGGGCCGACCGCGCTCAGGACCCACTCGGCGGCCGCGATTCCCTGTGGATCCACGGACCGCTCGAACCCGGCGGCGAGATACGGCCCGGGCAGCCGATCCCAGGCCGGCGGCCATCCGCTGGCGACACCACCCATCAAGATCACCGCAGCGGCCACTGCCGGTGTCGCTCCGTCCAGCAGAGCCAGGCCGCGGCGGCCCGTGTCGTGGTGGTCCAGGCCGCGACCGCGGATGCCGTGCAGGACGATGGCGGCGAGCAGCGCCACCGGGATGTAGATGAAGGTGGACGCCCGGCCGGACAGCTCAGCGCCGTCTGACGCCACGAAGCGCAGGCCGCCGGAGACGAAGATCAGCATGGCGCCGCCGATCAACGGGAGCGTCCACGGCTCAGCATGGCGTTCCGGCCACAGGTCCCGGCTGCCGCGCACCACCAGGAACGCCAGAATACCCAGCGCCCCGATCGTGGCCAGGCGCTCGTCCAGCGGCTCCGGCACGGACGCCGCCCCCGGCGCCGTCCCCCCGAGCTTGCCGTGCAGCAATCCGGTCACGCTGTCGCCGAGATAAGCTGCCACCGGGGCCAGGTAGCCGAACACATCGCGGGCGACCAGTAGCACCCAGGCGAGCACCGCCGCCGTGGCAATCAGCCAGGTGGCCACCGGCTGCAGCTCCCGGCCAGGCCGGGGCCGGCCCAACCCGGCCGCAGCCAAGCCGCCCAGCAGGGCGACCATCACGAACGACGTGACGTGGTGGGAGACGGTCACCACGCCGATCGCGATCAGCAGTACCGCCCAGCGGCCAGTGGCGTGGCCCGGCAATCGCAGCAGGCGGAGCGCCCACACCGCCAGCAGCAGGAACGGCAGGGCCAGGGACTGGTATATGTACATGGCGTCAAAGAACATGTAGAGCGGGTTGGCCGCGTAGATGACGCAGGCCAAGGTGGCCACGCGCCAGTCCGCCCTGATCCGCAGGCACAGCACGTAGAGCGCGCAGACCAGCAGCAGATGCAGCAGGGCCGCCACGACGAAGGCGGTTGCGGTCAGGGACAGGCCGGTAGACGCGCTGAGCGCGCCGCCCAGTACCTCCAGCCCCGGGTAGTGGACAGCCACCGGGAGGGAGTAGTTGGCCTGGTCCAGGCGGCCGGACTGGATCATGTTGACGGTTCCGCGCCAGTGCTGCAGCTCGTCCGGGAATTTGAGCGCCAGTGGGCTGTACATCCTGAAGAGCAGGGTCTGCTGGACGAACAGCAGGAGCAGCAATGCGAAGCCCTCGGCCGGCCTGGTGAGCCGGGTCGAATACGCGCGGAGCGCGATGGGTACGTAAACCAGCAGCTGCCCGGGCCAGTACAGCGCGCTCAGGTACGGCCATCCTTCCCGGCCCGCGGCGTAAGCGGCGGCCACGGCCAGGGTGCCCACCGACGAGAGGAGCGCTATCTGCGGGAAGGCAACAGGCCCCCCGACGCCCCGGCCTGCTCGCCTGTGCAGGCCGGTGGCCCGTGCCGCGGGCGGGCGGTTCCGCCCCGAAGGGCTGAGGGTCGGCAGCCGGATCGGGACCATATCCTGACTCACCGCCCGGCCACCCGCCGGTCCTGTCGCCGGGCCCGCACGTACGCCGCCGGGCCATGGATCAGCCCGCTGCGGTTTGCCGCCAGCAAGTCGGCCGGGAACGACTTCCCGAAGCTCTGCGCACGGACCCCGCCGGATCCGAACAGCTCACGAATTGCCCGCGGGGCCAGGGCTAGCAACCGGAACGCGTGCAGCGGATGCCGGGTCACCACCGCCGCGTAGAACGCGGTCAGGCCCACGCCGTATCCGTACAGCTGGCTGCGCAGCGCCTCGTGCGTGCTCCGGTGATAGTGCCAGAGCAGGGCCGCGGGCCGGTAGGCGATGCGCCGCCCATCCAGCAGCAGCGTCGAGAAGATATCGGTATCCTCGCCACCGCAGGTGGCGGCCCCGGCGCCAAGTGCGGTGTCGAAGCCGCCGAGTTCGCGAAGCACCGCCAGGCGGAAAGCCATGTTCGCGCCGGTGCCGAAGGGCGGCAGCGGGAAAAGTGCCCTGGTCTTCCCCAGCTCGCGGCCGTCGAATATCACCGGCCGGAAACCACGCCCCTTGCTGTGCCCACCGAACCGCTCGTAGAGCTGCTGAGCTCGTGTTCGCAGCTCACGAGGCGCGATCAGCCCGGCAACGCAGTCCACGGCCGGTTCCTCGATGAAGCTGCGGACCAGTTCCGACGCCCAGTACCGGCAGGCCACCTCGTCGTCGTCCAGGAACGCGATCAGCTCCGTCTCGCACTCGGCCACTGCCCTGTTGCGGGCGTGCGACAGGCCGGGCACCGGCTCAGCCACGTACCGGACTGGCACCCGGAACTGCCCCGACTCCACGAACTGGCGTATCCGATCGTCGCGGGGAGCGTTGTCGACCACCATCACGGTGAGCCGCGGGTAGCTCTGCTGCTGCAGGCTGTCCAGGCAGCGCCGTGCGTCCTCAGGCCGGTCCCGTGTGCACAGGACGGCCGTGAGGTTCACCGGACTGGCCTCTGCCGCGTCCAGTCCGCGCAGCCAGGCGGGGCGGCTGTCCGGCAGCACGCCGTTCAGCGGGAAGGCCGGCCGGACGATCGCGCCAGCCCGCCGCGCGCAGCCGGGCCCGCAGCTCGCGTCCCGCCTGGGCATCCGCCGCACGGCCAAGCTCCTCGGCGGACAGGCCTGCGTCGGGGACGGCCACCCACAGCCCGGCGACCGGTTCGCTGAACACCCGGACCAGAACGAAGGCCCCGCCCACCGGCTGGCCCGTGCCGTCCATCGCGGGCAGGGCCGGAAGGCCGTCCGCGAGGTCCACCTCGGCCACCAGCCAGGGCCGCTGCCCCACCCCGAGGTCCACCGGAACGGTCACGACGGGTCCTTCCCGAATCTGTGTGCATCGTGTGCCGCCGTCATCGGGCCGGAACCGGGTCCCCGGGGCCGGCGGCGGGGCCCGGCGGCCGGCCGCGGCGCACGAGGTAGCCGAGACCGGCCGCGGTAAGCCCGACGCAGATGGCCGACGCCCGCTGTGCGGCACCGACCTCCCGGCGCAGGACCGCCTGCCGGAGCTCGCGGCAGATTCCCTGCGGCAGCGTCCTGCTGGCATGCCGCCGCTCGTCCCGCAGCCCTTCGTCCCGCCCCAGCAGGGCCGCCAGTTCCGCCTTTCCCTGGCCCTCGCTGTAGCAGCGGCGAACGAAGTACCGGAGGGTGCCACGGTGCGGCGGCACACTGTGGCCTATCCGGGCCGACGGCTCGTACCACCAGGACCTGCCACCCAGGGCGGTGGTCAGCCGGATGCAGAAGTCGGTGTCCTCGGGCCGGCAGACCTGGCCGAGCTTGCCGAATCCCTCCCGGAAGCCGCCAACAGCCCAGAAGTCATCCCGGGCCACCGCCATGTTCTCTGACCACACATTGCGGACGGTGCTGGCGGTCCGCGGCTGGCCGCGGTAGGAGGCCCCCACCACCCACAGGAACTCCTCCGGCATCCAGCCCGGCGTCCGCCCGAACCACATCGGCTCTACGTAGCCGCCCACCCCGGCCACCTCTGGGCGCGCGAGCGGCGCGGTCAGGTTTCTGAGCCACCCCGGCCCGGCGACCGTATCGTCGTCCAGGAAAGCCAGGACGCTGCCGACGGCCACTGACGCACCGGCGTTGCGGGTCGCGGAGGCGCCCCTGGCCCCCTGGTTGTGCACGGTGACCGCACCCGGGACCGCCCGGCATACCCACTTGTACAGATCGGGGTTGTTGTCCACCGCGACGATCACCTCATGCGGCCGCGGCTGCTGGCTGGCCGCCGAAGCGACGGTCCGGGTGAGGCCCGTCGAGCGCTCGAGCGTATAGGCCGCGATAACGATGGATGCCGTGCCCGCCGCCGTGGCCATCCGGCCGGTCACCTCGGCTCTTCCACCAGGTCCGCGTTGACCGGCACCTGATGGGTGCGGGGGAGGTTGACCGGCACCTGATGGGTGATGACGATGCAATCCATCCGGACCGGCTGGCGGCGCTCGGCCAGGACGGTGCGCAGCACCCGGAGGCCGTCCGGGAACGCACGCAGGTTGCTCACTCCGTGCAGGCGAGCCCTCTCCGTGCTGCCGACCTCGGTGATGCTGACGCCAGCGTGGGCCATCCGGACATTGATCAGGGTCTCGATCTCGAACCCGTCGCCCCGCTGCATCGCATCGGCCGACACGCCAGGGGAATGCACGGGGGGCAGGTCGAGCACCGGGAGCAGAAAGGCGCGGAATGCGTTGTAGCCGTAGCAAAGATCGGTGTAGTGCGTGCCAAAAAGGCGGTTTACCAGGCCGTTCAGGGCTGCGTTGCCTAGCCGCCGGAGGCGGGTGATGTCGTGGCTGCTGCCGCCCTTGCTGAACCGGGTGCCCTTGGCGAAGTCGGCCCCGGACGCGAGCGCCGCGACGAAGGCGGCGATCTCACCGGGGTCGGCCGACCCATCGGCGTCCAGCGTCACGATAATGTCGCCGGTCACCTCGGCGAATCCGCAAGCCAGGGCGTTGCCCTTGCCCCGCCTGCCCTGACGGACAATCTTGATGTCCGGCCGGATCTGCCGGGCCACTTCGACAGTGCCGTCCACGGAATGGCCGTCTACCAGGATCACTTCGTGCAGGCCTGCCGGCAGGGCGTCAAGCACGTACGGCAAGTTGAGCGCCTCGTTGCGAGCGGGAATTACCACCGAGACCCGTTCTGCGAGCTCCCCTTGGGCGTACAGATCTCGCACAAATCCTCCCCCGTGAGATGACCGGGCCAGCAGCAGACCCTGAGGACGCCCAGAAGAGACCTGCGGCCCGCCACCCGACCCCCCGGGTTCAAGTCCCCGGTGTAGTCACTAATGGTGATTCTTACCTGACGTAGCGTAATGAGAACCGGCCGCTCGTCAACTGGCTTCGCCCGACCTCGATCGTGTGATGTCACTCACATTTTCTGGTCCGGACCGGCTTGCGCAGCTTGCCGGCCTCACGGGCTGGCCCTGATCGCTAGCATCGCGGCTGGTCATGGGCTGTGCGAGCTGAGCCGGAACCGGGCTGTCCGGGCACCCCAAGGACCACCAAGACGCATGCGGGTGGCAGCAGCGCCGCAGGGATGAGATCTCAGACGAGAGAGGATTCAGCGACTGCCATGTGGTGCTCGATCGCCGCCAGCAGCCGCCGGTGCTCTGCGTTCAGGCTGTCGCGGTGCGGGGCGGTCAGCCCCGCCGCCCGGGCCAGCGCCGGGCACGGGACAGCCTTCAGGGTGGCGTCGAGCAACGACCACGACAGTTCATCGAGGGCCGCCCGCACCGGCCCGGGCTGCTGCGTTCGCGCGCAGACATCATCCAGTGCCTGGAGCCGCTCCGCCACCTCGGGGACGGGCGCCACCTCCAACGGAAAGGCGTCAGCCGCCGGGCACGGTGAGCGCTCGGCCTGGGCGGCCTCGAAGGCATTGAGCAGCGGGCTCACCGCGCCCGCCGTCCCCGGGTCATACAACCCGGGGAACGGCACAGCCTCGTAACCACGGTCATAGCCGCTCACGTAGATGGGCGCGTTGGAACCGGTCCGCGCGAGCACACCGAGCGCCATGTCCAGCAGGCTGACCGGCCAGCCGAGGTCGGTGATGGCATGCAGCCGCAGCGCGCCGACGCCCGCGCCCACACTGGCCCCGAGCAGCAACTGAGCCGACTCGAGCGCGGACTGAGTGTAGAAGGCGGCATCCGGGCTGTGCAAGCGGATCACGCCGCCCTCGCACCACTCAAGCAGCCGGGCATGGATTATCGAGTTGTCGACCACATGGGTGAACCTGACGGCAGAGTAGCTGGCCGCGCCGCGCGCCGCTGCCCGTGACAGCAGCCACTCGGTGACCCGCTTGGACGCGGTGTATACATCGGGGGAATACGGGCGCAGGGCCTTGCCGGTCGAAGCGCACACCACCCGGGAGACGCCGGATCCGGCGGCGGCGGCGATCACGTTGCGGGTACCCAGCACGTTCGTGGTCACGGTGCGGTGCACTTCGTGCTCGGCCAGTCCCGGGTCTCGCTGAGCTGCCACATGGAAGACGACATCGGGCCGGATGTCGCCGAAGACAGTGGTGAGCCGGCCCAGGTCCCTGACATCGGCGCAGACGTACTCGGCGCCGTCCAGCCGCGGCCTCTCGGCGCATCCGCGGCTCACGCTCACCAGGCGCCGCGGCCGCAAGCCCGCGAGCTGGGCTAGCAGCGCTGACCCGATGCACCCCGTCCCGCCAGTGACCAGCACCGACTTGCCGGGGAGCGACGCCTCAAGTTCGGCGCGGGGCAGCCCGATGCTCCGCCGGCCGATGGCCAGAAACCGGCTGTACTCCCGCAGCGCATCGGGCTTGGCGGCCAGCAGAGCCTGCGTCAGATCAGCCAGTTTCCGCGACTCCGGATGACTCAGGCATTGCCTGCCTTCCGGTGCCACAGCACGCATTCTCATGATGATCTCGGGGACGGTCGGCACCGCGAAAACCTCCATTTACCCTGCGGCTGACCTCGGGGCAGACGGGCAATCAGGGCCAGGTGAATGAGGTCAGCGAAAGGTAACTATATTCCTTCGCTAGGCAGCTTTCGACCGTCAGCGGGAGCACTAATGGGCGATTCCGCCGAACTCACAGCCTTGGCTGTGCAACGCGGGAAAATAAGACAAATGCCGACAGCCGGGACTTGCCGGGTGCGTTCTCAGGGCTATTCACTGAAAATGCTCCCGGTAAGCATCGCCCCGCGGGCTCCGGGATTAATCGGGCTGATGGGCCGCGAGCCGCACGGAAAGGGCGGCGGCCTGCGTACGGTGGTGCATGCCCAGCTTGGCGAACACGGATGACACATAGTTCCCGACGGTCTTTTCCGCCAGGAACATGCGCTCGGCGATCTGCCGGTTAGTAAGCCCGTCGCCGATCAGTTCCAGGACCCGCTTTTCCTGCGCGGACAGGGCCGACAATGGGTCAGCGCCGGCCTCCCGGTCACGGAGGCGCTCCATCAACTGCCGCGTCGCATGGGGATCCAGGATCGACTTCCCGTCGGCGACGGTGCGCACCGCACTGACCAGCTCGGCGCCGCAGGCCTGCTTCATCACGTAACCGGCCGCGCCGGCCATGATCGCGCCGAGGAGCGCCTGCTCATCCCCGTAGGAGGTGAGCATGAGGCAGGCGGTCCCCGGAAGCCGGGAGCGAATCTCACGGCAGGCCGACACCCCGTCACCGTCCGGCAGCCGTATGTCGAGCACGGCGACGTCTGGCCGCAACGCCGTCACCCGGGCCAGCGCCGACGCCACCGTTCCGGCCTCGCCGATCACGTCGATGCCCGGTTCAGCGGTCAGCAGGTTCCGCAGGCCGCGCCGCACGACCTCATGGTCGTCGAGGAGGAACACGCTGATCCGGGCGTGCCCCTCGCCGGTCGCTGCTTCGCTGCTCGCGTTCATCTTCGGCTCCTTCCCGCCCGGCTGCGTCGGCTGGACCGTACACCTGCGCGGCCGGCTCGTGATCGCCAGCAGGCAGGGACCCGCGGGCTCTGTCCCGGCTGGACCGCAGGCAGGTCCCGAGCCCCCGCCCAGGTGCGCTGTAGCAACCATCCGTAAGTATCATATTACTTTCAGTAGCAAGTAGTTCCGCCAGCGGGCTACCGGGACAGCACGACAATGCCCTGGCCGTCAGCGTCCGGGTGCCGGCCGCGCTGCCTGGTCAGGCCCAGTGGTGCCAATCGAACTGGCTGGCTGAGAAGCAAGGGGGCAGAAGTGGCGGTGCGGGTTCTGGTCGTCGATGACGCTGATGCGATGCGAAGGGCGGTTCGCCGGGTGCTGAGCGACAGCGGGTACGAGGTGGATGTCGCGTGCACGCTGGCCGAAGCGCGCGGGATGCACCCGGGCAAGTACGAGGCGGTGCTGGTGGACGCCCGCCTGGGCAATGAGCGGGGCATGGATCTGGTGGAAGAGCTGCGTTCACAGGACCCGGCTGCGACCGGGCGGTGTCTGCTGATGACGGGGGGAGCCATCGGCATGATCCCTGATGGCCTCGCCTACCTGGCCAAGCCCTTCGAGCCTGGCGAGCTGGTCAAGGCCGTGCGTGCGCTGCATCAGCCGGACACTGTTCCGGCCCCTGGCCGGCGGCCGGAGGCCGCCCCAGACTCCGGCGCGCCATCACCGGCAGCAGCGCCGGGCACAAGCCCGCCGGCGGCTGGTACTTCCGGCCGCGGCAAACTACTGGAATTGACCCGGCGGCTCCGCGACCGGGAACGCGACGAGCAGGCCGATTTCCTGCACGACGGCCCGCTCCAGGAGCTGACCGCGGCCACCCTTGACCTGCATATGATGCGCCGATCGGCGCCGGCCGCCACGGTTCAGTCCATCGACACGGTACTGCGGCGGCTAGATATCGCCGCCCGGTCACTGCGCTGGCTGGTCGCGGGGACCGGGGCTCTCGGGGTGCCAGAGACCCGGCTGGCCGTGTGCTTGCAGCAGCGGACCGCGTGGCTGCTCGCCAGGCCGATCACCGTGAGCACCGGCCCCTGGCCAGCGGG
The DNA here is from genome assembly GCA_963775825.1 of uncultured Actinomycetes bacterium. Taxonomy (GTDB): domain Bacteria; phylum Actinomycetota; class Actinomycetes; order Streptosporangiales; family Streptosporangiaceae; genus Bog-532. The sequence continues at coordinate 337,154 of CAVZKY010000010.1, forward strand.
CGCTGATGCGATTGACGCACTCGCCATCACCGACGTCGTTGAGCTGATGCTCCTGGCGATGGCAGCCGCGGGTCCGTGCGTGCGGGCCCATGTCGCTGTGCGGACTGAGGAGGACGTGACCCGGGTCGAGCTGACCCTCACCTGTGCGGCCGAAGATGGCCAGGCGCTCGGCGACCCGGCCACGGCCCGGGCACTCCTGGCTGAGCTGGCTTCGGCGCTGCTGGCCGACGCGGATATCGAGCTCGGCGCGCAGCAGTGGCGAGCCCTGATCACCCTGCGCGCTGCCGAGCTCTCCAAATACTTAAAGTAGAATGCATGTAACTTTCAGTGACAAGCTAGCTAAGTGTCGGTCCTCAGTCGGGGAAGGAAGCCCCCGGGAGCGCCCCGACGATCAGCTGCTCGGCGCTGCAGGTGTGGCCGCTGATCGCGGAATAGCAGCTCTTGCGCCCGCCCGGCATACGATTGTTCGCCCTATTTAAATGAACTGCGGACAATTACGTCGAATGCTCCGCGGCAGCCTGCCCGCCGTCAGCGTTACTGCCGCATATTCGGGCCCGGGTGCGCTATTTTTCAACCATGAAAGCACTCGTGCTGTCCGGGGGATCAGGCAGTCGGCTTCGCCCGATTACGCATACGTTCGCCAAGCAACTGGTCCCGGTGGCCAATAAGCCCGTTCTGTTCTATGGCCTCGACGCCATACGGGACGCGGGCATTACCGAAGTCGGGATCGTGGTGGGTGAGACCGCGGCGGCCATTCAGGGGGCCGTCGGCGATGGCCGGGCGTTCGGGCTCGATGTCACCTATATCAGGCAGGAAGCCGCGCTCGGGCTGGCCCACGCGGTCCTGATCGCGCGTGACTTCCTGGGCGGCGACGATTTCGTTATGTACCTGGGCGACAATTTCATCGTCGGCGGCATCACCGCCCTGGTCGATGAGTTCAGGTCGGGCCGGCCCGACGCGCAGATCATGCTGACCACGGTGCCGGATCCGCGCCAGTTCGGCGTCGCCGAGTTCGACGAGGCCGGCGAGGTGGTCGGCTTGGCGGAAAAGCCGCGGTGCCCGAGGAGCGATCTCGCGCTGGTCGGCGTCTACATCTTCACCCCCGCCGTGCACGAGGCCGTGCGCCAGCTCAGCCCGTCGGGCCGCGGGGAATACGAGATCACTGAGGCCCTGCAGTGGCTGCTCGACACCGGCCACAAGGTACGGTCCACGATCATCTCGGGGTACTGGAAGGACACCGGCAACGTCGCCGACATGCTGGAGGTTAACCGCATGGTGCTGGAGAGCGCCGAACCGCTCCAGCACGGCACGGTAGACGACGCGACCGAGCTCATCGGCCGCGTGGTGATTGAGCGCGGCGCCTGGGTCAGCCGCTCGCGCATCGTGGGCCCCGCCGTCATCGGTGCGGGAACGCGGATGGACGGTTCCTATGTCGGCCCGTTCACCTCCATCGCCGAGGGCTGCACCGTCGTCGACAGCGAGATCGAGTACTCCATCGTGCTGCGCGGGGCCTCCGTCAGCGGGGTACGGCGGATCGAGGCATCGCTCATCGGCCACGACGTCGAGGTGACCCCGGCGCCGAACGTGCCCCGGGCGCACCGCCTGGTACTCGGCGATCACAGCAAGGTGCAGATCAGCTCATAAGAATCCTGGTTGCCGTGCACGGCGGGGAGGACGTCAAGGGCTGGCTGGTCACCGGGGCGGGCGGGATGCCCGGCCGGCCGGCTCCGACCTGGCTCCCGCGCCCCACCGCGCTGCGCCGTCCCAGGCTGCGCCGTTCCAGGCCGCGCCGTTCCAGGCTGCGCGGTTCCAGGCTGCGCGGTTCCAGGCTGCGCCGTCCCAGGCCAGGCCGGCCGCCATCGCCGCCAGGAGGGCCAGGCCGCCGAGCACGCGTGCGCGCGAGCCGGTCTGGATGATGGGCCCGCTGTCCCCGAGGATCCGGGCCGAGATGCGCTCGCGGGGCGGGACTCCCGCCTGCTTCTGCTGCGCGGCGAGAAGAAGGCCGAGCACGTGCGCCGCGACCGTGAACGTGCGGTGGCAGGTCGCCGCGACCGGCGAGGCCGCCGTCAGCGTGGCCAGCGGGACGCCGTAATAGGGATATTCCTCGTTATACAGGTTGACGAGCGCGAGGCTGACACGGGCGCCGCGGCCCGTGGCGCCGATCTGGCGCTGCACCGACGGGCTCATCAGGATCTGGACCATTGCCTCGCCGCTGGCGATGAGAGACGGCGCGAACATGTAGTAGGCATTCGGGGCATTCTGGGCTGCGGGCAGGGACAACTCTACTGTTGCACTCTCGAGGTACATATGCGGGCTATTCTCGATCTCGTACCCCCCCCCGGCCGCCAGCAGGAGCGTCGCCACCACCAGGGTCAGGCGAAGCCTTTTTCTCGCCTTTCCGAGAGGATTCACCGCGCCTACCGCCATCGCATCCTCCCTGCTTTCCGCTGCCCCCCGAAAACCGCGGACAATGTCTGGATGATACCGGCCCGGCGCGAGACAACTATAGTGAACCAAGGCGGCGCACGGGCAGTTCATCATCCGTAAACTCAGGATAGGAGAAGACGGCATCCCTCATCCAGGCATCCCTTATGGTCTGTTTTCCGGGAAATGTGCGTGCCGCCGATACGAAAAGCCGTACATTCGAGTATTTAGGCGGGATGGATGGACCTCAGGCAAGTAGTCCGTATCTGGCGGGCGCGGTGGATCTTGACCTCTGTGCTGCTCATTCTGGCCATGGTCGGCGCTGCCGCGGCCGCGGCAAAGCTGCCGCGTTACTACCAGTCGGCTTCCTCCGTGGTGCTGCTGGCATCACCCGTGGCCTCCATGCAGAACGGCGGCAACCCGTTCCTGAGCTTCAGCCCCTCGCTGACCCTGACCGCCGACGCCGTCAGCAGGACACTGATGGCACCGGGGACCGTCAGGCAGTTGGCCGCACAAGGGTTCACCGCGTCGTACACCGTCGCGCTTCCGCCTTATACCACCGCAACGACCGGATCCGTGCTGCTGGTCACGGTCACGGGCACGGGCGCAGCCGGGGTACAGCGCACGCTCCGGGCGGTGACCGCGCAGATCGGCCCTCAGCTTGCCCAGCTGCAGCTCGGTGTGCCGGCCCGCGGCCAGGTGCGCGCCGTTACGCTCTCCGTCACGCCGCAGGCGACGCTCAGCATCAGCCAGACGGCGCGGCCACTGGTCGTCGTCGGCGCGCTGCTGCTCGTGATCTGTCTCGGGACACCGATCGTCGTGGACGGGCTGGCCACCCGGCGGCGGCTCAGGAGTCGGTCGGCGCTCCCGGACTACTCGGCGCTCTCTCCGGACCGGGCGCTCCGTGATATCCCGGCCTTCCCTCGCCGGTCGGCGTTCCGGGAGGAGCCGACCATCCCGGTGGAGCTGGCCTTCCCGAGAGGAGCCAGCGGAAGTGCCCATCAGCAGGCCGGCCACGACCCGGCCCGGGGCGAGCCGCGGCAGCCCTCGTCCTCCTGGCCGCCCGCCCGCAATGGCGGCCCGTCACGCCAGGCATCCGGGGCCACGGGTAAGCGAGCGGGCCCCGGGGACGTCAGCCGTCCATAATCTGCAGGACCCGGCCCTAGTTCCCGGCCCGCTGCTGCGCGCGCCCTAGTCTCCATGCCGCCCCCACGCAGCCGAGCAGCAAGAAGAACAGGCCGGCCGCGATGGAGAAGGACAGCGCGTCGAACGACGCGAAGCACACGGCGCCGACCGCGATCGATGCGGCCAGGCATTGCCCCAGGTCGCGGGTCCGGGCATCGGCCGCCGTGGCCCGTGCGCTGCGCGCGGTGAACCAGCCCGTCGCGAAGCACGCCACCAGGGCAAGGAGCCCGAGGACCCCGGTCTCGAGCAGCGAGGTGAGGTACTGGTTGTCGACGAAGAAATAGGTCTGCGGAAAGAACGTCTGGAACCCCTGGCCAAGCCACGGGTGGGCGGCGATATATGGCACCGCCTCTGAGTACGCGTCGGCCCGGGACAGGCTGCTGCGGTCGGTCCCGAGCTGGCCGAAGAGCGCGCCGAAACTGCTCGCCAGGCTCGGCTTGACCAGCCACGCGAGGGCCGGCGCGGCGAGCCCGGCCAGGCAGGCCCAAAGCCGCTCACGGCGGTGCCAGGTCGGGAAGAGCACGATGCAGATCACCGCGAGCCCGAAGAAGGCGGAGCGTGATCCGGTCATCGGCACCGCTGCCGTGATGAGCGCGACCTGCAGCCAGCGGCGGACCCGCAGTGCCGCGGGCGCGAAGCGGGCCTGATGGATGGCGATCGGCAGGCTCATCGCCAGCACCGCGTTGAACTCGAGCGGCTGGCCGGTCGTCGCCGTCACCCGGACCAGGCCATTGCGGCTCACGAGATCCGTTACCTGCTGATGCACGGACAGGCCGGGCAGCAGGATGTACCTGGTGAGATCCACGCCGGTGCAGAACTCGATCGCGCCGAGCGCGGCCATGGCCGTGGCGAGCATGACGACCCGGCGAAGGAGGGTCCTCAGCCGGTCAGCCTGGTCGATCCCGTCCGCCGCGAGCGCCAGCACGCCAACCCAGCCCGCCAGCACGATGAGGCCGCGGTCAGCGCCGCTCTGCTGTGCGGTTGGCGCGGCATGCCGGCTGGCCGATATGTACGCTGCCACGACCGCGCCGGCGAAGACCGTCGCGGCGACCCGGACCGGCTGCCTGCCCCGGTCCAGTCCGAGGCTGGGGTGCTGGCGGGCCACCAGGTACCAGCACAGTATGGCGACCGCCAGCAGGGCGGCCGGCGAGCCTGCCGCCCCGAACGACCCGACGACCAGGGACGAGGGTATGGCCATCAGCAGGAGCGCGTAGCAGCTCAGCAGCGTGACCGCGTCGATCCTCCGTGCCGGGCGGCCGACATCGGCGTCATGACCGGGCAGCAGGGCGGCCGGGCCCGGGCCATATCCCGTCATGCCGGGCCGTAGCGGCTAGCGGGCGCATTTCCGGCATTCCCGCTTATTTGGTCATCCTCGTTTATCCGGCCATTCCTGCCTATCCAGTGCCAAGCCATTCTTATCTCTCCCGCGCTGCTGCCCCGTGGCCTGTGTAATGCCGGTCGGCCACACTACGACGGCTATGACATCTTTACCTCAGGATCTGATAATCCAGGCGGCCTGTGCCATTCCTCCGGTGGTATTACCGCGGCATGCGGCTGCCCGGGCAGCCCAGTTCGGCCGGACGTCGCTCCGGCCTGAGCAGGGCCACAACCGCGTGCCAGGACTCACGGCGCCCGCGCGGCACTTTCGACATCTGGTTGGCCACGATGAGCCAGTAGTAGGCCCAGGATGCGAGCGCGCCGTGGCGGCGCCGGTACAGCCGTACCCGGTTGACGATCTGCATGGCGTGCGTCCGGTGGCTGCGGCCCGACTGCCCGCCGATGTGGACCGCGACCGACCGCGGTTCGTACCGGGTGAGCAGGCCGGCGTCCCGTGCCCGCAGCGCCAGGTCGGTCTCCTCGGAATAGAGAAAGTAGGTCTCATCCCAGCCGCCCAGGGCGTCGTAGCATTCCCGCGACATGAGCAAGGCAGCGCCGAGCGCCCAGTCCACGGTGCCCGGCCGGGTGTACGCGGATGGGTCGTAGACGTACTCGGAGAAGACCGCCAGCCGCGTTTTGGTGAGGCCCAGCGCCCGCGCCAGGGTGGGCTCGCGCCGCAGCGACAAGTGCAGCTCCCCCTGCGGGGTGAGCACCCGCGGGGCCGCGATGCCCACCCGGGGTTCCCGCAGCGCGGCCAGGAGCGGGGGCAGCGACCCAGGGTGGAGCCGCACGTCCGGGTTCAGGACCAGGATGGCCTGGGCCGGCGCGGCCTCGCGGACGCCGCGGTTGATGCCACCGGCGTAGCCGACATTGACCGAGCGCACGACGCGGCATGCCCCCAGCGCCGCCACCAGCTCGCCGGTCCCGTCGATCGACCCGTTATCGACCACGACGACGTCGGCCGTGAGGCCGTCGAGGGCCCTCGGCAGGGAATCAAGGAGATCGCCGATGACGGGAGCGCTGTTGTAGGTGACGATCACGACCGCGATGTCGGGCAGAATGGCGGGCGGCCCGGGGAGTGCTGATGACACGGCGAGGGCGCTAGCCGTCCGCGGCCGCGGCGCTGCCCGGCCGCGCGCCTGACCGGGGGCCGCGGGACGGCACGGTAACCGGCTGGAGACGCCCGCGCAGGACCTTGCCGGGCAGGCGTGTCCCGGACCAGACGTTCCCGGACCAGACGTTCCCGGACCAGACGTTCCCGGCCTGCCGGGGGTTGACATAGGCGGCCGGACCGTACTGGCCGCCTTTCGGGTAGTAGAGCCGGCCGAACTCGTTGTCCTGGATGACGATGTTCGACGTGCGGTCATTGCGGGAGCCGCCGCCGTAGATGGAGTAGCCGCCTCCCGCGAGCAGGTTATCCACCACAATCTTGTTGGCCACGTCCTGGCCTGAACTCGATGCGTCGAGGTTGATGTCGTCGGTCTGCCCGAGATCGTTAAAGATGGTATTACCGTAGATCGTCAGCGGCTCGGTCGTCCCGGCGACATATATCCCATTGGTGTGATCGCCGTGAACGTACCCGGGGCCGTGAATGTAGTTGCCGGCTATCAGCCCGGTCGATACCTGCACGCCTGTCCTGAATCGCGAGATATTATTGTTCTTGATCACGATCCCGGTTGAGTCGCCGTAGATATCGTCGATCGCCGAGTTGACCCGGCCGCTGGTCAGGTTCTGGCCGCTGATCGTGGAGTCCTCGATCGTGACGCCCGTGGTATGCCTGAGGCTGATGCCGAAATACTCGCCGGTCACGACCCTTACGTCCTGCACCGTCACGTCGGACGCGTCGATGACCAGGTTGCAGGGGATGGACAGGCCGCTGAGCACGGTGCCGCGCGCGGTCACCACCACGTAGCCGCCCCCGGGGTCGAAGTGCCAGCCCGGCCCGCTGGATACCTGGCCGGGGACCGACCGCAGGGCCGTCCCGCTCGGCACGCCCGTGTTGGTCGCATCAGGGAAGCCGCACGCGTGCGGCACCGTGATGCAGTCGCCCAGGACCTGCGCGGCCCCGGACGGCCCGGCCCCGGACGGCGGGGCTTTGTGCGCCGAGGCCAAGATCAGATGGAGGACCAGGGCCGACGCGGTGCCACCGAAAACGATCAGGGCCAGGGAGACCTTGAGAGCGAGCATGCGTGCCTTCAACGGGACCTCGTTTCTGCCGACGGCAGGTCCCTCCCGCCGGAGGGTGCCTCACGTCCGCCGACAAGCAACCGGGGCGCACGGGAGCGCCGACTGCATTCTGTCATGGAAAAGTTACCAAGAGTATTCATCAGATTTGGCGGAATCGGCGAGACAGGGCGGGCCGGTTCAGGAGGCCGGCAGTCCGGCGAGCTCAATCGGGCCCGCGGCCGGCGCATCTGACGTGGGGCGGGCTGACGAGTGGGCGTTGCCGCCCGCAACGCCGGCGTCGCCGGCCCGCTGTTTGCGGGCCGGCGACGCCGGCGTGCTGCACCGTTGCGGTGCGATGGTCAGGGGGAGGGGATGGCCTTGGCGGTGGTGTCCCAGAAGTTGCCCGACCAGAGGTTGCCCGTCCCGGTGGGGCTGAAGTAGGCGACGGGACCCCACTGGCCGCCCAGCGGGTAGTACTGCTGGCCGAACCGGTTGCCCTCGATGACGATGTGCGAGGTGGGGTTGCCGGGGGAGGTGCCGCCGTAGATGCTGTAGCCGCCGCCGGCGAGGAAGTTGTTCTCGACGGTCTTGTTCGCCACCGGCACGCCGGAGGTTCCCGCGTCGAGGTTGATGGCGTCGGTCTGCGGCTGGCTGACGAAGATCGTGTTGTTCTCGATCGTCAGCGGCTCGGTGCCGCCGTTGACGTAGAAGCCGTTGGTGTGGTCTCCGGCGATGTAGCCGGGGTCGTGAATGTAGTTGCCGTTCACTACCCCGGTTGATATCTGGATGGCGGTCTTGAAGTAGGAGATGTTGTTGTCCTTGAGCACCATCCCCGTCGAGTCGCCGTACACATCATCGATCGCCGAGCCGACGCGGCCTGTGGTGGCGTTCTGGCCGCTGATCGTGGAATTCTCGATCGTCACGCCGGTGGTGTGGGTGAGGCTGATGCCGAAATTCTCGTCGGTCACGACCTGGACATTCTTGACCGTCACGTTGGGGGCGTCGATCACGAGGTTGTAGGGAATGTAAAGGCCGCTGAGCACCGTCCCCTTCACGGTCACGATCACGTATTTGCCCGCAGCGTTGTAGGACCAGCCCGGCCCGCTGGAGACCTGGCCCGGGACCGACTTCAGGGTCGTGCCAGTGGGGACGCCGGTGTTGGCTGCGCCTGGGTAACCGCAGTTGCTGGGCGTGGCCGCGCAGTTGGTGAGCACCGCGGCGGGCACGTTGCGGGTGGCGTAGCTCCCGGCGATGACACCCACCACGGTGGCCGCCGCGACGCCGGCTACGGCTGCGCCGAGCAGCAGGCTCCGGCGGCCCGTGGATGTGCGGGCGCCGGATGCGGGCGAGGTGGGGGAGGCGGGCGAGGCGGGCGAGGCGGGCGAGGCGGGCGAGGCGGGCGAGGCGGGCGAGGCGGGCGCTTCCTGCTCGCTGCGGATATGGGTGCCGGTGTTTCGCTTGGCGGTCATGACATTGCCTTCTCTCAGCTGCTTGCTGCGCTGTCATGATCACTGTCGCCGATATTTTTGCTGTCCCTCAGAGGGAAATTCCCTGTCTGCGGGGAAGCATTTTCCCTGTCCTTTGGGCGTGGTTATTTCGGCCCGGTTCCTTTGGCCCTGGTTTGCTTTCCCGGCAGGGTATTTCGGCCCGGGTATTACGTCCCCGCGCCGGGCGGGTCGGACCATCACGTGCTCAGGAGCAGCCATGTGTCGGGTGGGATCCACGGCTTGTCCGGGACTGGCCGGCGTTCCTCGCGGCAGGCGTGCCCCGCCACGTCCGCCCCGACCCGGCGCCAGAAGCGGGCAGCCCCGGGATTCTCCTCCTGGAACGCAATCTCCCAGCGTCCGGGGTACAACCTGAGCAGCCGCAGGGCGGCGGCCTGCCCGACATGCTTCCTGCACGCCGCGCGGACGACGAAGAAGTCACCCACGACCCTGGGCTCGCCGGACAACCCGCGGATAAACCAACCCGGCGTGGCAGGGTACCAAGCCCGCTCATGACCACGGACGTGCCGTTACCGGCCCATCACTGCCGCGCAGTACTAAGCGTTCAGGCCGGGCCTGAGCGGGCGGGCGGCCGGGTTCGGGCACAAGGCGCCGCATCCCCAGCGGGACGGATCGCTCGGAGCGCCAGTGCGGCGGGAGATCCGCGGCGGTGGCCCCCAGCAGGATCCAGAATCCTATGCTGGCATGAAAGCCAACCACCTGCCGGTTCGACTGCCACCGCGCGCCGATGTCCCCTAGATGCTCTTGCGGCATATTAGTCAGCAGGAACCATGAGCCCGGAGGGCCGGCGGCGAGGACCGCCGGTATGTCCGAGATCTGCCGGGCGTCGACGACCACCCTTCCGTTACCGCGCGTCAGTTCCAGCGGGCCCCCATCGGCATCCATGAACCGCGCCTCGCCGGAGCAGTTGACGATGCGAAGCCGCCGACCCGGCGCGCGCTCGATGACGTTATCGACGTCGCGGCGGATGTCGGCGAGAACGATCGGCGCGCCGGTAATCCGGCGGGCTTTTCGCACGGTGAGCGATTCGCGTAGCCATGAGTAACGCCAGCGCTGGGACCTGAGCCAGCCGCTGGACGAGCTCCTGGCCGTCTGCCTGGCGACGACCCCGCATGTGGTCCGAACGGGGAGCATCTCCGGGTAGCGGGCCGCGACGGCGGCGTGAGCGACGTCGAGCCTGGCCAGGTTGGCCGTCCGGCTGTTGTGCGTCAGCGGGATGTCGGTGACCCCTACGCGCAGTCCGAGCCTGCGGACACGTAGGCCGTACTCGACCCCGTACGCATGCCAGGCCATGTCCGGCGATTCCGTCAGCGGATGGCGAAGCACCAGGGGGCGGGGCACCATGAAGAGCAGCTCGTCGACACTGTCCACGTCGGCGGGCTGCTGGACGGGCACTCCCAGCAGCACGGCCCTGTCCCTTATCCGCCCGGCTATCCGGCCATCCCTGCGGACGCCCACCGCACCCAGGACGCCGAGGCCGCCGGCCTGCATCTGGCCCGCGACCCGGATCACCGCCGCCAGCGAGTGCAGGAACACGTCCTGGTGAACGAATACGACCACGTCGTTTCCGGCCATGGGAGGCTCCGTGATTCAGCGCGGCGCCGGCGCTGCGATAGCGTCCGTCCACGTTGTCGACGGGCAGATACTCCACGCCCGGGGCGTGCCGACCATACGCGTGGACAGACCGGTCAAGGCACTCCTGGCGGACCGCGGGGTCGTTGTACACGCAGACGATGGACACCGACGAGTTGCCGGGCACCGACGAATTACCTGTCGTGCGGGTCATGGTCCCGGCCGTCCAGCTGACGGCCACGGCCGGCCACGGGAACCGCGGGCCTGGCTCCGGACGGCGGCGCGGCTGGCTGGGCGGCCGCCGTAGCGGAGGCGGTGCGGCTGCTCTCATCACGCAGCCAGGTCAGGTAGTCGCCCCGGGCGCGGGCGCGGCTGGCCCTCAGCCGAGCGAAGACGCCCACCGACATGAAGTACCCGACCCGCAGCAGCATGCTCGGCCGACGCCGGATGATGGCGGTCAGGTCGGATACCCGCGTCCGGTCAGCCGAGCCAACGGGACCCTGCGCGCGTTCGATCTGCGCGACCCCGGTCACGCAGCGGGCTCTGCGGCACAGCAGGCCGGCGAACGTCCTCGGCGGGTGAATGATGACCCGGGCGCCGGGCACCAGCGCCGTCTCGTGCGGTTCGAACATGAGCGAGGCGGCAAGATCGTCGGCCTGAAGCGGCGGCAGGCCGGCCAGGCGCCGGTGCCCGGCCTCGTTCACGGCGATGGCCCCCCGGCCCCACAGTCCGCGCTGGACCCCTGGCAGCAGCGTCCACACGTCGTAGTACCAGCGCACCTGCCACGGCCGCCCGGTCATGACCTGTTCCCGCCGCGGCGCGGCAGCCAGCACCCCCGGCTGGCCCAGCGCCGCCGCCAGTGCCCGGACGTCGTGCACCCGCAACTCGACATCCGCATCGACATAAATGCGCGGAAAGCCTGCGGCAGCGCGGTCTCCCGCGGTCAGCGCCTCATGTTTGCAGGCGACGGGAAGGGTCAGGACCCGGACGGCCGGCCCGAATGAGGCCGCCACCTCGGCGGTGTCATCTGAGCAGCCGTTGGCCACGACTATTATGTCCATCTCGCCCGGGTCGGCGCCGTTTATGAGCTGCTCGAGAAGGCGCCGGATTACTCGGCCCTCATTGTGCGCGGGAATCACGACTGTCGTCACGTCACGCATTATGAGCGACGGCGGCGGCCGCGGCCAGCAATTGGTGATGCGCTAGGAGATTTATTTCCTCGGCCACCGGGAACATAGCCTGGAATATCCAGGCGTTTACCCGGATATTCGGGCAGGCCTATTACGCTTTATTATGCGGAATCTGTCCGCACGCGGCATATTAGCTAACCGACACCGAACGCTGCCTTAACGGCTGGTTGCTGCCGGTACGGGCCGCGCGGGCCGTCGTTCCCGGCCTGCCCCGCGTCAGGGCAAGCGAGCAGGGCCCACCGGGCCGGCATTCGGCCGAGCCTGCCGTCTCGGTCCTGACCCTGGCGGATCCTGGGCGTCAGTGCCCCGCGGCGCGTGCCGGGGACCGGGCCCGGCGGCCCGGGCGTCCGGGGCGGCTGAGGAGACTGGGGTGCTGCTTGGGATGGCCGGGGCTTTGGGGGCGGCCGCCTCGCCGCGGCCCTGCCGCAGCCGGATGAACGCGGCTCGCATCCGGAAGACAAGCAGGCCGACGACGGCAAGCCCCGCCATGCCGCTGACCGCGAGCGCGGCCAGGTCGCTCGGCATCACCCGCGCCGTGCCCGCCGCGGCGAGGCCCGCTGCCGCTGCGCCGGCCAGCGGAAGCCACAGGCGAGAGCCCAGCATGCGCCGCCGGATGCCCGCCCCCCTCAGCTCGTGCAGGTACCACGGCAGGATCACGCCGCCGGCGACAGCGGCCTCGGCCGCGCCGACGCCGGCGATTCCGGCGAGGCGAGCGCCGACGATGAGCGCCGGGATCAGCGTCAGGAGCCAGCCAAGCTGAACGGTGAACACGACGCGGGTCCTGGCCAGCACCACGAAGTAGTCGTAGGCCAGCTGGAAGAAAATCGTCAGCGCGGCGAGCAGGGACAGCCACAGCAGTACCCGGGAGGCAGGCAGCCAGCGCGCGCCGTAGGCGAACATGATCAGCGGCGTGGCCGACCCCCCGATCACCAGGCATACGGGCAGGGCCACGGCGCAGAGCAGGGCCGCCGCCGACAGGAAGGCCGAGCGCATGGCCGCATGATCATGCTGAAGGCGCGCGAACGCGGCAGGCGCGACATTGCGGACCGGCAGCGAGAATATGGTGACGGGCCAGGTGGCGAGGTTCAGCGCGAGCGCGTAGAAGCCGAGGGCGGTGGCGCCGAGCACACGGCCTACCACGAGCTGGTCCACGTTGGTGACGGCGAACACCACGACCGTCGACCCGGCCAGCGGCGTTCCGTATCGCAGCAGCGCGCGGGCCCTGGCCCGGTCGAAGCCGAACCGTAGTGGCTCGGGCGAGAACGCGATATACAGGACCGCGGCCGCCACCGCGCCGGCGATCCGGCCCACGGCCAGGCTCATCGCGCCCAGCCCGGCCCAGGCCAGGCCGATGGATACCAGGGCGCCGAGCCAGCTGTTGACCTGGTCCGCGATCATCCTGCGGTCCTGACGGAAGTGCCGGTCCAGCAGCCCGACCGGCGTGCAGACCAGCCCGTCGAGCACGACGCTGACCGCCAGGACGCGGATGACGCCGGCCGCCGCCAGGCGCCCCCATCGCCGAGGCGTACCAGGGCGCGCCGAAGAAGCATGCGGCGTACATGGCGACGCTGCCCGCCACGGCGATGGTCGTGACGGTCGGCGCGATCTCGGCCGGATCACCCGGCCAGCGGACGATGGCCAGGCTCACCGACAGATCGTTGAGGCTCAGCATGGCCAGCAGGGCGACCCACGCGACGGCGTAGGTGCCGAACGCGTGCGGGCCGATCATCCTCGCCAGCACGACCCCGATCCCGACCGTGCCCAGCTTGCTCAGCGCATTGCTGATGAAGGTCCAGCCAAGTGCCCGGGCTGCCGTGGCCGCCAGGGTGGTCTTCTCGGCCGGCCCGGAGCCGCCCGCGGGCCGCATGTGCCGTCGCCCCGCGGCACGGAAACGGACGCGGGACCGATGCTTCGGGCCGCTGGCCCTGGCGCCAGCGCCGCGGCCGCTCACCCGCGCGCGGCCAGGCAAAGCCGCACAAGTGCAGTGGGCCCTAAACGCCGCACAAGTGTCGTGCACCTTAAATGCCGCACAAGTGTCGTGGGCCTTAAATGCCGCACAAGTGTCGTGGGCCTTAAATGCGGCATACTGAATGAAGGCCTCTACTGCGGCATTCTTACCCGTGGCAGGTCCGGGCCGCGGGTCGTCGGCGGCTATGGCCGCCGACCTGGCAGAGATCATGCCTCAGCCTCCTTCTGTATTCCACGGGCACCGTATGCCGGTGGCGCGATATAAATCCAGCCGTGAGACTATCCGCTTTAGCCGGAGAAGACGAAGCCGAAATCACGCCAGGGGGATAGTGCGGCGGCGCGGGCTTGCTAGTATCTGCCGTGCCGAGCACTTGGGGGACTAACGCCGGGAATCGTATGCGCATCCTGCAGATTAAATCCCGTGCAGCTGCGCGGAATTTCCCGGTGAAAACGGATATATCGGCGTTAGGTTCGGAGAGGAACCATTTCGTTGACTGAGCGAGCCTTTGGCGTTCTGCGGCATATAGCTGGCGGGCTGGACCAGGACACCGGGGGGCGGTTTGCGGCATGGGGGTGACCGACAGCGTGGTCGAGACCGACGGCCGCATGCCGGCCGACGGGACCGCCGCCGTCCTGGGCGCGCGGGCGTGGACGAGCGCCTACCTTCGCCGGGCGGCCCTGGCCGACTCGACGTGCGCTCTGGCGGCCGGTGCGGTGGCGGCCAGGGCCCGTTTCGGCGGCCCGGCCTACCTGCCGCACACTTACCTGGGCCTCACGTGCGGGCTGCCCGTCGTGTGGTGGATGTCGGTGCTGCTGGCCGGCGGGTACGACACCCGGTTCATCGGGCTGGGCTCCGATGAGTTCCGCCGGATCCTCAGCGCGGCGGTCAACCTGGCCGCGGGCCTGGCCGTTTTCTCCTACGCGGCCAAGCTCGACCTGGCCCGGGGGTACATAGCGATCGCCCTGCCGTCCGCGACCATCATGGACCTGACGGCCAGGTACCTGCTCCGCAAGCACCTGCACAGGCGGCGCGTCCGGGGCTGGTGCGTGCGGCGAGTCGTCGCGGTGGGCCATGCGGCCGCGGTGTCTCGCCTGGTCACCGTGCTGCGCCGGGACACAAACCACGGCCTTGCGGTGGTCGCCGCCTGCCTGGTCGACGCGCCGGAGGGTGGCGGGCCTGATGGCGCGGCCGGCGCGCCCGCGGCCGACGTGCCCGTGGCCGGCGGCCTGTGCGGGGTCGCGGCGGCCGTCGGCCGGTTCGGCGCGGATACGGTCGCGGTGCTGGCCTGCCCCGAGATGGACGGCAGCCGCCTGCGCGAGCTGGCCTGGGAACTGGAGAAGACGGGTACCGACCTGTTCGTCGCGCCGGCCCTGCTCGATGTGGCGGGCCCGCGGACGACCATCCGCCCCGTGGCCGGGCTGCCGCTGCTGCACGTGGACCACCCGGAGCTGGCCGGGGCCAAGCAAGCCGTCAAGAGCGTGTTCGACAAGACCTGCGCCGCCTTGGCGCTGCTCCTGAGCGCGCCCCTGTTCGCCGTCATCGCGATATCAATCAGGCTCGCCGATCACGGCCCGGTGTTTTTCCGCCAGACCAGGATCGGCAAGGACGGCCAGGACTTCGCGCTCTACAAGTTCCGGACCATGGTGCCGGGTGCCGAACGGAGCAAATCCCAGCTTGCCGCCCATAACGAGGCGGACGGGGTCCTGTTCAAGATCCGCAGGGATCCGCGGGTTACCCGCCCGGGCGCCTGGCTGCGCCGCTGGTCGCTTGATGAGCTGCCGCAGCTCATCAACGTGTTGATCGGCGACATGTCCCTGGTCGGGCCCCGGCCGGCCCTGCCGGAGGAGGTCGCCTGCTACGGCGGCCACATGCGGCGCAGGCTGGTGGTCAAGCCGGGCATGACCGGCCTGTGGCAGGTCAGCGGCCGGTCAAGCCTGCCGTGGGAGGAAGCCGAGCGGCTCGACCTGCGCTACGTGGAGAACTGGTCGCTCGCCCTGGACCTGCAGATTCTCTGGAAGACGGGATCCGCGGTCATCCGAGGCTCCGGTGCCTACTAGCCGCGGACGGGCGCGCGGCGAGCGCCCGCATGTCCTGATCCTGGTCCAGAACCTTCCCGTGCCTTTCGACCGGCGGGTCTGGCAGGAGGCCCTGGCCCTCGTCGCCGCGGGATACCACGTGCACGTCGTCTGCCCGCGGACCCGGGAGCATCCCCTCCGCCGCGAGACGCTCAGCGGCGTACGCATCTATCGCTACCGGCCCGGCCCCGAGGCGCGACGGCTGGCGGGCTACCTGGTCGAGTACCTGATCGCGATCGGGGCTCAGCTCGGCCTCGCGCTCACGATCCGCGCCAGGCACCGGGTCCGCATCGTGCAGATCTGCAATCCGCCCGACCTGCTCTTCCTTGCTGCCCTGCCGCTGGTCGCGCTCGGGTCACGGCTGATCTATGACCACCACGACGTATGCCCGGAGCTGATGATCGCGAAGGGCCACCGGGAGGACGGCCGGCCGGTTCGCCTGGCCAGGCTGCTCGAGCGCCTCACCTACCGCTGCGCGGACGTGTCGATCGAGACCAACGAGAGCTACCGCGATATCGCTCTCGGGCGCGGCGGGATGTCGCGCGAGGACGTGTTCGTGGTGCGCTCCGCGCCGGAGATCACCAGGTTCGCCGGCGCGCGGCCGGATGAGAAGTGGCGCCGCGGCCGGAAGTACCTCATCGGCTACGTGGGTGTGATGGGGCGGCAGGACGGCCTGGACTACCTGATCGAGGCCGCCCGGATGATCATCGCGGACCTGCTGCACCCGGATATCCAGTTCGTGCTGGTGGGCTCGGGTCCCGAGCTGCCGCGGCTGCGCGAGCGGGTCAGGTCCCTGGGCCTGGACGATCAGGTAGTTCTCACCGGGCGGCTGTCCGATGAGGATCTCGGCAGCGTGCTCGCGACCGCGGACGTCTGCGTCAACCCGGACGAGGCCAACCGGATGAACGATATCTCCACGATGAACAAGATCATGGAATACATGGCACTCGGCAAGCCGATCGTCCAGTTCGACCTGCACGAGGGGCGCGTCTCCGCCGGCGATGCCAGCCTGTACGCGACGCGCAACGACGTGGCCTCATTCGGCAAGTGCATTGTCGAACTCATCGACGATCCCGGAGCGCGGGCCCGGATGGGCCAGCTCGGCGCCCGGCGGCTGCGGAGCTGCCTGAGCTGGGAGTCGCAGGTCCCGAGGCTGCTGGCCGCCTACGAGCGGGCCGCGGCCAAGCGCAGGCGCCGCTGAGCGCGGCCCCGACCCCCTTGATGTGGGGGTTCGAGCGCGTCGCGGCCCGCTGGTCCTAGCCAGCAGAACGCATGCCCCACTGGCGCACGATGTGTCAATGAGGTTAGAACGGGTGAAATGTCCGCCTGCATAGCTTTATTCAGGATCCGCTGGCTATCCAACATGACACGGCGGATATCCCTTTTATGGGTCGCGACGTCAATATCTGCCGCCAGTTATGATGGGCTCCTATGACACCTGGCAGCGATGTGACACGCGAAGACGGCGACTGTGGCTTCGTCGTGAGTAGTGAGGTTACGATCGCGCTGGAGAGCGCGGAGACTCTCGAGCGCGCGTTCCGGGAGCGTTTGCGCCTCGTCGAAAAGGCTCCGGGTTTCCAGCGGCTGGAGACCTGGCGGGATGTCACGCGGCCAGGGGTCTTCCAGATGGTGTCGTGGTGGGACGACGCCGATAGTTTCCGCCGTTATATGCGATCGGAGGAACATCGGATTTCGCACGCACGGATTCCTCATGCGCCGGACCGGCCGCGCGGCACAGGAGTCCGCCGTTATGTGCTGCTGCCCGATAGCTGACCGGGCCGGGGGAGCTCTTTACCTGCGCGCCGACCAGTGCTGGGCACCGGATGGGGGCCACGATTGAGCCAGGACACCGTACCGGCCGGGCCGCACCAAGTGCCCGGCGCTGTGCACGAGGCGACGCGTTCCCTGCTCCGGCTGCGGAGCGGTGGCGACGCCCGGCGCGTCGCCGAGCACCTGGTCCGCGAGCTTGGCGGCCATCTGGTGCCGGCCGGCTGGACGACCCGAGCGTGCTCCCGTTCGACGTCTCATTCGGTGACGGTGAGCCGCTGCTGGCCGCCGCGCCACCCGGCAGTGCCGCGCGTGCCCTCCTCGAACGGCACCTGGCGCTCTTCCTGCTCGATACCCGGCATGTCCTGCAGCTCAGCGGGCGGAACGAGCGGCTCGCGGAGTCCGCGTCGACCGACTTGCTGACCGGCCTCGCCAACCGCCGCATGCTCGATCGTGCCCTCGGCAGGCTCTCCGCCAACGACACTGTGATCATGCTGGACCTCGACCGCTTCAAGCAGGTCAACGACAATTTCGGGCATGCGGCCGGCGATGAGGTGCTGCGCGCCTTTGGCAGCGTGCTGCGGGGCACCGTCAGAAGTCGCGACATCGTCGGGCGATTCGGCGGTGAGGAGTTCCTCGTCGTCCTCGCTCCCGGGGGAGACGCGGACGCCTTTCTCGGGCGACTGCGCGCCGAATGGCTGACCGAACGGCCGTCTCCTGTTACCTTCTCGGCCGGTGTCGCCGCGTCGGCGAGCGATCCCGACGAGACGGTGAGCCTCGCCGACCAGGCGCTTTACCAGGCCAAGGAAGCCGGCCGCGACCAGTGGATCTGGGCCACGGCCCGCCCGCCCGCCAGCTACCAGCCGCTTCGTGAATACGTCCAGAGCTACCTCGGCGACGCCGTGGCCGGCGACCGGCAGGCGGCGGTCCGGCTCACGCTTGACCTGCTTGACCGGCGTGTCTCCCGGGAGCAGATCATCGTGGACCTGCTGGCCGCGGCTCAGCGCGAGGTCGGCCAGCGCTGGTACTGCAACGAGCTCACCGTGGCCGACGAGCATCTCGCCTCCGGGGTCACCGCGGCTGCGCTGGACACGCTCATGGGCGAGACGAGCCAGTCGCCTGGCGGCAGCCTCACCGTGGTCGCCTGCGCGGAGGGTGATTTTCATTCGCTGGCCGCGCAGATGTTCGGCGAATTGCTGCGGGAGCATGGCATCGGCGTCACGGTGCTCGGTGCCTCGACGCCCGCCGGCGTGGTGGCCGAGTTCCTCGCCCGCTCGGGCGCCGACTCGCTGGCGATCTCGTGCAGCGTTCCCATCTTCTTCCCGGGCACGGTGCGCCTCATCGACGCCGCGCACCGCCAGGGGATACCCGTTATCGCCGGTGGCCGGGCGCTCGGCCACAGCGCGAGCCGGGCCGAGCGCCTCGGTGCCGACGCGTGGGCGCTCACGGCGGCCGACGCCGCGGCGATCCTGCTGGCCTGGAAGTCCGAGCCACCGTCGATCGGTCGCGACCCGACGCCGGTCGACCCGATAGCACTCCGTCTCAGCGCACAGGCCGATGCACTGGGCGGTGCCGCGTTCGCCGGCCTCGCCGCCCGCTTTCCGCCGATAGCCGATTACGACGAATGCCGGGTAGCCCGCACCCGGGAGGACCTGGTATTCATCGTCCGATTCCTGGCCGCCACGCTGCTCGCCGCTGACCAGGCGATCTTCGGCGACTTCCTCGGCTGGCTGCAGGACCTGCTGGTCCAGCGCGGTGTGCCGCCGCAGGCTCTGGTCGCCGGGCTCGCCGCCCTCCGGCCCGTGGTCGGGGCTGTCGATGCCGGAGCGGCGCTGCTGCTCGACCTCGGACGCCAGGAACTCCTCGATGGGCTGCGCTGACCCTCAGGGCGCCGGCCCGGGGCGGCCGCAGGTTCGCCTCGCCGGCCACGAAAGCACGTCGTCGGCGGTGGGCCTGACAGGCGTTTTCGAAGACCGGCGCCTCGCGCCTAGTAAGCGGGAAAGGCCGCCCCGCATGCCTCGCACGCGTCCGGGTGCTCCACCTGGTTGAGCCGGCCGCATTCCGGGCAGACGCGATGCGCCCAGCAGGCCGGGTCGCCGGCTTCCTCGTCCTCGGTGGCTGGAGATGAGCGGACGCCTGCCCGCTCCTCGTCCATCGACGCCGTCCTTCGCTCCCCCTGCCGTGCGTGCTGCCAGCGCAGGGCGAGGAGGGCGATGTCGTCCCCGGCGGGCTCGCTGCCGACCAGGGTTCGCATCACCGAGGCACAGATCCTTTCCGGCGGCTCTGGCCAGACGGTCTGGCAGAGGCGGGCGAGGCGGTCATCGATGGGCGTGTGCCGGCGTTCGACCAGCCCGTCGGTGAAGAAGCACAGCACCGTGCCGGGGGCCAGCGGCAGGGTGGTGGTCTGCCAGCGCGGGTCATCGGCGACGCCGATCGGGACGCCGACCGCGATGTCGGCCAGGCCGGTGCGCCGTCCCGGAGCAGCAGCCACCGGCGGGAAGTGGCCTGCCGCCGCAATGTGCAGGTGCCCGGTCGCTGGCTCGAGGACGGCGTAGGACACGGTGGCCATCGCGGCTGGCTCGAAATGCTGTATTTTCCGGTCCAGCCTGGACAGCACCTCGGCCGGGTCGCGGGTCTCCAGCGCGTAGGCCCGCAGGGCACTGCGCATGCGGCCCATGATGACCGCCGCCTCCAGGCCAGATCCGGCCACGTCGCCCATCACCAGGCATAGCTCGCCGGACGGCAGGGTGAACACGTCGTACCAGTCGCCGCCGACCCGGCCGTCCCCGGGTACGTACCGGGCGGCGATCTCCACGCCGGGCACGGCGGGCAGCTCCGACGGGAGCAGGCTCTGCTGGAGGGCGGTCGCGGCGCTGAGGTCCTCACGGGACCTCAGCGACTGCACGGCCAGGGCCGCGCGATCGGCGGCCATCTGGAGCAGGGCCGTATCGTCGCTGGTGAATACGCGGCCGCCGACCGAGCCGACGTGCAGCACACCGATCACAGCACCATTGACCAGCAGCGGCACCCCGATCAGCGACCGGATCCCTTTTTCCAGCAGGATCGGGTTGAGCACGTTGCCGTGGTCGACATGATCCAGGATGATCGGCTGCGCTTCCGCGGCGATCCGGCCGGCGAAGCCCTGGCCGACCGGGAGACGCACGCCCTGCCTGACTTCCTCCTCCAGCCCGCTCGCCGCCGTCGCGATGAGCTGCCGGGCGGAACGGTCCAGCAGCAGCACCGCTGCGGTGTCCGCGTCCAGGCTTTCCTTCACCCGGCTCAGCAGCGCGGTGAGAAAGTCATCGGCGCACAGATAGGACAGGGCCGCATCGGTGATCGACCGGATGTCGCGGAGCTTGTCGTCCGCTTCCGGCGGCGGGCTGAGCGGAGTAACCACCAGGACAGCGTAGGACGCTGCGCACAACACTGTCAGTACGGCGGCGTCGTGGCGGCTGCGGCGTGCCGCAGCCGAGCTCACGGGCGGCGCCGGACCAGCTCTCACCCGCGGCCCGCCGACCCCGCTCCTGGGCGCGCTCAGCGGTACCGGACAGTTTCCGGTGACTACGTCGCGGGCGTGGCATAGGGCGCCGCGGTCGGCTCGTCCGGCGCCGGCTGGCGGCGGCACGCGACCACCATGGCACCCGCGGTAGCTGCGACAAAAATGAGCAGCACAGCGACGTAGTAGTTACCTGCTATCAGTTCCAGGCCGCGCCAGGTGAACTCGAGGTTGGGGCCGCGGTTCGGCGCGAGCCGCAGCAGACCGCGGGGAAGCAGTCCCGCCCGGGGATCGTAGTCGCCGGTTGCGCCGATGGGCACGGGCCAGAAGCCGAACAGCCCGACGATGGACGCGGCCCCGGCGATGCGGTAGCCGAGACGCCGCGGGCCGTACGCGGCGAGGGCAAGCGCGGGGATGACGTAGACGTAGTGGTGCGACCACGAGACCGGGGACACCAGCAGGCTGGTGGCGGCGCACGTGACCAGGCCGAGCAGTTCGTGGCCACGGCGGCTGGCCAGCACCGACGTTCCGAGGCCCACGAGGGCGAAGACGAGCGCCGCAGCCAGCCAGTACCTGTGCGCATGGTGCCCGGCGTGGGTGAGCCGCAAGGTAGCGCCGTAAAGGGACTGGTTGAGCAGATGGAACGGAGTGCTGCCCGGCTGCCCGAACTGCCCGCCCCAGTAGACCGCAGAAGCGTGTGGCAGCAGCGCGAAGCCAAGCCCGATGGTGGCGGCAAAGGTCAGCCCGCTGACCGCTGCGGCGCGCACTCTCCGCGTGAGCAGCAGGTACGCAATGAAGATCAACGGGGTCAGCTTGACCGCTGCCGCCAGGCCAATGCCGATGCCCTTGCCTCGGGTACGGTCAGGCAGCGCCAGGTCGCCGACCACGAGGGCTAGCAGCACGACATTGATCTGCCCGAAGAACAGTGTCATCGCGACCGGTTCGAGCCAGAGGCTCACCGCCGCGATCGCGAACGCGGCCGCCGCCCTCGCCATGCCCGCGGGCCGCCCGGCGATCCCCAGCGCCTGGTACGCCACGACGGGCAGCAACCCGATCGTCAGGACCGCCAGCACAACCTGCCAGCCGGCGAAAGATAGCGGGCTCGCCACCGCGAACAGGAGCGCGGCGAACGGCGTGTAGGTGAACGGCTGCTGGCCCACCCCAAGCCGGAGCGCATACAGCCCGGCCGGCTGCCGCCGTATCGCGAGGCCGGCGGCCCGGTACACCGATGCGTCGGTCTGCTTCCAGTAGTCCTGCGGCAACGCGTGCACGAGCAGCGCATAACCGGTCACGGCGAGCAGGAACAACGCGGCCGCCAGCGCGAGCCAGCCAGCCGGTCGGATTCGAGTCACCGCGCTCGCCTCCTCAGCCCGCCATCGCCGCGATGAGCGCGGGGAAATGCCTGGGCCAAGGCCGACCGCCAGGGGCTCACTGGCATCGGGGTCCGCCGGCATGTATCACGCTCAGGCCGTCGTGGCCGACTGGTGTCGCCGTTAGCTTCCGCTGACGCAATGCCGTTGTCCACGCCTGCTGCTCGGCCGTTATCACGTGCGTGCGGACGAGCCAGATCCTGCCGCAGGTGCGCTGCCGGGCCAGCGCCTGGGACAGCGCGGCATCGACCCCGGCGGAATCCCGGGTGCGCGCGACCACGATGTCCGGCTGGTCGGGGAAGTATGCCTCGTATCCCTGCAGAACCGTCGCGTCGGCCCGGCGGGCAGGAACGCCGGCCGGCCAGTAGTAGGCGAAGCCCCAGTTGCTGCTCAGGTTCACCAGGATCACGTCGCCGCGGGCAGCATGAGCGGCGACGTAGCGAGCCTGGTCGCGCACATCCTCGTTAGCGATGTTGTGGCTTCGCACGTACGGCTGGACGTGGCTGACGAAGGCGGCCACGGCCAGGACCGCCAGCCCGGCCGCGAGCGTGCCTCTGAGCCAGGGCCGCAGCAGCGAGCACACCCCGGCCACCCCGATCGCGGCGACTGCGGTGGTGATCGCGAGCAGGAACGTCGAGGTCCGTAGGTCGAGGAACGGATACTTCTGCGCTGCGGAGACCACGAGCATCTCCGGCCACAGCACGGCAGCCGTGACGGCCGTCGCGGGCCTGCCGAGCCGGAAGATGGTGACGAGCCCGGCGAGGACCAGTGGCAGCGCCAGCCAGGCTGGGCCGAGGCCGAGATAGGCGCCTACGCCGCTGAGATGCGAGGTGACGAACTCTATGTCGGCATGCAGGCCTTTGCCGACCGGAAGGTAGAAGTTACTCCAGTAAGCGGTGAGCCCGGGCCCCGCCGCGCGGGCGTCGAATCCCTCGTACACGCCGAGCATGAGGACGGCCGTGCCCGCGCCGACGGCGGCCACCTCCGCGAGCCGACGCCAGGCCCGCCGGGCGAGCTGGACCACGCACACCGCCCCGAACGCCGCCACACCGGCGAAGGCTGCGGCGTCGCTGAACAGCATGCCGCCCCAGACGGCCGCCGACAGGGCGATCAGGCCCGGCCGCGACCAGTCGCGCTCGAGCCGTGAGGTCAGAGCCAGCACCAGCAACGCCATGCACGCGTCGGCGGTGTACTGCTTCAAGTCGTCGCGCACGAGCATCGCGGGCACCAGGAGCACGGCGACTCCGGCCAGCAGCCCGGCGGCGACCGAAGCCTCCCGCCGTGGCCAGCCGAGCTCCCGGCCGAACCAGTAGGCGATCACGACGGCGGCACCGGCGAAGGCGAGGGGCAGGAGCCGGGCTGTCTGCTCTCCCCGCACAGTGAGGAGGCGCATCAGCACGGACCAGCCGATCGGCGTGCTGGAGGTCGCGGCGGGCAGCTGCGAGAGCGGGAACCGGGTGGTGACAGCAACCCAGGCCTCGTCGTTCCAGAACGGCAGGTTGAGCAGGTATCCCACGTCGTGGACCACGAGGACGAGCAGCCCGAGCAGGAGCACGGCCAGCTGCTCGGCGGTTCGTCGCCACCGGACCGCCTGACGCACGCGGGCGCGCAGACCCGCGGCCCCGGCGCTGGACTGCGCCGGAGTTGTGCCTGAGCTGGCTCGGTGAGCCTGCGGATAAGTCATGTGCCGGCGACCCGCGGATCGCTAGGCGCGGCGGGCCGCGAACCGCTCCCGCAGCAGGATCCACAACGCCTCAACGCCGTCGCGTGCGGTGAGCTTCTTTCCCGCCTCGCGGCTGCGCGCCCGGTAGCTGATCGGAACCTCGTAGGGCCTGATGCCCCGCCGCAGCAGCTTCCCGGTGACCTCGGCCTCCATGCCGAAGCCGGTCTCACGGATGCCCAGCTCACGGTACAGCGCGGCCGGGATGAGCTTGAAGCAGGTCTCCAGGTCGCTGATGTAGCAGTTGAACAGCACGTTGGCGCAGGTCGTCACCCCCTTGTTCCCCAGCACGTAGGCGTAGGAGTAGGCGTTGTGGCTGCCGAACATCCTCGTGCCGTAGACCACCTCAGCCTGACCGGCTATCACCGGCGCGAGCAGCGAGGGGATCTCGGCCGGAGTGTACTCCAGGTCCGCATCGCACATGATCACGTAATCGCCGGTGGCGACCGCGGCGGCCGTCCGGATCGCGGCGCCCTTGCCCTGGTTGCGCTCGTGCAGGTGGACCTTCACCCGCGGGTCGTCCCCGAGGGACTGGTACAGATCCCTGGTCCCGTCCGTGCTCCCGTCGTCGACCACGACGAGCTCGATCTCGCACGGAGCGTCAACGTTGAGAACCTCCTTCACCGCAGAGGCCAGGGTGGCACGTTCGTTGTATACGGGCATAAGTACCGACAATTTCACGCAGGGCAGCCTAGCGGGAATACTGGGTCGAGGGGGTAGGAGCGGTACAAACCGGATAGATTGCGGCCAAGCCGATAGGTTTCGGCTCACAGGTTCGTGGTGCCCGTGGTGGCGGGCCGTCGGAAGGAGGCTGGTGAGCCAGGACTCGGTGCACGGTCGTGGCCGGGTGTCGGCCGAGGGGTCCCGGCGGATCCTGGTGACGGGAGGCTCGGGTTTCATCGGGTCGCATCTGTGCCGGCGCCTGCTCGGCCAGGGTCACGACGTGCTCGTGGTGGACAACTTCTACTCGAGCACCCGGCACAACGTGGTCGACCTGCTCAGCGAGCCGCGGTTTGAGCTGATGCGCCACGACGTGACGTTCCCGCTCTACGTCGAGGTCGACCAGATCTATCATCTGGCCTGCCCGGCCTCGCCGGTGTTCTACCAGCGGATCCGGTGCAGACCACGAAGACCTGCGTGCACGGCTCGATCAACATGCTCGGGCTGGCCAAGCGGCTGGGCGCGCCGATCCTGCTCGCCTCGACGTCGGAGGTGTACGGCGACCCGGCCGTGCACCCGCAGCCGGAGTCGTACTGGGGCAACGTGAACTCCATCGGCGTCCGGTCCTGCTACGACGAGGGTAAGCGGTGCGCGGAGACCCTGTTCTTTGATTACTACCGCCAGCACCAGCTGCCGATCAGGGTGGCGCGGATCTTCAATACCTACGGCCCGAACATGCTGCGGGGCGACGGCCGGGTGGTGTCGAGCTTCATCGTCCAGGCCCTGCGGGGCGACCCGCTCACAATCTTCGGTGACGGCTCGCAGACCAGGTCGTTCTGCTACATCGACGACATGGTCGACGGCCTGATCCGGCTGATGAACGCGCCGCGGGAGGTCACCGGCCCGGTCAACCTCGGCAATTCCGCTGAGTTCACGATGCTCGAGCTGGCCAAGAAGGTGCTGGCCCTGACCGGCAGCGACAGCGCGATCGAGGAGCGCCCGCTGCCTTCCGACGACCCGGTGCGCCGCAAGCCCGACATCGGCCGCGCCCGGGAACTACTGCGGTGGGAGCCGGCCGTCCCGCTGGAGGAGGGTCTGAAGCGGACGGTCGAATACTTCCGCTATGCGGGGGAGGCCCGGGAGGTCGTCCCTGCGGGCTAGCACCGGGTAAGGCGATCTTGTCCATGTCGTCTCAGCTTCTGGGCTGGCCACAGAGCATGGCCATTGTCGTGTCGAGAAAGTCGATCTCACCCTCATGACTGGGTGCCGAGAGGACTTAGGCCCCTGTCCGGATAATCACCTGGCCTGGTCGGGTCGAGGTATTTCAGCTGAGCTGAGGTGTGCCGTGAATGCGACGAGATCGAGCGCAAGGCCTTCCGGGCGGCGGCCGGCGGGGGCGGGCCGGTGACGACCCCGGCCGCGGCCACGTACGCGCTGCTGACCGATGGCAGCACGGTGGAGGTCAGGGCCGCCCGGGCGCAGGACCATGAGGCGGTGCGCGCGATGCACGCGGCCATGGCACCGGAGAATATTTACCTGCGGTTTTTCAGTATGAGCCCGAACGCGGCCGAGGGGGAAGCGCGGCGGATCTGCCGCGAGCCGGACTTGGAGCATGCGGCGCTGCTGGCCTGGCAGGGCGACCGGCTGGTCGGCGTCGCCGCCTACGAGTTCAGCGGGAAGCCCGGCGTCGCGGAGGTCGCGTTCGCCGTGCCTGATGACGTGCACGGCCGCGGCGTCGCCAGCCTGCTGCTCGAGCACCTGGTCTGGCTGGCGCGGCAGCGCGGCCTGCGGGCGTTCGTCGCGGAGACACTGGCGGAGAACTCGGCGATGCTGCGCGTATTCGCGGATGCCGGCCTGCCCGCGAAGCGGCGGATATCCGGTGGCGTGGTCGAGCTGACCTTCCCCCTGCCCGATCGCGAAGACAATTACCGGCTGGGCAATTACCTGGAGATGGTGGCCAGCAGGGAAAGCCGGGCGGACGTGGCGAGCCTGCAGCCATTGCTGCGGCCGCGATCGGTCGCCGTGGTGGGCCCGAGCCGGCGCGGCGGCACGGTCGGACGGGCCATCCTGCACAACATCGTGACCGGCCGCTTCACCGGGCCCGTGTACGCGGTCAATCCGCACGCCCGGACCATGGAGGGAGTCCCCTGCGTGGCGTCCGTTGACGACCTGCCCGGGCCGGTGGACCTGGCGGTGATCGCGGTGCCGCCGTCTGCGGTACCCGAGGTGGCGGCCCGGTGCGGCCGCCACGGGGTCGGGGCCCTCATCGTGATAACTGCTGGCCTCGGCGCGGCGCGCGCGGAACTGCTGGCCATCTGCCGCCGGTATGGCATGCGGCTGGTCGGGCCGAGCTGTTTCGGCGTGATCGTGCCCTGGATCGGCCTCGACGCGACCTTCGCCGCCAGCCACCCGGCCCGCGGTGTGGCCGGCCTGGTCGTGCAGTCCGGCGGCGTGGGGATCGCGCTGCTCGAGCAGATGTCCAGGCTGGGTATCGGCGTGTCCTCCTTCGCGTCGGCGGGCGACAAGTACGACGTGTCTCCTACCGACATGCTGACCTGGTGGGCGCAGGATGAGGTGACTCAGCTTGCGATCCTGTACGTGGAGTCTTTCGGCAACCCGCGCAAGTTCGTCGGCACGGCCCGCCGGGTCGCGGAGCGGATGCCGGTGCTGACGGTTGTCGGCGGACGGTCCCCCGCGGGTCAGCGGGCGGCCTCGCACACCGAGGCGGCCGCGACCCCGCTGATCAACCAGGAGGCCATGTTCGACCAGGCGGGTGTCATCACCACGAGGAGTCTCGGTGAGCTTGTCGATACCGCTGCGCTGCTGGCCTGCCAGCCGCTGCCCGCGGGCAACCGGGTCGCGATCGTGTCCAATGCCGGCGGCGCGGGCGCGCTGGCCGCCGACGCCTGCGCCGACCACGGCCTGCAGGTCGTCAAGCTCGGCGCGGCGACCCGGCGCGCGCTGCGCGGGCTGCTGCCGGCCGCTGCGGTGGTGACCGGGCCGGTGGATACCAGCCCGGTGGTGACGACCGATACCTTCCGTGCCTGCGTGCAGGAGGTGGCCGCCGACGACCGCGTCGACGCGGTGCTCGCGGTGGCGGTGCCCACGGCTTTCTCCGACCTGAGCGCCGCGGTGGCCGAGGCGGTCGTCAGCAAGCCACTCGCGGTCGCCCTCCTCGACCGGGCGGAGTCCGTGCGACGGCTCAAGCGCCTGCCCGTCGCCCAGCCGCCGTCCGGCCCACCCGCGGCCACCGGCGAAGCCGGCGGCCCCCCAGCTGCCGACCCGGCAACCGCCGATCAGGCGGCGGCCATCATCGACCTGGCGGCGGCGGCTGTCACCGGAGTGCCGTGTTACGCCGACCCGGAGAGCGCGGCGCGTGCGCTCGGCCACGCGGCCCGCTATCAGGCCTGGCGCGTGCGCCAGCGCGGCACGGTCCCCGAGCTGAGCGGGCTGCGCACGGCGGACGCGCGGACCCTGATCACTGGTTACCTGGCCGGCTCGCCGGCCGGCGGCTGGCTGCCGGAAGCCAGCGCGGCCGAGCTGGTGTCCTGCTATGGCATCCCGCTGGTGGCCACGATTCCGGCGGCCAGCGAGCAGGAAGCGGTCGCGGCCACCGGGCAGCTCGGCGGTCGCGTCGTGCTCAAGGCGGAGGCCGAGGGGCTGGGGCACCGGACCGACGGCGGGCGCGTCCGGCTCGACCTGCGCACCCCGCAGGAAGTGGCCGAGGGCTACCGCGCGCTGGCGGCCAGCTTCGGGCCAAGCCTGCTGGTCCAGCCGATGCTGGCCGGCGGCCTCGAGGTGATGATCGGCGTGGTGCAGGAGCCCGTGTTCGGGCCGCTGGTGGTGTTCGGGTCCGGCGGAGTGACCACCGAGGTGCATGACGACCGTGTGACCCGGCTGACCCCGCTGACCGACATCGGCGCCGACGCGATGATCCGCGCGGTGCGCGCCGCACCGCTGCTGTTCGGCCACGGAGACACGCCGCCGGTGGACACCGCCGCGCTCGCGGACGCGCTGCTGCGGGTCTCCAGGCTCGCCGATGATCTCCCCGAGGTCAGCGAGCTGGCTCTCAACCCCATCATCGCCAGGGCAGACGGCGCCTGGTGCGTGGACGTGCGGGTGCGGATCAGCCCGGCAGAGCCCAAGGATCCCTTCCTGCGGCGGCTGCTCTGAGTACGTTGTGCTTCCGGCCGCGACGCCAGCGGCACAATCCGGGACGGGGGCGTTTAGCTAGCCCGGGTTTGGAGGAGGGCGATGAGCGCCAGGCGCACCTGTTCGACGACCGCGGCGTGGCTGTCGGCCGGGACGGCGGCTTCCAGCTCGGCCAGGTCGGCCGCGAGCGCCTCGTCGCGGAAGACGCCCGCCACCCAGCCGGAGAACTCGTGGCGGGGGCAGTGGTGGCGCAGCACGCCCCGGTCGCAGCGGCCGAGCTCGGCTTCCAGCTCGTCCAGGTTGGCCGCGACCGCCCCGGTGGCGGTGTCGGGCCCGGTCTTGAAGTAGAACCGGCGGGCGGGCTCGACGCCCGCCTGCCCGTACTTGCGCGCGTGGCGCAGATGGGGGGTGGTCCGGGGTCCCAGGGTGAACGCCACCGCCCGGCCGGGGCGCTGCCGCCAGGCCAGCACCGCGCGGCAGGCCGGCCCGGTGAGCAGCCGGGCGATCTCGGTGCGGGGCATATCGGCCACCGCCGCGGTGATGTCGATGAACCGGCTTTCGGGCCGGGCGGAGCCGAGCGTGATGACGGCGTCCAGGGCGAGCAGGGCGTCGGCCGACAGCTCCGCGGGCTGCCAGGTGACCAGCAGGTAGCCCTTGCCGGGTGGGTTGAGCAGGCGTTGCGCGGTCACCTCCCGCCCGATGGGCACGTGGGCTTCGTCGACGACCACCCACTGCGGCACCCCGGTGGTGGCCCGGTGGGCTTCGACTTCGCTGGCCAGGTCCGTGGCGTAGGCCGCGCGGGCCGCGGTGTCGAGGTGGGACAGGTCGGTGACCACGCTGGTGCGGCCGTGCCGGAGGAGGCGCACGACCTCGGCGGGGTCGGCGAGGCGGCCCTCATGACTCCCGGTGATGATCACATCGCGTAGCTCGCCGAGCCCGTGATGGTCGCCTTCGGGGTCGAAGACGACCAGCGAGTAGCCGAGCCGGATCAGCTGTTCGCAGATCAGCCCGGCCAGGTAGGACTTGCCCTTCCCGGTGCCGCCGCAGACGGCGATGTTGAGCTGCGAGGCGGGCAGCGTCACCGGCTCGCCGTCGTTGTCGGTGCCCAGCGTGACCTGCCAGCGGCGGGGATAGAGGTGCGCCCGGCCGGCCAGCAGCGGCCCGGCGATCAGGTCGGTCACCCCCTCGCCGTCCGGCCGCTCCAGCACCATATCGGCACGCGCGCGCAGCGCGTCGACCGCGTTGGCGACGGCCACCCCGACCTCGCAGGCCTCCAGCAGGCTGTGGTCGTTCTCGGCGTCGCCGACGCCGATCGCGTTGTGCGGCGACAGGCCCAGTTCGCGCAGCGCCTCGAGCAGCCCGGTGCCCTTGGTCACCCCGGACGGGAGGATCATCAGCTCGCCCCGGTTGCGGATGAGCTGGCAGTCCAGGCCGAGCTCGCGGACCACCTCCAGCGCGGCCGGCTCGTCGGCGGCGGCGCCGGCGATCAGCACCTCCCCGCTGCGGTGGGCGACCCCGCGGCCGGTCAGCGCGGCGCTCACCGCGCGGCCGATCGGGGTGGCCAGCAGGCGGACGCCGCCGTGGGTGACCAGCAAGGCGCCGTTCTCGGCCACGACCGCGTCCATGTGCTCGTCGACCTCCGGGAACACGGCGCGCAGCTCGCTCATGATCCGCCCGGTGACCAGGATGACCCGGACCCCCCGGGCCCGCGCGTGGGTGAGCGCGGCGAGCGTGGCCGGCGCGACCTGGCCATCAGCCAGGGTGCCGTCGTAGTCGAGGGCCACCGCCCGGAAGTAGCCGGCCCCACCCTCCGCCATGGTCCCGACCAGCAGCCGGTCCGGCCGCCCGGTGCCGCCGAGCGCGAACACCTCCTCGCCGCGGCCGGCGTCGATGACGAGGGCGTCGAATCCGCCGGTCCGGATGGCGTGCAATGCCTCTCGCGCCTCGTCCAGCTCCAGGCGCAATTCCCGCATGGCGCGGGCGGCGCCGCGCAGCAGCTCCTCACCACGGCCGGCGTCGATGACAAGGGCGTCGAATCTGTCGGCCCGGACGGCGTCCAATGCCTTCCGGGCCTCGTCGAGCTCGCGGCGCAATTCCTCCCGGGGGTTTTCGGGCATCGCCTCCGTGGCTTCCTCCGCCGTCACGGGAACCCCAGCCCCGCACCACCGGCGTAGCCGGAACGCGGCGTGCCCGTCACCCGGAACGTCCTGCGGTACCGGTCACGTTCGCGCGCTCCTTCGCGGCCGGAGCTGCAATCCGACGAGGAGCCGGTCGGTGTCGGAGAGGTCGCCGACGATCTTCCTGATCGGCTCTGGGAGCTTACGGACCAGGGTCGGGACGGCCAGGATCTGATCGTCGGCCGCCAGGCGCGGGTTCTCCAGCAGGTCCACGATCTCGATGTGATACTGCCCCGCCAGGTACTGCTCGCAGGCCAGCTGCAGGTTCTCGATCGCGCGGAGGGACTTGGGTGAGCGTCCGGTCACGTAGAGCCGCAGCTCAAAGGTGCGAGCTGGGGGTGCCGATGCCCCGGCTCCGGCACCGGCGCCGGGGGGTCCGGTCATCGCGGCCCTCCTTCGCCGTACGGATCGGCCCAGCGCTGCGCGGCCAGGACCGACCGGTCCGCCTCGGCGTCCGCCGCCTGACGCTGTTCGCGTGCCTCGATCCGCTCGAGCTCGGCCCGTTCCCCGGCCAGCTCGTCCTTTAGCACGGTGAGCCGGGCCTCGGCCTCCACGATGCCCCGGCGCAGCTCGCGCCGGCGGCGGCTAAGGTCCTCGGCTTGCCGCAGCTCTGCGCCGCGCTCCTGGGCCTCCTGCACGAGGCGGGCGGAGCCGGTCACGACGCCCGCGGGGCCCACGTACACGTCGACGAGCTCGGCGCCATGATCGCTGAGTACGAACTCCCGGACCTGGTTGGAATGGGCGGTGCCCCGCGACTTCAGCACGGACAGCAGCCGGTTGCGCTCACCGTCCGACTCGAGGTTGCGCAGCAGCAGCCAGGTGTCCACCAGCGAGGATATGCCCACCGTGCTCCTCTCGTCCTCGTGCGCCAGCGTGGTCGCCAGCGCGGTGATCCCCGCCGCCTTGAGCAGGTCGATCTGGCGGGCCAGCATCGAGGTCACCTCGGGACCGGAGGGCCCGTGGGTGAGGCTGGCGATCCCGTCGAGGACAACGATGGTCGGCCCGAACTCCTCGATCAGCCGGGCCAGGATCGCCAGGTGGATCTCCAGCCCGAAGACGGTGGGCCGGGCCGCCCACATGCGCAGCGAGCCTGCCTCGACCCAGCGCCGGAGGTCGAGTCCCACCGATCGCATGTTGCGGATGACCTGCTCGGGTGACTCCTCGAACAGGACCAGCAGCGCCTTCTCACCCCGTGCGCAGGCCGCGTCGACGAGGTGCGCGCCAACCGTGCTCTTACCCGTGCCAGGCCGCCCCGCTGACCAGAATGGTCGATCCGCGGTACAGGCCGCCGGCCAGCATGTGATCAAGGCGGGCCACGCCGGTCGGGATCCGGTCCTCGGGCGCAGCGTAGTCGAGGGCAACCGACGTGATCGGCAGGACGACGAAGCCATGGGCCGAGATCAGGAACGGGTACTCGTTGGTTCCGTGCGCCGACCCGCGGTACTTGACAATCCGCAGACGGCGGGTAGAGACCTCCTCCCGCATCCGGTGGTCGAGAACGATCACGCAGTCCGACACGTACTCCTCGATCCCGTGCCGGGTCAAACCGTTGTCGCCCCGTTCGCCGGTGACGATGGCGGTGACGGCGCGGTCCTCGAGCCGCCGGAACAGCCGGTCAAGCTCCGCCCGGACGATGGCCTGGCTCGGGAACGCGCCGAACAGCACCTCGATGGTGTCGAGCACCACCCGCTTGGCCCCGATGCGCTCGATGGTGTCATCGAGCAAGGCGAACAGCGGCTCAAAGTCGAACTCCCCCGACTCGACGATTTCCGCGGGATCCACCTGGAAGGAATGCACCACGAGCAGCCCGTCCCGCTGCAGTCCCTCGAGGTCGAAGCCGAGCGAGGCGACGTTGGCGCTCACCTTGGCGGCCGACTCCTCGAAGGTGACCAGCACGCCGGGCTCGCCGTACTCCCGGGCGCCCGCGACGAGGAACTGCAACCCCAGCAGCGTCTTGCCAGATCCGGTGCCGCCCGTCACCAGCGTCGACCTGCCCCGCGGCAGGCCGCCCCCGGTGATCTCGTCCAGTCCCCGGATCCCCGTCGGGGCCTTCGGCAGCCCGGGAGCCCCATCGGCCCCATCCAGAGCTGACTTCAGATCGGTTCCGTGATGACCGGATGTCATACTTCTCCCAAATGTCGGCTAATAGCATCCGGCTTTCCGGCTGCTGCGGGCCAGGGCCGGAAGTCCCTGCCACGCCGCTGTTCCCGGTCCCGCACCGGCCGGGCCGGCCCAGGCGCGGAGGTCAGGACGGCTGGGCCAGCAGCACGACGATGGAGCGCGGACGGACGGTGAGGCGATCACCGGCTCCCCGTCCCGCCGCTGCGGTGCTGCCGGGGACCGCCGGGTCGTAGGTGTCGAGCTCGATGCGCCACGCGGCCTGGTCCCTGGTGGCGGGGAGGACGAATTTGAGGGGCTCCGGCCGCGCGTTCACCAGGACCAGGACGTCGTCATCGGGCAGCGGCGTGCCGTCGGCGGCCTGGTCGGGGTCGTCGGATCCGTCCAGGTAGAGCGCGATGGCCGGGGCGCTCGCGGCCGGCCAGTCGTCGGCCGTCATTGCCGTGCCGCCAGGGGTGAACCAGCGCAGTTCGGACGCTGCGGCTTCCCCAAGGAAACGGCGGCGGAACACCGGGTGTGCCGTGCGGATGGCGACGAGCCGTCTGGTGAAGTCCAGCAGCTGCGTATCCGCCCGGGACCAGTCAACCCAGGAGATCTCGTTGTCCTGGCAGTATGCGTTGTTGTTGCCTTGCTGGGTCCGGCCCAGCTCGTCCCCGCCCAGCAGCAGCGGGACGCCGGATGACAGCATCAGGGTGGCCAGCATGGCCCGGGACTGGCGCGCCCTCAGCTCGAGGATGGCGGGGTCAGCGATCGCGCCCTCCGCCCCGCAGTTCCAGGACCGGTTATCGCTGGTCCCGTCCTTGTTCGCTTCCCCGTTGGCCTCGTTGTGCTTGTCGTTGTAGGAGACAAGGTCCCGCAGGGTAAAGCCATCGTGGACGGTAATCAGGTTCACCGACGCGGTGGGCCGGGGGCGGGATCCCGGGTAAAGATCCGGCGACCCGCAGAACCGGGTGGCGAACTCACCGAGGGCGACGGGATGACCGCGCCAGAAATCGCGCATCGTGTCGCGGTAGGTGTTGTTCCACTCGCACCACGGCAACTGGAGCCGGCCAAGGTCGTCGCCGTCGAGCGGGCCGACCTGCGACAGATCGCCGACCAGCTTGGCCCCGGACACCACCGGATCCTGGGCGACCAGATCGAAGAACGCTGCTGCTGCTGGCGCGAAGCCGTCGTCCTGGCGGCCGAACGTGCCGGCGAGATTGAAACGGAAGCCGTCGACGTGCATCTCCGTCAGCCAGTAACGCAGCGAATCCATGATCAGCTGCAGCGTCACGGGATCGCCCGCGTTCAGGGAGTTGCCGGTGCCCGTCGTATCGGCGTAGTAGCGCGGGTCGTCGCGGTCCAGGCGGTAGTACGCGGGGTTGTCCAGGCCGCGGTAGCATACTGTCGGGCCGAGGTCATTGCCCTCGGCGGTGTGGCTGAACGCGACGTCGAGCAGCACTTCGAGCCCGGCCGTGTGCAGGGCGTTCACCATGGCCTTGAACTCGCCGACCTGGCCGCCGCGCTGCCCGGCCCGGACCGCCGCCGAGTAGCGCTGGTGGGGCGCGAAATAGCCAATCGTGTTGTAACCCCAGTAGTTCGTGAGCCCCTGCGCCACCTGGGACGCCGCAGAGCAGCTTTCGTGCACCGGCAGCAGTTCCACGGTGGTCACGCCGAGATCGGTCAGGTGCGCGATGGCCGCCTCGTGGCCCAGGCCGGCATAGGTCCCGCGCAGCTCCGGCGGGATGTCCGGGTGGCGCATGGTGAAGCCCTTGACGTGCAGTTCGTAAATGATCGTGTCGGAGAGGCGGTAACGGGGCCGGGCATCGTCCCGCCAGCCGAATGCCTCGTCGGCTAGCACGAGGCTTCGTGGCACGCTGGCGGCGGAGTCGGCGGCGCTCGGCGCGTCCGGGTCGTGAGCCGAGTACCCGAACACCTCCGGCCCGAACGTGAGGGTTCCGCTGAACGCCCGGGCGTAGGGATCCAGCAGCAGCTTCGCCGGATTGCAGCGCAGTCCGCGGGCCGGATCGTAGGGCCCGGTGGCCCGGTACCCGTACGCCTGGCCCGCCCCTACCCGGGGTACGAAGGCGTGCCAGACGCCGGCCTCGTTGTGCCGCAGCGGAATCTGCGTCTCCGCGCCATTCTCGTCGAACAGGCACAGCATCATCCCGTCGGCGACGCCGGAGGCGACCGCGAAATCCGTGCCGCCGTTGCCGGCTGTGGCGCCCAGCGGGAACCGGCTGCCGGGGAGCGAGCCCGCGGCCTGCCCGGCAGCGGCCATCATGGCCGGGCCTGCGGGTCGGCGCCGCGGATGCGCTCGGCTGCGGCTGCGACGGTGAGGTCCGCCCGGACGTCGATTTGCTCCCTCATGCGCTCCCTCGAAGTCACTGTGGTGGCGAGCGGCGGGCTGCAGGGTCCGGGCCGGTCGACCGCACGTCTAGCTAACGGTATTCGGCAAATCGGGCGCAAGAGCCCTGGCCCGGGCAGTTGCCGCCGTTATCGTGGTCGCGCCACCGCAGCCTGAACACCCAGACCAATATCGGCCAGGTGGCGGATGTCCGGCGGGCTGCGCATGGACCTCCGGTGGACGTCTCGTGGCATGATGGCGGACGGAGATGCGGGACCGGCCGGGAGGGCAGGCAGGCGCATGAGAATAAGCCGTCTGATCCTCAGCGGCGCGGCGATCGGCACGATCATCGGCACCGGGCGGGCCGATCTCAACTCCACCCACGTGTTCAACCCGGCCTGGCCACCGCACGCACGGTTCCATAACGCGACCGGATGGGGAACGGTGACCGGGTCCCAGCTCCTTGCGCTGTGGCTGCTGTGGCGGCCCGGCCAGCAGGCAAGTGATCACGAGACGGCCGCGAGCACCGCCGCGCTGTTGTCCGCGGTCGCCTGGGTGCCGTTCTTCCCCGCTCTGGCCATCTCCGGCGCCGGCGTCGAAGACGAGCCGGGCCACCTCCCCCGCGTCGCCGGGGTGCCGGTCAACCTGGTGCCCGCCGCGCTGATTCCCGCCAGCTGCGCAGTCGGCTACCTCCTGCACCGCCACGGGCGATAGCGCGCTCAGGCCGAGTGTGAGGGGCCTGGAAGCTGCGGGGAGCCCGTAGGGTGTGACCGTGCCGGACGTTGGATCAAGGATTGCCACGGGCATTTCCTGGGCCGTGGCAGGCGGGCTCGCCACCTGGGCGGCGGCCAGGGTCACCGCGGCCGATCGCGTGCGCCGCATCGAGGCTCCGATGGCGCCGTTGCTGTCGTTCACCCCGCTGGTGGCCGCGGCCGCGCCGGCGGCCATGCTGACGCTGGGCCTGGCCAGGCGGAGGGGACCAGCCGCGACAGCGGCGCTCGCTGCGGCGGCGCTGGCCGTGGTAATCCGGCCGCGCGCGGCCCGCCGGATGCAGCCCGCTGGCAGCGGGCCGGTACTCCGCGTGCTCACTATTAACCTGCTGTACGGCCGGGCCGACGCGAAGGCCGTCGTCGCCCTGGTCCGCCGGACCCGCGCCGATGTGCTTTTCCTGCAGGAGCTCACCGGCGATGCGGTGACCGGCCTGAAGCAGGCTGGGCTGGATGACCTGATGCCGCAGAAGGCACCTGGGCTCAGCGGCGGACCGCGAGGCTCGGGCATCTACTCCCGGTTCCCGCTGAGCGATGGGCCGCCCCTGGCGCCGGTGCACGCGGCGCAGCTCACCGCGGTGCTGGAGTTGCCCGGCGGGGAAGTGGTGGAGCTGACCTGCGTGCACCCGCACCCGCCACTGCCGCCGAGGTCGCGAGGGGTCGCCCGGTGGCGTCAGGAGCTTGCGGTGCTGCCCCCGCCGGGGAACTCCCGCGGGTGCTGGCGGGGGACTTCAACGCCACCCTCGACCATGCCGTGTTCCGCCGCGTGCTGCGCCTCGGCTACGCCGACGCCGCGCTACAGGCCGGGAAGGCGCTGACACCCACCTGGGGACCGGCCGGGAGGCCGGCGCTGATCACCATCGACCATGTGCTGGTGGACCGGCGTTGCGCGGTGCTGGCCAGCGCGGTGCACGTCGTACCGGGCAGCGATCACCGGGCCGTCTACGCGGAGGTCAGGCTCCCCGGGCAGTAGCCGACTCCTCACCTTCGCGAACGGTCAGCGCGGAAAGCGTTCCCGCCCGCCCCCAAGTACTCCCGCACGGCACTACTCCCGCACGGCACCCTGAAGGCCGGTGTGAAGGCCAACAGATACCCGTCAGTCGCGCAGCAGTCTCGCGAGAACGGCCGCTTCGCTGATCTCGGGCCGCCTGGTCGCGGTCAGCAACGTCACTCCCCGGCCCCGCGCAAGCTCGCGCAGGTTCGCCAGCGTGTCGGCTCGTTCCGGCTCTGCCAGTTCCGCCTGGTAGCGGCGGCTGAATTCCTCGAAGCGCTCCGGATCGTGGCCATACCACTTACGCAGCTCCGTTGACGGCGCGATCTCCTTGCACCACTCGTCGAGCGCCGCCCGCGCCTTGGTCAGCCCGCGCGGCCAGATCCGGTCGACCAGCACCCGGGCGCCATCGTCCTCCGCCGGGTCCTCATACGCCCGGCGCACCTGTACCTTTGCGTCCGCCATCACCCGCCTCCTCAGGCTGAAGCCCAGCTTCGGTCAAGCCAGATCTGCCGGTGCGGATCGTGCCCGGGACCGCTGACAGCGAAAGGCCGTGATGGGCGCCGAAGAACAGCCGCCCTGGCCGCCCTGCGGATCCGCTCGCCGGGATCGGCATCATCCATCGGCTTGAGCCTGCCGGATGGACCTCCCCGTCGCCACGCCGCGTGATTTCCCCGGCGGGAAAGCGAGCCGCGCTTGCGATTGAAAGGCACGCCAGCTTGGTTCCCACTGCCCGTTACGCGGCGTGGTGGACGCGAACCTTCGCAGCAGCCCAGCCAGCGACCGTTCAACCTCGCGATCCACGGCGGCCCGCGCCTGCTCCGAGTCATAGGCGGCCGCCTCCACCCAGTCGGCCGGACCCCAGATGCACACATCGATGCATGGCTGCGGAGCATCGACGCCCCCGCAATCCTGGCAGCGCCAGACGGTCACGGTCGCCGCGGGTGAAGGCAGCTCCTCATCGCGGGCCCCGGCGGCGGGCCCAGAGCCTCGCAGCGCCGAACGCGCCGACAGCTGAAGCGCCTCGTACGCGGCCCGCCACTGGCCCGGGCCTGGTTGTGTGCGGGCCAGTTCCCCGACGACATCCCGGAACCCCTCGATGCGAACGCGACAGGCCGCCGCGACCGCCGTCAGCTTGTCATAATCGCTGCCCCTGACGAGCTCGAGCCTGCGCTCGCGGCAGGCCCCCTCGCAGCTCTCATACTGCCGGATCGCCCCGCAGCCGATGCAGCCCGGAATTGACAGGCGGCGCGGCGGCTTCACCGGCTCAATATACGTTCGGCGCCAGGAGACCGCTGAACAGCGCTCGCCGGGCCAGGAAAGCGCTGGAGGTGTCCACAGGGCAGGCCGGCCGGGCCGTGGACTAGGTCCGGACTGACGAGCAAGCGTGGAGTTGACACAGGCCGGAAACCGTTCCACGACATCCGAGCAAACATGGATCTAACGTCGGCTGCGCCAGATCCGTCATTCACACTGGCTGACCGTACACGCAACCAATCTCAGTAGTACGAGCCGTGTCATCAAGTTCCGCCCAGTCGGCCAGCACGTCCGGCGCGGGAAGAGGCAATGCGCCGAGCTCATAGGCCGACACAGCCACCGTTCCCGTCATGCAGCGGTACAGCCGGTCGAGTGGTTCAGAGTCAAGAAGGGCGCCCAGCAGCCCCGGCGTAAGCATTGAGCCGGGATCAGAGCCGGTAATGACGTTGACGTGGTTTTCCACCACGACAGCGTTACCCCATCTGGTGAGCGTCTCGCGGTCGAGTGTGGCAGCCATAAGGCGGCGAGGCTGTTCGGGCGCTGTTGTCCGCTGGACCAGAACCGCGGCCCGGTCCAGGACCAGGAATTTCTGCTCGCGCTCGTTGCGGACCTGGCACCACCGCATCTCGTCACGGGCTGGATCTTGATGCAGGACTCCGCCGTCAAGGTCGGCGGCCCAGATCACCTTGAGGCTCGTCTTACGGTGGTGACGGGACAATTGTGCGCGGCGCCGGTTCCATACCAGCGGCCCGGTCGACACCCGCCATCCGTAGTCGTTCAGCCGGTGCGTCATTGCTGCCGCTGCTTGAACGAGGGCCGCATCGTCAGCGGTGCGGGGCAGCAGCCAGGGTTGGTCCCCCGGGTCGGGCGTGCGGGCGGATCCAACCGGTTCGCGGTGAGGCTCGCCGTTAACTGTCAGCCGCTCGCACAGTACCGACCTGTCAATGCCGCCGGCGTGGAAGGTCGCCAGAACAGTCTCCTGCATGACGCCAGTGGTGAAGACACCGGTCCGGTCCGGTACGTAGGTGATCCTGGCCAGCGGTGCGCGATCTTCGAGCACCGCCCGCAAGCGCTGAAAGTAGGCACCACCCAGCCAGGACGTGGGAATGAGCGCGGAAATGACTCCCCCGGCCCGGGTGCCTGCGAGCGCTGCCGCCATGAACAGGCCATACAGGTTCGCGTGACCAAATAGCGCGTGATCCCACCGGGCGCGGTCAGACTCACTCAGCCGGACTCTGCCATAGGGCGGATTCAGCACCGTCACTGCCGCCTGACGCTCCTGTTGATCCAGGCCATTGCCGACGTGCAGCAGTGCAGGCAGCGGCTGCCGTTGCTGCGCAGGAATCTCCGCCCACGTAGGCAAAAGCTCAGCCGCCAGCAGCACGCAGCCCAGCCATATAGCCGCCGCGTCCAGATCACGGCCTGCCACCATACGACTTACCTGCGAGAGCGTGACTTCGGCAGGCCGATCCGCCTCGCTGCCCAGCCACGCGCGCAATGGCGGCAGCAGCAACGCCCCGGCACCCGCAGCTGGGTCGAATACCAGACCGTGGGGAGCACTGAGCCCTAGCACACCGGCTGCCTGCTGCCACAGGGCGTCTGCCAGAACCGGCGGGGTGTAATGCCGCCCGTTTTTTGCCCGGACCAGCGGATCTAGCGCCAGCGCATAAGCCTGCCCGAACTCCTCCGCGGACACATCGAGCAAGTCATCACGGTCCGTGAGACCCTCAAGATCACCTAGTGGTACGGGTGGCGTCGCAGCGACCGCGTCACTGACGTCGGCCCACTCGCCGGACAATCCTGCGGTACGCGCCCGCCGCTCCCACCAAGCCGGGAGCGCCGCCAAGACACCCAGCCCCTCGCTGGACAGCTGTCCAGGGATGTCCGCGCCGAGCAGAGCACGGGACGCGCGATTGGCACGCACGCTGCCGCCCACGCTATCGCCTCCGTCCCACCCCACGCACCGATCATGACCCGCCTACATGCACATAGCGAGCACCGCGTACACGTGTCGCAAGCGATAGGCACGTGACATCACGCACGCATCCTGCCGGAATCAGGCCAGCATGTCCCGTGAACCGGATCACGCATAAGCACCTTCGCGATCCCGGAGGCGCTGCCGGGTTACCCGCCCTGCCGCCGATCAGTGAATCCGGCGGCCTTGCCGACACGCCGACGTCAACTCCCCCCGATAGGACGCGGGAAGCGATGTCATCAGCGACCGCATGCACGAAAGTTCCGGGCGATGCGGGGGCGCCTCAAGGCCACTCGCGACGCCGCGCGCCCGGGTCCCCGGCGGTGCCGATCCGCCCGGCGAACCCGGCCGGTCAGGGGAGACTGACCTCGTGACCTCGGCGAACGAGATCCGTCGCATGTTCACCGCCCTCTGCGGGCCGCCCTGCGACGAGCACCACGCCCGCAACTGGTCACGATGGCGGCAGCGCCACCAGCAACGAGCCCGCCACTGCCACTACCAGCGGCAGCAACTACAAGATCACTAAGTACGGCCAGCGCGCCACCGCCAGGACAGGCTGTCCCGGCGGAAACCCAGATGTCACCGGCACCCCAGCTGGATAGGCTCGGGCCGTGCCGAAGCTGCAGCGGCTGCATCCCGGCCATGCCCCGGCGGTCCTGGCCTTCGAGCTGGCAAACCGCTCCTACTTCGCCGCTTTCGTCTCCGACCGCGGCGATGAGTTCTTCGACCAGTTCACCGAGCAGCACAGTGCCCTGCTGGCTGAGCAGGAGGCCGGCGCCGGCACCTACTACGTCCTCGTCGCCGAGGACGGCTCAGTCCTGGGCCGGTTCAACCTGTACCGCTTTGAGGACGGCACTGCCGAACTCGGCTACCGGGTCGCGCAGCACGCCGCCGGCCGCGGCCTGGCAACCGCTACCGTACGGGAACTGTGCCGGCTGGCAGCGGCCCGGCACGGACTGTGCACGCTCAGGGCTGCTGTCTCCCGCGAGAACGCCGCGTCCCAGAAGGTGCTGGCCAAGGCCGGATTCGTCCCGGTCGGCCCGGCCGACCCGGCCCACCTCGGCGGTAAACAAGGCACCTGGTACCAGCGCGACCTAGCCGCCCGCGACGCGCCGCAGCCTGCTGCGGCAAGGGACCAGGCTGGCGATTGAGGTCTAGACCAGATGAGCGAATTGGTCTAGACCCATCGGCCGGATTGCTCGCTCCGTGCTTGCTCGCCCGAGCGAATGTACCTCCCGTGTACCTATCGTGTACCTGGGCTATGGCGGCATCCACCATGCGGAGCCGTGCCGTCCTCGCGGCTGCCTGGGCGAACTTCGTGGCGGAGCACAGCACAACCTGACAATGCGGCTATAGCCCAGGATTCTGACCTGGACTATAATTGTGACTATGAAGACTATGAGCTTGGCAGCCGCCAAGACACGGTTCTCCGCCCTGGTGGACGAAGCGGTAGCGACTCATGAGCAGGTTACGGTTACCCGCAACGGCGAGCCCGCAGTGGTGGTCCTGTCGGTGGAAGATTTTGAGTCCCTTGTGGAAACACTCGCAATTCTGCAGAATCCCGCGGATCGCGCGGAGTTTGAGCGGGCTCGGCACGAGGCTGATGAAGGTGACGTGATCGACGGAGAGGAGATGGCGAGCCTGATGCGGGAACGGCTCGGGGAACGAGACGATTAGTGAGCCGCGGGATCGTACTCACCCGCACGGCCAGGCGGCAGCTTGCCGAGGAACTGCCCGAGCCCGTCGCCGCGGCGGCTTGGGAACTCATCCGGGGTGACTTGCGGGCAAAGCCGCAGATCGTAGGGAAACCGCTGCTGGACCCCTATACGGGCGAGTGGTCAGCCCGCCGCGGTACCTACTGTATCCGGTATCGATTTGACGACAAGACCGTGACCGTCCTCCATATCCGGCCAAGATCGACCGCTTATCACGCGTGATGCGTGATCCCTGTGGGTGCCAGCCGGCCCGTTGCCCGGAATGATGCCCGGCGGGAAGTTCGAGCCATACATCCGCTATATCCGTTTCCCGCCCCGGCCGCACCCTGACCGTACATGGGCCTGCCCGGCCTGTGTGGTCCTTCCCGCGTGAGTCGGTTGGCGAGGACAACGGCTGGGCCGAATGGTTCCTGAGCTGGCCGCAGTTCGTGCAGGGCAGTGCGCTGCACGAGGCGGTCGAGGCCGGGCCGGGCGGCAGCACGTTCGTCGACCCCGCCACCCTGCCCGCCTCGAGGGCCACCGCGCCGCTGCAGACCGGCCCCGGCCAACAACGCGGCCGCGGCCTGACCCCGGGCCTGCCGGGCGCCCGCCGGGCAGGCGGGCGCCGGCGGGCGGCGTCAGATGATGCGGCGGTGCACGTTCTCCGTCTTGGCCGGGCCCGGCTTGGCCTCGGCGATCAGCGGCCCGGGTATCGACGGATCGATGACGCCGTCCTCCAGCCACAGGTACCGGCCGGACAGCACGCGCCGCGCCAGGGCCGCGTCGGGACTGTCGGTGTTGCGCCATAGCTGGCCGAACAGTTCCTCGGCCCGCAGCCGCGCCTGGGTGCAGAACAGGCCGGCCAGCTCGGCCGCCGTCGCGTCCCGGCCGGTCCCGGTGGCCGCCGCCATGTCGTGCTGGGCCCGCACGCACGCGGCGCTGATCGCGAACAGCTCCGCGCCGATGTCGACGATCCGGCCCAGGAAACGCTGCTTGTGCTCGAGCCGGCCCTGCCACCGCGCCATCCCGTAGAAGGTGACCCGGGCCAGCTTCCGGCTGGCCCGCTCCACGTACCGCAGGTGCGTGGCCAGCGGGCCGAAGTCGCTGTAGGCGCGGGGCTTCTGCCCGTCGCCGGTGACCAGCGTGGGCAGCCACCGGGCGTAGAAGCCGCCGGCCCGGCCGGCCGCCCGGGTGCGCTGGGCGATCGGCACCTGCGGGTCGATCAGGTCGCCGGCCGCGGACAGGTGCGCGTCCACCGCCTCACGCGCGATGAACAGCCGCATGATCTCCGAGGAGCCCTCGAAGATCCGGTTGATGCGCATGTCGCGCAGCATCTGCTCGGCGGGCACGCCGCGCTCACCGCGCGCGGCGAGGGACGCCGCGGTCTCATACCCGCGGCCGCCGCGGATCTGCACCAGCTCGTCGGCGATCGTGCTGGCCATCTCCGAGCACCACAGCTTGGCCAGCGCCGCCTCGATGCGGAAGTCGTTGCGCTTGTCGTCCGCGAGCTGGCTGGACAGCTCGACCATCGCCTCCAGCGCGTAGGTGGTGGCGGCGATGAAGGAGATCTTGACGGCCACCTCCTCGTGCTCGCCGACCGGCCGCCCCCACTGCACCCGTTCCCGTGACCATTCCCGGGCCATCTTCAGAGCCAGCTTGCCGGTCGCGGCGCAGCCGGCCGGGAGCGCCAGTCGGCCGGTGTTGAGCGTGGTCAGGGCGATCTTGAGGCCCTGGCCCTCGCGGCCGATGCGGTCCGCGGCCGGCACCCGGACCTGGTCGAACTTGGTCAGCCCGTTCTCCAGGCCGCGCAGGCCCATGAACGCGTTCCGCCGTTCCACGGTGATCCCCGGTGCGGTGGCCTCGACCACGAGCGCGGTGATCCCGCCGCGGTGCCCGTCGCTCTTCGGCACCTTGGCCATCACCACCAGCAGGTCGGCGACCACCCCGTTCGTCGTCCAGAGCTTCTCCCCGTCCAGCACGTATTCCGACCCGTCCGCCAACGGCGTCGCCGTGGTGGTCAGCCGGGCCGGGTCGGAGCCGACGTCGGGCTCGGTGAGCAGGAACGCGCTGATCTCACCGCGCGCGCACCGGGGCAGGTACCGCTGCTTCTGCTCGTCGGTGCCGAACATCGCCAGCGGCTGCGGCACCCCGATGGACTGGTGCGCGGACAGCATCGCGGCCAGCGCCGGGCAGACCGACCCGA
This sequence comes from uncultured Actinomycetes bacterium, assembly GCA_963775825.1. Taxonomy (GTDB): domain Bacteria; phylum Actinomycetota; class Actinomycetes; order Streptosporangiales; family Streptosporangiaceae; genus Bog-532. The sequence goes on from CAVZKY010000010.1 coordinate 381,290, forward strand.
CGATCATCAGCGCCCGGTTGTAGTACAAGTTGCTGAGCCCGAGCCCGCCGTATTCCGGCGCGACCTTCATGCCGAACGTGCCGATCGCGGCCAGCCCCTTGACCACCTCGTCGGGTATCCGGGCGTCCCGCTCGATCTGCGCGGCGTCCACCGACGCCTCGCAGAACTCCCGCAGCCGGGCGCAGAACTCCCCGCCGCGGCGGCTGGATTCCGCGTCGGGGCGCGGATGCGGGTGGATCAGGTCCAGCCGGAAGTCCCCCAGGAAGAGCTGCTTGCCGAAGCTTGGCTGCTCCCAGCCGGCCTCGCGGGCTTCCTCCGCTACCTGGCGAGCCTCCCGCTCGCTCACCTGGCCATGTTCTGCCTGGTCCGCGCTCATGCGCTCCTCCTCATCGGGCCCTGGGCACTTCGGCCGGGCAGCGGGCTCAGGAAATGCCGGGACTGCGTGCTATCCGAGCCGGCCGCCGCCCCGCGGTCAAGAGGGCCGGGCGTCCGCGCGGCGCCCTGGGCCTGCGCCTGCAATACCCTGCCGGGTCGCACCTATGCCCCCGCTGCTGCCATACCTGCGTGGCTCATTGTCCGAATGAGTAACGGCTAGCGGCAGACAAACACGCCGCTGCGGCTGGCCGCCCGGAAGCAGCCCTGACCGCGGATAACCTGCTCGATGCGGGAAGCAATGCCGCCGAGCACGGCGCCGAAGCTGAACGGCTCGCCGACAAGGCGCTCGATCGGCTCCCGGATGCTGTTGAGGTAGCCAACGACTGGCTGCGCTGAGGGAAACGCGAGCATCACCTCGTGGCGGTGCAACGTGACACTGGAAAATTCGCCTTCCAGGAACGCTGCGCCGGTCTCGGTAGTGAAGCTCAGCGCAGGAAGCACCTGAACAGGCCGGCCGACCGCCTCCGAGACCGCAGCATCCCGCCAGACAGATCCACCCCGAAGGCGTGACAGCACCGCCCCCCGGCACAAGCTGGCGCAGGTCAAGTCCACTGCCACAGCCAACGTCAGCCACGATCTGAGTACCGTCCCACGGCACGAAAGACGTGCGCCACCGCGGGTCCGTCGGCGCCTCAGCGTGCGCGAAGATCGCCAGGCGTGACCGAATATGCCTATCGTCGGCATATGCCGAATCAGTCAGCATCCGCCGACCCGTTACCGGGTCATCTCTATCCACCGCACTCGACCCGCCGTCCACCGGTCTGGGTGTGATGGATGCCGCGCGTCTCGTTCATCGCCGCCTCACCTTTTCCTTCGGCCGGGTAAGGACACCAGGGGTCACATCAGGGATGGTCCGCTCCGGCTTGGGCTGCCGGTCCGCGGCGCCGCCTGCGCTGCCTGCGGCCGGGCATCCGGCGAGGCAGCCAGTCCGGCTGGGGCAGCGGACTCGCTAGCTGACGGTACGGCCTGCCGGGCCAGCGGCCCGGGCCGCATCAGGCTGCCGCAGATGATCGCGCCGGCAGCGAAGAAAGCAGCCGCCCACCAGAACCCGGTCGTGTAGCCGTGCACCGCCGCAGCGGCCTGGAGCGCAGCCCGGCCCGTCGGCGACGCGGCGATCGCGGGGCTCAGGTGGCTGGCGGCGTAGGCGGCCGCCGCGCTGGTGGCGATCGTGTTGAGCAGGGCGGTGCCGATGGAGCCGCCTAGCTGCTGGCCGACATTCAGGGTGGCAGATGCCACGCCCGCGTCGGCCGGGGCGACGCCGAACGTCCCGGCATTCATTGACGGTGGAAGCGACATGCCGATCCCCGCACCGGCCACCATCAAGGGCCCGAACACGGTGTCGGGGTATCCAGAGTGCGCACCGATGCGGGTAAGCCAGACCATGCCCGCCGCCGCGATCAGCATGCCCAGCCCGACCAGGGGTTTTGGCCCGATCCGCGGCATCAGCACAATGTTAGAGATCATGGCCATGATCATGACCATCCCGGTCGCAGGCAGGAACGCGACACCCGTGATCACCGGCGAGTAGCCGCGGATCGTCTGCAGGTAGTAGGTGAGGAAGAGGAACAGGCCGAACATTGACGCGCCCACGATCAGGACCGCCAGGTTCGCGGCGCCCCGGTTGCGGTCGGCGAGCACCTGCAGCGGCAGCAGCGGGTTCGGCGAGCGCGCCTGCCAGGCAACGAAGGCGGCCAGCAGCATCACACCGGCCGTCAGGAAGCCCCAGCTGGACGGCGCGTGCCAGTTGCGCGTCGCTGCGTTGGCGAACCCGTAGACGAGGCAGAACATCGACGCTGAAACGATCAGCACCCCAGGCACGTCGAGCCGCACCGGGCCGGTCCGGCGCTGACGGCGCAGCAGCAGCGCCGCGCCGACGGCCGCCACGACGGCGAAGACCACGTTCACATACAGGCACCAGCGCCAGTCGAGGTACTCGGTCAGCAGGCCGCCGAGTAGCAGGCCGACCAGCCCGCCGCTGCCGATGATCGCCCCGTAGACGCCAAACGCCTTGCCCCGCTCCCGCGGTTCGGTGAATGTGGTGGTCAGCACCGACAGCGCGGCCGGTGCCAGCAGCGCGGCGAACGCCCCCTGACAGGCCCGCGCGGTGATCAGCATAGTGAAGCTAGTCGATGCGCCACCCACGGCTGATGCGGCGGCGAAGCCGATCACGCCGGTCAGGAACGTCACCTTCCGGCCGAACACGTCACCGAGCCGGCCACCGAACAGCATCAGGCTGCCGAAGGCGAGCGCATAGGCCGTGATCACCCACTGCCGGTCGGCATTGGAGAAGTGCAGCGCCCGCTGCGCTGACGGGAGCGCGATATTCATGACCGTGATGTCCAGCACGATCATGAGCTGGGCGATTCCGGCAACCGCGAGGACCAGCCAGCGTCGCCGGTCGGCCTGGGCAGGCCGGGCCGCGGTGGCGGCACCGCCGGGAAGCGCTTGCAGCAGCCATAACGGTCTCCTAATGAGTGGATTCGCCGGGCCAGTGCCCAGCGCCGGTCCGTACGGCCAGCGAATACATGGGGACTTCCCGCCAGCGGCCTGGCTGAGAGGGATACCACGACGTGCGCTCTGGCATCACACGTCCCCATCCGAATGTTGGACATGGCGCCGCCGGAGGCTGGCTTCCTCCAGCTGGGTGATCTGCCGCTCCCTGTTGATGCCGAGCTTGGTGTTCTGGATCTTGTCGTGCAGCTTCAGGATGGCGTCCAGCAGCATCTCCGGGCGTGGCGGGCAGCCGGGCAGGTAGATGTCGACGGGCACGATGTGGTCGACGCCCTGCACGATGGCGTAGTTGTTGAACATGCCGCCGCTGGAGGCGCAGACGCCCATCGAGATGACCCACTTGGGGTTGGCCATCTGGTCGTAGACCTGCCGCAGCACCGGCGCCATCTTCTGGCTGACCCGCCCGGCGACGATCATCAGGTCGGCCTGCCGCGGCGTGGCCCCGGTCTTCTCCATGCCGAACCTGGCCAGGTCGTGCCGCGGGCCGGTGGTCTGGAACAGCTCGATCGCGCAGCAGGCCAGGCCGAAGGACGCCGGCCACACCGACCTGGAACGCGCGTACCCGGCCACCTTCTCCACGGTCGTCAGCAGGAACCCGCCCGGCAGGTGCTCTTCCAGGCCCATCGCTGTCTCCTCAGCCGGTCGGTGTCCGGTGCACCTCCGAGGCTAGGAACCGGCATTGGCCGGCCGCTTCTGTCACGATGACCTGGTCTGCCCGGCAGTCCTGGCGGGCGGTTAGGTCATGGCGCGTAGCGGGCCAGCTCGTCCCGGCTGGTGACGCCGAGCTTGGGGAAGGCCTTGTACAGGTGGTAGCCCACGGTGCGCGGCGACAGGAACAGCTGGGCGCCGATCTGCTTGTTGGATGCGCCCGCGGCGGCCAGCCGCACGACCTGCAGTTCCTGCGGGGTGAGCCGGGCCAGCGGGTCACCGGCCTTCACCGGTATCGTCGCGGCGCCAGCGGCGCGCAGCTCGGACTCGGCGCGGTCCTGCCAGGGCCCCGCGCCCATCCGCGCGAACGCGCCCGCCGCGGCGAGCAGGTGCTCGCGGGCGTCGGCGCGGCGCTGATTACGGCGCAGCCACTCGCCGTACAGCAGGCGGGTGCGCGCCTGCTCGAACGGGCGGCCGTCGCCTTCGTGGGCGGCGATCGCCTGCCGGTACAGCGGCTCCGCATCGGCGTCGCTCGCGGTCAGCGCGGCGCACCGCGCGGCCACCGCGGTGGCCCACGGCTGGCCGATGGCGCTGGCCCAGGCCGTGAACCGGGCCAGCGGGCCAGCCGCGAGATCGGGCAGGCGGCCCGGACCGCCGCCTCGACATGAACGGGATAGGCGTAGAGCAGCTCGGGATTGCGCCGGGCTGGCCCGGCCGTTACTGTCTGCATCCGGTTCAAGGCTGACTGGTACCGGGCGGAACCCAGGTCGAGCATGGCGAGCGCGCAGTCCGCTCCCGCGAGCGACAGGCCCTGCGTACTGGCCGACAGGTCCCGCAGCTGGGCCGCGCGGGCCCGGCAGGCCTCCTCATCACCAGCGACAGCACCCAGCAAAGCCGCGGTGGTGGCCAGCAAGCCGGTCAAAGCCGTCTGCCCGGTGTCAGCGGCAATGCGCAAGCCCTCCTCAGCGCTGGCCATCGCATCCAGGAACTCGCCCTGCAGGAGCTGCGCGTCGGAGAGAAAGACCAGCGCGTACGTCAGCAGGCCGACCATCCCGGCGTCACGGCACTCGGCAGCCAGGCCGGCGGCACGGCACCGGACGGCCGGCACATCCCCCCGGATGACGTCGAAGGACATCTGGGAGAGCCCCGCGAAGAACGCAAGCGAGCGACGGTCCGGCCTGGCCGGAGCGGTGATCGGCGCGTGGGTATCGCCGTCCTGCAATCGCCGCACCGCCTGGATGAACGCCACGAGGCTCGCTCCGGCGGGCGGCAGCATCGCCGCCGCCCGGCGCTCCAGTTCCAGGCGCGCCGGACCGGCGTTCATCCACAGCATCAAGAGAGCCTGGAGCACCATCGCCTGCGCGGTATCCGGGTCCGCGGGGCCGACCAGCGCGGCCCCGTCCAGCAGAAAGCCTGCCGCAACGGCGGGCAGGCCGGCCTCGAACTGCAGCTGCGCCCGGACCCGGGCCAGCGTCGCGGCGTGCCCCGGATCGGTCACCAGCCGCCCGGCCTGCTCGGCCAGGTCCGCGGCCCGCGGCTGCTGCCCGACATCGGCCGCCGCTTCGGCGGCCAGGGCCAGCCGCCGCCCTCGAGCTGCCGGGTCGGCCGACAGCCCGGCCGCCCGTTCGTAGGCGGCGGCCACGGCGGCGCGGCTGCCCCGGCGGCCTGCCCGCTGCGCGGCGGCGTCCAGCTCGGCGGCGACCTGCTCGTCGGGGCCGGCCGTCAGGGCCGCGAGATGCCAGGCCCGCCGGTCACCGTCAAGCACCCCGGCCAGCGCCTGATGCCCGGCCATCCGCTCCGCGACATCGAGAGCCGGCCAGGACCGCCGTCCGCACCAGCGGATGAGAGAAGGTGACCCCGGCCGGGGTCACCCGCAGCAGCCCGGCTCGCTCGGCCGCGGCCAAGTCGGTCAGCGACCCGCCCGCGGCTCCGATCGCCCGGCTGACTTCCGCCAGGCCGGCCATCCCCGCCAGCGCGGCGATCACCACCGCCTGCCGGCACGCCTCGGGCAGTGTGGCGATCCGGGCGCCGAACGCCTGCTGCACCCGGCCGGCCGGAGAAGCGATGGGCAGGATCAGCGGGGTGACCGACCCGGCCCGCTGCCCGGCGGACAGCCCGCGGGACAGCTCGATCAGGGCCAGCGGGTTGCCGGCCGCCTCAGCGATGAGCTGATCACGGACCGCAAGCGCCAGCCCCTCCCCGGCGAGCAACCGCTCCGCCGACGCCCGGTCAAGGCCGCCCACCCGCAGCTCCGCCAGGTCTGGCAGGCTGACGCGGCCGGCTCGTCACGCGACGCGACGATGACCGCGGCCCGCTCAGCGTGCAGCCGCCTGGCCGCGAACACCAGCGCTTCCGCGGACGCCCGGTCCAGCCACTGCGCGTCATCAACCAGCACCAGCACCGGCCGGCCCTCCGCGAGCTCCGCGATCAGGCTCAGCACAGCCAGGCCGACCAGGAACCGGTCCGCGACCGCTGCCTCTGCCATCCCGAACGCGCCCCGCAGCGCCACAGCCTGCCGCTCAGGCAGCGTGCCGATCTCATCCAGCGCCGGGCGCATCAGCGCGTGCAGCGCCGCGAACGGCAGCTCCGCCTCCGGTTCCACGCCGGTCACCCGCAGCACCCGGGCCCCGGCAGCCTTCTCCTCCGCCGCCTCCAGCAGCGCGGTCTTGCCGATCCCGGCCTCGCCGCGCAGCACCAGGACCGCCGCCCGGCCGGACCGCATTCCTTCCACGAGCCGGCCGATGGCCGCCAGCTGCTCGTTCCGGCCGTACAGCATCGGCTCCCATCCCCGTTAGCACAATCCACTAAGGACTTTGAGCCATCCGTCTTCGCCCCGACATTACCTAACCGCCGGACACGACGGGCCGGCGAACCCAGTCATCGCGACAGAAGTGGCGGCCAGACGCCGGTTCCTAGCGTGTCAGCCATGGTCGAGGAATCCGTGTATCCCCGGCGATATGCGCGCCGAATAACCGCGCAGCATCCGCCGCAGAAGCAGAGAAAACTCGTGTCCACCGAGATGGAGCGCCTCGATAAGCACCGCAGCCAGGTGCGCACTCAGTCCGGTCCCGGCAGCTATATCGACACCGGCAGCCCCGGCCGCCCGGCGCTGTTCGTCCATGGCCTGGCCACCAGCAGCTACCTGTGGCGGCACGTGATCGACCAGCTCGGCGGCCAGCGCCGGTGCGTAGCCGTCGACCTGCCGTTGCACCCGGAAACCGAACAGATGCCCTGGATCGAGCGGCCAGCGCCGCCTGCGCCGGTCCTGAACGCGATCAAGGTGATGTACGCGGGCGCGGTCGCTAACGTGATCGGCGGGATCATTTTCTTCGTGACGAAGAGCGCCACGAAGACCGCCATCGAGAAAGGTATCCGCATTACTCGGCTCACACGGTCAGCACCCTCACGAACGCCGGGGTGATCATCGGGCTCGTCATCGGCCTGATCGGCGCCGCCCTGTTCATCTGGATCGCGCGGTTGTGCAAGAGCGGCAAGAACTGGGCGCGGATCACCGGAACGTTGCTTTTCGTGCTCTCCGTCCTGATCATGGTCCACAACTTCCTCACCGTCGAGACCGCCGTGACCGGGGTCTTCAATCTTCTTATCAGCCTGATCGGACTGGCTGCGGTCACGCTGCTCTGGCTCGGTAACCTGCCCAGCTTGCCGCTACGCCCCGGCTGCCCGGGGTGACGGCGGCGGCGAGGCCGTTCCCTGAGACAGGGGCCACCGGTCTGCCGTTGAGTTAGACAAGGATCTGCGGGACGGCCGGGTCGATGCGGGCGATGTCGCGGGGGTCGCTGGTGACGATGGCGTGGTGGCGCTGGCGGGCGCAGAGCACGACATGGACGTCGACGATGTCATCGTGGTCAATGTTTGCGCATATCAGCCCGATGCTGCGGGCCACGCTGAGCGTCATGACCGCGATGTCGATGTCGGGGGACTTGAGCAGCCGGGCGAGGCGGGCCTGGCGGGGGCCGCGCCATGCCTGCGCGACGGCTTCGGCGGGGATGCAGATGGTGCCGCCGCGCTGCCGTGCCGCTTCCAGGCGCGCCTGCATGGCCAGGGCCTTGGCGGGGTGGTCAAGTGCCAGGAGCGCGCCGGTGTCGAGCGTGAGCCCGGTCGTCGCGGTCGCGTTCATCCAGCCTTCCTGCCACCTCGCTCAGGCCGGCCGGTCAGCCCGGCCCGGTCCAGTTCGGCTTCGGCCTGCCGCCGAACCTCCTCCGGCACCGGCGTTTCCGCGCGCCAGGCGGTCAGGATGTCGTCGAGATTCTCGCGCTCCTGGTAGTCCTCCAGCGCCGTGGCCACATACGAGCTGACCTGCCGCTCGCCTCCGGCCGCGCGCCGGATCTTCTCGACGAGCTCGTCGGGAAGACTCACCGTTATGCGTTTCATACGATTATCATACTCTGCTCGCCGTCGATGAGTTTTGGCACGGCACACGGCTCGGGATCACCTGCGCCGCCACGAGGCTTGGGCATCTACTCCCGGTTCCCGCTGAGCGATGGGCCGCCCCTGGCGCCGGTGCACGCGGCGCAGCCCACTGCGGTGCTGGAGTTGCCCGGCGGGGAAGTGGTGGAGCTGACCTGCGTGCACTGGAGGTCCGGTTCCCCGGGCAGTAGCCGGCTCGTCAACTTCGCGAACGATCAGCGCGGATAGCGCCCTTGACCGGGCGTGGATCACGTCGCTCCGGTAGAGGATGGGAGCATGATCCTGGACAGTTGCGACATCCCGATAGTGCTGGCCCCGCTGGCGGGCGGGCCATCCACGCCGGAGCTGGCCGCTGAGGTGAGCAACGCGGGCGGGCTGGGCTTCCTCGCCTCCGGCTACCTCTCCGCCGCCGAGCTGGCGGGCCGACGGCGCCGGGTGGACGGGCTCACCGGACGCCCGTTTGGCGTGAACCTGTTCGCTCCCGGGCCGGCCGGGGAGATGGTCCGGGTGCGCCAGTTCGCGGCGGAGATCGAGGCCGACGTGTCTAGCGCCGGCGCGCGGCTGGGCGAGCCGGGGCACGACGCTGACGACTGGGACGCCAAGATCGAATACCTGATAGGTGCCCCGGTGGACGTGGTGTCGTTCACGTTCGGGATCCCGGGCGAGGATGTCATCGCCGGGCTGCGCGCCAGCGGGACCGAAGTCTGGGTGACGGTCACCAGCTTGGACGAGGCGTGCCGGGCGACCGCGGCAGGCGCCGACCTGCTGGTCGTCCAGGGGTACGAGGCGGGCGGGCACCGGGGCGGGACCAGCGACGCCCCCGAAGAGGCGGTGGGGCTGATCGCGCTGCTGCAGCTCATCACCGCGCGCGTGGCCACACCCGTCGTGGCCGCCGGTGGCATCGCGACGGGTGCGGCGATCGCGGCGGCGTTGTGCCTTGGCGCCCGGGCCGCCGCCCTCGGAACGGCGTTCCTCGACTGCCCGGAGGCGGCGACCGCACCGGTGCACCGGTCCGCGCTGCATGGTGACGCTCCGACGAGGCTCACCCGGGCGTTCAGCGGCCGGACTGCGCGCGGGATCGAGAACGGCTTCCTGCGCGCGCATTCGGGATCCGCCCCGGCGGCCTACCCCGAGGTGCACCACCTCACGTCGCCGATGCGGAAGGCGGCCCGCCAGGCTGGCCTGGTTGACTACGTGAACCTGTGGGCCGGGCAGGCCTACCCGCTGACAGTCACGGCCCCCGCCGCCGACCTCGTCCGCGACCTCTGGGAGCAGGCCCAGGCCACCCTCGGCCGGGTCGCCAGCCACTTCCCCCGGCCGTAGCCCGGCGCCACCGGCCCGCAAGGAACGCGACGATGCGCCCCGACCGGCCGTCCCGTACCGCTGGCGCCAACTCCGGCTTGCCCGGCCACCGCAAACGCTTGGCCCGTGGCCGGGCGGTCCGGTACATGCCACGCTCTGTATAGCCATTGGCAAGGGGGTCGCAGGGCGTGCTGACCGGCGCCGTGGGACTAGGTCCCGACTGACGAGCAAATGTGGAGCAAACATAGGCCAGAATCGGCCTGCACGAGGGGCACCGGAACGGGTACAACAGCAGGTCAGAATGGGTGGGTGCGCCGCCACGGACTTGAACCCCAACCCGCAGATTAAGAGTCCGCTGCTCAGTTCGATTCTACTCACTGAGCTGGTACCGAGCGGTGCCAGTAACTGCCAGGACCTGCCGTTCTGTGCGGTTGCCCGTATCCGCGGCGGGCTGCGGATACCGCGCGCTGCCAGGGCGTACCGGGACATCCGAGCGAACATGGAGCTAACATTGATGGGGACAGGTCTAGACCACCATGGTCGAGAGCAACTGGGCCGTGGCCGGGAAAGGTATAGACGCCCGCCGCGCAATACACGTTAGCCGCACCCGGAGTCGGGCGGAAGCGGCCGACACGATTCGTGATCCTTGCTGGCAGTGCCCTGAAGTTCTCGGCGGGCTGACCAGAGAGTACGAGCCGGGCGGCATGAGGATCACCGGCTGATTCAGGAAACCGCAGTCCAGAGGCCATGGACGCAGTTATGGCACCCTGCAAGCAAAGACCAAGGTCGCGCGAGTTGAAGTCACCGGATCGGTATCCCGCCATCCGCGATTGACCAGCGCAACAGCGCCGTTCCAGGCGGTACGCCGTCTTCATGCAGACTGCATGAAGGCGGCGTATCATGATTGCATGGATACGACGGTTGTGCAGGTCCGCGATGTGCCGGTGAGCGTTCTCGCCGCGCTCAAGGCCAGGGCCGAGGCGCGGGGCGTTTCCCTGTCGTCCTTCCTCAGGGACCTGATGGCCAGCGAGGCGGCGATGCCGCCGATCGACGACGTGATGGCGGTGATCGCCAGGCGCGATCCCGTCAGTTATGCGGCCGAGGACCTGCGCTCCTTCATGGAGGACGGCCGGCGGTGACCTGCGTCGTCGACTGCTCTATCGTCATCCGGCTGCTCGCCAGCAAGCCAGGCGACGAACTCCTCCGCCAGCGCCTGGCCCGGACCGTGCACGCGCCGGCTCTCATCGACGCCGAGATCTCCAGCGTCGTGCGCGGCCTGTCCATTACAGCGAAACCCGAAGTCCAGATCAGTGCCGAACGGGCGCTGGAGATGCTCGCCGACTACGCCGGCCTGCGGATCGTCCGCCACCCGGTGCAGCCGCTGCAGGCACGGGCATTCGAGATGCGCCACAATCTCACCGCCAACGATGCAATGTACGTCGCACTCGCCGAGTCCCTCGGCTTCCCCCTGCTTACCGACGACGGAAAGCTCGCCGCAGCGCCGGGGCACGCCGCAGACGTCCACCAGTATCCAAATTGAAGTCACCGTGTCCTGTGGGCGCCGAAACCTGTGCCATCTGGGCAGATGCCCTACGGAACGCGGTCGGTCTCGGTTAAGCGCTCGGCGTCGGCCGGTCTGGGCCGGAGGTGGGATGATCTTCGGCTTGCGGGCTTGAAGCTGATCTTCCTCATTGTGACCCGGGCCATGTCGCTGCTCCGGCTGTCGCGCAGGCAGGCGTGGTTCGCCGGCTCAGCACCGGCCGGTCTCAGGCGGGGGTTACGGGCGTTTGGCGACGGTCAGCAGCACAACGCAGTCCTGCAGCGCCTGAAGGCTGTGCGGAGAGTCGGGGACGATGAGCAGGTCGCCGTCCCTGCCCTCCCAGGACTGCCCGCCGGCTGCGAGCAGGACCCGGCCGCGTAGCACGTGCACGCTGGCCTCGCCCGGGTTCGCGTGTTCGGTCAGGGCCGCGTCCTTGACCATGGCGATGACCGTCTGGCGCAGCATCTTCTCGTGGCCGCCGATGACGGTCTGCGCGGCGCGGCCCCCGCCAGCGCCGGCTGCCCGTTCCAGCAGTTCCCGCGCCAGCGCGTCCAGGGAGAGCTTCTGCATGCTGTCCTTCCTTCCTCGGGCCGGGTTCTTGTGTGCTGCGCACCGGCAGCGCCAGGCAGTTCCGCCGCGGCCAGGGACCCATGCCGCGGGGGAGTCTGCGCGCCCGCGACGATGCTAACGAGGTCGCCGCACGGCTTTGCCGCCTGGCAGCGGTGCGGCCTGGGGTTTAATAGCGCACGCCGATCTTGCGCCAGCGGCGGCCGCTGGTGCCGGGCTCGGCGGGCGGGGCTGCGCGGCGGCTGCGGTAGACGATGTAGGGCCGCCACAGGTACCAGAGCGGGTAACTCCAGGCGTGCACGAGCCGGCTGAACGGCCAGACCATCCAGATGGCCCAGGCGGCGGTGGCGTGCAGCTGGTAGATGAACGGCGCGTGCGCGATCGCCTGCACGTCCGGGGAGCCGCTGAACAGGCCGCGGAACCACGGCGCCACGGTGGTGCGGTAGTCGTAGCCGTGCCCGAGCAGGTTGACTCCGATCGTGGGGGCGATGCCGGTGAGAATCACGATCAGCAGCAGGATCAGGGCGGCATAGTCGATGGGCGCGGTCGTGGCGCGCACCCGCGGCACGAACAGCCGCCTGGTGGCCAGGACGACCACGCCGCCGATCACGAGTATCGCCGCCAGGGTCCCGGCCCCGGCGGAGAACCACCGGTAGGCGTTCTCGGGGATGCCGATCGCCTTGGTCCACCGCTGCGGGATGAGGACGCCGATCACGTGCCCGGCGATAGCGGCGAAGGTGCCGTAGTGGAACAGCGGCGACCCCCACTTGAGCATGCGCCGCTCCTGTAGCTGCGTGGAGCGGCTGGTCCAGCCGAACTGGTCATAGCGCCACCGCCATACGTGCCCGACGGCGAACACCCCGAGCGCAAGGTAGGGCAGGACGACCCACCAGAACAGCTCCGCGGTGGTGGTGGTGGTCATGTCCGGGGCCCGTAACCGGAAAGGTACTCGGGCGGGGCGAACGGCTCGAGCCCGACCTCCTCGCGAGGCGGCCCGGCCTCCCATGCCGCGTGCACGAGGCTGGCCTCGCGGTGCCCCAGCTTCGGCATCCGTGCGGTCACTGCGGCGACGATGTCGGCGTAGGGAGTGCCTGCCTGCTCCAGTCCGCGCCGCAGCAGCTCCAGGTCGGCGCGGTGCGCGCGCAGCAGCCTTTCGCCGCGCGGGGCCAGTGCGGCGAAGTCGAGCACCATGGGCAAGTAGTCGGGCAGCTCCTCGTTGCTGGGGTCGAACCCGGCGGCCCGGTAAGCGGTCTTGAAGGTGAGCATGGACATGCCGCGCTTGCGGGTGTCACCGTACCGGTAGTACGTCAGGTACAGGGCGCAGCGGCGGCGCAGGTCGAATGTCTCGACGTAGTGCTGGCCGACGGCGGTCGGCGGTGTCGCGCGCAGCCAGCCCAGGAACCGCGCGAAGGCTTCCCGGCCCGCTTTCGGCGCGGCCTGCGCCGCGGCCGCGTCGAGTTCGGCGATGCCGTCGAACAGGGCCTGCGTCGGGTACTGCAGGAGCACTGAGGCCAGCTTGTAGGGGCTGACCGCGCCCGGGCTGGCGCTCACGAGCTGTCCCGGCCGGGGAACAGGCCCGGGGCGCTGCCCTGGCCGTTCCAGCCGAGCAGGTTGAAGTGGGTCTGGCCGTCGCCGGCCCGGAAGCTGTGGTCCCCGGCCGGGCTGCCTGGCTGGTAGCTCTGGATGCCGTGCGGGCCGGCGCCGCCCATGCCGGGGCCGCCGTCGGTGTCCAGGCTGCAGAACAGCTGCTCGTGCTGGCCCATCAGGCGCCCGGCGTCCTCGGCGTGCGCGGGCGGGATGACGTAACGGTCTTCGTACTTGGCGATCGCGAGCAGCCGGTAAAGGTCCTCCAGGTCCTCGGTGCTCGCGCCGACCGAGGCGGGCAGGTTCTCATCGAGATCCAGCCCGAGCTGCCCGGCCCGCTGGATCGCGCGCACGGCGGCAAGCTTGCGCAGCACGGTACGCACGGTATCGGTCTTGCCCGCGGTGAACAGGTTGGCCAGGTACTCGATCGGGATCCGCAGCGAGTCGATGGTGGCGAACACCTGGTCGGGGTCGCCGGGGTCGTAGCCCGCGGCATGGACGACGTTGGCGACCGGCGAGAGCGGCGGGATGTACCAGACCATCGGCAGCGTGCGGTACTCCGGGTGCAGCGGCAGGGCGACCCGGTGCCGCACGGCCAGCTCGTAGACCGGCGAGCGCTGCGCCGCGGCTATCCAGTCGGCCGGGATGCCGGCCTGGCCCGCATCGGCCTGCACCTGCGGATCATGCGGGTCGAGGAAGACCGCGAGCTGCGCCTCGTAGAGATCCCGCGCGTCGGCGGTGGCCGCGGCGCCGAGCACCTTGTCCGCGTCGTAGAGGAACAGGCCCAGGTAGCGCAGCCGGCCCACGCAGGTCTCCGAGCAGATCGTCGGCTGGCCGGACTCGATGCGCGGGAAGCACAGCGTGCACTTTTCGGCCTTGCCGGTGCGGTGGTTGAAGTACACCTTCTTGTAGGGGCAGCCGGACACGCACATTCGCCAGCCGCGGCAGCGGTCCTGGTCGACCAGCACGATCCCGTCCTCTTCCCGCTTGTACATCGCGCCGGACGGGCAGGACGCGACGCAGGACGGGTTGAGGCAGTGCTCGCAGATGCGGGGCAGGTAGAACATGAAGACCTGCTCGAATTCCATCTTGACCCGGTCTTCGAGCCCGGCCAGGTTCGGGTCGCCGGTGGCATGCTCAGGGGCGCCGGCCAGGTCGTCGTCAAAGTTGCTGCCCCACTTGACGTCCATGTCCTTGCCGGTCAGCGCGGAGATCGAGTGCGCGCTGGGGTTGCGGGTGCCCGGCGGGGCCTGGATGAGCGTCTGGTAGTCGTAGGTCCACGGGTCGCCGTAGTCATCGATCGTCGGCAGGTCCGGGTTGTAGAAGATCGAGGCCAGCTTGCGCGCCCGCCCGCCCGCCTTGAGCTGCAGGCGGCCCTTGCGGTCCAGCGTCCAGCCGCCGTGCCACTGCTCCTGGTCCTCGTAGCGGCGCGGGTACCCGACGCCCGGCTTGGTCTCGACGTTGTTGAAGTAGACGTACTCGGTGCCCGGCCGGTTGGTCCAGACCTGCTTGCAGGTCACCGAGCAGGTGTGGCAGCCGATGCACTTGTCGAGGTTCATCACCATCGCGACCTGCGCCATGATCCGCATCAGCGGGCCGCCTCCCTTCGCGCCATGGCCGCGCCCGGCCGCGGCATCAGTACTGCACCTGCTGGGAGCGGCGGCGGACCACGGTGATCTCGTCGCGCTGGTTCCCGGTCGGCCCGTAGTAATTGAACCCGTAGGACAGCTGGGCGTACCCGCCGATCATGTGCGTGGGCTTGATCACCAGCCGGGTGAGCGAGTTGTCCCCCCCGCCGTGCCAGCCCGAGACCTCGGTCCTGGGCGTCATCAGGTGCCGGTCCTTCGCGTGGTACATGAACACCGTCCCCTCGGGCATCCGGTGGGTCACCACCGCCCGGCACGCCACGACGCCGTTGCGGTTGTAGGCCTCGATCCAGTCGTTATCGGCGACCCCGATCTTCGCCGCGTCGGCCGGGCTCATCCAGAGCACCGGGCCGCCGCGGAACAGCCGCAGCATGTGCAGGTTGTCCTGGTATTCGGAGTGGATCGACCACTTCGAGTGCGGCGTCAGGTAACGGACAGTGATCTCGGGCCGCCCCGGCTCGCCCAGGCCCTGCCCGCCGAAGTGCCGGACGTAGTCCAGCGGCGGACGGTAGGTCGGCAGGCACTCGCCGTACTCGGCGATCCAGTCATGGTCGAGGAAGAAGTGCATCCGCCCGGTCAGCGTGTGCCACGGCTTCTTGCGCTCGACGTTGACGACGAACGGGGAGTACCGCCGGCCGCCGGTCTCGCTGCCCGACCACTCCGGTGAGGTGATCACCGCGCGAGGCTGCACCTGGGTGTCGGCGAAGCTGATCCGCTCCCCGGCGCGCTCGGCGGCGAGGTCGGCCAGGTTCACGCCGGTGCGTTTCTCCAGTTCCCGCCACGCCTGCAGGGCGACCTGGCCGTTGGTGGTGCCCGAGAGCGCCAGGATCGCCTCGGCCAGGTGGACGTCGCGGGCCAGCGCCGGCCGTCCGTGGGCTGGCCCGCCGCGCACCAGCCCGTTCACCCGGCCCAGCAGGTCGACGGCCGCGGCCGGCTTCCAGGTGACCCCCTTGACGCTGGTGCCGAGGGAGTCAACCAGCGGGCCGAGCGCGGCCATCTTCTCCGCCACGGCGCCGTAGTCCCGCTCGACGACCGTCAGCCGGGGCATCGTCACTCCCGGCACCGGGTCGCACTCGCCGCGCTTCCAGTCCGCCGCGACTCCGCCCGGCTGGGCCATCTCGTCGGCCGTGTCGTGCAGCAGCGGCGCGGCGATCACGTCGGTGCGGGTGCCCAGGTGAACGGCGGCCAGCCGGGAGAACTGCTCGGCGATCAGCCGGAACGCGTCGAAGTCGGTGCGGGTTTCCCACGGCGGCGCGATAGCGGGGTTGAACGAGTGCACGAACGGGTGCATGTCGGTGGTGGAGATGTCGTGTTTCTCGTACCACGTCGCCGCCGGCAGCACAATGTCGGAGTAGCTGCAGGTGCTGGTCATCCGGAAGTCGACGGTCGTGACCAGGTTGAGCTTGCCGCGCGGCGCCTGCTCACGCCAGGTCACCTCGCTCGGCCGCAGCCGCTCCGGCGACTCGCCGGCCCGGACCGCGTCCTCGACGCCGAGCAGGTGCCGCATGAAGTACTCCATGCCCTTGCCCGAGGAGCCGAGCAGGTTGGCCCGCCAGATCGTCATCACGCGCGGGAAGTTGCGCGGGTCGTCGGGGTCCTCGCCGGCGAAATGCAGCCGGCCGGCCGTCAGCTCCGCCACCACGTAGTCGTTCACGGACTGGCCCGCGGCGGCGGCCTCGTCGGCCAGGTCCAGCGGGTTGCGGTCGAACATCGGGTGCGACGGGGTCCAGCCCATCCGCGAGGCCTGCGCGAGCGCGTCGACGAACGCGCGGCCGGTGAACAGGCCGCGGCCGAGCGGGCTGGCCAGCTCGGCCGCGCCGAAGCTCTCATACCGCCACTGGTCGGAGTGCAGGTAGAAGTAGGAGGTGCCGGTCATGTGCCGGGTCGGCCGCTGCCAGTCCAGCCCGAACGCCAGCGTCATGAAGCCGGTCAGCGGGCGGACCTTCTCCTGGCCGACGTAGTGGGCCCAGCCGCCGCCGTTCACGCCCTGGCAGCCGCACAGCATCGTCAGGGTGAGGAACGTGCGGTAGATCTGGTCGGAGTGGAACCAGTGGTTGGTGCCCGCGCCCATCGCGATCATCGAGCGGCCCCGCGACAGCTCGGCGTTGCGGGCGAACTCCCTGGCGACCCGGGCCGCGGCGGCCGCCGGCACCGAGGTGATCGCCTCCTGCCACGCCGGGGTGTAGGGCTGCGGGTCGTCGTAACTGGCGGGCCACTGCCCGGGAAGGCCGTCGCGGCCCACCGCGTACTGGGCCATCAGCAGGTCAAAGACGGTGGTGACCAGCCTCCCGCCGAGTGCGACGACGGGCACGCCGCGGCGGATGACGCCGCCGCCCTCGGTCTCGCCCACGTCGAAGCGGGGCAGGTCCACCGCCACCGCGTCCTCGTGCATGCCGTAGAGCGTGAGGACGGGATCGCGCCCGCCGAGGTCGAGGTTCCACCGGCCCTGGCCGGTGAGGGAGAAGTGCGTGGCCAGGGTGCCGTTCGGCAGGAACGGCTCGCGGGTCGCCGAGTCGAGGAGCACGGTCTGGGAGGCGGCGGTCTCGCCGGCCTGGCCGAGATCGGCGGCGGTGAGAAACCGGTCAGGCACATAACCGTCCTCGCGCTCGCGCAGGGTCACCAGGAACGGCAGGTCGGTGTAAGACTTCACGTAGCCGGTGAAGTACGGCACCTGCCGGTCCCGGAAGAACTCGGTCAGGATCACGTGCCCCATCGCCATCCCCAGCGCGCCGTCGGTCCCCGGGGCGGCGGCCAGCCAGTCGTCGGCGAACTTGGTGTGATCGGAGTAGTCGGGGGAGACCACGACCACCTTCTGGCCCCGGTAGCGCGCCTCGACCATGAAGTGCGCGTCCGGGGTGCGGGTGATCGGCAGGTTCGTACCCCAGATCATCAGGTAAGAGGAGTTCCACCAGTCGGCCGACTCCGGCACGTCGGTCTGGTCGCCGAAAACCTGGGGGGAGGCGATCGGCATATCCGCATACCAGTCGTAAAACGACAGGATCGTCCCGCCGATCATCGACAGGAACCGGGTCCCCGCCGAGTAGGACACCTGCGACATCGCCGGGATCGGCGAGAAGCCGACGACCCGGTCCGGCCCGTACTCGCGGATCGTGTGCATGTGCGCGGCCGCGATCAGCTCGCTGACCTCCGGCCAGTCCGACCGGACGAGACCGCCCATCCCCCTGGCTTGCTTGTACCGCGCCGTGCGCTGCGGATCCGCGGTGATCTCCGCCCATGCGGCCACCGGGTCACCCAGCCGGGCCCGCGCCTCGCGCCAGATCTCCAGCAGCTCGCCGCGCACGTACGGGTAGCGCACCCGCGAGGGGGAGTAGGTGTACCAGGAGAATGACGCCCCGCGCGGGCAGCCCCGCGGCTCGTACTCCGGCGAGTCCGGACCCGTCGACGGATAGTCAGTCTGCTGCGTCTCCCAGGTGATGATCCCGTCCTTGACATACACCTTCCACGAGCACGACCCCGTGCAGTTCACCCCGTGCGTCGAGCGGACCACCTTGTCGTGCCGCCACCGCTCGTGGTAGAACTCCTCCGCGCCCCGCCCGCCAGCCCGGTGGACCTCCCGGAAATCGGCGCTCGGCGTGCCGCCCGGCACGAAGAACTGCGCCCGCCGCAGCAGCTGCTCGACCGGCTCCCCGCCCGGCAGCAACGGCGCCAGCAGCTCCCGGCCCTCCCCGTCCGGCGGGCCGCCGCCGTCGTCCGGGTCACCGGTGCTCTCATGCCTCGCAGCGGGCCTGGCCATTCAGCCACTCCATTCGGTCGGCGACAACAGCATCATGCACGCATGCCCGTCCTCCAGCACAGCCGGCCCGGGCGCCGTCATCCCACTACTACCCCCGCCGGAGCGCTGCGCCGCCGCACGCCACCGGGTCCACCTTGGCAGACCGGGCTTGCCCGTTCCCGGCGATTTCCTTGCAGCCCACCCCGGAGTACCCGGTCCGAGCGCCAAGTTGAAACGGACAGCGGCGATCACCAGGATCCCGGCACCGGCGATATGGGCTTCGATGAGCCCGGCGGGCAGGCCGCCGAAGTACTGAACATAGCCCACCGCGCCCTGCAGCACGGTGGCGTAGCACCTGGGCCACGTGGAGCAGCCCAGCCCGGACTCCGACAGCCGGACCCAGCCGCCCGTCCCGACGAGCAGCAGGACCGCCAGAACGGTCAGCAAA
Organism: uncultured Actinomycetes bacterium; assembly: GCA_963775825.1. Classification (GTDB taxonomy): domain Bacteria; phylum Actinomycetota; class Actinomycetes; order Streptosporangiales; family Streptosporangiaceae; genus Bog-532. Next base: position 400,132 of record CAVZKY010000010.1, read on the forward strand.
GAGGCGGACCGGTAGCCTCGTTCCGGAAGCCGCGGCAGCCACCCCAGCATCGGGCCGTCTTGCGGCGGGCGGCTCACCGTGCCGCCCGGCGCACTGTGGCTTCACAGGGAAGGACGAAGCTGCGGCTGCCGAGGCGCATGTACCGGCCCGGGCGCCCGGCCGGCCGCGGCCTGGCCGGACTGACCGCTGCGATCAGGCCGGGCGCGTCCCGCAAGCTGAGACGCTGACGGCCGGCCCGGTGTGTCTCTGCTGGCATCGTGAGTTCCCTGCCCCGGGTACCCGGACGGCGACATGGCGGGAATAAGTATAGTCATCACTAGAAGAACCTGACTGCCGCCGGCACCATCCGGGGGAATCGTCTCACTCGGTGAGCCGGCCAGCGCGGCAGCCGTCTGATCAGCGCGCCGCCGTCAGGCGGTAAGGCAAGGAAGCAATCATGTACTTAACCGACCGGGGCATCGAGGAACTCGAGGACCGCAGGGGAGAAGAGTCAGCGACGTTCGCCGCCCTGGCCGGGCATATGCGCCGGTTCGTGGACCTCAACCCGGAACACGAGGTCCCGGTCGACCGGCTCGCGACCTGGCTGGCGCGGCTGGACGACAATGATGACTGACCGGCCCCCGCGCCCCCGATCTGGCCCATCAGCCCCACGCCGGGAGAGCCCGCCCTCACGGCCAGGCCGGGCAAGGCCTGAGCTCCTGCCCGGGAACCGGAAAGCGTGGCAGCCATTCTAGCCGTCCCAGCCGGCACAGCAGCTGGCCAGGCATGTCCCCCGGCTGCCGCATTGAGCACAGCGATATGGGTCCAGGCCCCGGCCCGCGTGAAGCGCCATGGTGCCTGGGTCAGGGCGCGGTGGATGCCGTGCTCGCCGGGGCTGCTGGAGTTCCGCGTCCGGGGGTGCCTGGCCGGCGGGCGAGCCGGGCGAGGAACGCGGCGGCCACGGCCACCCAGGCGGCGATGGCTACCCAGAGCATGAACCTGCTGAGGGGTTCCATGAAGCTGAGATGGGCAACCTTGCCGAACGACAGCGTGGCTACGCTGTACATGCCGAGCGGGAAGATCACGCTCCACAGTGTCGGCTCGTAGCTGAGTGGCCAGTGGCGCCGGACGTGCCGCCACAGGCCGAGCACGATGAGCAGCGGGATCCACCAGGTGCCGAACGCCCACAGCGCAAAGGAGAACCCCTCGACGAATCCGGCGGTCGCCCGGCTGACAGGGAGCGCAGCAGGGAGCTTCAGAATCCGGGCACCTGCCAGCACGGTGATCGCTGTAGCACCCATGAGGATCCAGTAGGGGGGCCCGAGCGCGGCGGGGGTCATGGGAACTGTCAGCCACCGCAGCATGATCAGTGAGACGAGTAGCAGGTACAGCATCAGCCCGATGCTCCACAGCCCGACGGCCACCGGTGCCAGCAGCCCGGATTGCGAGGGCCACACCGGTACCAGGGCCGATGCCGCGATAGAGAGGGACTGCGTGCCGACCACCCACAGCAGCCAGGCGCCGTTGACCCCGCCGAGGACCGAGTCGTGCTCCCGGGTGAGCAGCAGGCTGGCGGGCACGCCGTAGGTCAGCACGAGCCACACAGCAGCAGCCACCCCGGCCAGGATCGCCGTGGCCAGCGGATGACCCGCGGCGGCGAGCCGCACCCCGAGCACGTCGAGGCCGGCCACGATCGTGAAGAAGCCGAAGACCCGCTCCGGCGCCTGGACGTCGGCCGCCACGCTGGAGCGGAAGAAGGCGAGCCGGGCCAGCAGGGCGGCGCTGAGTACCACGAGCCCGGCCGCTGCTGCGACGAGCAATGCGCGCGACAGCCACCTTGGCCCCAGCAGGAACGTGCCCGTCGAGATGATGCCTGTGGCCATTACGAACGCGAAGTAGCCAGGGTGGAGGTCCCTGACGGCGGCAGCCATACGGCGCATGGATGGTGCCTGCCCGTCAGCAGCGCCAGTGTCTGTCATCGAGACCCATCCTTCCCCAAGGTCCTGATCATCCGCCCGTTGTCTCCTGCCGCCGTCCGGCCTCCGCTGGTGCGCCTGACCGGGCTCCCGTGTGCTTCCCAGGTAGCTCCCCTCCCGCCGCCACCGCGGCCGGCCCGGGAGGCCTCTTCCGGGCGTGGGTCAGCGTGACCCGGTAGCTGGCGTCGTGGCTCATCTCGCCGTGGACGGTGGCGATGTTCCACGCCCCGGTGGCCACCAGCACGGCGAAAGCGATCCAGGCCACCTGGCTGAAGCGGCGGGCGGCAGCACGCGGCACCTCGGCACCGAACCGGCGCAGCACCGGGACCACCACCGCCAGGGTTAGCTGGCCGCCCACCCAGATAGTGGCGGCGAGCACGTGCAGGAACAGCCGGACCGTGTCCCGGCTGACGGCGAGCATCCTGGCAGCTATCCCTCCTGCCCGCCTGGGCAGCGCCTCGTGCCTGGCTCATGGCGCCGGGGCTGGCCCTGCGGGAACCACCGGCCCGCCGTCATGGTTTATATCAATTTCCTTGGGAAAAGGAACCGGCCTGAGATCAGCGGGTAGCCAGAGGATTTGCGCGCCGGCCAGCGGGCGGGCCTTCCGGGTCCGCCCGGTATCCGCCTCGGCATCCGCGTCCCGGCCACCAGTGCGCACGCACCAGGCGTGCTCACCACGAAATGATCGCACTGTCCGGCCCAAGGCCTTCGGTGTCGAGAAGCAGCACTTCAACGAGGCCGCCGGCCCGGACCCCGTCGCTATCCGGCAGCAGGGCGAGGGCATTGGCCAGCGCCATGGCCCGCAGCATGTGCGAGTCCTGGCCGCCCGACAATCGCACCCGCAGTACTCCGCCCGGCCCGGCCCGGGCCGTCACCCGCGCCAGATGGAGCTTGGGCCCAGGTCGGCGGGGCAAGTCTGTTTCAGCGATTGCGGTGATCCGCGGCCGGTCGAGCACCGGGCAGCAGGCCATGGTCCGCAGCGCGGGCCGGACGTACAACTCGTAGGCGACCAGGGCGGCAACCGGGTTCCCCGGCAGCCCAAAAGCCGGGACGCGCTGCTCGCCGAGCAGAGCGAAGGCGATGTGCTGACCTGGCTTCACGGCGACGTGCAGCGAGCGCGCCGTCGCGCCGCCCAGCTTCTCCAGGGCGACCTTCAGCACGTCATGATCCCCGACGCTCACCCCTCCGCTGGCCACGATGGCATCACACCGGGACGCGCCGGCCGTGAGCAGACCCGCCAGGGCATCCGGGTCATCCGCGCCGGCGCCGAGATCGACCCCGCGGAAACCGTCGGATCCGAGCTGGGCGAGCAGTGCCGGGCGGTTGGCGTCGCGGATCTTCCCGGGCACCAGGGCATCACCCGGTCCGGCGAGTTCATTGCCGGTTGACAGGACGCCCACCGTGGGGCGCGGGCAGACCAGCAGCGACTGGATGCCAAGGCTCGCGAGCACCCCGACATGCGCCGCACCGAGCTGGGTCCCTGACCCGAAGAGCTCGCTACCGGCGGCGATGTCCTCACCGGGCTGGCGCACGTTCGTGCCGGGGCGGACCGCGGTCTCGATCAGGACGGCTGATCCGCCGTCCTGAACCTGAACGCGCTCGATCATGCACACCGCGTCAGCGCCGGGCGGCAGCGGCGCACCGGTCATGATCCGGACCGCCGCGCCGCGGGCCAGGGCGGCCTCCGGCTCGCCGCCGGCCGCCACGGTCCCGGTCACGCGCAGGCGGACCGGGGCATCAGCCACGTCAGTAGCCCTGACGGCGTAGCCATCCATCGCGGAATTGGCGAACCGCGGCACCGCCTCGGCGGCCAGCAGCTGTCTCAGCCAGCACCTGCCCGGCGGCGTCGCCGATGGCGACACGCTGCGGCGCGAGCGGCGCGATCCTGGCCAGGACGAGATGACGTGCCTCAGCCACGGAGATCGCCCCAGGCCCGGTCTGGTCATCCGGCCGCTCGCTGTCCGGCGGACCGGCCGGCGAGCACTGATCGCTGCGTGCCATCATCCCTCCCGCCGTCATGAACCTGCCTCTCGCTGCGGCAGTCTGCCTGTTCGGTCTGGCGGCGGATGGTGGGCTCGTCCTGTCGCTGCCATAGCCCGTCCATCCCCAGCCAGGTGCCGGTCAGGCCGGGAGCCTTTCTGTCTCCGGCGCCCGCCGCACGATCAGGCGGCAGCCGGCCCGGTGGGGATCCTTGGGCACGAGCCGTTCCACCTGAAGTTCGCCCAGGCCTTCGGCGAGCCCTTCGGCCAGGCCGAGGTGCAGCTGGCAGATCGTGCCCGGGTCGGCCGCGGCGACCTCGGCGAACGGGCAGCGCCTGAGCGTGAACTCCACCCGGCGGCCCCGCCCGGCCCGGTCCGGGCGGAACCCGCGCCGTGATATCTCCTGTTCCAGCAGGTCAGCTGGATCACCGGGGCCGGAGATCTCCGCGGCGCGCCGGTGCCCATCCTGCCGCCCGGCCTGGCGCGGGTCCTGTCTGCCGCGGACGGCCGCGGACAGCAGGCCTGCCAGCCAGGCGTAGGAACCAGGGGCGTCCCATCTTTCGGCCACCTCCGGGTGCTGGCGGTAGAGCAGGCGGGGACGGCCAGGCCGGTCCCGCGGCTCAGCTTCCTCGATCACCAGCCCGGCCTCTTTCAGTACCGCCAGGTGCTGGCGCACCGCATTGTGGTTGAGGCGGACGTAATCGGTCAGCTCGCCGACCCCCACCGGCCGGGCCGCATCCACGATGTAGCGGAACAGGCGGTAGCGTGTCGCGTCCCCGAGCGCCCTGGCCTCGAGCTGGAGGTCCGCTGGCATTGCCACCCCCTGTCTCTGCATATTCTTCGCCTTCACACTAGAACAACACCAGGGTGTGACATCCGGTCAGCCATCCGCGCGGATCGTAAGGGCAGTCATCAGCCGGGGGAAGGGCCGCGGACAGCGGGTCGGCTGTCAGCCAGCGTGCCGGGCTGCCGGACCTGCGGGACGGGACTGCGGGAAGCCGGCGGTTCACCGTCACCTGACCCGCAGCCCCAGGGCCTCGGCCGCAACGGCGTCTATCATCGCCGGGCTCCACGGAGGGTCCCACACGACGCGCACTTCCACCGCCGTAACATGGCCCACCGCCTCGGCGACCGCCGCCCGCGCCATCCCCGGGAGGCTCTCCGCGGCCGGGCAACCTGGGGTGGTGAGGGTCATCTCGACCACGATGGCGCCGTCCTCGTCCCGCACGTCATAGACCAGGCCGAGCGAGACCACGTCCAGGTACAGCTCGGGGTCATACACATACGTGAGCGCGTTCCACGCGGCGTTGACCCCAAGGACCCGCACGAGCCCGCCGCCGGGCGGGCCGCCCAGAACCGGCCCGGCGGGCCTCATGATCCGCGCCCGAACGTGACCTGCCAGCCGCCGTCTCCCAGGCCGGCTGCCTCGCAGGAGAATCCCTGCGACCCCAGCACGCCTGCCGGCGGCACCGGCCCGGACGGCGCCAGCACGGCCAGCTCCTCATGCCCGGCCAGAGCCGCGACAGCGGCCATGATCGCGCCGGACAGCTCACCGTCACCGACGATGAATGGGCGCACGCCGACGGTCACCATGCGCCGCCTCCCTCCCGCCGCCCCGCCCGGCTTACCGCCGCCGCACCACCGGGCCCTGGCTCCCGGACAATAACTCCAGCTAATACTAGGTTTATAGCACGCGCGGCGGGCTGCACGGGGCATCCGGGAGAAGCGGTTTCGTGGTATCGCATGCGAGAGCGGCGACCATGGGCGTGTCGCTGGTCCGGTCCCGGCCGCCCGTCGTTACCTTCCCGGTGGCACAGGTGCCCGCGATGACGGGGCACTGGGAGGGATGAGCGGTGGTTGCTGTTCTCACGCCAGTGCTGACGGCGTTCTGGGATGAGCCGGACTCGTTCACGCCGGCTGGCTACCAGCGCCATGGCGGCTACCGGCGCTGCGCCCGGCGCTCGGGATGTGGCCCGACGCGGTGATGCAGATGGTCAAGGACTCGGGCCTGCGCGGCCGCGGCGGCGCCGCGGGTGGCAGGAGCAGCAGCAGGCGGCAAGCCGGAGGTGGCGCAGCCGGCACCGCGAAGCGGCATCAGCCAGGACCCGCTTTCCCGTCCCGGCCCCGGTCAGGCGATCCTGGCCAGCTGGCCCACCCTGCCCGGCAACGGCCGGATGCAGGACGGCGAGCCGAACCTGACGGGCACGGCACCACCAGCTGTGGCGACGATCTCAGCCGCGACAGCCGCCGGGGCTAGCGTGCGTGACGGCGAACTGATCACGGTCGCGACGGCAGCAGGTGCTGTCACGGTCCCGGCGAAGATCACGCAGATGGCCGGCCGGGTGGTGTGGCTGCCATCCAATTCCGCAGGCTGCGCGATTCGCGGCGCGCTCGGCACCGGGCACGGAACCCTGGTGACGTTGAGGATCCCCGGATAGCTGCTTTCAGCCAGCCTCCTCTGGCAGCAGGCTCCCTCAGCGCCCGGCCAGCTCCCGCCGGGGCGCAGGGGGCCGGCGCGGCCGGCAACTGGCCCGGCCTCCGCGGTCCTGTTCTGCTCCCGCAAGGGACCTGGGTTCGCCCGGCCCGGGTTCACCGGCCTGAACGCGGCCGGGGAGCTGTGCCGCTCGAATACTCGATTGGGTGTCACCTGCACTGTTGGCGAAATGATGGGCGCAGTGGTGGTTGGCTTGCCGGGTGCTGCTCAAGATTGTCTACCTGCTGACACGCCGTGTGCTCGGCTTGGCCGTCCTGGTGTTCCGCGGTGACCGGGCGAAGGATGCCGAGTTGCTCGTACTCCGGCACGAGAACGCGGTGCTGCGCCGGAATGTCGGCCGGGTACGGTACGAGCCGGGCGACCGGGTGTGGTTCGCTGCGCTGGCTCGGGTCCTGCCGCGCAGGCGCTGGACCGACGTCTTTCCGGTTACGCCCGCGACGCTCCTGGCCTGGCACCGCAAGCTCGCTGGCCGCAAGTACGACACAAGCCAGCGGCGCAAGCCCGGCCGCCCGTCGACGCCCCCGGGCGTCGGCCGCCTGGTCGTTCGCCTGGCAAGGGAGAATCCGCTTTATGTGGAGCCGGGGATTATGTGGAGCCGCGCGATGTCCCCCTTCTGGTCGTGGTGTCTGTGAGTCGGGTTGCCAGCAGGATCGCCGGATGCGAGCTCCACACAGGGGCCTGCCGACGAGGTAGCCTTTTTGCCCGGTTCATAGCGGGATCCATCGGCAGAGATCATGACCAGGCGGCCTGACCGGATTACCGTGCCTCTGGAAGATCAGCTTGGCTTGCCGCAAGGTTCCTCGATGACACGCAGCCGTCCTCCCTCCGGACAAGCACGATGGGCGTGCCCCTCAAGGCGACGATCCAGCCAGGTCCTGGCCTCACAGGTGCGCCCGTCTCGTCCAGTGCCCCACGGTCGGCCGTGAACATCGGGCCGGCATGCCGGACGGTGATTGCCGCGCGGGACTGGAGAATCGCGAGGGTCAGCGGGTGGCAGTTGCTGCTGGCAGGGAAACCGATTGGCCGGCTGTAGTGGCTTCAGGGGCGGTCCGCCGCCGCACCGCCTTCCGGATCTCGGCGGCCACGATGATCGACAGTGCCACGGCTGTGCAGATGAGCCACTGCCTGACGTCAAGGGTGGTCGTCTTCAGGATTGTCTGGAACGGCCGCAGGACGGTGGACATGACGAGCAGGAAAAACGACACCCCGGTCGTGATGATGAATGTCCGGTCGGAGAAGGTATCAAGGGAGAACGCGGACTGCTGTTCGTCTTTCGCCTCGATCGAGAAGAACAGGTTGAGAAGCGAGAACGTGACCACGCCCATGGTCCGCGCGATGGTGAGCGTGTGCTCATGTTCCGCCCAGTTGATCACGCCCAGCGTGCCCGTGGCTATCAGCAGCCCTGCCGAGGCCAGCCAGATGATGAGCCCCCGGCTCAGGATCGGCTGGCTGGGCGGCCGGGGCGGGCGCTGCATGAGGCCCACGGCGTGCTTGCTGTACCCGAGCCCGATGGACTGGATCGTCACGGTGGTGAAGGCCACCCACAAGATCTGCAGCGGAACGAGCGGCTCGCCGTCGGCGATGTTGAAGATGCTGGCGCCGAGGAAGGTGATGATGAAGCCGAACATGCATCCCATCTCGAACCGGATGTACCGGGCGAGGTTGTCATACAGCCCGCGGCCGAACTCCACCGCCTTGATGATCGTGGCGAAGTTGTCGTCGGTCAGGATCATCACTGCGGCTTGCCTGGCCACCTCGGTCCCGGTGCCCATCGCGATCCCGATGTCGGCCTTCTTCAGCGCGGGCGCATCGTTGACGCCGTCGCCGGTCATGGCGACGATGTGGCCTTTGTGCTTAAGCACATCTACCAGCCGTACCTTGTGCTCGGGGCTGACACGGGCGATCACGCCGACATCGCCGATTGCGTCCATCGCCTCCTCGTCGTTCATCGCCCCGAACTGCGCCCCGCTGATTACCGTGCCGTCGATGCCGAGCTGGCGGGCGATCGCGGCCGCGGTGACCGCGTGATCGCCGGTGATCATGCGGATCCTGATCCCAGCGGACTTCGCCCGCGCGATCGATGCCCTGGCGGCGGGGCGCGGTGGGTCGACCATCCCGACGAGGGCGAGCAGTTCCAGATCGGTCACGGAACACCGCGTTGAAGGTATAGCCGCGAGACAGGTTCACGGCCATCGACGCGATCAGCGCGACGCCCGCGACCAGCAGGAGCTGCTTTGAGAGGTGGTCGAGCTGGCGGGTGAGCGGGGTCCTGGCCGCTCGCTGCGCCTGGAGCATTCCCGAGATGCGGCCGACCTCGGTCGCCATCCCGGTCGCGGTGACCACGAACTCGCCCGCCCCGCGGGTGGCAGAGGTGTTCATGTACACCATGCAGGCCCGATCGCCCAGCGGCATGCCGGTCTCCCCGACCGGGGCCGTGCCCTTCGAGACCGGCAGGCTCTCCCCGGTCAGCCCGGACTCGGCGACCTCCAGCATCACCGACTGCAGCAGCCTGCCGTCAGCCGGAACGATGTCACCCGCCGCTATCGAGACGACATCACCGGGGACCAGCTGCCCGGCGGGGATCTCCGCCTCCCGGCCGTCACGCCGCACCCGGGCCGTGACGATCATCATCTTCTGGAGCGCGGCGACGGCGGCCTCGGCCTTGCCCTCCTGCTGCAGGCCAAGAACCGCGTTGCCCAGCGTCAGCAAGATCAGCAGGAGACCGGTTCCCAGCTGCCTGAGGGGGAAGAGGCTGAGGACCCCGGCCGCGAGCAAGACGATCTGCATGGGGTCGGAGTACTGGCGGATGAACGCGAGCCAGCCAGACTCTGCCCTGCCCGCGGCCAGCTTATTGGGGCCGAACCGGCCGGCCCGCGACGCCGCTTCCGCCGAGCTAAGGCCGCGCTGCGCGTCTACCTCTACGGTCCGCAGCACGCGCTCAACGCTGAGTGTGTGCCACGCAAGCCCGCTGGCCTGCGGCTCCAATTCCGGCCCGGGCGCACCGGTCAGCCTGGCCTGCACGGGTAACTCCCTTCCCGGCGAGCCGCAACCTCGTCTTCCCGGCCCATGAGCGCGACGATGCTCCACGGTGATCACTTCGCCAATTGCCCTGACATCCGCCGTATACAGGGATGGGCTCTTGACGGAAGCATCCAGCCGGACCGGACATCCGCGCATAACCCTAGGTGGGGTAAAAGCCGGATCAGGAAGTACCGGGCTACACGCACAAGGCTAGGGCTATGAACCCGGCGGCTTGCAGACCCGGTGGACCGGCCCGGGTTCCTCATGAGTCTACCGGTCGCATCCGCGGGCGCCTCAGTCAGAGCCGCAAAGGCAGCCTCCAAGCCGCCAGGACCCACCTCACCGGCCATAAAGGCAGATCACCCTCGGGCTGGCCCTGTTCGCCTTTCCCCGCTGCGTTCGGTCGAGCTGCTCGAAGCCGCAGGCCTGATGGCTGCGCCACTGCTGCCGGTCACCAGCGCGTTCTTCGCGGGACGGCTCATCAGCTACTCGTTACTACATCGGCGCGGCCAGCATCGCCGAACGCCACCTCGGCTCAGCGTTCGCCTCCTGGCTCACCGCACTGTACGGAATCGCCGTCCAGATCCTGCTCTGCTGGCTGTCGTATTCCTCGCGCATCGACTGGGCAAGATCCTCCCAGCCCCGCAGCTACGCCCATACCCCGCGGCCCCCCGCGGATGGCCACCGTAGAGGCGATGGCCAGGTGAACTGAAACGGCCCGACGCGAGAGCGGAACGCCAGCCTGCGCCGGGCTGCACTTGACCACCGCTCCGTCCGCGCTTCAGGCTTGCTTCACCGACTCAGCTGCGCGAGTCGCCGATTCCGTTACTCCTGTGGCCGCCTCGGTCACGGCACCGTTCACGGCCTCGGCCGCACCAGCGGCAGTCTCGCGCACCGAACCGGCGTTTGCGCCCAGCTCATCGGCTGCGGCGCCCACATCCGGGAGCCCCGGCACCTGAATACCCGCAGCCTGAGCCGCCCGGGCCGCCGAGATCCCCGGACTGCGTTCCACACGATGCACCTCTCTCACCCGCAAATCTCACCCGCAAAATTGCCCCGACTACAGATCATCCCGGCAGTCCGCGCTGCCTGCCGGTCAGCGGAGGCAGGCTGCTGACGATCTTCTTGACGTAGGTATCCAGGTCCTCCTTACACTGGCGAGGATCGCGGCGGGCCGGGCGCTCGGACGGGCGGGTCCGGCCGCGGCTGCCGGGTGCTGGCGCGTGGCGGAAGGGGCGGGCCGGCGGGCGGCGGTCACCTCCCGGTGGCTGGGTCATAGACGGTCCCGTTTCGCTCGATCGGGTTGCTGTCCGCGGCCGCGCCGGCGGGAGAGGACCCAGAAGGCCGCGAGAGCAGTGGCGCCGAGTGCTGCGACGGGCAGCGTGGTTGCGAGCCCGCTCTGCGGGAGTTGCAGCGCGTAGAAGCGGCGCACCGCTGGTATCGGGAACAGCAGCACGAAGCCGGCCAGGGCGGCGCCGGCCAGCACGATCCGGCGCCAGGTCAGCGGGGCGGCGAGCAGGACCAGCACGCACAGGCTGAGGACGAGGGTGACCAGGGTGGCGGCCGTGCGCTGCTGCACCAGCGGGAGACCGCGCGCCCGGGCCAGGGCATAGGCGGCGAATGTCGCCGCGGCGATGATGGTGCCGGCCGGGATGGCGAAGCGCAGCACCCGGCTGGTGAACCCGGGCAGGTAGCGCCGGGTGTTCGGCGCGAGCGCGAGGAAGAAGGACGGAACGCCGATGGCCAGGGTGTCGATGATCGTCAGGTGGCGGGGCAGGAACGGGTAGGGCAGCAGCGTGACGCCCACGGCGACTGCGAGGAGCGTCGCCCAGACCGTCTTGGTGATGAACAAGTTGGCGACGCGCTCGATGTTAGCCGTCACACGGCGCCCTTCGGCGACGACGCCGGGCAAGGTGGCGAACCGGCTGTCGAGCAGCACCAGCTCGGCGACCGCCCTAGTCGCCGCCGCGCCCGAGCCCATCGCGATGCCGATGTCGGCGAGCTTGAGGGCCAGCACGTCGTTGACGCCGTCGCCGGTCATCGCCACCGTGTGGCCGCGGGCCTGCAGGGCCGTGACCATCGCCTGTTTCTGCTGTGGTGTCACCCGGCCGAAGACCGAGCGCTCCTCCAGCAGGCGGCCGAGCGCGTCTGGGTCCTCCGGCAGATCCCGCGCATCGGCCGGCCTGTCCGCATGGGGCAGGCCGGCCCGCGCCGCGACAGCGCTGACGGTGAGCGGGCTGTCCCCGGAGATAACCTTCAGTGCCACGCCCTGCGCCGCGAAGTACGCGATGGCCTCGGCGGCGTCGGATCTCAGCTGCTCCCCGAGCAGGACGAAGGCCGCCGCCTGCAGGCCCTGCGGGAGCGAGTCGCCGTTCAGCGGGCCTGCAGCACGTGCCAGCACCGGGACCCGCCGGCCGCTGGCGGCCAGGCCGGCGGCCTGCGAGAGCTGTTCTTGCTGGCCGCCGGGCAACACCATCTCCGGCGCCCCTAGCACCCAGGTGCCGTGGCCAGCGAAGCTGGCCGCGCTCCACTTGCGCGCCGACGAGAACGGCAGGGCTGCCTGCCACGGCCACCCGTCTGGCGGCGGGAACGCCTGCCCGATGGCGGCCAGCGTCGCGTTGCGGTTCTGGTCGTCGGCGAGCGCCCCGAGTGCCGCCGCGGCCGGCGCCTGATCGTCGAGCCGGATGAGGCTGTCGAATGCGATGGTCCCGTCGGTCAGGGTGCCGGTCTTATCGAAGCACACCACGTCCACCCGGGCCAGGCCCTCGACCGCGGGAAGCTGCTGCACCAGGACCCGCCGCCGGGCGAGCGTGACCGCGGCCACGCCGAAGGCGACGCTGGTCAGCAGCACCAGGCCCTGCGGGACCATGCCGACCAGCGCCGCGACCGTCCCGCTGGCAACCTCCCGTACCGTCCCGTGGCTGTGCAACTGGCTGATCACCAGCAGCACAGCCACCGGCGCGATCGCCCACGTGACGTAGCGCAGGATCTGGTTAATGCCGTCCATCAGCTCCGAGCGCACCGGCGCGAAGCGCCGCGCCTGGGCCGCGAGCTTGCGGGCGTACGCTTCCGCGCCCACCCCGGTGGCCTGGTAGCCGCCTGACCCGGCGACCACGAAGCTGCCCGACAGCAGGTGATCACCCGCCTGCTTGTCCACCGGCTCGGACTCGCCGGTCAGCAGCGACTCGTCAGCCTCCAGGCTCGTGCTGGCGCGCACCACCCCGTCCGCCACCAGCTGGTCGCCCGGCGCGCAGGTCGACCAGGTCACCGGCGACAAGGTCCGCGACAGCAATATCGTGTGGCGTGCCGTCGCGGATCACGCGGACCCGCGGGGCGCTGAGCACGGCGAGCCGATCGAGCGTGTGCTTGGCGCGCAGTTCCTGTGCGACGCCGATCAGCGCGTTGGTGACCAGCACGATGCCGAACAGGGCGTCCTGCGGCTGGCCCGCGACCAGGATCACGGCCAGCAGGACACCCAGGATGAAGTTGAAGCGGGTCAGGATGTTCGCGCGCAGGATCTCGGCGACCGACCGGCTGGTGCGCTCCGCGCTCGCGTTCGCCAGGCCGCGCGAGCGCCGCTCGGCAACCTGCGCGCTGGTCAGGCCGGCCAGCGGCGTCTCTGCGATCGGCGGGGTCGGCGCCGGTGGCATTGCGGCGGCCGCATCAGCCATGCCGGGTCACCGCGCCGCGGCGAACGGCCAGCCGAAGGCGCGGCCAGGCCGGGGCGGGTATCGGCGGCATTGACAGCGCCCGTTCACCAGGGCGTCGGCGGGATCGCGGATTCCTCGCCCGCCGGGTCCTGAACAGCCGTCGGCTTGCCGCCTGGAAGGCCGGCTGGTCACGAACCGGCTGGCAATTGACCGGCCGGCTGTGAGCAATGGGAGCACCCGGCGCGGTGGCCCTCGCTGACCACGGCCCCGCACTCCTCGCAGACCAGGCACGCCCAGCAGGCCGGGTCGCCGCTGTCCCCGGCATCCCCGGATCCGGCAGGGGAGCGTGCCTGGCTTGCGGTCCGCAGGGGATCAGCGGCAGGATCGCTCCGTCCCCGCAGAGGCTGATCGCTGGTCATTCTCTTTCCCTCCATGAACCTGCTCGGCCGTGCTTACACGGAGATCCTCGCACCGGCCGCTGCCCTGCGCACGGTGAGGCGGCAGCCAGGGCGACGGGCAGGCCTGACCGTGAGGCGTTCGGTGATCAGGCCGCCGAGTCCCTCGGTGAGCCCTTCGGCCAGGCCGAGATGCAGCCGGCAGATCGTGTCCGGGTCGGCCGCGGCCACCTCCGCGAACGGACAGCGGCCGAGCGTGAACTCGATCACCGATCCCCGGTCCGCGCGGACCGGGCGGAACTCCCGCCGTGATACCTCCTGCTCCAGCAGGTCAGCCGGATCACCCGGGCCGGCCACCTCCGCGGCGCGGCGGTGTCCCTCTTGTCGGCCGGCCTGCTGCGGGTCCTGCTCGCGCCGCAGTGCCGCCGATAGCAGGCCGGCCAGCCAGGCAAAGGCGCCGGGCGTGCCCCACTCGCCGGCTGCCTCCGGGCGCAGGCGGTACAGCAGCCGGGGCCGCCCCGGCTGGTCGCGGCGCTCGGCCTCCTCGGTCACCAGCCCGGCGTCCCTGAGCACGGCGAGGTGCTGCCGGATCGCGTTGTGATTGAGCCCGGCGTAGCCGGTCAGCTCGGCCACCGTGACCGGTCCCTGGGCGTCGGCGATGTAGCGGAACAGGCGGTAGCGCGTGGGATCGCCCAGCGCCCTGGCCTGAAGTTGCAGGTCGGCCGCCATCGCTGGCATCCTCCCGGGGAGATTCTCTAGTTTCTGGCAGAATAACGGCTTGCCGGTCATCGGCTGTACCCGGGACCGCAGCGGCAGCCCGGCGACTACGCGAAGATGCTGCGCGGGCAGCCGGACGCCGTGGTGTTCAACGAGTACCACGACCAGTACCTGTACGCGCCGCTGCGCGTCCACGCCGGTCAGCGGATCCGTATCTGGGTGCTCGACGCCAGCCCCTCCGACGACAGCTCGTTCCACGTCGTCGGCGCGCAGTTCGACACGGTGTTCAACAACGGCGCGTACCTGCTGCGGCCCGGCAACCGGCCGACGGAGCCGCCCAGACGCTCGACCTGATGCCCGGCGAGGGCGGCTTCGCGGAATTCACCGTCCCCGCCGCCGGGCAGTACGAGATGCTCGGCCACCACCTCGACCAGGCCGCCGCCGGGGCGGCGGGCTAAATCGTGGCCAGCGCGCCCGGCCGGTGATGTTCTCTGCCCCACATCCGGCCCCAGTCCTTCCGAACATTTAACCGAAGCGGGCGTCACCCGGCCAGCAGGATGCCGAGGAACAGCGCGGCCAGGGCGCTGAGGCCGGTCAGCGCGCCGAACACCGCCAGCCCCGCGGCGCTCCGGGCCCGGGCGTGCAACGCCGCCGTAACCCCGGAGATCGCCACGACGAGGAGCTTCACCACCAGCGTGGTCTCGTAGCTTCCGGAGATCTGCGAGCGGACGGCGATCACGTTCCAGACGCCGGTAAGGATCAGCACGGCGAACGCGGGCCAGGCGACTGGTTGAACCGGCGGGCGGCCGCCCGGGGGATCTCGGCGCCGAGGCGGCGCAGCACGTCGTCGGCTCGCGGATACAGTATTCTTTCCTCCTTCAGGTTGTGGTGCAGGAGCCGTACGGTGAGCTAGGCAGAGGATGAGCCCGGTGCCGTCGTGGAGCTCGCGATCCAGCGTGTCGAGCGTGGCCCACATCTGGGCGTGCTCGCGGAGCATGACGGAGACCGGGGCTGCAAGTCCCGGTTCAGCCTGGCGCAAGAGGGGGAACAGGAACTGCTCCTCCAGGTAGATGTGGCGGCGCAGTGCGCGGATCGCGCGTGTCAGCGACTGCGGGTTCCCTGGCGAAGCGGTGAACGCCGCGATCCCGTCGTCGATCTCGTGGTGCTCTCGTTCGAGAGCCGCGGCTAGTGACTCGATCTCCATGCCGGCCTTTCGTTATCGCGGTCAGGCGGCTGGCCGCAGGCCCATCGCGGCCAGGTCTGCTTGGTACGGGAAGGTTCCGGGCTGGTAGGAGCACCAGGGGTCCTCGGCGTACGGGTCGCCCGAGAGGGCGAAGGCGCGGGAGCGTGACCCGCCGCAGACGGGAGCGAACTCGCAAGCGCCGCACCGGCCAGCCAGCTTGCCGTGGTCCCTCATTCCGGTGAACAGGGGCGAGGTGCGGTAGATGCCGGCGAGCCGGCCGGTGTGAACGCTGTCGGCTGTAAGCGTGGACGGTGCCGAGGTGGGAGATGAACACGAACCCCTGCCCGGCGTTGACGTTCGCCGGCGGGTGGCGGGTCTTCCGCCGGGCCAGGCCGAGGTCGCCGAGCCGCTGCCGCAGCCGCAGATACAGCTCGCCCAGGCCGAGCACGGCGAGGTGGCCGGCGCGGCGCGAACGGAGGATCTCGCGCTGGAGGACGATGCGGCGGAAGTGGTGGGCCTCGGTGGTCCGCGCCGGGACGAACTCTCCGGCGTCGTAGACGAAGTTGAGCACGTCCTCGGCCTGCCGCGCGGTCAGTGCGGGCAACAGCGCGCCCCGCCCGGTCGGGACGAGCAGGAACGCGCTCCACGACGCCGCACCCAGACGGTGGACCAGCGCGGCGATGTCCGCCAGGCCGGTGAGGTTGTGGCCGGTGACGGTGGTGTTGATCTGCACCTTCAGGCCAAGCTCTGTCGCGGCCTGCCAGGCGTCCAGCGTCCAGCCGGGGGCACCTTCACCGTCAGCAACCTCGGCATGTACGGCATCCGCCAGTTCACCGCCGTCATCAACCCGCCGCAGGCCGCCATCCTCGCCGTCGGCGAAGCTGTCCACCAGCCCGTCGTAGGCGGCGACCAGGTCACTATCGCCACCACCACGACGGTGACCCTGTCCATCGACCACCGGGCCGTCGACGGCGCCACCGCCGCCCGCTTCCTCACCGACCTCAGAGAACTGATCGAGCAACCACTGGACATCGTGCTCTGAAACCCGCCGGGAATATTTTCACGAAGAAAATTGTTTAAACTAACAGTAGCAGTTAAGAGGAGGTGGCCTGATGACCATCATTTATAAAGGCGCTACCGAGCAGTTCCGGCAAATCGTCCACCACCACGCGGTGCTGCGCCGCGGCCTGGAACGGCGCGCCGGGGCGCTCTGCGAGGCGGCGGATGTGGGCGCCCTGCTCGCTGAGATGCACGAGCGGCCATCGCCGAGGGGAGATCATCATGTACCCGGACTCGGCGCTTTCAGCGGGGCAACTCGCCATCATAGCGGTGGTCGCCGTCGTCTCGCTGGCGGTATGGCTCATCGCGGTGTTCCTCGCCGCTCGGCAGCCACGCGGCACATCCGCGGCCGTGAACGCTGGACCGCGTGAGGAGGAAACGGGAACAGCCGTGACGCAGCTTCCTTCTGGTGCCGGGCCTGCGGATCAGGCAGCGGCCTGATCCGGCAAGGCGTCGCCGGAATGCACGTGCACGTGCGCGGCAGCTACTGGGAGGGGTGCGCGAATAGCCAGCTCACGAATGGGAGCAGGGAACTGTCAGCTGCATGGTGACCTGGAGGTGTGATGACAGACTCGATTGCCAGGCTGCGGGCAGCAGGAGTGCCGGTCTGGCTGGATGACCTCAGCCGGGAACGGCTGACCGCCGGCAGCCTCGCTGCACTTCGCGACCGGGGAGTCTCGGGGGTGACGACCAACCCGACGATCTTCGCGAGGGCCATCAGCGACAGTGACGCCTACGCCGGCCAGATTCGGGACCTGAAGCTGCGCCAGGTGCCGGTGGACCAGACGCTGCGGGAGCTGACCGCGTCCGACGTGCGGCAGGCGTGCGACGTGCTGCGCCCGGTGTACGAGGCAACCAGCGGTGTGGACGGGCGGGTGTCGATCGAGGTCGACCCGCGGATCGCCCACGACACCGGCCGCACGGTCGCCGAGGCTCGCGCGCTGTGGTGGCTGGTCGACCGGCCCAACCTGTTCATCAAGATCCCGGCCCGGCAGGGCCTGGCCGCGATCACCGCCTGCCTGGCCGAGGGGATCAGCATCAACGTCATGCTGATCTTCTCCCTCGCCCGCTACGCCGAGGTGATCGAGGCATTCCGGCAGCGGCGCGCCGTGGCGTTCGGCTGCACCGCCGTCGTCATCGACGGGCACAACATCACCCAGATCGACCAGGCGCTGACCGCGGCGCGAGATGCTGCGCGCCCCCCGTGATCCTGGCCAGGACGGTGAAGGGCAAGATCTTCGCCGAGATCGAGGACAAGAACGGCTGGCACGGCAGGCCGCTGCCCCCGGACATGGCGCAGCGGGCGGTCTCCGCGCTCGGCGGCGAGCTGATGGAAGCCGCGGGCATCTCCGCATCCCGCATCGCCGCGGCTGCCCGCGAACTGCTCAATGACTGAAGGAACGGAGGCCCATGATGGGTACTGACATCCGGGTCCGCCGCGTCTATGAAGAGCCCTCCCCAGAGGACGGCGCTCGCGTGCTGGTGGACCGGGTATGGCCGCGAGGGATGCGCAAGGACGCCGCCCGGCTGGACGAGTGGGCGAAAGACGCCGCGCCATCGGCGGAACTGCGGACCTGGTACCGCCACGACCCGGCGAAATTCGACGAATTCCGCCGCCGCTATGCCGTCGAACTGGCCCAGCCTGGCGCGCGGGAAGCTGTCGCCCGGCTCCGCGTCCTCGCCGCGGACCGCCCGGTGACACTGCTGACCGCGACCAAGGACCTGGACCTGAGCCAGGCCGCCGTCCTCGCTGGTCTGCTGCGGGAGACGACATAGCCGCAGGCTACCGGGTCCCGGCCGGGGCCGGCTGGCGCTCGCCCGGGTGGTTGCGTGCCGTCAGCCGGGCGACGCACAGGCTGGGCTCGACGAACGGGTCCAGCCGGTCGGCGGTGACCGGCGCCCGCATCCGGGCCAGCGCCCCCCGCATCAGCCCCAGATGCAGCGAGCAGATGACGTCCTGGTGATGCTCGGCTACCTCACGGAACGGGCACTGACGCAGGCACAGCCGGTACTTCCCGTCGCCGTCGGCTTCCGCCTGCGGCGCGAAGCCCAGCCCCTCCATGATCGCGGTCAGCTTCGCGAGCGCCTCCTCAGCGGTCAGCCGCTGGTACGGCGGCGGCTGCTCGGTGAGGTAAGCGCCCCACTCGCGCCCGGCCTCCTCCGCAGCGCTGCCCGGCTCTGGCATGGTCCCGGCGATCAGGCTGGTCAGCATCTCCGCCAGCAGCCGGTAGCGCCGCCGCCCGGCGGGGCCGTCGGCGGCCGCCCGGTAGCCGATCCTGGGCCTGCCGGGCGTCTCACGGTCCTCCGTCTCACGGACGGCCAGGCCCGCCTCCACCAGCGCCTCCAGGTGGAAACGTGCCGTGTTCGGGTGCAGCCCCATCCGCTGCGCGACCTCCCGGACGCCGAGCGGGCCGTCCGCCGCGCGCAGCATGTCGAGCACGTCGGCGCGGCTGCGGCCGAGCGGGGACGTGTCCTCGGGTGCGAGGAGCTGCTCTGTATCCATAGGCTTATTTTATATCGGTAGTAGTAGTAGAAATTAAGCCAAGCAGCGGACGCGCCGGCCTGCTCTTGTCGTAACCGTCGTTGCCGGCGCCGCGAACGCGTGCCAAAACCGGCGTGACCGAAGCTCGCGGCCGATCCAGCCCCGCTCTTCCCCGGACGCGGCGTACCAGGTCCGGCAGGACCGCGGCCCGTCATGTCCGTGCTGGCAGCCCCGTCAGGCCGGCCGGGCGATCGTCGCAGGCCGGGTGTCCTGGCCCGGTGCTGTTTTCGGCATGCAGGCGCGGTCGCAGGCCGGCCGTGCTGGCGAGATCGGCTAGATAGCGAAGCCCTTCGATGTCAGGCCGCACGATCTGGCCCGGGCCGATGACCGCGGGGATCGCCTGACTGGGCAGCGCCAGCCACTCCTGCCGCCACCGCCGGATCCGCCGCCACCCGGCTATGGTCAGCGGCCCGCCGTCCGGCGCGATCGTGCCGCCCGACCGGCGCACGATCCGGGCCATATCCGGATCCCGGAGCAGCAGGCTGGGAAACTCCGGGCTGGCCAGCCGGTCGGTGATGTCTTCCTGCGGCCACATCACCCCGGTGATCAGGCGGCGCACCTCGTAGGCGCTGCTGAGGTGCAGGCCCTGCACCCAGATGGCGCGGAACAGGCGGCGGCGCAGTTCATCGGCCACGCCGTCGCTCACCGCCTCGGCGTAGGCGGCCACCGCCGCCTTCGTGTTGCTGACCAGGACCGGGGGCCTGTCCGGCACATGCTCGCCGGGCAGGGCGAGCGAGGCCACCTCCGCAAGCTCCCGATCCCACGTGGCCCGGTCGCTGTCCGATCGGCTGCCGGTTACCGGCAGGCCGCGGTCGTGCTCAACGGCCCGCCAGTCCACTGCGACCCCCGCCCGGCTCAGCAGGTCAGCCCGCTGGCTGGCCAGGTACGAGTACGGGCAGTTGAAATCCCCATAAACGATCACCGTCATCACGGCCACCTCCATATCCATCGACGCTGCGGCGGCTATTCGCGCGGCGGGAGAGCGGTGACGAACGGAGTGTCTGCACCCACCACGCCAACCTTGGCAGCGCCGCCCGGCGAGCCGAGCGGCTCGCCGCGGCCGGGCAGCGGCTCGGCGAAGAACCGCGCGTTCTCCCCGGCGTACACCTGCCACTTATCCGGCAGGTCGTCCTCGTAATAGATCGCCTCCACCGGGCAGACCGGCTCGCAGGCCCCGCAGTCCACGCACTCGTCCGGGTGGATGTACAGCATCCGCTCGCCCTCGTAAATGCAGTCAACCGGGCACTCTTCCACGCATGCGCGGTCGAGCACGTCAACGCACGGCTCCCCGATCACGTAGGTCATCGCGCATCCTCTCCGTCACGCATCCTGGTTACCTTATTTTAAACTATCTATATTGTGAAAAACAATGGTGACTACGCCAGGATTCCGTCCTGGATGAGCAGGGAGGGCTGGGGTTCTAGCGGGCCACCTGTACGCCTGGGCCGCGCCGCTTACCGCTTCCTGGCCATACCGCCAAGAAGGAGCGCCCGGCCGGGTCGTGCTGGCAGCGGGCCGGCGCGCCAGCAAGCAGCATCGACAATGCCCGGCCGGACGAGCTCCAGGCTGTCGAAGAACCGGGCGATCTCCTCGCGGGAGCGGGGAACTGCCGGGGCGGTGGCCTGCGCGTACAGCTCTTGCACCTGCTTCACGGCGTCAGGGCTGAGGTCGTCGGTGGTGGCGTGAGAGATCACCACGACGCTGCCTGGCGCCATAGCCGCCTTGACAACGTCCACCAGCGGGTACGGCTGGTCCTCGTCCGGGATGAAATGCAGCACCGCGGTCAGCAGGATCACGACCGGCTCGCGGAGATCTATCTGGGCCCGCAGCTCCGGGTGGCCGAGGATGCCGTGGGGGTCGCGCAGGTCGCCCTGGATGGCGCAGACTCCGGGGTCTCCGCACGGCAGGGCTCGCGCATGGGAGACCACGACCGGATCGTTGTCGGCGTAGACGACGCGGGTCTCCGGAGCCAGTTCCCGCGCGACCTGGCCGGGATCACACATGGCGGGCAGCCCGGTCCCGATGTCGATGACCTGCCGGACGCCCACCTCGGCGACGGCGAACGGGAGGGCGCGGGCCAGGAAGTGCCGGTTCGCCCGTGCTGCTGCCTGCGCATCGGGCACCACGGCGAGCAAGTGCTCGGGGAAGCACCTGTCGTCTTCGTAATTGTCCTTGCCACCGCCTCAGGGTCGCCCGGACCCGTTCCATGACCTCCGGATCCAGCGCCGCCCATCTCGATGTGCCCCACCGCAGCGATTTACTGGCCGGTGCCCGACCTCCCGAGAACAGCTTCGACTCGGAGCTCACGCGGAAGGGGATCCGGCAATTCGTGGACAGGGTCGTGCAGGAGACCGGCCAGACGGCGCCTGTGGTCACCGTGAGCGTGACCGCGGGGGGACACGACCCCGCTCAGGCGCCCGGGCCCAGCCGCGTAGCCGGGGAACGGGCACCGGCAGGCGGGTCCTTCAGCTCGACGAAGATCACATGGGTGTTGGTGTCGCCGGTGTTGTGGCCCGAGTGCTGCTGGGCGGCGAGCCAGCATACCTGGCCAGCCGGCAGCCGCACGTCGGCGTCCCGGCCGTCGGCATTGAGCCGCCGCCGGAAGGAGCTCAGCGTGTACATGACGCTGTCCGGGTGCCAGTGCGGCGAGGTCGTAGCGCCCGGGGTGTCGCGGTATTCCAGCACGCGGACGCGGTCGTTCTCGAAGATCACCGTGTACAGCCCGGGGTTGGTGATCACCGGGTCCCGAGTCATCCTCCTGGCCCAGGGCGTCTCAGCAAGCTCGCCTGCCAGGCCGAGCGGCGGCCCGAAACCTGGCGGGGCGGAGAACTCCAGCAGGGTGCAGGCTCCCCCGGTCCGGGCACCGTCCGCCTTCACCCTCATGCGGGTGTCCAGGAACCACCACGCCGGGCCTTCGCCCGCGGTCAGGTGGTACCCGGGATCGGCGCGGTCCGCGCCGATGTGCCGGAGTGTCATCACGATCAGCTGCCTCTCTGTCGGTCCGCGGGCCGGTCCTCGGCCGTTCCGGCCCGTCTTCCTTGGTAGCCGGGCGGCAAGGAGCCGGCGTGTGCTCGCGGTGCAGACCGGATGAAGCCGGCCTTCACGCCGCCTCCACGGCGGCTTCAGCCGCCCCTGCACGGCGGGGCTGTCCCATGACGCTCATGGGCGGCAGCGGCCGGGCACCAGCGTTCCCGATCCGGCCAGCCCGGCCGGACACGGCAGCGGCCAGCCAGGCCCGCCAGCCGCGGCGTCTTGTCGTCATCGCGATCCTCGCGGTGCAGGGCGTGAACGACCCGCGCGCGGCAAAGCCTGATCTTGCAGCCGATGCCGGGCTCATGCAAGCGCTGCGGCGCTGATGTGGTGACAAGATGTAGCGGTAGCCGGGTCAGGTACCGTTGGACGGCGAATGATCCGTAGCGGCCGCCGCGGGCTGATTATGCGACCGGTAGGCAGCATAAACGCCGAGCATCCGGCTGCCGAACAGCCACCCGCAAGCGGGCCGCGCCGCCCGCACCACGATCAGCACGCCCAGCCCGGCGGTCAGTCGGCTGCGGTGATGTTCCGGCAGAATTCGCGGTCCCCACCATGGCGCTGCCTGGTCGTCTCGTCCTGATCCACCCCAGGCGGTCCAAGCCGGCATCAGGCCCGGGTCCGCCTCCGCCGCCCGGGCCGTCAACACCGCCCCGCCCCAGTCTGGCGGACCCTGTCATCCGGCTCAATCCCGGCCTCCAGTTCCAGCGCCCCGCGGTGCCCCAGATGATCAGGTAAGCGGCGTTCCACCAGTCCCCGGACTCCGGCACGTCGGTCTGGTCGCCGAACACCTGCGGGGAGGCGACCGGCATGTCGGCATACCAGTCGTAGAAGGACAGGATCGTCCCGCCGATCATCGACAGGAAGCGTGTCCCCGCCGCGTAGGAGACCTGCGACATCGCCGGGATCGGCGAGAACCCCACCACCCGGTCCGGGCCATAGGCCTTGACCGTGTGCACGTGCGCCGCGGCGATCAGCTCGGTCACCTCGGGCCAGGTGGACCGCACGAACCCGCCCTTGCCGCGGGCGTTCTTGTAGCGGGCGGCGCGCTCCGGGTCGCCGGTGATCTCGGCCCAGGCCGCGACCGGGTCACCCAGCCGGGTGCGGGCCTCCCGCCACGACTCCAGCAGCGGGCCCCGCACGTACGGGTACCGCACCCGGGACGGCGAGTAGGTGTACCAGGAGAACGAGGCTCCGCGCGGGCATCCCCTGGGCTCGTACTCAGGTGAGTCGGGGCCGGTCGAGGGATAGTCGGTCTGCTGGGTCTCCCAGGTGATGATCCCGTCCTTGACGTACACCTTCCACGAGCACGAGCCGGTGCAGTTCACCCCGTGCGTCGAGCGCACCACCTTGTCGTGCCGCCAGCGCTCCCGGTAGAATTCCTCGGCCCGCCCCGGGTCGGCCCGGTACACCTCCCGGTAATCCGGCGACGGCGTTCCCGGCACGAAGAACTGCGCGGTGCGCAGCAGTTGCTCGACCGGCTCGCCGCCCGGTAGCAGCGGCGCGAGCAGCTCACGACCGCCATGACCGGCATCCGCCGGGTGGCCGTCCGCGCCGGCGGGCTGCCGTCCGTCCATGCCCGATCGCGCGCGCTCGCCTTGGTCACGCCACCACCTCGTCAGCTCTGGATCAGCACCGCCACGCCTGCAATTCCCTAACACCTTCCCTTGTTCCCGCCCGCTGTCACGAGCTTCGACAACCCAGGGAACCCTGCGGTGTCCTGGGACGGTAGCGGCCGGGGTTGCGGTTTTCTTTCAGACCGCGCCAGGGTCGCCGCGGCCAATCCGCAATGGCGGCCTGCTACGGTGATCGCCTGCGATCTCCAGTTACCAGGTCATTACATTGCGGTCCAGGATGTGCACAATCAGGACGCGCCCGCCTGGGAGAGTTACACTAAGGCCGGGCGCTGCGTTTCTTTCCCGGGGAGTTCAGGCACCGGTCAGCTGCGTTCGTGACGCGGCAGGATCACGTGTCTGTGCTGTGCCGCGGCCATTTCAGTTTGTCAGCAGGACGCCGCTTCCGTGGCAGTGCTCAGCAACCGGTCAGCTCGCGCAAGCGCGGCACCAGGATCAGGTAGCCGCCGTCCTGGACAGCGCCCAGGGCCTCTGCGGCGGCCGCGCGGCACGCATTGTCGTCGCCGCGGGCTGCCAGCAGTTCAGCGTGCGCCCAGCTAGCCTCATAGCGGGTGAGCGGGGTGCCCGAGGAGAGGGCGGCCTGGACGTGCGGGGCGGCGTCAGCTGGGCGTCCCTGGCGGGCCAGGCAGGCGCCCAGCCGGGCCGACGCCCAGCCGGCGAAGAAGGGGTTTCCCTCAGCGGCGCGCAGTGAGCGCCGGTACGCGGACTCCGCGCGGTCGGGGATCCCGGCGGTGTCCCACGCGATGCCGAGTCCGCGGAGCGCGGCAGCGGTACATGCCGCGTGCGGGATGCGCGTGGCGATGCTCAGCGCTTCCTCGGCCGACTCGGCCGCCTCGCCGGCCCGGCCGGCGACCGCAAGCGCCTCGCTGCGGCGCCACAGGCACTCGCTGCGGATGGCCGGGTAGCCGCCCGCTTCCGCCCAGGCGAGTGCTTCGTCGATCTCTGCCAGGCCGGCGTCCGGTTCCGCCCGGAACGCGAGGACGTGACCGAGGGTGGCGCGCGGGCTCCACAGCCGGAACACTTCCGCCGGCGTGACGGGGAGGCGGGCCAGGTGGCCAAGCCGGATGACGGCTTCCAGCAGCCGCCCGCCCATGTAACTGGCCATGGCCTGCCAGTAGAGCAGCCGGGCGCTGCCGTGAGGGTCGCCCGCCTGCTCAAGCAAGCGGCTGGCACGCATGAAACGGCGCTCTGCCCGGGCGAGGTTTCCGGCCGGCAGGTCGATGATCGCTGCGGCTGCGAGGGCCTGGCCCAGGGCGTCCGGCCGGCCCCGGGCCTCGGCGATCGCAAGCTCGGCCAGTTCCTCGCCGCGGTCCACGCTGGCGGATCTGGCCTCGAGGATGGCCAGCTCGGCCAGGACACGGGAGCGGCCCCCCGCATCGCCGGAGTTCTCCAGCGCTCCTTTCAGATCGGCGCGGGCTTCGGCGAGCATGCCGCGGCGGCGGTGCGCTTCGGCGCGCGTCTCGAGCAGCATCGCGCGGGCCGGGGCGGGCGGCTCCAGGGATAGTCCCGTATCTGCCAGCCGCGCCGCCTCATCGTCGGAGAGCCGCTCGAGCTGGCGAGCCGCGGCGGTCGCGTAGGCCACGGACGCTCCGCTGCGGTCGCCGCTGGCCAGCAGGTGACCGGCGACCTCGGCGGCATCGGCCGCGCCCTGTTGCAGCGCCTGGGCGAGCAGCGCGTGAAAGCGCGCCTTTCCGGCTGGGCGGAGTGTGGCCGCGAGCGCCCGCCCGGCCAGCTCGTGGCCGAGGACCCAGCCGTCGGGCCCGGGCTGGGCAAACCCGGCATCCGCCAGCCCCTCCAGGTCACCCAGCACGTCGCGCAGGTCCCGTCCGGTTGTGCCGGTGAGCAGCGCGGGTGGCGCGGGGCGGCCCAGCAGCGCCAGCAAGATCAGCAGTTCGTGCCCTGGCGGGGGCAGCCGGGCGAGCCGGGTGCAGATCAGGTCGCGCATCCCCGCGCTGGCGGCCGCCCGTGCGCGGGTGACGTCGGCTTGCGGTCCGAGGCGCCAGCCGCGGTTGCCGTCGCGATGGATGGCCCCCTGGGCCGCCAGCGCCGCGATGATCTCCGTGACCGCGAACGGGACGCTGCCGGCCGCATCCATGATGATCCGGGCCAGGACAGGGTCGCTGAAAAGGCCGCGCAGCGCCTCATCGGGCAATGGCCCGAGGGTGATCTGCTCAACCAGCGCGGCCGGGATGCCGAACGCCTCAGCCGCTGAGAAGCGTGCCGCCGTCCCGCCCGGCAGGTATGCGGCCGCCAGGCTGAGGCGGTCGCAGCGGCGCAGCAGCAGGCCCAGCAGGTCACGGCTGGCCGGGTCGGCCCAGTGCAGGTCGTCGACCACGACCAGGCAGCGCGATCGCGTCATGGCGCCGATCAGGCGCTCGGCGCCCTGGAGGGCGGACGCGTGGCTGGCCTCGCCGGCGGCCGGGACCGGCGCGGCGCCGGCTAGTTCCGTCAGGCCCGGGACGTGGCTCGCGAGCGCGCTGGCCTCTATGCCGGGCAGGCGGATAACGTCCGGGTCTGCTAGTTCCCTGGCCTGGCACAGCAGGCGTCCCGCCAGCGACCACGCCTCGTCCCGGTCAGGGGCGAATGCCTGGACGGCCAGCACGGGCACCCGGACCAGCCGGGCCGCCTCCGCCAGCAGCCGGGACTTGCCGGCTGCGCCCGGGCCGGTGATCACGACCACGCGGGGCCCGTGCCCGGCGGCCGCCGCCAGGATCGCCGCAACCTCGTCGTCGCGGCCAGTGAAGGGCCCGGGCAGGGGAGGGCGGATATGGCGGCTGACGGGTCCTGGCTGTGGTCCGGCTGGGACCGGCTCGCCCCGCAAAATCCGCTGGCGCAGTTCCCGGGCAGCCGCAGAGGGGGCCAGTGCCGCCTCGCTTGCCAGCCGCCGCCGGAACGAGTCGAATGCGGCCAGCGCTCCGGCCTGGTCGCCGCTTGCGGCCAGCGCCTGCACAGCCAGCACTGCCGAGGATTCGCGCAGCGGCTCCCGCGCGAGCGCCTGCCCGGCCCACGTGGCCGCCTCAGCCGGGTCACCGGTGCGCAGGGCGGCTGCGGCAGCCCCTTCCAGGGCTTCCAGCAGGCTCAGCGACAGGCGCCGCCGGTCCTCTTGCGCCCACTCCGCGTACGTGTCCTCCGCCAGCGGTTCGCCGGCCCAGATGCCCAGGGCGTCCCGGAACGATGCAAGCGCCTCGCGTGGCTGCCCGGCCAGCCTGGCACGGCCGGCCCCGACCGCGGCGAGGAACGCCTCGGTGTCGACCCAGCACCGGCCGCCGCCGGCCAGGGTGTACCCGCCGGGGCCGGTCTGGATCAGTGTCCGGTCATCCAGGGCGCGGCGGATCCGGCTGACCAGCACCTCGATGTTGCCCCCCGGGTCAGCCGGGGGATGTGCCCGCCAGAGCGCGTCGGCGATCACGTCCTTTGAGACCAGCGTGCCCCGGCGCAGCGCAAGCAGCCGCAGCAGCTGCTGCGGGAGGCGGCCGCCGAACGCGCGCGACGGGATCTCTTCCGGGCCCGCCAGCACCGCGAAGCGGCCCAGCAGCCGGATCCTGGTTACGGCGGCCCCTGCAGGCAGCACGCTGGCACCGGGGGATCCCCCGTCGCGGCGCTCGCCGCCGGTTGCGCGGCCCGCATCATGCTTCCGGCAGGCCCGCGAGGATCGGCGAGGACGCTCACCACTCCGCCAGCGGAACGGGCAGGCCAGGTGCTGGGAGGCAAGCGCGCGTGCTGCCGGCGAGGGGCCCGCCCAGCAACGCTCCGTCCATCTGTCCCCTGTCCTGCCAAGTCATGACGTCAAGTGTCCTGCCGAGTCATAGCGCCAAGGGGAACCTTCCCCATGGCGCAGGAGTGCAGAGGTCCAGCCTCGAGTGATCAGGATGCGGCCGCACGTGAGAGCCGCAGCGGCGAGGCGCACGGCTCAGCCTCGATCGCCGGCTGCTGGATCCCGGCCCATCCGGCCGGCGGCCGCCCTCGCCGTCCCGCTCATCCGCGGCCCGGGCCTGCCGCGCACCGCTGGCTTCTGCCGGTCCGGCTGGCGGATGACCCGCACCCGCCAGCAGTCCGGCCCTTCTTCTACGTAGGCGAACCCGTAGCCGCCCGGGCTGATCTCATCCATCCGCCGCCACACCAGCCAGGGATCACGGCCAGAGCGTAGCTCCACCTGCTCGCCGCGGCGCAGCCGCAGCAGCCGGTCCGTGGCCGCACCGATCACCTGGCCGGGGGGAAGCGCGTCCAGGTCGATCACCGGTCCCTCGGTGAGCGGATACCACTCATGCGGATGCCCGCCGAGGCCGGTGACGGCCTGCGCCTGACCCGGCACGCCGCCCGCTGCCAGCAGCCTCTCCTCGGCGGCGAGATGGCGCTCAAGCTGGCAGACGAGATCCCGGATCACCGTGGCGAGCCAGGCGGAGGACCAGGTGCCATCACCGGCAGCCGCGCGTTCCAGCGCCTCGGTGGCCTCGCGCAGGCGCGCATGGTCGCGGCCCAGCCGGCCCCGGCCCGCGGAGGCGCCGAGGCCGGCGAACAGCAGCATCTCCTCGTCTTCGGCCTGACGCAGCACCTCCACGCGGAGGTAGCCGAGCAGGCGCCGCAGTTCCCGGGCCGGCCAGCGGCTCTGTGCGGCTACCGCCAGCACGTCCTCGGCCCGGATGGCTACCTGGTCCAGCAGCAGCGCGTGCTCGTCGGCCAGCGTGAGCGGCCGGCCGCCAAGCGCGCCCGCGGCCGCATGCAGCTGTTCCTCTCTGGGTGGGTCGTGCATGGTCTTCATGACAGCCCCTTCCTTCCATCATTTTATTTTTAACAAATGACTTAGTAAAAAACAAGAGGCCGGGCGCGGATTCCAGGCGGGGCCGGCGCAGTCAGGGAAAGCAGTCCCGGTGGCGCGCTGCCCGCGCGCCCGGCGGCTGGGGGATCCCGCGGTGGCTACGGTACGCCACGCGACAGCCCCGTCCCTGCCGCTTCCCGCCGACGCACTGCCGAGTGTCCCTGCCGTCACCTCGGCCAGCCGGACGCGCCGGCCAGCCGCGCTCATAAGACCCCGCGCCGCCTCGCCCTGGCCTGGCTGGCGGTACTGTCGGCTTAGCCGCCGCGCGGGGCGGACGAGACGGGCCGCCTGTCCCGGCCGGACCTGATGTGCGGGAAGTGCAGATCGAACGCTGGGCGCTCGGAACGGATCCGCGGGATTCCGGGTGAAGTTGTGCCGGGGCGGCGGGCAGGAGGTCACCCACTCCAGCGAGTTCGCGAACCCCACGGGTCCGTCGGCGGGGACCCTCTGCCCGAACCTCCAGGTCTTGTACACGTTGTACAGGCAGAAGAGCGTGGAGGCGCCGAGGATGAACGAGCCGATCGTAGAGATCCGGTTCAGCATGGCGACGTTCCCGGGCAGGTCAGGGTAGTTCGCGACCCGGCGGGACATGCCCTCCACACCCCCCAGTGCATCACCAGGAACGTCATCCAGAAGCCGATGAACAGCGTCCAGAACTGCCACTAGCCGAGCGTTTCGCCGAGTCTCTTGCCCGGGCGGGCCCGGTGTCGCAGCGCGGGCAGTACCGTGTCTCGGGGATGATCGCAAGCGGTCCGGCCGGGATCGCCGATCCGCATTGTTCGCAGCAACCGAAATTTCCCGCTGCTAGCCTGCCTAGCGCCTTTTCTACGTCGGCCAGTTTCCGGCGGGCCGCGATCGCGCGGCGCAACAGCCGCTGCGTCTCCTGCTGGGCTGGACCGTTGCCGTCGCCGTCGGGGTGGCCGCGGCGGCACTGTGGTAGGTCAGCGACAGTTCGGTGACCTCTTCCACCCGGGCCTGCCACCTGGTTTTCCAGGAGCGCCCGCCAGCGCGGGCCGCGAGTTCCGGTCGGCTGACTTCGCGCTATGGCCGCCGGGCTTCTGTGGTTTTCTCCGAGCATTGTTCTTCCTGTGTGTGTGAGAGCGGCTGATCATTTCCTGGCTCGCTGACGGGTGTCGCGGCGCGGCCGGGACACTGCCCCGGCCGCGCCGCCCAGGCGCGGCTCCACCGGAGCCGGCCGGGTCGGTGTAAGACCTGGGAGACCGCTCCGCCTGGTGCCTGGTGGTGTGACGTGCGCGGAGCAACCGGCTCCAGAGGGCGGACAACCCGGCACCGAAGACTGCCGGTGCTGTCCCCTTCAGTGCACCCGGCGGTCGTGCCCGTCCGGTGAAACTGGCGTGGTGACGGTGTGGAGGCCGCCCCCGGGCCGGCCCGGGGGCGGCGTTCCTGGCGGCCCAGGATCGGTGCGGGGATCATGGGAACTCCCGGGTACGCCGGGCCGACCAGACGGCCGGTGCAGAGGCGGGTGAGCGGCGATGGCGACGACGGTGCTGGTGGTCGAGGACGAGGACGAGCTACGGGACTTTGCCCGCTCCTACCTCGAGCGGGCCGGCTTCACCGTGCTGTCGACCGGTTCCGGCGCGGAAGCTATAACCCTGGCGGCCGACGCTTCACCGGACCTGATCGTCCTCGATCTCGGGCCGCCCGACGTGCCAGGCGAGACGGTGGCCCGCGAGCTCCGCGCCGCCGGGCCCATGCCGATCCTGATGCTGACCGCGAAGAGCGCGGAGGAAGGCCGGATCCGCGGGCTCGAACTGGGCGCCGACGACTACGTGACGAAGCCTTTCAGCCCGCTGGAACTGGTGCTGCGGGTCCAGGCCATCCTGCGCCAAGGCGGCCCGCCCGCCGACCAGGCCGTCACCAGCTACGGCGGCGGCGTGCTGGTCATCGACGAGCCGCAGCGCCTGGTGACGGTGCGCGGCACATTGGCCGGCCTCACCCCGACCGAGTGGGGGTCCTGGTGGCGCTGGCCACGATCCCGGGTCGGGTCTATTCACGGTTCGAGCTGATTAACCGGGTGCGAGGGTACGAGTTCGAGGGCTATGAGCGCACCGTCGACTCGCACGTAAAGAACGTGCGCCGCAAGATCGAGGATAATCCAGGCAATCCCCGGATCATCCAGACCGTGCTGGGCGGCGGCTACCTGCTGGGCCTGGCCCGCGATGACTGACGAGGCCGGCCCGCCGGACCCCGCGACCCGCGGCGACACGCTCGGCCTGCGGCTCGCCCTGGCGTTCCTGGCGGTCGCGCGGCCGTGGCCCTGCTGTCCGGGCTTACCGCGGCGTTCGCCGCCTCGGACGTCTCGGCCTGGCGGCCCGGCAGCGTACGGAGCTGAACAGCGCGATCGCGTGGCCGCCGGAGCGACCTGGGACCGGAACAACAGCTGGGCCTCGGCGGACCTGTCCCCGGTCCTCGACCTTGCGGCACGCACCGGCGCGGGCGTCCAGATACGCGACCAGGCTGGCGATACCGTCGCCTCCTTACCCGGCTTCGCTAAGGAGACGGGACCGCAGTCCAGCGACCCGTCGTCGTCAGGGGCGCGCGGATTGGCATGGCCGTGGCCCGGTCCACCGGTTCCGGCCTCAACCCCCACCGACTATACCCTGCTGACCATCCTGCTGCGGGCCATCGCCGGAGCGGCCGGGCTGGCCGCGCTGCTCGCGCTGCTGACCGGGCTCGCGGTGGCCCGGCGGATCACCCGCCCGGTCACCCGGCTGATCGCGGTGACCTGACCGTCTCTCCAGTGCTAGCCGACCGCGCGGACACGCCCGCCCCGGGCTGGTCACCGCGCGAGCTGCTCCCCGGTCGGACCAAGCAGGTCGAACTGCTCAGCGTGCGCCAGCACGGGTCGTACCTCTTTCTTCGGTACGGAATGCGCCGCGCCCCACACCGAGTGGAATCGGACGACGCCTGGTAGCTCCAGTCCGGGCGTCCAGGCCAGCCTGGTCCCTGCTGCAAGGAAGCTGCAGGCTCCCAGCGTGACGATGAGAATGGGCCATGTGTGCAGGATCGCCCCAGGGAGGTTCCATGGCGAGCGTCGAGCAGCAGCCGGCTACCGGCACCCCGATCATCCCGCGGCAGCGCACCGACCGTAAGGGCGGTGTTCTCGCGCTCTGGCTGTCATCCACGGACCACAAGGTCATCGGGTACATGTACCTGATCACCTCGTTCGGCTTCTTCCTCATCGCCGGCATCATGGCGATCATCATCCGGCTGCAGCTTTTCGAGCCCGAGAACCACATCGTCTCCGACCAGGTGTACAACGAGCTGTTCACCATGCACGGCACGCTGATGCTGCTGCTGTTCGCCACCCCGCTGTTCATCGGGTTCGCGAACGTCATCATGCCGCTGCAGATCGGCGCGCCGGACGTGGCGTTCCCCCGGATGAACCTGCTCAGCTACTATTTCTTCCTGTTCGGCGGGCTGATCCTGGTGGCGAGTTTCCTGGCCCCGGGCGGCTCGGCCGCGTTCGGCTGGTACGGCTACTCGCCGCTGACCAGCTCGGTGTACTCACCGGGCATCGGCGGCGACATGTGGGTCATGGGCCTGGTGCTGTCCGGGCTCGGGACGATCCTGGGCGGCGTGAACTTCATCACCACGATCTTCTGCCTGCGCGCGCCTGGGATGACGATGTTCCGGATGCCGATTTTCACCTGGAACATCCTGCTCACCAGCATCCTGGTCCTGCTGGCGTTCCCGACGCTCGCGGCGGCGCTGCTGGTGCTGGAACTGGACCGCCGGCTGGGCGCGCACGTCTTCGACGCCGCGGACGGCGGCGCGCTGCTGTGGCAGAACCTGTTCTGGTTCTTCGGCCACCCGGAGGTCTACATTCTCGCGATCCCGTTCTTCGGCATCGCGACCGAGATCATCCCGGTGTTCAGCCGCAAGCCAATCTTCGGCTACAAGGGGATGATCGCCGCCACGATTGCCATCGCCGGGCTGTCGATGACCGTGTGGGCGCACCACATGTTCACCACCGGCGCGGTGCTGCTGCCGTTCTTCTCGTTCATGTCTTTCCTGATCGCGATCCCCACCGGGATCAAGTTCTTCAACTGGGCGGGCACGATGTGGAAGGGCCAGCTCACCTTCGAGCCGCCGATGCTGTTCACGATCGGGTTCCTGATCACCTTCCTGTTCGGCGGCATCACCGGCGTCATCCTCGCCTCGCCCCCGCTGGACTTCGCGGTCAGCGACTCCTACTTCCTGGTCGCGCACTTCCACTACGTGCTGGCCGGCACCGTGCTGTTCACGATGTTCGCGGGCTTCTACTTCTGGTGGCCGAAGATGACCGGCAAGAAGCTCGACGACCGGATCGGCAAAATCCAGTTCTGGCTGCTGTTCATCGGCTACCACACGACATTCCTGGTCCAGCACTGGATCGGCGTTGAGGGGATGCCGCGCCGCGTCGCCAACTACCCGGACCTGCCCGGCAACGTCACGACCCTCAACCAGATCTCCTCCATCGGCTCATGGATCTTGACCTTGTCGATCCTGGTGTTCTTCTACAACGTCTACAAGACCTGGCGGTACGGGGAGATGGTCAACGTCGAGGACCCGTGGGGTTTCGGCAGCTCGCTAGAGTGGGCGACGTCCTGCCCGCCGCCGCGGCACAACTTCTACCGGATCCCGCGCATCCGGTCCGAACGGCCCGCGTTCGACCTGCACTACCCGCACATCAAGTCCGGCGCGGCCTCCCGGTCCATCAGCCAGACGCTGACCCCGCCGACCCGGCCGGACTCTCCCCCGCCCGCCGGCGAGTAACAGAAACGTGCCGACCATGGGGGCACGGCGCGGGTGCGGTCCGCATAAAGACTAGCTGTTCCTGGGCTGCCGCGGGCACCGAGCCTGGCCGGAGCGGTTCCGCTAGTGCAGCCCCTCATTAGTTCCTTACCGGTCCCTGGTTGCGGTGCGTTCGGGTCATGCGGCCTGGTCTAGGTCTGTGCGCTGGGGGTGGCGTTCGAGGTACCGGGCGTGGTCTGCGTCGGCGTCGTAGCTCCACTTATAGGGGTGCGCGGTTTCGTTGTAGCTGACGGTGAACTCGGTGATCTGGTTCTCGAGGTCGTCGCGGGAGGCGAAGTCTCCGCGTCGGAGCAGCCTGCGGGTCAGGACGCTGAACCACTGCTCGATCATGTTCAGCCAGGACGCGTGCTTCGGGGTATAGGTCACGGCGAACCGGGGGTGGGCGGCGATCCAGGCCCGGGCTGCCTTCGAGGTGTGGCTGGAGCCGTTGTCCATGATCAGGTGAATGCGCAGGTGCGGCGGGATGCACTGGCTGAGCATGACGAGGAACCTGATGAAGGTGACGGAGTCGTTGCGGGCGATCCGCTGGGCGATGACCCCGCCGGTGGCCACGTTCATGGCGGCAATGATGGAGACGGTGCCGTGCCGGACGTACTCGAACTCGCGGCGGGCGTCCCGCCCGGGCCTGCCGGGGATCTCCGGGTGCGTGCGCGATTTGGCCTGGATGCCGGTTTTCTCGTCGATGCTGATCAGCACGGTGCCGGGCGGCGGGTCCAGGTAGAGGCGGCAGACCGTGCGGGCGCGGAGCCAGAACTGCGGGTCGTCGGCGCGGTTGAGCCAGCCCCTGACCTTGTGCGGCCGGACGTGCGCGTCCGCGAGTGTCCGGCCGACGGTAGCGGGCGAGATGCCCAGGCCGCGTTCTCGCAGGTGGCGGGCGAGCAGCGAGTGCGACCAGGCGGATTCGCCGCCGGGCGGGATGGACGTGGCGGCCGCGACGACGGCCAGCCGGGCGCTCGGCCCGTGGGTCTCCGGCCGGCCGGAACGCGGCCTGTCGAAGATGCCGGGGATGCCGCGCACGGCGAACCGGCCCCGCCGCATTCACCACGTAGGCCGGGACGAGAGTCTCGCCGGCCATGTTCCTTGCCGACCGCTCACCTTCAGCGACGCCGATCGGGCGTGCACCAGCGATCTTCATGCGCCGCTTTCCTTCGGCCGCGCCTGTCCAGGCTCCCATTCAGCCGGCCGCGATGGCTATTAATTCCAGTGTGAACTAGATTTATGCTACTACGCCGTAGCAGCTGGTGGCGTCACCGCGGCGCCTGCACGGATACAACAGAATCAGAGGAACGCCATGCTGGAGCAGGAACTTGACGTGCGAGAGCTTTCCAAGCCCGACAAGCACCCGGCTATCTTCCGCACCTACGATGACCTCGCCGCCGGTGAGTCGTTCGTGCTCGTCAACAACCATGACCCCCGGCACTTGCGGGAGGAGTTCAACACCGAACACCCCGGCAGCTACGGCTGGGAATACCTCGCCAAGGGGCCAGAAGCCTGGCGGATCCGGATCGGAAAGCTCGCATCAGCCCCGCTGCCCCGCATCCTCTGCGACGTCACGACTGCTGTCGGTGATCCCGGGATGACAGGCGCGGTGTGGAAACTTCAGATACGCCAGCGGGACCTGGACTCCAACGTCATCCGGCTGGAGCCCGGCACCGGCATCGGAGCGCACGCCGGCGCCGACCTCGACGTGCTCCTGCTCGTCCTCGACGGCACCGGCCAGATCACCACCGAACTCGGCACGCTCGAGCTGCACGCCGGAGCACTCGTGTGGCTGCCCCGCCGCTCCCGGCGCCAGTTCACCGCCGGCCCAGACGGCCTGCGCTACCTCACCGTGCACCAGCGCCGCCAGTCCCTCGTCCTCGACGCCACCGCACGGAACACCGCCGGACGAACATCATTGGCCGACCAGCCGGGCCTTCCTGACGCCTAGTCATGCCGCGAGATTGTTCTGGCTACGCTAGAAATTGACTGGGAAGGGAACGGCGATGACAGCAGACATGCAGCGTGGGGCCCGCGCCCTGGGTGACCCGACGCGGCACCGCTGTTCCGCTATATCGCGGATGCGCCGCGTCCCGTCGGCGTGGGGGAGCTCACCGATTACGTGCGGCTGAACCACAACGCGGTCCGCCAGCATCTCGCCGTACTGAAAGGCGCCGGGCTGGTGACCGAGGAAGCCGAGGACCGGGACCGGCCAGGCCGGCCCCGCTTGCTGTACCGGCTGCACCCCGCGGTGGCCGGCCGGTGGGGCACCCCAGGTGCCTATGCGTGGCTAGCCGGTCTTCTCTCCGGCGCGATCCGGCGAGGGCTGGACCCGCGCCAGGTAGGCCGCCTAGAAGGGCACCGCAAGGCCGCCGAACTGGCTGGTACGGGCGAGCCAGCGGACCTGCTTGAGCAGGAAGATGACCCGGCGCGGCTTCCGCCCGGCGCGGGCCGAGCGGGGCCGGCGCGTCGACTTCATCCTTGGCTGCTGCCCATTCGCCGAGGTCGCGGCCGCTGACCCGGACACGGTCTGCCAGCTGCACCTTGGCCTGGCCGAGGGACTGACTCACGGGCTGGGCGGCCTGGTGGTCGAGCGGCTGGCGGCCAAGAATGCCCGCCGGGCCGGCTGCCGTCTGATCGCGCGGCGCACCCCGGCGCCGGCGACTATCCGGCCTGAGCTGTCCCGCGCCCCGGAGGCGATCGCACCGGCCCCAGCCTCCCGGCGTGTATGCGTATAGGGTCTGATCACTGGTCAGATCGGCACCGGGCTCCGCGGACCAGCCGTATCCGCCCGGCCGAAATCATCCGGTTCTTTGCCGGGTCTGGCGACACAGCACCCATTCTGGCCCGCTCGCCGCAACGGCTGGGGCATCTCAGCTCGAAGCCGTCCATGTAGCGCTCGTGTCGGTGACAGCTCGGCGAGCTGCCCAGCAGCTGACCACCCCCGGGACTGTGCTCGCTGGCAGACAGCCATCTCCATACCCCGACCACAGCGAACGCATCCGGGCTCCACCGCGGCCAGCTTCCATGGCATCAGAGGAGAACGACATGCCCAGTACTCTGACCCCGACCTGCCCACTCTGCGGGCTCCGCTTTGCGAACAGACCGCTTCTCGAGCTGCACATCCGCGAGGACCACCTCGAACGAGACCGCCGTGCGGAACCGGATTACGACGATTCCAGCGGCAACGGAAGATCCGAACCCCACGCTGGCGGACCGTCCCGCAGACAAAGCCAGGCATCCAGGCCGCCCCGCAGCATGAATGAGGTAATCGCAATGACAGCGACACGGCGGCCACGCCGCCGACGTCCCGGACGGGCGATGACCGCCCTGCGCCGGGCGATCCGCACCCTCCGGTACGTCAACGATGAGCTGATATGCGCATCGGAGGCCATAATCCGCTCTGCCCGCGCACCGCAACCCCGCCCGCGCGCAGACGTATCCGCGGGTGAGAATGCTCGCCCAGCGCCCGCCACGGAACGCGCTGACCGGGCCGCCTGATTCATCAGCCCGGACCGTTCCTCCCATGCAGACGGCGCCCGCCGGTCAATCCGGCGGGCGCCGTCATGCGCGGGGACCTGGGAAGGGATAATCCGGCCGTCACGGCCAGCGGGGTGCGACACCATACGGTCTGCGCTGCGGCTGCATTCCGGCTGCGCTGCGGCGGGTTCACCCCTCGGACCCAGCCCATCGCCCCACTCCAGAGGCACGTCGGGTACCGGGGGCGGGGCGTCTGCGTCCCGGCATCGGCGGCTGACGCCTGGATCCGGCCCGCGGCCGGGGACGCGTTGTCGAAGAAGCGCAGCAGCTGCACCGGGAAGGGCATGACGAAGGTACTTTTCTCTGCGACCGTCTGCAGAATCGCGCAGCGCCGCGAACCGGCCGATCAGCCGGACGCGGACCGGGCCCGGGCCCGCGGAGAGCGCGACTGGTCGGGCAGCTGCCACCCGCCAGGCGGCGCCGGCCTGCCCGCCTTCCTGCCGAGCGCGGGCTGCTTGGGCCGCCCTTGGCATGCCCAGCTCTCCGTTTCACCGCGGAATATTACTCTCGATAGGATTGGTTTTAACAAGTATGGTTCGAGAATCCTTCATGAGCGGCGCACCGCGGATCCTGATCGTTGGCGGCGGTTACGGCGGCATGCATACCGCGCTGCGGCTGGAAAGGCTGCTGCGCCCGGGCGAGGCGACGATCACGGTGGCCGACCCCCGGTCCTACATGACCTACCAGCCGCTGCTCGCCGAGGCAGCGGCCGGCAACCTGGAGCCGCGGCACGTGGTGGTTCCGCTACGCAGCGTCCTGCACCGGACCCAGATCATCAAGGCCACGGTCAGCTCCGTGGACCATGCGCGCCGGGTCGCTCACCTGAGCGCCGACGATGGCGAGGACATACCGCTGGGCTACGACGTGCTCGTGCTGTCGCCCGGGTCGATCTCCCGGGTGCTCCCGATCCCCGGCCTGGCCGAAGCCGGCATCGGCTTCAAGACCATCGGCGAGGCCATCTACCTGCGCAACCACGTGCTCGCCCGGCTCGACGCGGCCGCGTCCGCCCGCTCCGCGCAGGCCCGCGACGCCGCGCTGACGTTCGTGTTCGTCGGCGGCGGCTACGCCGGGGTGGAGGCGCTGGCCGAGCTGCAGGACATGGCCCACGACGCGTGCGAGCGCTACCCGGAGATCAGCCGCCGGGAGATGCGCTGGGTCCTGGTGGAGGCCGCGGACCGGATCCTGCCCGAGGTCAGCGCGGCGATGGGGAACTACACGGCCGGGCTGCTGCGCCGCCGCCGGATCGAAGTGCGGCTGCACACCCGGCTGGTCTCGGCAGAAGGCGGCCACGTGATCCTTGACGACGGGGAGGAATTCAGCGCCGGCACGCTGGTGTGGACCGCCGGGGTCGCGCCCAGCCCGGTGGCCAGACAGGCCGGCCTGCCTGTGGATGCCGGGGGACGGGTCATCGTGAACGAGTTCCTGGCGGTCGAGGGGACCGATGACGCGTGGGCGCTGGGCGACTGCGCTGCCGTCCCGGACCTGGCCGCGGGCGGCGGGGCACTGTGCGCACCCACTGCCCAGCATGCTTACCGGCAGGCTCGCAGGCTCGCCGGCAACATCGCCGCGGTCCTGCGCGGGGGCACGCCGCGCGCCTACCGGCACGCCTCCGTCGGCTCGGTGGCCAGCCTTGGCCTCTACCGGGGCGCCGCCGAGGTCTACGGCGTGCGGATGCGCGGCTTCCCGGCCTGGCTGACGCACCGCACCTACCACCTGCTGAAGCTGCCGACGATGAACCGGCGCCTGCGGGTGGTCTCCGACTGGACGCTGGCGCTGCTGTTCCGGCGCGAGATTGTCTCGCTCGACGTGCTCGAGCATCCGCGGGAGGACTTCGAGACCGCGCTGCGCGCCAGCGGCAGCGGGCCGTCCCGTGCCGGGCCGTCGCCGGGGCGAGGAGGCGATGGGAGCTGATCGCCGTGTTCTCCACCGATGAGCAACAGGAGCTGCGTAAGATCGAGGACGGGCTGCGGGCGCAGGACCGCGGGTTCGGCCGTCGGCTCACGCTGCAGCAGGGCGTGCTGTGCTGGGCCGCGCCGGGTCGGCAGGGCTTCCTGCTGGCGCTGGCCCTGGCCGTCGTCGCGGCTGTTGCCTTGCTTGCGTTCGGGACAGTCGTAACCCGGCGGCTGCTGGCAGCCGCCGGGGCCGCGCTGATGCCGGGCCTTCCGGCCCTGATGGTCATCGGCGCGAAGGCCCGGGCGGGCTGGAACGCCGCGCAGCTGCGGCGTCACGGCGCCGGCTGGCAGCGCCGAGGTGCTCCGGCCGTTGTCAGCGGATGTCACGGAGCAGCGGGGTATTTCACTGATCGCGGCATTGAGGAACCCGAGGAGCGGGCGACGAGGTGACGCTGAGCTGGCTTGCCGCTCGGCTGCAGGCGTTCGTGGATCTCAACCCCGAGTTCGAGGGCCCGGTCGACCGGCTGGCCACCTGGCTGGCAGTACGGCCGTACGCCCGAACTCGTAGTGAAATTTCGCGGGGCGTGGGGGCCCGTGCCGCGATGCGGTACCAGGGATCACGGCGCGAGCAGCACGCCGAGGGCGATGAGCGCCAGGCTGAGGGCCGCGATCGCCGCCCGCAGGGCGGCGGCGCCGAGCGCATCCCGGCGGACCCGAACGGCCAGCTTGGTGTCGCCGGGGCGCCGCAGGGCTGCCTGCCGGAGCCGGGTCATCCGCCGGGCCTGCGCCACCCCTGCCGCCGTCGCGGCGACCAGGCCGGACGCGATGACAGTCGCAGCGATGAGGGTGGCGTTCCAGGCACGGCCATACAGCAGCGCGGCCCCGCAGCCCAGGGCCACGGCGAGCGCAACCGAGCCGACCGGGCCGTAGGCCCGGCCGAGCCCGCGGAAGAACGCCACCCGCTCCCGCGGCTGCAGCGTGCGCTGCGCGACCCTGGCCACGACGAAGATCGCGACCAGCCCGCCGGTCCACACGGCCGCGGCGATGACGAGAAAGCCCGCCAGCGCGCCCGATACTGGCTGCCCCAGCGCCGCCGTCCCGCCCGCTGTCACGAGGCCGGGTCGAGCGCCGCGTCCACGCTGATCTTGGCGCCGGCGAAGAGCCGGGACACCGGGCACAGGCCGGCCGCCTCGTTGACAGCCCCCTGGAAGCCGGCGTCGTCGAGGCCCGCAACCTGGCCACGCACCCGCAGGTCGGATGAGACGATGGTGGGCACGCCGCCGACTTCGTCCAGGGTCACGGTCGCCGTGACGGTCAGCCGCCGAGGGACGGCCTTGCGCTCACCCAGGCGAAGCGCCAGGGCCATCGCGAAGCACGAGGAGTGCGCCGCGGCGGCCAGCTCCTCCGGGCTGGTCTTCCCGCCCGGCTGCTGGGTGCGCGAGGCCCAGGTAACCGGCAGCTCGCCCAGCGCCCCGCTTGCCGGGCGTATCGTCCCGCTGCCGCTCGCCAGCGAGCCTTCCCAGGTGGTCTCCGCGGTCCGTTCAGCGATTGCCATGACTGCCTCCTGCAGCGCCTTGGTGCCGGGATCCTGTGCCCAGCCGCCAGGCCATGCCATCCGCCTGCGGCTGGCTCACGGCTGCCCGCGCCGGGTGGCCCGCGCCCGCCAGCGGCCGGGGCTTTCCTCCAGGCAGACGAAGCCGCAGCGGCCAGGGGCGAGCTGATCGGTCCGCTGCCAGCGAGCGCCTTCCGCTCTCGCGGTGGCAGAGGGCCGGGTGCCTGGCTGACGATCGGGATCGCTCCGGTCACGATCGACTCTTTAAACACTATGTGGACTGTATTAAACCGAGAGCAGACCCGTCAAGGCATGACGGCCTGCGCAGCCGTGCGCTGCCACCGGGGTATGGTACGCGGTGGCGGGACGCCCGGGCGCGTTCGCCCGCCGGGTAATGGCACCGGGGGCAGCCAGCCCGGAGGCTTTTCCGCAGGGCCCTCGTCCCGTGCGGAGCGCCGGGCCAGCCGCCGGGCATGTGCCGCGATGCCGTGCCTGGACGCCGGCCCCGGACTGGCCAATGGCAATGTTTTGACAAACTAGCTAGTATAAATGCTGCGTCCGGCTACCGGGAGGAATCCCGGTCGGCCCGGAAGGAGCCGTGACATGACCGCCACGTCCCATGAAGCCAAGGACACTATCGCGGCGCAGCCGGCGATCATGGATCGCTACCCCGGGCTGCGGCACGTGCTGGATGAGTGGGCTGCGACGAGCCTGGCGGCGCTGGCTGCACGCGATCACGACCTGGCTGTTGGCCGGTGAGCGCACCGGGGGACGCGGGCGGCTGGGTGCGGGCGTGCCGCCTGGCCGAGATCGGCGAGGACAGCCCGGTGCACGTGGATGTCGGCGAGTGCCCGGTGTGCCTCGTCCGGGCCGGCGGCGCGCTCTACGCGCTGCGTGACGAGTGCACCCACGAGTCCGTGCCGCTGTCGGAGGGCGAGGTGGCGGACGGCACGATCGAGTGCTGGCTGCACGGCTCCCGCTTCGAGCTCGCGACCGGCCGGGTGCTGTCGCCGCCCGCCACCCGGCCGGTCGCCGTCTTCGGGGTCCGGACCGACGGCCAGGACGTGTTCGTGCGCCTGGTGCCGGGCGCGGGCGCGCCGCCGGGGTAACGGGCCGGCGGCCGGGGCCGACTACTACCCCCCAGGGCGGCCTCGGCGCCGCCGTTCTCGAGTTACTCGCCGGGTCCCGGCGGCGGCTGCGGTCCGGCAGCGCACGGTGCGCGGCCTGCCCGGCTCCGGCACGCCGGACGAGCTGTTGGAAGCCACCGGTGTCTCCGCGTCCCAGATCGCAGCGGCCGCCCGCGGACTGGTGGCCGCTGAAGCCGCTGCCTGTGCCCGGCAGGCCCCGACGGGTTTGTCCGCCGGGTGCCTGCCTGCGAGGCGCCCCGGTGGCCGCTGATGCGTGAATGGCCGTCAATTGAGCGCGCGGCAGTGGACTCCGGCGTTTGATCATCGGCCGGGGTCGTGGCGAGCGTGGCTGATCGCCGGGGGGATGCGCGCCGCGGGCGGCGGGGATCAGCGGGCGGCCAGGCTGCGCAGCACGTAGGGCAGGATGCCGCCGTGCCGGTAGTAGCCAGCCTCGGCCGGGGTGTCGATCCGCACCGTCGCGGTGAGCTCGCGGGTTCCGGTAGGCCCGGCGGCGGTGACGGTGACTGTGCGCGGCACCTCCGCCGCTCCGGCCAGGCCGCGGACCGCGTAGGTCTCTTCCCCGGCCAGGCCCAGGGACGCGGCGTCCTCGCCGGGCGCGAACTGCAGCGGCAGGACGCCCATGCCGATCAGGTTGGACCGGTGAATGCGCTCGAATGAGGCGGCCAGGACGGCCCGCACGCCCAGCAGGGCGGTGCCCTTGGCGGCCCAGTCGCGGGAGGACCCGGAGCCGTATTCTCGTCCGGCGATAATCAGCAGCGGCACACCGTCGGCGGCGTAGCGCTGCGCGGCGTCGAAGATGCTCATTTGCTCGCCGCCGGGCAGGTGGCGGGTGAACCCGCCCTCGGTGCCGGGGGCGAGCTGGTTGCGCAGCCGGATGTTGGCGAAGGTGCCGCGGATCATCACCTCGTGATTGCCGCGCCGGGACCCGTAGGAGTTGAAGTCTGCTGGCTGCACGCCGTGCTCGCGCAGGTAGCGCCCGGCCGGGGAGTCCGCCTTGATCGCGCCGGCCGGGGAGATGTGGTCGGTGGTGACCGAGTCGCCGAGCAGGGCCAGCACCCGGGCGCCCTCGATGTCGGCCAGCGGGCCGGGCCCGGCGGTCAGGCCGTCGAAGTAGGGCGGCCTGCGCACGTAGGTGGAGGACGGATCCCAGGCGAAGGCATCGCCGGCCGGGACCGGCAGGGCCTGCCACCGCTGGTCGCCGGCGAACACTTCGGCGTACTCGCGGGTGTACATCTCCGGACGCAGGCAGGAGGCGATGACCTCGCCGATCTCGGCCTGGGACGGCCAGATGTCGCGCAAGTACACTGGCTGCCCGTCGCTGCCGGTGCCCAGCGGGTCGGCGGTGAGGTCGGCGTCCATGGTCCCGGCCAGCGCGTAGGCGACCACCAGCGGCGGCGACGCGAGGTAGTTCAGCTTGGTCTCGGGGTGGATGCGGCCCTCGAAGTTGCGGTTCCCGGACAGCACCGAGCAGACCGCAAGGCCGCCCTCGGCGACGGCGCGGGACACCGCGGGGATGAGCGGCCCGGAGTTGCCGATGCACGTGGTGCAGCCGTAGCCGACCAGGTTGAAGCCGAGCTTGTCCAGGTAACCGGTCAGGCCGGCCCGGTCGTAGTAGTCCATCACCACCCGCGAGCCCGGGGCCAGTGAGGTCTTCACCCAGGGCTGCGGGGCCAGTCCCCGCTCCGCGGCCTTCTTCGCCAGCAGCGCGGCGCCGATCATCACCTCCGGGTTGGAGGTGTTGGTGCAGGAGGTGATCGCGGCGATCACCACCGCGCCGTGGTCGAGCTCGGCTTTCCGGCCGTCGTCCAGCGTGATCAGCATCGGGTCGCGCGGTCGGCCGGGGAGGCCGCCGGCCGGGCCGAGCGTGGCGGGCCGGTCGCCGTCGCGGTCACCGGTCACCGCGACCGGGTCCGAGGCCGGGAACGACTCGGCGCCGCTGGCGTCCAGGCCGACCAGCGGCGTGCTGACGCGGGCGGAGCCGCCGAGCACCGCGCGGAACGCCCGGGGCGCCCGCGCCAGCGGGATCCGGTCTTGCGGCCGTCTCGGCCCGGCGATCGACGGGGTGACCTCGGACAGGTCCAGGTCGAGGACCTGGGAATAGGCCGGCGCGTGCGCCGGGTCGTGCCACAGTCCCTGTTCCTTGGCGTACGCCTCGACCAGAGCGACCTGTGTCTCGGGGCGGCCGGTCAGCCGGAGATAGGACAGGGTCACCTCGTCGATGGGGAAGATCGCGCAGGTGGAGCCGTACTCGGGGCTCATGTTCCCGATCGTGGCCCGGTTGGCCGCCGGGACCGCGGCCACGCCCGGGCCGAAGAACTCCACGAACGTGCCCACCACGCCGACCGAGCGGAGCAGCTCGGCGATGGTGAGCACCAGGTCGGTGGCGGTGCTGCCCTCGGGCAGCTGGCCGGCCAGCCGGACTCCGATCACCTTCGGGATGAGCATGCTCACCGGCTGGCCGAGCATCGCCGCCTCGGCCTCGATGCCGCCCACGCCCCAGCCGAGCACGCCCAGGCCGTTGACCATCGGGGTGTGCGAGTCGGTGCCGACCAGGGTGTCGCAGAACGCGACACCGTCCTCGGCGAACACCACCCGGGCCAGGTGCTCGATGTTGACCTGGTGGCAGATCCCCGTGCCGGGCGGGACGACCCGCAGCCCGTGCAGCGCCTGCTGGCCCCAGCGCAGGAACTGGTAGCGCTCGGCGTTGCGCCGGTACTCCAGCTCGATGTTGCGCTCCAGCGCGTCCGGGCGGCCGAAGTGGTCGGCGATGACCGAGTGGTCGATGATCAGCTCGACCGGGCGCAGCGGGCTGATCCGCGCCGGATCGCCGCCCAGCGCGGCCATCGCCTCCCGCATCGCGGCCAGGTCGACGATGCACGGCACGCCGGTGAAGTCCTGCAGCAGCACCCGGGCCGGGGTGAACTGGATCTCCGCCGACGGCTCCGCCGCCGGATCCCAGCCGGCCAGCGCCTCGATCTGGGCGGCGGTGACCAGCCGGCCGTCCTCGTTGCGCAGCAGGTTTTCCAGCAGCACTTTGAGGCTGAACGGCAGCCGCGCGGAACCCCCGACCGCGTCCA
The DNA here is from genome assembly GCA_963775825.1 of uncultured Actinomycetes bacterium. Classification (GTDB taxonomy): domain Bacteria; phylum Actinomycetota; class Actinomycetes; order Streptosporangiales; family Streptosporangiaceae; genus Bog-532. The sequence continues at coordinate 444,613 of CAVZKY010000010.1, forward strand.
GCCGGTAGATCCGGTAGCTGGCGCCGCCGGTGTCCAGGGAGCCAGCGGCACCGAAGCTGCCCGCCGCGGGCGGCGCGTTCATCACGCCGCTCCGGCCGGTTCGGGTGGCTCCCGGGTGTCCCCGGGGAGATCGAGGCCGTCCAGGCTGGTGACCTCGGCGCTGAGCCCGACCGCGAGCCGGTTCCAGCCGTTGATCGCCACGATCGCGAACGTCAGGGCCGCGATCTCGACGGGTGAGAACACGGCCTCCACCACGGCGTACACGTCGTCGGGCGCGCCGGCGCGGGCAGCTCGGTCAGCGCCTCGCACCAGGCCAACGCGGCCCGCTCCCGGGCATTGAAGAACGGCGCCTCCCGCCACGCGGCGACCGTGTCCAGCCGGGTGGCGCGCTCGCCGCGGGCCCTGGCGTCCCGGTTGTGCATCGCCAGGCAGTAGGCGCACCGGTTAATCTGCGACGCCCGGATCCGGACCAGCTCCAGCAGGCCCGGCTCCAGGGCGCTGGCCCGCACCGCCTGCTCCAGCGAGGCCATGGCGCCCGCCCCGGCCGGGAACTGCTTCGCGTAATTGACCCGCATCGCTGCGGCCCTCCTTTCCCGCGTCACCCGGCGCGCGGCCGGTGACGGCCCTCCCGGCACCCTGCGTTCTGGCCCTGGATTTTCCGGCCGCGTCCGGAGCATCACGGTCCGCTGGCGGGCTTGCGTCCCTCCCGGCGGCGCCAGGACCGGACCACCCGGCCCACCGGGTCATAGCGCAGGTCGGCGACGCGCTCCTTCATCGGGATGATCCCGTTGTCGGTGATCTTGATCCCGGCCGGGCAGACCTCGGTGCAGCACTTGGTGATGTTGCACAGGCCCAGGCCCTGCCGCTCGCACAGCACGCCGCGCCGGTCGCCGGTGTCGAGCGGGTGCATGTCCAGCTCGGCGTGCCGGATGAAGTACCGGGGCCCGGCGTAGGCCGGCTTGTTGTCCTCGTGGTCGCGGATCACGTGGCAGACGTCCTGGCACAGCCAGCACTCGATGCACTTGCGGAACTCCTGGCTGCGGTCGACGTCCGCCTGCCGCATCCGGTACTCGCCGGGCTTCAATCCGTCCGGCGGGGCGAAGGACGGCACCCGCAGCGCCCAGTCGTAGCTGGCCGACACGTCGGTGACCAGGTCGCGGATCACCGGGAAGGTGCGCAGCGGCGTGATCGTGATCGGACCAGGCGGCAGCGCGGAGAGACGGGTCATGCACAGCAGCTTCGGGCGGCCGTTGATCTCGGCGCTGCACGATCCGCATTTCCCGGCCTTGCAGTTCCACCGGATCGCCAGGTCCCCGGCCTGGGTGGCCTGCAGCCGGTGCAGCACGTCCAGCACCACCTCGCCCTCGTGCACGGCAACCGTGTAGTCCGCGAGCCCGCCGCCGGTCTTGTCGCCGCGCCACACCCGCAGGTACCTGGTGGCCTGGTCCGCCATCGCCGTCCTCCCTTCAGAACACTCGCGGGTCGTGGATCACCCCGGCCGCGGCCAGCCGCACGTACAGGTCGGTCAGTGCCACCCAGACCAGGGACAGCCAGGCGAAGTTGCCGTGGTAGGGGTTGAGCCGGGACACCAGCGTCCACGCCCGGTACCGGATGGGGTGCCTGGAGAAGTGGTTGATCCGGCCGCCGACGGCGTGCCGGCAGGCGTGGCAGGACAGCGAGTACAGCCACAGCAGCGCCGCGTTGATCACCAGGACCCCCGAGCCCACGCCGATCCCGATGTGGCCGCCGAAGTCGAACGCGACGATCGCGTCCCAGCTCAGGATCACGTTGAAGACCAGCGCGGCGTAGAAGAAGTACCGGTGGATGTTCTGTCCGAGTAGCGGGAACCGGGTCTCGCCGGTGTAGCGGCGGTGCGGCTCGGCGACGGCGCAGGCGCGGGGACAGCCACCATGACCGGTAGTAGGCCTTGCGGTAGTAGTAGCAGGTCATCCGGAACCCGAGCGGGAAGATCAGGATGATCACCGCGGGGGTGATGATCCACCAGGTGCCGAACCAGCCCAGGTGGGGGACGCCATGCGAGCCCGGCACCATCCCGCAGTGGAAGGACAGGCACGGCGAGTAGAACGGGGATATGTACGGGGCCGCGTAGTAGTCGCGGTTCGCGACCGCCGCGTACGTCGCATAGGCGACGAACGCCAGTAGCACGCCGAAAGTGACCGCGGGGTAGGCCCACCACCGGTCGGTCCGCAGCGTCCGGGCCCCGATCGTCTCCCGTCCCGGTGACCGCACCCCGCCCGGCGCGGATCCGGGTGCCTGCCGCATCGCCATCTCCCGCTATCCTCCTCCGGACAGCCGCGGCAAGCAGGCGCTCGCCGCCAGTGTCATTCCCGCTCAGGCCCGGGTCCTATCGTCACGCGCCCTGCTTGCAGGTTCCTTGCGGCCGTTTGCCCCGCGCGGGTGCACGGCGCGGGGGCTGATTCTCCTGAGCTAAACGACCGGGTTCTCCTCAGCTAAACGACCGGGCAGGCGGGGGTCACCGTAGGGCCCGCCGGGGCAGGAGGGTGCCATGGCGCGCATCGCCATCAACGGCCTCGGCCGGATCGGCCGGGCGCCCTGAAGATCGCGCTCGGCATTGACGGAGCCGACGCGGCCGCCGTCAACGACCGGATCCCGGCGAGCCACATAGCCTACCTGCTCCGGTATGACACTGTCTGCGGGCGCTACGGCATGCCAATGGCCGTCCGCGGCGACTCGCTGATCATGGACGGGCGGCCGGTCCGGGTCCTCGCCTGCCGGGCTGCCCCGGAGAAGCTCGGCGTGGACCTGGTGCTGGCGTACACCGGAGCGTTCCGCCGCGAGGAGGACCTGAGGAAGCACCTAGCAGCGGGCGCCCGGTTCGCCAGCTTGCCGGCTCCGGCGCGGGCCGAGACCGTCGCGACCGTGGTGCACGGCGTGAACCAGGCCCCCGCCGGGCAGCAGATGATCTCCTGCGCGAGCTGCACCACCAACCGCATCGCGCCGGTCGCCGAGGTGATGAGCCGGCGAATCGGCGTACGCCAGGCGATCATGACCGCCGTGCACGCCCACACCCCCTCCCAGCAGCTGATCGACGGTCCGGCCGAGGACTTCCGGCGAGGCCGGGTCGGCGCCAGATGGTCCGGGAGGTACTGTCGGTCCTCGGCGTGCCCGTTCCCGAGCTCACCGGGCCGCGGAGATGACGCGCCGGGCGGTACCGGGTACCTGGCCGCGGCGGTGCATGTGGTAGGCGTGCAGGGAATCTGCAATGCCGCCGCCGCAGGATGATCCATGTGGGATCCGCGGGCACTCACGCCCGCCACGAGTCCCTGCAGTCCGGGCGCTTAACGGCCGCGGAAGGCGCCAGGCGCCCTGTGCGCAGCCGCGACAGCGAAGAAAGGAACTGGTCATGACCAATGTGGTCTACCCCCCCGCTACCCGCGAGATCGGCGCGCGCCGCCGCGAGCTCGCTCCCGCGATTCACCAGGCATTCGACGCATTCAGCAAGCAGGCCTTCGCCGACGGCGCCCTGCCGGGCAAGGCCAAGCAGCTGATCGCCGTCGCCGTCGCGCACGTCACCCAGTGCCCCTACTGCATAGCCGGCCACACCAAGCTCGCCCACCGGGCCGGCGCAACCGATGAAGAGATCATGGAAGCGATCTGGGTCGCAGCCGAGATGCGGGCGGGCGGCGCCTTCGCCCATTCCACGGTGGCGCTGCACGCTCTCGGCGAAGAGCGGCATTAACAGCACCCGAGCACCTGGCCCGGACCGGACGCCCGCGTCGCTGCATCGCGCCGAAGTGGCGGAGCGCCCGGTAAAGGAGCCGGGCGCTGCTGACGCCGGCGGTCACCTCCTCGCTCGCTGATCGCCCACGCCGGCATCGCCACCATCTGGCCAGTCCCTTGCCACGTCACCGGCAGAACGAGCCTCACGGTCCGCGCCGGACACCGTGGCAGGCTCCCGCGCTGCACGCCATGCCGACCCGGCTGCCACGTCCGAGCCGGACGCCCGCCGGCAAACGCCCATCGAACCTGCCTTTCTCCATCCGCCTGCCACAAGCACCGCACTCAGAAATCACGCCCACCGTGTCTCATGGCAGCTAAGCCCCGGATCTGGCCGGGACCCGCGCCCTGCCACAAGGAGGCCATCATGTCCGCAAGCACCGACGCTCTCGTTCGATCGGCTGGCGGGATGTACCCCGTGCTTGATCCCTGGCCGGGACGCTGCTGTGTCGTCATCGGCGTCGGCCCGCCAGCAGGCGAAACCCGGAGGACCGAAGACTCATGACACAGGAACTGACCATGGCGTCGGGTGAGGGAGCGTTGCTGCGGCGGGACTGGGACACGGGCCGGGACCTGCTGGCGCCGGCCGGGGAGCCGGGCGTTGACCTGGGAGCGGCGGAGCGCGCGGCCGGGGAGTTCCTGGCTGCGCTGGGTATCGACGTTGCCAGCGAGGACCTGCGGGAGACGCCAGCCCGGATGGCCCGTGCCTTCGCCGAACTGTTCGACGCGAAGGCGTTTCGCATGACGACTTTCCCGAACGAGGAAGGCTACGACGAGCTGGTGCTGGCCCGCGCCATCCCGTTCCGGGCGGTCTGCGAGCACCATCTGCTGCCCTTTTCCGGCCTCGCCCATGTTGGCTACCTGCCCGGAGAGCGCATCCTGGGCCTGTCCAAGCTGGCCCGGCTGGTCGAGCACTTCGCGGCCCGGCCGCGGACTCAGGAGCGGCTGACTAAGCAGGTTGCCGAGTGCCTGGCCGCCTGTCTGCGTCCCCGCGGTGCTGGCGTGGTGCTGCAGGCGGGGCACTCGTGCATGACGCTGCGCGGGGTGCGGGCACTCGGCGCCACGACCATCACCTCGGCGCTGCTGGGAACGCTGCGCGCAGATGCGCGTTCCCGGGCCGAGTTCTTCGCCCTGGCCGGCGTGCCGGGCTGACCATGATGCCGCCCGTGAGGCGGGAAGGAGGACCGTCCGATGACAAATCCGCTGGCTGCGCTGAGTGACTCCGGGGTCGCGATCTGGCTGGATGACCTGAGCCGGCAACGGCTGACCTCGGGGAGCCTGGCTGGCCTGGCCGGCCGTGACCATGTGGTGGGGGTGACCACCAATCCCAGCATTTTCGCCAGGGCGATCACCGGCAGCGATGCCTATGACGGCCAGATCGGGGACCTGGCGCAGCGCGGCGTGGCCGTGGGTGAGGCGCTGCGCGCGCTGACCACGTTCGACGTGCGCTGGGCCTGCGACGTGCTCCGGCCGATCTACGACACGACCGGGGGGGTGGACGGGCGGGTGTCGATCGAGGTGGACCCGCGGCTCGCCCACGACACCCAGGCGACTGCCGCCGAGGCCCGCGCCCTGTGGTGGCTGGTGGACCGGCCCAACCTGTTCATCAAGATCCCGGCGGCCCGGCAGGGACTGCCCGCGGTCGCCGCGTGCCTGGCCGAGGGGATCAGCATCAACGTCACCCTGATCTTTTCCCTTAAGCGCTACAACGGTGTCATGGACGTATTCCTGGAGGGCATGGAACGGGCCCGCCAGGCCGGCCATGACCTGGCCGCCATGGGCTCGGTCGCATCCTTCTTCGTATCCCGGGTGGACAGCGAGGTTGACGCGCGGCTGGACAAGATCGGCACCGCCGAGGCCGCCGCACTGCGCGGCCGGGCCGCGATCGCGAACGCGCAGCTCGCCTATGAACAGTACGAGCGGGTGTTCAGCTCGCCGCGGTGGGCCGCGCTGGAGGCGGCCGGGGCCCGGCCGCAACGCCCGCTGTGGGCCTCCACCTCGGTCAAGGACCCGGCCTACCCGGACACCCGGTACGTGACCGGCCTGGTCGCCCCGGGCGTGGTCAACACCATGCCGGAAGCCACCCTGCGGGCGGTCGCCGACCACGGCGTGATACCCGCGGACTCGGTGCGCGGGCACTACACCGAAGCACGCGGGTTGCTCAGCCGGCTGCAGGCGATCGGCATCGACTATGACGAGGTCGTCCAGGGCCTCGAGGACGACGCGGTCACCAAGTTCGACGCCAGCTGGCAGCAGCTGGGCGAGCAGCTCACCGCCAGCCTGCGGCGGCCGTCTCTGCCACAGCAAGGGAGCTGACATGAGCGGGAACAGCGCGTATGTGATCGCCGGGGCGAGCCTCGCCGGCGCGAAAGCGGCGGAGACGCTGCGGGCGGAGGGCTTCACCGGCCCGCTCCTCCTGATTGGCGCTGAAAGCGAACGGCCGTATGAGCGGCCGCCGCTGTCGAAGGACTACCTGCTCGGCAAGGCCGAACGGGAGACGATCTACGTCCATCCGCAGCAGTGGTACGCCGAGCACGACATCGACCTGCGCCTCGGCGTAACGGTCACCGGCATCGACCCCGCCGCCCACGAGGTTGGCCTCGCGGACGGCAGCCGGGTGGGCTACGCCAAGCTGCTGCTGGCCACCGGCTCTTCACCCCGCCGCCTCTCCGTGCCGGGCCGGCCTGGACGGGGTGCTCTACCTGCGAAGCGTCGCCGACAGCGACCAGATCAAGACTGCCTTCCGGTCAGCATCACGGGTCGCGGTGATCGGCGGCGGCTGGATCGGCCTGGAGACGGCGGCCGCGGCCCGCGCCGTTGGCGCCGGGGTCACCGTGCTGGAGACGGCGGAACTGCCGCTGCTTCGGGTCCTCGGCCGCCAGGTCGCCCAGATCTTCGCCGGCCTGCACCGCGAGCACGACGTGGACCTGCGCTGCGGCGTGCAGATCACCGAGATCACCGGCAACGACGGCAAAGCCACCGGGGTGCGCCTGGCCGACGGCCGCCACATCCCGGCCAACGCGGTCATCGCCGGGATCGGGATCACGCCCAACAGCCAGCTCGCCGCCGCGGCGGGCCTGCAGTCCGGCAACGGCATCCGGGTCGACGCGCAGCTGCGCTCCTCCGACCCTGACATCTACGCCGCCGGGGACGTCGCCAACGCCTTCCACCCCCTGCTAGGCAAGCACATCCGGGTCGAGCACTGGGCCAACGCGCTGCACCAGCCGCAGGCCGCGGCCAAGGCGATGCTCGGCCAGCACGTCGCCTACGACCGGGTGCCGTACTTCTTCACCGACCAGTACGACCTCGGCATGGAATACTCCGGCTACGTCGAGCCCGGCGGCTATGACGAGGTGGTCTTCCGCGGTGACGTTGCCCGGCGGGAGTTCATCGCCTTCTGGCTCGCAGGCGGGCGCGTGCTAGCCGGCATGAACGTGAATATCTGGGATGCCAGCGACGCGATCCAGGCGCTCGTTCGCTCCGGTAAGCCCGTCAACGCCGGCAGGCTCACCGACCCGCAAGTCCCACTGGAGGCACTCCCCGGCTGACACCATGGCGCAACAGCTCTGTGGGCAACCAGCCCGGCACAAGACCCGCAGGCACTTTCCCAGGTGGCCGTCCGCGGCTTCGCGTGGCATAGCCGGGGGGACCCAGCTGTCGGGTGCAGTGCCGGTGACCGCGCGCAAGTATTCCGCCGTCAGGGCCAGCCCTGCGGCGTGTGCGTACCTCCATCGCCCGCGGCAGCCGCAGGGAACCCGCAGGAAATGTGCAAGCCGGTTCCGGCAGCATAGCTGAGCATGGTCATGGCAGGGGCCCGCGAGCCGCTGGCGGCGGGCGAGCGTTGAGCTGGGGAGGAGCTGGGGAGGGCTGATGGCGAAGGCAACAGAACCCGCCGACGGGCAGGCCGACGCCGAGGCCGGCGACGGTCGAGTCGGCCCGGGCCGCGAGGGCCTGGTCGATCTTTACCGCCAGATGCTGCTCGTACGGATGTTCGAGGAGTCCTGTCAGAAGTCGTTCCGGAAGGGCGCGATTGGCGGCTACCTGCACCTATACACCGGCCAGGAGGCCGTGGCCGCCGGCTTCCTGGCGCACGTCCGGGAAGGAGACAAGGTGATCACCGGCTATCGTGATCACGCTCACGCACTCCTGCTGCGGTGCGATCCCCGAAAGGTCATGGCTGAGCTCTACGGCCGCCGGGACGGGCTAAGTAAGGGCAAGGGGGGCTCGATGCACCTGTTCGCCATCGACCAGGGCCTCTGGGGCGGATACGGGATCGTCGGAGGCCACATCCCGTTGGGCGTGGGGTTCGCTTACGCCCTCAGATACCAGGGAACCGACCACATCTGCCAGCTCTACCTCGGAGACGGGGCGCTCCAGACCGGCGCCTTCCATGAGGCAGCCAACCTGGCTGGGCTGTGGGGCAGGGACGGCAACTGCCCGGTGGTGTTCGTCGTCGAGAACAACCAGTACGCGATGGGCACGTCGGTCGAGCGTTCAACGGCGATGACCGACCTGGCGGCGAAGTTCGACGCCTACGGCATCGAACGCGAGAAGGTCGACGGCATGGACCTCGAGGCGGTCCTCGAGTGCGCCGCGCGGGTAACCCAGCAGGTGCGCGAGAGCGGCAAGCCCTGCGCGGTCGAGGCGGTGACCTACCGGCTCGCCTCCCACGGCGCCGCCGACTTCGTTGAGAGGTACCGCACCAAGAAAGAGGTCGCCCAGTGGCGCGAGCGCGACCCCATCGACACGCTGGAACGGAGGTTGCTGGAGGCGGAGGCGCTGGAGGCCGACATGATCGACGAGATCAAGAGTGGGGTCAGAGACGAGGTGGGGAAGGCGATCGAGTTCGCCGCCGGCAGTGAGCAGCCATCCGAAGAGGAGCTTTACACCGACGTTCTCGCGGGCGGCGACGAGTACATGGGACACCAGTAGATGCCCGAGATCAAGACCTATCGCGAGGCCCTGCGCGAGGCGATCGTCCACGAGCTGGACCGCGACGAGAGCGTCGTCCTCATCGGTGAGGACATCGGCGTCTACGGCGGCACTCAGCTCATCACCGTTGACCTCCTCGAGCAGTACGGCGCCAAAAGGGTGATCGACACCCCGATCTGCGAGGGTGGATTCACGGGAGCGGCCATCGGCATGGCCATGATGGGCTTGCGGCCCATCGTCGAGATGATGACCATGAACTTCTCGTTCCTGGCGGTCGATCAGATCATCCAGAACGCCGCGAAGGTCCGCTATTTCTCCGGCGGCCAGGTCAAGGTTCCGCTGGTGATCCGGGGACCCAACGGCGGAGGGGTGCAGCTCTCCGCCCAGCACACTCATTCCCTGGAGTCCTTCTATGGGCACTTCCCCGGCTTGAAGGTGGTGGCTCCCGCGAGCCCCAACGATGCGAAGGGCATGATGCTCACGGCTGTCCGCGACGACAACTGCGTGATCTTCCTGGAAGCCGGGGCACTCTATGGCACCAAGGGCGAGGTCGACGAGGACAGCCCGATCCCCTTTGGCAAGGCTCGCATCGCCCGCGAGGGCGGCGATGTCACGCTGATCTCCTACGGGCGCCAGGTGGCGCTGTGCCTGCGAGCAGCCGACACGCTGGCGGCCGACGGCATCGATGCCGAGGTCATCGACCTGCGCAGCTTGCGGCCAATGGACGAAGATGCGCTCGTCAAATCGGTCGAGAAGACCCACCGCGCGGTCGCCGTGCAGGAGCAATGGCGCTGGTTCGGGGTGGCCAGCGAGGTGGCGGCGATCATCCAGGACAGGGCGTTCGACTGCCTGGATGCTCCGGTGGAGCGGGTGAGCGGAGCGGAAGTCCCGGCGCCTTTCGCGCGGAACCTCGAGCTCGCGGCCTTCCCGAACGAGCAGCAGGTGGTCGAGGCCGCTCGCCGGGTTCTCTACCGGGAGGAGAAGTAAAGATGCCCGAGGTGATCATGCCCAAGATGGGGGATGCGATGGAGGCGGGAACCCTCGGCACCTGGCTGAAAAGCGAGGGCGACGAGGTGGAGGTCGGAGATGTCCTGGCCGAGATCGAGACCGACAAGACGACGATGGAGCTCACCGCCGAGGACGCCGGCATCCTCCAGGAGATCATCGCCGGCGAGGGCGACGCTGTGCCGGTGGGCGAGGCGATAGCCGTGATCGTCGGCGAGGGCGAGGAGGCGCCAGCGCGCCGCGAGGCCAAGCAGGCCGAGGACGGCGCGCGTGGCGACGGCGCGGATGAGGCGCCCGCGGCAACCGCGACGGAGGCCGAAGCGCCCGAGAAGCAGGAAGGCAAGGCGCCCGGGGACGAGGAAGGCGGCCCGTCGCCCGCGGAGCGGTCCGCGGACGGAAGGGTGAGGGCTTCGCCCATCGTCCGTCGCCTGGCTGGGGAACACAACATCGATCTTTCGGGGATCCGGGGTACGGGCCCGGCGGGTCGCATCGTCGAGCGCGACGTGCGCACCGCTCTCGAGACCGATGGTGGCCCCGTCGAGGAGCGCCCTGCCGATTCAGCGACAGCCGGCCCGGCGCCGACCGGCGCTCCCGGGACCGAGCTCAAGCCGCTTTCCCGGATGCAGCGGGTCGTCGGCGAGCGGATGCAGCAGTCCTGGCAGCAGGCGCCCCACCATTACGCCACCGTGGGAGTCCACGTGGATGACTTGCTGGCACTGCGCAAGCTGCTCAACGCGGGACTCGAAGAAGACGGCATCAAGCTCTCGATCAACGATTTCGTCATGAAGGCGTGCGCGGTGGCGCTGCGCAAGTTTCCGAAGCTCAACTCGCTGTGGACCTCCGAGGGCATCGAGTGGCACGCGACGGTGGACCTTGCCATGGCGGTCGCGCTCGAGGACGGGCTCATCACCCCGGTGATCAAGGACGTCGCCGACAAGACACTGTCGGGTATCTCGATCGCGGCCAAGGAGCTCGCTTCACGAGCCCGCGAGGGCAAGCTGGAGCCTCACGAGTTCCAAGGAGGCACGTTCACCGTTTCAAACATGGGCATGTACGGCGTGGAGAGCTTCACGGCGATCGTCAACCCGCCGTCGGTGGCGATCGTGGCGGTGAGCAGCCTCATCCGGCGCCCAGGGTTCGACGCGGAGGACAACGTCGTTCCGCAGAACACGATGAAGCTGACGATCGGCTCGGACCACCGCGTCGTAAACGGCACGGAGAACGCGCTCTACCTGGCGGAGGTCAAGCGGCTGCTGCAGAGGCCAACCTTGCTGACCGTCTAGGAACCAGGCAAAGGAGCGGATGTGTCGGACAGGTTCGATCTCGTGATCATCGGCGGCGGAAACGCTGGGTACATCCCGGCGATCCGTGCGAGCCAGCTGGGAATGAGCGTCGCGCTGATCGAGAGGGGGGAGCACCTGGGAGGGACATGCCTGAACGTCGGCTGCATCCCGACCAAGGCGCTCCTGCAGTCCGCGGCGAGGTTGCACGACGCCAGGAATGGCAGCGACTTCGGAGTCACGGCGGGTCAGGTGGAATTCGACTACGCCCAGGCCGCCAGCCGCAAGGATCAGGTGGTCGACCAGCTGCGGCGGGGCGTCCGGGGCCTGATGAAGAAGAACAAGGTGCAGGTGTTCCGGGGCACCGGGAGCTTCATCGAGCCCAAGCGGGTGAAGGTGCAGGACGGGGACGGCGAGGGGACCGAACTCGAGACGGCCAACGTACTCCTCGCCACCGGCTCGGCCGTCGCCACCCTTCCTGGCCTCGAGATCGATGGCGGGAAGGTCATCTCCAGCGACGACGTGGTCACCAGCACCGACGATCCCCCCGCGTCGGTCATCGTCCTGGGCAGCGGAGCGGTGGGCGTTGAGTTCGCCAGCCTGTACAACGATTTCGGCACCGAGGTAACGCTGGTCGAGCTCCTGGACCGTATCGTCCCGGCCGAGGACGCCGAGATCTCAGCGGAGATCGAAAAGGTCTTCGAGCGACGCGGCATCCGGGTGATGACGAGCACGAAGGCCGATCCGTCCAGCCTCAAGAAGACCGAGAACGGCGTGACGATCAAGGTCGAAGGCAAGGACAGCGAGGAAACGCTCGAGGCCGAGGTGCTGCTCGTCGCCGTCGGGCGCACGACCGTAGTTGAGGCCCTCAACCTGGACGCCACCGAGGTTCAGCTGGACGACCGCGGTCAGATCCAGGTGGACGAGTTCTATCGGACCGCCGAGCCCGGCGTGTACGCTGCCGGCGACGTGATCGGCGGTTACTGGCTCGCCCACGCGGCGGCCCATGAGGGGATCGTCGCCGTGGAGCACATGGCCGGCCAGGATCCCCTGCCGATCGACCAGAACCTGATCCCGCGCGTCACCTTCTGCCGCCCCGAGATTGCGTCCTTCGGCCTGACCAAGCAGCAGGCCGAGGAGCAGGGCCACCAGGTCAAGGAGTCAAAGTTCCCGTTCCGCGCCATCGGCAAGGCGCTGATCGAGGGAGACCCGGACGGCTTCCTCAAGATCGTCGTCGATGCCGACACCGACCTCATCCTCGGCATGCACGCAATCGGCCCCCACGTCACCGAGCTGATCGCCGAAGGCAGCTTCGCCAAGCTGGTCGAGGGCACCCCCAAGGAGCTCGGGATGAACGTGCACGCTCACCCTTCCCTGGCCGAGATCGTTGGCGAGGCCGCAATGGCGGTGGACGGGCTGGCGATTCACTTCTGAGACTTCATGTACTGACGTGACGCCCCGCGGATGGATGAAACTTGGGCTGCGCCGTCCGCTGACGTCGTTACCCCTTGGCGCTACGTGCCCGCTCGCCGGCCGTTGCGGCACCTCGTGCCCGTGCACCCGGCTCCCAGAGCAGGGGAACTGCAGCCAGCGCGACCGCCAGTAGCAGCGGGAACGTGCCAAGAACGGCTCCAGACGAACAACGCGTACGTGGCCGCACCGGGCATCAGCAGGTGCAACGCCAGCCACTCAGGTACCGGCACCACCTGAGGTGCGGCGACAACTGCGGCCGACGCCTGCATGTGCGCGGCGGCAACCACACCTGCAACCCGTTGGCCATCCGGCCCGGGACCGCTAGGAATCCGTGCCCGCTTCCGCCGCCCGGCTCAGGCCGCCCGCGCAGCCGGGCGGACCCTACCCGGCCGTGCCGCCGTGCCGCCGGCCCCGCCCGTCGCGGTGCCAGCACGATCGGCCTGGTTGCCGGCGCCGGTGCGCTCTGCTAGATCTGCGAGATAGTGCAAGCCATCAGCGCCGGATCGCAAGACCCCGTCTGACCCGATGACCGCCGGGATAGTCTGGGCGGGCAGCGCAAGCCAGTCGTGCCGCCACTGCCGGATCCGCCGGTACCCCGCCGTGGTCAGCGGACCGCCGTCAGGGGCGATGGTTCCGCCCGAGCGGCGCGTGATCCGGGTGAGATCCGGGTCACGGAGCAGCATGCTGGGGAAGTCCGGGCTGGCCAGGCGGGTGCTGATGTCCTCGGCCGGCCACATCACGGCAGTGATCAGGCACCGCACCTCATAGGCGCCGCTGAGATGCCGGCCCCGGCCCAGATGGCGCGGAACAGCCGCCGGCGCAGCTCAGCGGCGACGCCATCGGTGACCGCCTCGGCGTAGGCGGCGACCGCGGCCCTGGTGTTGCTGATTACGGAGGGTGCGGCCGGCGGCACGTGCTCACCGGGCAGGGCCAGCCGCGCCACTTCGGCCAGTTCCCGCTCCCAGGCTGCCTGGTCGCGGTCCGATGGCGTGCCGGTGAGCGCCAGTCCCCGGTCGTGCTCGACTGCCCGCCAGCCGACCATTTCTGTTGCCGTCCGGTTCAGCTCGTCGGCCCGCTGGCTGGCAAGGTAGGAATAAGGGCAGTTGAAATCCCCGTAAACGATCACCGTCATGACGGCCTGCCGTGCATTTCCGCGCCCGCAGCAGGACCCGGCAGTGACTGGACCATCGCGGCATTGTCATGCCACGCTGCCGCTCGCGCCTCGGCGCCTCGGCGCCTCGGCGCCGCGGAGCCGGGGAACGGCGCTCCAGCCGCGGCAGCAGATGAAGGCCGCGATGAGGACGGCGGCGAGGCCGCCGTCCCAGCCGATGATGGTCGCGGCACCGGCGATGCCGCCGTGGGCGGCGTAGCCGACCGCGGTGAGAGTCATTGCGAGCTTGCTGGCGATGACGAGTTCCCACACCCCCCGGTAGTGGCGCGGGCGCAGCATCAGCAGCACGAACAGGCCGGTGAAGACGACCAGGCCGTACATCCGCCAGGTCTCGACGACCTTTGTCGCGCCGTCGGCGTCCAGTACGGTCAGGAGCGCCGTCCCAGCCGCCCCGACCGCGCCTAGGACAGCGAGCCACATGAGCGCCCGCCCGGCCAGCTCGCGCCGCGGCATGGCGGCAGCGTGCGAGATGGTAGCGGTGATGGTGTTGGCGGACACTACGGCCTCCAGGTGCCAGGTGTTTCTCCGGCCAGGGCGGAGCGTGCTTTCATGCAAGCCGGCGCGCGTGGATTCGTGATGAGGTACGTGTGGTCCTCGCATGGAGGCGCGGCCACCAGTCCCGCTCCCGCTGCTTCCACCGGCGCACACGACTGGCCAGGGACCTGAGATGGCCCCTGGCCAACTAGTGAACCGGTCTTGAGTTTCCCTGCCAGCACGCCCCAAAATGCGGTGGGCGGTCTGTGCGGGCGTGATGATGCCTGGCTGGGATGGTGGGTTGTGGATGACCCGGGCCGTAGCTGACTGGGCGGCGAACGGCCGGCGTGGCCGCATGCTTGCGCCGTTAGTATGGCCGGGAGGCGGTGCCGAGGGTCAGGGGGAGGACCAGGGTGAAGCGTGTGCCGTTGCCGGGCTGACTGCTGAGCTCGATGCTTCCATGGTGGGCATCGGCCAGTTCTGCGGCGACAGCGAGGCCGATGCCGCTGCCGGCCGTGTGGGCGGCCCTGGCGCCCCGCCAGAGCCGTTCGAATACGTGTGGCTGGTCCTTCGCGGTGATGCCCGGCCCGGTGTCGCTGACCTCAAGGCGGGCTTGGCCGCCGACTTGGGTAAGTGTCATCTGTACCCTGCCGCCGGGCGGGGTGAATTTCAGCGCGTTGCTCAGCAGGTTGGTAATGACCTGGTGCAGCCTGCCGGGGTCGGCTTCGACTGGTGCGGGATCGAGCCGGCGCTCGAAGCTGACCTGGGCGGCAGTGAAGCTGGCTTCCCAGTCGTCGGCGGCAGCCGCGGCGATCAGCGCGAGATCGCATGGTTGCATGCTGAGATGAAGGGCGGCGGCCTCCGCCGCGGCGAGGGTCTGCAGGTCTTCAACCAGCCGGCCTAGCCGCAGCACCTCGTTGTGTAGGGCGGCGGTCTGCTCGGGGGTGTGGGGCACGATCCCGTCGAGGAGAGCCTCGGTGTTGGCCTGGAGCACTGCGACAGGGGTCCGCAGCTCGTGGGCGACGTCCGCGACCAGGTCCTGCCTCAGCCGTTCCTGGGCGTCGAGGTTGTCGGCCATCTGGTCGAAGGTGGCCGCGAGTTCCCGGAGTTCGGCAGGAGCTCCGGCGACGGTGCCCACCCGCGCCTGCCGGTCCCCGCGGCCCCTTGCCCGGGCCGACTCGATCAGGCGGGTGACCGGCCGGCTGATGCGCCGGGAAACCACGAGGGCTACCAGGAGCGCCAGGACGGCGGCCAGGCCGGCCGCGCCGATAACAGCGCGGGCCAGGGAGGTCCGCAGGCGGCCCGCGGAGGCGGCGAGGCCGCCGCTGCTGCTGAACCTCACCAGCAGGGTGCCGATCCGCTGGCCACGGAGGATCAGAGGACTGCGCAGGATCCCGGAGGCGTGCTCAGGGCGTGTGAGGGTGGAAGCGACCACCTCGCCGTGGGCGTCGACAATGGCAACTTCCGTGCCGCTGCTTTCGGCCAGCGCCAGCGCAGGCTTCAAGTCCACGTCAGACCAGCCGGGCTTGCCGGTGTTGTAGGTCGAGACGGCATCGACGGTCAGCGTGCGCGTCAGGTCGCTTCGGCGCTGCTGCACCAGCACCGAGATATCTCTTTCACTGAACACCACCGCCAGCCCGGCGACCAGCCCAACGGCCAGGACCGCCACGGCAACAAACGCCAGTGCCAGGCGCAGCCCTACTGGCCCCTGACCGCGGCTAGGCACCGGGCTCCGCTGAAGCACGCACCGGGCCACCGCTGCCCGCCTGCCTGCCTGCATTCGCGGTCATGCTCACCGGCGCGGCCCCCCTTTCACACTTCGTTTGCGGGGGTGCCGGCTGGCCCAGCGAGTACCAGCCGGCAACCAGCAAGCGGGTTCTGGCCAAGACCAGCAGGTTAAGCGCTCGGACCCAGGACGCTGAGCTCACCACCCCCCGCGCGAGTGAGCCCACGCTGGAACTCAGAAGTCTGCGCAACTTGCCTGGGGCCCGCACGACCCTTACCGCCCTCCGTGACCGCACTATCCGCCGCGCGGCTGCCCCGGGCGGCGGTGACACCTGCCAGCCCGGCATCCGCGCACTGGGGCCACCGCAGCGCCAGGCGTCCTGCGCATCTGGCCGATCTGGCCAGCGTACGACACAAGGCCCGGATCCGCGGACCGCTGTGCGGCCTGCCTCCGGGGCGGGGACAAACGGCGGGAATCCCGCGGAGCCGCGGATGGCTACTTGCTGAGCCGCATCCGGTCAGGGTCACGCCAGTTGGAGACTGAATTGCGGGTCGCAAGCGTAGCAGCCGCGGGGCACTCACCGGACCTGCTTCCGGCTGCCCGTCTGAGCTCCGGATGACCGGCACCCGCCAGCGGGGGGCGGGTCCGCGGCGTCGGGATCCTGCACAGGCGGCCCCGGCCTCCCGCCAGGCAGGTGGCCGGAGGTAAGGCGCTGGCGGAACAGCCGGTGCCCGATAGCTGCCAGGCCCGCGCCGAACACCAGCCACGGCGCCACGACGATCAGGTCATCACTGGTCACTGTCTGCTCTGTCCGGTCCGTTGCCTCGGGTGTCACCTCTCTTATCTGACCCCTCCGGGGGGCGACTGCCGTGGAAGTGGTGTGGTACGCGTGTGAAGAACGATCGTGCGAGGCTAGGTCCTCTTGCCGCATGGAGCGGCGGCCAGGCGCGGAAATGTGATCCGGCCCGCTGCGACGGTCCGCGGGAATGGCGGTGAACGGGATGCCGGCGACGGTGCTGCTCGTCGAGGATGAGCGCAGGCTGCGGGAACTTGTGCGCTCCTATCTGGAGCGGGCCGGGTTCACGGTGCTGTCCACCGGCTCGGGGGCCGAAGCGATCACGCTGGGGTCCTCGGCGGCGCCCGATCTGGTCATCCTGGACCTGGGCCTGCCCGACGTGCCCGGTGAGACCGTAGCCGCGGAGCTGCGGGCGATAGCGCCAACGCCGATCCTCATGCTGACCGCCAAGAGCAGCGAGCAGGACCGCATCCACGGGCTGGAAGCCGGCGCGGATGACTACGTGACGAAGCCCTTCAGTCCGCGTGAGCTGGTGTTGCGGGTGAAGGCAATCTTGCGCCGCGGCGACCCGGCAGCGGCGGCGCAGACCGTCCGCAGTTACGGCGACGGGACGCTGGTCATCGACGAGCCGCGGCGGCTGGCCCGGATACGGGGCGTCCCCGTCGAGCTGACGCCCACCGAATGGGGGATCCTGGTGGCGCTGGCCACGGTGCCGGGCCGGGTGTATACACGGTCAGAGCTGATCAACCGGGTCCGCGGCCATGAGTTCGAAGGTTACGACCGGACCATTGATTCACACGTCAAGAACTTGCGCCGCAAGTTCGGGGACGACGGGGCGAACCCGGCAGTGATCCAGACTGTGCTGGGCGGTGGCTACCGGCTTGGCCTGAGCCGGGACGGCTAGGGCCGGTTCCAGATGTCAGGGGTTGATCTTCTGGCGGGCTGGGGACATCCGGTGGCAGGCACGGTTGCGAAAAGTCACCGAGCTGTCCGTTGCCTATCACGACAGCGCGGACCTCACCTGGGCTGGCCACCACAGTTACCACTGCGAGCAGTGCGCTGCCATCATCCATCCCGCCCGTGCTCCTCCATCTGGGCGCCACAGGCACCGCATCGATCCTTCACGTCTGGCAGCTTCCATGGCAGTACGCCCCAGAGCAGACCGCGGGGGTTATGCACAAGGAGGCAGACGTGCAACTCCAGTCACTTACCGTCAGCCGGCTTCGCCGCACCACGGGGCGCAGCCTCCGGGCGTTCGCCGAGGCCCTCCGCAACCAGGTGCGCCATCGGCAAAGGCCCAGGCCCCAGTGGGAGCAGGCCTTCCCCGGTAGCCGCGGCGATGGCATGCCGGGCACCACCGGCACCACGGTGGCGCCTCCGGGCCAGCGCCAAGCCTCCGAGGACACGGCAGGGGCCCATCAACCGGCGGCAGGGATCAGGTCAGGCAGGTCACGCAGGAGGGTCGGCGCGATGAAGCCACACAAGTATCAGGCCCTGGTCACGCTGTACCCGCCCGGGGACGGTGGCCTCGATGCGGAACCACCCCTCCATATCCGGCACCTGGCCGTGCGGCCCGACCGCGGCGGCGAACTCTTCAGTGCCCT
Organism: uncultured Actinomycetes bacterium; assembly: GCA_963775825.1. Classification (GTDB taxonomy): domain Bacteria; phylum Actinomycetota; class Actinomycetes; order Streptosporangiales; family Streptosporangiaceae; genus Bog-532. Next base: position 462,833 of record CAVZKY010000010.1, read on the forward strand.
GGTCAGCGTCGAAGACGGAAGCCTGCTGAGTCCAGGCACGGCCGACATCATCGCGACCATGGTGGTGCTGGGCGATGACGCCCGCGACTACCTCGCCCCCGGGGAGCAGTTCGCCCTCTTGTCCGGCAGGGAAGTCGGCCACGGTGTGGTAAGCCGCTGGTTGTTCACGTGACCCGGATTCCCGGATCAGCCTTTGTCATTGATCGGCCGGCATCCCCCCGGGCCACCGGGCCGGGGCCCGGGCGGCCGTCCCGCCCGGCCCGGCAGCGCGACCGGGGTTCTTGCCGGGCGGCGGCTATCCTGCCCGAGGGACCCGTCAGCCCCGGCATAGACGTTCTCATTGTCCCCGGGCCCACCCCAGAGCTGATGTGAGCACCCCGACCGTAGACTGCTCACGACAGGGCTGACTGGACCTGGAGCCGCTGAAACGAGGGCAGCTGGGCTGCGGGCCGGGGAGATCATGACGGCCCGGTCGTCACGGTGCCTGCGGGCACCCCGGTCACGCAGATCGCGCAGACGCTGCGCCGGCACCAGGTCAGCGCAGTCCCGGTCCTCGACGAGGCAGAACGGGGTCGTGGGGCTGGTCAGTGAGTACGACCTGCTCGCTCGGAGCGGGCTGACCGTCCGTGACGTGATGACCAGCGCTGTGGTCAGCGTCACCGAGGACACCGGCGTCGACGAGGTGCGGCATCTCCTGGTGGACCGGCGGAATCCGGCGCGTGCCGGTACTCGCCGGCACCCGCCTCGTGGGCATCATCAGCCGCAGCGACCTGGTCTCGCTGATGGCAACCGAGTGGGCGTGCCAGATATGCGGTGAGCCAGTCCGCGGCGAGCACCAGCCAGATCAGTGCCCCAAGTGCCTGGGCGGCGCCGAGCGGTTCATCTTGCAGGAGCAGCCGCCAGGCGCCTGACCTCAGACCCGTCCGTCACCCGGCAGGCGGATCGCCTGCACCGAGGGGAGTCATGTCATGGCCGGCAAGGCGCGTGCGGCGAAACCAGGAGCGGCCGGCCACGCCGCGCCGGGCGGGGGGCCACCAGAAGTGCTGCGCGGCTACTACCGGCAGATGACCCTGGTCCGGGCGTTCGAGCTGCGCGCCGTCCAGATGTACACCCAGGCCAGGATCGCGGGTACTGCCACCTCAACCTCGGTGAGCAGGCCACGGTGGTCGGGCTGATGGCGGCGCTGGAATCCCGCGACTACCTGTTCGCCACTTACCGCGAGCATGGTTACGCTCTGGCCCGCGGGCTGGACCCGGGCCGGGTGATGGCCGAGCTGTTCGGCAAGGCGACCGGCGTGTCCGGCGGCTGGGGCGGGCAGACCGGGGGTGCCGGCTGACAGCGTCGGCGTAGGCGGCGCTGCGCGGTCCCAGGCCCGGCCTCGCGGCCCGGGTCACCGCGGCACTACACGGGCTGACGCGGCAGGCGTGCGCCGGGGCGAGCGGCGGGCCTGCCGGGCCGCCGCATCCCGGGCCGGGCAGGCGCCAGGGACAGATCCCGGTCTCGACGTCCGCGCGCTGGCCCCGGCGCAGCACCATGAGTCGATCTTCGCCGCCCACCATGCTGTTTCCGCGGGAGGCTTCCTGCTCATCAACGACCACGACCCTCGGCCGCTGCGCTATCAGTTCGACGCGCAGCATTCGGGAGAGTTCACCCGGGACTACCTCAAGACCGGCCCGAAGGTGTGGCGGGTGCGCATGGGCCGGGCCGGTCCCGGTGGGGTGACAAGGGCGCCGAAGGGGAAGGCCAGCCCCGGCGAATGCGCTGGGGCCTGCCATACGCCGGGGCTGGCCAGGTGCCAACCGGAATCGTGGCGAGAGGAGTCACCCCCGGGCTGGGCCGTTGATCGATGCGCGGGCCCGGTGCGCGGCGGTGACAAGGTTGCGCAGCGCGGGCTCTGCCTCGGCGTAGCTGCGGGTCTTCAGGCCGCAGTCCGGGTTGACCCAGAGCTGGCCGGGCCCGACCGTCTCCAGCGCACGCAGCAGGGCGCCGATCATCTCCTCGGCGGCCGGGCACGCGGGGGGAGTGGATGTCGTAGATACCGGGGCCGATTCCGCGCCCGAATCCGGCGGCCCGCAGGTCAGCCAGGAACTCCATCCGGGAGCGGGCAGCCTCGACGCTGGTGACGTCGGCGTCCAGGTCGCCGATGGCGGCGATGATCTCGCCGAACTCCGAGTAACACATGTGCGTGTGAATCTGGGTGGAGTCAGCGGCGCCCGACGTCGCCAGGCGGAACGCGCCGACCGCCCAGCCCAGGTATGCCTCCTGGCCGGCCCGCCGCAGCGGCAGAAGTTCCCTGAGTGCAGGCTCGTCAACCTGGACGATCCGGATCCCGGCGGCTTCCAGGTCGCGGATCTCCTCCCGGATCGCCAGGGCGACCTGGCGGGCGGTGTCCGCGAGCGGCTGGTCGCTGCGCACGAAGGACCAGGCGAGCATGGTGACCGGGCCCGTGAGCATGCCCTTGACCGGTTTGCTGGTGCGGGACTGGGCGTAGGACGCCCACCCCACGGTGACCGGCCCGGGCCGGTCCACGTCGCCGTGCAGGATCGGCGGCCGGACGTAGCGGGTGCCGTAGGACTGGACCCAGCCGTGGCTGGTGACCGCGAACCCGTCGAGGCGCTCAGCGAAGTACTGCACCATGTCGTTGCGCTCAGGCTCGCCGTGGACCAGCACGTCCAGGCCAATGTCCTCCTGCAGCGCGATGACCCGGTCGATCTCGGTGCGCATGGCGGCCTCGTAGGCACTGTCCTCGATGCGCCCGGCCTGGTGGCCGGCGCGCGCCTTACGGATCGCCTCGGTCTGCGGGAACGACCCGATCGTGGTCGTCGGCAGGACCGGCAGGCTGCCCGCCTGGGCGGCGCGGCGCTCGGCGTAACCGCGGCGGGGGGTGCCAGCGCCGAGGGCGTCCAGCCGGGCCCGGACCCGGGCATTCACCGGCGCTGCCGGCTGGCCTGCGGAGGCGAGCCCAGCGGCGGCGGCGTCGCGGCCCTCGCTCAGTGCCCGGCCGAGCGCGACGACCTCATCGACCTTCTGACGGGCAAAGGCGAGCCTGCCGCGCAGTTGCGGTGCGATCGAGGTCTCTGCCCCGACGTCCAGCGGCACGTGCAGCAGCGAGCAGGACGTGCTGAGCATCAGGTCGCCGGCCAGCCCCTGCAACGACGCGCACACCGGCAACGCTGAGGGCAGGTCAGCGCGCCACACATTCCGGCCATCCACCACCCCGGCCACCAGCGTCTTGCCACCGATGCCGCCCCCGCGCGCGAGAGCCTGCCGGTTACCCGGGCCGGCCACGAAATCCAGCCCAATGCCCTCCACCGGGCTCGCGGTGAGCACCGGCAGCGCATCGCCGATCTCCCCGAAGTACGTCGCGGTAAGCAGCCGCGGCCGTTCCGCCAGCATGCCGAGCCGCTGGTAAGCATGCTGCAGGGCGGCCAGCTCGCGGCTGGACCGGTCAGCGGCCAGGACGGGCTCATCCAGTTGCACCCACCGGGCACCGGCCCGGCTGAGCTCACGAAGCAGTTCAGCGTAGGCGTCAAGCAGCAGATCCAGCAGATCCAGCGGGCAGAACCCCCGCTCGGTCGGCTTGGCCAGCAGCAGGAACGACAGCGGGCCCAGCAGGACCGGCCGGGTCTCGATACCCAGTGACCGGGCCTCGGCATACTCTGCCAGGGGCTTGCTGCCCGCCAGGCGCAGCCGCGTGGCGGGGCCAACCTCGGGGACCAGGAAATGGTAGTTCGTGTCGAACCACTTCGTCATCTCCAGCGGCGGCACCCGATCGGCACCCCGGGCCATGGCGAAATAGGCGTCAAGCCCGGACAGCCCGGCAAACCGCTCCGGGACGGCACCGAACAGCACGGCCATATCCAGCACATGGTCATACAGCGAGAAGGTGTTCGACGGGATGGCAGTCAGCCCCGCGTCCCGCAGCGTGGCCCAGGTGCCGCGCCGCAGCCGGGACGCGACCTCCGCCAGGTCATCCGCGCTGATCCGGCCAGCCCACCGCGCTTCGGTGGCTTTCTTCAGCTCCCTGCGCCCGCCGATGCGCGGGTAGCCCAGAATGGTCGTCTCCATGACCTGCCTCCCTTGTCTAGCCCACTCCCGGCGCGTGCAGGCAGGCTCACGACATGCCTTGCCGTCCCGGGAAGTCGCGTTCTGTCGAGTTCAGCGTGATATACGGGCTTGCGAGTTCACGGGGCCTGACAGCAGGGCATCCCCTGGGGTGATGCTCAGGACCGCTGGGGCCCGCCTGGCCCGGCTTGTGCCATACCCGATGACGGCCGGGATTGTGACAGCATCCGGGCCGGGGTCATCCTGCCTCACCTTTCTTCGTGGTATAAATCTAGCAGAGAGCAGAATTATTGGACCACCGGCCGGATGACCGGGAAGGGAGGCGGGCATGGCGACCCGTCGACGCACGGCCGATCATCGTTGCGGAAGGCGAGCCGTTCGGCACGATCATGGCTGCCGGCGCAGCCCTGGGAGAGAGCGAGGAACTGGTGGTGCTCGCCCCCTTCGAGCCGGTCCCGCTCGAGGACGTGCTGGGCTCACAGGGGTTCCCCTACCAGGCATCCGGCCTCGGCGGCGAGGACTGGCAGGTCACCTTCCGGCGCGGATCATGAACGGGTCTCCTGCGCCGGGCGGCCCGGTCCCGGCCGGGCCGCCCGGCGCTGTGACCGGCCTGGTTTACGCGGTCAATGCGGCCTGGAACGCACTGACCTACGTGTACGACCCTGAGCTGTACCTGGATGTGGTCTCACTCGGCCTCATCTACGACGTGTGCGACGAGAACGGTGCCATCGTGGTCGAGATGACTCTCACCCCCCCGGCTGCCCAGCCTCAGAGACCCTCCCGGAGATGGCCAGGGCAGCGGTCACCGAAGCCGTGGGCGACGCCACCGCGCCGGTGGAGGTGCGCGTCGTGCGGGACCCGCCGTGGAGCCCGGCGATGATCGACGACGCCGCGGCGGCAGCCCTCGCCTTCCGCATCAGGTAACCGTGCACCGGCACCAGGCCAGTCCCCCCGGCGCCCCCCCGGGGGGACTGGCCGACACCGCCCCGGCAGGTGGCGAGCAGACGGCCGTGTGCCGCTTCACCATCGAGGTGCCGTCCCCATTCCGGCTCGACCTCACGGTCTGGGCACTGCGGCGCCGTGCGCACAACGCCGTGGACAGCTTCGACGGCCGCCGTTATCAGCGCACCCTGGTGGTGGACGGCCAGCCGGTTGAGGCCACCGTCTGTCAGCAGGAAGGGGACGGGATGCCGCTGCTCGCCGTGCGGTTGCGGGGCCCTGAGGGTGCGCTGAGCGGGGAACGTGCCGCCGGCAGCCGCCGTGTCCTTGAGCGCACCCTCGGACTCGGGGCCGACCTGCGGGGCTTCTACCGGCTCGCCGAGCGCGACGCGGCGCTCCGGGTGCTCGCCCAGCGGTTTCGCGGCATGCGGCCACCATGTTTCCCGAGCGTCTTCGAGGCCGTGGTGAACGCCATCGCCTGCCAGCAGCTGTCCCTGACGGTGGGGATTCACCTGCTCAACCGGCTGGCGCAGCGCTACGGACCGTGTATCTCCGCAACCTCCCTGGGCCGCCCTGGCTTCCCGACACCGCACCGGCTGGCAACTGCCAGCCCCGCAGCCCTGCGAGAACTCGGGTTCAGCCTCGCCAAGGCCCGGGCCGTCACCGATCTGGCCCGGAGGGTGGCAACCGGGGACCTGGACCTGGAGGCGCTACGAGACGCCAGCGACAACCAGGCCCTGGCGATCCTGCTCAGCCTCACCGGAGTTGGGCGCTGGAGCGCCGAGTACACGCTGCTGCGCGGCCTGGGCCGCTACCACGTGCTCCCCGGCGACGACGTCGGTGCCCGCAACAACCTCCGGTGCCGCTTCGGGCTGGCCGCGGGAGCGGACTACGACGCCGTGGCCGCGCTGTCACGGCGCTGGCAGCCGTACGGGGGGCTCGTGTACTTCCACCTCCTGCTCGACGCCCTGGCCTCCAGCGGCCACCTGTAGCCCTCAGGGCCCTAACGCCCAGCCAGCCGGGCGACGCGCATGCAACCGTGTCGGCGGCGCGATCGCGACCGTCCGCGCGGTCGCCGAAGTCATCGCGGCACTACTGCTGGTCCTGCTGACGACCTTCTACCTTTTGCGTGACGGCGACCTCGTGTGGAGATGGGTGCTCGCGCTCTTCCCCCGCGCGGCGCGCGACCGCGTGGATCACGCCGGACGGGCAGGTTGGCGTAGCTTCGGCGGGTACATGCGGGGCCAGTTGCTGATCGCGCTCGTTCACGGTGCGTCGATCATGGTACTTCTGCTGGCGCTGCGTGTGCCGCTGGCCGTGGCGCTGGGCGTGCTGATCTTCCTGGGCTCGTTCATCCCGCTCGTCGGGCTGCTAGTGACCGGCGCGTTTGCCGTCGCGATCGCGCTGCTCGAGCACGGCTTCATCACCGCGGCCGTCGTCGCCGGCGCGATCATCGTGCTCGTGCAGGTCGAAGCTCATCTGCTGCAACCGTTCATCATGAGCCGCAGCGTGGAGCTGCACCCACTCGCGGTGGTCCTCGCCGTGGTCGTGGCTACGACGCTGGGCGGGATCGCTGGGACGCTGATCGCGGTGCCACTTGCCGCATTCCTCAACACCACCATCCGTGCTCTTCGCGCGGGTCCCGGGGCCGCAAGCCGGAAGGATCTGCCAATCGATGAGCACCCCAGCCGGGCATCCCAGGGAGAGTGAAGTGGATTCTTGCCCGTCCAGCAGGGGCGCGGAATGGCACTGGCTGGCGCCAGGCCACCTCCATCGGGTGACCACCGGTAACACATCTGGGCTTCATCGCGGCTGGCTTCCATGGGGTCGAAGGAGGACTACATGCGTAGCACGCTGATCCCAGGCCTGCTCGCTCGGAGGCTCCGCTCTGCCAGCAGGCCGCCTGTCGAGCTTGATGTCCGCGAGGACCATGTCCCGCGAGACGACCGCACGGAACCGGGTCACGAGGATACAGGCGACAAGGGATGATCCGAGCCCCCGCGCTGGCGGCCCATCCCGCGGATGCAGCCATCCCGCCCGCGGGCAGGGATGTTCATCCAGCTTGCGGAATGGACGCGCTGTCCGGGCCGTGGTGGGGGAACCCGCCGGTTTGGCTCCGCATGATCAGAGAGGAGAGGCTGCGATGCGCACGATCTGTGTGAGCCTGCCGGTCCGTAATCTCGCGGTGTCGAAGGCGTTCTTCGCCGAACTCGGCTTCACGTTCAGCCGGGAATGTTCCGGTGAGGGGACCGCGTGCATCATCGTCGACCGGAACATCTATGTGATGCTGGTCGCCGAGGACCGGTTCCGGGACGCCGTTGACGGCGAGATCCGCTGGGCCACCGCAGGCGCGGGGCTGGTGACCGGCCTCTCAGCCGGCAGCGCGCGGGAAGTGGACGAGACGGTGGCGAAGGCCATCGCGATGGGCGGCAAGCCGTGGCCGATCATGGAGGAACGCCCGGTCTGCAGCGGCAGTTTCCAGGATCTCGACGGCCACGTCTGGCAACTCACCTATTCCGGCGCCGGAAAGCCCGCGGCAGAGATGGCCGGCTTGGCCTCACCGGCACATTGAGCTTCCTCGCTCCCGTGCTATCCACCAGGCGCAGCCTGAGGACAGCTGGCAGGACCGATTGGCCCCGCGGAGATGGGTGCTTCATGGATGTTTGTGGACGATTCTGTGACCGCGCGGAGATGCGATGGCCTGGCTGATCGTTGTGGCCGCCGGCCTGTTCGAGACAGGCTTCGCGGTGTTCCTGAAGCTGAGCCGCGGGATGACGCAGGTGTGGCCGACGATCGGGTTCGCCGCTTGTGCCCTGATCAGTTTCGCGTTGCTGACGGTGGCGCTGCGGGAGCTTGAGGTGGGGGCTGCCTATGCGGTGTGGACGGGTATCGGTGCCGCCGGGGCGGCGGCAATCGGCATGGTCTTCCTCGGCGATGCGGTGTCTGCCCTGAAGCTGGTGTCGATCGGCCTGGTGCTCGCCGGGGTGGCCGGCCTCAACCTGTCCGGGGTGACGCCTCCGTGACCGCGGTCTCTCTTGGCTGCCTCCCGGTCACGGGCGCGCCCGCGGCTGGCTGACGGCTTACGTGGCGCGCGGTGGCCTGGTGTTACGGTCCTGTCCGGTGGTGCCGTTGCCAGCGGGATCTGATCCGGCGGATCGCTTCGATCAGCCCGCTGATGACGATCGTGATGCCGAACGCGACGAGGAACCCGGCCCAGGTTTTGTCCTCGAAGGCTTTGCCGCCGAGGCGGCCGATGAAGAAGGCGTAGAGGGCCCAGATGATGCCGGCGATCGCGGTCGCGGTGATGAACCGGCGGCGCGGGTAGCCGATGAGACCGCAGCTGAGGGTGACGGCCGTCCGGCCTCCGGGGATGAACCGGCAGACGATGATGGCCTGCATCCCGAATCGCTGCAGTGCGTGCTCGGCCCAGGCGCGCCGGCGCGCGCCCTTCGGTGTGGAGAAGAATCTGCGTTCCGCGCGGGGCCCGAAGCGGCGGCCGAGGACGTAGCAGAGGTTGTCGCCGAGGAATGCGCCAGCGGCGGCGCAGGCCACCAGCAGCGCGATGCGGGGATCGGTGCTTCCCGCGGTCGCGACGCCGAGGGCGATGACGGCGGTCTCGCTGGGAAGCACCGGAAGGATCGCGTCCAGGGCGGGGATGACGACCGCGATGGCGTAGGAGAGGGGGGAGCCGACCTGCAGGCTGGTCAGCGCGCTCAACGATGCACCGGTCCTTTCTGCTCGTCCGGCGGGCGCGGGCGGGCCCGGTCGCGCCACAGGCTGGCGGCGACCGCGCCTGCCACCACGACGATGATGACGGCGAGGCTCACCGTAACCGGCAGATGGATGAAGGGGGAGATGAGCATCTTCGCGCCGATGAACACCAGCAGCACGGCGAGTCCCTGCTTGAGGTAGGGAAACCGGTCCATCGAGCCGGCGAGGAGGAAGTAGAGCGCGCGCAGGCCCAGGACGGCGAAGGCGTTGGAGGTGAACACGACGAACAGGTCCCGGGTGATACCGAAGACCGCGGGGATCGAGTCGAGCGCGAACACCAGGTCGGTGGTCTCGACGGCGACAAGGGCAATGAACAGCGGCGTGGCCATCATCTTTCCGCGGGTCCGGGTGAAGAAGCGGCCGCCGGCGTAGTCGTCGGTGACCGGCAGCACCCGGCGCAGCCCGCGCACGATGAGGTTCCGCCGCGGGTCGACGACGGTGCCGGGGCGGAACATGCGTGCCCCGGCCAGCAGGACCAGCGCGCCGAACCCGTAAAAGACCCAGCTGATGTGGTCGATGAGCGCGCCGCCGGCCGCGATGAACCCGCCGCGGAGCATGAGCGCGCCCACGACCCCGAAATACAGGACCCGCCGCTGGAGTGCGGCCGGGACCGCGAGCGAGGCGAACAGCAGCACGAACACGAAGATGTTGTCGATGCTGAGGGCTTTCTCCAGCAGGTAGCCGGCGAAGTACTGGCCCGCGATGGCTGGACCGCGCCACAGCCAGAGGACCCCGCCGAAGGCCAGCCCGGTGGTGATCCACAGCCCGCTCAGCACCGCAGCGGCCCGCAACCCGGTTCCGTCCGCCTCCTTAGTGACAACGAGGTCGGCCGCGATGAGCACGGCGAAGACGGCGAGCGTCCCGGCCCAGGCCCACAGGGGCACCGTCATCCCGGCCTAACCCCGTACCGGACGATGCCGGGCGCTGCTGGCAGCCACGTATCATCCTTCCGGCTGTTTCTTCCCTTCAGTACCAGGGCTGCGGCCCGGGGATCGTGCCGGGGCGGGGGCGGTGTCGCAACGGGGGCAGTACCGGGTTTCGGGGATGACGGCGAGCAGGCCGGCCGGGATCGCCGATCCGCACTGTTCGCAGGAGCCGAAGGTGCCTGCCGGCAGCCTGGCCTAGTGCTTCTTCGACGTCGGCCAGTTTCCGGCGGGCCGCGACCGTACGGCGAAGCAGTCGCTTCGTCTCCTGCTGGCCGCCGCCGTCGCCGTCGCCGTCGGGGCCCGCCGCGGCGGCGCTGTGGTAGGCCAGCGACAGTTCGGTGACCTCTTGCAGCCGTGCCTGCCACCGGGCTTCCAGGAGCGCCCGCCAGTGCGGGCCACCGGTTCCGGCAGGCTGAGTTCGGGCTGTTACCGCCGGGCTTCTGTGTTCTTCTCGGAGCATTGTGCTTCCGGCTCTGTCTCACTTTCGGTGGTGGCTAGATGTGGTGACGTGTCACGATCAGTCATGGCTGACGTGATAGGGCTTGTGGGGACTGTGTTCTCTGGGTTGTCTGCGCTGGTCATCGAAGATGTCGGGGACGCGGGCGAGGTGATATGCGTCCGTGCGAGGACCAGGGACTGGGCGGTGGCCTGCCCGGGCTGCGGCACGGAAACCTCGCGCGTGCACGGCTTTCACGAGCGGACGGCGGGGGACGTTCCCGTCGACGGCCGCCGCGTCCAGGTCCGGGTGCGGGTCCGCCGGATGCGCTGCCCGGACCTGGGCTGCCCGCGGCAGACCTTCCGCGAGCAGGTCCCGGGCGTCCTTGACCGCTACCAGCGGCGCACCACACGGCTGACCGGGCAGGTCAGCGCGGTAGCCCGGGAATTAGCGGGCCGGGCCTCGGCGCGGCTGATGCCGGCGCTGGGCATCCGCGCCTCCCGGCACACGATGCTGCACGTCCTGCTCCGGATTCCGCTTCCCGTGCTGGCGGTGCCGCGGGTGCTGGGGATCGACGACTTCGCGCTGCGCCGCGGCCTGGTCTACGCGACCGTGCTCATCGACGCCGAGACCGGACGGCGCGTCGACGTCGTGCCTGGCCGCACCGCCGACTTCGCCGGGAAGTGGCTGCGGGACCACCCCGGAGTCGAGGTCGTGTGCCGTGACGGCTCGGGCGCCTACGGCGAGGCCGTCCGCCAGGCGCTGCCCGGCGCGGTGCAGGTCAGCGACCGCTGGCACCTGTGGCACGGCCTCGGCGAGGCCGCCCGGAAGGAGGTCGCCGCGCACTCGGCCTGCTGGGCCCAGGCCTGCCCGGGCCAGTCCGGCAAGCGCGCCGAGACCACCCTGGAGCGCTGGCAGCAGGTCCATGACCTGCTCGGCAAGGGCGTCGGCCTGCTGGACTGCGCCCGCCGCCTGGACCTGGCCCTGAACACGGTCAAGCGGTACGCCCGCGCCGAGGAGCCCGGGCGGCTGCGGCGCGCCCCGCAGTACCGGCCCACGCTCGTCGACCCCCACCGCGACTACCTGCGCAAGCGCCGCGCCGAGGACCCGGCGGTGCCCGTCCAGCAACTGCTGCGGGAGATCCGCGAGCTCGGCTACCAGGGCAGCTCCAACCTGCTCGTCCGCTACATCAACCAGGGCCGGCTGGAAGGGGACCGGCCGCACCTGTCACCGCGCCAGGCCGCCCGGATCCTGCACACCAGGCCGGACGGCCTCACGGCCAGCCAGCAGGAGACGCTCGCCGGCATCGAGGCCGCCTGCCCTGAGATGACCGCCCTGGCAGGCCTCGTCCGCTCATTCGCCGCGCTGCTGGCCCCGGACCTGGGCAACGACGCAAAGCTCCGGCAGTGGATCACCGACGCGCGCGCCGCCGACCTGCCCCACGTGCACTCCTTCACCCGCGGCCTCGACCTGGACATACAGGCCGCTACGGCGGGGCTCACCCTCCCGCACCACAACGGCCGCACCGAAGGGGTGAACACGAAGACCAAGATGATCAAGCGCCAGATGTACGGACGCGCCGGCTTCACCCTCCTCCGCCACCGGATTCTCCTCGGATTACGCTACGCACCGTTACCACCGAAAGTGAGACAGAGCCGTGCTTCCTGTGTGTAAGGGCGCCTGATCGTTTCCCGGCCCGGTGATGCGGGCCGCGGCGCGGCCGGGACATCGCCCCGGCCGCACCGCCCGGGCTCGGCTCCGCCGGAGCCGGCCGGGTCTGGGACAGGCGGGGGAGGCCACTCCGGCTGGTGCCCGGATGCGTGGCGCGACCGGAGCAAACGGATCCAGACGGCGGACAGCCCGGCGCCGAAGATGATCCACGGTGCCGCCACGATCAGGTCATTTCCGGTCATCTGCTCTCGCTTTAACTGCCGGTACTGTCCCATCAGTGCACCTGGCGGCCGTGCCCGTCCGGTGAAACTGTCATGGTGACGGTATGGAGGCCGCCCCCGGGGCGGCTTCCTGGCCCAGCCGTTTGGTGCGGGGATCATGGGAACACCCGGGTATGCCGGGCGTTCCCGGCTGGATGGCAGGCGGAAGGGCGGGTGTGCGGCGATGGCGACGGTGCTGGTCGTTGAGGATGAGCGCAAGCTGCGGGACTTTGTCCGGTCCTATCTGGAGCGGGCCGGGTTCATCGTGCTGTCGACCGGCTCCGGTGCTGAGGCGATCACCATGGCGGCTGAGGCCTCACCGGACCTGGTGGTCCTCGATCTCGGATTGCCGGACGTGCCGGGCGAAATGGTAGCCCGTGAGGTGCGTGCTGCCGGGCCGACGCCGATCTTGATGCTGACCGCCAAGAGCGCCGAGGAGGACCGGATCCGCGGCCTTGAGCTGGGCGCCGATGACTATGTGACCAAGCCGTTCAGCCCGCGGGAACTGGTGCTGCGGGTCCAGGCGATCCTGCGCCGCGGCGGCCCGGCGGCCGGGCAGGGTGTCACCAGCTACGGCGGGGGCCTGCTGGTCATCGACGAGCCGCAGCGGCTGGTGACGGTGCGCGGCACGGCGGTCAGCCTCACCCCCACCGAATGGGGAATCCTGGTCGCGCTGGCCACGGTACCGGGCCGGGTGTACTCCCGGTTCGAGCTGATCAACCGGGTGCGGGGGTATGAGTTCGAAGGTTATGAGCGCACCGTCGACTCACACGTGAAGAACCTGCGCCGCAAGATCGAGGACGATCCGGGCGATCCCCTGATCGTCCAGACCGTCCTGGGTGGCGGCTACCGGCTGGGCGTGGCCCGCGATGACTGATCAGCGCCCGCCTGGTCCCCGGGCCCGCGGCGACACGCTCGGCTTGCGGCTCGCGCTGGCATTCCTCGCCGTCGCGCTGGCGGCGGTCGCGCTGGTCGCCGGGCTCACCGCGGCGTTCGCCGCCGCGGACGTCTCGGCACTGGCCACCCGGCAGCAGACGGAGCTGACCAGCGCGATCGGGGTGGCCGCGGGGGCCGCGTGGGACCGGACCAGCAGCTGGGCAGGTGCCGACCTTTCGCCCGTCCTGGACCTGGCCGCGAAGACCGGCGCGGACGTCCAGATACGCGACCAGGCCGGCCATACCATCGCCTCCTCGCCCGGCTTCGCGGCGCAGACGGGACCCCGGTCCAGCGCCCCGGTTGTGGTCCGGGGCCAGCGGATCGGCATGGTCCTGGCCCGGTCCACCGGTTCTGGCCTCGGCGCCGCCGACCGGGTGCTGCTGACTGCGCTGCTGCGGGCCATCGCCGGGGCGGCCGGGCTGGCCGCACTGCTCGCGCTGCTGACCGGGCTCGCGGTGGCCCGGCGGATCACCCGCCCGGTGACGCGGCTGATCGCGGTGACCCGGGCCATGGCGGACGGGGACCGCGCCGTCCGGGCCGGCGAGATCCGCGCCCCCGGCGAACTGCGCGAGCTGGCGGCCGCCTTCGACCAGATGGCCGGCACACTGGACCGGCAGGAACAGATCCGCCGCGACCTGGTCGCCGACCTCGCGCGCGAGCTGCGCACCCCGATCGCGATCTTGCAGGCGGGCCACGAGGCGCTGCTGGACGGTGTTACAGAACCCACCCCGGCCGAGCTGGCTCGCTGCGCGATGAAGTACTGCGGCTGGCGCGCATGGTCGCCGACCTGCAGACACTGGCCGCCGCCGACGCCGCCGCCCTGCAGCTGGCCTTGCGCCGCTGCGACCTGGCCGACGCCGCCGCCACGGCAGCCGGCAGCCTGTCCAGGCGATTCGAGGCAGCGGATATCACTCTGGACCGGCGGCTGTCGCCGGCTCCCGTGCTCGCCGACCCGCACTGGATACACCAGGTGATCACGAACCTGCTCACCAACGCGCTGAAGTTCACCCCGCCCGGCGGCGACGTCATGATCCAGACCGGGCAGGCCGGCCCAGACGCAATGCTCGAGGTCACTGATACCGGGACCGGCATCCCCGCCGGCGAACTGCCGCACATCTTTGACCGGTTCTGGCGCGGTCAGCACGCGGCGCAGACCTCCGGCAGCGGCATCGGCCTTACCATCGCCGCCGAACTGGCCCGGGCGCACGGCGGCCATCTGGCCGCCAGCAGCCAGCCGGGCCAGGGCACCCAGATGACGCTCACCCTTCCCCGCGCCTGACGCCCGGACCAGCGCCCGCCGCATCCATCGGGCCGGAACGGCCGGTTCTTCACCTCGTCACCATCGCCACGGCACCACGCGTGCACAGGCACCGGCTTAGCTGAGAACAGCCATCCAAGGGACCGGCCGCAGCGCATCCGGCACCCGGGCGGACGACAAGGGAGCTCAGCTGATGAAAGTGACAGAACGGGCCCGCCGCGCGGCCGGAGCGGCCGTGGTGACCATGGTGCTCGGAGGCAGCGTCTTCCTCGGGGTCTTCCTCGGCGTGACCGGGGAGGGACCGGTCAAATCCGGCAGCGCACCGGCCGCCACAGCCAGCCCCACGGCGCCAGCCAGCTACGCGAACGTTGTCCGCCAGGTCCTGCCCTCGGTAGTGCAGATCCGCACCCCGGACGGGCTCGGCTCCGGCGTGGTGCTGGACACGAACGGGAACATCGTCACCAACGCCCACGTCGCGGGGAACGCCGCTGAATTCCAGGTCCAGGTGGCCGGAGATCCGGCCCCGCGCGACGCCAAGCTTGTGGGCAGCTACCCGCCCGATGATCTCGCCGTGATCCACGTCGGCGACACCTCCGGCCTGCAGCCGGCCCGTTTCGGCGACTCGGACAAGGCCCAGGCCGGCGACGTCGTGCTCGCCGTCGGCAACCCGCTGGGCCTGTCCAGCAGCGTCACCGAGGGAATCATCTCCGCGACCGGCCGCACGGTCACCGAGCCAGCCGCCGCGGGCTCGGCCGCCGCCCTGCCCGGCGCGATCCAGACCAGCGCGGCGATCAACCCGGGCAACAGCGGCGGCGCCCTGGTGAACGCCTCCGGGCAGGTGATCGGCATCCCGACGCTGGCCGCGGCCAGCTCGCAAAGCGGCACCCAGGCCCAGGGCATCGGCTTCGCCATCCCGTCCAACCTGGCCCGCGACATCGCCGGGCAGCTCATCAACTCCGGTCACGTCACCAACTCCCACCGCGGCTCACTCGGCGCCCAGATCGCCACCGTTACCGGACCGGACGGCGCCCCGGGCGGGGCCGGGATCGTCGCGGTCACCGGCGGGGGACCCGCCGACCAGGCCGGGCTGCGGGCCGGGGACGTGATCCAGTCAGCCGGGAACACGCCCACGCCGGACGCGCCGGCCCTGTCCGCGGCACTGGCCGCCGCCCACCCGGGACAGCACGTCACCCTCACCGCCACCCGCGCCACCCAGCACCTGACCGTGAACGTAACGCTGGGTGAACTGCCGGGCGGCTGACCAGGCTTGGGTGGCAGCGGCGGGCGGCGAGGTTATCTCCATCGGACGTCCGTGGGTAACGCATCCGGGCTCCACCACCGCTGGCTTTGATGGGATCGGAGGAGGACGACATGCCCAGCACACTGGTTCGGACCTGCTCGCTCAGCGGGCTCCGTTTTGCCAGCAGGCCGCTTCTGGAGCTGCATATCCGCGAGGACCACGTCCCGCGGGACCGCCGCGCGGAACCGGGTCACGGCGATCCTGGTGACGCCCGGACATCCCAGCCCGGGGCTGGCGGCCTATCCGGGAGAGGCGGCCTGGCATCCGGGCGGCCCCGCGGCAAGAATGAGGTGATCGCAGTGACAGCGGCGCGGCGGCCACGCGGCCCGCGCGCCGCAGGCCCGCCTGCGCCCGGATGTGCCCGCAGGCGAGCGGGCTCACCGAACTCGGTTTCCCGTTCGGCCCGGAACTTCCACCAACGAGGCGGCATGCATGGTGTGGTCAGGAGTCAGCCAGCTCGCGCACGCTGCCGGATGGCGGCACGGAGGTCCGCTGCGGCGTCCTGCGGTCGGCGTTGCCGGGCCAGGCAGCCTTTCTCTCTCCTCTATACGGCCCCTCTGGTTCCGCGAGCCCGGCGAACTGGCGGAGGCCGCCGGCTATCTCCGCGTCCGCGATATCCGCGATCGCACACGTTGCTGCCCTTCAGCTAGCCGGCGTCTCGCGGAGGATGTCGGCGAGGACCGCCGCCTGGCTGAGGCCGATGTCGCGGGTCGCGGTCAGCAGGGTCAGGGGCTGCCTGGCCGACAGCACGCGCAGCCGGGCAACAGCGTTGTGCGGTCCGGGCTGGGCCAGCTCGGCGGTGTAGCGGCGGCGGAACTCACCGAACTTCGCGGGATCGTGCCGGTACCACGTGCGCAGTTCGCCCGATGGTGCGACGTCCTTGGCCCATTCGGTCAGCCGCGCGGCGTCCTTGCGCACCCCGCGGGGCCATACCCGGTCGACGAGAACGCGTGCCCCGTCTCCCGATGAGGGGTCGTCGTAGATGCGGCGGACCCGGATTCTGGCTGCATGCCGGGCTTCCCAGTAGGACCTAACCGCCTCGGCGTAGGCGGCCACCGCGGGCCTGGTAGCTAGGTAGGAATAGGCAGTGGAAATTCCCGTAAACGTGTACTGCCGTAGCGTCCTCCCGCAGTTTCCGGCCGGAGCGGTTCCGCCAGTGCCAGGACTGGCTGGTGCCGCTTTGGTGTTGGGTCTGGGGGTATCAGCCAGCGGAGCTGTTCGTTGCCACCGAGCAGGTCCAGGCGGTGTTGCAGCTCGGGTAGTGCCTCGGATTGGCTGGTGTGCGCGGCGGCGGCGGATCGCTGGGTGGCGCGGGCGGCTGTGGTTTCGGCGCCCAGGTCGATCAGCCATCCGCTGCGGGTGCTTGGCGCGGTGCGGGCGACTGCCGGTATGCTGGCCTGTGCGGCGGCCGAGCAGGCGGCCTTAGCCAGCACGGCGTCGTCCGGGCTGCCCGCTGCCGGGTCGACGAGTAGCAGCAGGTCGGCCGCGTGCGTGCGGATCTCGCGCTGGACCCGTTCGGTGAGCTCCTCTATCGGGTACCTGCTGAGGTCGCCGTCGGGGTAGTCGGCGACTGTGAGCGAGGAGATGCCGAGGAGCCCGGCCGCCACCTGCAGTTCCCAGGGCCGCAGTGTTTCCAGCCGCTCGCAGGTGGAGTTCAGGGGTGACGCCTCGCCCCGGGTCACGCTCAGCAGCGCCAGGCGGGCGCCCGCGCGGCGGAACGCGTACAGCACGCCGCCGAGGTCCGCCGATTCCTGGCCCGGCCGGGTGATGACGGCCAGGACGTTGTCCGCTGGTGGCAGCGGGCCGGGGGCGGTTGGCGCGGGCGCCGGGCTGGCGGGCCGCCTGCCGGGGGTTGCCTGCGCTGGCACTGGCGGCCACCCTGCCGGGTGGATCGCGGGGTGGGCCGCGGCGGGCGCGGCCGGGAGGGAAGCTGCAGCTGAGGCATGGGTCATTGGATGATCCTTTCGTCGACCAGCTCACCTCTAAGTGTGATCGGGGGGCGTGAAATTACAGCGGAGCAGCCATGGAGGCAGGATGGAGATAAGCGTGCTGACTCTGGGCTGCGCGTGGCCAGGAAGAGCGGGGCGGCCGGTGCCTAACGCCCAGTGAGCTGTCGGCAGGTGTCCACCTCCGGGACGATGCCGGCTGGCGCCAGGCCATCTCCATCGGGCGACCACAGCGAACGCATCTGGGCTCCACCGCGGTTGGCTTTCATGGGGTCAGAGGAGGACGACATGTCCAGCACGCTGATCCCGGCCTGCTCGCTCTGCGGGCTCCGCTTTGCGAACAGGCCGCTTCTCGAGCTGCATATCCGCGAAGACCACCTCGAGCGAAACCGCCCTGCGGAACCGGATCACGACGATTCCGGTGGCGTCCAGGCATCCCAGCCCGGCGCTGGCGAGCCATCTCGCGGACAAAACCAGGCAGCCCGGCTGCCGTGCACCACGAATGAGGTGATCGCAATGACAGTGACACGGCGGCCCCGCCGCTGGCGATCCGGATGGACGATGACCACCCTGCGCCGGGCGATCCACGCCCTGCGGTACGTCAACCAGGAGCTGGTACGCGCATCGGAAGCCATGATCCGCTCTGCCCGCGCACCGCAACCCGGCCCGCGGCCAGACGCGCCAGCGGGCAAGGATGGCCGCCCAGCCTCCGTCACGGAACGCGCTGACCGGGCCGCCTGACCCGCCGGCCGGACCGTTCCTCCCCTGACGATGGCGGCCGCCGGCTAACTAAACGGCGGCCGCCGTCAGCTGCCGGACCTGGGAAGACACGACCTGGCCATCACAATCGGCGGCCAGCCGAGTACTGCACCATACGGTCTCCCGCTGCGCCTGCATTCCGGATCGATGCCCGCCGGCTACCGTCAGCGGACCAGGCCCGAACGCAGGCAGTCCGCGCCGTCCGCCATTCGGCCCGGCGTGACTGTCTCCCACCCGAATGGGCAGCGCAGTTCAACGGACGGTCACCGTGCCGTCGTCGGTGACGTCGACGGTCTGGCCTGTACCGCTCCAGAACTCGATGTGGGGCCGTGAGCTGCGGTTTGGCCCGCTGACCGTGATGAGGCAGGATCACGGTCTGTGCCGATCTGAGTCCTGTACCTCACCATAAGCCGCGTCTTTGGCTGGCTGCTCCTGCTGAGCCGAGGCCAGGCGTCCAAGGACTCCGAGATCATGATGCTCCGCCATGAAGTCGCGGCCCTGTGCCGCCAGGACACCCGGCCGAGGCCGGACTGGGCCGACCGGGCGGTCCTGGCCGCGCTGGGCCGCCTGCTGCCCGCGGAGCTGCGCCGCCATCGCCTGGTCACGCCAGGCTCGCTGCTCGCCTGCCACCGCCGCCTCATCCAGCGCAAGGGGACGTACCCGAGCCAGCCCGGTCGACCACCGGCCAGCAAGGAAATCCGCGACCTGGTCCTGCGCCTGGCACAGGAGAACCCTGCCTGGGGATTCCGCCCGGCCCTGCTGAAACGGAGAAAGCCCAGGTCCAGAGGCTATAGAAGTTATTGAGACCTCGGGGAACTCTGGGGTTATTTATTAATGGAGCTGCCACGTAGATCAGGCGAAGAGGGGCCACACCTGTGTGCCCAGCCGGTGCACAGCATCGGGGGCAGGCAGTTGTTCAGCAACCCGGGATTCTGATTACGGCTCTGCCGGTCATGCCCTGTCAGCCGTGCCGCGACGGTTCGTCATCTCTCGCGCGCATGCCCCTGGGTCGCCCGGCCCGACCTCTTGGCCGGTTCGCCGCACGCTCCTGCGCTGCTCCCAGTCGAGGGATTCGATGGGCCCGTTGAAAAGTGGCCTGAGGGGCACTTGATCATGGCGCTTTCGAGTGGCCCGTCGGTTGATGTCATGGTGTACCGGGTCTTCACTTCGGCGGGAAGCCCGCATCTTACGGTGCCCTCCTCGTCCATGCTGGGCAGTCAAGGAACATGATCTGGCTCTCCATTTGATCTTTCCTGGTTAGGCGTTGTTTCTGCATGGCGCGTGAATGGGTTCCTGGGTGTCAGCCTCGGCCTCTTGCGCTGACGGGTCGATGTTGTGGTTGAGCCGGAAAATGTTGCCGGGGTCGTAGCGGCGCTTGATGGTGACGAGCCGCTGGTAGTTGGCACCCCATACGTTGTGCACCATGAGGAACTACCCGGCCCGGATCTGCCGATCGTGGTCGGGCTGGATGGCGGCTACGTCCACTCCAGCCAGCAGCGTTCCCGCACCGACGGCTGGTTCGAGGTGATCGCCGGCAAGGCCATCCCCGCAGACGGGCGGCCTGCCTGTTTCGGGTACGTGCAGACCTACGACACCAAACCCAAACGGCGCCTGTTCGAAGTGCTCAAAGCCCAGGGGATGACCGCCAACCGGCAGGTCACCCGTCCTCACCGACGGCGGCGAAGACATCCGCGACCTGCCGCTCTATCTCAACGCCCAGGCTGAGCACCTGCTGGACTGGTTCCACCTGACGATGCGGATCACCGTCATGGCCAACACGGCCAAGAGCCTGCGACCGCCCCCGCCGGACCCGGAAATCCCGGACGAGCCGCCGGCCGGCCTCGCCAACGAGGTCGGCACGCAGCTGCAGCGGCTGAAGTGGTTCTGCTGGGACGGCCACGTCTTCCGCGCCCTGCAAACTATCGACGACCTGATCTTCGATCTCGAGATCACCGAGCCCTACCCGGAGCAGGCTCGGCTGCTCAAGGCGGTCCGCGAGTTCGACAGCTACATCCGCGCCAACGCCGAGCGGATCCCCAACTACGGGGAGCGCCAGCGTGCTGGCGAGGCCATCTCCACCGCGTTCACCGACTCTGCGGTCAACCAGGTCATCAGCAAGCGCATGGTCAAAAACAGCAGATGCGCTGGACACCACGCGGCGCCCACCTGCTGCTCCAGGTCCGCACCCGCGTCCTCAACGACCAGCTCACCGACGACTTTCACCGCTGGTACCCCGGCCTCAGCCGGACACTGGACCCCGTGGCGCTCGCGGCGTAGCCTCCCCCACTTTGTCCCGCTCTCGGGAGCGGCTTCTGCTGCCGGGTCGGTGCAGCCTGCGGTGGGCCGAGCGCTGGAGCTCCCGGCGCGGCCTGCGGCTGCGGGACGTCGGCTGGGCGCGACCTCGCTGACGTGGTCCTGGACGCATTCCAGGCACATACCGGCAATGACTGGATCAAGGAGTCCAGCAGGCGGTGGCCGGCGCGGAAGTAGCCTGCGGTGGGCCGGGCGCCCTTACACGGGATAAGTTCGAGGGCGGTGCGTGAGGAGGACCAGCGGTCCATGTCTATCCTCATGAGAAGCGGCGGGCGCAGCGGCCCGCGGGCCAGGCGGACCTGGATCCGCCATGCACCCGAGTCGCGATCGCGCTCGATCGGCCCGCGCAAGAAGCTCTGGCCGACGTGCAGTTCGCTGTCCTGTCCGGTGCGCTGCCAGCTTTCAAGGGCGGCCAGGCAGGCGTCGAACGGGATGTCAACGATCCGCCGGAACGATAGCCCGCCCGCTGCAGAGCACGTGTCCGCGCTCGGGCTGCCCTCGGCCCAGTCAGCCGATGATGGGGGTGGCCAGGGTTGCCAGCAGTTCTGGGCCAGCCCGGCGGGCACGCTGAGCCAGCGGCGGATCCGCGGGATGCGGCTCATGGGTTCCCTCCGCCACAGGTTGGGATCGGTTCAGGTTGCTTTCGATCCGCCGGGGCGGCCCGGCCACGGCGGCACCGAGCATCGACGGACTCCACAGTCAGCCGTGGTCTCTGGGAAAGCTCGTCGCTCAGGGAGCCGGCGTGGCGGCGAAGCTCCTGGAGCCGGTCACCGGTCCGCACCTGGCTCCTCAGTCCGTGGATATCGAGTTCTCGTCTCATGGCCTGGCCCTTCCGATAGCGATCTGTTCCACGGTGTACGTACTGGCCAGGAGCGGCGGAATCAGGGGTGATCTTGGTGGGCTGATCTGGCCGGTACCGGTGTTGAAGGCCGGTCCTGGGGTCATGCCGTGTTCATCCGCTGGGCCGGCGGCAGGTCGAACTCGTCGTTGGACATGCGCAGCAGCGCCCTGGTGGCCGCGATGAAGCCAATGGCGGCGAGCCATAGCCCGATGCCCTGAGCGATGTGGCTGGGAATGAACGGGTGGGTGAAGCCGCCGGCTATCAGGCATGCGGCCATCCACGCCGGCGCGATCCGGCTGCGCCACAGCGCGATCCCGAGCAGCGGCAGGCCGATGACGATGCCGGCCAGGAAAAGGATCGAGGCGACCTGGTTGACTGGCTGTGCCCACAGCGCCTTGTCCAGGGCGGCGATCGTGCTGACGTTCAGGTGCTTGTCCGCGGTCACCAGGGCCAGGCCGTTGTCGTTGGGCAGCAGCGGCAGCGCGGCCACGAAGCCCAGCATCGAGATGGACGCCCCGAAGGCTGTCAGCGTGGGTGCGTTACGCCGGGTGCACCAGGCCAGAGCGATGGTGGCCGGGATGAGGCCAATCAGGAAGAACAGCCCGAGTGCTCCGGCAACGACGGTGGACTGGTGGTGGGCGGCGGCAGCGGCGGCCAGGCTCTTGAACGGGCCGTCGGAGGGGATTTGGCTGATCACGTAGCTTGCGCCCAGGCCGAGCAGGGGCAGCGGCGCCACGATGGCGAGTAGCACCCGCCAGTACCTCCGCGTGTCCCGCGCGGGCCTGGCCACGGCGGCAGCGGTGCCGGTGGCGGAGATCTGAGAGATGGGCATGTTCGGCTCCTTGGCATTGGCGTGAGGAAGCGGTCGATGTCCAGCCTGGCCGCGGCAGTGTTCGGTACGGCAGGTGGTGAACACCCAGGTGACCGGGAATTTTCCGGCCGGGCCTGGGGGCGTGCCACTACCCATCCGGGGGCAGCGGCGCCCATCATGGGGGCATGACGAGCACCCGGCGCCCGCTGGCGGCGATCGCCGCGACGGTGCTGTTCGGCTTCGCGCTGGCCGAAGTGATCACGGCAATCGTGGCCAGCGCACTGTCCGGGCTGAGCCTGCATCAGCTGGACGGCCTGCTGGTGCCCACCAACACGACGATCGGGTTGTCGCTGGCCCTCGCGGGCTGGCCAATCGCGGCGTGCCGGCCCGGTAACCGGGTCGGCTGGCTGCTGCTGGGCGGCGGCTGCAGCTACGCGTCGACCGGTGCCGGCATCCCGTTGCTGGCTTGCGTCGCCGGCGCCGGCTGGGACAGTCCGCTGTGGAGGGTAGTGGCCACGATCACTAACGGCGGCTGGACCTGGGCGCTGACCTTGTTCATCCCGCTGAGCCTGGCGCTGTTCCCAGACGGGGGCTGGCTCAGCGGACGGTGGCGCTGGCTCCTCGGAGTTATCTGGGTAAACGCAGTGGCGTTCTTCGCGCTCGGGGTAAGGGCCGGGGAGAGCGCGTCCGTTGGGATACGCGGATATCTGGTGGCGTCGGGGCAGCAGGCCGGCCAGGTCAGGTGGCTCCCTGCGCTGATCGCGGTGGCGACACTCGCCACCTACGTCAGTGTGGTGGTCTGTGTGGTGCTGCGGTTCCGGCGCGGTTCTGACCTGGTACGCCGGCAGATGCTGTGGGTGATGCTCGCGCTGCTGCTCGTCGTGGCGCTGTTCAGCCTGGACCCGCTGCTGCCCGATACCGATCTGGCCATCATCCCGGTCGCGCTGATCCCGCTGTCGATCCTGATCGCCATCTTCCGCTATCAGCTGCTGGACATCCGGCTGGTGTTCTCCCGCTCGGTGCTCTACCTGTTGCTGACCGCAGCGGCCGTCGGCGCGTACCTGGCGGTCGTCGGGGCAATGAGCCAGCTGTTTACCGCGCAAGTCGCGCTGGGGCCCTCGGTGGTCGCCACGCTGCTGATCGCGGTGGCATTCAACCCGCTGCGGGTGTGGCTGCAGCGCCGGGTCGACCGGGCGGTCTACGGCGCGCGGCAGGACCCGGTACGTGCCATGGCCGAGGTGGGCGCCCGGCTGGGCGAGGTCGCCACGCCGGCCGGATCGGGCCTGGAAGGCGTACTGCAGGCCCTGTGCCAGGTGATGCGGCTGCCGTCGGCCGCGATCGTGTCACGCGGTACCCAGCTCGCCGGCTATGGCCAGGCACCCGCCGCGCTGCACAGCACCCCGCTGCGGCACGGCGAAGAGCGGCTGGGCGAGCTCATCGTCGGGCTCCGGCATGGCGAGTCCAGACTGGACCCGGCCGACGAACGGCTGCTCGGCTTGCTCGCCGCGCCGATCGCGGTCGCCGCGCATGCCAGCGAGCTCGCCGGCGAGCTGAGCCAGTCCCGGGAACGGGTGATCAGCGGCCGGGAGGAGGAACGCCGGCGGCTGCGCCGCGACCTGCACGACGGGCTAGGCCCGGTACTAACCGGCGTGGTACTCAACGCCGAGGCGGCGCTGCGCCTGCTACGCACTGATCCGGCGCGCAGCGAGACGCTCCTCGGCGAGCTGCGCGACCAGACCACCGGCGCGCTGGAGGACGTCCGCCGGCTGGTCTACGAGCTGCGGCCGCCCGCGCTCGACAGCATGGGCCTGGCGGGTGCCCTGCGGGAGTACGCGACGGTGCTGTCCCGCCGCGCCGATGCCTCACCGCTGATGGTCAGCGTCGATATCCCTGAACCGCTGGGCGACCTGCCCGCCGCGGTAGAAGTTGCCGCGTACCGGATCGTTACCGAAGGGCTCACCAACGTCACCCGGCACTCCAGCGCCGGCACAGCGGTCATCACGCTGGCCGTACGCGACGGCGAGCTGCACGTCGCGGTGCATGATGACGGGGTGAACGTTGATGGTGGATGGCAGCCGGGCGTCGGGCTGACCTCGATCCGGGAACGCGCCGCGGAGCTGGGCGGACGGTGCGCGA
This sequence comes from uncultured Actinomycetes bacterium, assembly GCA_963775825.1. Lineage (GTDB taxonomy): Bacteria > Actinomycetota > Actinomycetes > Streptosporangiales > Streptosporangiaceae > Bog-532. Next base: position 487,201 of record CAVZKY010000010.1, read on the forward strand.
TCCAGCTCGACCGCACCGGCGGCCGGATCGACGTGTACCTGCCGCTGGCCACAGGGACCCCGGCCGGGCGCCTCCAGACGCAGCCGCACCGGACGGGCCTGCAGGCATGACACTGAACATTGTCATTGCCGACGATCACACCGTCGTGCAGGAAGGGCTGCGCGCCCTGCTGTCCGCGGTAGAGGGCTATGAGCTGGTCGGCACCGCCGGCAACGGGGCCGAGGCGGTGCGCGCAGCCGTCACCCTGCACCCCGACGTGATGGTGATGGACATCCAGATGCCCGGCATGAACGGGATCGACGCGACCCGCGAGATCGCCCGGGTCGCGCCGGATGTGGCCGTACTCATGCTCACCATGTTCGAAGACGACGAGTCCGTGTTCGCCGCGATGCGCGCCGGTGCCCTGGGGTATGTGCTCAAAGGCGCCGCCCCCGCAGACATGATCCGCGCCATCGCCTCAGTCGCCGCCGGTGAGGCCATCTTCGGTACCGGCGTTGCCCGGCGAGCGCTGGCCTACCTGACGATGCCGCGGCCCGGCAACGCCGCTTTCCCCGAGCTAACCCCGCGCGAGCGGGAGGTACTCAACCTGATCGCAGCCGGCCTGGCCAACACCGCGATAGCCACCCGGCTCGCTCTGGCGCCAAACACGGTCAGCAACCATATTTCGAACATCTTCGCCAAAATGCGGGTAGCCAGCCGGGCCGAAGCGATCATACAAGCCCGCTCGGCAGGCATGGGATAGCCGGACGCCGCAGTTCCGATCATGAACCATCTGCTGCTGGAGAACCGCTCCCCGCCAGGCCCATTCGAGCAAGGCAGAGACGAACTGCCGTCCCTGGCTCTCCATGCTGTCTCCACCTACAGCACACGGGAGTTCCTCGCCCACCCGCTATCAAGGGAAAGGTATCCCGCCCCGAGGCAGACAGCGGAAGCCCAAGGTGATCGTGAAGGGCAGGCAGCCACCCGGCCCGGCGTTGCCCGACACCTGACCTTGTGCCGCTCGAATAATCGATTGCGCGGCTGACCTGCGCCTTCGCCAGCAGCCAGGGCGCGCTGATGGTTGGCTGGCCGGGTGCTGCTCAAGATCGTCTACCTGCTGACGTGCAGGGTGCTCGGCCTGGCTGTCCTGATATCCCGCAGGGACCTGGCGAAGGATGCCGAGCTGCTGGTGCTCCGGCACGAGAATGCGGTGCTGCGCCGGAACGCTGGCCGGATCCGGTACGGACCAGCTGACCGGGTGTGGTTCGCTGCGCTGGCACGGCTCATACCCCGCAGGCGCTGGGCCGACGTCTTCCCCGTGACGCCCGCGACGCTGCTGGCCTGGCACCGCAAACTGGCCGCCAACGGGTACGACACGAGCGGGCGCCGCAAGCCCGGCCGTCCGCCGACGGTCCCGGGCATCGCCCGGCTTGTCGTTCGCCTGGCGACGGAGAATCCGCTTTATGTGGAGCCGGGGATTATGTGGAGCCGGGCGGCTGAGTCGGTGACTTCACGGTCTGTTGTGCGGCAACGCTTCACATAACTTCTGCGCTGGCGCGACGCTTCACCTCCAACCCAAGTCGTGGAGGTGGGCAATGCACGAAGCGTTCTGGAACGGGTTGTTCGACGTGCGCTGGGAGGAGGCCCCGCTCGGGGCGGAGGCCATTCGGCTGGCGGTGAGGCTGCGCGAGCGCGGGTATACCGAGCGAACGTGCCGGGACTACGGGCACGCCGTGGTTCACCTCGGCGGGTTCCTGCAGGAAGAGCGGGGTAGCGACCAGGTTCGCGATGAGGAGGTCGTCGCGGATTTCCTTGGCGGTCATCTGCCGGGGTGTCGCTGTTACCGCCGCCCGGTCGGCCGTGGAGAAGAACCGGTCCGCCGGGGCCTGGGGCATCTGCTGGTGATGCTGCGCGAGGAAGGCGCCTTCCCTCCGGTCACGGCGGACGAGCCGCCCTACCGCCAGCTGATCGAGGGCTACTGCCGGTTCCTGCGTCATGATCGCGGGCTCGCGGAAACGACCGTGGTCAACTACCGGCGCTACCTTCGCGACTTCCTGGTCAGCCGCGGCGCTGCGGTGAGCCCGGCTGAGTTGGTGGCGCTGAGCGCGGACGACCTGCTCGCGTTCGGCCGCCAGCGCGGGGCTGGGTTGGGACGCACGGCGTGGAACCATCTCGCCACGGCGTTGTCCGGCTTCTACCGGTGGCTGGATCTGTGCGGGCACGGCGGCGCGCAGCTGGTGGGTGCGGTGCCGCCGCGGCGGCGTTACCGGCTCGCCGACGTGCCTTGCGCCTTGTCGTGGGAGCAGGTGCGTCGCCTGCTCGGCGCGGTTGACCTGGGTGAGCCGAACGGCCGGCGCAACTACGCCATGCTGCTGCTGATCGCCAGCTATGGTCTGCGCGGATGCGAGGTCAGGGCGCTGCGGCTGAACGACATCGACTGGGCGCACGACGAGATCGTCATCTTCGCGCCGAAGACTGGCCGCCGGCGCGCGCTGCCGCTGACCCGGCCGGCCGGGGAGGCGGTGCTGGACTACCTGCTGGCCGAGCGCCCCCCGTCGCGGCATCGGGAAGTCTTCCTGTCCAGCCGTCCGCCGCACGGGCCGCTGCGGAGCAAGATCAACCCCTGGCTGGGGCGCCAGCTGGACAAGGCGGGCATCGTGACCGGCCGCCGCGGTGCTCATATCCTGCGCCACTCGCTGGCGGTCCATCTGCTGCGCAGCGGTGAAACGCTGAAGGGCATCGGTGACCTGCTCGGTCACCGCCGTCCGGACACGACTTTCAGCTACACCAAGCTTCAGGTCGACGATCTCCGCCGCGTCGCGCTGGACCCGGCGGTGGTGTCGTGATGGCCACCAGCCGTTTCAGCGGGCCTTTGGCGAGCGAGTTCGCCGCGTTCGCCGCCACCTTGGAGGCCAGCGCCACCGCCAGCAAGACCACCCTGACCCAGCTGCGGGCGCTGGATCGGTTCACCGCCCAGCGAGGCCTGCCGTCGGGAACAATCGACGAGACCCTGGCCAGGGCGTGGCTGGCGGACTGTGCGGCCCGGGCCCCGAACACCCGCCGCGCCCGCTACTACCTGCTGCGCCGCTTCTGCCGCTTCCTGGCGGCCCGCCGCCCCGCCACGTTCGTGCCCGGCGAGTCGCTCCGTCCGCGCCGCCGGCCGCCCAAACCACCCCACATCTACACCGGAGAGGAGGTGCGTGCCTTGCTGGCCGGCGCGCTCGCGCTGCGGGACTGGACCAGCCGGCATCCCTGCCCGATCCGGTCGACCACCCTGCACACCGTCATCCTGCTGCTGGCCACGTCCGGCTTGCGGATCTCTGAAGCGCTGCACCTCACTTTGGCCGACGTGGACCTGGCCGAGGGTGTCCTGTCGATCTGCCAGTCGAAGTTCCGCAATTATGCCGAGGGCGCTGTTATGCCGAGTCCTGTCACGGGGATCGTGGTCTGCGGCAACTCTGCTCAGGATTGCTCGGCATAACTGCCGCCCAGGGTTTCGAGGAACGCGATGAGGTGATCGGAGGGCTGGTAGCGCCGTGGGCTCGAGCCGATCGGGGTGGTCCGGGCCAGGGCCCGTTCCTTGATGCCCATGTCCGCGTGGATATAGCGCTCGACGCTGCGCAGGTTGGCGTGACCGAGCCACAGCGCGATGACGGCGGGGTCGGCTCCGGACCGCAGCAGGTTCATGGCACAGGTATGGCGGTTATGTGGAGCTTCACATAATCGCCATTATGTGGAGGGCCGTGTTATGTGGCCGGCAGCAGCATTTCCGCTGGTAGCAGAGCCGCGCGTGCTGGTTCCGGCCACATAACGCAGCGAAGAATCGCCTTGTCTGTTCACCACGATCAGAAAGGCCGATTCGCATGGAGACAGCAAGCGTCCGCGAGGTATCAGCTCGGGTGATCGCTGCGTTGAGCGCGGCAGGCAGATCGCGTACTACGATCAAGCGCCACGAGGCGGAGCTGAACGCGTTCGCCAGGTTCCTGCAGGCCCGCGGCCAGGACCTCCCGACCGAGGCGGACTGCCTCGATTTCGTGGCCCAGCGGTCCGGGTGCAGGCTGGCGGGCCTGCGTGAGCCTGCGAGTTCCCGGCAGGCCCAGCTCGCGCGCCGGCCCCTGGTGTTGCTGATGGAATGCCTGGACGATGGCATGCCGCAGGTGGGCCGGGCCACCGCGCCGCTGGTCGACCGGTGCCCTCCATGTTTCCGCGCGGCCCGGGACGAGTACATTGCGGCGTGCCGGCGGCGCCGCAACGCCGAAGCCAGCGTCGTAACCAAGCAACGCGCCGCGGATGCGTTCCTGGCCTACCTGGAAGAGGTCGGACTGGAAGAGGTCGGCCAGGCGCAGGCCCGGGACCTGGCCGGATTCTGGGCCCGGCGCCAGAACCGGGGCTACGCGGCGAAAACCACCGGCACGCTGCGCTCGAACCTGGCCGACTTCCTGCGCCACCTTCACCAGACCGGTCAGATCGGCGAAGACCTGGCCAGCCGGCTCCCGCCCCAGCGCTATCCCCGGCGCGGCCAGACGGCACCCTATCCGTGGACGGCTGCGGAGGTCCGCCTGGTCCTGGACCAGATCGACCGGCAGTCGGCGATTGGCAAACGCGACTACGCGATGATCGTACTAACCGCCAGGCTCGGCCTGCGGGTCGGAGACCTGCGCCGCCTGGAACTGGGCTGGTTCGACTGGCGGGCCAAAACCCTGACGCTGACGCAGCACAAGACCGGCGTGGCGCTGAGGCTGCCGGTGCCGGGCGACGTGGGATGGGCGGTGATCGACTACATCCGCCACGGCCGGCCCGAAGCCGGATGTGCGCAGGTGTTCCTCAAGCACCGCTACCCGTTCACGGCGTTCGGCTCGTCCTCATCGGCGGGCTGCCGGCTCCGGTATTACGCGCGGCGTGCCGGGATCATGTTCCCGGCACGCCGCTACCACGGCCTGCACTCGCTGCGCGGCGCCCTGGCGGTCGCGATGCTCCAGGCCGACACGCCCCCGCCAGTGGTCACGGCGGTCCTGGGTCACGCGGCTGCCACGACAACCGCCGCGCACTACCTGCGGCTCGATGTCGAGCACCTGCGCCGCTGCGCCCTGGACGCCGAAGACGTCCTCGACTCGGGGCAAGGAGCACGTTCGTGAGCGCCGCGACGCTGCCCGGCCTGATCGGCACGCTGGTCGCCGCCCGCCACGCCGGCGGGTACCGGTACGACTTCCCCGAACGGGTGCTGCGCCAGTTCGCCGGGCACTCGGCACGGGAAGGCTACGCCGACGGTTCGATCGTCAGGGAAGCCGTCGAGGAATTCCTTTACGGCCGCCACCTCAAAGCCTCCACCATCCGCCGCGAGGAAATCGTCCTGCGCGACCTGGCCGAACACGCCCGCCAGTTCGGCTGGCAGGCGTGGGCGCCGCCGGCGCTGACAGCCGTAACCAAACCGCACCGGCCGCCGCCATATGTGTTCAGCGACAACGAGATCCGCCGCCTCTTCCGCGTCATCGACACCCAGCCGCTGTCAGAGAACTCGAACCGGGCACTGGTCGACCCGGTGCTGTTCCGGGTGTTCTACGGCGCCGGGCTGCGGCTGTCCGAAGCACTCGGCCTGGAACTGCGCGACGTCGACCCGGCCCGCGCGACTATCGAGGTACGCAACGGCAAAAACCATGAGAACCGCCTCCTGCCCGTCACCAGGCGCCTGGCCGCCACCGTGGAAAGCTATATCGCCGCCGCCCACCCCTGCCCCGAACCCGCCGACAAGCTGTTCCACACCGGCAACCCTGCCAGGCCGGCGGACAAGTCCACGATTTACAACAGGTTCCGGCGTTACCTCGCCGACGCCGGCATCCCCCATTTCCCGGGAGGCCCGCACATCCATTCGCTGCGGCACGGCTTCGCCGTGGCGAACCTGCGCCGCTGGGCCGCCGGCGGCGCGGACCTGGTGGTCATGCTGCCTTACCTGTCGGCTTACATGGGCCACGCTGACCTGCGCGGAACCCAGTACTACCTTCAGCTGACCGCCGACGCGCACCCCGAGGTCGCCGCCATGGTCACAGCCAGGTTCGGCTATGTCATCCCCGGCCCGGCCGGCCCGCCGCAAGGACCCCGGCAGTGAGCCGTCCCGGGCCGGCCGGCGGAGACCTGGCCGGCCGGTGGCTGTCGAAATTCCTCACCAGCCACCTGGCCGCCGAAAGGGACCTGTCCCCGCAGACCATCGCGTCCTACCGCGACGCGATCAGGCTGCTGCTCACCTGGTTCCGCGACGTGCAGGGAACCCCGCCCGAAAGGCTCCGCCTCGCCGACATCGACCGGGCGCGGGTGCTGGCGTTCCTGGACTGGCTGCAAGCTGAGCGCGGCAACTCGGCATCAACCCGAAACCAGCGCCTGGCCGCCATCAAGTCGTTCATCCGCTACACCGCCATCGAGCGGCCAGAGTTCCTCGGCCAGGCCACCGAGATCATCGTCATCAAGCAGAAGAAAATCCCCTCCGGCAACATGGTCCACCTGTCCGGCAACGAAGTCAAAGCCCTCCTGGCCGAACCAGACCCAGCCACCCGGCGCGGTCTGCGCGACATGGTCTTGCTGTCCACGCTCTACGACACCGCCGCCCGCGTCCAGGAGATCTGCGACCTGAACACCGCCGACGTCCGCGTCGCCCGCCCGATGGTGGTGACGTTGCACGGCAAAGGATCCAAGACCAGGCGGGTCCCGCTGATGGACCCCACAGGCCGCCTGATCCAGGACTACCTCAGCGGCCGCGCGCCCCACCCCGGCGTCGGCAAAGACGCCGACCCGCTGTTCAACGGGCCCCAGCACAGTCGGCTAACCCGCTGGGGCATCACCAAGATCCTCGCCAGGCACGTCCAGTCCCTGCGCCGGCGCGACCCCGGCTACGCGGCCGGCGTGAACGTCACCCCACACGTCATCCGACGGACCCGGGCGATGCACCTGCTCCAGGCCGGAGTCAACCTGATCTACATACGCGACCTGCTCGGTCACGCCGACGTGTCCACCACCGAGATCTACGCCCGAGCCGACGCCGAAGCCAAACGCAAAGCCATCGAAGGCGCCTACCAGTCGCTCACCCCCGAGCCCCTGCCCGACTGGACAGCAGACCAAGATCTCCTCGCATGGCTCGACCGCTTCTGCGAGTAACACCATCGGGTTATGTGACCAGAACCAGCACGCGCGGCTCTGCTACCAGCGGAAATGCTGCTGCCGGCCACATAACACGGCCCTCCGCATAATGGCGATTATGTGGAGCTTCACATAACCGCCATACCTGTGCCATGAACCTGCTGCGGTCCGGAGCCGACCCCGCCGTCATCGCGCTGTGGCTCGGTCACGCCAACCTGCGCAGCGTCGAGCGCTATATCCACGCGGACATGGGCATCAAGGAACGGGCCCTGGCCCGGACCACCCCGATCGGCTCGAGCCCACGGCGCTACCAGCCCTCCGATCACCTCATCGCGTTCCTCGAAACCCTGGGCGGCAGTTATGCCGAGCAATCCTGAGCAGAGTTGCCGCAGACCACGATCCCCGTGACAGGACTCGGCATAACAGCGCCCTCGGCATAATTGCGGAACTTCGACTGGCAGATCGACAGGACACCCTCGGCCAGGTCCACGTCGGCCAAAGTGAGGTGCAGCGCTTCAGAGATCCGCAAGCCGGACGTGGCCAGCAGCAGGATGACGGTGTGCAGGGTGGTCGACCGGATCGGGCAGGGATGCCCGGCTGGTCCAGTCCCGCAGCGCGAGCGCGCCGGCCAGCAAGGCACGCACCTCCTCTCCGGTGTAGATGTGGGGTGGTTTGGGCGGCCGGCGGCGCGGGCGAAGCGACTCGCCGGGCACGAACGTGGCGGGGCGGCGGGCCGCCAGGAAGCGGCAGAAGCGGCGCAGCAGGTAGTAGCGGGCGCGGCGGGTGTTCGGGGCCCGGGCCGCACAGTCCGCCAGCCACGCTTTGGCCAGGGTCTCGTCGATTGTTCCCGAGGGCAGGCCTCGCTGGGCGGTGAACCGATCCAGCGCCCGTAGCTGGGTCAGGGTGGTCTTGCTGGCGGTGGCGCTGGCCTCCAAGGTGGCGGCGAACGCGGCGAACTCGCTCGCCAAAGGCCCGCTGAAACGGCTGGTGGCCATCACGACACCACCGCCGGGTCCAGCGCGACGCGGCGGAGATCGTCGACCTGAAGCTTGGTGTAGCTGAAAGTCGTGTCCGGACGGCGGTGACCGAGCAGGTCACCGATGCCCTTCAGCGTTTCACCGCTGCGCAGCAGGTGGACCGCCAGCGAGTGGCGCAGGATATGAGCACCGCGGCGGCCGGTCACGATGCCCGCCTTGTCCAGCTGGCGTCCCAGCCAGGGGTTGATCTTGCTCCGCAGCGGGCCATGCGGCGGACGGCTGGACAGGAAGACTTCCCGATGCCGCGACGGGGGGCGCTCGGCCAGCAGGTAGTCCAGCACCGCCTCCCCGGCCGGCCGGGTCAGCGGCAGTACGCGGCGCCGGCCGGTCTTCGGCGCGAAGATGACGATCTCGTCGTGCGTTCAGCCGCAGCGCCCTGACCTCGCACCCGCGCAGGCCGTAGCTGGCGATCAGCAGCAGCATGGCGTAGTTACGCCGCCCGTTCGGCTCACAAACGCCGGCCATGCCGAGCAGGCGGCGCACTTGCTCCCACGACAAGGCGCAGGGCACGTCGGCGAGCCGGTAGCGCCGGCGCGATGGCACCGCGCCCACCAGGTGCGCCCCGCCGTGCCCAGACATATCCAGCCACCGGTAGAAGCCAGACAACGCCGTGGCCAGATGGTTCCACGCCGTCCGCCCCAAGCCAGCCCCGCGCTGACGGCTGAACGCGAGCAGGTCGTCCGCGCCCAGCGCCGCCAGCCCGGCCGGGCTCACCGCAGCGCCGCGGCTGACCAGGAAGTCGCGAAGGTAGCGCCGGTAGTTGGCTACCGTCGTTCCGGCGAGCCCGCGATCATGACGCAGGAACCGGCAGTAGCCCTCGATCAGCTGGCGGCAGGGCGGCTCGTCCGCCGTGACCGGAGCGAAGGCGCCTTCCTCGCGCAGCATCACCAGCAGATGCGCCAGGCCCCGGCGGGCCGGTTCTTCTCCACGGCCGACCGGGCGGCGGTAACAGCGACACCCCGGCAGATGACCGCCAAGGAAGTCCGCGACGGCCCCCTCATCGCGAACCCGGTCGCTTCCCAGCTCTTCGTGCAGGTACCTGCCGAGGTGAACGACGGCGTGCCCGTAATCCCGGCACGTCCGCTCGCCATAGCCGCGCTCACGCAGCCTCCGGACCAGCCGAATGGCCTCCGGTCCGAGCGGGGCCTCCTCCCAGCGCACGTCGAACAGCCCACTCCAGAACGCTTCGTGCATCGCCCACCTCCATGACTTGTGTTTGAGGTGAAGCGTCGCGGGGCGCAGAACTTATGTGAAGCGCTGGCGCACACCAGACCGTGAAGTCACCCAATCAGCCGCCGACTCCACATAATCCCCGCGTCCACATAAGCCGGGTTGTTCCGTGCCATATCCAGGACCAGCGCGCGGATGGCCGGTGCCGTGCGCGGTCTCCCGGGGGTGGCCTGATCGTTACGGGGTCTGCGCCTGGCCCGTGAGGCGGGCGCTTCGCCAAGTGGAGTTGGACGCCTGGACCGCCAGGCGTCCAACTTAAAGTGGCGGATTCCGTGTGACCGGCCCCGCTCGGCAAGGCTGACGACGGTCAGTTGAATCTACCCAGGGGCGGCCATGCCGAGCGGCCCGGTGGCGGACAGCGCGATTACTTCGCGTGACTGCTGTTCAAGGTGGGGCGCGCACGTAGTCGCCGTTCGGCGCTCATCCTCTGGCCTTCATGATGCCCTCGCGGAGTGTTCGAGATCGGACATTATGGGAGGGTGCTGCGCTACGTACTGTTGCGCGACGCCCTTCGGAACCTCAGTCTTGAGCCCTCGGCAGGATGTCGTGCGGTGAATCATCTGGGCCTCACGGGATCGGATCCGCTGCAAGGATGACGGCCGTGCGCCGCTACGAGGCGAGTATGTACGACAGCAACCGCTGGGACGGCTTCGAGCTCCGCCCCGGCGACATCATCATCAGCACCCCGCCAAAGTGCGGGACGACGTGGACGCAGATGATCTGCGCCCTGCTCATACTGCAGGAACCGGAGCTCCCGCTCCCGTTGGACACGCTCTCGCCGTGGATCGACATGGTGACTCGCGCCCGCACAGACGTGTTCGCGGACCTGGAAGCCCAGACGCACCGCCGGTTCATCAAGACCCACACGCCGCTCGACGGGACACCCAACGATCCGACGGTCACGTACATCTGCGTCGGGCGGGACCCGCGCGACGTGGGGCTGTCGATGGACCACCATATCGACAACACCGACATCGGCGCGTTCCTCAGCCAACGCGAACGGGCGGCCGCGATCGACGGTATCGAGCTCGGACCATTGCGGCCACCGCGGCCGCGCCCCGACGGCGAGCGGGACCGCTTCTGGCAGTGGGTCGACGACGAGACGCCGTCGACGCAGGTCGGGTCATCGCTGCGGCGCACTGTAGAGCACCTGCAGACGTTCCGGGACGCCGCCGACGATCTCGACGTCGTGTATTTGCACTACGACGACCTAAAGGCCGACCTGGAGGGGCAGATGCGGCAGATGGCCGCGCGCCTCGGCATCGACGTCGACGAGCACCGATGGCCCCGCCTGGTCCAGGCGGCGACGTTCGAGTCGATGCGCAGCAGGGCCGACACAACCGTCCCCGGCGGCGGTCCGGAGCACTGGATCGATCCCGCCGCGTTCTTCAGCCGCGGCACGAGCGGCCAGTGGCGCGACCTCCTCGACGACGCCGACCTCGCCCGGTACGCCGCGCGCGTGCGGGCGCTCGCGTCCGACAACCTCGTCGAGTGGGTGCATCGCGAGCCGATCGACTGAGATCCCCGTCCGGCGGTATACCCGCACTACCCAAAGCTGATCGTCAGCGCCGACCGCCGCCGATAACGGCGGCTACGCGTGCGCCGCATGTCGGCCCCACCGCCACCGTCCGTGACGGCATCCTGGTGTCGTGTGAAGTCTCGCGACATTTTTGACACGTCGTTCTCGGGACATCTTGACTGCGGCGATCGTTGATCGCTTTCGTGGCTGGTGATCGGGATGAGTCCTCAGAGGGCAAGAAATGGCTGGGGGAGCATCGTCTGCAGGCGGTGCTGGAGGTGCGGAGCGGGTCGCCGGTCGCGGAGGTCGCGGCCCGGTATGGGGCCTCCCGGCAGTCGGTGTATGGCTGGAAGGCCCGGTATGAGCGATGTCACCCGCCAGCGAGATGGGACCAGCGGCTCGCCACGACCTAGTGCAGCCGCTCAGTAGTCCCTTCCTGGTTCCTGTCGGCCTTGCTGGTTACTGTTCGTATTCGGTGAGGTGGACGATGGCGGCGGTGTCGTATGCGTCGTCCGGGGTGCCGGTGTGCTGGCCGTTGCTCAGGATCGCGTCTTCGTAGGTTTCGGTGGCGGGGTCGTAGATTGCGAAGGCCCAGTCGTCGTCGCCGAGGTACTCGATGCGGCACAGCGGGATCCGCTCGTCATCGTCGTCGCCTTTCCCGGCCCAGGCGTCCATGTAGCCGAATGAGCCGCGCCAGCGGATGGTGATCTCCTGCAGCCCGGGGTGGGCATGGGTGAGGGAGGCGTGGTGATCGACGGTTCCCTCGACCAGTTCCTTCAGGCGCTTGGACGGTACCGGCATGCCTACCAGTGTCGCCCGCTGGCCCGGGTGACCCGGGCGGTTCCCGCGACACGCCGGGCGGGTTCCGCGGTCCCGTCCCGCTTGTGGTGCATTCTCCCGTGTCCATGACGATGACGATGACGCCCGGGGAGAAGCGGGGGAAGAGGCGGAGGCCGGGTCCGCCGGCGGTGCCGGTGCGGATGACAATCAAGCGGAAGCGGAAGCTGCTGCAGATCATCGCGGCGGGCACCAGCCCGCAGCGGCTGGTGCTGCGCGCCAGGGTCGCCCTCGCCGCCGGCGCCGGGGACGGCAACGAGAAAATCGCCCGCGACCTGGACTGCAGCGTGAAGACGGTCCGGGAATGGCGCGGCCGGTTCGCCGTCCGCGGCGTTCCCGGGATCTTCGACAAGCCGCGCTGCGGCCGGCCCGAGACCCACGGGCCCAGTGCCCGGCTCGCGGTCGTCGCGGTCTCGACCTCGCTCCCGCCCGACGGGGAAACCGCCTGGTCGCAGGCTGCCATCGCCCGCCGTCTCGGCGAGCGCGGCCTGGACATCTCCCGGGCCGCCGTCGGCCGTGTCCTCGCCGAGGCGCACGTCCGCCCGCACAAGGTGCGGGGCTGGCTCAACCGGGCCGACGACCCGTCCTTCTGGGCGAAGGCCGGGGCGGTCTGCCGCCTCTACCTGAACCCGCCGCCCGGCACCGTCCTGATCAGCATCGACGAGAAAACCGGCATCCAGGCCAAGTCCCGCACCCATCCTGATATCCCGGGACGGGCCCGGCGGGACGCGCGCCGTGAGTTCGAGTACGTCCGGCACGGGACCGTCTCGGTCGTCGCCGCCCTGAACGTGGCGAACGGGCACGTCATCGCCGAGCGGATCCGGCGCAACAACTCCGTCGCCTTCATGAAGTTCCTGGCCATGCTGGACCAGCACACCGCCCCTGGCCTGCGGATCCACCTGATCATGGACAACGGGTCGTCCCATACTTCCAGGGCCACCCGGGCGTGGATCGCCGCGCACCCGAGGTTCGCGGTGACTTACACGCCCAAGCATGCGTCGTGGCTGAACATGGTTGAGCAGTGGTTCAGCATCCTGACCAGGAAACTCCTGCGCCGCGGGGACTTCGCCTCCCAGGAAGACCTGGAGAACCAGATCACCGAGTTCACCATCGGCTACAACAAGACCGCTCACCGGTGGAAGTGGAGGTACGACGCCGACGCCGAGCACGCCCGCTACCTCGAACGCCACTCGAGCGAGAACACCCGCGCGGCCGCCGCCCGGGACAGCGTGAAGGACCGCCACGCCCGGGCAGCGTGACCACAGAACGTAACCAGAAACCAGAGAGGAACTAATGAGCGGCTGCACTAGGGACCACCTGGCCGGGTTACGTGAGCATCATGGTGTGGCCGGGGCGGTGTCGTCAACTGGGGGCGGGGCGCTGGCGGCGGCGGTAGGAGTCGCCTTCGACGATGAGCTCGTGGCAGGTAGAGGTGAGCCGGTCGATAGCCGACTGTGCCAGCAGCGGGTCGGTCATCAGGGGGAGCCATTCGCTGGCGTCGCGGTTGGAGGTGACCACGGTGGAGGCTTTGCGGTGGCGTTCGGTGATGATCTCGTAGAAGTCGGTGGTCTGGGCCGGGGTCAGGGGCTGGAGCGCAAAATCATCGATGATGAGCAGCTCGACGGTGGTCAGGCGGCGGTACTCGTAGTCCAGGGTGTTGTCCAGGCGGGCGGCGGTGAGGCGCTTGAACAGCTTGTCGGCGCGGGCCATGTGAACGGTGCGGCGGCGGCGGACGGCGATGTGACCCAGGGCGGTGGCCAGGTGGGTCTTGCCGACGCCGACGGCCCCCAGGATCAGGGCGCCGTGGGGGCCGTCGAGGAACCGCAGGGAGACCAGTTCGTTCCATAGTCGCTGGTCGTAGCGGATGGCGGCGGTGGGGTCCCAGGTTTCGGTGCGCATGGCGGGGTCCAGGCCGGCGTTTTTGGCGCGCAGCGCGATGGAGCCGGCTTCGCGGCGGGCGACTTCGTCGGACAGGATGAGCTGGAGGAAGTCGGCGTGCGGCATGTTGCGCTGGCGGGCCAGGGTGAGGCGTTCGGGCAAGGTGGCGGTGAGCTTGCCGAGCTTGAGGGCGCGCAGGGTGGCGGTGAGGTCGGGGCCGAGCGGGTCGGTCAGCGGTGACATGGCGTGGTCCTTCCGGTGAAAATGCGGGTGGGCTGGTGCGGGCAGGGGCGGCTGGGCGCGGCCCCTGCCCGCGGCGGGGTCAGGGCCGGCTGCCGCCGCCGGCCCGGGTGGTGGCCCTGGCTGCGGCCGGCCGGGCGGCGGCCGGGGCAGCGGGGCCGGGGGACGCGCCGCCGCCGGGGCCACTGGCAGCGGGCTGGACCGCGAGGCGGCGCTGGTGGTCGCGTTCGAGGTCGAGCTGCTGCTCGGCGTGCTCGGCGCGGGCGCGCCAGGTGTCGGCCAGAGCCTGGACGGCGTGCAGCTGGGCGGCGCAGGCGGCGGCCTGGGCGTCGCGTTCGCGGGTGGCGTCGGCGCGGACGTGGTCGTTTTCGGCGCGGGCGTCGGCTTCGGCCTGCCGGGCCCGGCCGATCTCGGTGTCAGCGTGGTGCCGGGCCTGTTCGGCGGCGGCTAGCGCGGCGTCCCGGCCGGCGCGGGCGGCGCTGGCCTCGTCGCGGGCAGCGGCGAGGGCGGTGCCGGCTTCCCGGCGGATCCCGGCGATCTGGACGCCGGCCTCGTCGCGGCTGGCCTGTGCACGTGCGTCGGCGGCGTCCGCATCGGCGCGTGCGGTGCCGGCGGCCTCCAGCGCGGCCAGGGTGTCGTGCCGGGCCTCGCGGACCGCCGCGGCGGCTGCCTCGGCGTCCTGGGCTGCCTGAGCCGCGCGGGCAAGGGCGACGGCGGTCTCGGCCTGGGCCTGGCGGCGGGCGGCGTCCGCGGCGGCCAGCGCCGCAGTGACCCGGCCGGGGTCGGCGGTGGCCAGCTCGGCGGCAGCACCGGCTACCAGGCTGGCGGCATCGGTGAGCAGCTGGTGCAGGGCGGCTAGCGGCCCTGCGGCCGGGCCGGGGCCGGCGGCGGCCTGCTCTACGGCGGGGCGGTGATCGTTGTGCCACTTGCGTGAGCACGCGGGGCTGCAGAACAGGCGAGGTGCGCCGCGCCCGGCGGCAGCGGGCAGTTCGCTGCCGCATCCGGGCTGCTTGCAATGGCGCGCACCTGGCGCATCGGGTGCCGCTGTCCCGGCAAGCGGGCCGGTCAGCAGGCTCTGGTCAATCATCTGGCTGGTCATGGCAGAGGCCTTTCTTTTTCTTTTCTGCTCGGGAGAAGAAAAGGAATGAAAAGAAAACCGGGGAATGGATGAGCTGCGGGCGGCGCCGCGCTCAGGCGGCGACGTGCTTCCCGGCAGCGGTCAGCAGGTCAGGGCCGGCCGCCGCCGGCCGGGTCGCCGCCGTCGACGACCTGCAGCCGGACCCCGGTCGTGGTGGCGTACTCGGCTGCATCCCGGGCGAACCGGCCAGGACCGGCGCCGGCCGCCGCGGCCAGGCCGGCCGCCGGGGTGTTCTCGGTGGCGTTCCTGAGCATCGACTCGATCTTGGAGACGTTGATGACGTCGACGTCCAGGGCCCGCGCGCAGGCCGCCTCCGCCGCCGGCGGGCCGTAGCGTTTCGCCAGCCCGATCAGCCGGTAGACCGACCGCATCATCATCCACGGCGCGTCGCCGTCCAGCAGCCGCTGCGCGTAGATCCCGGTAGCCGGGCCGTAGCTGGCGGCCTGCGCGACCAGCCGGTCCACCGAGCGGGTGGCATACCCCTCCACCCCCGGCGGCATGTCCGCGGCATCGGTGGACCGGCCGCCGGGCTGCTTGCGCGGGTGGGTCTTGATCAGCTGGTCCCGCAAGTACACCTTCACCAGGTGCTCATCAGCGCGGGCCATCACCCGCGCTCCCACGTGAGGCCACGGCACCGAGTACAGCGCCCGGGCCACCTGGATGTGGTAATCGACGTGGACCTTCACCTGCGCCCAGTACGGCACCCGGTACCGTTCCGCCGGGGCCGGCAGCAGGCACGGCGCCTCCTGCGCGGCGAATACCACCGCGGGCACCTGCCGGGTGGTGCCGTGCACCCGGGCGTTCGCCGTCCCCAGCCAGGCGGCCATCTTCGACCGCGCGTCCGCCAGGTCCAGGAAAGTTTCCCCGGCGAAGAAATTTCCCTGCACGTAATGCACGCCGGCCTCGACCCGCGGCTTGTCGCGGGGATGACGGACCCGGGCCGGGTCGGTGACGAACCCCCGCGCCTGGGCGTACTCCAGCCATTCGCGGGTCAGCCGCGGATTGACCGCGTCCGCGTTCGCGACGACCGGGCTCATGTTGTCCGGGACGACGACGCGGAACACGCCGGAGAAGAACCCCCAGGCGTCCTCGCACCCGGCGATGACCTCCTCCAGCGTCATCGAGAACGTCAGGTACACGAACATGTACCGGGAAAAGCACGCGGTGAACACCAGCGCCCGCAGCTTACGGCGCCTGCCGTCACCGGCCGGGATCAGGCCCAGGTCCCCGAAATCGACCTGCAGCTCACCGCCCGGCGGCCCGTCATCAACCGGCGTGGTCACCTTGCCGCCGCCCGCCCCGCACCGCTCGGCCGCGAACCGGTGCAGCGTCCGCTCCGCCACCACCACGCCCTGCCGGGCCAGCAAGATGCCGATCTTCACCACCGGCACCCCGCCCTCGACCCACTTCGCGATCTGCTGCTGGCGGGCCTCCAGCTCCGCCCACCCCGCACCGTGCCCGTCCGGGCGCACCGGCCGGACCACCGACACGACCTGCCCGATCAGCTCATCGGTGAGCTGCTCCTCACCTCCCTCGCGTGACAATCCGGCCGCCACCCCGGCCCTCACATACCGTCTGCTCGTCTTGCGGTCAACGCCTGCCTGCGCGGCCACCGCCCGCTCGCTCTTTGGAGCACCCCGGGTTTGGTGGAGACTCGATTCTCCCCAGATGCTCTGGTCTGGGTGGCCGTTGTCTTCCACGGTACCGCCGCCTGGCGGAACCACGGTCTGATCATTTTCCGCTTTTGTTTTGTCGAACATCTGTCCAGCTGCGCTGTCCAGCTGCCCCGCCTGGTGGCGGGCTCTGCCGCCAGGCCCCCGCCGGGGGGAACTCGGGCATCTCCTCGTCGGGCACCCGCTTTGCGCCGCGGGTTCCCCGGGCAGGGCAAGGGTGACGCGCAGCGTCATCGCTTGCGACGCCGGAGGCGCCCTTGACCTGGGCGGGGGTTCCGTGGCACCCGTCCCGCGGCCGGCGAGGAGATGCCCGCCCGCCGCCGCACCCGTCCTGACCTGCCAGGCCATCTCTGAGGAGGGCCGGGGTCCGGGGCGGAGCCCCGGCGGGTGCGGGCGCAGCCCGCCTGGGTAATGAGCGGCGGCCATGGCCGCCTCCTTCTGGTGGCCGGCGGGGCCTGCTGCCCGGCCCGCGGGCGGGGACCCGGCCGAGCGTCCCGTCCCGCCAGGCCTGCTCGTATTCGGCCGGCGGGCGGCCGCCGGTGCGCCGCATCACCCGCGCGGTGTTGTACCAGCTGGCCCATTCGCTGGTGGCCGCCTCCACCTGGGCGGGGGTTTCCCACGGCCCCAGGTGATCGATGACCTCGGCCTTGTACAGCCCGATGATGCTCTCCGCCAGCGCGTTATCGTAAGAGTCCCCGACGGACCCGACCGACGGCGCGATGCCCGCGGCCACCAGCTCGGCGCCGTAGCGGATGGACAGGTACTCGCTGCCGGCGTCGCTGTGGTGGGTCAGCCCGGCCACCTTCACCCCCTGCCGGGCCCGGTAGGTGACTGCCATCACCAGCGCGTCCAGCACCAGGTCCGTGCTGTGGCTGGCGGCGGTGCGCCACCCGGTGATCAGCCGGGCGAACGCGTCGATCACGAACGCGGTGTACGCGGTGCCCGCCCAGGTGGATACGAAGGTGAAGTCGACCACCCACAGCCGGTCCGGGGCATCCGGCGCGAAGTCCCTGTTGACCAGGTCCTCCGGCCGGTCCTGCGCCGGATCGGAACGCGTGGTGCGCACCTTGTAGCCGCCGCGGCGCACCCCGCGCAGCCCGAGTTTCCGCATCAGCCGCTCCACGGTGCACCGGGCCGCCGCGATGCCCTCGCGGTTGAGCTGGTCCCATACCTTCCAGGCGCCGTACCGTTCCTTGCTGTCCTTGTAGACGCGCAGGATCTGTTTCTCCAGCGCGGCATCACCGAGCGCCCGGGCCGGTAGCGGCCGCGCCCGGGCCGCGTAGTACCCCGACGGCGAGATCGCCACGCCGGCCTGCCGCAGCGCCCGGCACATAGGCTCGACCCCGAACTGGTCCCGGAAAGCCTCGATGAAGGCCACCACCAGGGCTACCGGTGGTCGAGCTCGGCCGCGAAAAAAGCGCTCGCCGTGCGCAAGATCGCATTCACCCGGCGAAGCTCGGCGTTCTCCCGCTCCAGCGCCCGGATCCGCGCCGCATCCGCCGACGCGGTCCCCGGCCGCATCCCCCGGTCGACCTGCGCCTGCTTGGCCCAGCCGCGCAGCGTGTCCGGCTTGATCCCCAGCTCGCCGCCCACCTTCCGGCAGGCCGCCGTCACGCTGGCGTCCTGGTCCTTGACCAGGTCCAGCACCAGCCGGACCGCCCGGTCACGCAGCTCGTCCGGATACTTCCGTGCTGCTCCCATCGTCCCACTCTCCCGTGGATTGGGAGCCTCCACAAAACCCGGGGCGATTCACTTCCCCGCGAGCCAAGCCCTCAGCGCCTCACGGACCTCGATCACTGATACCTCCCGGAACACCATCCCGGCGACCTCCAGTCGCTCGACTGGCGAAGATCAAACCGGGATGACACCGGACAAGCGGCGCACCACGCCGCTGGTCCAGTTACTGGCGACCGGGTGGTCCCATGCTCATGGCGGAAAACCCCTCAACCTGGTCCCATGCCGCTGGCGGATGACAAGCGAGACGGGGCCGCTGAGCTGGCTGACCGGTCGCGGCGGCCGCTGACCAGCCCGCAGCGGATGGCTGCCGAGGTGGAGGCATTGCTGTGCGAGCTGGCCTGGTCGTGCCGCAGGAGCAGCGGCACCGGCGCAAGTACCGGCGCTGGGCGCGGGAAGCACCGATGCATTTGTGGCCAGACGGACCTGGTCGGCGGGATCTTCCTGGCCGGCGGCCGCGAATGCAAGATGGTCACCGGGATCGATGATTACTCCCGTTACGTGGTGATCGCGCAGGTCCCGCACTAATTGGCCCTAGCCCCAGGACGCACCCCTTAAACCGGGCAGGCCAGCGCTCTGCCGATCGGGCTGCTACCCGATGCCGGCGAGCGAGTCGCGGACCAGCACGACGCCGACCTGTGCGATACCCGGGTGCTAGCAGCCTGATGTACCTCGCGTATACCTCCAGTGGACCCCTCATGTACCCGGCAGGCGATCTTGGGCGTGACGGCCCTGCGAAAGGCGGCCCTGGGCCGCCGCCGAGCCATTGCCAGCCCCGTCTGAGGTCTAGCCGTCCTGGCCGGCCTTCGCGAGCGGGATGACAAAATGTCGCCGCTTGGGGTGCGGGCCCTGGAGCTGGGCCTTCCGGTAGATGTCACGCTATGTAAAGCCATCGGTAGGGGCCTCAGTGGGTGCCCCGGCCGGCCCGTGGGACTAGGTCCGGACTGCCGAGCAAACGTGGAGCAAACATGACCCGGAAACGACCGTCACGAGAGGCCCCGGAACGGGTATAACCCCAGGTCAGAATGGGTGCGCCGCCACGGACTTGAACCCCAACCCGCAGATTAAGAGTCCGCTGCTCTGCCGTTAAGCCGTGCCAGGTAGTGCCGGGAAATGCTGTGACCTGCCGAGTCGTATGGCGAACCGGGAGAACGGGTGCCGCGCGGTGCCGTCCGTACCGGGACATCCGAGCAAACATGGAGCAAACATCGGCGTGCACAGGTTTAGACCACCATGGCCGAGGGTGTCCGGACCGTGGCCGGTAAAGCCATAGATCGCCAATACCGTCCGACCGGACGAGAGAACCGGTATCGTGCGGTTGCGTGCTGGACGGCGAGCTGATCTTCATACCGAGCGAGATTCCCCGGCGGGGCGTGTTTGCGCTCTGGGGTAATGGCTCGGGATCCGCCAAGCTGGAGCTGGTCTTCCCCGGCGGCACATACGGCATACGCAAGCGCCGGGTCTCGGCGGAAATCATCCCGCTCGCCGAGGCTCTCCCGGCGTTGCTCGCCATCGATCCCGGCCACGCTGGGCTGCGGATGCGGCATAGTGCCCGGGTCTGGGCGGCTGCTGCGGCCGCGGGTGTGGGCCTGGTCGCGCGCGGCCGGCTTCTGCCGACCGTCGGCGTGGACGACACGGACGTCTGGCGTGCCGGGCCGCTCGATCCGGCCGACCTCAGCTGGCTGCACGAACTCGCTGCCGTCTTCCCGCCGGCCGCGCATGCCCTGGGAGTTCCCGGCTCGCGCCCGATGCGGCTCCGCTCTCCGGAAGCACTGGTCCGCGAGCTTTGGGACGCGATCGCCGATACCATCGCACGGTCGCCCGCTGCACCCCGGGCCACCGGGTCACCGGCGTTCGCTGCGGCGGAGCCGACCCGGGTCAGCGATCTCGCGGAATGGCTCGCCGACACGCGCGAAGGCCTTTCGGCCGGAGCGCGGCTGGGCCTGCGGATCGAGACGTTCACGGCATCCCCCATGGACAGGGCGGACGAGGAGCTAGACGAGGAAGAAGAACAGGGTCGCGACGCGGACACGCCCGCGTTCCGGCTGGTGCTGCAGCTACGCAGTACCGCAGACCCGAGCCTGATCGTCGACGCCGCCGCACTGTGGAATCAGCCGGAGACGGTGCTTGCCAGGTTTGGCCCGCAGGCGGAGACGGATCTGCTGCTTGCGCTACGGCGCGGCGCATCGGTGTGGCCGCCGCTCGCTGAGGTGCTGCGGCAGGCCAGTCCGTCGGTGATCGACCTCGACGACGATGCGCTCACCAGCCTGCTCGGCCCGGCAGCCGAAGAACTGGCGGGCGCGGGCATCGAAGTGCTGTGGCCGTCCAGCATGCTCGACGGCGGCCTGAAGCTGCAGGCGGTCGCCACGCCAGTACCGGAGAAGCTCACGGAAGCTGGGTTCGGGCTCGGCGCGCTGCTGGATTTCCGCTGGCAGCTCACGCTCGGCGGTGCGCTGCTTGACGCCGATGAGATCACCGCCCTCGCCGAGGCGAAGCGGCCGCTGATCAGGCTGCGTGGCCGCTGGGTGATCCTCGACCCGGCCCTGCTGGACAGGCTGCGCCGCCCGCCGCGGACGCGGATGCGCACCTGCGAAGCACTCGGTGCGGTACTTGCGGGCTCGGCGGAGATCGACGGTGAGACCGTGCCGGTGGTCGCCGAGGGCCCGCTGGCCGACCTCGCCCGCCAGGTCGCGAACATCGCGTCAGCGCCCGAACCGCTCGAACCTCCGCCGGGTCTCATGGCGACGCTGCGGCCGTACCAGCAGCGGGGCCTGGCCTGGCTGGCCGGGATGTGCGGCGCCGGGCTCGGCGGCTGCCTCGCCGACGATATGGGGCTCGGTAAGACGATCCAGGTGATCGCGCTGCACCTGCACCGGCGGGATTCGAAGGCGGGGCCGACGCTCGTTGTGTGCCCGGCTTCGCTGCTCGGCACCTGGGAACGCGAGGTGCGCCGATTCGCTCCCGATGTCCCTGTCCGCCGCTACCACGGGGGCGGCCGGCACCTGCAGGACCTGGCCGTCGATGAGGTCGTCCTGGCTACTTATGGCGTGGTCCTGCGTGACTCAGCGCGGCTCGCCCAGATCGGCTGGGGTCTCGTCGCCGCCGATGAGGCTCAGCATGTGAAGAACCCGCTGTCGCGTACCGCCCGTGAGCTGCGGGCCGTGCCCGCGCCTGCGAGGGTCGCGCTGACCGGGACGCCGGTGGAGAACCGGCTGTCGGAGTTGTGGGCGATCCTCGATTGGACAACACCTGGCCTGCTCGGGCACCTGGAGCCATTCACCCGCAGGGTGGCGGTACCGGTCGAGCGGTACCGTGACGCCGAGGCGACCGCCCGGTTCGCGGCGCTGATCCGGCCGTTCCTGCTCCGGCGCCGGAAGACAGATCCCGGGATCGCGCCCGAACTGCCGCGTAAGACGGAGACGGACCAGTTCGTGCCGCTCACCGCCGAGCAGGTCACGCTCTACGAGGCAATGGTCCGCGAAACGATGGAAGCGATCGCCACTAAAGAGGGCATCGAGCGCGCCGGGCTGGTTTTCAAGCTTCTGACCGGGCTGAAGCAGATCTGCAACCACCCGGCCCAGTACCTGAAGCAGCCGGGACCACTGGCTGGCCGGTCCGGGAAGCTGGCCGCGTTCGACGAGCTGACCGATGTGATCCTGGCCAGCGGTGAGTCGATGCTTGTCTTCACGCAGTACACCCAGATGGCGACGCTGCTGCAGCAGCACTGTGACGCCCGCGGAATCGGCTCGCTGTTCCTGCACGGCGGGGTTCCGGTGCGGCGCAGAGAGGAAATGGTGGCGCAGTTCCAGGCCGGTAGGGTTCCCTTGTTTCTGCTGTCGCTCAAGGCGGGCGGCACTGGCCTGACGCTGACCCGCGCCACCCACGTGCTGCACTACGACCGGTGGTGGAACCCCGCGGTGGAGGATCAGGCAACCGACCGCGCGTACCGGATCGGCCAGGACCGCCCGGTGCAGGTACACCGGCTCATCACCGAGGGAACGCTCGAAGACCGCATAGCGGCCCTGCTGGAAAAGAAACGCCAACTCGCGGACGCCGTGATCGGCTCTGGCGAGGGCTGGATCGCTGAGCTTTCCGACGACCAGATCACCGAACTCGTCAGCCTGCGAGCCGCCACATGAGCAACAGCACCGGCAACCCGGCCGGGATGAACCGGGAGCAGCCGGAATTCGGCCGGACCTGGTGGGGCCGGGCATGGCTGGAAGCGCTGGAACAGCGGGCCCGGCTAGATCCTAACCGGCTGCCGCGCGGCCGGGACTACGCGCGCGGCGGCTCGGTCGGCGAGCTCACCATGGCGCCGGGCGAGGTGCGAGCTCAGGTGCAGGGCCGCAAGACACATCCGTACGAGGTCCGGATCCGGGTGCGGCGCTTTACCGACGACGAATGGGACCGGGTGCTCACGGCCATCTCCGCCCGGCTTGGTCACGCCGCGGCGCTGCTGGACGGCGAGCTGCCACCCGAGATCGCCGACGATGCGGCCGATGCCGGGCTCGACCTGCTGCCCGGTGGCGGCGAGATCGGGCCGCGCTGCACCTGCCCGGACGACGCGGACCCGTGCAAGCATGCGGCGGCGGCCTGCTACCTCGTCACCGATGCCCTGGACGCTGACCCATTTGTCCTTCTGCTCCTGCGCGGCCGCACCCGCGACCAGATAATGGCCGGGGTCCGGGCACGTCGTCGCGGTGCGGCTTCCGGCCAGGCGGGCGAGCCGGGAGGTACGGCGGCCGGCCAACCTGGCGCCGGCCCGGAGCCAGCGACGAAGGCCGGCCGGGCATCCACCGACGAAGGCGTCGATGCCCGGGCGGCGTTCAGCGCGCCGCCGTTTTCGGTACCGATTCCTGCCCCGCCGCTGCCGCCTGGGCGCCCTGGGGCTCCGGCGGCATTGCCGGTGGATCCGCCATCGTCAGCAGACAGCCTCAGGGACGATCTGCTGGAGCTAGCCGCCGACGCGGCCGCGCGGGCATGGGAAATGGCAATGGGGCTCAGCGCCGACGCCGGGCTGACCCTCGACCCGGACGCCGACCTGGCCCGCCGGGCCGCCCGGGCATTGGGCACGCCCGCTTTCACCCTTCTTGCGGCGCGTTCCGGCGTCGGCGGACGTGAACTCGCTCGCCAGGCGCTCGCATGGCGGCATGGCGGCATGACCGGCCTCGAGTTGCTGTGCTCCGAGTGGGACCCGGCCACGCAGGAGCCAGATTCCGCTGAGCTGCTCAAGGCGGCTCGGGCAGCCCTCCATGCCAAGACCGGCGCTGCGGAAAGCATCCAGGGCAACCGGGTCAGCGCAGGCCGTTTGCAGCTCCGGCTCGGCCGTGATCTCCGCTGGTATCCGTACGCGCGATCAGACGGGAACTGGGAGCCCAGTGGAACGCCGGAGGCCGATCCGGCCAGAGCCGTGGCGAACCTGTGACGGAACTGCCGACCTGCCGCAGGCGATGCTGGCAGCCATGCTGGTCTTCATCGCCACCAAGCTGTTCCGGTCTGTGGCCAGGAACGGCCAGCCTATCCAGGCAGGCGCGGACAGCAGCACGACGGCAAGCAGCGGAATGACCAGGTTCCCTCCTGGCCCAGTCACGCATTCACCAGCGCCTCTCCGTGGGCTGCCGCGCCCGCATGGCACACGTCCCGGTCGCCGTCTTGCCGCTCGCGCCCGGTCGGCTCGCTGGTTCAGTGCGGTGGCGTGCTGACCAGGAACCGGCAGCGAGGACCCGATGCCTTCGCGAGCCGAACATCGAGTGTGGCAAGCGGTGCGTTGAGTGCTTCCGCCAGAGCGGTCACGAAGATGGACTGATTACTAACACAGTGCGTGATCGGTTCCCTGTGCCGCCAGCCGTGGGTCTGCTGCAGATCGCCGAATCGGGCGTTCAAGGACTGTCAGGTGCAAGCGTCACCTTCGGCGCCCATATCAGCCATTCCGGTGCGTCGCACATGTCCTAGGCCGGGCTCCCGGCTCGGCCTGACCTAGCCGACGAGGCGCCGGTCCACCAGCACTTCCGCGCTCATGGCTAGCGGAGGTCGTCGCGGATGGTCAGCTGCCAGCGACTGCGGATGCCGAGCTTCCGGTAGACGTGGGCCAGGTGGGTCTGGACAGTGTTCACCGAAAGGTGGAGCTGCTGGGCGATCTCACGATTGCTACGGCCTGCCCGGGCGAGCCGGGCGACAGCCTCCTCCTGTGGGCTCAGCTCGTCCGGTTCCCGGGCACGGCGGCGCCCGCCGGCCCGCCGCCACTCAGCGCGCGCCCGGCTCGCGTGCCACTCGGCCCCGCAAGCCTCGGCGATGTGCACCGCCTCCGCCAGCAGTGGGCGAGCACGCGAGGTGGCCCCGCCGCGGTTCAGGAAGGCACCGTAGGCGGTCAGCGTCTGGGCCCGCGCCAACGGCATCCCGGTCTCCAGACCGAGCGCGGAGGCGAACCTCTCCTCGGCCAGGGCCCGGTCGCCGGATCGTTCCGCTAGGATCGCCCGGCCGAGCGCGGCGATCAGCTCCGGCCACCGGCTTGGCGTCGCTTCGGCCCGGGACTCCAGCGATGCGATGACCCGCCGGGCGTCAGCCTCGCACCCGCTGGCCAGGTAGGCGTCAACAGCGTCCCCAGCCCACGGGATCTGGCAGGGGTCGAGCAGGCCCCAGGCGACAGCCTGTTGCTCAAGTTCCGTAAAGCACCGGCAGGCCAAAGCGAGGTCTCCGGTACGCAGCGCGATCGCCCCGCGCAACCGGAGGCTGGTGCCCTCAGCCAGGTACAGCCTGCGGCCTCCGGGCGGCAGCGACCTCAGCCGCTCGAGCCAGCTCGACGCCTCGTCCAGGCGGCCCAGCTGCACCAGCACCATCGCCCGGTAGGCGACTGACAGCGGGAGTATGAACGGCACCAGCTCCGCCAGCTCCACGTGCTGGTCCGATACGCCCAGAGCGTCCTCCAGCCGGCCCTGGCGGCACAGGCAGTCCATCAAGGTGAAGGAGGCATTGGCGATCAGCATCGGCTCACCGCGCCGTTCGGCCCTGTCCAGGACCTCACGGAACAGCCGCTCCGCCTCGGCGAACCGCTCCGTCCAGGTGCAGAGCTGAGCGTGGATGATGACGGGGTCCCAGGCCCAGTGCACGCCACCCGCGGCCGGGGTGGGCTTGAACCCGGCGCGCTCGGCGGCTTTCTCGGCTACCGCAAGGCCTCGCCCGTCGCCGCACAGATAGACCATGCCGCCCCATGCCGCCTCGGCGCAGGCTCCTAGCGGTACTGGCGGCCTGGCTGCAAGCAGCCGGGCGCGCTCGAGCAGGGGCAGCGGGGGCCCCGGGCCATCGGTCAGCCTGAAGAAGGCGTGATCGAGGAGCGCCTGCAGCGCGAGATCGCGATGGCTTTTCTCGGCTAGGCCCACGGCGTTTTCGAAGCAGGTCTCCGCGAGCTCCACCTGTCCGGCGATGAACGCAGCCCGGGCTAGCTGACCGAGCGCCGTGATTCGTGTCGCCTCCGCCAGCTCCGAGCGCAGCAGGAGCCGTTCGTGAACGCCGATCGCAGCGTGAGCGGCCCCGTCCGCAATCAGGGCCCTGCCGAGGTCCAGGAGCAAATCGGGGGCGGCGGCGTTGCCTGCCAGCTCACTGGCTGCCTCCAGGTGGCGGCGGGCGGTGCGCACACCGCCTGCCTCCAGCGCCTCGCGTCCCGCCCTGGCCAGCGTGGCCACCGCCTCGGGATCACCGGCCAGGCGGGCGGCGATGGCGTGCTCGGCGGCCTCGGCCGGATGGACCCCCCTGCGGGCCAGGACCCGGAAGGCCGCCTCGTGCAGGCGCCTGCGCAGCGGCGGCGCCAGATCTTCGTAGACAGCCTGCCGGACCAGGGCGTGGGTGAACTCCGTCCATACCTCGCCGCCCTCGCGGAGCAGGCCAGATTTGAACAGGCCGGGTAGAACACGGTGGATCTCATCCGGCGACAGAGCGCAGATCTCCTCGACGGCCGCTGGCCTGAACCGGGTGCCGAGGACGCTGGCCGTGTGCAGGTAGCGCTGCCCGAGCTCTCCCAGGCCGGCGAAGCGGGCGACCGGGAAGGCCGTCTGCCCCTCCGGCAGGTCCTCGCCCCGGCGCAGGCCTGCGCCCAGGTGGCGCAGTAGCAGCGGGTTGCCGCCGCACAGTCCCAGTGCGCGTTCGGCCACGGCATCGTCGACTGGCTTGCCGGCGGCGGCGAGGAGCAACGTCCTGGCGACGCCCGGGCTGAGCGGGCGGAGCCGCTCGACGGCGGCCAGCCCCTGGGCGGCCAGCTCCTGCGCCGACTCCAGAGCTTCGGCAGGCCATGGGCGGGCGGTGGCGATCACCGCCAGCGGGAGGAGAGCGAGGCGCCGGCACAGGAGATGGACAGTGGTGCGCGAGTCGGGGTCGGCCCAGTGCAGGTCGTCGACGGCGAGCAGCAGCGGCTGGGCGGCTGCCTCCCGGAAGCGCCGGAGTATGTCGTAGAACCTGTCCTCGGCCCGCAGGTCCGGCGCGCCAGGCGCGCGACTGTGATGTCTGGAATCGGAGAACGGTTCCAGCGCCTGGCCGATCAGACCGAAGGGCAGGGTTGCCTCCACCCGGTCGCCTCGGCCGACGGCACACCGGAAGCGCCCCTCGGCCAGGCTCAGCGCGTACTCCAGCATCGTGGTCTTGCCCAGCCCGGCATCACCGACGATGAACAGCACGCCACCTTGCCCGTCCGCGGCGCGGTCGAGCAACTGGCCCACGGCGGCCCTCACACCGGCCCGCTCGGCGATCGCCGCGCTCACGTGACACTGGCACCGGCCCGGCCGGGCCGGTGGCGACGGCGGCAAGCCAGTGCTGAGATCATCACTACCCTCGCTACCCGGTGACTGTCGCTCCTATTCTCACTGAAACAGTGAAGACCGCGGCTGAGGGGCTGCCGCCGGGGCGCCAGCCGCCCAGTTGCTTTCACTGGCGCGGGGACGACACGAACCGGGTGCCCGTTGCAGTCTCGTTGGCATGGAAACCTTCGATGTCGTTCAAGTCGGCTACGGCCCGGTCGGCCAGGCGATGGCCGCGCTGCTCGGGCGCCGCGGGCACCGGGTAGCGGTCTTCGAGCGCCAAGCCAGGCTGTACGGGCTGCCGCGCGTCGGCGGCGTGGATCACGAGATCATGCGCATCGTGCAATCGCTCGGAGTCGCCGGCGAGCTCGAGGCTCACACCTACCCGGCCCGGGGTTTTGACTTCCTCAGCGCCACGGGCCGGACGCTTGTCCACCTCGACTGGAACCACCAGGGGGAGTCCGGATGGCACATGCGCCCGGTCATCTACCAGCCTGACCTGGAGGACGCACTCGACCGGGCGGTGCGGTCCCAGCCGACCGTGGAGGTAAACCAGGGCTGGGAAGCGGTACACCTCCAGCAGCACGAGGACCACATCGAGCTGCAGGTCGAGCAGCGTGACACGGGGCTGACCCGGAGGCTCTGGGCCCGTTACGTCGTCGGCGCCGACGGGGCCAGCAGCTTCGTCCGCCAGGCCGCCGCCATCGACTGGGTCGACCTCGGCTACCAGTCCGAAGAGCTCGTCATCGATTACCGGCCGCACGACCCGGAGGCGGAGATCGCCGGCATGCCGGACCTGGCGCTGGTCTTCGATCCCGCCCAGCCCCGCTTCCTGATGCGCCGGCTGGGCTGGAAGCACGCCCGCTGGGAGTTCCACCTCCTGCCCGGCCAGGACCCGGAGGAGGCGCAGCAGGCCGACAGGTGCTGGGAGCGACTGGCTCCGTGGGTCACACCTGCCGACGGCGAGCTCATCCGGCACTTCGTCTACCCGTTCCAGTCGCTCGTGGCGGCTGACTGGCGTCGCGGCCGCGCCCTGCTGGTCGGTGACGCCGCCCATGTAATGCCGCCGACCATGGGACAGGGCGTGTGCACCGGCATCCGCGACGCGGCCGCCCTGGCCTGGAAGCTGGACCTGGTGCTGCGGGGCCTGGCTGAGGACAGCCTGCTCGACGCCTACTGCGCCGAGCGCAAGCCGCACGCCGAGGCCATGATCAACATGTCGGTCGGGCTGACCAGGGCGTGGACCATCACCGATCCCGCGATCGCCGCCGCCAGGGATGCGGGAATGCTGGCCAGCCGCGGGGAACCGCCGCCGCCCTTCCCGGGCCTCGTCGACGGCATCCTGCATCGGGGCAGCGAGGGCCAGCCCCTTGCCGCCGCCGGTCAGCTCTTTGTTCAGGGCTTCGCCGAGCATGAAGGGCGAACCGGACGGTTCGACGATGTGGTCGGCCAGGGCTTCGTCGTGATGGCCCTGGACGCTGATCCAGGAAGCGTGCTGAACGAGGCGCAGCTGGCCTTCCTCGAACTGATCGAGGCCCGGCTGGTGCGGGTCAGCAGCGCCTGCAAGCCAGGCTCGGAAGCGGTCGCGGACCTGCGCGGAACCTACGCCCGCTGGTTCCGGGAGCGAGGGCTGCGGGCGGTCGTGATGCGACCTGACTATTACGTCTTCGGCGCAGCCGCCGATTTGGGGGACCTGCCCGCTGTGGTCGACAGCCTTCGGCACCAGCTGGGCGGGCACTCCGAACGGCTCGCGACCACCGGCGCGATGACAGCGCGCTAGCGGGCTGGAGGCGGGCCCACCTCGCCGGCTCCGAAGTGCTGTCGGCCTGCCGCAACGTCATCTGGACCCGCGGGCCTGGGCCTGATGCCGCTGAAACCGGCCTCTCCCTGCTGTACTACCGCCACCCTCACGGCCATCAAGTAACCGTCAGGGTAAGAGCACTGGAGCCCGACCACCGTAGCCAACTGACTCATGGACATAGATAGGAGGCGGCCTACACATGGTCTCCGAAGATCGCACGACGGGTCCCGCAGACTTCAACGCCGTCGACGCGTCCGCCGATCCGGGCGGCCTGATCCGGTTTCTCGATGCGGCCAACACCCTTCCGGAGCTGAGGGCGGCCAAGCAGGCCCTGATGGAGCAGCTTGCGTTCGGGGGAGCACGCACCGCCCTGGATGTCGGCTGCAGCCGGCGGGGATGTGGTCGAGATGGCGCGCCTGATGCCGGACGGCACTGAGGTGTCGGGCCTCGACACCAGCGAGACGATGATCGCCGAGGCACGGCGGCGCGCTGCCAGCCTCGGCACGCGGGTTTCGTTGCGTCTCGGCGACGCCGCCGACCTGCCGTACCAGGACCAGGTGTTTGATATCTGCCGGGCGGCCACCGTCTTGCAGCATGTCCCGGACCCGGCGCGTGTCGTCCGGGAGATGGCTCGCGTGACCCGGCCTGGCGGCCGGGTTGGGGTGCTGGAATTCGACCAGGAAATGGCTTTCCTCGATCACCCGGACCCCGAAACGACCCGGATCATCCTCGATACGTTCGCCGACGCCGCGGTCCAGGGCCACATCGGGCGGCAGCTGCCGCGCTTGCTCCGGGCTGCAGGGTTGACCGATGTGTCGGTCATGCCGCGGGTGATCCTCGGCAACGCGCAGTTCTGGCGGACTCTCTTTCACGATCACGTGGCACGGTTGCAAGGTCGAGGCCTGCTGTCGAGGCGGCAAACCAGCCAATGGTGGGCAGAGCTGGAGACCTGGGCACGAGCAGGCGATTTTCTCGGCGGTGCGGCCGTCTTCGTCGTGACCGCCAGCCGCCTTGTTTGAGGGTCCTGGCTTAGCGGCGCTCCAGCCAGAGCGCTCTGGCAACCGGGCGGGTTCGCTGGCCGCGACGACGGCGGCATACTCGCCATGCGAGCGGAGGAACGGTTCACCGACCGCTCCGGCGGCGGGATCACGGCCCATGAGGACCAACGGCCGGAAATCCGGCGCTAGCGGGGTGAATGTGCCGTACGTTGATCGATCGTGCCGACCAGGTTCCTGACGGATGAGCAGGTTCGCGACATATGGGGCATATGGCCGGTATGCGGCGGGGCCTCCGGATCAGGCGGTGCAGGAGCGGTTCTTCTTCCTTGACGACGCGGACCGGGATCTTGTCGCGAATACCGGTAACAACGGACCCGTCAGCACAGCTACAGCGTCCAGTTTCCTGAACGCCTCGGCGGTGCTGAGTGGGGGGCTGGCGGGACCGGAACGGGTTGCGGGTGTACGCAGCTCGCTGGCTGGTTTCACCGCGCCGGTGCCGTTCGGCTTGGTAGGCGGTCCCAGGCCCGCTCCAGCTGCGGCGTGGATGAGGCGGACAATCCTTTGCGGGAGCAGAAGGCCCGGAACTCCAGGTCTGGCTCGGCCAGCCGGCGGCGGCGCACCGCCCGCCGGCCGGGGAGCACCGCCGCGGCGCGCAGGTCCCGGCCCGCCGGGCACGGGCGAGTTCGTCCACGTCGGCGGCGATGCGGTCGATGACCGCCCGCACCCGCGCGAGGCCGGCGGCCACGACGGCCCGGTCTGGCCAGTCGGCGGATGGTCGCAGGCTGACCGCTAGCGCCGCACCGCCCGCGCTGAACCTGCCCAACCTGATCGGCAAGGGCCTGACCTAGCACGGCGGCGCCTGGGCGCTGGGGCACCTGACCAGCACCCGGGACGGGCTCCGGCCGGCCGCCGGCGCACCAGGACAGGCCAGCCGCCAGGCGGCCCAGGCGACCGGGGCTCGCGACGCTGCCGCTCCGTGCCCCGCCCCGGAACCCCGCACGCGATGCCTGATTACGCAGCGTGGCGAGGAGTGTTTCGCCTCTGGGATGCCGATTGTCGGTTACGAGCGATCTTCGGCCATGCGGACAGCAAGTGGCACTGATCGCCGCGGGGCGGTCCACCAGATCAATCGACGGGATCATGGGTTTGGTATATCAGCGGGCCCGGTCGTTGCTCCGTATGGTGGACGGGGCGACGCAGAGGTGCGGTGCCCCGGTTTCACAAGGATGACCAGGCGAATCACGCGACATCCTGGGATTTCGATGGGCAAATTGCAATACAGCGAGGTTCAGGTTGCGATGGCGCAGTCGAGCCTGACGACAATCGCCCCGTACATGTTCTGGCTGATGTTCCGCAACGTCGCATCGGACGGATTCGTGTTCGAAGACCCGGAAAACACGCATGCTCTCTCGCAAGCCGGGTGCGTCCTCGCCTCACCGTCGTGGGCGAACACCGTCACGAACGTGAATCAGGACTACGTCTACAACTGGACGCGGGACGCGGCGATCGTCGCGATCGAGCTCGCGGCGGGCGCGATCCCCACCAGCCAGCCGCTGATCGACTACGTGCAGTTCGCGCAGATCTGCCAAAACTCAGCCAGCGCCTTCGGTCACTTCGATCGTGCGTCGTTCTTCATCAACGGCACGCCGCGGCAGGAGTGGACCGACCAGACCGACGGGCCGGCCCTGCAGACGCTGGCGCTCCTGCCGCTGTTCTCCCAGCTTGACGCGCCGGCGCAGACCGTGGCGAACGCCGTGATCGCGGCGAACCTGAGCTTTCTGCAGGGCGCTTACCAGGGCGAGACGCGAGCCCGGGTCGGAGCGGTCACTCCGGCGTGGAGTGCCCGGTGATGAACCTTCCCTGGCGTATCTGGCGTCGCTGGGCTTGCTCATCACGCGCCCGCGCCCTGGTAGGACTATCGCCTTGTGGTGGTGAGGGCGTAGCGGCGGACGGGCCAGCGGGCCCGGCCGGCGGGCAGTAGGACGGTCCCGGCGGCGACGGCGACGATGACCCGGCCGGGCCGCGGCCTGCCGAGCACGGTGACCGGGTCGCCTTGCTGCCAGACCGCAGGCAGGTGCTGCCCGGCTATCAGCGGGACCCGGGCCACGACCCGGGTGCCGGGACCAAGGCTGGGAGTCAAGGCCAGCAGGTCGAGGTAGTGCTGGCCGGTGCGTGCGGGGTCCAGGGAGGATGGGCGGGCGCAGACCTGGCCAAGGCAGATCTCCGGGGCGGGCGGGTTTTGGAGGTGGCGGATGATTGTCTGAGTCCATCGCCGGGCCCGCAGGCAAATCAGCGCGGCGATCGCCACGGCCAGGCTGACGGCCAGGGCGGCCCAGCTCCCCAGTCGCGCGGCAATCAGGACGGCGACCAGGGCCACCCCGCCCGCGAGGGGCGCGACCATGATGACCTGCGCGTGCTGGTACCGTTTCAGGAGGTGTCCGGCCCACGGGTCAGCGGGTACGGGAGCGGCTGCCCGCTGGCCGGCCGCGCCGGTGGTGCTGAAAGCCCGCCGTCTTCCTGCTGCCTCATCCGCCGCGTACGGTGGGAGCGGGCCGGGATCAGGCATCACCGGTAGCCGTCCGTAGCGCGGGCACTGCGGCGGGCGCGGTGCGGGTGTGGTGCCAGGCGGCCCAGCTGCGGCCGGTGGCGTAGGAGAGGGCGCTGAGGGTGCCGACGAAGAACCCGACGGGCCAGTTGGACAGGTAGGAGGCGGCGATCGCGGCCCACACGGTGACCAGGGCGATGGCGACGGACAGGGCGATGGCCCGGGCGGGCCGGCTGGTGAGGGACCGGGCGGCGGCGGGCGGACCGATCATGAGGCTGAAGATCAGCAGGGCACCGACCACGGGCACGGTCATGGCGGTAGCGAGCGCGACGACGATCAGGAAGCAGATCTCGATGCGGTAGCTGCGGACGCCCCGGGCCTCGGCGATGCCGGGGACCGCGGAAGCCAGCGTGAGCGGCCGGTACAAGCCGATGACGGCCACGATGCACAGGGCGCCGAGGATGGCGACGGGCAGCAGTTCGGTGGAGCTGACGCCGAGGACCTCGCCGAAGAGCAGGGAGTAGATCTCGGGTTCGTATTCGGTGGTCCGGGACAGGAACGCGGCGCCGAGAGCGAGCATCATGACCAGCGTGAGGGCGGTCGCGACGTCGTGCCGGCCGTGGCGGCGGCCCAGGATGCCGATGCCGAGGGCGCCGAGCAGCGAGAATACGGCCAGGCCCAGCAGGGTGCTGATACCGAGCAGGGCCGCGGCGGCGGCGCCGGCGAACGCGCCCTTGGGGATGGCGTGGGCGGGGAACGCCGAGCCGCGCAGTACGACGAAGAACCCGACGACGCCGGCGACCGGGGCAACGATCGTGGCTACGGCCCAGGTGTTGATCATGAAGCCCGCGAACATGCGTGCTCCTTCCCGCCGTGCCGGTCCCGGCCGGGGTTCATGCGGTGACCTGATCGCGGGTGGCGCCGGCCGCCTGTGCGGCTGTTTCACCGGGCCGGGCTGCCGTTCGCCGGCCGGGCAGGCCGGTGAGCAGATAGGCGGCGAAGATGACGGCGACGATGAAGAAGCTGACGGGCAGGCCCTGGTGGGCGGCTCCCCAGTAGTAGCTGTCGTAGGCCAGCAGGATGCCCAGCCAGGTGGCCGCTACGCCGGTCACGGCGGCGAGGAGGAGCGCGGAGCTCATCCGCCGGGTGAGGCGCAGCGCGGTGGCGGCGGGGCCGATCAGCAGGGCGGTGGACAAGATCGCCCCGATGGTGAGCGACGACAGGCCGACCGCGACGGCGAGGGCGGAAATGTACACCAGGCCGACGAGCCGGACCGGGACTCCGCGTGCGGCGGCGATGTCGGGGCTGGCGGTGGCCAGCAGCAGCGGCCGCCAGATGACCGCGATGGCGCCGAGGGCCAGCACGCTGAAGGTCACGACCACGGGGATGGTGGTGCTGGTGGTGGTGAAGATGGAGCCGAATAGGACCTGCTGGGTCGCGCCGGTGGTGGCACCGGCGGTGGTGTCGAGGTAGAGGAACAGGGCCGACAGGCCGATGGCTGCGCCGAGCACGATGCCGGTGGCCAGGTCCCGGCCCCGGACCCGGGCCACGCCGATCATGTCCATCACCCCCGCGCCGACGACGCTCAGCCCGACGAACCCGGTGACCGGGCTCAGGCCGAACAGCAGCGCCCCGGAGCCCCCGGCCGCGGCGACGTCACCGAGGGCGTGGCCGCCGAAGGACTGGCCGCGCATGACGGTGAACACGCCGACGACGGCGGATACCACCGCGACCACCCCGCCGAGGACGGCCGCGGTGCGGACGGGTTCGCTGGTGAAGAAACCGGGCTCCACCACCCAGGTGAACAGCTGGTGCATGCCGGTCAGCCCGCCTCGAGCGCGCCCGGGCCGGCCAGGGCACTTTCGGCGGGGCTGCCGGGCCCGGCGACGACCAGGACGCGGCCGTGCACGTTCAGTACGTCGACGTGGTAGCCGTAGAGCCGGCTGAGGACCTCGCCGCGGATCACCTCGCTGGTGCGGCCGCTGGCGGCCCGCCCGGCGGCCAGGTACACGACGCGGTCCATGACCGGCAGGAGAGGGTTTATCTCGTGTGCGGACAGCAGTACCGCGACCTGCTGTTCGGTCGCGATGCGGTGCAGCAGGGCGACGATCTCCTGGCCGCTGCGGATGTCGAGGTTGGCCAGGGGCTCGTCCAGCAGCAGCAGCCGCGGGTGGCTGATCAGGGCGTGCGCGATCAGTACCCGCTGCTGCTCCCCGCCGGACAGCAGCCCCACCCGGGCATCAGCGAACCGGGTCGCGTCGACCGCGTCCAGCATCTCGGCGACCGCTTCGCGGCGGGTGCGGGAGGGGAGCGGGATCCCGAACCGGTGCCCGTCGATCCCCAGCGCCACCAGGTCCCGGGCCCGCATCGGCATGTCCGGGTCGAGGAGGACCTTCTGCGGGACATACCCGATCGAGCGGTCCCGCGCGGACCGGGGCCGCCCGCCAACGGTCACCGTCCCGGCGGAGGGCCGCTGCAGGCCCAGGATCACCCGCAGCAATGTGGTCTTGCCCGCCCCGTTCGGGCCGATCAGGCCGGTAAACTGCCCGGCGCCGACGGTGCAGCTGACGTCATCGAGGATCTGCCGTCCCGAAAGCGACACGCTGACCCCGGCGACGCCGAGAACCTCCTGCCCCGCCGCGGCGGGCACCTCAGCGCGGGCCTGGCCGGTCATCACAGCTTCTGGGTCGAGATCTTGCCGGCGACCGCTTTCTGCAGGGCCTGGACCTCGGCCAGCATCCAGGACTGGTAGTCGTAGCCCGGCGTGGGCATCGTCTCGTAGACGCCAACCACGGGCACGCCCGCCTTCAGGGCCGTCTGGCGGATCGAGGTGGTGAGGGAGTCGACGACCTGCTGGTTGTAGCAGAAGACCTTGACCTTGTGCTGGGTGAAGAAGCTGTTCTCCAGGGAGACGTCCTGGGGGGTGGGGTCGACGCCGTTCATGATGTCGGCCTGGAAGCTGAACGGGGTGAGGTTGTCGGTTCCCGCGGCCTGCAGCATGTAGTCGGCGACCGGCTCGGTCGTCGCGACCGGGGTGCCCGGGTAGGTGGCCTTGAACTGGGCGATGGCGTTCAGCCACGGGGTCAGCGATTTGTCGAACGCCGCCAGGTTGGCCTGGAAATAGGCCTTGTGCGCTGGCTGCAGGGCGGACAGGTCCGCGGCCATGGCCTTCGCCGCCGCTGGCATGGTCTTCGGGTCGTACCACAGGTGCGGGTTGGGGGTGCTGTCCGGCAGGCCGAGCAGGTTCTGCACGACGATCACTTTGCGCTTGGGATTGGGTGACGCGGACTCGATCTTGTTCATGAACGTGTCATAGCCGACGCCGTTCTGCACGATCAGCGTCGCCGCGGAGACCTCGCTGGCCACCGAGGTGCTCGCCTCGAACGTGTGCGGGTCGGTGTTGGGGTTGTTCAGGATCGAGGACACGTGCACGTAGTGGCCGCCGATCTGGCCCAGCACGTTGGCGTACTCGTTCTCGGCGCCGATCGCGTTGATCACGCTGGTGCTGCTCGTGCTGCTCGCGGATGTCCCGCTGCTGCTGCACCCGGCGGCGATCATCACCAGGGCGGTCACTGCGCCCGCTGCCGTCAGGGCCCGGGCCCGCCCGGTGACCTTAACCATCGCCGGCTGCCGTGGCTTATCGTTCATAAGCAGAACATAGTCTGAGAATGAGTCTTATTGCAAATAAGGGCCGGATGTCCGCCAGCGGCTGGCCCGGTCCGGGCCAGCCTGGTGATTTGCATAAACAGATCTGCATGTGTTTATATTTAGCGGTGCCGGCGGGGACGAAGAGCTACGAGGCGGCCGGGGAGCTGCTGAGGGTCCTGTCCGCCCCGGCCCGGCTGGCGATCGTCGCCGAGCTGTCCGCCCAGCCGCGGTTCGTTCATGAGCTGGTCGAGCGGCTCGGGATGAGCCAGCCGCTGGTCTCCCAGCACCTGCGGGTGCTGCGGGGAGCCCGCCTGGTCGCGGTCGAGCGCCAGGGGCGGGAGGCCGTGTACTCCCTGGCCGACCAGCACGTGGCGCACATCGTCGCGGACGCCGTCCACCACAGCAAGGAGGAACGATGACCAGCACCGAGCATGGCAGCCATCCCGGGCATATCCATGAGCACGGGCCCGGCTGCGGCCACGCTGGCGTGCCGCACGGGGACCACACCGATTACGTTCATGACGGCCACGCGCACGCCGGGCACGACGGGCACTACGACGAGCACCCGCTGCCGCACGCCGCCCACGACGGCCATGATCATGTTCATGGGCCCGGCTGCGGGCACGAGGCCGTCCCGCACGGTGATCACGCCGACTACGTTCACGACGGGCACCATCACGCCGCTCATGACGGGCACTACGACGAGCACTAGAACCGGATTCAGGCCGCCGCCGGGCCCGGCGGCGGCCCAGGGGAGCAGCATGGCGGCCGACGGCATGACCGGTGACCTGCACAGCGTGGTCGAGCGGCGGCTGCGCCGGGCCGATCAGCGTTACACGCCCGGCCGGCGCGCCATTGTCGACCTGCTGGTCAGCACGGGCCACCCGGTGAGCATCGGCGACATCGCCGATCGCCTGCCCGGCCTGCCGCGCAGCTCGGCGTACCGGCACCTGACCGACCTGGAAACCGCGGGACTGGTCCGCCGGGTCGCCGCCAGCGACGAGTTCACCCGCTTCGAGCTGGCCGAGGACCTCACCGAGCACCATCATCACCTGATGTGCGTGAACTGCGGCAAGGTCACCGACGTGATCCTGCCGGCCGGCTTCGAGCGGGACATGGGCAAGACCATCGGCCGGCTCGCGGACGCCGGGGAACTTCCAGCCCCGCAGCCACCGCCTCGACGTGCTCGGCACCTGCGCCGACTGCCGGTAGCAGGCCCGGCGGGCAGCCGCCGCCGCAGCCTCTGGCCCGCGATCCGGCGCCTGCCAGTCCCTTCTTCCTGCCTGGACACTGATTCTCGTTTCTCATTCCGCGGCTGGTCCCCGGCTCCCTGCTCTGGGCCGCGCCACGCCCGGGGAATGAGCGGAATGGCTTGACCAGCGGGCTCGCGGCCGGCACACTGAGCATGCTTACACGAAAATGGTTTTCATTCTAGGAGAGTCTCGTGCGGGTGGCATTCGTCGGGAAAGGCGGCAGCGGCAAGACCACGCTGTCCTCTCTGCTGGTCCGTCATCTGGCCGGTGAGGGCCTGCCGGTGATCGCGATCGACGCCGACATCAATCAGCATCTGGCCGAGGCCCTCGGGGCGCCGGGCAGCCGCCGGCGATGGGCGCGCACCTGACGGAGATCAAGGAGTACCTGCGCGGGGACAACCCGCGGATCACCTCGGCGGCCGCGATGGTCAAGACCACCCCGCCCGGCCGCGGCTCACGGCTGCTGCGCTTCGGCGGCCCGGACCCGGTGCGCGGCCTGTCGGCCGCCGCGCCGTGCGGGGCCCAGCTGATGGCCACCGGGCCGTTCGCCGAGGACGACATCGGCGTGGCCTGCTACCACGCCAAGACCGGCGCGGTCGAGCTGTACCTCAACCATCTGCTCGATTCCCCCGGCGAGTACGTCGTGGTGGACTGCACCGCCGGGGCCGAGTCCTTCGCTTCCGGGCTGTTCACCCGCTTCGACCTGACCTTCCTGGTCGCCGAGCCCACCCGCAAGGGCGTCGGCGTGTACCGCCAGTGGGCCGGCTACGCCGCCGACTATGACGTGCCGCTCGCGGTCATCGGCAACAAGGTCCAGGACGCCGACGATGTGGCGTTCCTGCGTGAGCATGCCGGGGAGGCCCTGCTGGCCTGCGCCGGGCATGCGCCCGCGGTGCGGGCCATGGAGCAGGGCCGCCCGTTCCGCCTCGCCGATCTCGACCCGCGCACCCTGGCGGCGCTCGCCTCCTTGCGGCACGCCGTGGACGCCCAGCGCCGGGACTGGGCCAAGCTCACCCGCCAGGCCGCCGAATTTCACCTCCGCAACGCCCGGGCCTGGGCGAACTCAGCCACCGGCGAAGACCTGGCCAGCCAGGTGGACCCCGATTTCGTCATGGGCCCGCAGGTGCCGGCCGCGGCCACCTGACCGCCCGCTGCACCTGCGGACCTGCGCGCACCTGTGACATGCCATCTGCTGGCTAAACCGGGGCCCTCCCCGTTCCGCAGGCAGCTCTCCGCGCGCAGGGCGCATCTATACCGAGAATGAGTCTTGTTATAGAGTGCCGATATGGCTGCGCAGGCCGCCTCCGCCGATGACCGGCTGCGGGTGCTGCTGGAGGCTGCGGGTGTCCGCTACAGCACCGCCCGTAAACAGGTCGCTGACCGGCTGATGGCCGAGCACCGCCCGATGTCTGCGGAAGACGTGCACCGCTTCGAGCCGTCCGTTCCCGCCAGCTCGGTCTACCGGGCCCTGGCCGTGCTGGCACGGACCGGGGCGGCGCGCCGCCTGATCGGTGCGGATGGCGTCGCCCGTTTCGAGCTGGCCGAGGCGGTCTCCGGTGAGCATCATCATTATCTGGTCTGCACCGGCTGCGGGGCCATGGACGTTCTGCTGCTGCCCGCCGCGGTGGAGAACGAGCTGGCGCGGGCAGCCCGCGCGGTCCAGCAGTCGGGCCAGTTCGTGGTCGACTCCCAGCGGGTAGAGCTGACCGGCCGCTGCGCCGCCTGCGCAACCCACCAGCCGCCGCCCGCTCCTGGCTGCCCCTGAAGATTGCGGGGCCCTGGCGGTCAGCACTGCAGCCGGGGGAGCACCTGGGTGCCGAGGCGGGTGATGTTCTCCACGGTGGCGGCCGGGTCGCCCGCCCCTTCGGCCATCAGCAGGATGTGCCGGATCCCGGTCCGGGCGGCGGCGTCGTTAAGCCGCCGTACGCACAGGTCCGGGTCGCCGACCGGGTGGATGGCCATGAGCTGGCGCAGGTAAGCGGCCGGATTGCGGGCGGGTCCGGGGGTGCCGTCGATGCGGGTGGCGGCGCTGGCTGTGGCCAGCCACCCGGGCATCGACGCCTGCAGGGTTTCCTGTGCCTGGCGGGTGGTATCGGCGACGTAGGCCAGGTGCGCCCGGGCATGCGGTGCGGGGAGCCCGGCGGCCAGGGCCTGGTACTGCTGGACGACGGCGCGGATCTCGCTGGCGGCCGCGTGCATGCCGAGCAGCAGCGGGACCCGGGCGGCGGCGGCCAGGCCGGCGGTGGTCTCGGTGGTGGCCGCGATCCACAGGGGCGTCGTGCGGGCCGGCCGTGGCACGACGCTCACGGGCCGGAAGCGGAAGTGCGGGCCATCTGCGCTGACCTGCCCGGTGCCGGACAGCCACGTCCGCAAGAGGGCGAGCGACTCGGGGAAACCGGTCTCATAACGGTCCAGGCCGGTGCCGAAGACCTCCAGGTCGACCCAGGGGCCGCCGCGGGCCACGCCGAGGTCAAGGCGGCCGCCGGAGACCTCGGTGAGCAGGGCCGCTTCCTCGCCCACCGCGACCGGATGACGGCTGGACAAGACGCAGGCTGCGGTGCCGATACGCAGGGTGGTGGTGGCGCCGAGCAGGTAACCGGCGAGGGCCAGCGCGGACGGGCAGGTCCCGTAGGAGCCGAAGTGGTGCTCAGCGATCCACGCGCCGGTGAAACCGGCCTGCTCGGCGGCCAGCGCGTAGGTCAGCGTGCTGGCCAGTGCCTGTCCTGGGCTGGCGCCGGGGAACTGGCCCGCCAGCAGCAACAGATCCGCCCGGATGGGGACCGGCCCGCGCCGGCCCCCATTACTAGCGTCAGCAGTCACGCAGGGCCGGTGACTGGTTCAGCAGCTGCCCGCGCGGGGAGATGAACTCCTGGTACTGGCCGCCGCCGACGGCATTAAGCCGGAACGCGGCGACCCGGTGACAGTTCTGGAACGCGAGCTTCATCCCGAAATGCCGTTCCAGGCCGCCGCGGATCGCGTCGCTGGCCAGCGCCCGCAGCAGCTGTCCCCGCTCCGCCTCACTGGGCGGCGGGACGGCATGGTCGGCGAAGTCGCCGCCGTCACTGTGCAGCTCAGCGGCCACCTCGCTGATCACGGTCCAGGCGTAGGGCAGCGACTCCCGCACACAGGCGACGAACTCGGCGTCTGGTACCTCGCCGGCTTCGGCCCGCTCGAGCAAGCCAGAGGGCACGTTCAAAGACATGTGTTTCCTTTCATCGGCAGGCTGCTAGCCGGATGGCCAACAGAAAACAGAACCGGGCCATCCGGTCGCAGCCGCACCGCGCCATATCCAGGCGCCAGCGGACCCGTCGCGGTCGCGAGCACGGTGCTGACGGGCTGCGTGCGGCCGCGCCCGCACTGGCGCCGACCATGCCTGCACCCGCAGGCGCCGCTATGGGGACCGGATCGTGTGCCGTGCGTGCCTCCCGGCGATGGGGTACCGCGCGGCCTGGCCTGGCTAAATCCTTCCGGCCCCGCAGAAGAGTGCCCCGCCCAGAGCGGCCACCGCAGGACTGATGAATCGGCACAATGACTCCTCCGGGCGGTGCTCCCGTGCCGCTTTCGGCGGCGGGCAGTGTCTTTACGAAGCCGCACTTCCGTCACCCTTGCTGCAAACCGTTTTCATAATCATTCACACTGTGCCGGCTGTCAAGCACTCGCTGACAGGCGTGCTGAGCCGCCAGGCCCGGAAAAGGCCGTCACCCACCCGGACGAGTATCACGTGCGCTGGTCAGACTGGCGACGATACCGCCAGGCAGCCGCCCGCAGATCGCACTACGCCCGCCGGGCGGAAGTCCCGGGTCACGTATGACTGCCCGCAGGGTCCCGCGCAACTGTAAAATCGCCGCGGCAGCCTCCACAGGAGCGGGAACCGCAGATGAGAGTCGGGATCTCCGGGACGCACGGGACCGGGAAGACGACGCTGGCCGGGGCGCTGTGCGCGCGCCTGCCCGGCCACGTGATGGCGGACGAGCCGTACTACCTGCTGGAGGAAGAGGGGTGCGAGTTCGGGTTCCCGCCATCGCTTGAGGATTACCGGGCGCTGCTGGCACGCTCGGTGCAGAGCCTGAGCTCGCCGCCGCTGCTGCCCGCGATTGTCTTCGACCGGACACCACTGGACTACCTCGCCTATATGGCCGCGATCGGGGCGGACCCCGCTGATGAGGCCGGCGCCGCAGCGCTCAAGCCGGCTTTCGCGAGCCTCGACCTGCTGGCCATCACGGTGATCACGCCAGAGACGGAGCATGTCCTGCCGGCAGCGGAGATGCCCGGGCTCCGATCGGAGATGAACGACGCGCTGGTGGAACTGGTCCACGACGACCCGCTGAACGCCTGGGAGGACATCCCGGTGCTGGAACTCGACGGACCGCTCGACGGCCGGCAGGGCGCGGTCCTCGCCGCGCTGGACCAGGCCCGGCGCCTCGCCGACCGCGCCGTGCCCGCTTACGGCCACAAGAAGCCTTCCGCTTAACCTTGGCCTTTGCCGTATACGTAGAAAGCCTGCAGGGTACGGAAAGTCTTTCAAGATCATGCCAGAGCCCATCCGGCGCGACAGGGAGACACACCTCGCCGGCCGGAACCGGCGACACAGCATGTCTCAGGACTCCGTTGTAGTACTAGCCGCTTAGGGTGGTTGAACTGCAGGAATGTGTAGCTGAATCGGACGTAGCATGCGAATCGCAGCCACGGTGGTCGAGGAAGTCTGCATACGAAGCCGACTTGAACCCCCGTAGAACCGACTTGTACCCCCATGGTGCCGCGACGGCGGCCCCTGAAGCCGACCAGGCCCGGGATGCGGCCCCGCGTCCGGGCCCGAGGTAAGAGGATACGCCTAGGCTGCTCGAGGTTGCATGTTTAGGCTGGTGGACGGGACCGTCGGACGGGAGTTCGGGTGCATGGCAGTCCCGGGGTGGATGTGGGCGGCGGCGGCGGTGCTGGTCGCCGTGGTCGCGGCCGAGACCATGCTGTCCGGGCGCGGCTCATCCCCGGTCCGGCGGGCGGTGGTGTGGGCCGGGGTCTATGTGTTGCTGGCCGTGGCGTTCGGGCTGGGCCTCGGCCTCGGCTCTGGCTGGACGGCGGCGGGGCAGTTCTACGCGGGCTATCTGACCGAGTACAGCCTGAGCCTGGACAACCTGTTCATCTTTTATGTGATCATGAGCTGGCTGGCGGTGCCGGCCGGGCGCCAGCAGCGGGTGCTGCTGTTCGGCATCGGGCTGGCCCTGGTGCTGCGGACGGTGCTGATCGTGGCCGGCACGGCGGCGGTCAACCGCTTCGGCTGGCTGTTCTACCCGCTGGGCGGCTTCCTGCTGTGGACCGCGTTCGGCCTGCTTACCAGCCGGACGGACAACCCGGCCGAACAGCGGCCGGGCCGGATCCTGCGGTTCCTGCGGGCCCGGCTCACCCGGGCCGGCCCGGGCGGCCGCCGGGTCGTCCCGCCCATGGTGCTGCTGGTCGCGGCCATCGCGGTCGCCGACGTCATGTTCGCGTTCGACTCGATCCCGGCCATCTTCGGCATCACCACCCAGCCGGTGCTGATCGTGGCGTGCAACGTGTTCGCGCTGATGGGGCTGCGGCACCTGTACGTGCTGCTCATCCGGGTCCTGGACCGGCTGGTCTACCTGAACACCGGGCTGGCCGTGGTCTGCGGCTTCATCGGCGGCAAGCTGATCCTCGAGGCCCTGCACGACAACGGCGTGCGCTGGGCGGTGCGCATCCCGACCTGGTTGTCGATCGCGGTCGTGGTCGCGATCCTGCTGTTCACCGCGATCGCCGGCAGCTCGGGCCGCCGGGCGGCCGAGCGGAGACGGCAGTGCGGGGCGGTCGCCGCGGACGGCCCGATGTCTATGGAGGCACTGCCCGGCGGCCCGCTGACCAGCAGCGAACGGGCCATGCTGGAGCGCCGGTTCGCGGTCATCGACACCGACGGGAACGGCCGCTGGCAGCGGGACGACTGCACGCTGCTGACCCGGCGGCTGTGCGACGCGTTCGGCCACACCGTCGGCTCCGGGCCCGGGCGGGCCGTGGCCACCGGGCAGCTGGGCCTGTTCGAGGTGCTGCTGCGGCACATGGACGCCGACGGCAACCAGGAGATCAGCCGCGAAGAGTTCGTCACCGGCCTCGGTCAGGTCATCGTGGATCGCCCGGCCTTCGACACCGCCGTGCACACGGCCGCGCTCACCCTGGTCCAGGTGGCCGACCGGGACCGCAACGGGGTCCTGGACAGCGGCGAGTACGCGGACCTGGCCGCGGTCTACGGTGCGAACCCGGACGAGGCCGCCGCCGCCTTCGACCGGCTCGACCTGGACCGCAACGGTGTGCTGGACACCGGCGAGCTCACGGTGGCCATCAGCCAGTTCTTTGCCAGCCCGACCGGGCCGGGCGATCGCGTGCTCCGGCCGATCGGGTAGCATCGGCGTGCCGGTCACGCGGCAGGGAGCCGCTGTGGCGCCGGGCAGCCGGGTGATATTGCAGGTCAGGGTTGAGGCATGCTTTGACCGGTGTTAGGTTTCGCCATACCATAATTTGGTGTGAGAGTGGCACCGCAGCGGCCGCGGCGAAGCATGTCAGTGGCCGTTGAGGACTACGCCAAGGCCATCTACAAGCTTCAGTCCGAAGCGGCAGTCAACACTGTCAGCACCAATGAACTGGCCAGGCATCTGGGAGTGACGGCCGCTTCGGCGTCGGAGATGCTCAGGAAACTGGACGACCTGGGTTTGGTGACCTACGTCAAGTACCGCGGGGTCCGTCTCACCGAGGCGGGGCACCGGAGCGCACTTGCCGTAGTACGGCGCCATCGCCTTCTCGAGCTCTACCTGGCTGTGGCGCTGGGCCTGTCATGGGATCAGGTTCACGATGAGGCCGAGCGGCTGGAGCACGCCCTGTCGCCGGAGCTGGAGGCGGTGATCGCTGCCAAGCTGGGCAACCCTGCCCGGGACCCTCATGGAGACCCCATCCCAACCTCGGACGGCCGGGTGG
The DNA here is from genome assembly GCA_963775825.1 of uncultured Actinomycetes bacterium. Classification (GTDB taxonomy): domain Bacteria; phylum Actinomycetota; class Actinomycetes; order Streptosporangiales; family Streptosporangiaceae; genus Bog-532. Next base: position 531,594 of record CAVZKY010000010.1, read on the forward strand.
AGGAGCCGCTCGCCCGTAGCCTATCGGTGCTCCGGCCGGGCGAGCGGGGGATCCTCGTGCGGGTATCGGATGCGGACCCGGAGATTTTGCGCCAGCTGACCCGCCTCGGCATCGGCCTGGGGCAAGAGGTGGAGGTGCTGGCCGAACGTGAGGCCGGGACGCTGGCCGTCCGCGTGGCCGCGGTCACGCACGCCCTGGCGGCCAGCGTGGTCGCAGCCATGCAGGTCGAAGTAGACGATCAGGCCTGACGAATCCCCGGCGATGACGGCATCCGGGCCGTCTGCGTGTTCCCTTGAGCGATAAATGGCGCGGTCCTCGCAGCGTTATCTGATCCTTTCTTTGGTGACGCGCTGAGCCTGTTGATCTCCATAACGCCCGTTCGTCGTTCGGTGCCTGCCATGCCAGTGAGGATCAGGCCGGTGCCGGTCTGGTCGTGGTGGCCGCGTTGAGCTTCCCGGGCTTTGGGTCTTGAGCCGGTCAGCGTCGTCCGCGAGCAGCGGTTCCCGCAGCCGGTGTTGCCTTCGCCGTTGATAGGCGGGGTGGCGCGGCAGCCCTCGCCTTGTCAGGTTTGGTGGCCTTCTTTTATGGCGACGGCGACGATGGTGAGCGCGAAAACCTGGGCCTGGTGCGGGTTGAAGCGCGCTGCCGGCACCGGCGGCTGGTCGCCGGACAACCGCAGTCTTGGCTGGTTGACGGGAAATCTAGGCATGCCATAATCTTTTAGGCATGCCATAATCTGTCCACGTGTCTGGACCGGCGTCGAAACCGGCAACCGGCAGGAGCAGCTGTGACACCACCACCGCGCCGCCGGGTTCCCGCGCTCGAGGGCGCTGGCCAGACCCTGCCAGCAAACGAGGTACTCGAGGCCAGTGCGCTTGCGCGCCTGCTCACCCGCGGCAAGGTGCGCGCGACGCTGTACATGCTCGGTCCCGCGTTCGTCGCCTCAATCGCGTACGTCGACCCCGGCAACTTCGCCACCAACGTGCAGGGCGGCGCGGAGTTCGGCTACCTGCTGCTGTGGGTCGTGCTCGCCGCGAACCTGGTCGCCATGGTGATCCAGTACCTGTCGGCCAAGCTCGGGATCGTCACCGGCCACGACTATCCCGAAGTCGTGCGTGAGCACTTCCCGCGCGTGTTCACCTGGGGCATGTGGGTCCAGGCGGAGATCATGGCGATGTCGACCGACCTCGCCGAGTTCGTCGGCGCCGCGATCGGGCTGAACCTGCTGTTCGGCGTGCCGCTGCTGGCTGCCGGGCTGATGACCGGGGTGATCGCGTTCGGGATCCTCGGCCTGCAGGCCCGCGGCTTCCGCCGCTTCGAGCTCGCGATCAGCGCGCTGCTCGCGATCATCTTCGCCGGCTTTCTGTACGAGACGCTGCGGATCGGGCCGTCCGTTCACAGCTCGCTGCGCGGCCTGATCCCCGGCATCCACGGCACGAGCTATCTCTACATCGCCGTCGGCATCGTCGGCGCGACCGTGATGCCCCACGTGATCTACCTCCACTCCGCGCTGACCAAGGTCCGGATGCCATGCCGCGACGACACCGAGAAAAAACACGTGCTGCGCTTCGAGCGCCTCGACGTGTACATCGCCCTCGGGCTCGCCGGCCTCGTCAACCTAGCCATGCTCGCCGTCGCCGCCAAGCTCTTCCACACCCCGGCCCTGTCAGGCCTGAGCACCATCCAGCAGGCACACACCCAGATCGGGCACCTCGTCGGCGGTCTTGCCGCGCTCGCGTTCGCGGTCGCGCTACTCGCCTCCGGCGCCTCCTCCTCCAGCGTCGGCACCTACGCCGGCCAGATCGTGATGGCCGGCTTCATCAACTTCCAGATACCCCTGGCGCTGCGCCGAGCCATCACGATGATCCCCGCGCTCGCCGTACTCGCCATCGGAATCAACCCCACCAGCGTGCTCGTGCTCAGCCAGGTCCTGCTCTCCTTCGGCATCCCGCTCGCGCTGGTGCCGCTGGTCATACTCACCGGCCGCCGCGACATCATGGGAATCCACGTCAACGGCCGCACGCTCGCCATCTCCGCCTGGACCATCGCCATCGCCATCAGCCTCATGAACGTCTTCCTGATCTACCAGCAATTCTTCCTGAACTAAACCGCCGCATGGCTTCCCGAACCAGCCAGCTCGCAATCACCGGCCGATCAGTCCTGAGGCCCGGCTGTACACAGCGATTGATCTCAAGAGCGGCACAAATGCTGGCTCCTGGTGGACCTGGGCTTCGTGGCCATGCCCGGTGAGAACCACGGACCTAGCATGATCTCCTACGTCGCCGCGGGACCACCACCCGGTCACCGACGGCCTGCGGTTCTTCCTGACCTTCATCGTGGCGATCTCGCCACGGCGGTCATCTGCCAGGTGCAGCCGGGCGTCGGCGCGGAGGTTCAGGTTGTGGGCGATGCCTTCGGCGCCCAGGGCGTCGGGCACCTGGGTGACCGGGCCTCCTTTAGCGGCTGCCATCTCGCTGGCGTTCATGGGCACGTCGGAGGCGCCGAAGTCGACCTGCCGGGCGCTGATCGCGGCGATGCCCGCGCTGCTGCCCACGGGGGAATAGTTCACGGTGACCGCGGGTGCTGCTGATGGTATCTGGCGAAGGCCAGGGCGACGTAGGTCGAACCGCCCCGTTGAGGGTGCCCGGCCCGCAGCCGGAACCCACCCGGCGGCGGCGATCGCGGCGGGCGCGATCGCCGCCGCGGGGCGTCATCACTTGCCGCTGCGCCGCCAGCAGCCGCGGCATATCAGCCGGATACGCCAGTACGGCGACCTCATCGTCACGGTATGCGACCGGGCCCGCGAGGAACTCGGCCCGCTGCCGCCATGCCAGCAGAGCGGCCTGTCCGTGGCCATGAGACAGGTTGGGACCGCGCCGAGATCATGGCGGCGACCGCGGAGCGGACCGGGTCCGGGCGCCACATCGTGATGGCCGAGGGCGCCGGTAACCCGGTCGGCATCTGGGGAACATCGCCCGGCTGGGTGCAGGGGTGCTGGTGGCTTGCGGGAGTGGGTCAGCAGTTGATCAGGTAAGGACGCTGGTTGAGGATCTGCGAGCGTGCGGTGATGAACTCCTGGTAGGCCGCCTCGGCGGCGGGGCGGAACACGGCGGCGCGGTGGCAGTTCTGGAACGCCAGCCGGACGCCGTAGTGCCGTTTGATGGCGCCGCGCATCGCGTCGCTGGCCATCACTCGCAGCAGTTGCCCGCCGGCGGCCTCATCGGGGGGCGGGACCTGGTTGTCGGCCAGGTCGGCGCTGCTGGCGTGCAGGTCGCCGACCAGGCCGGTGATCACCTGCCAGGCGTACGGCAGTGAGGTGGCGATGCAGCTTGTGAACGCGGCGTCGTCGATCTCGCCGCGCCGGGCCTGCTCGATCAGGTCGGGGGAGACGGTCAGGGAAATGGCTTGGGTGCAGCTCCTCTGGAGTGAGGTAGCCACTCAAGCGCCGAGTGCGTATTTCCCCTGCTTGGTGCCGGGATAGAGGCGCTGGTGCTCGCGGGCGAGGTGGTAGCCCCAGTACTCTTCGAAGTCGCCGTTGCTGATTACTGCGCGGAGGGTGAGGACGGCTTCGGCGCCGTCCAGGCCCCATCACCGGGACGGACCTTGACGGGGCCGAGCCGGCTACTGGCACGACCTCGCCGCTCTCGCCCGCTGGTGTCGCGTCCCAGCTACCTCACCTCAGCCGTAAACCACGGACTTACCGTCCTCGGCGCCATCACCATCGCTATCGAGGGAAGCCCTGGCTACCGCCACTCCACGCCATCACCTGACACCGCAAAATGCGGCGACCCGTGAATGGACACGCGTGTTGCGGGATAGTCACTGGCGTGACAATGGGTTACATGCTCTTTCTGATGTTTTAAGTTTTCACCTGCGAATAAGTGAATTGGCCTCCCGCAGCAGCCGCGGGGCCGGTTCACGTAATGGCACCCGCCAGCCTCTTGGAAATGTGCTCGCGGCAGATCATCGTGGGAGGTATGCGTGACGTCGGCTATAACCGCCCGAGGCGCCGGTGAGGCAATCGGCCTGGCACCGCGAGCGAGCGGAAATAAATTGCACTGCTAATTGCATCCCGGGCGGAACCGTCTGGCTGGGGCCGCCGGTATGACGGTCCCGCTGGCGAAAGAGCAGTTTCCCGCGCTTGTGGCCAATCCGGGCATTGTCTACCTGGACAGCGCGGCCACCGCCCAGAAGCCCCAGCGGGTCATGGACGCCGTTACCGCGCAGCTAGCCGGCCAGGCGGCGAACCCGGGCCGCGGGATGCACCCCTGGTCGACCCGGGCCGCGGCGATGCTCGCGAGCGCCCGCGAGCGGACGGCCCGTTTCGTCGGCGCGGCCGGGCCGGAAGAGATCGTCTTCGTATCCGGCACGACCGCGGGCCTGAACGCGGTGGCGATGTCGTGGGGCCTGGCCAACCTCCGGGACGGAGACGAGATCTTGTTCAGCCCGGTGGGCCACGCGTCGAACGTGTACCCGTGGGTGCACCTGCGGCAGGTGCTGGCCCGTTTCGGCACGAACATCGCGCTGGTGCCCTATGCGGTCACCGCGACCGGCGCCGCCGACCCGGCCGACATCCTGGCCAGGGTATCGCCGCGGACCAGGCTGATTGTCGCCACGCATATCCACAACCTGTTCGGCTCGATGACGACGCTGGCGGAGCTGAGCGGCAAGATCGACGAGTCGGTCCGGTTGTGTTTCGACTGCAGTCAGAGCGTGGGGCACGTGCCCGTGGACGTGACGAGGCTGGGTGCTGACTTCGCGGCCTTTTCCGGTCACAAGATGTTCGGGGTGCCGGGCACCGGCGTGCTGTACGCCAGCCGGCGGGTGCACCGTGAGCTGGTGCCGTTCCTGCCCGGCGGCGGCAGCGGCGTCCGGCTGGCCGGCGGCGCGCTGCGGGACCTGACCATGCCCGGCGGGCTTGAGGGCGGGACGCCGGACGTCGCCGGGATTGCCGGGCTAGCTGCGGCGATCGAGTTCATCGAGGAGGTAGGCCTGGACCGGATCGCCGCGCATGGCCGCGCCCTGACCCGGTTCCTGGTGGGCCGGCTGCGGGAGATCCCCGGCCTGACGCTGCTGCCCGGCGTGGCCTGGGACTCCGCTCCGGTCGGGTACGGGATCGTGGCCTTCCGCGTCGACGGCGCCCGCTCCGATGACCTCGGCTTCGCGCTGAGCTGTGGCGGCTTCTACGTGCGCACCGGCAGCCACTGCCTGCCCGCTGCGAGCAGCTACGACGACTCGGTCCGGGTCAGCGTGCACCTGTACAACTCCGCGCAGGAACTCAGCCGGTTCGCTGATTTTCTGGCGCTCGTCACGAAAGGCGGCTAGCGATGCCGTTCTTCGCGCAAGAAGCCCCCACCGAGGGCTATGACCGGGTCGCTGCCTCCCGCGTGCTGGCCGAGCTGGCCTTTCCCGGGCTCTTACCGTCTCCGGACGGCCCGGTCGATGCCGCGTTCTGCGGCCCGCCCCGGCAGATCCAGTACCGCACAGGGGCCATGACGCCCGAACCGGGAAGCCACCTGACCCTGCCCCAGCAGACCTACCGTCAGTCGTTCATGCAGCCGTGCCCGGCCGGGTTCGTGACCAGCGCTACCGAGCGGGTGACCTGGAACGACAGCGACGGCATCCCGAATGTGGGTCATGCCGGGACGGGCTCATTCGGCTCGGTGGTCCCGATCGCGGCCCGGGAGACCACGCTGGCGCTGTGGCGTGCCCTGGCCGGCGACGAGGCACTGGCCACCCGGATGGCGCGGCTGGCCCCCGGCGCCCGGCAGCTCCTGGCGGCCACGACGACCGACCGCGAGCCGGCCGAGATCTTCCGCATCGGCGTCGAGGCGACGGCACGGACCCTGGTGCAGCACGCCTACCTGGCTGACCAGACGCCGTACCGTACGCCCGCGGAGTTCGCCCGCGGACTGCGGGACTCAGGAATCTTCGCCGTCGCCGGGAGCACCTGGTACTGGGAGCTGCAGGCGTCGACGTTCCGGCGCGGGATGGTCCCGGTGTCCTTCGTGACCGCCGGCGACGGGACCGTCCGGTACCCGGCCGAAGCAGCGGCGATGCTGCGCGCGATGAAGAGCGCCACCATCGCGCAGGCTCATGCCGTGATGGCCAGGGCCACCGGGGCTGAAGGGCTCACGGTCCAGCAGGCGATCCGCAAATATCATCATGAGCTGGATCTCATCGCCCGGCAGTACGCGCTGCTTCCCGGCCACGAGCAGCCGAGATGCCTGGGCCAGATGGTGCACGTCATCGGCGGCCAGCGGTTCAGCGTGCTGCCCGGGGTGACCCAGGCCTATGTGGAAACCTTCGTGCGCATGCTGGACCTGGTCCGCATCAGCCGGATCCCCGGCCCGCCCGATGAGGAGATCACCGATCCCGCCGAGCGGACCTTCCATGTCCCGGACATGAACTGCCAGCACTGCCGGGCGACCATCGGCGGTGTGCTGGAGTCGATGGGCATCACGGTGTCCGCGATCGACCCGGTGACCAAGCGCATCATCGCGGGTTTCGAGACGGTGGCCACCAGGGAACGGGCCTTCGACGCCATCCGCGAGGCCGGCTACACGGTGGTCCCGCCCGTCAGCGCGTGATCGGGATGCGGGGCCTGCCGCCGGCCATTCATCCCATGGTCCGGTCCTTCCTGGCGGACGGCGACCGGCCCGCCGCGCTGCTGGCGCGCTGGGGCTCGCCGCTGAACCTGGTGTTCCCCCAGATCTTCCGGGCCAACCTGGCGTCGTTCCGCGCCAGGTTGGACCGCTCCGGGCTGGCCTACCGGATCCACTATGCGCACAAGGCGAACCAGTCCCGGGCGTTCGTGCGTGCCGCGCTCGATACGGGCATCGGGATCGATGTCGCCTCACCCGGGGAGCTGGCGAGCGCGGTGCCGAGGTGTACGCCAAGCTGGAGTTCTGCAACCCCTTCGGCTCGGTGAAGGACAGGATCGCCTGGGGCATGATCCGCGATGACCTGCCCGGCATCACCAGCCGCGGCCAGACGCTGATCGAGGCCTCCAGCGGGAACACCGCCAAGGCCCTGCAAGTCCTGGCCGCCATACACGGAATCCGGCTGCGGGTACTCACCAACCGGACGAAGGTCCCGGAGGTACGGGACGCCCTGGAACTGCTGGGCGGCGAGCTCGAGGAACTGCCGGGCCTGTCGGAATGCCCGGATCCCACCGTGCCGAACGACGTGTTCAGCGCGATCGAGAAGCTGATGGCGGAAAACCCCGGCACCTACTACCACACCTCGCAGTACACCAACCAGCGCAACCTCCTCACCCACCACGACACCACCGGGAAAGAGATCTTCGACGACATCGGCCCGGTCGACTTCCTGTTCGGCGGCCTGGGCACGACCGGATCAACCCGCGGCGCGGCAACGTACCTGCAGGCGGCGAACCCGCGGCTGCAGACCATCGGCATCGTCTCCACCAGGGACGACTTCATCCCCGGTATCCGGTCGGAGGCGGAGCTGTGGGAGGTCGGGCTGTTCGAGCGCGACTTCTACGCCGAGATCATGCCGGTGCGGCAGGCCGATGCGGCCGGCGCGGCGGTGGACCTGGCCCGCCGGCATGGGGTGCTGGGCGGCCCCACCAGCGGTGCCGCCTACTGGGCCGCCCGGCAGTACCTGCAGCGGCAGCCGCCCGCCGGCGGCGTCCCGCGGCGGGCGGTCATCATCGCCTGTGACCGGCTGGAGCCCTATCTTTCCTATATCCGGCAGCGGCGCCCCGAGCTGTTCGGCCAGACCCCCGGCGTGACACCCCCGGACCCGCCGGCCCAGGCCCTGGCCGCCGCCGGGATCTCCCTCGCCGAGCTGGCATCGCTCGGCGCCGATGCACCGGTCCTGTGCGTCGACACCCGCGGAAACATGGCCTACCGGATCGGGCACGTGCCCGGATCGGTCAACATCCGCGACGACCACCTCGAGGACATGCTGCGGCAGGGCTTCCCGTTCCCGTCATCGCGCAAGATCGTGCTGATCTGCCCGATCGGGGAGTACTCCACGCGGCTGGCCGCCTCGCTGACCCAGGCCGGCCACGACGCCGCCAGCCTGACAGGCGGCATCGTGGCCTGGCGCGACGCTGGGCTGCCACTGGAATCCAGCCTCCCCCACGGGAACGCCAGCGCCGGGCCGTAACCTGACGGCATTCCGGAGTTCCCAGACGGTCGGCGCCTCCGCGGCCCCGTCGTGCTACGGGGCAACGACGATCATCGGGAGGCCGTACAAGCACATGCAGGTGGCGCCAGACTCGCCGGTGCGGTACAGGCACGCTGGACTACCAGGCGGCACCCGCAGTCCTCATGAGTGAAGGAAAAGCACTGCACCTAGTCATGGTCCAATAGCGCTGGCCGGGAGTGAGTTCGCGAGCTAGACCATGATCAGCAGCATGAACGCCATGGTGACGCCCATCGCCACCCGGCAGCCCTTGACCACGGCGGGGGAGAGCAGCAGCCGTTCGGCCGGGCTGGGCGTGACCTGGCCGGTCATCAGGGCGCCCGGTGGCACCTCCGCCGGGGCGGTCTCGGGCGGCACCATGGTCGCGACCGTGCTGTCGCCGCCACCGGCTGGCCCAGTCGGTACACCCCGGGCCGTCGCACCCGCGGTCGCGGTGGCAAGTGCGGGCCCGGCGGGGGTGAAGTGCCGGCCGACGACGTGGAAGTACCCGTCCGCGCAGGCTTTCCGGTCCACGTCGCGTACCGAATAGGCGATCAGGAGCAGCGCGAAGACCAGCGCCAGCGTGGGGGCGTGCAGCGTCTGCATGCCGCCTGATGACCCGGCCGCCGGGCCGGCCATCCCAGAGCCGCCGCCCGATGCCGGGCCCGCGAGCGCGGCGAACATATAGAGCATGGCCGCACTGTGCAGCAGGTGCGGCGCGTGGTGACCGCTGACCAGAGCGCCGGCGCCCTGGCCCCGTGTCTCCCGCCACAGGTACCAGGCGAACCAGGCCGTCATGACGGCGAAGATCACTTCCCAGGCAGCGTTGGGCAGCGTGCTCAGGCCGGCCACCAGCGTTCCCGCCATGGCGACGCCCATCAGCAGATGGGAGAGGGCAATATCAGCGTCTCTCGCCCCGGCACGCGTCCAGGCGCGCGCCACCACCAGCTGCCCGGCGCTGACCGCGGCGACCAGCAGCATGACCGCGGCGAAGATGTCCAGGATCCACGCGGGGATGCTCATGCTGTTATCCCTTCAGGGCGTTCATCAGCCGGCGAGCGGCCGACGCGCGGCACACCGGCGGTGGCGAGCGGCCAGTAGGCCAGGGCCAGCAGGACGAGCAGCGGGCCGGAGTTGGGATCGGTGCCGCCGCCGGTCAGGATCGTGCCGAACGCTTCCCCAACCACCCAGATGACCGCGGCCACCACGATGGCCAGGACCAGCGTGGCCTTGGCCGCGGGCGGCGGCAGGAAGACGCCGAGCGCGATGACGATGAGCGCGACGGCCAGCACGACCGAAGCGGCTAGCCCGCTGTGCCCGACCAGCGAGGCCGCGTGCTTGTCCAGCGCGGCCAGCCAGCCAGGCTCGCCGCTGGTCATGCCGGCGACCATGTCGTGCACCGCGGTGGGGGCCCGGTTGGCCGGGGTCAGCGCGAAGTAGGCCAGGCTGCCCCAGAGCACGACCCACAGGCCCCGGGCTACGTTGGCCCGGACGGCCCGGGCGGCCACGAACGGGGCCGGCGCCCCGGAGGCCGTGATCCGGTCGGACGGCCAGAGCAGCACGGCCAGCAGGGCGTAGATGATCACCGCGCCCGGGGCGCCGTTCAGCGGGCTCGCCGCGCCGCTGAGCACCCCACCGAGCCCCTCACCGAACCACCAGACCCCCAGCGCCCACGCGATCGAGGCGGCCAGCGCCAGCCGGACCGTGGGCCGCCAGGCAATCCCCAGGCCGATCAGCAGCTGGATGGTGGCGAAGATCGTGTTCACCAGCACCAGGTGGTGCTGAACCAGGGTGGCGTTCCAGTTGATCGGGTGGGAGACGACGCCGGGGTTGCCCGTCGAGGTGGCTCCGATCATCTGGGTGAACGCCTTGGTGTACATGAACGACTGGTACTGCAGCACGCCGTCCAGCAGCCAGATGGCCGCCAGGCCGAGCTGCAGCATCCGTCGCGTGTCCGGCGCAGCCGCGGCGGTCCCGGCTGCACCCAGGCGGTCCCGCCACCCAGCACGGTCCCGCCCGAGGGCGATGTCGCTCATCTGGCCTTCCTCGCTCGTCGGAGTCCAGTCCGGCACCGGCAGGAAGCACCGTTGAGAGCGGACCGGGATCGGCGGGTGACGCTGACCGGAAGACGCGGGCTCCGCGAGCGGGCTGGCATATTCCGGGACGCCCATGGACAATTGAATTAAACCCTAGAGGGCACTTCCCCGCGGCGCAACGCAGACCGGTCAGTAACTCATTGCACCATCCTTATACGCGGCAAAATCACAGCTGAGAGAGCCTTGATAGCGACCGGCCCACTCCGCGCAGAAAACCCCGGGGCCGCATCCCCTAAACCACCACCGGGTATCTGCGAAACCCCCTAGGGGTATTTATTAAACCCGGAGGGGGTATACGGAGAATTAATAAACCCTTTACCGGCTGCATTTCCGGGCGGCGAAGGGTTGGCGAACAGTTAAGCACATGTGGCGCTCGGTTTGGAATCGCCGAGGAATGGAGCCCGGTCATGAATGAGACAGAGCGACTCACCCGATTCGCCCTGCTCTGCGGCCAGTGCAGCTGCGGCTGCCCGGAGCTATTCGTAGACCACGAGGCGCCACCGGAACGGAAGCTCGTCATCACCGACGACTTCGGCCAGCGGGTGCAGATGAGCGCGGACCAGTTCTCGGTCCTCCTCGAGGAGGCCCGCTCCGGCCGCCTCGACGAGACGGTCGCGCAGCTTGTCGCGCGGTGAGCCCGGCTGGTAGGAGGAGTTCTGGCACGTGCCGGGAGCTCCGTCCACCGAGGGCTGACGGCGGGTGTGATCAGGTGGTGAGGAGGTAGCCGCCGGCTTCGTCGAGGGCCTCGGTGACGGCTCCGGCAGGCAGCGGGCCCTCGCTGGTCACGGTGACCTGGGATACACCGTCCGGTACAAGGTCGACCGTCACGGCGGACACCCCGCTCAGGCCGGTGAGCTCGCTGGTCACCGCGTTCACACAGTGCCCGCACGTCATTCCGGTCACCTTGTAAGTGGTCGTTGCCATCTCGGTCCTTCCTGGGACTGTGGCCGCCGACATTACTCCAGGCCGGGTGTCAGGAATGGACCAGGCGGGCGATGGCGTCGGAGGCCTCGCGGACCTTCTCGGCGGCGCCGTCGCCGCTTTCGGCGACCGCCTCGGTGACGCAGTGGCTGAGGTGCTCCTCCAGCAGGCCGAGGGCCACCGATTGCAGGGCCTTGGTCGCCGCGGCCACCTGGGTAAGGATGTCGATGCAGTACTTGTCGTCCTCGATCATCCGCTGCAGGCCGCCCACCTGGCCCTCGATGCGGCGCAGCCGCTTGAGGTAGTTGTCCTTGTCGTGGCTGTACCCGTACATGCGGCCCTCCGGCCCGGTGAGACTCGTCCGGGCTTCGCGTCAATCACCCGTCAGCATCAGTATGGCGGTCATCTCGGCCCGCTCAAGTGCCTTGGCCCGGTTGCAGGCCTGGCCGCGGCGGTCCGCGGGGCTCATCGCGACGTCCGTACCGGAGCCAAGGGCCAGCCCCAGGCTGGCCGCGGCCAGCGCGGGCGCGTCGTTGACCCCGTCCCCGACCATGGCCACGCTGCGTCCGCGCGCTTGCAGGTCCCGGACGACGTCGGCCTTGCCAGCGGCAGCGTCCCGGCGATGACCTCATCGATGCCGGTGGCAGCAGCCACCGCCCGGGCGGTGGCCTCGTTGTCCCCGGTCAGCAGGACCGGATGCAGCCCGAGCCCGCGCAGCTCGGCCACGGCCGCCGCAGCCGAGGGCTTGACCGTGTCGGCGACCGCGACGGCCCCGTGGACGGCACCGTCCCAGCCGATGAGCACGGTGGTACGGCCGGCCTGCTCCCAACTCCCGGCCCATGCGGGCCAGGTCCGGCGGGATCTTGGTGTCCCGGTCGGCGAACAGCGCCGCGCGCCCGATGATCACCTCGTGACCGTCTACGACGCCGCTGGCCCCGAGCCCCGGCAGGGCCGTGAACCGCTCGGCTTGCGGGAGCGGTCCGGCTTCCGCCCGGGCTGCGGCGCTGATCGCCGCGGCGACCGCGTGCTCCGACGCCTGCTCCACCCCGCCGGCGTAGCGGAGCAGCTCGGAGCGCCCGGTCCCCGCGATGGTCTGCACGCCGGTCAGCGACATCCGGCCGGTGGTGACGGTGCCGGTCTTGTCCAGCACCACGGTGTCGACCGACCGGGAGGACTCCAGAGCCTGGTAGCCCTTGATGAGATCCCGAGCTGCGCGCCGCGCCCGGACGCCGCCACCAGGTGCAGCCGCAGTCCCCAGAAATACCGGGAGTGACTGGCGCAGTACCCGTACTCCGCCCATCCCGCCAGGTCACTGCGCGTCACAGTCTCGCGGGAGCAGCCGCACTGAACCGGAGTGGAGTCCACCACCCACACGTCATCGCTCCACAGCGATGTGTCCGCGGCGAGCACCCGGATAACCCAGATGAAAAGGACGAACGACTTGCGCACCCGCTTGTTGTACCGGACTGCCCGATCCGCAGCGGGAACATCCCAGCCAGGCACTTATTCACGTGCCGTAGCGACCTGCGCTCGGAACTGAAGCCCAGCAGCGCCGACATCACCGCCATCGTCAGCAGCTCGGCGTCACTGAGAGTAGGCGGAATCCCGCCGTCCGGACGGACCAGCGCGACATCCGGCCGGTCCTTCAGCAGGTCATCGATCTTGACGTACAGTGCAGTGGCGAGAGTCTCGATGTCATTGTTCACACCAAGATCATGGGGACTCTCGCTTCTTCATGCGGGGCGTCGCCTGGAATCATCCATCTAGCGCGGCCGGGGTGGCCAGGCCCAGGGCGCAGGGCACGCGATGATGAGGACCGCGAGCGTGGCGCTGACCGCGTGCCCGGCCGGACTCCCGGCCAGCAGCCAGCCGGCCAGGGTGAGCGCGGAGAACGTGAGGACCAGCGGGACGAACACGCCGCAGATGCGGTCCGCCAGCCGCTGGATGGCCGCCTTCTCCGCCTGCGCCTGCGCCTGCTCGACCAGCCTGATCAGGTGGGCGAGCTGGGTGTCCGGGCCGACCTTCACGGCGCGGACGACCAGCCGCCCGGTGAGGACGATCGTCCCGCCGACGACGCTGTCCCCCTCGGCCGCCTCGGCGGGGACGGACTCCCCCGTCATCATGCTGCGGTCCACTGCGGTCTGGCCGAACAGCACCTCACCGTCGGCGGCGATGGTCTGGCCCGGGCGCACGACGAACATGTCCCCCGGGCGGAGATGGCCCGCCGGGATCTGGCGTTCGGTCCCGTCCGTCTCCAGCAGGCAGACGTCCCGGGCCCCGGCACCGGCCAGCTCGCGCATGGCCGCGCTGGCTGTCCGCCGCGCGCGGGCCTCATACAGCCGCCCGGCCAGCAGGAAGGTCGTCACCGACGCGGCGACCTCCAGGTAGATGCCGCCGCCGGAGCCATGGAGGAGCTGGTGCAGCAGGCCCCCGGCCGGCCGGCCGCGGTCGAGAACAAACATCGCGTAGACCGACCAGCCGCAGGCCGCGATGATGCCGAGCGAGACGAACGTGTCCATCGTGGCGGCGCCGTGCCGGGCATTGATCAGCGCGGCCCGGTGAAACGGCCACGCGGCCCACAGCGCCACCGGCACCGCGCAGGCGACCAGAACCGACTGCCACCCGGGGAAAACGGTCGGCCGGGACGACCGACAGCAGCAGCGACAGATCGGTCAGCGGAACGAAGAAGACCAGGGCGAGGATCAGCCTGCGGCGCAGGTACGCGACATCCCGGTCGCCCGCCCGATCGTCGTCACCGCCGCCCGGGAGGGTACTGTCCCGGGCGGAATACCCCGCGTCCTCGATCACGGTGATCAGCGTCTGGACCGGCATCGCGGACGGCGCGGTGACCCGGGCCGTCGCCGTCGCGTAGTTCACCGCGGCGGCGACGTCGCTGATCTTTGTTGAGCTTCTTCTCAATCCGGACCGCGCACGCCGCACAACTCATACCCTCGATGGACAGCTCAATCTCGCGTGTGGCCACGGGCCGGCTCGTCTTCCGTCAGCGTTCCTGAGATGCCAGATCATATCGCCGGGGAGGATGATCGGGCTTGCGGCGTCATATCGACCGCGCGCGTGAACATGGGGGATACACGTAGGCCGGAAAGGGAGGACGGTGATGACCCGGTGAGCCCGGCCGCGAAACTGTGCGGCTTCCTGCTGCTGCTCGGAATGATCTTCGTTGGCGCGTACGCCGCCGGAGCGCACCTGGGCCCGGTCACCGTGGGCTCGACATCACCCGGGACCTCCAGCCCAGGCCCCACCGGACCCACAGGCCCGTCCAGCCCTGGCATGGGCGGATCCATGAGCGGGCCATGAGCGACATCCGGACCGGGAAAGTCGGGGCGCCCCCGGAAACCGGGACCGGCATCCAGGCCGAGCTGATCGTAGGCGGGATGAGCTGCGGCGCGTGCGCGGCGCGGATCGAGCGCCGGCTGAACAAGCTGGACGGGGTGGCAGCCAACGTCAACTACGCCACCGGGCGCGCCTACTTCTCGAACGTGGGCGGACGTGAACCCGCCGAGCTGATCGGCGTGATCGAGTCCTGCGGATACACGGCCGCCTCCCCCGCCCCGGAGCCGGGCGATGCGGCGCCGGACCCGGCCACCCGGGCCCTGGGACGGCGGCTGGCCATCTGCGTGCCGCTGGCGGCTGCGGTCATCGTGCTAGCCATGGTGCCGGCCGTACAGTTCAGCGGCTGGCCGTGGGTGAGCCTGGTGCTGGCCGCGCCGGTGGCGGTGTGGGGCGCCTGGCCGCTGCACCGGGCGGCCTGGGCGGGCCTCGGGCACGGCACGGCGACGATGGACACCCTGGTCAGCATGGCCGTCGCCGCCTCGTTCGGCTGGTCGGTCTACGCCTTGTTCACCTCCGGCGGTTCCGGCATGTCCATGGGGATGTCGTTCGGCTCGGCGTTCGGGATGACCGGCAGCCATCCGCTGTACCTCGACGTAGCGGCCGGGGTCCCGGCCGCGGTGCTGGCCGGCCGGTACCTGGAGGCTAGGGCCCGGGCCCGTTCCGGCGGCGCGCTCACCGCACTGGCCGGGCTCGGCGCCAAGACCGTCGCCGTGCTGCGCCACGGCACCGAGCAGCGGGTGGCGGTGGGCACCCTGCAGGCCGGCGAGCTGTTCGTGGTGCGGCCGGGCGAGAAGATCGGCACCGACGGGGTCGTCACCGAGGGCAGCTCCGCGGTCGACGCCTCCCTGGTCACCGGCGAGTCCGCGCCGGCCGAGGTGGGCCCGGGCGATGAGGTGACCGGGGCGACGCTCAACATGAGCGGCCGGCTGACGGTACGGGCCACCCGGGTTGGCGCGGACACGCTGCTCGCGCAGATCACCCGGCTGGTCGGTGAAGCGCAGGGCACCAAGGCGTCCGCGCAGCGGCTGGCCGACCGGATCGCCGCGGTCTTCGTGCCGTGCGTGATCAGCCTCGCGGTGGTCACGCTGGGCTTCTGGCTGGGGGCCGGGCTGGCCGGAATCGCGGCGGGCAGCGCGGCGGTGGCCGTGCTGGTGGTCGCCTGCCCGTGCGCGCTCGGCCTGGCCACCCCCACGGCCCTGCTGGCGGCGGTGGGCCGCGGCGCCGAGCTGGGCATCCTGGTCAAGAGCGCCCGCGCGCTGGAAGCCGCCCGGCACGTCCGGGTCGTGGTGTTCGACAAGACCGGCACGCTGACCACCGGGACCATGCGGCTGCACACCATCACCACGATCCCGGGTACCACGGAGGAGGAGGTGCTGCGGCTGGCCGGGGCGGTGGAGGACGCGTCCGAGCATCCGATCGGCCAGGCCATCGCGCGCGACGCCGCGGCCCGCCTCGGCGGCCTGGTCCCGGTCACCGCCTTCACGCCGCTGCCCGGAGCCGGGGTCCGCGGCGAGGTGGACGCGCACACGATCATGGTCGGCAGCCCGGAACTGTTCAAGGACCTGGGACTGCCGGTGCCGGTTCCGCTGCGCCGGGCGGCCGAGGCCGCGGAGAACGCCGGCCAGACCGCGGTGCTGGCCGGCTGGGACGACGCGGTGCGCGCCGTCCTGGTGGTCGCGGATACGCTGCGGCCCGGCAGCGCCGCCGCCGTGGCCCGCATCCAGCGGCTCGGGCTGGCCACCGCGCTGCTCACCGGCGACAGCGAGCGCACCGCGCACGCCGTGGCCGCCCAGCTGAAGATCCCGGAGCAGAACGTGTTCGCCCGCGTGCGGCCGGAGGAAAAGGCGGAAAAGGTCCGGCAACTGCAGGGCGACGGATACGCGGTGGCCATGGTGGGCGACGGCGTCAACGACGCGGCCGCGCTGGCCCAGGCCGACCTGGGCATGGCCACCGGCACCGGCACCGACGCCGCGATCGGCGCCGCCGACCTGACCCTCGTCAACGGCGACCCGAACACCATCGCCGAGGCGCTGCTGCTGGCCCGGGCCACGCTCACCGTCATCCGGGGCAACCTCTTCTGGGCCTTCGGCTACAACGCGATCGCGATCCCGGCCGCCGCGCTCGGTTACCTCAACCCGCTGTTCGCCGGGATCGCGATGGCCGCCAGCTCGCTGATCGTGACCGGGAACAGCCTGCAACTGCACCGGTTCGGGCGGCGGCGTGCGGCCGTCCGCCCCGCTGCCGTGGACGATGCCACGGCCGGAGACCGGTGAGCGCGACGGCGGCGCCGGGGCGCGTGAGCCCGGCGGCCCGGCTGAGCGACCTGGCCCGGGCCGCGGCCGGGCCGGTGGCCTGCGCCGCTGTCCTCATCGGGCTGCTGTCGGCGTGGGTCGCCACCGGCGGTACGGGCAACATCGTCCCGGTGCGGATCCAGATCAGCCAGGCCGCGGTCCCGATGCGAAGTTACCCCGGCGCGACGGCCGCCCCGTCCGGGCCGGCCGGTACCTTCCTCACCATCGTGAACCCGACCGCGACGGCCGACGAGCTGATCGCGGTGCGCAGCCCGGCGGCGAAACACATCGTGCTGCTGCGCCGCACCGGGCCGGAGGACCCGGGCACGGTGGCCGGCGCGCTGACGATCCCGGCGAAGTCCAGCATCACGCTCACGCCCTTCGGCGACGACGTGGTCCTGCGCGATCCGGTGCGCTATGAGTCGGACAGCACCGTGCCGCTCACGCTGACCTTCCGGCACGCCGGAACCGTCACGGTCAGCGCGGACGTGACCGCGCCCGGTACCCCCTGACCAGATTGGTTCCTGGCCACGGCTGACTACGGCTCGTAGTTGTAGTCTGGCCGTGCCACACTACTCAGGGAGCCCCACAAACACCGCGAACCGTGGAGGCTGGCGGACGCCATGCCCGGGATGAACAGCGGCCTGAACGCCGCCGACCCCACCGTGGTCGCTGCCTTCCGCGCGGCCCTGCTGCACCAGGGGCTGATCGCCCTGGCCATCTTCGCCGTGCTCTCCATCGTCTGGGTCTCCGTCCGGGACCGGACGGCGAACGCCGCCAGCGCGGCGCCGCAGACGGCTCACCCGGAGCCCGCCGGGCATCAGCTGCTGCGGATCGGCTTCGGCTTGCTGTGGGTGTTCGACGGGCTGCTGCAGGCCCAGCCGAAGATGGCCGCCGGCCTGCCGTCGCAGGTGATCGAGCCCATCGCGGCGACCTCACCGCACTGGGTGCAGCACCTGGTGAACTGGGCCGGGACCACGTGGTCCTACCATCCGATCCAGGCCGGCGCCGCGTCGGTATGGATTCAGATCGGGATCGGCCTGTGGCTGCTGGCCGCTCCGCGCGGCCTCTCGGGCCGGCTGGCCGGGCTGGTCAGCGTGGTCTGGGGGCTGATCGTGTGGGTCTTCGGCGAGTCCTTCGGCGGGATCTTCGCCCCGGGCCTGACCTGGCTGTTCGGCGCCCCCGGGGCGGTGCTGATCTACGCCGTCGCGGGCGCGCTGCTCGTGCTGCCGGACCGGAGCTGGCAGACGCCGAAACTGGGCCGGGCGCTGCTCGCCGGGTTCGGGCTGTTCCTGATCGGCATGGCGGTCCTGCAGGCCTGGCCGGGCCGCGGCTTCTGGCAGGGACACGTGGGCAGCCAGCCCGGCACCCTGACCGGCATGACCCAGACGATGGCCGGGACGTCGCAGCCGCACTTCCTGTCCAGCCTGGTGTCCGGTTTCAGCTCGCTGGTCCGTGACCACGGCTTCGCCGTCAACCTGGTGGCCGTGATCGCGCTGGCCGTGATTGGTGCCTCGTTCCTCACCGGCCGCCGGGACGTGGTGCGCCCGGCCCTGGCGGCGTTCCTCGTGCTGTGCTTCGCGGACTGGGTGCTGATCGAGGACTTCGGTTTCCTCGGCGGCCTGGGTACCGACCCGAACAGCATGATCCCGATGGCGCTGCTGGCGGCCGGCGGCTTCCTGGCGCTGACCCGGGTCCCCGCCGCCGTTACCGCTCCGGCGGCGGAACCGGCCACGGACCTGGCTACGGAACCGGCCGCGGACCGGGCCGGGCTGCGCGGGGCTCTGGGGCGGTCCCTGCGGGCGGCCACGTTCGGGACGACGACGTCGGTCGCCGCGTTCGGCGTGATCGTGCTCGGCGCCGTCCCGATGGCCGCGGCCCAGACCACCCCGGGCGCGAGCACCATTCTCGCGCAGGCCATCGACGGCGATTCCAGCCCGATCAACATCCCGGCCCCCGGCTTCACCCTGACCGACCAGCACGGGCGGACGGTCACGCTGTCCAGCCTGCGCGGGAAGGTCGTGCTGCTGACCTTCCTCGACCCGGTGTGCGTGACCGACTGCCCGCTCATCGCGCAGGAGTTCCGCCAGGCCGGGCAGCTGCTCGGCACCAGCCGGGCGAAGGTCGATCTGGTCGCGGTCGACGTCAACCCGCTGTACAACGAACTGGCCTACACCCAGCAGTTCGACCAGCAGGAAGGCCTGGCCAGCCTGACCGACTGGCACTATCTGACCAGCAGCCCGGCGCGGCTGCGCGCGGTGTACAAGGCCTACGGCCAGCCAGCCCAGACCCTGCCGGCCGGCGCGATGCTCGGGCACAGCGACATCGCCTTCGTCATCGACACCCACGGTGAGATACGCGAGGAACTGGACATGGACCCCGGGCCGGGCACCCCGGCCACCAAGTCGTCCTTCGCCACCGAGCTGGCCAGCGCGGCCACTCAGACGCTGCACACCTCGTGAGCGGGAGACAGGCGGCGGGCAGGCCCGGGACGAGCGGCCCCGGCGGCGCGCGGCGCGCGGGTCACCGCGGCCGCGCTGGGGCTCGCGCTGCTGGCGGGCGGATGCGGCAGCGTGGCCAGCCGGACGGCGGCTGCCTGCCCCGGCGGGCCCGGCCCCGCTGTCGCTGCAGACGTCCATGCAGGGCGCCGGGGTCACCTGGGCCACGGTCCCGATGGGCGCGGCGTCGGGTGCGGACCAGTTCTGGCAGCTGTTCGTCCTGCCCTCGGGCGGCAGCCCGTGGTTCCTGCGGACCCCGCCCAACATCGCGACCAACGGGGCGATCGTGCTGGCCGCGCCCGATGCGGCCGGGCCCGGCGGCTCGGGCAAGACGGCCGGTTCTGCCGGGAAGACCCTCGTGGCCGGGGTGCGGCCCAGCCTGGACCTTGGCTTCTCTCCTATCACCAGCACCTCTGACCAGGGGCGGAACTGGACGACGAGCCCGCCGCAATCCGGGCTCGCGAACGTGCCGGACGCGCTCGCCGCCGCGCCCGGCGCGGGCCGGCTGATCGCGCTCGGGCGGGACGGCACGGTCAGCGTCACCGGTACGGCCGGCGGCAGCTGGGGGCCGCTGACCACCGAACGGGCCCTGGCCGCGGCTCCGGCCGCACGGGACTGTGACCTGACCGGGCTGACCGCCGTCGCCTACACGCCGGCTGGGACGCCGCTGGTGGGCGGGACCTGCGGCCAGGGCGGCCGGGTGGGCCTCTTCGCGAAGACGGCCGGGACGTGGCAGCGGGCCAGCCCGGCCCTCCCGGCCTCGCTGAGCGGACAGCCGGTACGCGTGCTCCGGCTGTCCCGGAGCGGGAACCAGGACGTGGCCCTGCTCGAAGCCGGCACCGCGCCGTCGCTGAGCCTGCTCGCGGCGTGGACGGGTGACGGCGAGCACTGGCGGCTGTCGCCCGTCCTGCGGACCGGCGGCTCGGCGGCGGTGTCCGCGTCGTTCGGCGACGGCGGGGCCGGCGTCGTGCTGAGCGGGAACCGGGGCGAGACGATTTCCGGGCCCGGGTCCTCCTGGCGGCGGCTGCCCGCGCTGCCGGGCGGGCGGACGGTCACGCTGGCGCTGCCCGGCGGCGGCGTGACCGAGGCGCTGGCCGCGAACGCTGGCACGCTGACGGTCTGGCGGCTGGCCGGCGACCCGGGCACCTGGGTGAAGGCCGAGTCAATCACGGTGCCGATCCAGTACGGCTCATCGAGTTAGCGCGGGAGGGGCTGCCCCGACCGCCATTGTGAGGACCGCGATGACTTCCTTCGCTCTCCCGGCTGCTGCGCCCGTCCCGGCCCCGCGAACAGCGGCCGGGCGATGAGCGAGGAGGCCGCGGCGTTCCGGGCGACCGCCGACGCGGCGCGGCGGGCCGCCGAGGTGATCAGCGCCCGGCACCGCGGGATCTTGAGGATGCCCAGCGCTCTGCTGGGCTCTTCTGGATGACCGGGCCGGCGAGCGGGCTGCCTGTTCCTCGCCGACCTCGCGGTCGGCCCTGCTGGCGCGGGCGGAGGGCCGCGATATCGGTGATGTCGCGGCCGACCTCAGCCTTCAGCTGGCCCGGCTCGGCACCCGGTATTGGCGACTGAGCCCCGGCTGTCCTGCGGATGAGCCGCGCTCGCGCGGCCGTCCGCGGGAGCGCGGCGGGGCTTATCCTGACGTGGTGGTGACGCAGCAGGCCCGCGATGCAGCCGGGCAGGTTCTTGTCGAGGATGCGCTGGCCCGGATGCGCGAGAACGGCGGGCGGGCGACCCGGGCGCGGCGCCTGCTGCTGGCCGCGCTGCTCGCGGACCGCGGCCACCGGACCGCCGAGGAGCTGGCCACTGACGTCCGGGCAGCGGCACCGGACGTCGACCTGTCCACCATCTACCGGAACCTGGAGGAGCTGGAGCGGCTGCGGATCGTGGACCGGACCCACCTGGGTCACGGCCCCGCAACGTATCACCTGGCGTCCGCCGCTCACGGTCATCTGGTCTGCGAGCGGTGCGGGTCAATGACCGAGGTCCCGACTGCCCGGCACCGACGCGCAGGGAGCGGTGAATGCTGCGACCCTCGGCGACTGGACCGCTCGTGTCCTGCAACTCACCGGGAAGCCGCCTCGGGGACGTCGCCGGAATGCTCGTCGGCCAGATTCTCGCCAACGCGCCGGCGGACGCCACCGACGGGGCCTGGCCGTGCCAGCCGGTGCGTAACCTGGTTGAAGACCTGCAAAACGAGGCAGTCGAGCGCAGCCTCGCCGAAGAGCTCTTCAACCGCCCGGGCCTCACCACGCGCAGCCACTGTCCCCGGCCCGGCACTGGCAGGCTCCCAGACTCACCAGGCGACACGAGCCGGCCGGGACAGGTCCATTCCCAGGTACATCACCGGTCGATGCCAGGTATATCGCAGGTCCACGCCGGGTGGAGCCGGGGTCGGCTGCCCACGCGTCGGCGGCGGGCTCCGCGCAGTAGGGCGCTACACCCAAATGGTCAGCGACCAGGCAATCTTACGCTGCGTAACGCCATCGGTAGGACCGCCGTCGGCCGACAAATGCGCCCGCCGCGACTAGGTCCGGACTGACGAGCAAACGTCGAGCAAACATGGGCCCGAAACGGCCTTCATGAGGGGGCCCAGAATGAGTATAGTCCCAGGTCAGGATGGGTGCGCCGCCAGGGACTTGAACCCCGAACCCGCAGATTAAGAGTCCGCTGCTCTGTTCGATGGTTCCCCGCCACGTTCAGCGTCTTTCCGTCCGTACCGGCGAAGATGTGCCCCTGCTATGGAGGACGTCGTACCGGATAATGACGGTTGCTACCGGCCGGTACCGGCGCGTCCGAGCAAGCACGGAGCGAGCAACTAGGGCACCGGGGATAGGTGAATAACGCACATGCGGGGGATCGCGGACCGTAGTCACCGCCCAGGGCAGTACGGAACGTGACCGCCATTGCCGCTTGTCTGCTGTGGCCTGCCTCCGAAAGCAGATGTACCTCCTGTATACCTGCCGTGTACCCAGGCCACGAGCGGGGTTATGAATGCTCAGCAGGTTGGGCGGGCCGGTGAGATGTTCGTGGCTGCGGAGATCCACCGGCGCGGCGGCTACGCGGTCACTTTCGCCGGCAACATGCCCGGATCGACATACTGGCCAGTCACCTCACCGACTCCCGCAGGATCTCGATTCAGGTCAAGACGAAGCGCAGTGGAACGTGGCACGCGCGGTTCCCGCGCGATGGAGCGGGTGCCCTGAGGATTCTGGCGAGACCTCATACTGGGTCTTCGTGGACCTGGCCTGCGAGCATCCTGAGTGCTTCATCGCCCCCCGCTGTGGGTGCGTAACGATAGCTGGCAGGCCGCCTCCGCGTACCTCTCCTCATACGAGAAGAAGCACGGACGCCAGCGATTCCTGCCTAGCCGCTTAGGGCGGTTGAACTGCAGGAATGTGTAGCTGAATCGGACGTAGCATGCGAATCGCAGCCACGGTGGTCGAGGAAGTCTGCAGTCGAAGCCGATTTGAACCCCCGTAGAACCGACCGGTACCCCCAGGTGCCGCGACGGCGGCCCTGAAGCCGACCAGGCCCGGGATGCGGCCCCGCGTCCGGGCCAGGGGTAAGTGAGTACGCCAAGGCTGCTCGAAGTTGCATGTTTAGGCTGGTGGACGGGATTGACTGTCGGATGGGAGTTCGGGTGCATGGCAGTCCCGGGGTGGATGTGGGTGGCTGCGGCGGTGCTGGTCGCCGTGGTCGCGGCCGAGACCATGCTGTCCGGGCGCGGCTCATCCCCGGCCCGGCGGGCGGTGGTGTGGGCCGGGGTCTATGTGTCGCTGGCCGTGGCGTTCGGCCTGGGCCTCGGCCTCGCCTCTGGCTGGACGGCGGCGGGGCAGTTCTACGCCGGCTATCTGACCGAGTACAGCCTGAGCCTGGACAACCTGTTCATCTTTTACGTGATCATGAGCTGGCTGGCGGTGCCGGCCGGGCGCCAGCAGCGGGTGCTGCTCTACGGCATCGGGCTGGCCCTAGGGCGTGTCTCGTGGATCATGGAACAGGGTCGCGTAGCCAGATGCTGATCGAGGCGACGTCGATAGTGCCCTGGTAGATACGCTCGCGCTTGTCGTAACGAGTGGCCACCGCCCGGAACTGTTTCAGCTTGCTAAAGCAGCGTTCCACGGTGTTGCGCTTTTTGTACCAGGAGGCGCCGGAGACCGGCGGGCGGCCGCCGGCCCGGCCGCGGGCACGGCGGTGCTTCTTCTGGTCTTCCTTGACCGGGATCACGGCCTTGATGGCGTGGCGCCGCAGCCAGGCGCGGTTCGCGCGGGAGGAATATGCCTTATCCGCCATCGCGCGGCCGGGCCGCCGGCGTGGCCTGCCCAGGCCGCGGCGCCGGATGCGGATCGCCTCCATCAGCGGGACGAACCGCGGGGAGTCACCGTGCTGGCCGCAGCTGGTCAGCCGCGCGACAGGGCGGCAGCGCAGGTCAGCGGCCAGGTGAATCTTGGTGGTCAGCCCGCCGCGGGAACGCCCGATCGCCTCCCGGCCCGATTTCTTGTCATTCGCCAGAGCCCCCTGTGCGGTCATCAGCGGCCGGGGCGCGGCGGGCCCCGGCCGCATGCTGATGGGCCCAGGCGACCGTGGAATCGGCGCTGACCGCCCAGTCCTTGCCCTCGGCCTCATCACAGCCGGCCCGCAGCCCATCCAGGATCTGCTCCCAGGTCCCGTCCAGGGACCAGCGGCGATGCCGGTTATAGACCGTCTTCCAGCTTCCGAAGCCCTCTGGCAGGTCCCGCCACGGGCACCCTGCCCGGGCCCGGAAGAAGACCCCGTTGATCACCGCCCGGTGATCGGCCCACCGGCCGCCCCGCGGCGGATCAGACGGCAGGAACACCCGAAGACGCTCCCATTCCTCATCGGACAGGTCATGGCGATTCAGGCGATTGAGCACCGTACTGATCTATACCCCTGAGCCACGAAGATCCACGGGACACGCCCTAGTGCTGCGGACGGTGCTGATCATCGCCGGCGCGGCGGCGGTCAACCGCTTCGGCTGGCTGTTCTAGCCGCTGGGCGGCTTCCTGCTGTGGACCGCGTTCGGCCTGCTCACCACCCGGACGGACAGCCCGGCCGAACAGTGGCCGGGCCAGGATGCTGCGGTTCCTGCGGCGCGGCTCACCCGGGCCAGCGCCGGCGGCCACCGGGTCGTCCCGCCCATGGTGCTGCTGGTCGCGATCGCGGTCGCCGACGTGATGTTCGCGTTCGACTCGATCCCGGCCATCTTCGGCATCACCACCCAGCCGGTGCTGATTGTGGCGTGCAACGTGTTCGCGCTGGTGGGGCTGCGGCACCTGTACGTGCTGCTCATCCGGGTCCTGGACCGGCTGGTCTACCTGAACACCGGGCTGGCCGTCGTCTGCGCCTTCATCGGCGGCAAGCTGATCCTCGAGGCCCTGCATGACAACGGCGTGCGCTGGGCGGTGCGCATCCCGGCCTGGTTGTCGATCGCGGTCGTGGTCGCGATCCTGCTGTTCACCGCGATCGCCGGCAGCTCGGGCCGCGCGGAGACGGCAGCGCGGGGC
>CAVZKY010000011.1:0-27544 GCA_963775825.1 uncultured Actinomycetes bacterium
AGCGCGCTGAGCGCGACTACGGCTGAGCCCCGCCGGCCGACTTGCGGGCCGCCCGGCGGTACTGAGGTCACCTGCCCGCGCCTCGGGGGCCAGATCGTTTCCGCTTCCGCGCATAACCGTCGCTTACGCGTACCAGCATCTTCGGATCTTCCTGCCCGTACGCATTCACCAGCGCGACCTTGTTGCATTCGCAGCACTGCCATGGTCCGGCTTTACATTTTTTTCAAAATAAAAAATTTGGCCCCCTAATCCGTACAGCAACGCTTGATTACCGAAAGTAACAAGGCCGAGGGCCGCCTACCACTAATAGTAATTAAGTCTTTACGCTCTGTCATAAGTAGCAACTTGGGCAGAAATGTAAGGCGTGGTCTGGGTAACTCCCCTCCAGCTCGTTCTACCTGGGGATATGCATTGATTACGTTGCGCATCCGGCTGTCGGCCACTGGGTAATCGATAAAGCAGGACATGTCCGCATGTTTGGCCGTAAACCGTCTGTACCGCTCGGGCGTCAAGTACATGTCAGGGTCGCGGAGGAGCGCCGCACACCAGGCTCGGGGCTGTTCTGACGAGA
The DNA here is from genome assembly GCA_963775825.1 of uncultured Actinomycetes bacterium. Lineage (GTDB taxonomy): Bacteria > Actinomycetota > Actinomycetes > Streptosporangiales > Streptosporangiaceae > Bog-532. Next base: position 572 of record CAVZKY010000011.1, read on the forward strand.
GTCAGCGCAGACGACGGTTTACCTAAGGGGGGCCAAATGCAAAAAGCTGTATTTCTGACCGGCCAACCGCCCAGTGCAGATTTCCGCGAGGTGGCGGTTGACCTGCCATTTGCCAGAACCGCGGCCATGCTCAACGAGGAAACCGCGTCTCGCGACCGTGCGGCCGCTGCCGGTGTTCCGGCCGGGTCCTCGACGTTCGTGAGGTCGTGAAGTAGATGGCTCGAGACATCACCGCTTCCCAAGCCGACCGACGGCCGAAGCCAGAAACAGACACTTCCGCCAGCGTCCGCACGATGCTGCTCTATCGTCCCGTCTCGGCGGAGCTTGCGATCGCGCCCACGGTGAGTGTGGTGATCCCGGCCAGGAATGAGGCGGCCAACCTTCCGCATGTGTTCGCGTCCCTGCCCGCCTGGGTGGACGAGATCATCGTGGTGGACGGGCATTCGGTGGACGACACCGTGGCTGTGGCCCAGGCCCTGTGCCCAAAGGCCCAGGTGATAGCCCAGTCCGGCCGGGGCAAGGGGGACGCCCTGCAGGTCGGCTTCACCGCCGCGACCAGCGACATCATCGTCTCGATGGATGCCGACGGCTCGACTGACGGCGCGGAGATCATCCAGTTCGTCGGGGCCCTGGTGGCCGGGGCCGACTTCGCCAAAGGCTCGCGGTTTACCGGCAGCGGCGGAAGTGACGACATCACCGCCGGCCGCCGCTACGGTAACCGGCTCCTGAGCATGCTGGTCAACCGGATGTTCCGTACCCATTTCACCGACCTGTGCTACGGCTACAACGCCTTCTGGACGCGCCACCTCAGTGCCCTGCGCATCGACTGCCCGGGTTTCGAGGTGGAAACGCTCATGAACATCCGGGCGGCCAAGGCCGGGCTCAGAATCCAGGAGATCCCCAGCTTCGAGCGACCGCGCCTGCACGGGGAGAGCAATCTGAGCGCCATCGGTGACGGATGGCGAATCCTGCGCCTGATCATGCGGGAGAAATTCACCCGGCTCCTTGTGAGCGACGTCGGCCCGCTGACCGCGGTGCCGCCTCCTGCCCTGTCGCCCTCGCCAGCCGAGGCTGCCGAGGTGGAAGGGGCGTGAACATGCTGTCCGTCTCGGTCGTCATCTGCGCTCACGCCGACGACCGGTGGGATGACACGCTGGCCGCCGTGGCCTCGGTGCGCGCCCAGAGTCACCCCGCCAAGGAACTCATCGTCGTCGTCGACCACAACCCGTCGCTGCACCAACGGCTCAAGGCTGAACTGCCCGACGCCACGGTGATCGAAAACCGCGAGCAGCAGGGGCTCTCGGGGGGCAAGAACACGGGGATCGCAGTGTCCACTGGTCAGGTCGTGGCGTTCCTGGACGACGATGCGGTCGCCGACGTGAACTGGCTGAAATGCCTGCTCGACGCCTACACGGATCCTGACGTGGCGGGTGTCGGCGGCCGGACCCTGCCGGCCTGGGACACCGAACGGCCGTCATGGTTCCCCGAGGAGTTCGACTGGGTGATCGGCTGCGCCTATATCGGGATGCCGACCCGCCGTGCGCCTGTGCGCAATGTGCTCGGTGGCAACGCATCGTTCCGGCGGGACGTCTTCGACCAGGTTGGCGGGTTCATCAGCGGCATCGGGCGGGACCGGAGCACGCGCCCGCTTGGCTGTGAGGAAACCGAGTTCTGCATCAGGCTGGGCCAGCAGATCCCGGGCGCGGTGCTGCTGTTCGACGAGCAGGCGGTCATCTGGCATCGGGTACGGATCGATCGATGCCGCTTCGCCTACTACCGGTCACGCTGCTACGCGGAAGGCCTGTCCAAAGCGATGGTGACGCGGTCCGTGGGCGCCGGCGACGGCTTGTCGTCCGAGCGCCGCTACGCCAGCCGGACACTTCCGGCCGGGGTCGTCCGGGGCGTGGCGGGTGCGCTGCGTGGCGACGCCGCTGGGCTTGGCCGGGCGGCAGCAATCGTGGCCGGCTTGTCCGCTGTGACTCTTGGTTATGTCAGCGGGACGGCAAACGACATCGCCGGGCGCCGGCGCCTCCGCAACTCCACACGCGCTGCGGCGGCCGTTAGGGGACGGCCCCGGTGAATGGACTGGCGGAACCCGGCCCCCGTGACCGGCCTGCGGTGCCCATCCTCATGTACCACGAAGTCGCGGGCCGAGCGGACACCCGGAGCCGGCTGGCGGTGCCTCCCGCCTCCTTCGCTGCGCAGCTGGCCTACCTGCGGGACGCAGGGTTCAGCACCATTACCTTCGCGCAGGCGGCAGCGGCGCTGGCGGATGGTGGCGCACTGCCCGACCGCGCCGTCGTGCTCACCTTCGACGATGGCTTCGCGGACTTTCACCGCGAAGCACTTCCGCTGCTCAGCGGGTACGGCTTCACGGCCACAGTTTTCGTCACCACCGGCTGGATCGCCGATGCTGGTCGGCACTCAGCGGGAAAGCGTCCCGGTCAGATGCTCTGCTGGACACAGATCCGTGAAGCAGCGGCAGCCGGTGTGGAGATTGGAGCGCATAGCCACGCCCATCCCCAGCTCGATCAGCTGAAGCAGGGTCGGCTGGAGGACGAGCTCGCGACCAGTAAAGCGCTGCTCGAGGACGGAATTGGCCGCGCCGTGCCCAGTCTGGCCTACCCGTTCGGCTATAGCAGCGCCCGAGTGCGGCGCACGGTCCGCGGCACTGGTTACAGCTACGCGTGCGCGGTGGCCAACGGGGTCGCCGACTCGGCTCAAGACCGGTTCGCACTGCCGCGGCTGACGGTGCGCGCATCGACCAGGCAGACAACCTTTGAGCACATCGCACGGGGGAGCACCCAGCCCATGACGTACCTCAAAGACCATGCCCTGACCAAGGGATGGGCCGTGGTCAGGCGTTCCAGGGCCGTGCTGGCTGGCGTTACCGGACGTGCTTGAGCCTGCTGGGCCTGGTCCGGCCGCAGGCGATCCGGTGCCCCGGCCGGATCCGGACCCTCGACTCACCGCTGCCCCGCCGCGGCACCGTGCCACGGCGGGCGGCGAGCGCGCCTCGCGGGACCAGCGGGCGCTGAGACTCGCCGGTTCGCGGGCAGAGTATCGCTCCGTTCCCCGGCCAAGGCTCGTGGAGCCGGATGCGGATACCGTGCCCCTCGAGATCGTGAGCGGGCAGGCCGCTCCCGCTCAGGGAACCATTCGCGACGGGGCGGCCGTGCCCGGCCCGTGGCGGTTCGACCTGAATGGCCTCTGGCAGGAGCTACGCGCTCACCTGACCGTGCCGTTGTACCGCAACGCCTATGCGCTGATGCTCAATACCGGCCTAACCGGGCTCTTGGGCGTCTTGTACTGGCTACTGGCCGCCAGGCACTACACGCCAGTCGAGGTGGGCCGGGCGTCAGCGCTCTACTCCGCAATGAACCTGCTCTCCGGATTTACCGCCTACAACCTGATCGGCGCGGTTACTCGCTTCGTCCCGCAGTCCGGGCGTCACACCCGGACGTTCGTGCTGCGCATCTATCTCTTCAGCTCGCTGGCCTCGGTCCTCGTCACGATTCCCTTCCTGCTGGCCGTGCGGCACTGGGGGCCCTCGTACGCCCAGCTCGGCGCCCTGATCCCGGGGCTTGCGTTTGTCGTCTGTGTTATCGCCTGGGGCATCTTCACGCTGCAGGACGGGGTGCTGACCGGGCTGCGCAACGCCCCGTGGGTGCCCCTGGAAAACGGCACGTTCGGCGTGGTGAAGATCGTCCTGCTGGTGGCGCTGGCCGCCACCATCCCGGCCGCCGGGATCGACATCTCTTGGATGCTCCCGGTGATCGTGTCCCTGCCACTGATCAACTTCCTGATCTTCGCCAAGCTGATACCCCGCCACCAGCTGCTGACCAGCGACCGCCAGCCGGCCAGCGCACGCCAGGTCGGCCGCTTCCTGGCCGGCGACTACACCGGCGGCCTGTGCATGCTCGCCATTTCCAGTCTGGTGCCGATCGCGGTCGCGGTCCGGCTCGGACCGGGCCTGAATGCCTACTTCTATGTGGCCTGGATGGTCGGTGGCGTCCTCGACCTGCTGGCGGTCAATATGGCGACGTCGCTGACAGTCGAGGGAGCATTCGACAGCCAGACACTCGCGGCAAACTGCCGGGCCGCACTGCGCCGGACGCTGTTCATCCTGGTGCCGGCCGCGGCCCTGGTGGCCGCGCTCGCCCGTCCCGCTATGGAGCTCTACGGTCCGCGTTACGCAGCTTACGGCGCGCCGATCCTGGAACTGCTGGCCCTAGCCACGCTGCCCAAAGCACTGACCGAGCTGTACCTGGGCGCACTGCGGGCCCAGAGCCGGACCCGGCTGATCGCCGTCATCCAGGTCACCCGCTGTGTCTTGATCCTCGGGCTCGCGCTCGGCCTGACCGCGGTCATGGGTGTGGTCGGCGCGGGGATCGCCGTCCTGGCCACCCAGGCCTTCATCGCCCTCCTCATCCTGCCCGGACTGCGGCGCGTACTGTCCGGAACAGGCCCGCGCTCCGCCGCCACGCACCAGCAGGCAGTCCCGGCCACTACCACGCAAGAAGGTCCCGCAGCCATCGGCTGGGTACAGCTCCCCGGCACCGCAATGGGCCCTGTCGAACTGCCGACCGCCGGAGTGGACTTCCCCACCCTCGAGCTGCCATGTCCCGCTGAGCATGCCGAGCCTGACCTACGAGCACAGTCTGCTGGGCCCGGCGCCCAGCGGACGGGAGTAGAAGAGATGACGGTGCGCGACCCGGCGGTAACGAAGACCGGCGGAGCCGGGCCGCCGGTACCACCCGATCCTGGTCGTCTGAACTGGCTGCCCACGGCCGCGCTGTCCGTTATGACGGCAGTCGGCGTCATACTTTTCTTCGCTCCCCTGGGGCAGGTGACCAGGCACCTGGGCCAGATGAGCAGTCTCGGTCTCATTTCCATCACCCCGGCGGCGACGCTGGCTGGGATCGCTTTGCTCGCCCTGACGTTCATACTGGCGCTCGGGCTGACCCGTCCCAAACCAGCCTTGCTCGCTGCCATCCTGGTGGCCATCGTGGTGTGCCTGGATGGCGTGACCTCCATAGCCGAGCCCGAACCGAGGTTCCCCACCGCCTACTGGATCGCGGGCTTCGTCGACTACATCTTCCGGACCGGGCATACGGCGCCTGACCTTTCGGCGTACTTCAGCTGGCCAGGTTTCTTTGAGCTCGTCGCGCTGGCCGAGCATGCGACCGGCAGCAGCAACCTGCTCCCGGTCCTCCGATTCTGGCCCCTGGGCATGGACCTGCTGGCTCTAATACCGATGGGCCTGATCATCAACCGGATGCAGGCGAGCTGGCGGGCGAAGTGGTTCGCGCTGTTCATCTTTTCCGTGGGCAACTGGGTGGGGCAGGACTACTTTTCCCCTCAGTCCTTCAACTACCTGCTCTACCTGTTCTTCATCGCTCTGCTGGTGACGTACTTCGGCCGGAAGCCCGCAACGGATCATCCAGCCGAAGCGGAGCGCCGACGGGGCGGCTCCTCTGGGGCCTCTCGCCGCCCGGCGGGACGCGGTCTGTGGTGGCGGGCGCTACTGACCCGGCCCATCCCCGGGGACTGGCCGGCCGTCCCCGCGAGCCGGAAGCGCCTGATCGTCATGCTCGGGCTGATCATCGCGATATTCGTCTTCTCTACTTCGAGCCATCAGCTCACGCCGTTCTTTATGGTGGTTGCGTCGGCGGGGCTGGTGATCGCACGCAGATGCCTGGCTGCGCGGGCTGCCGATACTGCTCGGCGTGATTTTCGCCGCGTGGATCACCTTCGCGGCCGTTCCGTACTGGTCCGGCCATCTCACGGACATGTTCAGCGGCTTCGGCAATCTCGGCTCCAATCTGTCCACCAGCGTGTCTGGCCGGATGGTGGGCAGCACGCCGCTGCACAAGATGGTGCTGTACTCCCGCACTGCCTTCGCCGGAGCTGTGCTCTTCCTCGCCGCCATGGGCCTGCTACGGCGGCGGCGGCTGGCCTTTGACGACCGGATCGCCCTCTTGCTCACGTGCGTGCCGTTCGCAGGATTTGGCCTGCAGAGCTATGGCGGCGAGATCGCGCTGCGGGTATACATGTTCGCCCTCCCGGGAGCGTGCCTCCTGGCCGCCTACTTCTTCTTCCCTGGCCCGGCGCGCGATGACCGGGCCTGGCGATCGCTTACCGGAGCGAAGCACGACTACCGCGCCTGGCGGGTGGTGCCGGCCGCCGCCATGTGCGCGATAGCGGGTGTCCTGCTCTTCTTTGTGGCCCGGTACGGCAACGAGGCGTTCGAACGGACACCGCCCGGCGAACTGACCGCCATGAACTACCTGTACGCCCACGACCACTCGGGCATCACGGTGCTGTGGCTGAGCGAGCAGCCGGCTGTTGATGTAACGCCCCAGATGCCGTGGCAATACCGGGACCTGAGCACGACCGACTACATTCCTGAGCTCGCGCCCACCAGCCCAACCCAGGTCGTCGCCCTAGCCGCCGATCTGCGCGCGATGGGCCCGGGCAGCTACCTCATCACCACCACCACCCAGGAGACCTACCTGGAGCAGGCGGCGAGCTACCCGGCGGGCTGGGGCCAGCAGTTCCGCGCGGCCATGAGGTCCTACCCAGGCGTGAAGGTGGCATTCAGCGACAGCGATGCCGTCGTTTATACCCTCACCTGGCCGGCTGGCACGCGAATGCACCCACTGCCTCCGGTGACCACCACGCCCGGGCGCCCGACCGCCTGGACACCGATCGGGCTGGCTGCGCTCAGCCTCCTCCTCCTTGTCCTAGCCGCCCGGGAGGTTACCCGGATCTGGCCACTGGCCTCCCGGCGGCTGGTCCGCATACTCGCCCTGGCCCCGCTGCCGTTGCTGGTTTCCTTCGCACTCATCGTCATCGTCCGATTCGTGATCTTGTCGTGACCGCGGCTAACCGGGAGAACCAATGAGGGAACACACGGCAGGGGGCCATGGCGAAGTCTGTTCGGCCGGCCTGACACGGCGCGGAGGTACAACAGATGATGCGGCGGAAAATGACTTCTGATCTGCTCAAGGTCGGCCACGTGCTCGCGGCCACCGGTTACCGGGTCGACCTGGCCGGGCCGGACTTCATGGACGACGCGATGCGGCGCCGGGTGCGGTGCGTGGCCGGCTCGCCGCGGCTGTCCGGGGCGTTCGCGTCGTCGGTGCCCGGCGTCTACTTCACCGGCCTGGCGTCGGCCGCCACCTTCGGCCCACTCATGCGGTTCCTCTGCGGCCCGGGCTTGGCCGCGCGGCGGGTGAGCAGCGCGGTCGCGGACCGGATCCGCGCTGTTAACGGGGGGTAGCATACCTCGATGGGTAGTCACGCTGTTTTGGACCGGACACAGGTCCCTACTCGGGGTGCACATCGGCGTTGGATCACAGCCGTGGGCATGCTTGTGGTCGCCGTAGTGGCGGGCGCGATCACGTGGGCAGTGGTTCCGCCACGGACCAGACCTGCACCGGCTCCGCCGCCTGCAGCTTCGGTCCACGTCACTTGCCGTGACCGCAGCACGGATGCCGCGACGCTGCAGCAGGCGATCGATTCCAGCCCGGCGGGCGCGGCCATCGAGTTCCAGGGCGGTACCTGCCTGCTCACCAGGGGCCTCGTGCTGCTGGGCGACCGGACCTACACCGGCGACAGCACCACGGGCACGATCCTGAAGCAGGACGGGCCGGCCGGCTACGTGCTGGCTTCCCAGTCCTATGTGGACAGCCAGTCGAGTACGGGGGACCCGCTCGCCATCCGTGACCTGACGGTGGCCTGCGATAGGTCCGGGCAGCACCGATGGCATCATCGTGCTCAACTGGCAGTCCGACGTGGAGCACGTGGACGTCACCGATTGCGGCGGCTCCGGCATCGTCGACACCAGCGCGGGTGCCAGCGGCCGGGTGATCACGAACACCAGCGTGAACAGCCGCTTCGATAACAACTTCATCTCCGGCAGCGGGCAGTACGGATTCGAGGTGATCGACCCCGGCAACGCGGTCACCGACGGCTACCTGGAGAACAACCAGATCGCATCTTCAGGCGGGGACGCCGTGCATCTCGACAATGCAGAGGGGTGGGACATCTCGGGCAATCACCTCTACAACGACGCACAGGGCGCCATCGACGCCCTCCGGCTCTACGGCACGACGATCGCCGGCAACTACATCGAGGACTTCGGTAGCGGCCAGCGCTCCGGCACCTGGTACGGCATCGTCGGCACCGCTCAGGACGGCAACGGCTCGGCCATCGTGGGTAACAAGATCTTCAACGATCAGGGTGAGACGGCCGGGGCGCGCTACGTCTACCTCGCGATCACCCAGGCGAACAGCGGCACCGGCCACGTGGCGGTGACCGGGAACGTCATCATGGGCGATCGTGCGGGCGATGTGGGCCTCTTGTTCGCGGGAGGACCGGCGAAGCTGTCCGTCACGGCCAGCGGCAATGAGATCACCGGGGTGGGCCGGCCCGGGTCGTGCTGCCCGGCGCGTCGGTGACGGCCGGTTCCTGACCGTCAGTGCACGCAGGGGCCGGTGCGGGGCTTGACCGCGAGGGTCGCCCTCAGGCCAGGATCCCGTCGCGGATGGCGGCCCAGTCCAGGGAGTGACGGATGCCCTCCGCGATCGAGTACCGCGGTTTCCAGCCCAGGCAGCGCAACGCCCGGTCGCTGCGGGTGTAGGTGCCGGTGACGTCGCCGGGCCGCCGGCCCACGTCGACGGACTTGATCGGCCGGTCCGCCACCTGATTGAAGGCGCCCAGGAGCTCACGCACGGTTGTCCCCGTGCCGGTGCCCAGGTTGATGACGCTGGAGGTGGCGGCCGTCCCCGCCATGAGCGCGTCGAACCGGTCCAGGGCGGCCAGGTGGGCGGTGGCCAGGTCCCAGACGTGGATGTAGTCCCTGATACCGGTGCCGTCGCGGGTCGGGTAGTCGGTGCCGGCGATCTGGAACGGGAAGCCTTCCTCGTAGGCCTGGATCATCTTGCCCAGGGCGTGGGTGGGCCGCCGCAGCTGCAGGCCGGTACGGAGTTTGGGATCGGCCCCGATCGGGTTGAAGTACCGCAGCGACAGCACCCGGATGGCCTGCGTGGCGGCGATATCGGCGAACATCTCCTCGCATACCGCCTTGGTCCGCGCGTACGGGCTCTGCGGGTCCAGCGGGGAGTCCTCGTCGACGGTCAGGTCCGCGCCCGGGCGGTAGATCGCGGCCGACGAGCTGAAGATCATCCGCCCGCATCCGTTGCGCAGCAGATGCGCGACGAACTCCAGGCTCTTGGCCACGTTCGCCCGGTAGTAGCCGACCGGATCAGCGACCGAATCCGGGACCACGATCAGCGCCGCGCACTGGATGGCGGCGCTGATGCCGGGGTGGTCAGCGAAGATCCGGTCGATCAGTGCCCCATCGGCGATGTCGCCCTGGTAGAACGCCCGGCCGGTCGTGAACTCCCGCCTGCCCGTGCCCAGATTATCGACGATCACCGGGCTGATGCCCGCGTCCACGCAGGCCGAGGCGATCGTGCTGCCGATAAAACCGGCCCCCCCCGCGATGAGTACCTGCACGCTGCTGCCCCCGCTGCTGACCTGAACGCCCGGTCGCCGGCCCCTGACACACCGAGCCTACCCGGGCAGCGTCCGGGTAGGCCGTTTGTTTTGCGGCCAGCATCACGGCGCTCACCGAGGCGATCAGCCGGATTCAGCGCGGCGGGGTCGTCGTCGATGTCCCCAAGGCCGCCGTGCCGGGTCATCCCGCTGTCCCCGGTGGCTGCTGATTAGCGCTGGCCTTTCCATCTTTGCTTCGCTTAACCCCTTGTCTGCCCCCGGCAGAATGCCCATCTGGCTGGGCCAGTTAATTAGCGGAACTGACTAATGTTATTGGACCGGAAGCGTCGATTACCTTCTTCGGTAAATCCTGACAGTGTAACCACGGTTACAAAGAGTGATATCGCCTTCCGTGTCCACGGCTACTGGATCAGTACGGCCAATTACACAGAGTATCGGAACGTCCATCAAAGTAGCGTGATGGTTGCGAGATAGTTCACCGCCTCTTACCCAATCTAGCTGCGGAAAGCCCTATGTTCCACGGGAAACGTGCGCTGATCACTCACTCTGCGTAGGGTGTTATGTCCGGTATGTCGATGTGTCTGCCGGTAAAACGCCGGCCAAGATGAGGGTCAGAAACACATCGAGGCACGGCAGCGTGCCGCACAGCCGGCCTAAGGCTGTGTCTAACAAACCGTCGGGGAAAAGAGCGGTTTGCCCAAGGGGGGCCACGTGCAAGGCGTTAATCACAAGACCACTGGAGGCTGGGCCTTCAGTCACCGGGAAATGGCGCTTAATTGGCCATTTTCGAGCACCGTAAACATTATTTCCGCGGGGCCGGCAGGCCGCCGGATTCTGGCCGGCGGATTCCTGGCGTGGTCGCCGGCCCGGGTGGGGGAGTGAATCACATGGTGCTTTCCGATTTTTCGGGCCCCGAGGACGGCCACCGGCCGCAGCGGGACACGCAGACGGATGATCCTTTCCGTGTCGTCCCGATATGGTCTTACCAGCCGGTCTCGGCCACGCTGGCGATCGCGGCCACCGTCAGCGTCAGCGTGGTCATCCCGGCCAGGAACGAGGCGGCCAACCTTCCGCACGTCTTCGCGTCGCTGCCGTCCTGGGTGGACGAGATCATCGTGGTGGATGGGCATTCGGTGGACGACACCGTCGCCGTCACCCGCGAGCTGTGCTCCCGTGCCAGGGTGATCGCGCAAACCGGCCGGGGCAAGGGGGACGCGCTGCAGGCGGGCTTCAACGCCGCGACCGGGGACATCATCGTCTCGATGGACGCGGACGGCTCGACCGACGGCGCGGAGATCATCCAGTTTGTCGGGGCCCTGCTGACCGGCGCGGACTTCGCTAAGGGCTCGCGGTTCTCCGGCAGCGGCGGCAGCGAGGACATCACCCCCATTCGCCGGACCGGCAACCGGGTGCTGGGCATGCTGGTCAACCGCATGTTCCGCACGCAGTTCACGGACCTGTGCTACGGCTACAACGCCTTCTGGGCCCGGCACCTGGAAGCGCTCCATATCGACTGCACGGGCTTCGAAGTCGAAACGCTCATGAACATCCGGGCGGCGAAGGCCGGGCTCCGAATTCAGGAGGTCCCGAGCATCGAGCGACCGCGCCTGTACGGGGAGAGCAATCTCAGTGCGATCGGTGACGGATGGCGAATCCTGCGGCTGATCGCCCAGGAGAAGTTCTCCTGGCTGGGCCGCCGCCTCCTCGCGGCACCGTCGCGCCCCGTGTCTCCGGCCCAGCCGGCGACGCCCCAGGCGGCGACGCCCCAGGCGGCCAAGATGAGCGGGGAAGGCGCATGAGCCCGCTGTCCGTCTCCGTGGTCATCTGCGCGCACGCCGACGATCGCTGGGATGACACCCTGGCCGCCGCCGCTTCGGTAAGCGCCCAGAGCCACCCGGCCAAAGAGCTCATCATCGTGGTGGACCACAACCGGCCGCTGTACGAACGGCTGCGGACGGCGCTGCCGGACGCCGCCGTGCTGGAAAACCGCGAGCGGCAGGGACTTTCTGGTGGCCGGAACACCGGCGTCGCCGCATCCACCGGTGAGGTCATCGCCTTCCTGGATGACGACGCAGTGGCCGACGTGAACTGGCTGAAATGCCTGGTTGACGCCTACACCGACCCAAGCGTGGCCGGTGTCGGCGGGCTGACCGGCCGGCCTGGGACACCACCCGGCCAGCGTGGTTCCCGCGGGAATTCGACTGGGTGATCGGCTGCACCTACGTCGGGATGCCGACGCGCCGTGCGCCTGTGCGAAACGTGCTCGGCGGTAACGCGTCGTTCCGGCGGGACGTCTTCGAGCAGGTCGGCGGCTTCATCAGCGGCATCGGGCGGGACCAGGGCAAGCGCCCGCTTGGCTGCGAGGAAACCGAGTTCTGCATCCGGCTCCGCCAGCAGATCCCGGGGGCGGTCCTGCTGTTCGACGAGCAGGCGATCATCTGGCATCGCGTCCGTGATGACCGGCGCCGCTTCGGCTACTACCGTTCGCGCTGCTACGCCGAAGGCCTGTCGAAGGCCATGGTGACGCGCGCGGTCGGGGCGAATGAGGGGCTGTCTTCCGAGCGGCGGTACGCCAGCCGGGCCCTCCCGCAGGGAGTCGGCCGCGGCCTGGCCGATGCCCTGCACGGCGACATCTCCGGGTTCACCCGCGCCGCGGCGATCGTGGCCGGCCTGGCCGCGGTGACCACCGGTTACCTAACCGGCGCGGTGAGCGGTGGCGCCGCACCGCGACGTCCTCCCCTGGCGATTGGCACTGGCCCGACCCCTGCCGCGGCCAGCGCCCCGGGACGGCCGCAATGACCGGTCCGGACAGGCACGAGGGTCCCGGCCGTCAGCCGGAGGTGCCGATCCTGATGTACCACGAGATCGCCGCGCGCCCGCAGACGACGAGCCCGCTGGCGGTGCCACCCGCCGCCTTCGCCGCCCAGCTTGCCTACCTGCACTATCATGGGTATAACACGGTCACCTTTGCGGACGCGGCGGCCGCCCTCGCCGGCGAGGGGGGCCCGCTGCCCACCCGGCCGGTGGTGCTGACCTTCGATGACGGCTTCGCGGACTTCCACCGCGAGGTCCTACCGCTGCTACGGAACTACGGGTTCACCGCCACCGTCTTCGTAACCACCGGCTGGATCGCCGATGCGGGAGGGCACAGATCGGGGCATCAGCCCGGCCAGATGCTGTCCTGGAACCAGATCTGCGAAGCGGCGGGGGCCGGGGTAGAGATCGGGGCGCACAGCCATGGGCACCCGCAGCTCGATCAGATCAAGCCGAGCCAGCTCCGTCACGAGCTGGCTCTCAGCAAGGCCTTGCTGGAAGACGGGATCGGCCAGGCGGTGCCGAGCCTGGCCTATCCCTTCGGTTACTCCAGCTCAGGGGTGCGGCAGGCGGCGCGGGCTACCGGCTACCGGCACGCGTGCGCGGTGGCCAATGCGATGGCCCGGCCCGATGGCGACCGTTACGCGCTGCCGCGCCTGACGGTCCGCGCGTCGACCAGCCAGGCTCGTTTCGAACGAATCGTCCGGGGGGGCAATTCAATGATTTACCTTAAGGATCACGCGCTGACCAAGGGGTTCGCGGTAGTCAGGCGCTCCAGAGCCGCACTGGCGGGCCTCTCCCAAGGTGCCTGAGCCGACAGACCACGGCGCGCTGATTCTGACCAGCATACCGGGCCGTGAGCACGCGGTGCCGGCGCACCGGGCCGCGCCGCTGGACCCGAACGCGGGCCGCCCCGGCACCTCCGGGAGCCCCGCGGCGGCTGCGCCACCGCGGCCCGGTCAGCCAGGTCCTGGTGCGCAAGAAGCCAGCCCGTCAAGCACCGATCCCTCGGCAGCCGATGGGGCGGCGCTGACCGGTGGGCCAGTGGTGGCCGGTGAGCCGTTGGCGGCCAGCCGGCCGACGGCGCTGGGCCTGCGGCGGCCCGATGTGGCCGGGCGCTACCGGGAACTGCGGGCCCACCTGAGGTCGCCGCTGTACCGCAACGCCTACGCACTGATGATCAATACGGGTGTGACCGGGCTGCTGGGCGTGGCCTACTGGCTGCTGGCCGCGCGGCACTACTCGGCGGTTGAGGTCGGCCGGGCGTCGGCGATCTACGCGGCGATGAGCCTGCTGTCGGGGCTCACCGCGTTCAGCCTGCTCGGCGCGGTGACCCGGTTCATCCCGCAGTCTGGGCAGCGCACCGGGTTCCTCGTCCGGCGCGCCTACGTGTTCAGCTCGCTGGCCTCGGTGCTGGTCGCGGTTCCCTTCCTGCTCACCGTGCGGCACTGGGGTGCCTCTTACACGCAGCTCAACGGGTTGATTCCGGGGCTGGTCTTTATCGCCTGCGTGATCGCCTGGGGCATCTTCACGCTGCAGGACGGGGTGCTGACCGGCCTGCGCAGCGCCGTGTGGGTGCCGCTGGAGAACGGCACTTTCGGCGTGGTCAAGATCGTGCTGTTGCTGGCCCTGGCCGCGGCCATCCCGGCACTGGGCATCGACATCTCCTGGATGCTGCCGGTGATCGTGTCCCTGCCCCTGATCAACCTGCTCATCTTCGGCAAGCTCATGCCCCGCCACCAGCTGCTCACCAGCGCCCGCCAGCCGCCGGCCGCTCGCCAGATCGGCCGCTTCCTGGCCGGCGACTACACAGGCGCGCTGTGCATGCTGGCGGTCGCCAACTTGTTGCCGATCGCGGTGGCGGTGCGCAGCGGCCCCGGCATGACCGCCTACTTCTACATAGCGTGGACCGTCGGGGGCGTTCTGGATCTGCTGGCCGTGAACATGGCGACATCGCTGACGGTCGAGGGTGCGTTCGACAGCCAGACGCTGGCCGCCAACTGCCGTTCCGCGCTGCGCCGGACGCTCTTCATCCTGGTGCCGGCCGCGATCCTGGTGGCCTTGATCGCCCGGCCGGCCCTGAGCCTGTACGGTCCCAGGTACGCGGCCTACGGCGCGCCGATCCTGGAGCTGCTGGCCCTGGCCACGCTGCCCAAGTCGCTGACCGAGCTGTACCTGGGTGCGCTGCGCGCGCAGAGCCGCACCAGGTTGGTCGCCATCATCCAGGTCACCCGCTGCGTGCTCATCCTGGGGCTCGCCCTCGGGCTCACCGCGGTGATGGGCATCACCGGGGCCGGGATCGCGGCCCTGGCCAGTCAGCTGGTCATCGCCGTGGCGATCCTCCCCGGACTGCGCCGCGTGCTGGCCGGGCACCGGCCCGGTCCCGCGGTCGTGCGCCGCCGCGCCGCCCGGCTGGCCTTCCGCCCGGCTGCCGCCAGCGCCGGCCGTGCCGCCAGGGGCCGGCCCGGAGGGGAGGACTCGTGACCATAGGAAGCGCGAAGCGCGAAGGGATCGGCGGAGCCGGGGCGCCCCCACGGCCCGGCGCCCGCTGGCCAGGCCGGCGCGGCCCGACCGGCTGGCGCGGTGTGCCGGACTGGCGCGATTGGCTGCCGGCGGCCGTTCTCGGGGCTGGGGCGGTGGCGGGGACTGTGCTGTTCTTCGCGCCGCTGGGGCACGTGACCGCCGCGCTGAGCCGGATGAGCGGTCTCGGCCTGATCTCGGTCATGCCGGCCGCGGCGCTCGCCGGGATCGCGCTGCTGGCCCTGACCTTCGTCGCGGCGCTGGGCCTGTCCCGCGCGCGGCCGCTGCTGCTTGGCGCCACGCTGGTGGCCATCGTGGTCTGCCTGGATGGGATCACCGTTATCGCCGAGCCGGAGCCACGGTTCCCCACGGCCTACTGGATCGCCGGTTTCGTCGACTACATCGCCCGGACCGGGCACACCGCCCCGGAGCTTTCGGCCTACTTCAGCTGGCCCGGCTTCTTCTATCTGGTCGCGCTGGCCGAGCACGCGGCCGGCAGCAGCAACCTGATCCCGGTCCTGCGTATCTGGCCGCTGGCCATGGACCTGCTGTGCCTCGTGCCGATGGGCCTGATCGCCAGCCGGATGCGGGCGAGCTGGCGGGCCAAGTGGTTCGCGGTGTTCATCTTCTCCGTCGGCAACTGGGTCGGCCAGGACTACTTCTCCCCCCAGTCGCTGAACTACCTGCTGTACCTGTTCTTCATCGCCCTGCTGCTGATCTACTTCGGCCGGACTGGCCTGGGTGCCCGCACCGGCGGGTCCCGCCGGACCGGCGCTGACCGGGCAGCTGAGCCGCCGGGGCGCGCAGCGCGCTGGCGAGCGCTGCTCACCCGACCGATCCCGGGCGACCTGCCGTCGGTGCCGGCCAGCCGGGCCCGCCAGGCCACCATGCTGAGCCTGCTGGTGGTGATCTTCGTCTTCTCGACGTCCAGCCATCAGCTCACCCCGTTCTTCATGGTGGCCGCCTGCGCCGGGCTGGTCATCGTGCGCCGGTGCCGGCTGCGCGGGCTGCCGGTGCTGTTCGCAGTGATCTTCACCGCGTGGCTCAGCTTCGCCGCCGTGCCGTACTGGTCCGGCCACCGCTCGCAGCTCTTCGGTGGCCTCGGCGACCTGGGGGCGAACCTGTCCACCAGCGTGTCCGGCCGCCTGGCGGGCAGTACCCCGCTGCACACGCTGGTGCTGTACTCACGCACCGCGTTCGCCGGGGCGGTCGTGGTCCTCGCGGTGGCAGGCCTGGCCCGGCGCTGGCGCCTGGGCTTCGACGACCGGGTGGCCGTGGTCCTCATGTGCGTCTCGTTCGCGGGATTCGGCCTGCAGAGCTACGGCGGGGAGATCGCGCTGCGCGTCTACCTTTTCGCGCTGCCCGGGGCGGCCCTGCTGGTCGCCTACCTGTTCTTCCCGGGGCTGGGCGGCCCCGGCCGCCGGCGGCGGCTGCCCGCCCCCGGCCGCCGTGCGTGGCGCCTGCTGGGCGCCGCCCGCGATCGCCGTGCGTGGCTGGTCGTACCGCTGGCCGCGGTGTGCTCGGTCGCGGCCGTGCTGCTGTTTTTCGTGGCCCGCTACGGCAACGAGGCATTCGAGCGGACTCCGGCCGGCGAACTGACCGCGATGAACTACCTGTACGCCCACGACAGCACAGGAATCCGGGTGCTGTGGACGAGCGAACTGCCAGCCGTCGACGACACCCCGCAGATGCCGTGGCAGTACCGGGACGCCGCCAGGACCGGCTACATCGCCGAGCTCGCGCCCACCAGCCCGACCAAGGTCGCCGGGCTGGTCACCGACCTGCGCGCCATGGGCCCGGGCAGCTACCTCATCACCACGACCACCCAGGAGACGTACCTGGCCCAGGCCGCGAACTACCCGGCCAGCTGGGGGCGGCAGTTCCGGGCCGCAATGGCGTCCTACCCCGGGATCAGGATCGCCTTCAGCGACCGCGACGCCGTTGTGTACACCTACCGCTGGCCAGCCGGGACACGGCACCAGCCGCTGCCGCCGGTGACCGGGTCGGCTGGCCGCCCGACCGCCTGGACACCAATCGGGCTGGCCGGTCTCGGCCTCCTGCTGCTGGTCCTGGCCGCGCGGGAGTATAGCCGCATCTGGCCGCCGGCTTCCCGGTGGCTGACCCGGTCCCTCGCACTGGCGCGACTTCCGTTGCTCGCCTTCTTCGTTTTCGTCGTCATCATCCGATTCGTGGTCCTGTCATGACCGCGGCCAACCAGGGGAAAATCAATGGGAACACTGCGGCCCGGGCCGGCGAGGAGCCGCCCGGCCAGGGACACGTCAGATGAGCCACCGGGAGCCGGCTCCGGCTCTTGCGGTGGACCGCGATGTCGCCGCGCTGATCGTGAAGGTCGGCAACTATCCGCTGCACCACGGGGGCGTGGACGCGATCCGGTCGCTCGGTCGGCTGGGAGTGCCGGTCTACGCGGTGTCGGAGGACCGGTGGACGCCCGCGGCGCTGTCCCGGTACTGCCGCGGTCACTACGTCTGGTCGGCGGAGGAGCGCGCCGATCCGAAGCAGATGGTCGAGCGGCTGAAAGAAGCCGGGCGGGAGATCCCCGGCAGGCCGTGCTCATCCCGACCGACGAAGAGGCGGCCGTCCTGATCGCGGAGAACTCCGCCGCGCTAGCCGAATGGTTCCTGCTGCCCCGGGTGCCTTCCAGCCTGCCGGCCCGGCTGGCCAGCAAGCGCGGCCTGTACGAGCTGTGCCTCGAGCATGACGTGCCCGCGCCCGCGTCCTCGTTCCCGCAGACGGCGGCCGACGTCGCGGAGTTCGCGGCCACCGCGACGTTTCCCGTGGTGGCCAAGAACCTGGAGGCGTGGGTCCGGCTGCACGCGCCGGTGGTCAACGGGACCACCGTGATCGCCACCACGGCGGAGCTGCTCGCGCTTTCCCGTGCGTGGGGGGACAAGCCGAGCGTCATCCTCCAGGAATACATTCCAACGGAGCATGCCGAGGACTGGATCGTGCACCTGTACCGCGGGACCGACGGCGATCCGCTGGTGCTGTTCACCGGGGTCAAGGTGCGGTCCTGGCCCCCCGAGGCGGGCATGACCGCCTGTGCCTACACGGTCAGCAACCCGCAGCTCGCGGCGCTGGCCGCGCATCTGTGCGAGCGGGTGGGCTTCTGCGGGATCGCGGACCTGGACTTCCGCTACGACCGCCGGGATGGCCGGTACAAACTGGTCGACTTCAACCCGCGGGTCGGCGCCCAGTTCCGGCTGTTCGAGAACGCGGCCAGGATCGACGTGGTGCGGGCCCTGCACCTGGACCTGACCGGTCGCCCGGTGCCGCAGGCCGTGGCGCCTAGTGGCCGGCGCATCCTCATCGAGAACGTGGACCTGACCGCCCGGCTGTCAGCCCGGCTGAGCAGGCGGCCCAGCGGCTACCGGGTCCCGGTGCCGTCCGGGCCGGTGCATACCGAGCTCGCCTGGCTGGCCGCCGACGACCCGCTGCCCGCCGTGGCGATGCTGGCCCGGTCCGCGGGCCCGCTCGCGAGCTACCTGCGGCGGGCCAGACGGACCCGCGCCCTGCGGCGGGAAACGGGGGCCACGCCCCCGGCCGCCGGCGACGGATTTGCTGCGCAAGTTAAACCGGCGCAGACAGCGATCGGCCAGAGATGAACCGCTGTGGACGCTATCGGTCACAGTCAACGGAGGTACACCATGCCAGCTATCACATCTTCCGCGCCCGCCGTGGTCATCGGGGCCGGCCCTTACGGGCTGTCGGTCGCGGCTCACCTGCGCGGCCGCGGGATCGCGGTGCGGACCTTCGGGGACGTCATGGATGGGTGGCACACGCATATGCCCGCCGGCATGTTCCTGAAGTCGACGCCCAGCGCGTCGAGCCTTTCCGCGCCCGGTACCGGCTCCACGCTCGCCGATTTCTGCGTGGTGAGCGGCATCCGGCGGCTGGCCGAGGACGACGTGGTGCCCATCGACCTGTTCATCCGCTACGGCCAATGGTTCGCCGAGCAGAACGTTCCCGACGTGGCCGACACCCGGATCCGCCGACTCGAGCAGCACGGGCAGTACAGCCTGGTCACCCTGGAGTCGGGGGAGCAGATCTCCACCCCGGCCGTCGTGATCGCCACCGGCATGGCCGGTTACGCGCACCTGCCCGGATCGCTGGCCCCGATCGCGCCGGCCGGGCCGTCCCCGGACGGCGCCGTGTCGCACACGTGGCAGCACGCGTCGCTGGCCGGTTTCACCGGCCGGGAAGTCGCGGTGATCGGCGCCGGGCAATCCGCTCTGGAAAGCGCGGCCCTGCTGCACGAGGCCGGCGCGAACGTCCAGCTGGTGGCCCGGGAGGAGGTGAAGTGGGGGGACGCGCCCGCCACCCCCAGCGGACTGGCGCGGTTCGTGCCGTCCCTCCATTCGCCGCTCGGCCCCACCTGGAAGCTCGTCCCCTTCAGCAGCGCCGCGGGCGCCTTCCGGTATCTGCCCGCCGCGACGCGGCTCGCCCTCGTGCGGGAGGTGCTCGGCCCGTTCGGCGCCTGGTGGCTGCACGACCGCGTCGTTGGCCAGTTGCCGATCCACACCGGGCAGCGGGTCATCGGGTCGCGCAGCGTCGGCGGCAACGTGGTGCTCACGCTGGGCGGTCCCGCCGGGCAGCGGTCGGACCTCAAGGTCGACCACGTGCTCGCGGCCACCGGTTACCGGGTCGACCTGGCCGGACTGGACTTCATGGACGACGCGATGCGGCGCCGGGTGCGGTGCGTGGCCGGCTCGCCGCGGCTGTCCGGGGCGTTCGAGTCGTCGGTGCCCGGCGTCTACTTCACCGGCCTGCCGTCGGCCGCCACCTTCGGCCCGCTGATGCGGTTCGTCTGCGGTTCCGGTTTCGCCGCGCGACGGGTCAGCCACGCGGTCGCGGAGCGGATCCGCTCCGTCAGCCGGGCGTAGCGCCCGGATGGAAAGGCATTCTGGTCCGGACCGGTCCCGCAGCCGGCGCGGGACCCGGCGCCGGTGGCTTGCCGTAGCGGCGCTGGTCGCGGTGGCGGCCGCGGCCGCCGCCATCACCTGGGCGGTCCTGCCGCCGCGGGCCACGACCGACCCGCCTGCGGCGTCGGTGCGGGTCACCTGCCTGGATCGGGCCACTGACGCCGCGACCGTGCAGCGGGCGATCGATTCCAGCCCGGCGGGCGCGGCCATCGAGTTCCAGGGCGGTACCTGCCTGCTCACCAAGGGCCTCGTGCTGCTGGGCGACCGGACCTACACCGGCGACAGCACCACGGGCACGATCCTGAAGCAGGACGGGCCGTCCAGCTACGTGCTGGCCACCCGGTCCTACGTCACCAGCTCACCGGCCACGGGTGATCCGCTCGCCATCCAGGATCTCACCGTGGCCTGCAATGGGTCCGGGCGCACCGATGGCATCATCGTGCTCAACTGGCAGTCCGACGTGGAGCACGTGGACGTCACCGATTGCGGCGGCTCCGGCATCGTCGACACCAGCGCGGGTGCCAGCGGCCGGGTGATCACGAACACCAGCGTGAACAGCCGCTTCGATAACAACTTCATCTCCGGCAGCGGGCAGTACGGATTCGAGGTGATCGACCCCGCCAGCGCGGTCACCGACGGGTACCTGGAGAACAACCAGATCGAGGGCTCCGGGCTGGACGACGTGTACCTCGCCAACGCCGGAGGCTGGGACATCTCCGGCAACCATCTGTACAACGTCGCGCACAGCGCGATTGTCGCCTTCCGGCTCTACGGCACGACGATCGCCGGCAACTACATCGAGGACTTCGGTAGCGGCCAGCGCTCCGGCACCTGGTACGGCATCGTCGGCACCGCTCAGGACGGCAACGGCTCGACCATCGTGGGTAACAAGATCTTCAACGATCAGGGTGAGACGGCCGGGGCGCGCTACGTCTACCTCGCGATCACCCAGGCGAACAGCGGCACCGGCCACGTGGCGGTGACCGGGAACGTCATCATGGGCGATCGTGCGGGCGATGTGGGCCTCTTGTTCGCGGGAGGACCGGCGAAGCTGTCCGTCACGGCCAGCGGCAATGAGATCACCGGGGTGGGCCGGCCCCGGGTCGTGCTGCCCGGCGCGTCGGTGACGGCCGGTTCCTGACCGTCAGTGCACGCAGGGGCCGGTGCGGGGCTTGACCGCGAGGGTCGCCCCCAGCGCGGCACCGGTCTGCGCCACATCGGGCTGTCCGCGCACGACCGCGTGCCGGGCGGCGCGGCGGAACGACGGGTCCGCGCCGCCGTAGCCGCTGTCGGCCATCCGCCGGCCGGAGGCCATCCGCTAGGCCGCAGTTCCCCCAGCGACGGGCCAACATAGGCGTTGACCAGGTGAAACAGCCTCAGCCCATGACTACGTAGTCATGTAATCTCCGCGATCAAGGGCTCTACTACCTGGTCAAACGCATCAGGCAAATCGGCTCGGGGGAACTTCGGGCTAGGAGGTCTTCAGGCCAGGATCCCGTCGCGGATGGCGGCCCAGTCCAGGGAGTGACGGATGCCCTCCGCGATCGAGTACCGCGGTTTCCAGCCCAGGCAGCGCAACGCCCGGTCGCTGCGGGTGTAGGTGCCGGTGACGTCGCCGGGCCGCCGGCCCACGTCGACGGACTTGATCGGCCGGTCCGCCACCTGATTGAAGGCGCCCAGGAGCTCACGCACGGTTGTCCCCGTGCCGGTGCCCAGGTTGATGACGCTGGAGGTGGCGGCCGTCCCCGCCATGAGCGCGTCGAACCGGTCCAGGGCGGCCAGGTGGGCGGTGGCCAGGTCCCAGACGTGGATGTAGTCCCTGATACCGGTGCCGTCGCGGGTCGGGTAGTCGGTGCCGGCGATCTGGAACGGAAAGCCTTCCTCGTAGGCCTGGATCATCTTGCCCAGGGCGTGGGTGGGCCGCCGCAGCTGCAGGCCGGTACGGAGTTTGGGATCGGCCCCGATCGGGTTGAAGTACCGCAGCGACAGCACCCGGATGGCCTGCGTGGCGGCGATATCGGCGAACATCTCCTCGCATACCGCCTTGGTCCGCGCGTACGGGCTCTGCGGGTCCAGCGGGGAGTCCTCGTCGACGGTCAGGTCCGCGCCCGGGCGGTAGATCGCGGCCGACGAGCTGAAGATCATCCGCCCGCATCCGTTGCGCAGCAGATGCGCGACGAACTCCAGGCTCTTGGCCACGTTCGCCCGGTAGTAGCCGACCGGATCAGCGACCGAATCCGGGACCACGATCAGCGCCGCGCACTGGATGGCGGCGCTGATGCCAGGGTGGTCAGCGAAGATCCGGTCGATCAGTGCCCCATCGGCGATGTCGCCCTGGTAGAACGCCCGGCCGGTCGTGAACTCCCGCCTGCCCGTGCCCAGATTATCGACGATCACCGGGCTGATGCCCGCGTCCACGCAGGCCGAGGCGATCGTGCTGCCGATAAAACCGGCCCCCCCCGCGATGAGTACCTGCACGCTCGTTCCCGCCATGCCCGCCCCCGCGCACTGCCATATGTATCTCTGAGTAATCAACTCATTTCATTACACACAGTACATGGCCTACCGGGGGCGGTGTCCGGCGTGGCCGGTGCGTGTGCGGGTCCGGGCTCCACTAGGCTCGAACGCGGACAATGTGACCGGCTTCCCGCGCATGCCCCCCGGCAGTACCGTGCGGGCCGGCTGGATGACCGCGAAACTCTTGGACAGGACATGGAGGAGCCGGCCGTGGCCTCCATCGAAGCAATCCATGCCAGGCAGATCCTGGACTCCCGCGGTAACCCGACCCTGGAGGTCGAGGTTGCCCTGGACGACGGGACCATCGGGCGCGCCGGAGTGCCCAGCGGCGCCTCGACCGGCGCCTTCGAGGCGGTGGAACTGCGAGATGGTGGCGATGATTACGGCGGTAAGGCCGTCACCCACGCCGTCGCCAACGTCATCGACGAGATCCAGCCCGAGCTTCTCGGTTACGAGGCGGATGACCAGCGGCTCGTGGACCAGTCCATGATCGATCTGGACCGGACGCCGGACAAGTCCCGGCTGGGTGCCAACGCGATCGTCGGCGTCAGCATCGCGGTCGCGCGGGCCGCGGCGGAGTCGGCGAGCCTGCCGCTGTTCCGCTACATCGGCGGTCCGAACGCGTACCTGCTGCCGGTGCCGATGATGAACATCATGAACGGCGGCGCGCACGCGGACAACAGCATCGACATCCAGGAGTTCATGATTACCCCCATCGGCGCGGCGACCTTCGAAGACGCGCTGCGCTGGGGAGCGGAGACCTACCACGTGCTGAAGTCGGTGCTGAAGCAGCATGGCCTGTCCACCGGAGTCGGCGACGAGGGCGGGTTCGCTCCCGATCTCGAGCACAACCGGGCGGCGCTGGACCTGATCGTCGAGGCGATCGGCAAGGCCGGGTTCACCCCGGGCCGCGATATCGCGCTGGCCATTGACGCCGCTGCCACCGAGTTTCACGGCGACGGGGGCTACACCTTCGAGGGCTCCACCCGGTCGTCGGGAGAGATGACCGACATTTACCGGGAGTGGCTGGACACCTACCCTATCGTCTCGCTGGAAGACCCGCTCGCGGAGGAAGACTGGGCTGGATGGCATGACCTGACCGTGGCCGTCGGGGACCGTGTGCAGATCGTGGGCGACGACATCTTCGTCACCAACCCCGAGCGGATCCGCCGCGGCATCACCGAGCGGTCCGCGAACGCGCTGCTGGTCAAGCTGAATCAGATAGGCACGGTGACCGAGACGCTGGACGCCGTGTCGGCCGCCCAGCGGGCCAGCTTCAGCTGCATCATCAGCCACCGGTCCGGCGAGACCGACGACAGCACCATCTCCGACCTGGCCGTCGCGACCAACTGCGGCCAGATCAAGACGGGCGCGCCGGCCCGCGGTGAGCGCGTGGCGAAGTACAACCAGCTGCTCCGGATCGAGGAGCTGCTGGGCGACGCGGCCGCCTACGCGGGCGCCAGCGCTTACCCGAGGTTCACGGATCTGACCTGATGATCGCCGAGCCGGCCGGACGCCGCCCGCCCGCCCATTCGCCCCGCCCGACGAAGCTGACGGGCCGGGCGGCGTTGCTCGCGGTGGTGATCTGCGCGATCGCGCTCAGCCTGGCTTACCCGGTGCGGGAGTACATCGCGCAGCGACAGCAGATCGACCAGCTGCTGGCCGCTCAGCAGTCCAACTCGGCTCAGGTCAAGAACCTGCAGGCGGAGCAGCAGCGGTACGCCGATCCCGCCTACATCGAGCAGCAGGCCCGGGATCAGCTGCATATGTGCTTCCCGACCGAGAAGTGCTACGTGATCATCGGTAACGCGGCCGCCCCGGGCGCCACCCCGGAATCGGCCCCGCAGGTGGCTCCCTGGTACGCCAAGCTGTGGCAGTCCGTCAAGAAGGCGGACCAGGCCCCGGCCCGCTGATGGACCCGCAGACCGAGGCGGTGGTCGCCGCCCAGCTCGGCCGCGCCCCCCGCGGCCTGCGGGCGGTCGCGCATACCTGCCCGTGCGGCCTACCCGACGTGGTCGAGACCGCACCCAGGCTGCCTGACGGCACTCCCTTCCCGACGCTGTACTACCTCAGCTGCCCCCGGGCGGCCGCCGCGGTGAGCAGGCTGGAAGCGGCGGGCACGATGCGGGCCATGACGGCCCGGCTGGCGTGCGACGAGGACCTCCGCCAGTCTTATGAGGCGGCCCATCAGGACTACCTGTCCCGGCGGGACAAGGCGGCGCGGGAGGCCGGCCTGCAGCCGCTGCCACCGGGTACGCAGAGCGCGGGCGGCATGCCGGCCCGGGTCAAATGCCTGCACGCGCTCCTCGCGCACGAGCTCGCCGTGCCGGGCGCGAACCTGCTCGGCCGGGAAGCGGCCGGTGCCGCCGGAGCCTGGTGGGCGGATGGCCCGTGTGTCACGCAGCTGCTGGATGCGACCGGCCCGGGCGGCTGCCCAGCTGGGCCTATCGGGCCCGGCCCCGCGGCGCGGGGGCCCGGCGGCCCTGGCTCGGCGCTTGCCCCGGATGAGGCGCCTGCCGCTTACGAGCTGTGTGCCCCGGACGAGGCTGCTGCCGCGGATGATACGGAGGATGGCTGATGACCCGGCGCGTGGCGGCAATTGACTGCGGGACGAACTCAATTCGGCTCCTGGTGGCCGACGTCGATCCTGACCGGAGGACGCTCACCGATGTCGACCGGCGGATGGAGATCGTCCGGCTCGGCCAGGGCGTGGACACCACCGGCCGGCTCGCCCCCGAGGCGCTGGACCGGACGCTGGCCGCGCTGAGCGACTACGTGGCGGTCATGAGGCGGCTGGGCGCCGAGGAGGTCCGGATGGTCGCGACCAGCGCGACCCGTGACGCGGCAAATGCCGGGGAGTTCACCCGCCGGGTCATTGACGTGCTCGGGACCGGGCCTGAAGTCCTGAGCGGCGGTGAGGAGGCCCGGTTCTCCTACACCGGGGCCACCGCCGAACTGGCCGACGACCGGTCGGTACCGCCGCCCTACCTGGTCGTCGATATCGGCGGTGGTTCGACCGAGTTCGTCCTCGGCGGCGTCAGCGGGCCCGCCGCGGCCGCCGGGGCCACGGCGCAGCCGGGAGCCGCGGAGGGCGCCGGGGTGATTTCGGCCATGAGCGTCGACATCGGATGCGTCCGGATGACCGAGCGCCACCTGCGTTCCGATCCGCCGTCATCGGCGCAGATCGCCGCGGCTACGGCCGACATCGACGCGGCCGTCGACCGGGCCGCGTCACAGGTCGACGCCACCGCGGCGCGCACGCTCGTCGGGCTGGCCGGATCGGTCACCACGGTGGCGGGCATCGCGTTGGACCTGCCGGTGTACGACCCGGCGCTCCTGCATCACACGCGGATCTCGGCCGCCGACGTACACGCTGTGACGACCTGGCTGCTGGCCCTGAGCCGGGCAGAGCGGGCCCGTATCGGCGTGATGCATCCGGGCCGGGTGGACGTCATCGGAGCCGGATCGCTGATCCTCGACCGCATCGTAAACCGGCTGCACCTGGGTGAGGTCCTGGTCAGCGAGCACGACATCCTGGACGGCATCGCCTGGTCGATCGCGGCGGCGCAACCGGCTGCCGGGCGGTGAGTACCGGGTGCAGCAACGTGCCGGACCCGACCGGTAAACGGCAGTACGGGCGGGCAGGCCGACCTCCGCGGACCGGTTCCGCCGGGCTCAGGCTGGCCGGAGGACCCCGCGACGGCCGCGACCCCGGTAGCGCACAGCGCGGCGGACGTCCGGGAACTGGCACGAAGCGCGCCGGACCTGACGGAGCTCACCGCGCGGCAGTCGGTCTGCCGGGCCTGCCCGCGCCTGGTGAGCTGGCGGGAGGAAGTCGCGACCGTCCGCGGCGTTCCTTCCAGGCCGAGCGCTACTGGGGTCGCCCCCATCCCGGGCTGGGGCGCCGCTGCCCCTCGGGTGGTGATCGTCGGTCTCGCGCCTGCCGCGCACGGCGGGAACCGGACGGGACGGGTCTTCACCGGAGACCGCAGCGGAGATTTCCTGTACGCCTCGCTCTACCGGTGCGGTCTAGCCAGCAGCCCGCTGAGCGTCACGGCCGGCGACGGCCAGCGGCTCCTGGACACCCGGATGGTCGCAGCGGTCCGCTGCGCGCCTCCCGCCAACAAGCCCACGACGGAAGAACGTGACACCTGCGCCCCGTGGTTGGCCGCAAGAGCTGGCTCAGGTGACGCCGTCGGTCCGGGTTATCGTCTGCCTGGGCGGCTTCGCCTGGCAGGCACTCTGGCCCGTGCTGCGCACGGCCGGCTTCGTGCTGCCGGTCCGGCGGCCCCCGTTCGGTCACGGCGCCGAGGCCGGAAGTGCCCAGGCCGCCCGATCCGGCGGCCCCGCCGGTCCTGCTGCTCGGCTGCTATCACCCCAGTCAGCAGAACACCTTCACCGGGCGCGTCACCCCGGAGATGCTCGACGCCATCTTCCGTCGCGCCCGCCGTTTCTCGGGCTTGCCGGAACACACCCGACGGTTCGTTACCGGCCCAGTGATCCCGGGCCGAAGGCTCGGGTGAGCGGCCGGTGCTGTCGGCGGGTACCGCAGCAGGACCTACGGCGAGGCGCTCGTGACCGGCCCAGCGAGTCCGGGCCTTGTGCCCGGCGAGTGGCCGGTGTCTCGGCGATGTACCGCCGCGGGGCGCGGAGCGCA
>CAVZKY010000012.1:0-4421 GCA_963775825.1 uncultured Actinomycetes bacterium
AGCAGGTGGTGCTGCGGGACCACTGTGCGCATTCCCGGTTCGTGTGGAACCTGGCGGTAGAGCAGGAGAGGCTTGCTGGCGGCCGGGACGGAGGAAAATCCGGGATTCGCCGAACGTGCCCTCAGCTCACCCAGGCGCGGGCGGAGTTCGCGTGGCTGGCGGCCGGGTCGGTGATTGTCCAGCAGCAGGCCCTCAAAGACCACGCCCAGGCCATCGCTAACTTCTTTAACGGGACGCACCGCCGCCCGTCCTGGCGGAAAGCCGGGCGGGAGAGGGATTCCGGATCGTTCACCTCAAGCCGGGTGATGTCCGCCGCCTGTCCCGCCATGCCGGGGAAGTGCGCGTGCCGAAGGCCGGCTGGGTGCGGTTCCGCTGGTCTCGGGCCGTGCCGGACGGGGTGAAGTCGTACCGGGTGACGCGGGACCGCGCAGGCCGCTGGCACATTGGGTTTGCCGTCATCCCGGACCCGGTCCCCGGTCCTGGAACCGGCGAGGCGGTCGGCATCGACCGGGGCGTGGCCGTCAGCGCGGCGCTGTCCACGGGCGAGAGGCTCACCGTTCCCGGCCTGACCGCCCCGGAGCGGCAGCGGCTGCTCCGCCTTCAGCGGAAGCTGGCCAGGGCGCGGCGCGGATCGAACCGGCGCGGGAAGGCTAAGACAGCGATCGCGAGGCTGAAAGCCCGCGAGGCCGACCGACGCACGGACTGGACGGAAAAGGTGTCTACCGATCTGGCCCGCAGATTCGACGTGATCCGCGTCGAGAATCTCAACATCAGGAGCATGACGCGCTCGGCGAAAGGCACTGCCGATGCGCCCGGCCGCAACGTCCGGGCCAAAGCCGGACTCAACCGCGCCATCCTCGGCAGCGGCTGGGGCCAGCTTGTCCGCCGCCTGGAGGACAAGGCACCCGGCCGGGTCGAGAAGATATATCCCGCGTACACCAGCCAGTGCTGCTCGGCGTGCGGGCAGATCGCAGCGGAGAGCCGCAAGAGCCAAGCCCTCTTCGCCTGCGTGGCCTGCAATTTCGCCTGCAACGCTGACGTGAACGCGGCCAGGAACATCGCGGCGGGGCACGCCGTGACTGCGCGGGGAGGCTGCTTGCTGGAGCGGCCTGTGAACCGCGAACCGCAGCCCCTCACCACCGCGTGAGCAGCTGGAATCCCCCGCCTTCAGGCGGACGGAGGATGTCAACAAGGCACATACAAGCATGCTGGGCTGGCCGCCCGGCATGCGCCCTGCGCACGCGCTCGCTCCGGCTCCGGCGAACCGTATACCGGCAGCACGCAGAAAACAGCAATCAATGACGCTAACCGCGCAAAGCGGCGATTCCCTGAAAGCAAGCACGTCACATCTGTGGTTATCGCGGCGGAAACCATATTCCTGCAAGAAGACAATGTCGTATTAGCCGCGAAGCCCGGTTTTGTAGCACACTTGGCGATGGGGGGAACCGCCGCCCGGGCAATTCCTGTGGACAGGGAGCTTGACGCCGGTGCAGGCAGGCGGCCAGCCCAACGTTCCCGCGGTACGACGAGAGGAACATGGGTAAGCAGCCATGATCAGCGATCTTGAAAGCCGTACCCGCGACCGGGCGCACGGCATACCGCGCCAGCCGGGCGAGCCGACCGGCATTGGAGGCGATGATTCCGGGGCCAGCGATCCAGCGGGAAGTGGCCTGGCCCGGAGTGCCCGTAATGCGGGGCGGCCGGGGCCGTCCCACCATGAAGGACGTGGCGAACCGCGCCGGGGTCGCGCTCAAGACCGTTTCCCGGGTGGTTAACGACGAACCAGGGGTGACGCCGGAGACCGCCAGCCGCGTCCGCAACGCGATCAACGAACTCGGCTTCCGCCGTAACGACAGCGCCCGGCTGCTGCGGAAGGGCCAGACCGCCTCCATCGGGCTCATCATGGAGGACATCGGCGACCCGTTCTACTCGGCGCTGTCACGGGCGGTCGAGGATGTGGCGCACTGGAATGGCTCGCTGCTTTTCACCGGCTCGAGCGACGAAGATCCGCAACGCGAGCAGGAACTGGTGCTCGCCTTGTGTGCACGCCGCGTCGACGGGCTCATCATCATTCCCGCCTCCGGTGACCACCGCTACCTGCTGCCGGAAATCGCCGCCGGGGTCGCGTCGGTCTTTGTCGACCGGCCGGCCGGGCCTGATCGACGCCGACGCGGTCCTGGCCGATAACGTTGGCGGCACCCGCGCGGGCGTGGCCCACCTCATCCGGCACGGGCACCGCCGGATCGGGTTCATCGGGGACGACCCGCGCATCTACACGGCCGCCCAGCGCCAGCAGGGCTACCGGGATGCGATGGCCGAAGCCGGGCTGCCCGTCGAGCCGGCCTGGGTATCCATGGCCAAGCCGACCCCGGACAGTGTGCGGGACGCGCTGACCGCGATGCTGGCCGACCCGGCTCCCGTCACCGCGCTGTTCTGCGGGAACAACCGGGTCACCATCCTGGCCCTGCGGGCCACCGCGGGCCGGCGGATAGCGGTGGTGGGATTCGACGATTTCGAGCTTGCGGACCTGGTGAGCCCCGGTGTGACGGTCGTCGCGCAGAACCCGGCCGAGATGGGCCGACGGGCCGCCGAACTCCTGTTCGGGCGGCTGGCGGGCACCCGGGGCCCCGCACAGTACGTCGAACTCGGCACCAAGCTGATCGCGCGTGGCTCGGGTGAAATTCCCCCCGTTTTACAGGACCAGGCCCAGGATCACGGCGAGGACCACGACGCACGCGACGACGACGGCCGCGATGATGACCGTGCGGTTGGATGAGTTGGACGAGGAGGCCCTGCGTCCGCGCCTGACGTCATCCTCGGACCCCTGCGCGAAGGCACGAAACATCGCCGTGCTGCCGCTCGGGTCATTGTCTGTCTCCGGCATGCGCGTCACTCTAGCTGTCCAGGGACTTACCGCAGGCGGGGAAGACGCCAATTGGACCGCACTTTCGTGATACCGCGCCGGCGGCGGCTACGCGGGCGGCGGCCGCTGGCTAGCGGCTGGCCTCCCCCGCGGATGAGGCCGGTACCGGGCCGCCGGTCCGGTCGATCAGGCGGGACATGACGATCACGCTGCGCGTGCGGGTCGTGAACGGCTCGGCCCGGATCCGCTCCACCACCTGCTCGAAGTGGCCCACGTCGGCGGCCTGGATATGGAGCAGGGCGTCCGCTTCCCCGGTGACCGTGCACGCCCCGACAACCTCCGGGTACCGGCGCACCGCGGCGCGGATGTCGGCGGGCGACGTCAGGGCCCGGCAGAACAGCTCGACGTAGGCCTCGGTCGTCCAGCCGAGGGCAGCCGGGTCGACCCGGGCGGTAAAGCCCCGGATGGCGCCGGTCTCCTGCAGCCGGTCCACCCGGCGCTTCACCGCCGGGGCGGACAGCCCGACCAGGCTGCCGATCGTCGCGTAACTGGCCCGCGCGTCCTCGATCAGGGCCGCCACGATCCGTTCGTCGATCTTGTCCAGGCTCATGGCCGGCGGCCGCGGGAACAGGAATCGGGTGCGGCCGGGAGCACCAGGGGCACCTGGGCGTCGATGGGTGTCACAACCCCTGATCATGGCACTGCGGCGGGCCGGCGGGCACCGGCCGGGGCCGGGAATAGCGAACGGGCCTGCAACCGCTGCTTCCGCAGCCGTTGCAGGCCCGCAGCCCCGCTCAGGGCTCCGGCTCGGACGGGGAACTCCCCGCCGGTGAGCCGGACGTAGGAGAGGCCCGACGTCCCGCTTTCGCCGGGCCTCGATAGTGTGACGCGGCCCTTCCGCAGGTGGTTTACACGTGGGTGCATTAACTTTCCTGGCCACCGGAAAAACCATAATCGTCACTCACATAGTCGCAGGTCAGCGACGAGTTAGGCGGTCCTCGGCAGACCCGGGGTCAGCTCCGGGCGGGACAGCGGCAGGCTCGCCGGGCGGAACTGGAGCGGCGCCGCGGGGCCGGCCCAGCCGGGCTTTAGCAATCCGGCGCGGCCGGGACTCAGGAAAATAGGTGCCGCATTGCTGACTTTCCATGATCTGCGGCCAATCTCTATTTTTCTGCGGCCGTTCGGCGGGAAATTGTGAAAAGGGCGGCAGCATGGCCCAGGAAACGGGCTGGCAGACGGCGGCATCGAGGAAGGGGATGACCGCTTCCGCCAGGGCGGGCCGGGCAGAAATGTCGTAATGCGTCGTCCCAGGCAGAATGGCCGACTGGCCTCGCGGGCGGCTGGCGGCCCGTCTGCAGCACGGGCGTGTCCCGCAGGCCACCACCCAGCAGGGCTAAGAACTCCACCATTTGCGCGGGGAAGATCGAGTCTGTGTCGGCGCAGACCAGCATGACCGGCGCCGTGATCGCGGTCAGCCCGGCCGAGCAGTCGATCGCGGGCCAGCAGCTCCTCGTGCCTGGAGATCAGCAGCGGCGCACCCGGGGCGCGACCTGCGCGT
>CAVZKY010000013.1:0-8547 GCA_963775825.1 uncultured Actinomycetes bacterium
GCGAACCAGTCCGCGATGTCGGGCCCCGGCGAGTCGGTCAGGATGCCCAGAAGCTCCGTGATCTGTTCAGCCGGGCAGCCGCCGGGCCATAGCAGCCGCAGCAAAGTCCCGTCGACGCGCGGAGACCTGTCTGCCCCGGCGCGGACGTCGACGATCTCATCAAAGGCTCGCAGCTTCGGGATGCTGCCGCTGAGCGCGGACTGAAGCAGCCACAGTTCCGTCAGTTCGGGATGCCCGGCCAGGTCATCGCGCGTGAGCTGAGCGCCGACCGGGCCACCCAGCAGGCTCTTGGTCACTTCCGGCGGCTCGCTGGCCAGACGTTCGAGCAGCCCCCGCAGGACGGCAGGGTAGCTGCGGAGTATCGGGACCAGCTCCCGCCCTGGAGTGCCGGGGTCGAGGCGGGTCCGCCCGTACCGCTCCAGTTCCGTGTCGGGGAGCCTGACACCGGAAGCGTGGGCCCAGTCCAGCAAGGCCCGGGCCACCGCCGGTGGGCTCACGCCAAGAGCCTGAAGAACCTGGTCCTGCGCGGCCGCGCGGGCCGGACTGGTCAGCGGGAGAGGTTGAGCCTGCTCACCATGGGTGATGTGGATGATGGCCCGGTTGGCCAGGACGTGTTCCAGGTGTTCTGTCAGGGCCGCGGCGGACAGCCGCCGGGCGAGGCTCAGCAGGTCGGTCAGCTGATCATCAGACAGCGTTTCGGTCACCTGGGTGAGCACCACGCCGAGAGCAATCTCGGCGATTTGGGGGGCCAGCCAGCCGTCGGCGGCGGGCAGCCATCGCGCGACCGTATCCATCTCGCCGGCCGAGAGCTGCCGGCCGAGCAGGCCGGCGGCCACGGCCACGGGCGCCAGCCAATCGTCCAGGTTCTCTTCGGTTCCTTAGGCGAAGACGGTGGCCTGCTGCCAAAGCCCAGGTGCGGCCATCACGCCGGTGCTCGCCAGTATGGCGGCCAGTGGATGCGGCTCATGGCCCAGTCCGCGCCCGGCCGTGAAATCGAACAGCTGGAAACTGCTGCTGGCATCGGGCGGAAGCATCTCGGCCAGGATTCCGACCAGGTGGTACGCGGAGTAACCAGGACGGTGGCTGTAGGTGGTGAACGTCATCCGGCGCGCCACGTGCTCGCCCATGAGATACGAGGCGGCCGCGATCCACCAGGCGTTCTCGCTCGCGTCCTTGCTCGCCACCAGGACGGGCTGCTCCCCGGCCATGGCCCGCCCGATCGCCGTCAGCAGCTGCGGCAGCACGTCCTGCCCGCCCCGTGCGTCAAGGAATGCCTGAACGCCGGGCCGGTCGATGACTCCGCGCGGCAGCGGTCCCGGCAACTCCGGCAATTCCGTGCCGTCGATCGGAGCGCGCTGCCAGATGGCCGCCCCCCATAGCTCCACCGGCAGCAGGACACCGAAATCCTGCTGTGGCGCGCTGCTGACCAGGGCATGTACGAAGTAGTTACCAGGACGGCCCGAATAGTCGACGCCCGAGAACACGGCTTGCGCGGTGATCGTCGTACCCGTCGTTTCGCTGACCCCGTACGAGAATGCGATCGGGTACGCATCCGGCTCGTCGGCGCCCGGATCGGTCATCCGCCAGCGCGGTGGTTCGTAGATCGTGCGCTCTTCCACCTCGCGCAGGACGGCCGTCGGCACACCAGGGGTAATCGCGTTGAACTGGTACCCGGCGTAGCCGCCCAGGCCATGCTCACAGGAGGTGTAGTAAAGCTGCTGAAAAGCCATGAAGGCCTCACTTCACCGGGATGATTCCGTGGTGCGCGAGGAGCCACAGGAACGGGTCTGTGACTCGGTAAGGGCGAATGCCTCGGGGAGAGACCCGGCTCTGCCCGGTGGGTGCCTCGCCGAGCGCGGATACTCCGAAATAGCGGTAGCTGGAATAGTTCTGATTGGCGATCCGGTCGATGCGCGCCCCGTCCCACCGGGTCAGCAGGCGCTGGATCTCACCGTGCACGTAAAGGCTGTCGCGCTCGTCGAAGTGCGCTCCATGGGCCGGGAGACGCCGCAGCGGGCTGGTTGGCTTCAGATCATGCATGAACGCGTCCATCTTGGTGAAGACGATGGCCAGCGGCTTGCTGATGTGCTGGTTCGGCCTTTTCCCTTCCGCTGAAAGGAAAAGGCTGGTGATGTTTTCCAGCACGGCGGCCGGTTCCTGGTCCGTAACCGCCTGCGTGGGCAGCTGGGTTCCGGGCCGGGCCAGTTCCTGCGCGCCAGGCATCTGGAGTGGATCAAGCAGCAGGATGAAGCTGTCGGCGGCCGCGAGATACCCGGCATTCTGCTCCAGGGACTGCTGAGATTTCAGATCCTCGCCTGCCGTGTCGAAGAATGACAGCAGCGTGTGCTGCGCCGCACTGCTGCCCAGAGCACGGCGCCGGCCTGGTCTGCCATCGAGGCCGCGCGGGCGGTCGATCTGGTTGGTGAAGCGGAAGACGAGCGGTGTCTTCTTGTGTGCTCCTGCGGCCCGGGTCGGGCCGAGCAGATCGGCCTCGCGGTACAACGGCCGCTCGTAATCAGTAGTGAACCGCTGGCGGGTGTGGTCATCGGCGCCGACGATGGCGGCGTTGAGCCGCTCCCCGGTCCGGTGCTTCAGCTCGTGGATCAGCACGGTCATGAACACGGTCTTGCCGGACTCCTTGGCCCCGACCGGAACGATGAGGTGGTCGCGGACCTGGCCGAAGTGAATGGGAAGCCGGCTGCGGCAGACCGGGCAGATCTTGATGGTGGTGTGGCCCTCGCAGTGGGGACAATCGGCCGAGCCGGGTCGGCCTCGTGCGGCGAACGGCGGGGGCAGTGCCCCTGTGTAGCCGGTGTGGCTGCGGAGTACCTCGTCGACCTCTGGCGCGCAGCGCCCCCCGTGGGGGCCGATCCCGCCGGCGCAGCGGAACCACGCCTGCCGCCGGGAGATCTCTTCATAGCAGTACGGGCAGTGCGCGGGCGGGCCGGGCAGGAGTCTCACCGGATCCTCATCTCCCCGGCTAGCGGCGGGAAGAGGACAACGGCCCCCGCGTCGGATTCGGGGGCGCCCGGATCGACGAAGCAGGCCAGCCAGCCTGGTCCTTTCGCCGGCTCGACGGACACCGTCAGCGGTTGACCTGGTGTGATCGACTCGGGCCCTATTCGCTCAACCGTCTCACCCTCAGCGGGGTCGTCGGGGGGGCAGGGGCCCGTGCTCCGGACCACCACGAGCGCGGGCAGCCGGGTGGCCTGCTCGGCGACGAGCTCGATGATCCGGCGCCGTGAGCGCCACCGGCTGGCCCGGCGGATCTGGTAACTGACGGCGATGCCGCGCCCGGGCACGCTGACGTGCGCAGGCGGCGAGGTAGCAGAGCCGCCCGGCTCCGGGTAGACGGCCCGGACCCCGACCGTCACCTCAGCCGGCCCGGTGGTGACGATGACGCCGCCCTCATCGAAATAGCTGCGGCGCGAGCAACGATGCTCGCCGCCCGGCCAGCGCACCAGTGCGTCGGTGGCGCTCTCGGGCCATACCCAGGCCAGCTGCACCTCATCGTGCAGCCGGTCGGCCACCAGGCCGCTGACCGGTTCGACGATCCGGACCGGCACCGTGTTGCCAACCACCGTGACGTTGCGTCCAGCGGTCAACGCGAGCAGGTAGTGGCTTCCGGGAGGCAGGCTGACCGCTAGGGTGGCGCGACCGTCGGGGCCGCATTGCGGCGTGCCCGGGACGTCGCGGATCCCGGCCAGTTCCTCGGGCGGGCGGCGGGTGCCCGGCGGCCACGACGGAAGCTTGTCACCCAGCACCAGCCGTACGCGTCCGTACGATGGCGGTGTCCAGCTGGCCAGAATCATGGACGTGCCGTCGCCCAGCATGGCCACGGCCAGGTCGTTGACCGCCCCAGGCTCGGGTTCGGGCACCGCGCGCCGAATGACTCCGCGGGAGTGGCGCTGCCCGCCGGGCGCCAGGTAGACGGCGACTATCCGGTACCAGTACCTGGTCCCGCTGCGCAGGTCCCCGTCGGTGAAGCCACTGAGCGAGGATTCAACCGGCGTGCCATCGTCGAGTGCCTGCGGTGGCTCTTCTTCTGTCCGGATGACCAGGACCTCGTCGGTGTCTCGGTGGGCCCGCCAGGAGACAGTGACCGAGGTGTCGCTGGGCGCGACGGTAATGTCGGCGACGTCCGGGAGGAACATCTCCGGCGGCGCGGTGGCGGCCGGTGACCAGCCGTCGCCGCCACGTGACGCAAAGATACAGTAAAACAAGTCAGTCGCAGCCGGAGCCTGCGTATCGGTGACATGGTTCTGCACGGTCCGCGTGACGACGGTGGTACCTTCGGTGATTGCGGCGGGGGCCCGGTTGTGCCCGCACACGACCCGGTACTCCAGCTCGGCCGGCGGTGGCCGGGCTGGGCAGCCAGGTGACCAGCATGTGGTCCCCGTCCATCCGGGCTCTAGCCATGGGTGGTGCCGGGGGCGGCACTGCCGCGAGCCGTCCGGGCAGCTCAGGGTCGTCATCCGCGATGCCGATGGCCTCGGCCAGCAGGCTCGCCGCGTCCTCGTCCCGGCCCTGGGCCAGTTCCTGGTCGGCGCGGCGGCTGAGCGCGGTGACCTCGGCGTCCAGGCCGCGATTCGCTGCCGCAGCGGGTCGTCGGCGGGTAGCCCCGCGGCCAGCCGCTGCGCGGCGCGCAGCCTTCTCCCGGTCAGCTCATCCTCAACTTGCTGGCGCAGGGTCCCGGAGGTGTTCACGGCCAGCAGGGCGGCTGCGATGAGCCCGGCCTCGTTCGGCTCGAGGCCGAGCTCGCCTGCCTGCGTCGCGATGGCCCGCTGGACGAAGCCGCTGCTCGCGAGGGGCCGGAGCCACTCGACGATTTCTGACAGCAGCAAGGCGTCCAGATTCCCGGGGGCCCGTGCGGCGGCGCGCAGGATGGCCAGGACGTTTTCGCTGGGCGTCTTGGCCGGATCCGAATAGGGCAGTGCACTCACCCGGCTACCTGCCGCAGCGATAGCCGCTTCATCCAGCCGCCGCCCATCCGTCAGCCGGAAACCGCTGAGCACCTGGAAGCCTTTGGGTACCGCGTCCTCGAAGACCACCGCTGCGGACAGCGCTCGGTTGAGCTGCCGGAGGTACTGGCTCACGCTGGCCTGTTTCGGGTGCGGCGCGGTCGGCAGGTCAGGGAACTCCCGGACGATCCGGACACCGGACCTGCTCAGCGCCACCTCGATCTCTGCTTCGGTGACAGCGCCGCCGAGCGCCTTATGTATGCGTGCCAGTGCGGCTGGCCCGACATGGGTGGCCGCGCCGGCCTCGGCGTCCGCCAGCCGGGTCAGCCGCTCCATCTGTTCCCGGCGGGCGTGCGCGTGGAGCTCCGCGAAGCTATCCAGCGTGAGACGCCTGGCGCGCTCGAGGGCATGGTGCTCGGCGATCAGCATCTCCGCCAGCCGGTCGTAGCTGTGTCCCGTCGTTAGATCTCGCCAGAAGTCCACGACTTCGGTGATCCGCTCAGCGAACAACGCTGGGTCGTGGAGGTCGGTCGGCAGTCCGTAGCGCACGTACAGATCCGCTGGGGGCACATTGCCCGCCTGCCGGGCTGGTTTGAGAACGTCCTCGCGGTACTGCTCGCGATCCCAGCCCACCTAGCCGCTCACCTCGTAGCCGCCCACGATCTCGGTGGCCCGCCGCGTCTCGGCTTCGTCCAGGCTGCCGATCTGAATTTCGAAACGAACCTCGCTGCCGGAGCCCGGCTCGCGACCGTGCACCTGCAGCAAGCCCATTTCGGTCATGTGGAAGACAACCTGGAACGGTGCACCAGCGGGGCGGGGCGGCAGATCCCTGAGCAGGCCCTCGCCGATGTGGGTGTTGTGCTTGAGCTCTTCCGAGGCGACCGCGCCGGCCTGCTCCCACACCTCGAGGCTGGCCTGCCGCTGGTTATCGGTAGCCGTGCTGAACGTCCGCGGCCCGGTGTCGGCGGGCAGCGGGGTGTTCGCCGTGAGCAGGTGCTCGATGTAATGGCGGGCCCGCTCCGGGTTGGTCTTCGCCAACGGGTCGTTGCTATCCACGACCCGCAGCCCGAAGGCCCGGGGCACCACGGTCGCCACGCGCTTGGCGATCAGCTTCTCCGCGGTGTCCAGGCTGGTCCCGAGCTGGTCCGCCACCCGCTGTGCGGCGCTGCCCTCGTCGGCGTCGCCGTGCGCGTCCGCGGCATCCTTGGCCTTCCTTATCAGGGCGAACAGCGCGGCCCCCTTGGCCACGGCCAGATGAGGATCCGCAGCCGGGCGTCCAGCCCGAAGCGCTCCCTGAGCGTCTGCGCGATGACCGGCATGATGGTCATGCCGCCGACCAGAAGTACATCGTCGAACCGTTCGACGCCCTTTTCCCGCGCCATGGCGAGCGTCCGCTCGGTGATCTCCATGGTGCGTTCAAGCAGCTCGGACGTGAGCTCTTCGAGCTGCTCCCTGGTCAGCTCGACCTGCACGACCGAACCGTCGAACCGCATGTTGTGCTTGCGCGCCTTGGCGGCGCTGAGCGCCCTCTTGAGCTGTTCGGCTGAGGTCGCCAGATCCTGCATGAAATCCTCGTCTTCCCCGGGGTCGAGCTGCGGGTACTGGTCGGTGAAACTGCGCAGCAGGAAATCGGTGATCGCGCGGTCCCAGTCCGCTCCGCCGAGGCGATTGTTACCGTCCGTGCATACGACCTGGATGTCGTCACCGTCGATGCGGATGACCGTGGTGTCGAAGGTGCCGCCGCCCAGGTCGTAGACGAAGATGTGCCGCACTCCCGCCTTCTCCTCGAGGGCCTGGTAAGCGAGCGCGGCGGCCACCGGTTCATCCAGGACATCCAGAACGTTCAAGCCTGCTATCTGCCCGGCCTTGCGGGTGGCGTCGCGCTCCAGCACCCCGAAGTACGCCGGAACCGTGATGACCACATCCTGGACTTCTTCGCCGGTCTGCTCGCCTGCGGCCCGGGCCAGTTCTCGCAGGATCAGCGCGGAGACCGACTCGGGGGTGTGATCCTGGCCGTAGTAGGTGTAGCGCGCGTCCTCGCCCATATTGCGCTTGACCAGCTCGACCACCAGCTCGGGGAGGAGCACAGCGGAGTTCTTGGCCTGCTGGCCAACCACGACGTTCACCGGTGATTCGAAAAAGACCACCGAGGGAGTCGTGTCCTCTCCGATCGCGCTTTTCAGGACGACGGGCCGGCCTACGTCGTCGACATACGCGATGCACGAATAGGTGGTGCCGAGATCAATTCCGTAGGTAGCCATATCACCTCACTGTAAGTGCGTCACGTCGGCGCTTGGCCCGGCGTCCTCGCGGTCCGGAGAGTACTGGTGAAACAGCGCCTGGACTGGGCGGCGGATTCGGCCGGTGTCGCGCTCGACAAAGCCGGCCGCAACGACCTCCGCCACCGTGTTGTGCCAGGATTCCTCGTGGCATACCACCACCGCCAGCGCACGGTGCCGGCCGCGCTCGAAAGGATCGCCGAGTTCGGCTGAGAAGACGTCGATGCCGCATCGGTCCAGGATCTGCAGGACGTCTTCGGCGAACGACCGGAGCAGCCGCTCATCCTGCCCGTCGGCCTCGAATCGGCGGACCTCACGGTCGAGCTGATCGTGCAGTCTGATCAGGTCCGCTATCACGGGTTCCAGCACCATGCGGCTGATCCCGCTGCGGAGCTGCTGATTGTCCTCGTGCAGCCGGTCGATGACCAATTCCCGATGCGCAGAACGCTGGTGAAAGTCGCCGAGCTGCTTCTCCACGTTCCCAAAACGCCTGATCAGCTCGGCTATTGCCGCGCCGTCGCCGTTCCCTTTCTGCGCTTGGATATCTTCGGGCCGGTCATCATCGGGTATCTCGCCTGGGTCCAGTCCGCCGGCTGACGATGATGGACCTGCATCTTTCTCGGTCAAGGTACGCCGCCTGAGTGCTATGGGATGTCACGAAAAGCATCCCTCGCTAGGGACAAGGGCACCAGCCCTGGTGGCCTTGAAAACCGCTACCGCCGCAGTGTATTAACCGAATGGGTTAGTGATCCGGGGACCGATTTCATGGTGCTCGATCCGGATTAACTGCTCACCCAGTCCTGGCGGTACTCGATCCGGCGAACTGCTCACCCAGCCTACCGCTAGGAGTTGTTACCGAGTTTGAGCAGGAAGGCCGGGACTCTGCCGGTCCCGAAGTCGTAGAAGCGGGCCCAGTGCGGGGTGACCGCGATGCGCGACATCTGCCTGTAGACCGACCGGACGTTTGCTTCGAAGTCCTGGAGCTGTGCCCCGCCCATCGCCTTGGCCGACGCCTTGAGGTACTCGTCGGGGACGCCTTCGACGGTCTCGATCGCTGCCGTGCCGCGGACCAGCAGCGCCTTGTTCGGCACGGTGTCAGTGTCGATCGTCAGCGCGACCTGAGGCCGGGCCGTCAGGGCGGCCACCTTCGGGGAGATCGGGGCCGTGCACACGATGATGTGCTCTCCGTCCCAGTAGAACCCGATCGGGATCACTCTCGGGAAGCCGTCCCGGCCGGTGTAGGCCAGCCGGGCCAAGGCCGCCGAATGCAGTAGCTCCTGGGCGCCGGGATCGTTGAGCTCCCGGGC
>CAVZKY010000014.1:0-49293 GCA_963775825.1 uncultured Actinomycetes bacterium
GGTGAACCGGAGGACGCCGCTGAACGAGGTGAAACGCATCCGATGGACGGCGCGGAGCGCAGCGGCCGATGGACGGGGCTGCGCAACGGAGCGGCCTGCTGATGCTGGACACGGATGCCGCCGCCGGTGGGTACGCTGGCCGCGTGCTGCGCCGACTGAGCGCGAGCCCCTGGACCAGGGCCGGGCTGCTCGCCATCGCGCTCGGCTTCGCCTGCTACGGGCTGGTGTCGCAGTGGCCGCAGGTGCGAGCCGCGGTGGGGCAGTTGGCCGCCTACGACGTCGTTGGCGCGGTCCTCGCGGTAGTCGCCGGCCTCGGCTGCATGATGCTGGCCTGGCGCGCACTCCTCACCGATCTGGGCTCGCCGCTGTCGCTGCCGGCCGCGACCCGGGTCATGTTCCTCGGGCAGCTGGCCAAATACGTGCCCGGGGCCCTGTGGGCCGTCGCGGCACAGGTCAGCCTGGCCCAGGACTACCAGGTCCCGAAGAGACGGAGCGGGACAGCCAGCCTGGTCAGCATGGCGATCACGCTGGTCGTCGGGCTGGTCATGGCCGCCGTCACCTTGCCGTTGGCGTATGCGGGCGCGCTGCGCCAGTACTGGTGGGTACTCCTGTGCATCCCGGTGATCCTGGCCGGGCTGTACCCGCCCATCACGAAGCTCGGCCTGGATATCGTGCTCCGGATCATCCGGCAGCCAGAGATG
The DNA here is from genome assembly GCA_963775825.1 of uncultured Actinomycetes bacterium. Classification (GTDB taxonomy): domain Bacteria; phylum Actinomycetota; class Actinomycetes; order Streptosporangiales; family Streptosporangiaceae; genus Bog-532. The sequence goes on from CAVZKY010000014.1 coordinate 702, forward strand.
GAGAAGCCGCTCAGCCTGAGCGGGATGGCTCGCGCGGTCGGCTGGACGGCGCTGGGGTGGGTGTTCTACGGGCTGCACGCCTTGCTGCTGGTCGGCGACATCGCGGGCAGAAGCCTGCACATCCTGTTGCTGTCGGCGGGTGGCTACGCACTCGCGTGGGCCGTGGGTTTCCTGCTCATCCCGTTCCCAGGGGGGATCGGGCCGCGTGAGATCGCGCTGATCGCGGTGCTCTCCCCGGTCATGACCCGGGGCCCGGCGCTGGTCATCGCGCTGGCGTCCCGTGTGGTCATGACGATCGGGGACCTGGTGTGCGCCGCGCTGGGCGCCGCGCTCAGCCGCCGCGCCGGGCGGGCGCCCGCGCTGTACGCAGCGGACCGGGTGACGTTCCCCGCGAACAAAGCGGAAACCACAACCAAGACGGGCGGGCCGCCCCCCGCCGCTTAGCGGAGGCCCCATGGCTAGCGGAGGCCCATGGCTTAGCCGAGGCCCCATGGCTTAGCGGAGCCCTTGCGGCCTGTTAGCAGGGCCCGCGGCCTAATGGGGGCGGCCACCACTCCGCGGCTTAGGGGGTGGCGACCCTGCGGGCTAGCCGGGGCGCGGGCCCCGAGGCTGGGCGCGACGGGCGGGCCCGTGCGTCAGCGGGGATGCCGCCAGGCCCGGCGGCTCACGCTCGGGCTGTCCGGCGAAACTCAGCAGCGCGCCCAGGTAGGCGTCCCAGTAGTCGCCTGGGTCAGCCGCCCGGACCGCGGCGCGCAGCCGGGACGCTTCCCCTGGCGCGCTGATCCGCAGCAGGGCGCGGAGCAGGTCGTCCTCGTCGCCGGGCTCGCACACCACACCGTCAACGCCGTCCCGGACCGCGTCCGCGAGCGTCCCTGCCCGGGTGGCCACGACCGGCACGCCGTACTCGAACGCGAGCCAGGCGTTCTGCGATGAGGTGGCGGTACGGTACGGCAGCACGAGCGCGTCGGTCCCGGCGAACAGCGCCGGGATCTGGTCGGCAGGCACGTAGCCGGGACGCAGCGTGACCCGGCTGTCCAGGCCGAGCTGCCCGATCAGGGCCCTGGTCTGCGCTTCCGCCTTCCCCCAGAACTCCCCGGCCACAGTTAGCGTGACGTGCCACGGGGCCCGGGCCATCGCCCGCAGTAGCACGTCGAGGCCCTTGTAGGGGCGGACGATGCCGAAGAACAGCAGCCGGCAGGGCCCGGACGGTCCGTTCCGGTCAGATTCGGCTAGGTTAACGGCGCGCGGCTGCCCGCTCCGGGTGACCGCGGGTGCGGCGGCCGGCAGGTGCGGCGGCATCTGTGCCACCCGCACCTCCGCGTCCGGGGCCAGGGCGCGCGCCCGGCGGGCTTCGGTGGGCGAATGGGTCAGTGCCGCCCCGGCCCGGCGCAGCAGCAGCCGGGTCAGTTGCTCATCGGCCAGCCTGCTTTCGTGCGGCAGCACGTTGTGGCAGACCACCACCGTGCGCCAGGGGTGGCGGTCGGGCCCGCCGCCGCGCAACCCTGCCATGATGGCCAGGTACGGGATGGCCTGTGGGGGGATCAGCAACGCGAACACGATGAGGTCCTGGTCGCGAAGCCGCCGTCCCGCAGCGATCCACCCGGCTGGATTGCGCCAGGACAGATCCCGCCGGGTGCCCGGGAACGGCTCACCATCCGGCACGTCGACCGTCTGCCGACCACCGGGGTACAGCCCAGCCGGGTACTGCCTGATCCACGACTCAAGCGCCACCTCGTGCCCGGCCTCGGCGAGCCGACGGGCGAGCTCGGTGGTGTGCCGGGCCCCGCCGCCCTTGTACGGGTGCGCCGGGCCGATCAGCGCGATCCGCACGGCTCCCACCCGTCGGCTGGGCCGGGGCCACGAAGAGAGGCCAGGCGGCTCTCCGGCGGATTCCGGCGAGTGATCACGAAATGAGGATAACCGGACGTCATGTGTCGCCGCGGGATCTCACGATCAGGTCGGCGAGCAGGGCCAAGGAAGCGATGATGAGCCCGGTCACGAAGATCAGCACCGTGTTGATCGCGAAGTAGAACGGGTGCACCACCATGTCGTAGACGCCCTTGACCAGGCCCAGCGCCAGCAGGAAGAGAGCCACCGGCATCAGGACCTTCAGCGGGTTGAAGTACATCACCATGCGCAGGACCTGCAGGATGTACCGGTAGGCGTCGGAGAAGAACCGGAACTTCGACACCCCGGCCCGTTTGGCGTAGTCGATGGGCACGTACACCACGGCGTGCTGGTTGGACAGGAACGCCAGCGTGATCGTGGTGACGCAGGAGAACCCGGGCGGCAGCAGCCGCAGGTACGGCCGGGCGACCTCCCGGCGGAACGCGCGCAGCCCCGAGTTCAGGTCCGGGATCTCAGAGTTCGTGAGCTTCTCGGCCAGCTTGCGGATGAACCACTTGGCGGGCACCCGGGCGACCTTGTGCGTGCCCTCCTCACTGGTTCGCGCCCCCACCACCTGGTCGATGGCCGGATCGGCGTCGAGCATGGCGACGAGCTCGGGGATGCGCTCGTTCGGGTAGGTCATGTCGGCGTCGGTCCAGACGACGATCTCACCCTTGGCCTGCTGGGTGCCGACCTGGCGGACCGTCCCCGCGCCGCCGTTGCGGGGGAAGTGCACGACCCGCAGCCGCGGCAGCTTCGGCTCGGCGGATTGGAGCCGCTCCAGCGTGCCGTCGGTCGAGGCGTCGTCCACGGCGATCAGCTCGTACGGCAGCCCGCTGATGTCCATGGCCCGGCTGATCCGCTCCAGCTCGAGCAGCACATGGTTCTGCTCGTTGTAGCAGGGCAGCACGATGGACACGTGCGGCGCACGGCCGTCCAGCCGCGTCCCCCGGTAGTGCAGTTCTGGCTTGGGCGGCGGTTCCGGCTCCCGGGACGGCAGAGGGGCGAACGGCGACTGCGACGGGTAGGAAGGCTCGGACCCGAACGGCCCCGGGGCAGGCGGGGCGTCGTAGGTCGGCTCGGTGCCGTACGTGGGGGCGGCGTTGTACGAGGGGGGTGCGTCGTACGGCCCGGGCGTCCCGTATGTGGGCGGCGCGTCATACGACGGCGGGGTCTCATCGCCGGGCCTTCCCACGTAGCCCGCCGACCGCCCGGATCCGGGCGGATCGTAGGAGTGGGACGGGCAGCCCGGAATAGCCCTGCTCTCCCGGGTAAGACCCATGGCCTGGATAGCGGGGCTGCTCCCCCGAAGGCCTCCGGCGTGGCTGCTCCCGGACCGGGATAGGGGACCGCTCGCCGAACCGGATAGCGGGATCTTCGCCCGAACCCGGATAGAGCGGCCGCGCGCCCGAACCCGATCGCGACTGCCGAGCCGGAACTGCGGCTCGCCGTCCCGGCTGGTCAGCAGAAGAGCCCTGACCAGGGGGCATTGGCGGATCAGGCAGGTAGGGCTGCTCCGGGGTATACGGCTGCTCGGGCCCCAGCAGCGCATCCAGCGGCACCGTCCCATCAGGCGGAGCATGCCGTCCGTCTGCGGGCGCTTCCGGTTCCGGGCGACCGTGTTCGGGCCAGCCGAACGGCCCTGGTTCCTGTGGAGTGCTCACGCCCCGCGAGAATACTCCGCTGCCTGGCCTGCCACGGCCCCTCCGGTCAGGCCGCCCGGCTCGGACATCCAGATAGCGAAGTGAATCAGCCACGTTCTGCTCGGCGGCGAAGTCAGTTGGTGGGCGTCCTGAGTGGTCAGCAGGTTGAGCACCTCATGCGCACTGCCACCGTACGCCGCGAGCTGCGACTGCTGCCCGGCCAGTAGCACCGGCCGTCGCCCGGCTCGCTCGATGCCGGCCACGTCTGCCGCCACCGACGCCGCGGTCGGGCTGTCCACGCGGGCTGTCGGGGTCGCGCACATGCTCCTGATCACCTGACTGAACCGGTCCGCCGTCAGCGAGTCAACGATGATGACCGAGGCGTTCGGGCCGATGTTGCCGCACAGCTCGCGGACGGCCTTCTCTTCGCCCGCTCCGGTGCGCTTGAGCGCCAGGCCATGCGCGGTCAGCCGGGTCGACCCGGACTTTGTTTTTGTCGTCCCCACGCCGAACGTGGTCACGGCCCCGGGAATCAGCAGGGCGAGCACGCAGCACACCGCGACGACCGACGCGGCCAGGTGGCTGGCCCCCAGCAGGCGCCCGCGTTCCTTGATCCAGGCCGACGTCCAGACCGCGGCCAGAATCAGGCCCGGCAGCACCACCGGGACCAGGCGCCGGCTGGCCCACGGCTGGTCCGCGATAATGCCGGGACGCCAAAGGACCGTCACCGTCACCCAGCCGATGATCATCAGCGGCAGCGCCCAGATGCGCGCGGCGCCATTGTCCTGCCAGGTCAGCAGGGCCCGCAGGCATCGCCGGGAGAGCAGCGCGATCCCGATGACGCCGAGGATCACCGCCGGCACGCCGATGTACCAGATCACCCAGTACAGGCTGTCCTCGGCGTACGTGCGGGTCGGGTCGATGGGCAGGTGCGCGAGCTTCTGCAGTTCCGCGATGTAACTGATGGTCGCGGGGTCGGTCTCGCCGCGGACCGTCTGGAAGTACGGGCGGGCGGCGAACCCGATGAGCGCGAGCACCGTCAGCGCCGCGGCGGCCTCCGGGAGCCACCGAACCGGGCGCGAGCGGACCAGCGCCCGTAGCCACGAACGGGTCCGCGGAAGGCTCAGCAGTCCCATGCCGACGACGGTGACCGCGACCACGCCCAGGGCGATCATCGCCAGCGGCCGCAGCGACGGGCCGATCGAATCCAGGTAGGGCCGGGACAACAGGTAGCCGTCGGCGAAGCCGTACGCCGCGCCTATGAAGAGACCGATGCCGAACGGAACGCCCTGGGGGCGCTTCCGGACGAGGAGCACCCCGAGGAAGGGCAGCGCGGGCAGCAGGTCGCTGAGCCCGTCGATCCGGATCAGCAGGGTCAGGCCGATGCTGAGGCCACCGAAGAAGGCCAGCGTGACGTTCGGCGCGGGCCCATCCCGCCACGAGGAGGGCCCAGGGTAGGTAGCCACGTGCCAGGCCGCCGGTCAGGACGAAGGAGTCGGCCAGCATGCACAGGCCGCCGTAGAGCATGAGCTGGGCCAGCGTCTCGCTGAACGTGGCCCGGCTGGTGTACTGCTCCGGCAGGCAGACGGCCAGGACCAGCGCCGCCGCCGGAGCCCAGCGCGCGCCGACCAGCCGCCCGGCCAGCCCGGCGAAGGACAGGATCGCGAGCGCTCCGAGGATGGGGGCCATCGCGGCGGCGCCGAGCGGTCCGCCCGCCCACACGCCGATGGCCAGCAGCATCGGCAGTCCCGCCATGAACTGCGGCACCACCGACGAACCGACCTGGAAGAAGCCGAGGCTGCTGAACGTCAGGCCCTGATGGGCGCCGCCGAAGGCCTGCAGCGATTCCGGGATGTGGGTCGAGCCGTGCCCAGCGATCCAGTAGCCGAACTGCAGGTAGGTCGCCGGGTCGCGGAGCACGATGATCTGCTGAGAGTTCTCGGCGAACTGCCACACAGCGAACCCGGCCGCCACCACGAGCGTCCCGGCCAGAGCCCACCACGGCACATCCACCGGCGGGCGGTCCCGGCCGGGCCCGGGCTCGCCCGGTCCCGGCTCGGGCTGTGCGGCCGCCTCGCCCGATCCCGGCTCGGGCTGTGCGGCCGCCTCGCCCGATCCCCGCTCGGGCTGTGCGGCCGCCTCGCAGGCCACGGGACACGGCGCGGCTCTGGTCCCAGGCGTCCCGGATACCGTGCGGCCAGGCCGAGGGCAGTTCCCGCAGCGTCATGACGATCAGCGCGACCGCCAGCGGCACGGAAATAACGATCATCGGGATGCTGGCGAACCGGCCGGCCAGCAGGAGCGGCAGGCCAGGGATGAGCCAGGCCATGACCAGCAGCGAGGGCAGGATCGTCACCGCGGCGAACAGCATCCCCGGTGCCCAACGCCAGTTGGCCCGGCGGCGGCTGGCCGGGCGGAGCGCGAGACAGGCGGCGTTGCGCAGGGCGCCTGTGCCGGTCCGGGCCGCGCTGAGGGTGCCCCCGCCCGCAAGCCCGGCCGGTCCCGGGCCAGCCCCGGCGGACGGGTCCTCGCCGGGGAAGCCATCACCTTCGGAGCTGGGAGCTGGTCCCCCGTTAACGTCCCCGGGCCCGGGACCACCGGCCGGGTACGTGAGATACCCGGTATCGGCGTCGGCAGCCGTGTCCGGAAGATCAGCGTCGCGGCCGACCGCGTCATGCTCGGCCGTGTCTCCGGCGTCCTGCTCGGCCGTGTCTCCGGTAGCCTGCTGGGCCGTGTCTACGGCAGCCTGCTCGGCCGTCTCTCCGGCGTCTTGCTCGGCCGTGTCTCCGGTGTCCCGCTCGGCCGTGTTTCCGGCGGCGGTGTCCTGAGCGGAAGCGTCTGCGGGGGCCGGGCCCTCCCGGTCGGCGTCTTCGCCGGCCGCGTGCGGGACGTGAACGTCCTGGTGAGCAGCGTTCCAGGCAGCGGCGTCCGGGGCGGAAGGGTCCTGGTCGGAGTCGACGCCCGCCGGATTCCGCCGTCTCGGAGACCCCGGCCGGATCCGCCGGATCGGCTGGATCAGCCTCCCCGGTCGTTTCGGCCGGATCGGCCGCGTCAGCGCGGTTGCCCGCGTCAACGCCGCTGCCCGACGCGCGGAGTCCTCGGCGCACGGACCCACTTTAGAGGGACGGCCAAGGGGCCGCCACGCACGGCCTCGGCGCGTCCTCCGGTCTCCCCGGACCAGCGCCCGCCCACCGGGGGCCGCTGGAGCGGTGAACTACGGCCGTGGGCGGTTGGCCGTGGGTGGTTCGCACATACCACCGGCGAGGTCGCCGGCCGCCGTTTCCGCACCGTGCTGGGGCTGGGTACGCCATGCGCAGGAAAGCAGCAGATGTGCCGGCATGGAACAGGGCGGGCTCAGCGGCGCGCTGTCGCCGTGTCCGCCGCCTGTTCAGGCGGCGGCATGGCTTCGCCGACAGGTGATGCTTGCTGCCCGGCCCAGCAAACGATCAGCCAGGCGAGGATGCCGCCCGGGTAGATGAAGTAGCCGAAGCGGGTCGCCGGAGCCAGCACGAACATCACCGTGAGGCCGATGATGAGACGCACCGCAGCGGCCGGCACGGTCCGGGGCGGCCAGATCACCAGCGACGCCAGCACGGCCAGGCCGGACAGTACGAGCAGGGCGATGACGAGCAAGCGCCCGGCGTGGCCGGTCTGCGCGATCAGATGCCCGGGCAGCGGGCTGACCGCCTGCGAGGTCACGCTGGCCAGCCCGAGCGGGAACAGGATCGTGTTCTTGACCAGCGATTCGGGCCGGAGAACGGCGAACGGGCCGACCAGTACCGCGACGACGCCGAGGCAGACGGCGGTCATGACGGCCGCCGCGCGTTTACTGTCCCGGGCCAGCACCAGGCTGACGGCCACGATGACCGCTGGCCACGCGGTCGCCTTCATAGACGCGGCGCCGCCGAAGGCCAGGCCGGCCAGCACCGGCCGCGGGTGCTGCCACAGCAGCGCGAAGCCGAGGCACAGCAGCGCGATGATCGGCACGTCCGTCCCGCCGACCGCCAGCTCGAACGCGATGATCGGGGTCGCAGTGACAAAGGCGGTCCAGCGGGCGACGTCCTTCGCTTTGGCCACCCGCAGGGCCAGCGCGAAGAACACCACGAACGCGACGCCGAACCACACCCGCGGGTCGGCCAGCGGGTTAGCCCCGGCCATGGCCCGCAGCAGGCCGAACGCCGTCATGGCGGGCAGGTAGGGATCGTAGGCGTTCGGATCGCGGGTATGGCTGAGCGCAGCGGACGCCTCGTACGGCGTGCCGTGGTGGACCAGCAGCTGCGCGGACCGGATGATAACGCTGACTTCGGGCTGCCCTTGTCCCGTCCAGGCCATCCAGGCAAGCGGGGCGATCAGCGCCCCGGCCAGGCTGACGGCGAGCGCCAGGTCCGTCCCGCGCTCCCGCCAGGCCAGCACGCAGAGCGCCGCGGCCGCGTAGCCGCATGCCGCCATCAGGCCCCACATCCGGTGCAGGTAATCACTGGAAACCAGGGACACGGTGCCGGCGAACAGCGCGCAGACGACGAACGCAGCCGCTACCCAGGACCGGCGGTCGGTGCTGAGTGACTGCCACGACAGAGCGTCGCCTGGCGCCCACACGCCCCCGCGAGCTGAGCCACGCGTCAGCAAGGACATCCGCGATCCTCCCCGCGCGATCAGATCCATTGCCCCTGCCGACACTACCCCCGGGCGCGGCCGCTGCGGCCCCGCTTATTATCGCGGGGCACCGTCGGCCGGGCCGGCGCGGCCCGATGGTGCCTGTCCGCGGTGTACTGACTACGCGGTGTCCAGGTCATCGGTCCCGGCATTACTGGCGATGCCGCTGACGGCTCCCGGCCGCCGCGGCGGCCCGCCCCGCTGCGGTGGCAGCCGCGCCGAGTAGATGGAGTAACCGTCGATGTAGCGGGCGACGGCGGTAGCGATCACGGTGGCGGCCAGCATGGGAACCATGATCTGGAAGCCGCTGTGGGTGAGCTCGAGCACCAGGGCCAGGCTGGCCAGCGGGGCCTGCATCGCGGCGCCGAGCATCGCGGCCGCGCCAACCATCGCGTAGGCGCCCGACGATGAGCCGGGCCAGAGCACGTTCCACGCGACGCCGATGGCGCCCCCCAACGCCGCCCCGGTGCTCAGCGTCGGCGTAACCAGGCCACCGGAGGCCCCGCTCTCCAGGCACATCGCGGTCACGAGCGGCTTGAGGATGAACAGGGCGAGCAGGAGGCTGAAGCTGTCGGCGCCGACGAACGCGTCGTGCGCCATGTCCTGGCCGTTGCCGAAAAGCTGGGGGTAGGCGAAGCCGATCAGCCCGAGGATGCCAAACGCCACGACCGGGGCGAACAGCGCGCGGCGGCCCGTGACCCGGTAATAGGCGACCCAACCGATGAGCCGGATGTATCCGGCGGAGATCACCCCTATCAACGGGCCCGCGAGCAGTGCCCAGACCAGCAACGGCGCGGCGAACCGGTAGGCCGGGATATCGAGGTAGGTGGCGTGGTCCGGCAGGTATATCCAGGCCACGAACGTAGCGATGCCCGAGCACGCCAGGGCCGGCAGCACCACCGGGAGGGCGAGGCTGCCGACCATCACCTCCGCGGTGAACAGGGCCCCGGCCAGCGGCACGTTGTACACGGCCGCAAGACCGGCACCGCCTCCGCAGGCGACCAGGAGCCTCCGCTGCCCGACCGATAGGTGCGCCCGGCTGGACAGCAAGCTCGCCGAGACCCCGCCCATCAGCTTCGGGGCCGCCTCCCGGCCGAGGGACGCGCCCATGCCGATGACGATCTCGGATAGCAGCGCGGTACCGGCGGACCGGCGGAACGACAGCCGTCCATCGCCGTTCCAGATCGCGTCGTCGATCTCCGACTTCTGGCCGACGGTGTACCGGCGCAGCAGGTACCAGCCCACGCCGGCCACTACCCCTCCGATGAGGAGCGACGCGAGCCGGCGCAGATCCGAGGCGTGCTGGGCGCCCGATTCAAGGTCGCCGGAGCTGTACCCGAACGCGAGATGCTCCACGCTGAACAGCAGGTACATCAGCCCAGCGCCGATCAGCCCCGCGGCCAGCCCGGTTGCGACCAGGACCACCCAGAAAGCTGGGGTCAGCGCGGTATCGCCATCGCTGGTCACGTTCGGCTGCTCGGTCGCGCCGCGGCCCGACGGCAGCCGCCGCTTGATCAGGGGCTGCGGGATGCGGAGGCGTTCGCTGGGCCGCGGCCGGCCGTCTGCTGACTGACCGTCAACGCGCCGTCTGAGCGCGGACCACATCCTGCCGCCTTCCCGCGCGAGATCTGCCCATCGGTCTCTCACTCTAGCCAGCCGCCCGACCGGCTCAACGGCCGAGGTTCCGCAGGTCAAAGCAGGTTTTTCCGATCTGGCCGACCGGATTTGCCGACTGCTGAGCCGGCAGGCAGGCGGGCCGGGGCTGGGTGGGCCGGGCCGGAGCGGTGGCCCGGGCGGATTCGTCGCGGACGCCCAGCATCCGGCTATCGTGCGGGCTGGGTGGGCCGGGCGGGAGCGGTGGCCCGGGCGGATTCGTCGCGGACGCCCAGCCATCCGGTCAGGAAGTCCCGGCCGACCAGTGCCCACAGGTAGCCGGCCAGCGCTATGCAGGCGAACGGCATGATGCCCAGGGCCGCACCGACGCCGAGGGCCAGCATGCGCAGCTCCCAGCCGAGCCCGGTGAGGTCGGCGGGGCGGCCGTCGGCGGCCCTCGGCGGCCAGATCAGGCCATGGCTGGCGGCTACTCCCCGCTCCCTGCCTGACTGCTGGCTGGCCGGCTGTGCACCCGCCGGCTGTGCACCCGCCGGCCCCGCTGTGCACCCGCCGGCTGTGCACTGGCCGACTGTACGCTGGCGGGCTGGCCGGCAGCCTGCTGGCCAGCGAGTTGCTGACCAGGACGGCGACCGCGGCGGGTCGGCCCTGCCGTGCGACGCGGCTTGCGGCGGCGAGACGCGGCCGAACCGGCCGCGGGCCAGCGGATCCGATGGCGGGCCCGGTAGGCGACGTCCAGGTGGCGGAGCACCACCGCCGCGATCAGCGCGTAAACCAGCGGCGGGGAGACCAGGCGGGTAAAGGCCAGCGCGGCCAGGAACAGGTACTCCCCCACCTGGAGCAGCGGTGGCACGAGCCAGTCCAGCCGCCCGTCGTGCGGATGACACGAGCCGAGCCCGGCCAGCAGCATCGCCTCCACCGGGGTGAGCACGAGCACCCCCGACAAGTTGCGCAGGCCGAGCAGCGTCAAAGCTACGGTGACGAACACCCCGACCAGCGCCGGGGGCAATGGAGGAATGCGCCCCTCCACCAGCCGGCCGAGCCACAGCGACAGCGGGCCGTCGTCGCGGTAGGCGGCGATCTGATAGCTCGGTGCACTCTCCGGGCTGGCTGCGGAATGGGACCGGGAGGACCGCCAGGGAGCAGGCGACGGGGCCGTCCCGGTCGGTCGCAGCCCGAGCGCAGACAGCGCATCCCCACCCGCTCCGCTGCCCTCCGCACCGTGCGACCCGCCGCCGTTGCCGCCGCGGTTGCCGTCCGCGGCGGGTGAGCCGTCCGCGAACGCGCTCAGCGCCCCGAACGGGCCAGCCGCCGCCTCCAGGCTGATCGATCCCTCGTCGGCCGGGAGGACGCCGCCGGACGGTACCCGGCTGCCGTAGACCGCCGCGTCCCGGAGGCCGATGATCCGCGCGGTGAGGAGATACCCGGTGCCAAGTACGCCCCAGCCGATCAGCGCGAGGAAAGCCACCCGCGGGCCCCAGATCCCGCCGGTCACGATCAGCAGGACGACCCGTTCCCCTGCGGGCAGCAGCAGGGCCCGTTCGATCCGCCGCCGCCGGGCCGAGTGCGCGAGACGGGTCCGGCCACCGAACTCTTCGGCCGCCCGCTCGTAGCAAAGACCGGCCATCTGGCGGACGGCCAGTACGGCCAGGGCCGCCACGGCCAGGTGCCAGACGCCGCCGGAACCGCTGCCGATCCCCGATACGGTGAAGCCGACCCGCAGGCCGGAGCTGCCCAAGTCCGCGCTGCCCAGGCCCGCGCTGCCCAGGCCGGCACTGGCTGCCAGGCCCGCGTAGACGGCGCACTCGGTGATCGCCCACCCGGCGGCCGACAGCCAGTCCGCGGCGGGCTGGATGACGCTGGTCCGGGACGCGGGCCTGCCGCCCAGGCCGCTGAGGGCGCCGATCGCCTCCAGTACGGGCCCCGGCGCCGCGGCCAGCGCCCGGCCGGCGCGGCTGGTGACGAAGGCTGCGAGCAGGGTCACCGCGCCGAACGCTTTCGCGGTGGCGGTGGACTCGGTGAACCAGATGGCCGAGACGAGCCCGAGGCCGAGGCTGATCCCCATCAGCGCGGCCGGAGCGAGCGCCCGCTCCGACGCCCACCGGGCCACATCCCGCGCGATCGGATCCGCGAAGAGCTCCGCAACGAGGCCGTCTTCGTCCCGGTCGGCATCGCCGTCCGGCCTGGCCTCGACGAACCAAACGGTGACACCGCGACGCACCAGCTCCCCCATCAGGGCGCTGACGTGATCCGGCGTTTGCGGCCCGGACGCGAGGTACTCCGCCGCCTTGGCCAGCGCCCGCAGGTCGGACGGGCCGACGAGGATGGCCCGGCAATCGCCGCGGGCCTCGGCGTAGCCCGCCGTGCCCTCGGCATCCAGCAGCCGGGCCAGCGCCTGCCTGGGCACGGAGAGATCGCCGCCGCAGATCAGCATCGGCTCGCTGGTGGCCCGGGCCGCCGCCGCGATGCTCAGCAGGATGCCGTAGGAGCCGGCGTTGTCGGTCGCGTCGACCCGCTGCACGCCGAGCGACGTCAGCTGGCCGCGCAGCCCAGCCGCCGGCTCGGCCGCCAAGACCAGCGCAACGGTCATCTGCCGTCCTTTCAACGGCCGCCGCCCCGAGCCTCCCACCGGCCGGCCGCCCGCAGTGTGCTCCGGGCCCTGAACTACGGAAGGTACTGCTCAGGCCAGAAGCCGGGGCAAGAACCGAGGCAAGTACGGAGGCAAGTGCGCAGGCTCACAGCGTTCCCCGAAAGGGTACCGAGCTAACCCGGTCAAACTTGGGATGGACACACGTCGTGGCTGGGGTTTCACGCTACCGGCGCACCCGGCCGGACGGCCCGGTGTGCCCGGGCCGGCCCGCCGGGGGCATCCAGTAGAGTCCGGCTCATGCGGATGGTCGCGGTCGTGCTGGCGGGCGGGTCCGGCCAGCGGTTCGGCGCCGACGTGCCGAAACAGCTGCTGAGACTGGGCGGGAAGACGCTGATCGAGCACTGCGTGGCTGCCTTCGACGAGGCGCCAGGGGTCGACGAGGTGCTGGTGGTGATGCCACCCGGCCGCATAGACGAGGCAGCCAAACTGCTGGGCGGCGGGGGCTACGGCAAGCTGACCGCGATCGTCGAGGGGGGCACCACGCGCCCCGGCTCAACCCGCCGCGCCATTGGCGCCGTCCGGGGCCGTATCTCCGCGATGGGTATCAGCGACTGCGGCATCCTGCTGCACGACGCGGCCCGGCCGCTGGTCGGCCAGCGGACCATCGCCGACTGCGTTGCGGCGCTGGGCGAGGCGGACGCGATCGGGGTCGCCGTGCCGACCTCGGACACGATTGTCGTGGTGAACGACGGCGTCATGACCCAGATACCGCGCCGGGACACACTGCTCCGGTGCCAGACCCCGCAGGCCTTCCGGCTCTCGGTGATCGTCCGGGCGCACGAGCGGGCCCTGGCCGACCCGGACTTCACCCCGACCGACGACTGCGGCGTCGTGCTGCGCTACCTGCCGGAGGTGCCCGTGCACGTGGTGGCGGGCAGCGAGGACAACCTGAAGATCACCTATCCGCGCGACCTGGCCATCGCCGAGACCCTGCTGCAGAACCAGGACGGCGGCATCAGTTCCTGATCGCCTGCTTGACCAGGGTCCGGCCGAAGTCCCACATGAGCCCGCTGCCCTTGCTGGCGTCGTCCATGACCTCGGCGAACGACTCTGTGAACAGCTTGACCTCAGTGTCGCTGATCATCAGTGGCGGGATGAGCTTGATGACCTCCATATGGTCGCCGGAGACCTGGGTCAGGATGCGGTGCCGCTGGAACAGCGAGACCACGACCATCTGCGCGAACAGGCCGACGCGGGCCTTCTGCAGCATGCCCCAGCCCGCCTTCGCCTTGAGCCCGGAGGGCCGTCCGAACTCGATGCCGATGATCAGGCCCTTGCCCCGCACGTCCTTGATCAGGTCGTACTTGGCCTGCAGCTCCCTGAGAGCCTGCATCAGCTCCTCGCCGCGCCGGGCGGCGTTCTCCACCAGGCCCTCGTCGTCGATAACGGCGAGCGCGGCCAGCCCCGCGGCCATGGCCAGCGGGCCGCCCTTGAAGGTGGTGGAGTGAACCATGAGCTTGTCCATGGAGGAGTAAACCGACGAGTAGATCTTGTCGGTGGCCAGCATCGCGCCCACCGGGACGTAGCCGCCGGACAGCGCCTTGGCTACGGTCACGATGTCCGGCCGCACGTCGCCGTCGTACTCATAGGAGAAGAAGCGGCCGGTGCGGCCCAGGCCGACCTGGACCTCGTCGCAGATCAGCAGCGCACCGTGCTTGTGCAGCAGCGCCTTGGCCTCGGGCAGGAACCCGGGCGGCGTCATCATCACACCGTGCCCCTGGACCGGCTCGACGATCAGCGCGGCGACGTCGCCCTTGCGCAGCTCGGCCTCGAGCGCGCCGAGGTCGCCGAGCGGGATCTGGGCGCCGGGCAGCAGCGGGCCGAAGCCCTCCTTGAACTCCTCCGCCCCGTTCACCGACAGCGACCCGGCGGTCAGCCCGTGGAAGCCATGCCGGGCATAGACGATGCGGCCCTTGCCGGTGGCGTGGCGGGCGAACTTGAGCGCCGACTCGACCGCTTCGGTGCCGCTGCTGCAGAAGAACACCCGCTCGAGCCCGGGCGCCTTGGCCAGCAGCCGCTGCGCGAGCAGGCCCTGGATCGGCTGGCAGTCGAACTGCGTCCAGGCCGCGAAGTCCATCTCGAGCGCGTCAGCCAGCGCCTTTTTGATCACCGGGTGAGACCGGCCGGCCGCGAACACGCCGAACCCCGACAGGAAGTCCGCGTAGGCGTTGCCCTCGGCGTCGTAGAGGTACGCGCCCTCGCCGCGCACGTAATCCTTGTCGAAGCCGATGGTGTGCAGCGTCCGCGGCAGCTGCGGGTTGAGGTAGCGAGCGGTGAGCTCGTAGCCCTCCCCGGCGCGGCTGGTCAGCAGGCTGGGCAGATCAAAGGTCATGTTCTATTCTCTCCCGCCCGGGCGGATGACCGGGCGACATCCCCCTCAGCACGCGCCACCGGCAGCTCGCAATCCGGTAACGGCCCCGTCGCCGCGCTGGCCGACAGGCCGGTCCGCGCTGATCAGTGCGGGGCCGGGCCGGCTAACTGACTGACCGACCGGGACGCCGCGGGTTCAGGTGCGCCTGAACGGCCCCTGGTGCTGCCGCTCCGCCTGCGCAGGAGCGTGCGCCGGCTGGTCAGGAAGCCGGCTCCCCAGCACAAGTGCATGGTAGCCAGGGCGACCGGTACCCGGGCCCGCACACCGGCGGTCAGGCCGCGGCCGAAGGCGACGGCGACGGCGGTGATCCCAGCCAGGTAGGTGACGGGGATGATCATGCCCAGCGCCAGCCAGCCCACCACGGCCGGCGCGCCGGCGGCCAGTGCGGCCAGGCCCGCGATCCCCACGGCGGTACCCGCGATGATCACCGAGACGGCGACCGGGGGGGCCAGGTAGCGCAGGTTGATCGTGCCGGGGTGCTGCCGGGCCACGACACGCCGCCAGCGGCCGTAGTGGAAGTACTGTGCCCCCAGTGCCCGGGGAGTGGAGCGCGGCCGGTAGGTGACCTGCAGCTCCGGCTCGAACCAGATGAGCCCTCCGGACAGCCGGATCCGGTGGTTGAGTTCCCAGTCCTCGGCCCTTAGATAGTCCTCGTCGTAGCCGCCGGCCTTGTCGATGGCGTCCCGGCGGTATACGCCGAGGTAGACGCTGTCGACGGGGCCAGCCTGCCCGCCGGTGTGGAAGCTCGCACCGCCGACCCCGGCCTTCGAGGTCATGGCCCAGGCCACAGCCTGCTCGAACGGGGTGACGCCCGCAGCGGCCATCACGCCGCCGACATCGGCGGCCCCGGTTTCCTGGAGCGTCCGGACCGCGGTGCGCAGATAGCCGGGCGGCAGCATGGCGTGGCCGTCGACCCGGGTGATGATCCCGAACCGGGCCGCCTCGATCGCGGCGTTCACCCCGGAGGGGATCCGGCCGGTCGGGTTCGGGACCACCGTGATGTGCGCGTTGTCCGCGGCGAGCTGCTCGGCGATGGCCAGGGTGCGGTCCCGCGACGGCCCGACCGCCAGCACCAGCTCGATCTCGCCGGGATAGTCCTGCTGCAGGATGTGCCGCACCGCCTCGGCCAGGTGCCGGGCCTCGTTGCGGACAGGCATGACGACGGACACCGGCGGCCAGCCGGCGTCTGGTGACGGTACGTCTGCCGGGACGCGTGATGTGTGCACCATGACGAGCGTCACGTTACTGCACGCGACGGCATTCACGCCTCGCAGATCCCCGATCACCGCCTTACAAGCTGGGGATCCTCAAGGTAGGTAACGAGAAGGCGGCCCACCGCCCAGCCGGGCGCGCGGGGGCCGCCTTCCGGTGGGCGGTTACTGCGCTGGGTCTCCTGGCCCGTCTCCGCTACTGGCCCGTGTCCTCCAGCCCGGAGTCCTCGAGCATCTCGGTGACGAGCGCGGCGATCTGCGAGCGCTCGGAACGCACCAGGGTCACGTGCGCGAACAGCGGGTGGCCTTTGAGCCTCTCGATGACCGCGACCACGCCGTCGTGCCGGCCGACCCGCAGGTTGTCACGCTGCGCGATGTCGTGGGTGAGCACGACCCGGGAACCGGAGCCGATCCGGGACAGGACGGTGAGCAGGACGCCCCGTTCCAGCGACTGTGCCTCATCCACGATCACGAACGCGTCATGCAGGGAACGGCCACGGATGTGGGTGAGCGGGAGCACCTCGATCATGTCCCGGGCGAGGACCTCATTGATGACGTCCTGCGTGGTGACCGCGGACAGTGTGTCGAATACCGCCTGCGCCCACGGGTTCATCTTGTCCGCCTCGGAGCCGGGCAGGTACCCGAGCTCCTGGCCGCCGACCGCGTACAGCGGCCGGAAGACGATCACCTTGCGGTGCTGGCGGCGTTCCATGACGGCCTCAAGGCCGGCGCACAGCGCCAGTGCGGACTTGCCGGTCCCGGCCCGGCCGCCGAGCGAGACGATACCGACCTCCTGGTCGAGCAGCAGGTCCAGCGCCACCCGCTGCTCGGCGCTGCGGCCCCGGAGCCCGAAGACCTCCCGGTCGCCGCGCACTAGCTGGACCGACTTGTCCGCCTTGACGCGGGCGAGCGCGCTGCATCCCTCGGAAACCAGGACCAGGCCGGTGTGGCAGGGCAGGTCGCGGGCAGCTTCGCAGTCGAGGATGCCGCGGGAGTACAGTTCTTCGACGTCGGAGCGCGGGACGACCAGCTCCTTCATGCCCATCCAGCCCGAGTCGGCCGGCAGCCCGGCCCGGTACTCCTGGGCGGGCAGGCCCACGGAGGCGGCCTTGACCCGGAGCGGGAGATCCTTGCTGACCAGGACCACATCGTGTCCCTCCGCCGCGAGATTGGCCGCGACGGAAAGGATACGAGTGTCGTTGTCCGCCAGCCGGAACCCGGCCGGCAGGACCCCGGAGTCGGTGTGGTTCAGTTCCACCTTGACCGTGCCGCCCAGTTCGTTGACGGGCAGCTCGGCGTCCAGCCTGCCGTGCTCTATGCGGAGGTCGTCCAGGAAGCGGAGCGCCTGACGGGCGAAGTATCCCAGCTCAGGGTGATGGCGCTTGGCCTCCAGCTCGGTGATGACGACAACCGGCAGGACCACCAGATGCTCGTCGAACCGGGTGAATGCGGCCGGATCGGAGAGCAGGACACTGGTGTCGAGCACGTAGGTACGGACCTTGCTGCGGGACCGCTCAGCGGCCGAGCCGGCGCGCCGCCGGGGCTTGCTGCCCGGTGCGGACGCTGACTGGCTGCTGTCTTCCTGCGGACCGCGGCGAATCGAGGAACTGGCCACGCGATCTCCCCTGGATGCCTGGAGCGGCACCCTGCTAGGAGCCTGTGCCCGATGAGGCTCGCGTTACTCGGACCCGTGCGGTGACCATCACCGCCACGGCCGGCATAGACCCGTCTGGGTCCGGAGAGCCCGCAGGCCCACTGCCAGCCGCCTGGCGAATAACGCTCACAGGCGTCTCGGACGGACCGGGGTAGGCCCATGAAGGGCCACGATCCGGCCCTTCCTTCATTACGCCTGCGTCCGGAAACGCGAACGCTTCGCAAATCCAAGGGCCTTCCCGCGGACGGCGCTCGCCGTCCGCCACTTCGAAGGTACCTGGATAACCATCGGTCTGGAAATACCACACTCGCTACGAGCTGGAAAACTCCTGGTGAGCGCCCTGTATCGGCCATTCCTGGCCCTGGCCGGCGTGTCTCGGTTCTCGTTAGCGCCCGGTTAGGACCAAAGAATCCTTTTTCCCGATTCGGCCCGGGACTCGCTCGGCCGGTTAAACATGCCGCCGTAACCCGCGCCAGGTGACCGTTAAACCGCCAGTGCGCCAGGCGGTACCGCAGCAGGACCTACGGCGAGGCGCTCGCTACCGGCCCAACGAGCCCGGGGCCGAAGGCCTCGGGCGAGCGGCCGGTGAATATCGGCGGGAACCGCAGCAGGACCTACGGCGAGGCGATCGTTACCGGCCCAGCGAGCCGGGCCTAGTGCCCGGCGAGTGGCCGGTGTGTCGGCGAAGTACCACCGCGGGGCGCGGAGCGCATGGGGGGTTCCGGGGGGTCGCCCCCCGGGCCAGCGCAGATCAGTCAGGCCCCGAAGCGGCGGCTACGCGCCGCGTAACTGCGCAGGGCCCGGAGGAAATCGACCTTGCGGAAAGCGGGCCAGTAGGCGTCGCAGAAGTAGAGCTCCGAGTGGATGGTCTGCCAGAGCAGGAAACCGCCGATACGCTGCTCGCCCGAGGTGCGGATGACCAGATCGGGGTCGGGCTGACCGGCCGTGTAGAGGTGCTCGGCGATGTGCTCGACGTCGAGGATCTCGGCGAGCTCCTCGATGGAGGTGCCGCGCGTGGCGTGCTCGTGCAGCAGCGAACGTACCGCGTCAGCGATCTCCCGCCGTCCGCCGTAGCCAACCGCCACGTTGACCAGCAGGCCCGGGTTGTCGGCGGTGGCGTCCGCCGCGTCCTTCAGGACGCGGGCCGTGTCGGCGGGCAGCAGGTCGAGTGCGCCCATCGGGTTCACGTGCCAGCGCTCGGCGACGAGCCGCCGCACGGTGTCCTCGATGATCCGCAGCAGCGGCTCGAGCTCAGCCGCGGGGCGGGTGAGGTTGTCCGTGGACAGCAGCCACAGGGTGACGACCTCCACGCCGGCTTCCCGGCACCATTCGAGCAGCTCGAAGATCTTGTCGGCGCCCTTCTGATGCCCGCTGGCCACGTCGAGCAGGCCAGCGGACCTGGCCCACCGGCGGTTGCCGTCACACATCACGCCGACGTGCCGGGGGATCGCCGCCGGCGACAGGGACGTTTCGAGCCTGCGCGCGTAAAGCCGATAGACCAGGCCACGAAATCCCATCTAGCGACCTTCCTGTCACCGCTGCTCAACCATAACGAACGGTATCCAAAGATCCTGAGTCATTGGCAAAGAGCTGGTGAGAGGGGGCGGTGGCAAGCGTAGCGGCCGGGACGGACCACGGATTCCGGCGAGGAGTCCGCGAGCCGTCCCGGCCGGGCAGCGATGCTGGACGGCTCAGGCGATCGACTTCATGATCGAGGGATCCAGTCCTTTAAACGAAGAAAGGTACTCGCTGCGTTCCCGCTTCATCCTCGCGACGGTGGCGTCATAGTCGGCGGCCCGGCCGGTGCGCTCGTACAGCCGCCGGGGCTGCAGGATCTCGATGTCGTCGACCCCGGGCACCGAGGCGGCGAACTCATAGCCGAAGTCGGGGTCCTCGGCCCACTCGATGGTCCCCTCGACGATGGCCTGCACGATCGCCGAGGAGTAGGGGATCGTGACCTTCTTCGAATCCGGGTTGCTGTCGCCCCCGCCGACCCGCCCGGTGTTCAGCACGAAGGCCTGCAGCCCGTGCTGGTCGAGCAGGTCCAGCATCCGGTTGCCCATGTCGGCCATGTCGCGCGGGAAGAACGGGTTGGTGCCGGGGATCCGGAGGAATTTGCCCTCCTCGTCCTTGCCCCCGGCCGAGGTGCCGGTCGTCTCGCCGAGCATGAAGTACGCGGCAGTCTGGGCCCGGTCGAGGCGGGCCACGCCCGGGACGATGTTCTCGTTCCGGTTGAGGATGAGCAGGAACTCGGCGGGCTCGAGCTGGTCCGCGGGCCATGGGTCCACGTAGGAGAACGGCCAGGTGGTGCGGCCGTTCTTGGTGTAGGAGGTGTCGAAGAAGTCGACCTTGCCGTCGGCGTTCACGGACACGTTCTCGAGGTAGGCGTCCGGCTTGATCGTGGCGTAGTAGATGGCAGGCTCGTAGTCCGGATTGAGCCCGAACGTCTTGGCGAAGCAGCCGTTCTCGGTCGCGTGCACGACGCCGTCCGGCATCAGCGCGATGAAGTCGTCCTGGGCGGGCTTGCTGCCGAGCTGTGAAGTGAACGTCGTCGTCGTCTTGCCCGTACCGGAGAGCCCGACGATCAGGACAGTGCGGTTGCGCCCGCCGACGGGGATCACCTTGCACCCGGCGTGCAGCGAAAGGCCGCCACGGTTGTAGACGATGTTGTTCCACATCCGCAGGCCGCCCTTCTTGGACTCACCGAAGTAGTCCGAGTTGAGCACGCGGGTGACGTTGTCGCCCAAGTCCACCGCGATGAGCCGGTCGTCCGGGTAGCCCGGCGCAGCCAGGCTCGGCGTGTAGATGACCGTGGTGTCCGGCTCCCAGGTCGCGGGGTCGTAGTCCGCGCCGGCCGGGTAATAGAGCTGCTTCTGCATCCCGGCCACGTTGGCATTGGACGCCTCGATGATCAGCCGGGCCTTCGTGCGGAAATCGGGATCCGGGCCGATATAGCCGTCCACGACAACCATGTCCTGGCCCGCGATATACGCGTCCTGCTGCGCGGCTACGCGGTCGTATTCATCCCGGGTGATCGTTTGCTTCGTGGCGTTGGTTGAATCTTCGACAATGCAGGTGGACTTGGCGCTGCGTGAATCCACACGCGCCTTCACCACTACGTTTCCATATTCTGTGATCGATGCGTTCGGCATTTTTTCCGTCAGCTCGCGCAGCCGTTCCGCCGATGGGTTCCACTCCACCGACGCTGCGTTCACCTGGTACGCCACTATCGCTCCTCCTCCACGGGGACACCACCGCACCCCGCCCGCCGAGCTGAAGAATCCAGCTGTAGGCTGGTGCGGGTTTTGTGAGTGTACCCCGGAATCGGGGGAGAATTAGCTTTGTGTAGCCAGCGTCACAATGGAGCGGCAGAGGACACTCGAAAGCCCGGCCGCGACCACCGCTAAGCGAGCGGGATCAGCGAAAACGCCTTTGGTATAGACCTCTAACGGACTTCTGGTTCAGACCCGTTACCGCTTTGGTATAGACCATCGGTGCCGGATTTGCGTATTAACGTTAATCGCAATTCGCCGGCAATGCGGCCGGCCCGTCAGCTGCCGGGCCCCTCAGATCGCACTTCCTCGACCCGGCGCAGCGCGGTCCGCATCTCGGCCAGCCAGGAATCCTCGTGCTGGCCGACCAGGCGCACGCACCAGGCCAGCGCGTCACTCCGGCTGCGGGCCACGCCACCCTCGACAAGGGTGTCGAGCACGCGGCGCTCCGGCTGCCGCAGCCGGGTCATCACCGGCACGGACAAGGTGGTGAACATCTCGGTCCGGCCCGCACAGGTGACGCCCCACGACACCTTGCGCCGGAATCTGTGCTCGGCTTCCCGGGCGATCTCCACCCGGCGTGCCCTCGTCTCCTCACGGAACCGGCGGATCCGCCCTTCGGCGGCCGCGGCGCGCTCGGCTTCGGAGGCGACCGCGGCGACCTCCGGGTCAGGCAGCGAGCCGATGACGGTGATCTCCTCGCGGTCCGCCTCGATCACGGGCGCCGCGGTGAACCAGCCGGCCGGCAGCCCGCCGGTGAACCAGCCGCGCAGCCGGTCGCGCGGGGAGGCCTCTTCGTCTGGGCCGGTGCCCTCGCGGGCCTCCTCCTCGCCACTGCTGGCGGTGTTTGCAGTGTCGTCCGGGCCAGCCGGCTCGTCGTTCTGTGTACTCATGTAATAATGATTACACCGTGCCGAGGAGCCGTCAAGATGGCCGCCGGTGCGGCCGCGCACCAGCTCGCGGGCGGTACCCCGCGGTGCTGCGACGGCCGGAGCGAATGGCCCGCCGGCCGCCCGGGTCCTGCTCAGACTCCGGCCTCAGGCTCCGCGGCCAGCGCTGGCTGCGGAGCCGGGCACCGCACGACCGTAAGCTCGGTCGCTGGCGGCCACGGCCACCAGGATCAGGACGACCACGATGTTCAGGGCCAGCGCCGTCACATGCGGCGCCAGGAGCAGCACGAGCAGCAGCACGGCCAGGGCGGCGACCCGGGGCCAGGAGATCGTGCCCCAGATGACCCGCTTGAACATGACGTGGCCGGCGAGGAACAGCACCGCCCCGCCGATCACCATCCAGCTCGTGGACGCGCGGCCGACGGCTGCCGGATGGTTCAGCACCTCCTGGTCGGCGGAGGCCGCGACGATGATCCCGGCCACCATCACCGGGTGAATGAGGTGATAGGCGGAGTTGGCGAGCCGCCCGGGATCGGCCGAGGTGGCAATGACCTGCGCACTCTCGTCCGCGCTGCGGTCGAAGTAGATCCACCACAGGGCGACGCTGCCGGCGAAGGCCGTGATGAACGCGGCGACCGCGGCGGCGGTCACGTGCTCCCGTACCGACAGGGCCTGGCCGATCACGACGATCGACTCACCCAGGGCGATGATGATGAACGCCTGGCACCGCTCGGCGAAGTGGCCGCCCGCGATCGTCCACTCCGCGCTGGTGGTCCGGCCCATCCCCGGGGTATAGAAGCCGACCCGGTCGCCGAGCAGGTCGACCCCGAGGGCGGCGAGCCACACCAGCTCCCGGGCATGGCCGCCCACGAAGGCCCCGGCGATCCACACGCAGCCGCTGGCCACCGACCAGAGCGTGACCCGGATGAAGATCCGGTCGAGCCCCTGCCCCCGCCCCGCGATCGCGACGAACGCAGACCGGCCGACCTGCATCAGCACGTAGGCGCCGGCCACGATCAGCCCGCGGGACCCGAACGCCGCGGGCAATGCCGCCGACAGCACCAGGCTCACCAGCATCAGGACGATCAGCATGAGCCGGACCGGTATCCGCCGGGCGTCCAGGTAGTTCGTCGCCCAGGTCGTGTAGACCCACGCCCACCACACCAGCGCGAGCAGCAGCGCGGTCTGCAGCGCGCCCTCCACGGTCGGCAGGGCGAGCAGATGGTGCGACATCTGGGTGACGGCGAACACGTACACCAGATCGAAGAACAGCTCGATGCTGGTAACCCGCTGCTCGCCGGAGTGGTCCTGCAGCAGGCTGCGCGGCTCCCGGTGCCGCGTCCTGGGCGCGTCGCGAACTGGCCCTGTCACATGCGTGACGTTACCTTTCCCGGCCTGGCCCGGCGATCGGCTAGGGCCCGCGCGGGATGAGCTGCTAGGTGCGGGCCACGCCGCGCAAGATCACCTGGCCCAGCTCGCCGGCGTGGCCTGCGCTCTCAGCAGTGATCTCTACGGAGTGAAACTGCCGTGGGCCCGCAGCACTCCACATCGACACGTTCACCGAGCCCGAGCGCCCGACGATGAATGTGCCGCGTTGATCCAGGCGGGACGTTCTGGCGTGTTCGCGGGCCCGGAAAACCAGCACTCGTAGAATCTGCCCGGACAAGCCGCTTGAACCACGCACGCTGAGCTGGATTGACCATCCGCCGGGGATACGCCGGGCCGTGGCCCGCCCGCTCGCCGCCGGGCCCGACGTCACGTGGAGCGGGATGACGATCTGCGCTTCGACCGGGGGATCATCGCGCAAAGTCGGCAAGCCCGGCGAGATAACCATGGCGGCAGTGATGGCGGCCACTACTGAACCCGCAACGGCGTACCGGCCGGAGCGGCCACGCCGACGTGGTGGCCGGATGACCGGGGCCTTGGCGCAGGCGGGCGGCCGGCCTCCACCAGCTGAGGGATCTGATGAGGCGCACCGGGCGACTGAGACGCACCGGGCGACTGAGGCGCACCGGGCGACTGAGGCGCACCGGGCGACTGAGGCGCACCGGGCGACTGAGGCGCACCGGGCGATTGAGGCGCACCGGGCGATGCCCGGTAGAGGCAGGCCAGCTCCGGAGGGGCGAGCGAAAATTGCATCGGCTGCGCAGGCACCTCTGGCCCGGCGGCTGCCGGGGCGGAATCCTGGGAGCTGGCCAACCTGCGTTTCCGCCCCGTCGCCGGCCGCTGCGGCCAGGACGTGGGCGATGGTGCGAGCCTCGAGATTCGGCGGCGGCTCGACCGCGGGCGGCAGCTGCTGGAGCGTCCGGCCGATGTGGCCGAACTCGATCGCGGCCGTCTGGCAGCGGTCGCAGCTGGCCAGGTGATGCTGAAACGCCTCGTACTCGGCGGGCTTCAGCGTGCCCAGCACCAAATCGGCGACTTGGGGCCGGGCGAGGTCGACGTCTCCGTCAGCCGGTACCGGCACGTCGCTCCGGAGAGCGGAGCACAGCGCCCGCATGGCGTAAAAAGTCAGCGCCTTGACGGTACGGAGGGGTATCGCAGCCGCCCAGCGACCTCTGATTGCGTGAGACCCTCGTCGAGGGCCAGCCGCAGCACTTCGGCATGGGGCGAGCTGAGCTTGTCCAGGGCCGCACGGACCATGAGGGAATCGAGGATCTGATCGACGCTGAGGGACAGCGGCGGAACCTGGAGATCGCAGCCCGGTTGCGGCGTACGAGACGCCCGGCGCGCGCGGACATCGGCGGCCGCCGAGCGCGCCAGCACGAGCAGGAAGTGGCCAACACCGCCTCGCCCAGCGTCGTAATGCCCGGCGCTCCGCCACAGCCGCTGGAAACTGTCCTGCACCATTTCATCGGCCAGGCCTTCGTCGCCAAGCAGGTGGACCCGAAACGGTACAGGCCCTTCTGGTAGCGGCGGCACAGCTTCCGCAGCGGCTCTTCAATGTGCCCATCCGCGATCTGGGCGATCAGCAGCGCCTCCTGCGCGGCGATGCGGGCCTCGGTATCGCTGACCAACAAGTCCCCCTCAGCCAATTCTCACGACGCTCCTCGCCGATTGCTCACTTCCACGAGCGACTTTGCGCCTGTTCCGGTGCCCACGACGAGACCGTTGGCACCAAAGTCGCAGCCGGGGAGGGGACGGGCGACGGGCGACGGGCGACGGGGATCAACCTCGCAGAGGCATCAGTTCCCCTCACTCAGCACCAGCGGCCCTCGGAACCAGATCGTGAAAAGCGCCTGGGCCGGAGTGGCTTCGCCCATATTGCAACCGCCGCCGGCCGTCTTCGACGCGATGCCGGTGGAAGAACGCATACGAGCCGTGCCCGGTCGCCCCCGCATAGAGCCAGTGCGTCGCCAGAAAGGACCGGTAGGTGCCGCCGAGACTGTGAGAAGGCGCAGGTCGCCTTATTGAGGTCCGGGGCCGCTGGTGGGGCCCGTGGCGTTGAGTATCAACAGATTTCCTTGAGCGAATTAGAAGGTGATGGTGCGCGGGTTGCCAATGGGCAGCTTCAGGGTACCCGTGTCAGTGAATACCCCAGACGCCTTGAGCCGCAAGCTGGTCGCGTCAAGGCCGGGGGTCGATCCGTGATGATTTCGGTGCTTGTCTTCGGCGCAGGGCGAACCACTGGCCCCCGCCAGTGCTGATAGGGACCTGCTGGTAGTACACGCGGCCAGCCAGCCACAGCGGCCAGCGCGGCCGCGCATAAACGATCTTGTTCATGTCTATTTCCTTACGGTCCAGGTCCGCAGCCGTGTTACAGCGTTTCTACGTGCGGTCCCTCGATGCGACCGCGCGTGTCGAGGACGAGGCGGGCAGTACGCGAAATACGGTCCAGGTCGTATACGGAGTGATCTTGCAGCAGGATCACCAGGTCGGCGCGCGCGACTTCTTCGTCGAGGTCGACCGCCCGCCGGACCGGCTCTCCGTCGACCGCCACTCGTTCACATAAGGATCGTGATACGTCAGCACGGCACCACGGGAGCGGAGCTTGCGGCCCACCGACTCGGACCGGGGACTCACGCTGATCGGCCACGTCCGGCTTGTAGGTAACACCTAGCAGCAGGACGTGCGCGCCGTTCAGCGGCTTCGCGTTGCTGTTGAGCACCTCGGCGGCCCGGTCGACGGTGTAGACCGGCATCCGGCTATTGATCTCCTGGGCGAGCTCGACAAATCTGAACGGGTAGCCCAGGGTCCGTACCTTGTAGGACAGGTAGTTCGGATCGATCGGGATGCAGTGGCCCCCGACACCAGGCCCGGGGTGGAAGGCCTGGAAGCCGAACGGCTTCGTGGCCGCGCACCGGATGGCGTCCCGCAGGTCGACGCCGAGTTCGTGGCAGAAGATCGCCATCTCGTTGACCAGCGCGATGTTTACGTGCCGGTACGTGTTCTCCAGGAGCTTGGTCATTTCCGCTTCACGTGCGGATCTGGCCCGGACCACCTGGTCACAGAGCTGGCCGTAGAACCGCTCGGCCGCGTCGGCGCAGGATGAGGTCTGCCCGCCGACGACTTTGGGGGTATTGCGGATCGAATAGTGCTGATTACCGGGATCGATCCGCTCGGGCGAGAAGGCCAGCGAGAAGTCGACCCCGGCGGTCAGCCCGGAAGCCTTCTCCAGCAGCGGCCGCACCACCTCATCGGTCGTGCCGGGATAAGTGGTTGACTCGAGGACGACGAGCATGCCCGGCCGGAGCAGCCGCCCGGTCATCTCGACCGCTCCGCGGACCGCGGACAGGTCGGGCGCCGCTATCAGCGGACAACGGCGTGGGCACGCAGATCACCACGGTATCGGGGTCCCCCGCCTCCTCCTCCCTGGAGGTCGCCCGGAAGCCTTTGCCCAGCATTTCGGCGACATCGGAGGCCGGTACGTCGCCCACGTGCGAGCGGCCCGCGTTCAGCGCGGCGACCATCTCTGTGTTCAGGTCGTAGCCAGCCACCGTGAGCCCGGAGAACGCCGCCTCGCGGGCCAGTGGCAGCCCGACGTAGCCGAGGCCGATCACCAGCAGGTCGATGGGTAGCGGCCTGGTCGGCCGGTCCCACGGGGCTGATCCCCGGCATCGCGCGACCGGCAGGCGTGGAGCTGGCGGTGGCTCGGAGGGCCGACCCCCGGCCGCGCGATCAGGTCGGAAAACGCTCACGGATCCCCTCAGTTTCGAGCTGGAAACGACTACGGGTATGATCGGCGGCTCCCCGATCGCGGAACCGCTACTTAATTCCGTCAATGCGCACTGCTCAGCGTCGCTGGTCACGCTTTGCGCGTGACCAGCGGCGCGATCGGGTCTAAAAGTTGTGGAGAACCACCGCTGGCCTCCGCCGGCCACGCCGTTGCGGCGTGACCGGCGGAGCCATCAGCCTCCTTATGGTTAGGTGGGCGACTTGGCGTGTGGTCCGGGCCACTCCGGCATCGGGAAGGTGTGGCCGGACTCATCCCGCCCCACCGGGGATGTGCAGCTTGATGTGCGAGTGCAAGGAGTTTCTCCCTCGATATCGGGGTGACGGGCGGCGCGGCCAGGTCGCTAGCCAGGGCTGCGCCGTTAAGGCGGCCAGACATGTCGCTCCCGAGCCCGGAACCTCCCGCCGCGGGAAGGACGAAGCTGTAGTCGTCGGTGGTCACGGGCCCATTGGCGATCAGGGCCAGCCCGAAGCTCACGCCATTGGCCCCGGCAGGCACCGCGGGCGTCGTGAAGGTGGCGGTCGCCCAGGTGGGGGACGCGGCGAACCACGGGCCCGACGTCCAGTAGGCCCAGTTACCGAAGGTGGTCCGGTAGTACAGGGCGAACTGGGTGACCGCCGTGGACTCGTACTGGACGCTCAGCTGGTAGGTATTACCAGGGACCACGGTCGGCGTGCACGCGCCCTGGTCGAAAGTGGGCAACAGCTTGGCGTCGCCGGAACTGTAGCTGGTGACCGTGACGTTTTCCGACTGCGACCCAGCGGGCGATCCCGGGGGACGTTGGTGCTGTTCGCCCAGGCGACCGTGTTGGTGCCCCAGCCGCCGGGCTGGTAGCAAGCGGGGAAGCCCGTGTTGGCGTCGGTGCTCGTCAGCCCGGGGTCCACGAGCGCATTCACGCCTGGCGCGGCCGCGCGGGCGGGTTGATGGTTACCCTGGGTTGAACGTGCCGCCGATCACCTGCTGAACCGTCTTCGCAGTGACGCCCTTTGCTTTCTGGCCGGCGAGCCAGGTCACGAAGGCGTCGAAGATGGTCGGCGTGGTGGACAGATCGGCCGGGCAGTCCGCGGCACCGATGTCGCTGCAGATGTGGTGGTAGGTGAGGATAACCCAGCCGCCGCCGTGCGCCTGGGCGTTGGTCACCTCTGCTTCCATATTGGCCAGCGTCCACGGTCGACTCGACCTCATCCGGGGCGCGCAGGTAGTACGGATCCGGCGGCGGCGTCGTCTCGGCGTAGACGCAGCCGTTGCAGTCGCCCTCGCGGGTCGACAACGTCGCCAAGCCCCCGGGCGCTGTTGTATCCGCAAGCTTTCGCGTACTGCTCGTTCGTGTCGGCGTCCGAGAACGGGTAGGCGAAGTCGGTCGGCTTAAAGCCCCAGTTGATTAGGTTGACCCGGTCGTTGCAGATCTCCCGTTCCTGCTCGGCCGCGGGCAGAGTGGGCAGATCCGGATGTTCGATCGTGTGCCCGGCGATCTCGTTGCCGTCCGCGGCGATCTGCTGCACCTGCGGAAGGGTCAGATAGCTGGGCTGATTGACCCATCCCGACACCGTGTAGAAGGTGCCGTTCAGGCCGAGGGATTTCATCTCCTGCTCAGCGGGCAGCTGATCAGCGTTTGAGTCGTCGAACGTGAGCGACACCGTCACCGGCTTGGTCGCTGCTTTTGCCTTCGCGGTGGACGCGACGCCCAGCCCCGCGACGAGCAACAGTGTGGCGATTATCGCCACCGTCAACCGTGGCCAGCGCGTGCGCAAATGCGGTGCAGTCATAATCGGTCCATGCACAAGCTTTTCCACCCCCACCTAAAAAGAACCGGGATAACATAGACGTTCTGACGCTACCTGCGGGGGGCGAAATGAAAAGGGGGCAGGCAGCGAAAGAGCGTTCAGGCATCTGAGCGCTCGCGAATACAACCCTCGCGCGAGCCGTTTCCCGTAGCATGGCGAGCGCCCGTCATGGCCTCATGTCCCGGACCGCCAGATGCTGGCCGCGGCCAGGCGGTGGGGCACGCTCTGCCGAAGCGCGGTCCAGATGCTCGTGTCCTCGAAGCCAAACATCCAGACGTAAACGCCGCCGATCCCGGCGCTTTCCGCTGCCTCGAACTTCACTTTCGTGCTGGGCCCGTTCTCGAACCAGACCATGTGCCGACGGCCGGATGGGTCGATGTAGTCGAACCACGGGGACTGGCTGGCGGCATCGAAGTGCACCTGCACTCCGTACTGCCTGGAAAGCCGGAAGGCCTGCAGCCAGCTCAGGGGGGTGGCGTGCCCGTCGACCCGTTGTAGCCGTACAGGGGGACGCCCAGGATGATCTTGCTTGCGGGTATCTGTGTCTTGGCGTAGCGGAGCACGGTCCTGATCCAGCCGATCGGCGCGACCGGTCCAGGCTTCGAACTGGCCCAGTGATAGTCATAGCCCATCAGCCGCACCTGGTCAGCCACCTGGCCGATGGCCTTGTAGTCCTGGGCGACGTTGCGCTGGTCGTAGCCGCGGTTGTCCGGCTTCGCGAAAAGGTCCACGGACAGCACCTTGCCCCGGGCGTGCAGGGCATTGGCCAACTGGGTAATGAAGGCCGTGAAGGCGCTCCTGTCACTGGCCCGCAGGTCCTCGTAGTCGATGTCGATCCCCGCGTACTGCTGCCGCTAAAGGGCGACGATCGCCGCCACGTGCTGTGCCCGCACCTTGGGGACGTGCAGGATGTCGGTGATGACGGGCTGGTAAACCCACCTGCCCTGGACGACATTCGCGAGCGTGGGCACCAGCGGGATCCGCGCCGCCCGCAGGTGCCCGAGTTGCGCCGCTACGGTCGCGGCTTGCGCGGGGCCGTACTGGGGAACGATCTGGCCGCTGCTGTTCAGCCCGTACATCCACGGCGATATCTCGCTGAACGTATGCCGGTTCAGAGCACCGAAGCCGTACCGTAATCGATGTTCCAGTAAGGCACAGTAGCCACGACGAGGCTTTGGCTGGGCGATCGCAGATAGATCAGTCCCCCGGACAAGGCGCTGAGCAGCGCGACGGCCAACAGGATGCGATACGGCAGCCGCCTACGCCGTCGTGTGCGATACGGCCGCAGCGCAGCCGGCGTTCCTGCCGCCCCGTGACCAGAGCGTAGCCTGGCCATTCCGGCTGCTGATCCTTGGCGCGCCGGTTGCGCTATGGGTCCGTCCCGCTGTCACGCGGCGGCTGCCCTGCACCGGTGACACCCCGGCGGGCCCTCGCCTGCCGCCCGGCCAACGCCGTGAGGGGCCCAGCGGCTGAACGTCAAGCCGACCTCGAAACTGCCTGAACCCACAGCGTTGCCTGAACACCGCACATTGGCACGCCCGCCGTATCCCCCGTTTCGGGGCCCGGAAGATCAAATGATCGCCTCCTCTCTGGTAGCCCGGAAGATCAATTGGCCGTTATTACTCCAGGAGAGAATTTGGCGGGCCAGATTTTTAAGGTGGCCTGCCGCTCGGCGACATCAGGCGGCCCTGTGAACGGAGGGCTTCTAAACGGCAAGCATGTCATACTGAACGTCGCGCAGCAGAACGTAAACCCAGCCGAATAGTATTCTCATCGCCAAACTTCCGATCCTGGCCAGATATTGTCGCTTGTGCAGTTAGCCCGTTGGCCGTGCATCCTCGGCCGCTAGCGAGCCGGTCACGGGGTCGACTTCCGGAGCCGGAGTGCGGGGAGCGCAAATGCCTACCAGCCAATCCGTGGCGGTGACCGTGCTGGGTGCGTCCAGTACTTGGTTCTGGCCAGCTATTGCCGCCGCCTCCGGCAGCAGCCATTCGGGAGCCCCGCGAGCCACCAAGGCCCCGCCGTCGGCAAGCTCCCAGCCAGAGCATCCTGCCGCCCGGGTGCCCGGTGAGACAGCCAACCCGCGCGAGAGGCGCTACCCGCTGCACACCGGAATCGTTGCGACGACCTTCTCGGTGGGAGTCTTCGATCCGCACTCCTCGGACGGTAGCCAGGTGATCTCTACCTATGACACTCGCTGGATGCAGCACAATGGTGGCTGCGACAGGACCGTCACAGCTGGCAGATGCGAGACGGAGCGACGGGTCGCAGCCGATGGCTTCTTCCCGACCCGGATGACTCCGCGGGAGACCCTTTACCTGGACCTCCCCTTCGATGACATCAATGACCCGGCTGCCTTCTCCCAGCGGGCCCAGGTCATCCGTGGGCCAATGACCCCGGCTACGCCGGGCATGCGCACGACCCGGCGTTCAGCTATATGAAGAACCGCTGGGTGAAACTGATAGGGACGGGAAGACCTGCTACGGCCAGATCGACCACCCGGCCCGGAGCTACGACGACTACCGGTACGTCTTCGGCACCGGCAACCAGCGTCCGGCCAGCAGGCTCTACAACGGAGCGGGCTTGGACGTCTCGCCCGCGCTGACCGGCTGCCTGGGGTTCAGCGAGCTTAACGGTGACGACGACCGGGTTGACTGGCAGTTCGTCGACGCGGCCGACGTGCCGTCGGGCCCCTGGACACGGCTGGTGACCACCCAGGGCCTGTCGGAGTGAAGGGCACCGCCGGAGGGGCGCTTCGCCGCACGTCATAGGGCGCCGACGGCATATCCAGCGCTCATCGGTGGTCTCGGGCGTCGGCGTGCTCGGGTGGGCCCGGTCCAGCTGGTGTGCGTGTCGGCCAGCCGCGGCTTATCCAGCTGGGCGGCCAGCAGCAGCCGGAGCTTGAACCGGGCGCCGCCATGCCCGGCTTCCGCAGCTTTCGTGTACCAGTCGCGGGCCTCATCCAGGTCCGGCGGGTCCATCCGCTCTGCAGCAGCACCCCGAGGTCGTACTGGGCGTCGGTACGCCCGGCGCTGGCTGCCCTGGTGTACCAGGTGCGGGCCTCCGCCAGATCCGGCGGGTCCCGCAGATCCGCGAGCCACCGCCGAAGCCCGTACTGGGATTCGATGTGCCCGGCCTCAGCCGACTGGGTCCACCAGGCCCGGGCCTCGACCAGCTCGGGCGGCTCCAGCGCGGTGGCCAGCAGCCGCCCGAGGCCGTACTGGGCGCGGGTGTCCCCGGCCGCGGCAGCCTTGGCGTACCAGGCGCGGGCCTCCGCCAGATCCGGCGGATCCAGCAGCTCCGCGGCAGGACGCCCAGGCTGTTTTGCGCCTCGGTGAGCCCGGCTTCGGCGGCCTTGGTCCACCACATGCGGGCCTCCGCCAGCTCCGGCGGGTTCAGCTCGGTTGCGAGCAGGACCCCCAGAATCGTCGCCTCGGTGTCCCCGGCTTCGGCGGCCTCGGTCCACCACATGCGGGCCTCCGCCAGCTCCGGCGGGTCCAGCTCGGTGGCGAGCAGATCCCCAGGTTGTTCTGCGCCTCTGCGTGCCCCGCTTCGGCGGCCCTGGTCCACCACTTGCGGGCCGTGGCGAAGTCCGGCGGGTCCAGCGTGACGGCGAAGAGCCGGCCGAGACGGACCTGGGCCTCGACGTCCCGGCTTCCGCGACCTCGGCGTACGTGCGGGCATCGGCCAGATCTGCGTCGACCTGATCTGCGTCGACCGGTCGCTGCTGCAGCCGTCCGACCGGGTGGATGGCTCCGCCGCCCGTGAGGTCGCGCCGGGCCGGGCTCACCCATTGGCCTGTCGATTTCTCCCGCCACGCGCGCCCCAGCGTATAGAGGGCGATCGCTGCGTCAATCGTACGCATGAAGACGAAGAAGGGGGCAAGAGGAGATACCGCGGCTGTCTCTCGGCGGCGGCCAGACAGAGTCAGCAGCAGGTCAGGCACCAGAACCCCCAGGCCAATGGCCCGCAGGCTGACGTGACTCGCGATGGCGGAATGGACGGCCAACACCACAGGCCAGTGCAGCACCAGGGGAAAAGATCCGGCACGGCGAGGACCAGGACGATCACCGGCAGCACCAGGAAGGCCAGGCTGGCCGTCAGCACTCAAGGAGAAGCACGCAGACCACCGCCGAGAGGCGGTCCAGGTGCAGCCGATGGCGACGCACCGTCTGCCATAGCCCGAGAGCCCAGCGTTTCACTTGCTTGATGTAGTCGTGGACGTAGCTGGGTCCTGGGTGAATGCCTTGGCGCTGGTGGTGAAGCCCACCCGGCCCAGGTGCTTCCGGTAGACCTCAAAGGTCATGTTGAAGTCTTCGATCACCAGGCCGGTCGGGTTGATCGTCATGCTCGGGAGCACGGTCGTGCGATACAAGCTGGCGAAGCCGGGGACGATGTGGGTAGCGTTGTCCGCCGCCAGGTCTGCCCGAACTTCAGCAGGCGCTGCGTCAGCGCGTAAACCCGGCTTCGGTGCGCAATCGTCAGCCGTCCCAAGAGCGACAGGCCGGGAGTGCGCCAGTTGCTGTGCGCACACCCGGCCACCGCGACGATGTCCGGGTCGTCGAAGAGCGGCAGGGCCGCCTGAAAATAGTCAGGATCAAGCCGGGTATCGGCATCGAGCAGGAGCACTGCGCTGAACCGTTCGACCAGCCCGAAAGTACGGATGCCCTGCTCCAGGGCGCCTGCCTTTCCGACGTTCGTGGCCGTCTCGGTGACGTTGACACCATGCCGGAGGGCGAGCGTGACCGTGTTATCGGTGGAGGCGTCCGACACGACGTGCACGTTGCCGGGCGGGACGAGCTCAGTAATTGCCGCGAGGGAGTCGTCGATGACCACCTCTTCGTTGTGGGCAGCCATGAGCACCGCGACGTCGGCGACGGTGAGCATCCTGCCTCCCCCGGAGGCCAGGGCCGAGCCCGCCAGACCGCCGCTTGCGGCGGCCTGAATGACCCGGTTAGCGCGCAGGGCCCGGTGCGCCGCCGAGCCAGCGTTCCGCGGAAGGCGCCGGAACCGGTCCAAGCCGCCGTCGACGATCCGGACGAATCCGATCGTTCCCCAGAAGGTGAAGTTGATGCCGAAGACGAGCACGAACATCAGCCAGGCCGGGATCACGACAAGCCCTCCCGGGAGCCTGGTTCGGGGAGCCCAGCCATCCGTTCAGAGGTCCAGGCCTGCCGGCGCCAGCGATTCCATAGCGGCGTTTCTGCCATCCCTCGCCAGACTCAGTTTGACAGGACGGACACCCGCGGGCCGTCGGCGATCTGCTGCGCCGCGACCTCCTGGATGATGTCCGTCAGGGACCGGCTGGGCCGGAACCGATCTGCTGCCGGGCCCGGGTGCAATCGGGCACTCGGCGCTGCATGTCCTCGAACCCTGGTCCGTAGGCTACTCATAGGGGACGTAGGTAATGGTGCTCGATGAGCCGAGGAGGGCCACCACTCGCTCAGCCAGCTGCGTGATTGACACCTGCTCGGAGCCGCCGATGTTGAAGACCTGGCCGTACGCACTCGGGTCCGCCATCAGCGCCTGCAGGGCAGGCACGGCGTCGTCCACGTGACAGAAGCAGCGCACCTGGTTACCGGTCCCGTACACGGTAAGGGGCTCGCCAGCGAGCGCCTGCCCGATGAGCCGCGGGATCACCATGCCGTAGCGGCCGCTCTGACGCGGGCCTACCGTGTTGAACAGCCGGACGATGACCGTCTGCAGGCCGTGCTCGACCGCATATAGATAGGCAAGGGTCTCGTCAATGGCCTTGGCCTCCGCGTAGGACCAGCGATTCTTCAGCGGCGAGCCGACGTAGCGATCGTCGTCTTCGCACAGCCCGACCTTTGTGTTCTTGCCGTAGACCTCGCTGGTTGAAGCCACCAGAATGCGCGCGCCGTGCCGGACTGCGGCGTCGAGGACGTTCTCGGTCCCGTGCAGGTTGGTGCGCAGGCTCTCGAGGGTTTTGTCGAGGATCGTGAAGGTTCCGACCGCCGCGGCGAGGTGATACACGGTGCGGGCCTGCTCAACGAGCTCGTCAACCAGGGGCACATCGAGGATGGACCCCTTAAAGAGCTGAAGTGACGGGTGGTCCAGAACTGCGGTGAGGTTTCGCTCATTGCCAGTGCTCAGGTCGTCGAGAACGATAACGTCCTCGCCGCTACGAGCAGGCTCTCGGTCAGGCGGGAGCCAATGAAGCCGGCACCGCCGGTGACAAGAGTGGTCATTTTCCTTTACCTCCAGGCAGGTCGGACCTGTTTTGCGACGAGCAGGGATGTTCGGGGCAGGCCAAACGATTTCCGCGTTCAGCGGCGGCTCGACAAGCTTGAATTCGGATGCGCCCAGCGACAGGGCAGCATCGCTACGTCGACGGCAGCGGCCAGATTTCATCCGGCGGATCTGGATGGGCGGTCGGCCAGGCCTGGAGTAGGCGGAAAGGCACCACTGCAGGGAACTGCGGCGGCGCCGAATTCGGCCGGGCCCACCACGCCAGCGGAGTAATACACCAAGCCCCCCCCACTCCGCTTCCTGCCGACACAGGGCATGCCAAGTAGAACCACTTTATAAAGCACACCGGATTCCCAGCGCGAGGTCGGTTTTTTGCGCTATAGCAGGACTCACCGACCAAAATAGTGGCTCTCCTAAGCCCTTGCCATGAAGGAAGCGGACTTGATCTTCTGGTTCGCGTCGCTCCGTTTATGTCTAATGACTGGCGTACGTGCTGCAGGGCGATGAGGAGTTCATATTCCCCTTCGGCGGGACCTTCAGCCACTACTCACGCTACCTGTCGGTGCCGAGCTGGTGGGGGCGCCAGCGGCGATCAAGCGCTCAGGTCTCTGAGCGCTTGATCGCGATGCAGATTTAGCAGCGACGCGTTCGGGCACGCGCAGATTTTGCGCACGATGACATTAACACGATGACGGTAATAGGCGACCGCACGGCACACGCTTTGATAACCAGTCCGGCGCTCAGATATCCCGGCGCTCACATCCCCGCCGGTGACGTCAGGAACCGCCCGCGAAACAGCTCCGCCACGGCGGCCCGGTCAGGCACCTCGAGCTTGCGGACAATCGCGGCGATGTGCACGCGCACGGCGCTGGGGCTGATGACGAGGCTGCGGGCAATCTGACTTGTTGACTGCTCTTGCGCGAGCAGCTCCAGCACTTCCCATTCCCGGCTGGTCAGCCGCTCCGCCGTCCCCTGCGTGACGAGCTGGCGGCAACGAGGCTCCCGCCCGCGGAGACGCTTCAGCACCCGACCCACCAGTGCCCCGGGCATCGCCGCGTCTCCGGAGACGACACCATCGAGCGCGTCCGGCAGCAGGGCGAAATTCATGGTCTTCAGCAGGTAGCCGTCGGCGCCAGCCCGGATGGCCCCGAAGAGGTCAGCGTCGTCGGCAGAAACGGTCAGCATGACGATCTTCGCGCTAGGCAGGCGAGCGGCAATTTCCCATGCCGCCGCCACCCCGCTGCCCGGCATCTTCACGTCGAGCACGCAGATTTCCGGCCGATCGCGCAGGCAGGCCTGGATGGCCCCCGCCGCGTCGGCGGTCTCGGAGCACACCTTGAACCGCTGACCCGCTTCCAGCGCGCGCCGCAGGTCGACCCTGGTCGGCCGTGATCGTCCGCGATCAGGACGCGCCGGGTCGCCGGGGCGTGACTCTCGCGATGGCCCCCACCGGGCTGCCGTGGCCCGGTTCGCAGCTCATCAGCAGCGCTGCCCTCATCGATCGTGCGTGCGGCCAGGGCCGCGCCGAGTTCGCCGGCTGCTGGGCCGTCCGCGCCGGAGCCGGGGCAAGCGACGACTGAGCGATAGGCGATCCGGGGAAGTCTGGTGGCCGCAACTAATTCACGACCTTACCGAAGACAGGTCCCACCGGGACCAGGCAATCGCAGCTCCGGCGGCTGCTCGCAATCGTTCCGTAACGCACTTCCCGAAACAGCGTGGCCGGTAGATTCACTGTCACTTTGCGGCGATTAATTATCGCGAATGATGGCAGGGATTGAAACTTCGGACATCTGTCTCCCCAGGCAAACCCTTGTCTGCACTGACCGTTTGCCGAACAGCCCCAAGCTGCTGCGGCAGGCCTCCGCGACCTGACAGGTATTTGACGCCCGAACCTCCTAGACGGTTTACACCCTATGATGGAGACGCGTCCGTTTTGTCGGGGTTACGGGTTAGTGACCTGGTCATACGTGCTGCAACAAAGAGAAATTTGCCGGTAGCTTGATTGACACATGGTCGGCCAGCTACCGGCGTTCACCCCTTGATCAATCTTCCTTTGCACAATTTGTCATCACACAGTTACGCTAAGTGATTGATCATCGAGAATTTTGGCACCCCGAGCACCCGGTTACATGCTCCTAGTTCCCGGCTTCTAGCGATGAATCAAGAAATACCTTCTGAATAATGGCTCGCCGGGGCTGGCGTATTACCGGCGTCCGGTCACCCGGGGCGGCAATTTTATATAGCCGCAATTCTCTCCGCCGCCAGCTTTAAGCCGGTTCGCCTGACACAGATGTGAAATAAGCGGGGCGCCTCGGCACGGGTGCCTGGTCGCTCCTTTCATTGCACCATTACGCGGTGACCGAAGCACGCGGCGGCCTGGGTAATTATGCTTGGCTGCGGTATTGGCCTGAGATCCAGGTGCGGCGCAGATTCAAAGGACGACCTCCACCTGGCTGCCGAAGCCTGGCTCGGAGCTCACCGTCAGTACAGCGCCGACCGACTGGGCCCGCTCCCGCATGGACGTCAGACCGAAGCCCGCCGGATGAGCGGACGGGTCGAAGCCGCAGCCCCAGTCGCGGACCACCATCCGGATCCGCTTTCCCTCCCGGTGCAGGCGAACGGCGACCAGGGCCGAGCCACTGTGCCGCGCGGCATTGACGACGGCTTCGCAGGCGATCCGGACCAGGACCGCGGTGGGCGCGGCCGGGAGATGCAGGCCAGCCACCAGGTCGAGCTCCAGATCAAGGCCGAACCGCTTGGCCACCTCGCCAACCGCGTCAGCCAGCGCTTCCGCAGCCGCCAGGCTGAGCGGTGACCGTCAGCCCCCTGACGGCCAGCCGCGACTCCAGCCGGGCACGATCGGCGGCCTGGCGCAGCCGGCTTAGCGCCTCGACCTCTACGTCCCCTTCAGTGAGTTCGAGGTGCCGGGTCAGATAGGCGAGTTCCTGGGCAAGGCCGTCATGCAGGTCACGCGCGATCCGGCGCCGCTCACTGGCCACCCGGGCGTCGGACAGCCCCACCCAGTGCGACCAGACCTCGCGTACCGAGCCGACGAACAGCACGGCGTAGAAGCACAGCCGGAAAGCATCACCCGCCGAGACGACGTGCGTGTACAGGGAGGGGTACAGGGCGTAATTGACCTGCGCAGCGACCGCGAAGACCGCGGCGACCCCCAGCCAGCCGAAGAACTCATCGCCGGATCGCCGGAACCGGAGGAGGTAACCGGCGGCGGCCAGCGCGGTCAGTACGGCCGCAACCATGTCCAGGGCGGTCAGCGAGGGGGCGGCGTGCAGGACCGGCCGCATACCTGCGGGAGCCGCCACGGTGACGACGCTCGGCAACCGGCCGGTCAGCGCCCAGGAGCAGAGGAGATCCCGCCCACGGCGCCGGTAACGGCCATTATTGCGAGGGCCTGCGCCCGGCCGGGACGCTGAAGCGGCCTGGCAGGCGACGTAGGCCGCGACGCCGAACAGCAGGCTGCCCAGCGACCGGCCCATGATCGCGGACCAGACGGCGACACTGCTGGCCGACAGGCAGGCCAGATCGGGGACGGTGGCAAACAAGACATTGGACAACGCGATCACCGCCAGCGCGCTGGCCAGAGCCAGGTCGGCGCGGCTGCACCGGCGCCGCAGACGGACGGCCGCGAGGATAGCGGCCAGTACGGCAATGACCGCCGCCGCCGTCTCGTAGGCTCCCTGCAACTCGGGCCGGGCCGAGTCAAAACGGAAATACGGAATGACAGTAACCGCAGCCGTGACCGAGATTACCGCCACGCCGACGATGATCGCTTCCCCGCGCCTCCGCACCTGAGGCAGAATAAATAAATCATGACTGAACCGCAAGCAACGCCATCTATCCCGAGATAAGGGACCTTCGGCACTTCGACAGCGATGCGGGCCGGGGATCGCCACAGGCCATGGCCGAGTTCCGGCTTGTGCGCGGCTAACTAGTGCGATGGATGACCGAAACGATGTTTTCGGTCAATTAAGTCCCTGTTAACGACCCATTCCAGGGCCGACTAGGGGAGCGGGCCTGCCGCTCCTAGATGGAGCCGGCCACCGCGGCGGCCAGCGCCGGGTCCACCCGGACCGCACCGGCGAACTCGCTGCCGGTGTCGGCCGGGACCACTTCGACGTTCTCGCCCGTTTCCGGCGCCTGGATCATCTTGCCGTCGCCCAGGTAGATGGCGACGTGCGAGATGTAACCCGGGTCGGTCGGATCGGTGTGGTAGAAGAGCAGGTCACCGGGCTGAAGCTGGCTGACGGGCACGGCCGGCCCGGTACTGGCCTGATCCGCGGCCACCCGCGGCATGGTCACCCCGGCCTGGGCGAACGACCACTGCACGAGGCCCGAGCAGTCGAACGACGTCGGTCCCGCCGCGCCCCACACGTACGGCATCCCCTGGCGGCTCAGGGCGGCGTTGAGCATGGTGATGATCTGGCTCCGCCCTGCGCCCGCGCTGCTGCCGGAGATGCCGGACACCCCGGCCGCGGTGGCCTCGGTCGTGGTTGCACCCGCAGTGACCTGCGTCATGAGCGGCTCGGCGGCGGCGCGGTGCGGGATGACCCGCTTCACCGCGGTGGCGAGGGAGGCCAGGTTGGCGTGCGGCGCGCTGATCACGATGGCATTGGCGGCGGGCATCCCGAGGGAGCGCGCCACGGTGTGCGAGACCACCGCGTCGATGCCCTCGATCCCGACGGTGCCGAGCCCGCCGACCTTCAGGTTCTCCCGCTTGGCCGCGTCCACGCGCACCGTGCCGCCCAGCGGCAGCCTGTCCTGGCTGCCCATGGTGTAGGAGACAGCTACGTCGCCCGCGGCAACGCTCTGCCAGAGTGGGTCGGACGAGGCCGCCTTCTGCGCCGCGTAACCGCGGAACGTGGACGGGTCGACGCCGAGTACGGCGGTGTACTTGCCGTTCACCCGGATCTTGGCGGCTTCCACGGACTGGGCGGCGGTAACCCCCGGGAGCCGCTGGATGGCCGTCAGGGTCCCGGCCGGGAGCGAGGACGGCGCAACGACGATGATGTCGGCCGGAAGCAGCCCGTGCAGCGGTGCGACCGCTGGGGCGGCGGTGCGGGCCAGCCGGGTAACCGGCACCGAGAAGAAGGACGTCAGGCGCCCGGGGCCGGGGGCTGCCCCCGACTGTGCCGCGGCGGCCGCGGAGACGGAGTGGCGTGCCGCCGGCGGGCGGGCCGCAGCCGATCGCCACCCGGCCGGAACGCCCAGGGCCGCTACCGCGCCCAGCAGTCCGGCCGCAGCCACCAGAGCAGGAAGCACACCCGCCTTACCCCGCACAGGCTCTCCCTTCGTCGCGGACATCACGGACTATTCGGCGGCGCGGCCGTTGCGGATTGATCGCGCTGCCTGGCTGGCCTTCCGTTCTCTGACGGATGTGACCCGTCTGCCGGTTCCGTGCGTCCTTCGCCGTTCCGGACAAGGCACCTCAGCCAACATGCCTCATGTGTGCCCCGGCCGTCCATACCCATGCCGTTTGAGATTGAAGTTGCATGATTTATTCAGCCAGTTTTCAGCGTGCGATTACGGCCAGGGGTGGCCTCGCACGCTTCGCAAATCCCCAGCCGCTCCTTTCTCACAAGAGTTAGACGCGCCATCTAGCTGGACGGACTACATAGAGCGATGAAATATCACTCTACGCTGAAGTCGGGCGATGCGGTATGCGGTCTCGATCCGCGGAGAATTTTGTTAATTTCTGTCGGTGGAACCTGAGTGAGATCGCACCATCATGATCACAAGCTCAGGCGGGCGAGAGCTCGGCGCGGAGCGCGGCCGGGTCGGTGACGGGCAGCCGGCAGGTGAAGTTGCGGCAGACGTAGGCCGCGGCCCCGCCCTCCACCAGGCCCCGGCCGGCCAGCAGCGGGACGGCGGCGTCCGCTCCGTCGCCGAGGGCGAGCACGGCGCCGGGCGGTGCGGCCTGCAGCGCGGTCCGGTGCAGTTCATGGGTGTGCCGGCTGCCGGGCGGCCCCACGACGGCGATCTCAGCCGGCCCGGCGAGCACAGCCTCGGCGACCGCCAGTCCCCAGCCGGCCGCGCGGGGATACCGCCCAGCCAGCACGGGCAGTACGCCCAGCGCGGCGAGCGCCGCCTCCCGGTGACGGGCGGAACCAGTCAGCGCCGCGTAACTCAGCAGCGCGCCCGCGGCGGAGAACGCGCCGGACGGCGTGGCGTTGTCGGCGGGATCGGCCGGGCGGTAGATGAGCCGCTCCGCGCCGGACGCGGTGTCGTAGAACCCGCCGTTCCCGTCGCTGAACGAGCCGAGCACGGTCTCCAGCAGCTCGCCGGCCAGCGTCACCCAGCGGGCCTCCCCGGTGACCCCGGACAGGGCGATGAAGCCTTCGGCTACGCACGCATAGTCCTCCAGAACGCCCACGCTCGGCCCGGCCGTCCCGTCCCGGGAGCTTCGCGCCAGGCGGCCATCGGACAGGTGGACATCGGCGATCAGGCGGGCCGCATCCTGGGCCGCCGCCACCAGGTCAGGCCGGTCCAGCAGCAGCCCGGTCTCGGCCAGCGCCGCGATCGCCAGGCCGTTCCACGCCGCCACAACCTTGTCGTCCCGGCCCGGGCGGACCCGGTGCTCCCGCGCCGCCAGCAGGGCCGCGCGGACGGCGGCAAAACGCTCTGGGTCCGCGGGCTCCGCACGCCGCTGGAGCACCGAGCGGTACTGCTCGAAGCTACCCGTCTCGGTCACGCCGAAGACGTCCGCGGCGTACGCCGCGTCCTGCGGGCCAGTGGCCTCCGCGACCTCGGCTCGCGTCCAGACGTAGAACCGTCCCTCCTCGCCTTCACTGTCGGCGTCCAGCGATGCGGCCAGGCCGCCCTGGGGAGTCCGCAGCTCGCGGAGCATCCAGTCACAAGTCTCCGCGGCCACGCGGCGAGCCAGCGGCGATCCGGTCCGGCGCCAGAAGTGCGCGTAGACCCGGGCGAGCAGGGCGTTGTCGTAGAGCATCTTCTCGAAGTGCGGCACGACCCAGGCGGCGTCCACCGAGTAGCGCGCGAACCCGCCGCCCAGCTGGTCATAGAGACCGCCCCGGGCCATGGCCTCCAGCGTCTGCTCCGCCATCCGCCGGGCCTCGGCGCTACCCGCCCGCTCGTCGTGCCGCAGCAGGAACTCCAGCACCATGGACGGGGGGAACTTCGGCGCGCGGCCGAAGCCGCCGTGCGACTCGTCGAAGTCGCCGCCCAGGCCCGCGAGGGCGGCGGCGCACGCGCCGTCCAGAGCCGCGCCGGCCGCTCCGGTCCCGGCCAGGCCGGCCAGAGCGCCGGAATCGCCGCCGTCACGCAGCGCCCGGGCGGTGGCCGACGCGTTGCTGGCGAGCGCCTCGGTGACGCGCGCGGCCTGTTCCCTTACACCGCTCCGGTCTTTGTTCCAGGCCTCGGTGACACCGCGGATGAGCTGCTGAAAGGTCGGCTGCGGAAAGTAGGTGCCGCAGTAGAACGGCTCGCGGTCCGGTGTCATGAACACCGTCATCGGCCAGCCGCCCTGCCCGGTCATGGCCTGCGTCGCGGTCATGTAGACGGCGTCCACGTCGGGCCGCTCCTCGCGGTCCACCTTGATCGCCACCAGCCGCTCGTTCATCAGCGCGGCGGTGGCCGGATTCTCGAACGATTCGTGTGCCATCACATGACACCAGTGACAGGCGGCGTAGCCGACCGAGAGCAGGACCGGGACGTCACGCCGCCGGGCCTCGTCGAACGCCTCCGCCGACCACGGCCACCAGTCCACCGGGTTGTCCGCGTGCTGCAGCAGGTACGGACTGGTCGCATCTTTCAGCCGGTTCGCCATGCCTCCATACTGGCCCGCGTCCGCGGGCACTCGCGAGGCCGGGGTTGCGGACCCGTGTATTGACGGCGGGTATGGGGCCCGCGGGGTAGAAGGAGGCGAGGCGGCGGTCAGCCATCCAGCAGCACATCCCGGTGCCGCCAGGCCAGGCGCAGGATCGCGGCGCCGGCCGGCTGCATGGCCTCGACGCTGGTGAAACGGTCCACGTTGGCCGCGGTGAACTCGATACCCACCTCGCCAGGGGCGGCGGCCGCGCCAGCGCCGGTGCCGCCGGCGAGGATGTGCCCCTCCTCGTTGGCCGACACCAGGCCGCCAAACTCCGCGTCGAACAATTCCGCGTCGAAGACGAGGACGGTCAGCAGGTCGACGTCCAGGGTCAGCGGGTCGGCGCCGGCTCCGAGCCAGTAACCCCGCAGCGTCCGGGCCTGCCGCGCGCCGCTCAGCGCGGCGAAGAACGGCCAGCGCTCGTACTCGATCGGCGCCTGGTCACTGCCGTAGTCCTCGCTGGTGCCGAGCAGTTCCTCGGACACTTCCCGGGCGATGGCCCGCCACAGGCTGAGGTCGTTGGCCAGGTTCGCCCTGGCTTCGCCCGAGGGCTGGAACATACCGGCCGGCGCGACCTGGTACAGCCCCCCGTTGACCGCGACACTCGCCGGATCCCGCCAGTGCAGGAGCATCTGGGCCGTTCCTGCCTCGCGGTCCACGCGCAGGATCAGCGTGGCGATGCCGGTGGTGACCGAGCGCCGGGCCAGGTCGAGCGGGTCGCCGATCGCCGACCGCAGCGGCAACTCGTCCGGGCGCGGGCCGATCGCCCGGTCCGGGTGAGCGAGCACCCAGGCCGCCGTCTCATGGGCGACGGCCTCGCTGACGTTGATCAGGTCGAAGTAGCGATTCGCGCCGAAGGCCAGGTGCGAGCCGGGGCCCGGTGCCCGGCGGACAGTCGCCGCCGCCGAGCAGCCGGTAGCACATGCGGTTCTCCAGCAGCCGGGGCGGGCGGAGGGCGGCGAGCGCCTCGGCGTACGAGCCGAAGCGGGTGCCGTCGGCGCGCAGCGGGCGTACCCCCGCGGAGGCGCGGCTGAACCGGGTCGAGACCGCGCCGGGGGGCCCGGGTGCCAGGACAGCGTGACGGCCTCCAGCGGGACCGGGTCAGCGGGCCGCCACTGGGGCCGGGCCAGCAGGGGCGTGCCGGCCACCTGCCAGGATTGCGGGTAGCGGGCTGCGCCAGCGGGATCAGGTCGTGCCGGTGTGCGTTCAGGTATCCGGCGT
The DNA here is from genome assembly GCA_963775825.1 of uncultured Actinomycetes bacterium. Taxonomy (GTDB): domain Bacteria; phylum Actinomycetota; class Actinomycetes; order Streptosporangiales; family Streptosporangiaceae; genus Bog-532. Next base: position 44,778 of record CAVZKY010000014.1, read on the forward strand.
TCACGCCGCCAGCGCTGCTGGCTGCGCGCCGACGGCTTCCCCGGGACCGGCCCGGCTTCCGCCGTGGTCGCCTCGTGGGTCATCAATAACCTCCGGTGCGGAAACCCCGCCGTTCAGGGCGGGGAGGAGCGCCGGGTACGGCGCAGTATAGTGATCGACGTCCGACGGACCCGCCGAGGGGCATGCGGTGGCAGCGCGGTAAGCGCTGTTGCGCACCTAGGCACGGCGACGATCCGCAGACCTCTTGCACATGGCTGACAGCGCGCAGGGAATGGCGACTTCGCAGGGGCGGCGATAGCGCGAGAGCCAAGCGATGCCGCCCCTGCACTATGCTGAGACGCGTCAGCTGTGTGCAAGGAATCCTCGTCCTTCAGGGCGATGGAGGATGTCAAGCGGGCTGTGCGGTGACCGGGGCGGGGCGGCCCGGGCCCGCGGCGCGGACGGACCGGGTGCGCCGGAACGTGGCCCAGGCCCAGGCCGGCCAGGTAGAAGACGGCGCCCAGGACCCCGACGAAGAAGCCGAGCGGCCAGTTGGTCACGTACGAGACCGCGATCCCGGTCCAGACGGTGGCCAGGCCGAAAGCGATGGACAGGCCGATCGCAAGCCCGGGCCGGGGCGTGAACGACCGGGCCGCGGCGGCGGGGCCGATCATCAGGCTGAACATCAGCAGGGCTCCGACCACCGGTACCGTCATGCTGGTGGCCAGGGCCATGATCAGCAGGAACACCATCTCCATCCGGGCCGAGCTCACCCCGCGGGCCTCGGCGACCTCGGGCATGGCGGACGAGAGCATCAGCGGCCGGAAAATGACGCCGATGGCCAGGATGCTCGCCGCGCCCAGGATCGCGATCGGCAGGAGCTCATCGGGACTGACGCCGAACACCTCGCCGAACAGCAGCGAGTACGTCTCCTGCGCGTACTCGGTGCTCACGCTGATGAACAGGGCGCCGAGCCCCAGCATCAGGACCAGGGCCAGCGCGGTGGCCACGTCGTGCCGGGCGCGGCGGCCGAACGCACCGATCCCCAGGGCCCCGGCTACCGAGAAAACCACCAGGCCAACCAGGGTACTGATGCCCAGCAGGCTCGCCCCGGCCGCGCCGGCGAAGGCGCCGTTCGGGATGGCGTGGGCGGCGAACGTCGAACCGCGCAGCACGGCGAAGAAACCGACCACTCCGGCAATGACCGCGACGATTGTCGCCGCGATCCAGGTGTTCATCATGAAGCCGCTGAACATGCCCCCTCCTCGGAACGGGAGTGGGCCCCGCGGCGCCGGATGCGGTCCGGACGGAACGGGACCGGGACGGTCGGCGCAGGTAGGTGAGCAGGTAGCAGATCACCACGAGGGCGACGATGAAGAAGCTCACCGGCCAGCCGTGCCCGTGCGGCGGCCAGTCGTAGCTGTCGTAGGCCAGCAGGATGCCCAGCCAGGTGGCGACCACGCCGATCAGCGCGGAGACGGCCATCGCGCGGACGGGGCCCTTGGCGATCCGCAGCGCGGTGGCGGCCGGACCGATCAGCAGCGCCGTGCTCAGCACGGCGCCGATGGCCACCGCGGACAGCGAGACCGAGATGGCCAGCGCGATCAGGTAGGCCGCGCCGACCGCGCGCACCGGCACGCCCCGGACCGCGGCGATATCCGGGCTGAGTGAACTCAGCAGCAGAACCCGGGACAGCACCACCACGACCAGCAGCGCGATCAGGCCGGAAGCGATCAGGGCCGGGACGGTCGAGGACGCGATAACGAAGATCGAGCCAACAGCACCGTGAACGACGCGCCCGTGGTACTGGTCCTGGCCGCGTCCAGGTACAGGAAGAGCGCGGCCAGACCGAGCCCGGCGCCCAGGACGACCCCGGTCGCGACGTCCCGGCCACGGCGCCGCTGGACGCCGATGATCTCCAGGAAGGCGGCCGCGCCGATCCCGAAGGCCAGAAAGCCCCAGAACTGGTTGAGACCGATGAGGAAGGCGCCGGCACCGCCGGTCGTGGCCACGTCGGCCAGCGCGTGCCCGGCGAAGGACTGGCCGCGGGTCACGGTGAACACCCCTACGACGCCTGAGGTGACCGCCACCACCGTGCCAACCAGCAGCGCGACGCGCCCCGGCCCGCTCGACGTCAGCCCGGGCTCAAAGAGGTAGTGCAAGAAGTGCTCCATATCGGCTCACGCGGCTCCGCTGCCGTACACGCCATCCGGCTGCAGGTCCAGGTCGCCGGGGCTGCCGGTGTCCTCGTCGTCCTCCCCTGCCACGATCACCACCCGGCCATGCACGTGCAGCACGTCCACGTGCTGGCCGTACAAATTGCTCAGCACGTCGGTGCGCAGGACCTCCTCGCTGCTGCCCACCGCGGCGCGGCCGGCCGCCACGTACACGATCCGGTCCATCACCTGCGCCAGCGGGTTCATGTCGTGCGCGGAGATCAGGATCGCGATCCGCTGCTCATGCGCCAGCCGGGCCAGAATGGCGACGATGCCCTGGGCACTGCGGATGTCCAGGTTGGCGAGCGGCTCGTCCAGCAGCAATAGTCGCGGGGAGCTGATCAGCGCGTGCGCGATCATCACCCGCTGCTGCTCGCCACCGGACAGCTCACCCACCCGGGCGTCGGCGTACCCGTCCGCCCCGACCGCCCGCAGGGTCTCGGCGACCAGGTCGCGCCGGGCCCGGGACGGCAACGGTACGCCGAGCCGGTTGCCGTCGATGCCCAGGGCCACCACGTCCCGCACGCGTAGCGGCATGTCGGGCTCAATCAGGAGCTTCTGCGGCACATACCCGACCACCGGGCCCCGGCGCCGCCGTCCGGGCCGCTGGCCCAGCTGGAGCCGGCCACGGTGACCGTGCCCGAGGACGGGGGCTGGAGCCCGAGGATCACCCGCAGGATCGTGGTCTTGCCTGCACCGTTCGGCCCGATGAGGCCGGTGAACTCCCCCGGCCGGACGGCGAAGCTGACGTCGTTCAGGATCTCGCGGCCGGACAGCCGGACGCTGATCCCATCGAGCCGGAGCAGCTCGTCGGAGCGGGGAAGGCGCGCGCTGGTGGACGTCACAGTTTCGCTGCCGACTTCTGGTGGGCTACGGCCTGCTGAAGGTCGTTGGTCTCGGCCAGCATCCAGGTCTGGTAGGTATAGCCGGGCGTTGGCATTGTCTCGTAGACCCCCACGACCGGGACGCCATTCTGCTGGGCCAGCGAGATGAACGACTCCGTCAGGCTATCGGTCACCTGCTGGTTGTAGAGAAAGAAGCCTTTCACCTTGTGCTGGGTGAACAGGCTCCGTTCCAGCGCGACGTCCTGGGCCGACGGGTCCACGCCGTTCATGATGTCGGCCTGGAAGGCGAACGGGGTCATGATGTCGGCCCCCGCAGCCTGCAGCATGTAGTCCGCGACCGGCTCGGTAACCGCGACCGGGGTGCCCGGATACTTAGCCTTGAACGCGGCGACGGCCTGGCCCCACGCGGCGAGCGACCCGATGAAGGTACGCGCGTTGGCCCTGAAGTACGAGGCATGTGCGGGCTGCAGCGAAGCCAGGTCCGCGGCGACGGCGTTGGCCACGGCGGGCATCGTGGACGGCTTGTACCACAGGTGCGGGTTCGGCGTGCTGTCCGGCAGGCCGAGCAGATTCTGCACGTCGATGACCTTGCGGCCGGCGTCGGGCACGGCCCGCTCGATCGTGTTCATGAACGTGTCGTAACCGACGCCGTTCTGCACGACCAGCTGGGCTGCGCTGACTTCGCGGGCCACGCTCGTGCTGGCCTCGAACGTGTGCGGGTCGGTGTTCGGGTTGCTCATGACGGCCGACGTCGTGGCGTACTTGCCACCAACCTGCTGAATGACGCTGGCGTATTCGTTTTCCGCGCCGACGGCCACGATGGCATGGCCGGAACTGGCCGACGGTCCGGCCGCGGCGCCGGCGGAGCAGGCGGCGGTGAGCAGGGCGGCACCGAGGGCGGCAGCAGCGGCCAGGGGCTGACTAAATCGGCGCATGGCCGTAATGATAATCATTTCTATTTGGAGCCGTCAAAGCGAGGTTGTACGGTGCGGTTGTGACCACGTCGAAGCCGGAACCCGCCACCGGGACGCGCGCCCCGCGGTACCAAGGTGCGCGGCACCAAGCAGGCGGCGGCGCTCGCGGCCGCGCTGGAAAACCTCCCCGGCTTCTGCAGCGCCCAGCAGATCCACGCCGAGCTGCGGCGGCGGGGCGAGCACATCGGGCTCACCACTGTCTACCGCCACCTCCAGGTGCTCAGCGAGGAAGGCGCGGTCGACGCCATCCGCGACGACAGCGGCGAGACCCTCTACCGCCGGTGCGAGACGAGCGCCCATCATCACCATCTGACCTGCCGGAACTGCGGCACGAGCGTCGAGGTGGAGGGCCGGGTGGTCGAGCAGTGGGCCGAGCGGGTCGCCCGCGACGCCGGATTCACCGACGTGGGCCACACGGTCGAGCTCTTCGGCCTGTGCCCCGCCTGCGCGCAGTGTTAGGCCGGCCCGTAAACGGCGCGCGGGCCCGACCAGGTGCATCGGT
>CAVZKY010000015.1:0-15535 GCA_963775825.1 uncultured Actinomycetes bacterium
GCGTCGACGGTGCCGAGGGAAGCCCTTCTGACCTGCAGCTATGCGGCCTCATCGAGCAGGCGGCCGGAAGAACGGCGGAGTGAGCGGGCAGCGGGCCGAGCGGGCCGGACGAACGACGGGCCAGCGGGCCGGCCGGGCCGGACTTCGACGGAAACCGGGAGCCCGGCGAAACGGTAGAACAGGGACCGGGGCCGGAAGGGCGGGGCACCAGGCCGAACGGACCAAGCGGGACGCAGGGTCAGCCAGCCAGCAGGATGTGCAGGTTCCGGGGGCCGTGCACGCCTTCGACCCGGATCAGCTCGATGTCACTGGTGGCCGACGGGCCCGAGATCAGGGTCTGCGGTCGGCCCGGGTCCAGCCGCCCCAAGGCGTCCGGCAGGTCGGCCGCCACCTGGTCCGCGCGGACGACAACCAGATGGAAGTCGGGTACAAGGGTCAGCCCGCGGCGGCCCTGGCCGGGACCGTGGTCCAGCACGATCGTGCCTGTCTCCGCGATCGCCCCCGCGCAGCCGGTAACCACTCCCGCCACCTCGTCCAATTGCGCGGCGGACAGCGGGGGCTCGTCCCGCACGAGCACTATGGACCCCCGAAGCCCCTCAACCCACTCCTCCGGCACCCCGTCCGGGACCACGAAGCGCGCGCCGCGGATCCGCTCGAAGGCGTCCGCGCGGCCGGTGAGGGCGCTGGTGATAGCGGCGGGAAGGCCGTCCGGAGCGACGCGCTCGACGACGGCGCGGTAGTCGGCGGCGCGCTCGGCGAACAGGGCCACGATGTCGTGGCAGGCGGGGTCATGGTGGGCGCGCAGGTAGGGCCTCGGCAGCGCCGCGTACGCGGTGTCCAGGTCGGCGTCTGAGCGCGGGCCCGGGGCCGCACCGATGGCCGCGCGGACCCGGCCCAGGATCTGCTCGCGGCTCGTCATGACCGCCCGGCCTCCCCCGGCTCGCCGCTCTGCCCCGGCCGCCCGGCCGACCGCTCTGCCCCGGCCGACGTCTGCCCCGGCGGCCGCTCTGCCCCGGCGGCCGCTGCCCCGCGGCGGACAGCGTCTCGCAGCGGGGCGTGTGGGCCCCGCTGCCCGGGGCCTCGGGTGCGGCTCCACCAGGCCCGGAACGATTCCGGCGGCGGGGCGGGCGCGTCGCGGGTGTCGGTCCAGCCGCTGAGCGGGGGCGGCTGCCGCCGGATCTTCCCCGACCGCCCGATCAGCTTGCGGCTGGCCGAGGCGGCCCGCTGGGCGGCCTTGGGCGGCGGGGGGAACGCAATCCCCAGGCGGTGATGCCGAAGGCGAGCCGTTGGGGCTGAATCCTTTTCCCGCTTGGCGTCCACGGCCTTCGCCCGCAGGTAGACCAGGACCTCAGGAATGTTGATCGCGACCGGGCAGACGTCGTAGCAGGCGCCGCCCAGGCTGGAGGCGTAGGGCAGCGACCGGTCCAGCGGGGACGACATGCCGCGCAGCTGCGGGGACAGGATGGCCCCGATCGGCCCGGGATACGGCGATCCGTAGGCGTGGCCGCCGATCCGCTCGTAGACCGGGCACACGTTCAGGCACGCCGAGCAGCGGATACACCGCAGCGCCTGCTTGCCGATGTCGTCGGCGAGGATGGCGGTGCGGCCGTTGTCCAGCAGCACCAGGTGGAACTCGCGCGGCCCGTCCCCCAGAGTCACCCCGGACCAGATCGACGTGTACGGGTTCATCCGCTCGGCGGTGGAGGAGCGCGGCAGCAGCGCGAGGAACACCTCCAGGTCCCGCCAGGACGGCAGGATCTTCTCGATCCCCACCAACGAGATCAGGGTCTCGGGCATCGTCAGGCACATCCGGCCGTTGCCTTCGGACTCCACGACCACCAGCGATCCGGTGTCCGCGATCGCGAAGTTGGCGCCGGAGATCGCCGACCTTCGCGGACAAGAACGCGCGCCGCAGATGCTCGCGGGCCGCCGCGGCCAGGTCCGGCGGGTGGTCGGTGAGCTCCCGCGGCGCGTCCGGCATCTCGCGGAGGAAGATCTCCCTGATCTCGCTGCGGTTGCGGTGGATGGCCGGCACCAGGATGTGGCTCGGCCGGTCGTGACCCAGCTGGACGATCAGCTCGGCGAGGTCCGTCTCGATAGCGGTGATGCCGTCGGCGGCCAGCGCCTCGTTGAGACCGGTCTCCTCCGTCGCGATCGACTTCACCTTGACGACCTGGTCCGTCCCGCGCGCCCGGACCAGGGCCGCGACGATGGCGTTGGCTTCGGTGGCGTCGGCGGCCCAGTGGACGTGACCGCCGGCCCGGGTGACGCTGTCTTCCAGCCGCAACAGGTAGGTGTCCAGGTGGGCGAGCGTGTGATCCTTGATCGCCTTGGCCGCGGACCGCAGCTGCTCCCAGTCGCTGAGCTCGGCGACGACGCCGGCCCGCTTGGCGCGGATCACGCCGGTCGCGTGGGCAAGGTTGTGGCGGAGCTGGGAGTCGGCGAGTGCGGCGGCCGCTGCCTCCGGGAAGGGCGGCATGCCGAGATAGGTCGGCATGGCCAGCTCGGGATGCGCCCGGCGGTCCGGTTCCGGCTGAGGGTCGTGGCTGGCGACCGCGGGCCTGCGCTCGCACTGGAGCGGCCCTGCTCATCGGCGGCCGCCGTCTCATGCCCCTGCGGCACCGCAGGCTGGTCTTCGGTGCTGGCCAGGATCTCCGCCAGGTGCATGGTGGACACCCCGGCGCGCTGGCGGCTCAGCGAGCCGCCGATGTGCATCAGGCAGGAGTTGTCGGCGGCGCACAGCACCTCGGCCTGGGCCTGCTGAACGGCGGCAACCTTGTCGGCGCACATCGCGGCGGAGACGTCGGGGTTCTTTATGGAGAACGTGCCGCCGAAGCCGCAGCAGGACTCCGCCGCGGGCAGCTCGGCCAGCTCCAGCCCGCGCACTTCGCGCAGCAGCCGCAGCGGCGCGTCGCCGACCCGGAGCATCCGCAGCGAATGGCAGGTGGGGTGGTAGGTCACCCGGTGCGGGAAGTACGCACCCACGTCGGTCACCCCCAGCACGTCCACCAGCAGGGTGGACAGGTCGTAAACGCGCGGCGCGAGGCAGGCCACGGTGCGGGCCAGGGCAGTGTCGCCGGCTTCGGCGGCAAGCTGGCCGTGGTACTCGCGGACCATCGCGGTACAGGAGGCCGACGGGCTCACGATGACGTCGAACTCCGCGAAGGCCTCGGCGAACCCCCGCGCCATCGGCAGACTCTCCCGCCGGTAGCCACTGTTGAAATGCATCTGGCCGCAGCAGGTCTGCCCGTCGGGGAACTCCACCTGATGGCCGAGCCGCTCGAGCAGCGCCACGACGGCCCGGCCGGTGGCCGGGAACAGGGTGTCGGTGAGACACGTGACGAACAGGGCTATCCGCATCGGCACCGTTTCCCTCGGACGTCGTGGGTCGCCTCGGTCAGCACGTTACCGGACGAGTCCGGAGCCAGGCCGGCCTGGACGCGTGCACTGTGCTGCGCTATACATCGGATGGATTTACCAGTGCGAGCTACGACACTGTAGTAACCAGTGCCAGCTAAGAACCAGTGCCAGCCGAGAACCACTGCCGGCCGGGCAAACGAGCGGGAGGATGCGCATGAGCGAGCCGGGAACCGGGCCGGGCAGCGGATCCAGCGGTAGTCCGGGCGCCGCGGGCGCGGGCGGCGAGTTCGACGGGCTGTCCGCGCTCGTGACCGGCGGCGCCTCAGGCATCGGACTTGCCACGGCCAGACTGCTGGCCAGCCGGGGGGCGCGGGTGGCGATCCTGGACCGGGACCTGGCCGATTCCGGCCACGATCTCATCGGCGTGAAGGCCGACGTGACCGACGACGACGCGGTGCGCAGCGCGGTCGGCGAGGCCGTCGTCGCACTGGGCGACCGGCTCGACATCCTGGTGAACAACGCCGGGATCGGGGCCGCGGGGACGGTGGAGGACAACTCCGACGAGGAGTGGCGCCGGGTCCTGGACATCAACGTGCTCGGCATGGTCCGGACCAGCCGCGCCGCGCTGTGGCACCTGCGCCGCGCCGCGGCGGACACCGGCCAGGCGGCGATCGTGAACACCTGCTCGGTGGCCGGCGTCGCCGGGCTCCCGCAGCGGGCGCTGTACTCCGCTAGCAAGGGTGCGGTGTACGCGCTGACCCTCGCCATGGCCGCCGACCACGTGCGGGAGGGCATCCGGGTGAACTGCGTGACGCCCGGTACCGCGGACACTCCGTGGATCGGCCGCCTGCTCGACGCCGCTCCCGACCCCGCGGCCGAGCGCGCCGCCCTCGAAGCCCGCCAGCCCATGGGGCGGCTGGTCTCGGCCAACGAGGTCGCGGCCGCCATCGCCTACCTCGCCAGCCCGCTGGCCGGGGCCACGACCGGCACGGCCCTGGCCGTGGACGGCGGCATGTCCGGGCTGCGGCTGAGGCCGCCGACCACCTCCTGAGGCCGGGAGGAACCCGCCAGCCCGGGGCGACATCCTCGATCGTCCAGCACCTATCGCCGCCTACCGGCGGCGTCAGCCCGGGCCGGCGCTGCGGCTGACCAGGGGGGCGATAGAACGGTTAGGTGCCGGAGCTTCCTGAGGTCGAGACCGCCCGCAGGCTGATCGCCGATCAGGCCCTGAACCGCCGCATCGTCGCCGTCGACGACGCCGACGCGTTCGTCTGCCGCCCGCACACCCCCGGGCAGCTGCGCGACGCGCTCGTCGGGCGCACGCTCACATCGGCCCGGCGGCGTGGCAAGACCATGTGGTGCGAGACCTCCGGGGTGAACGGTTCGCCCGAGCCGGGGCCCGAGCTGGGTATCCACCTCGGCATGGGAGGCCGGATCGTCGTCACGGCAGGCGACCGGACGACGGGGGGTGGCGGATGGGGGCCGCAGCGGCGCGAACGCAGCGGCCCAGCGGCCGGGAGAGCCGGCCCGGCCCGGGCGACGGGCCGGCACGCCCGGCCGGAGACGAGCCCGGGCCGGGCGAGCCCGCCCTGGACGCACGCCCGGGCCGGGAAGCGGGACCGGGCAAGCCGGAATGGAACCGTTTCACGCTCGAGTTCGCCGACGGCGGCCGGCTGGCCCTGTTCGACAAGCGCCGGCTGGGACGGGTCCGGCTGAATCCCGACACCGACGCGCTCGGGCCGGACGCGGAAGGGGTCACGCGAGCCCAGTTCCGCCAGCTGATCATGAAGGGCACGATCGCGGTCAAGGCGCGGCTGCTGGATCAGTCCAAGATCGCCGGCGTCGGTAACCTGCTCGCCGACGAGGCGCTCTGGCAGGCCCGGATCCCGCCCGCCGCACCGGTTAGCCCGGCTGCAGCGCAAGGACGCCGACCGGCTGTACCGGGCCCTGCAGTCCGCGCTGAAGGCGGCCATCGCCCAAGGGGGTGTGCACACCGGGGAGGTCATACCGGCCCGCCACCCGGGCGGCACCTGCCCCCGCTGCGGTGCCGAGATGAGGCACAGCACGGTCGGCGGCCGGTCGACCTGGTGGTGCTCCCGGGAACAGGCGCCCTGGCCAGAGCCGGTGGCTCAGCCGGCTTGAGCCCGGCCGCCGCACCTCGCGACGCGGGCGGTTTCCCGGATCTGCGCAAGGGCGTTCTCAGCGGTGAGGCAGCCTGCCGTGGTGAGTTCCAGGTTGCCGAGCGACGACCGGTGGGTCGCCTCGTCCACCGCCGTTACGCAGTCGCTGACCACGTAGACCGTGAAGCCGAGGTCGGTCCCGTGCCGGGCCGTCTGCTCCACGGTCAGGTTGGTGGCCACCCCCGTGATGAATACCGTGCTGATCGACCGGTCCAGCAGCCATCGCACGACGTTGTTCCCGGCCAGCCCGGAGAGCTTCTGGTTGTCGGCCACCATGGCCCCGCTGGCCAGTTCCGACATCTCCGGAATCAGCTGGGCGCCGGGCGCACCCGGCCGGAACATCTCCTGCGCGTCGCCTACTGCCCGCATGAAGGCGGTGTTGCGGACCAGCGAACCCCCGTCGCCGGGAACGGTGAACCGGGTGAAGACCAGCTCCGCTCCCGCGGCGCGGGCCGCAGCGTGGAACTCCACCGCCCGGCCGACCACGCCACTTCGCGCGACCGGCGCACCGAGCATCCCGCCGAAGAAACCCTCCGGCTTGATCACATTGACCTGCCAGTGCAGCGCGAGAACCGCGGCACCCCGTGGACCTGTCATGGATATGATCTTCCCCGCCCGAGGCCTGGAGAACCGGCGTTCCCCGTCCGGACGTCAGGGCACCGACGCCAGCCACGGCTCGACGCCGGCGATATGCACTGTGGCCCACGAACCGGCGACCTCCGGCTCGTGCGCGGCGAGGACCGCCATGATCGCCCGGTGCTCGGCGACGGTAGCGGCCAGAATGGCCGTGCCGGGTGCGGCCAGAAATGACGGCGCCGCCTGGTACCAATGAGTGCATGACCCGCGATGAGGCTGAACGGCACCTACGGTCCCTGGCCGGCCCGGACGCGCGGCTACGGGAAGACCAGTGGACAGCGATCAGCGCTCTGGTGGACGGCCGCCGGGCTCTGGTCGTGCAGCGCACCGGCTGGGGCAAGTCGGCGGTCTATTTCGTGGCCACCGCGCTGCTGCGCGCGGGGGGCGCCGGGCCGACGGTCATCGTCTCGCCGCTGCTGGCGCTGATGCGCAACCAGATCGACGCCGCCGGGCGGGCCGGTATCCGGGCCCGGACCATCAACTCGGCCAACGCCGACGACTGGGAGGAGACCTACGGCGAGATCGCCGCAGGAGCCGTGGACGTGCTGCTGGTCAGCCCGGAACGGCTGAACAATCCCGGCTTCCGTGACCGGGTGCTGCCGCGGCTGGCCGCGACCGCCGGGATGCTGGTCATCGACGAAGCGCACTGCATCTCCGACTGGGGGCATGACTTCCGCCCCGACTACCGGCGGCTGCGCACCTTGCTGGCGTCGCTGCCCGGGGGCGTTCCCGTGCTGGCCACCACGGCAACCGCCAACGCGCGCGTCACCCGCGATGTCGCCGAGCAGCTCACTGCGGGCGGCGAGGACGAGGCAGTCGTGCTGCGCGGGCCGCTGGACCGGGAAAGCCTGCACCTGGCGGTGGTTGAGCTGCCCACCGCGCACCAGCGCCTGGCGTGGCTGGCCGAGCACATCGGCGAGCTGCCCGGCTCTGGCATCATCTACACGCTCACCGTGGCCGCCGCGCACGAGACGGCGGCGTTCCTGCGCGAGCAGGGCCTGGCCGTCACCGCGTACAGCGGGCAGGACGACCCGGACCAGCGAATCGTCGCCGAGGACGATCTGCTGGCCAACCGGCTCAAGGCCATCGTGGCGACCAGCGCGCTGGGCATGGGCTTCGACAAGCCGGACCTGGGATTCGTCGTACACCTGGGCGCCCCGCCCTCCCCGGTCGCGTACTACCAGCAGATCGGCCGCGCGGGCCGTGGCGTGCCACGGGCCGAGGTCGTCCTGCTGCCGGGCCGGGAGGACCGGGACATCTGGGCGTACTTCGCCTCGCTGGCCTTCCCGCCGGAGGCCGTCGTCCGCAGCACGCTCGCGGCCCTGGCCGACGCCGGCCGCCCGCTGTCGGCGGGCGCGCTGGAGACCCGTGTCGACCTGAGCCGGGGCCGCCTGGAAACGATGCTGAAGGTGCTGGACGTGGACGGTGCCGTGCGCCGGGTCAGCGGTGGCTGGGAGCCGACCGGCCAGCCATGGTCCTACGACGCCGAGCGCTACGCGCGGGTGGCCGCCGAACGTCTGCGCGAGCAGCAGGCGATGCTCGACTACGTCTCGGCCGGCGGCTGCCGGCTGGAGTACCTGCGCCGCGAGCTGGATGATCCGGCCGCCGCGCCGTGCGGCCGCTGCGACAACTGCACCGGGCGGCGCTGGACGCCAGACGTGTCGGGGACCGGGGCCGCCACGGCCCGCGAGCGGTTGCTGCGCCCCGGCGTGGACGTCGCACCTCGGAAGATGTGGCCGGCCGGGATGAAGGAGCTCGGGATCGAGGCCGCAGGCAAGATCTCCCCCGCCCAGTCGGCCGGGCCCGGCCGGGCCCTCGGCAGGCTGACCGACGTGGGCTGGGGCACGAGGCTGCGCGCGCTGCTGGCCGAGGACGCACCGGACGAGCCCGGCACCGCGGATCTCACCGGCGCGCTGGTCACCGTGCTGGCCGCCTGGGACTGGGAGCAGCGCCCCGCCGCGGTGGCGACGCTGCCGTCCCGGACCCGGCCCTTGCTGATCGAGAGCCTGGGCAAGCGGATCGCCGACATCGGGCGGCTGCCCTATCTCGGCGCGCTGGAGTACACCGAGGACGGGCCGGGGCCACGCCGGCACAACAGCGCCCAGCGGCTGCGGTCACTGTGGAACACCTTCACGGTTCCCGCAGTGCTGGCCCGCGGGCTGCCAGGGCTGGACGGCCCGGTCCTGCTCATCGATGACCGGATCGAGACGGGATGGACGATGACGGTCGCCGCGAAGCTGCTCCGAGAGGCCGGCGCCGCAGGCGTCCTGCCGCTCGTGCTGGCCGTAACGACGGGCTGAGCGGCCGCCAGCTCAGCGGTGGCCGCTCACCGCATGCGGCACGTACGGCTCCTCGAGCTGCCGCATCTCCTGCTCACTCAGCTTCAGTTCCTCGGCGGCGAGCGCGTCCTCCAGGTGGCTCAGCTTGGTCGCGCCCACGATGGGAGCCGTCACGCCGGGCCGGTGCAGCAGCCAGGCCAGCGCCACCTGCGCCGGCGGCACGCCGCGCTGCTCCGCGATGTCCTGGAGCCGGTCCACCACGTCATAGTCGGAGTCCGGCGTGTAGAGGGAATCAATGAACGAATCGGAACCCGACCGGGTGGTCCGCTGCTCACCCTCCCGGGTGCGGGTCCCGGCCAGGACGCCCCGGGCGAGCGGGCTCCACGGGATCACGCCGACCCCCTGGTCGATGCACTGCGGGATCATCTCCCGCTCCTCTTCCCGGTATATGAGGTTGTAGTGGTCCTGCATGGAGACGAACCGGGCCCAGCCATTGCGCTCGGCGGTGTACTGGGCCTTGGCGAACTGCCAGGCGAACATGCTGCTGGCGCCGATGTACCGCGCCTTCCCGGCGCGCACCACATCGTGCAGCGCCGCCATGGTCTCCGCGATGGGGGTGTGGTAATCCCAGCGGTGGATCTGGTAGAGGTCCACATAATCCATGCCCAGGCGGCGCAGCGAGGCGTCGATGGCCGCCATGATGTGCTTGCGCGACAGGCCGTGGCCGTTCTCGTCGCGGCCGGGCCCCGGCTCCGGGCGGCCGGTGGGCCTGACCGGCATGAACACCTTGGTCGCCACCACCACCTCGTCCCGGCTGAACAGCTTGCCCAGCAGCCGGCCCGTGGCCACCTCGCTGGCCCCGCCCGAGTAGGTGTCGGCGGTGTCGTAGAAGATGACACCGCCGTCCGCGGCGGCCTTGACGATCGGCTCGGCGGCATCCTCGTCGAGCGCCCAGGCCCGGTCACTGTCATTGCCGTAGCTCATCATCCCCAGGCAGACACGCGACACGCGCAGCCCGGTGGACCCGAGGTTGACGTACTTCACAGGCTTCTCCAATCAGGGCGGCGTTACGTAGGCGGAGTCACTATCCGGCGCACGCACTCGGCGATGAACTCCTCGTGCCCTGCCGCGTCGGGCCCGGTACCGAAGATGACCCGCACCAGCTGCGGCAGGACATGCCAGGTGTTGGCGATGCCAAGGAGCGTGATCAGCAGGTGCCGTGGGTCAAGCTCCGGTGCTGGGGCTGGTCGCCTGGCTGGCGGGATTACCGGGAGAGGGAGGATGGGCTGAGGACGGCGGCCAGGGCGTCCAGAGCGGTGGGGACCAGGGCATAGTAGGCCCAGACACCGCGCTTGTCACGGATCAGGATGCCGGCGTCGATGAGCACCTTGAGGTGGTGCGAAATCGTCGGCTGGGTGAGCCCCAGCGGTTCGGTCAGCTCGCAGACGCACGCTTCACCGTTCTCGTGCGCCGCGACCATCGAGACGAGCCGGAGCCGGGTCGGATCAGCCAGCGCCTTGAGCAGGCGGGCCAGTTCAGTGGCCTGTTCCGCCGTGATCGGCTCGGTCAGTAGCGGCGCGCACGGGCTGACCGGCGGGGGCGGCTGAAGAAGGGTGACGGTGGACATTTCTCCAGTATGCGGCAGCATCGACGCATTTCTATGCGAACGCCAGGACTGGCCCCGCTAGATGACTAGCTGCCATTTCGATCTCCGCAACGTTGTTTATATTTGGGTCTAGACGCCGGGCCGCCCGGCAGCCTGCGCGGCCAGACAGCAATCCGAAGCCCCTCATAAGCAGCGTTACCGGTGCTGAGGTGCTGTCCGGGCCGTCGTCGGGCGAGCGGGCCGGACAGCTGACGCCACCTATCCCGACTTCGGCTCCAAGCCAGAACAACGACATCGACCGCGGTAACTAGGCCACGAACGGGTCCGCGCCCGACTCGCTGACCAGGGGACGGCCCGCTGACTCCCAGCCGAGCATGCCGTCGGCCACGTTGACCACACTCCAGCCGCCCGCGCCGAGGGCCTGGGCCGCGTAGGCCGATCGCGACCCGGCCCGGCAGATTACGTACACCTCGCGGTCGCGCGGAACCTGGTCGGTCCGCCCGCCCAGATCGCCCAGCGGAATGTGGACCGCATCGGGCGCATGCCCGGCCGCCCACTCGGCATCCTCGCGGACATCCAGCAGATACGCGCCCTCCGGTAGCCCGGCCGCGGGCAGCTCGGGCACGATCCCTCCAGCGTTCATCTTCGCTCCCCTCCACAAGCCGCCCAGCGTAGGCCAGACCGGCGGCCACTATTACTTCTGGTTACGAATTGAGGCGCTAGCCGGCCTTGACGTTATCCCAGGACCGCCGCGGGCGCGACACCGGGTCCGCCCGCCACCACCGGCTCTTGGCAGGCCTGTCAGCGCTAGTTTTAACCATCCAGTCTCAACCCGAGGGACACCGAGCCGGACCGCTGCGGTGATCCGGCCTGCTCTCCGCTACCCGCACGGAGGACCCGATGCGCCGCGTTGCCCTGGCCATCGCCGGCACCGTTGCCGGGCTGGTCGTGCTCTTGACGTTCAAGTCGCACACCGGCACGTCGGCGGTGTCCGCCGCCCCAGCCGGGACGGCGGGTCCGGGGGGCAGCGCCGGAACCTCCAGCCGAGCCGGGACGACAAACGGAGCAGGCGGGACGGCGGCCCGGGCGCGGCCAGCGGGACCAGTGGCGGCGGGTCTGCCCCGTCTGGCGGCAGCGCATCACCCGGGACGACCCCGGGTCAGGGTGACGCCGCAGGCGCGCATCATCACCGGCAACGTGGCGAACACGATCTACGGGCCGGTCCAGATCCAGGCGGCGGTCAACGCCGGCAAGATCATCAAAGTGACGATCCTGCAGCAGCCCAGCACCACGGCGCACGACCTCCAGATCGGTGTGTTCGCCTTCCCCCAGCTGGAAGCCGAGACGCTTTCGGCGCAGAGCGCCAAGATCGACATGGTGTCCGGCGCCACCTACACGAGCGGGGGCTACATCCAGTCCCTGCAGAGCGCGATCGACCGCGGAGCCTGACCCGGCGGCCGGCGTCGACGGGGCCCCGGAACTCAGGGCTCGGGAACTCAGGGGCTCCGGAACTCAGGGCTCCGGAACTCAGGGCTCCGGGACTCGGGGCTCCGGAACTCGGGGCTCCGGAACTCGGGGCCACAGGCCAACCGGTCTGCGGGTGCGTCCGGCGCCAAGGGCGCGCGGCCCAGGGCCCGGGACTCAACGGCCGGGGGCGGCCAGCCAGGAATTGTCCGGGCCCATCAGGTAGCGGTCCGCAACGTGATTGAGCACGCGTCGTGCCTGGCGGAACCGGTCGGCGACCTCGGCTACGACAGCCAGCCGTCCGGTTTGCACCGGGGCCAGGGCCAGCGCCGACCGGTACCACCGGGTGCCGAGGTGCTCCAGCAACTCGATGTCAGGCGTAGCCACCAGCCGTTCCTGCTCGGACGCGGGCACCTCCGCGGCGCGCAGCAGCCGGGCGGCGTTGACCGGGCCGAACGCCCGGGCCGCAACGTAGTCCGGGAAGACCCCGGACAGGAACAGCGCCACGTCGCCCAGCCGCCGGTAGATACCGGGCCGCGACTCTTCCGGGGCGGCATCCAGCAGCCCGGCCAGACGGACGGGATCGAGGTCGCTGAACCGCCGGGTCTTCGCCCGCCCGCCGACGCTGACCCGGTACCGGCCGCTGGTCACCCGCGTGAAGGAGTTGAGGAGCTCAGTGAGGAAGAGCCGCCGCGCGGCCGAGCCGAGAAAATCGCGGAGATCGGGGGCGTCGAACACCGGTACCCGCTGCCCCGCCAGGGACCGTTCCGGCACGTATCGCGCGGTGGCGAGGTCCGCGGCCGCGCGGTGCACCGCGACGGCGAAAGCCAGAAAGGGTGAGGCCAGAACGGCCTCACCGGATGCGGCCGCCGCCGAGCCGAAGATGGCTTCGAAGACGCGTGGGTCGGCCAGGAGCCCGGCCAGGACATCCGGACGCGGCGGCCGCCCGGTGATCGCGGTGAGCAGCCTGACATCCGCCTCGGTGACGTGCTCTGCGTACTCACTGCCAACCGAGATGCCGTCCATAACTCAACGCTACGTCGCGTTCGACGCCGGGAGAACCCTCGATTCGATCCCGCCTGCGCGGGAGTGAGCCGTCCTAGATCAGCAGTCATTACTGCATTACGGCAAAAGTCTCCAGGGAGATGGGCATGACTGCCCCGGGCCTGTACCGCTATTTCGGCTGCCGCGAAAACCTTGTCCGGAACGTGGTCGGCGACATCTTCACCGAGGTAGCCGAGGACATCGGCCTCGCGATCCGTACCGCCGCACTGCAGACTGGCAGCGAAACGGCGCACGGGAACGGCGGTGACATGACGGCGAAGATGATCGCGGCGTGCCGGGAGTTCCGCCGCTGGTCCCTCAATCGTCAGGGTGAGTTCGGCCTGATCTTCGGTTCGCAGTTGCCGGGAGTGGACGCCGGGCGCGGCGATTTTGCCGACGAGTGCGGACGGAAGTTTGCGTTCACCTTCTTCACCCTGTTCTACGAGCTGTGGCAGCGCTCGCCCTTTCCTGCGCCGGCACCACAGGACATCGACATCGACGCCAGGCTGGGCGAACAGCTCGAACGGTTCCGCGCCAACATCGGCGCCGCCATACCGGTCGGCGCCCGGCTCACGTTCCTGCGCTGCTGGGTGAAACTGTATGGGGCGGTGAGCATGGAAGTCTTCGGGCACTCGGCTTCGCGCTGGAAGACGCCACGCCAATGTTCGAGATCACCCTGACCGAGCTGGCCGAAAATGTCGGCCTGCGGTACATCCAGGACCTGATGCGACCACAGGCATGACGGCGGAACCAACGGGTAGCAACAGCCGAGACTTATCGCGAAGGAGACTGCTGCTGATGCGGATGCGGACACTCGGCGGGACCGGCATCAAGGTCAGCCCGCTGCTGCCTCGGGGCGATGATGTTCGGCGCGTGGGGCAACCCCGACCACGACGACTGCGTCGCGGATCATCCACGCCGCGCTCGACGCCGGCATCAACTTCATCGACACCGCCGACGTGTACTCCGCGGGCGAGTCGGAGGAGATCGTCGGCAAGGCGCTCGCGCGGCCGCCGCGACGACGTCGTGCTCGCGACCAAGGTGCACGCGACGATGGGCGACGATCCGAACGCGCGGGCAACTCGCGCCGCTGGATCATCCGCGAGGTCGAGAACAGCCTGCGGCGGCTGCGGACCGACTGCATCGACCTCTACCAGATCCACCGCCCCGATCCGAGCCGTCGACATCGAGGAGACGCTCGGCGCGCTGTCAGCGACCTCGTCCACCAGGGCAAGGTGCGCGCCATCGGCTCCTCGACGTTCCCGGCCGAGCAGATCGTCGAGGCGCAGTGGGTGGCCGAGCGCGCGGCACGAGCGCTTCCGCTGCGAGCAACCGCCCTACTCGATCCTCGCGCGCGGGGATCGAGAGCCGACGTGCTGCCGACCTGCGCGCGCTACGGCATGGGCGTGATCACGTGGAGCCCGCTCGCCGGCGGGTGGCTGACCGGCAGGTACCGCAAGGGCGCCGACATCGCCGACCTCCGGCGCGCGCCAGCGGATCCCGGGCGCTACGACCTGTCGATCCCGGCGAACCAGCGCAAGCTCGACGTCGTCGAGGAGCTGGCCAGCTGGCCGACGAGGCACGGGCTAGCCTCGCTGACCCACCTCGCGCATCGCGTTCGTGCTCGCGCCACCCCGCCGTGACGGCGGCGATCATCGGGCCGAGCACGATGGAGCAGCTCGAGGACCCAGCTCGGCGCGGCCGACGTCACGCTGGACGACCGACGTCCTCGACCGCATCGACGAGATCGTCCCGCCGGGCGTCAACGTCAACCCCGCCGACGCGGGCTGGCAGCCGCCCGCCCTGACCGACCCCCACCTCCGCCGCCGCCCGCAAACTGACCGCTCCGCAGTGTTAGTCCGGGGGGCGACCCCCGGAACCCCCGGATGCGCTCCGCGCCCGCGCGGTGGTACTTCGCCAATACACCGGCCGGGCCCAAGGGCCCAAGGGCCCGAAGGGCCCGGTCCCCCGGGCCAGGGCCCCCTTTCCGTTACGGGGAGCGGACTCAGCCGTATAGGGATGCGGAGGGGAACCCACCGCTCGATGGGTTGCCGGTGTATGGCGTGGTGGCGGCGAGGTCGGCGTGGGGGTGGGCCGGATGTGGGTGCTGGCGCCGGGCTGGGCTCGGGGCGGCTGAGCCGTGCTGGGTCTGCTGTGGCGCTGGAGGTGCCCGGCCGCGGCGCGGGTGCCTATGGGGAGCGTACTCAGCGGATATCCCTGGAAACGCTCCCGGTAGACGGGGGCGCCGGCGCCGGGCCGCCGGGTACGGCCCGGCGAATGACTCAGCAGTCACCGCGGCACCAGGGGCACCTGGTTACCGGGCCAGGCCACAGCGCCCGCGGCGGCGGTGCGCGGCGCGGGTGCCTGTGGTCGGAGCGCCGGCGCGGGGGCGGCGGTGCCGGCGCGGGGGCGGCGGCCCGGCGACGGGGCGGCAGGCCGCAGCGCCGGGGCGGCGGCACGCGGCGCGGGCGGCGGGCCGGCGCGGGGGCGGCGGTGCGCGGCGCGGGGGCGGGCCGATCGGGGGCGGCGGCGCAGCCGGGCTCAGCTGCCATCCGGGCTAAGGGCCGGCGCCGCGTGGACGAGGCACGGCAGGCCCCACCCCGGCCCGCGCGATCTGCCTTCCCCGGTGCCTGCCCTTCCCCAGCCAGCGCGGCCGGTCGCAGGGGCCACGCTGGCCTTATGGCCTCACAGCTGCGCCACCCACCCGATAACCAGGCGGCGGCCCCGGGCGCCCGGGGCTGGTTCCTTCTGCATCCCTATTCGCTGAAACACTCCCCGTAACCGCGGGACATCGCCCTGCCCGGCGCACCGGGCGCACCAGTCCGTCGGCCCGGTTCGCTGATAGCGAGCGCTTCGCCGTGACCCGCGGTGGTGCTCGCCGTCAGCACCGGCCGCTCGCCAGGGCCTCTGGCCCCGGGCTGGGTGGGCCCGGTACGAACGCTTATTCGTGGCGGTGGAAGGTGCGA
>CAVZKY010000016.1:0-65789 GCA_963775825.1 uncultured Actinomycetes bacterium
CTCCTGGCCCGGGTCATCCTGGCCGGCCCGCTGCAGCTGGAGCCGGGGGCCATCCGGTGATCGCGCCCGACGTCGGCGGTGGCTTCGGCGCCAAGATCGGCGTGGACCGGGAGGTGCTGGCGGTCGCCTGGGCCGCCAGGAAGACCGGCCGCCCGGTCCGTGGGCGGAGACCCGCAGCGAGAACATGGTGGGGATGACCCACGGCCGCGACCAGGTGCAGGACATAGCGATCGGCGGGAGCAGGGACGGGAAGATCCTCGCCTACCGGATCGACATCGCCCAGGACGGCGGCGCCTACCCGCGGATCGGCGGGTTCCTGCCCACGCTGACCAGCCTCATGGCGGCCGTCGTGTACGACCCTGGTGGCCGAGCACGGCGACGAGGCCAAGTTCCTGGCCGGCGGCCACTCGCTGCTCCCGCTGATGAAGCTGCGCCTGGCCATGCCCGCGGTGCTCGTCGACATCGGGCGGATCCCCGGGCTGTCCTACGTCGCGGCCGCGGTGACCACGTGGCGATCGGCGCGCTGACCCGGCATCGTGAGCTGGAGACCTCCGAGCTGCTGGCCCGCGAGGCCCGCTGCTGGCGCACGCGGCCGGCCAGGTGGGGGACCCGCAGATCCGGCACCGGGCACGATCGGCGGCTCGCTGGCACACGGCGACCGCGGCCGACCTGGCCGCCGGCGGCACCAGCCTGGCCGCCGACAACAACGGGAGCGCGCCTACCGCCACCCGGCCCGGTCCTCGTCCGCCGCGCCCTGCCGGAAGCGGCCAGCCGGTAACCGCCGCGAATGAATGGGGCCGTGCCATGGCCCGGGACACGGCCGCCGTCGCCTCAGCCATGGTGGGCTAGCCGGGAGCGATGGTGGTGACCGTGCCTGAACTGCCCATGAACTTGAGCGCGCCGTCCGCGGAATCCACATAAAGGACGCCGCTGCTGGCGGGAACGGCCGGCCGGGGCTGGGGCGTGAGGGCCAGCAGCCCGTCAAGTTTCAGCTGGTCATGGTTGTCCGGCGACGGCACAACCGTCTCGACCCCGGTCAGGTCGTTGTTTTCCAGATCCAGCGACGCGCCGCCGTTGGCCTCCGGAGCAATGGAGATGATGGGATCGTCCGTCCC
The DNA here is from genome assembly GCA_963775825.1 of uncultured Actinomycetes bacterium. Classification (GTDB taxonomy): domain Bacteria; phylum Actinomycetota; class Actinomycetes; order Streptosporangiales; family Streptosporangiaceae; genus Bog-532. Next base: position 1,116 of record CAVZKY010000016.1, read on the forward strand.
GGTCGAGACGGCGAGGCCGGTACGCTCGCTCCCGCCGCCGTCCAGGTAGTTGAGCTTCACGAAGGTGCCGTCCCCGCCCCGGCCGAGCAGTTCCAGGTTCCCGCGGGGAGCAGAGGTGATGAAAGCCAGGCTGTCGATTGACTGGCCGTGGCCGGCGAGCTGGTTGACCAGGTGCGCATCGTTGATGCCGCCGTCGGACCGAAAATGAACAACGTCTGCCTGGGCTGGGCTGGACATGGCCGGAACGCTCCCTTGTCTCGCGGCTCCGCTGGTGTCGTTTCCGTCGCCGCGCTTCTGACCGGCCAGGCCGGCTGAGCGCGGCCACCGCGGCCGCGACGCCGGCGCTCAGCAGAAGCGGCGGCGCGGAAACGCGGATTTCCCCTGCGCATACTAACGAGGCTCCTGACTCTGAGCTATTCTAGAGCACTCTACGCACAGGTAGCCTTCTGCAGTGTCCTGGACCATCCGGGATGGCAGGGCCAGGGATGAGCCCGGTGCCGGGCGAGGTGGGGCGGTGTGCGCGGTGGCTTCTCCTTGTAGACGAAGGCCCGGCGCAGCTGGGCGTACGGCTCGCGCGGGCCGGAGAAGTTGCGGCTCATGATGGCCAGTTCGGCGGCGCGGTAGGCGGCCAGCGGCCGTGTTTCTCGGCCGCGGAGAGCGCCGCGCCTTGGCGGCCAGCCGCGCGGGTAGTCGGGGCTGCGGGCCAACTGCTCGGCCAGGGCCACCACCTGCGCGCGGTAATCGGCCGGGTCGCCTGCGATCACCCGGTCGATCAGACCGGATCGCAGGGCGGACGCGGGACTGACCGGCAGGCACGCGTTCAGTGAGCCGAGCGGCCTCCTGCGCCCGACGCGGCGGGGCAGGGTGTAGGTCCAGTATTCCGAGCCGTGCAGGCCCATCAGCCGGTAGTGCGGGTTGAGGACCGCGCCGTCCCGGCACCAGACCTGGTCGGCGGCCAGCGCGAGCATCAGGCCGCCGGCGGCGGCATTACCCGCCAGCGCCGCTACGGTGAGCTGGCCGGTGGTGGTCAGGATCGCCTAGCACCAGGTCATCGATGGCGTTGATGTTCCGCCAGGACTCTTCGGCGGGATCGTCGGCGGCCTCGATAACATTCAGGTGGATGCCGTTGGCGAACAAGTCCCGGGGCCCGCCGAGCACGATGACCTTCACCGGGCGGGCCTGGGCGTGCCGGTAGGCGGCGAGCAGGCGGCGGCACTGGCCGGTGCTCATCGCGCCGCCGGGGAAGCAGAACTCCAGGTAGCCGACGCCGCCGGACTCCCGGTAGCTGATCTGCTGGTAGTGCGCCCGCCCGGCGGCGGCATCAGCGGCGCGGGGACCCGCGGCACGCCGGCCAGGGATCCGCGCAGCGCCAGCGTGGCCGGCAGCTTGAAGGTCTTCGGCCCGCCGGGCGCCGGGCGGCGGCGCAGCTGCGGGATCCAGACCGCCCCGTCGGTGGTCGCCCGGCAGATGGCGCCGTCTCGCTGGGCCAGGATCGTCCCGGGCTCACCGCGCAGCTCGTCTTCGGGGTGCCCGCCGACCAGGTAGTACTCGGTGCCGCCGATCACATCCAGGACGCCGGGGCTGGAGTCGGCCGCGCGCAGCTTGGCCAGCACCGCGCTGGTGGGTTCGGCTGACCAGTCGATCCTGCGGTCGGCCTGCCGGCACGGCGGACGGCACTGGCCGGTGACATCGGGGCGGCTGTAGTCCAGCGGCTCCGGCCGGAACCGCCCCGTCGCGAACCGGGCTACGGCCAGCAGCACCGCCGCACCGCGGCGTCTGCCACCTCGGTCCGGTACGCCGAGCTCTTCGAGCAGCCGGGCATCGTGAACTCCGCGCTGGCCCAGATGTCGCCGGCGTCCATCTCCGCGTTCGCCTGCAGCACGGTGACACCCCAGCGCCGGGCGCCGCCCATGATCGCCCAGTCCAGTGAGGACGGGCCGCGGTCACCCCTGGGTCCCGGGTGGACGATAAAGCACGGCCGGGCGGACCAGATGTCCGCGGGAATCGCCGTGGTCAGCATCGGCGCGATGACAAGATCCGGGTCGAAACGGCGGACCCCGTCCCGCATCACCTCATCCCCGAGCGCCAGCTCAACCGATACCTCGTGGCCCCGGTCGGCCAGCTCAACATGCACTCGCTGCGTCATGCTGTTGTAGCCGCTGGCAACCAGCAAGATCCGCATCAGCGTCCCCCCATGTCCGGCCGGGCCGGAAGATCCCGGTGCCACCGCCGCGCCGCAGGTCCCATTCGCGGTTGTCGCGGTATGGCTCTCTCAGAGGGGAGCCCGCAACCGCCGCCTTGATACAAGATCGAGGGCGCAATTGCGCGTGCAGGAGCCAGGAGGCCGTATCGACCGGGGTAGGCGCGGGTCCGCCCGTCCGGGCTTGAACGCCACCGAGTTGACACTGCCCGTGGGGCCGGTCAGAGGCTGGCCGAGCCGGGCGGCGCTGGCCCGGTCGGTGAGGTTCCGCAGCCAGACCTTGCCGTTTGCCCCTTCAGGAAGTGCTGGCGGCGCCGTTTCCCGCGCGGCTGGTGAAGGCTTCCCATGTTTGCTGGTTGAAGACGAGCCGCGGCCCGGCTGGGTCTTTGGTGTCGCGTACCGCGATGATGCTGCCCGGGGCGGCTGTGACCTGGACGCAGGCGCCGTTGCCGCTGCTATGGCTGGAGGTGCGCCAGCGGGCCGGGGAAAGGTCCGGGGTGCTCATGTCCGCACCCCTTCCGGTTCTACAGGTCATTCGCGGCGGCGGACAGCAGGGCGATGGGCGAGCGGCGCCTGGGACTGCATCCCCCGCCCAGGTGCTCGATCGCGTCGATCGCCCGTGCTGGGGCGCGTCGAGCAGGTGCTGGCGAGCCAGCGTGGCCCGGTTGAGGCCACGCTGGCTCAGCACCTCAGTCATGGCAGCGGCCCGAAGAATGTCTGCAGGTCTGCCGCTAGCTGGGCCGGGGCCTCCATTGCCGGGAAGTGCTTGCCGCGCGGGAACTCGCTCCAGTGCCGCCGCCGGCGCGGGGACGAGCTTGCGCACCGTCTCGTCGGCGCCGAAGACCGCGAAGCCCTGCGGAACGGCAGGCGGGGCACCCCAGTCGGACGAGTGTGCCTGCTCGTACAAGGTGTGCGCGGCGCTGGCGCCGGAGCCGGTAAACCAGTACAGGCTGACCGTGGTGAGCAGCTGGTCGCGGTCGACCGGCAGGTCGGTCCACTCGTGGACCTTCTCCGCGATCCAGGCGAGCTGCAGCAGCGGTGAGTCGGCCAGGCCGTAGCCGATGGTCTGCGGCAGGCTGTTCTGGATCGCCAGGTAGCCGGAGCCTTCCTTGGTGAACGCGTCCATCCGGCCCAGGATCAGCTTGTCGACCGGGTCGTTCTGGTCGAGCGGCTGGCCATCCCGGGGATGAAGGTGGCGACGTTCGCGGCGGTCAGCGGATCGGTCACCACGTGCACGCCGATCATGGCCGCCGTCAAGGCCGGCGACCATGCCGGACACGCCGGCGCCAACATCGCCGCCGTGCACCCCGTACCGCTCGTAGCCAAGCCGGCGCATCAGCTCGGCCCAGGCGCGTGCGGTGCGGCCATCGCCCAGCCCGCCGCGCTCAGCGGGGTCGAGAACGCGTATCCCGGCAGGGACGGCACGACGACGTGGAAGGCCTGGCCCCGAGCCCGGGTTGACCAGCGGCTCGATCAGGTGCAGGAACTCGGCGACGGAACTCGGGAAGCCGTGCGTGATCAGCAGCGGCTTCGCGCCGGGTATATATCCTTGCTATTTCACATCCCTGGTGGCCTGGGACACCGACCGGGACGCCTGGCGTACCTTCCGCGCCGACCGGATCGAGCCGCGGCCCAGGCCGGGCCGCGCTTCACGCCCCGGGCAATACCGCCCGACCAGGAGATCGCGGCGCAGGCGGCACGCGGAGTCGCCGAGGCGACGTGGCGGTACCGGGCGCGGGTGATCGTACACGCGCCCGCGGCGTACGTGCAGGCCGCTGCCGATCCCCGTGACGGTAGAGTCCCTGGGCGAAGACCAGTGCGCGTTCGAGCCGGGCTCCGACCACCCGGAGATGCTCGCCCTCTACCTGGGAATGCTGGACGCGGACTTCAGCATCGCGGACTCACCAGAGCTAGTGGACGCACTGCGCAAGCTGACAAGGCGCTATCAGCGCGCGATTGACGCCAGCCAGCAGGCACCCGGCTAGCTCCGCGCCGCAGCCGATGCCCGTTCCAGGATCCCTCAAGGGGTGAGACGGGGCCGCAAATCCTCGCCCGGTATACCCAGGCCGCAGGCATCACGCCTCGATCAGCCCCATACCTTGCGCCACTTCCTGTTCACATGGCTCAAGGCCCCAGGACTCCTGACATGGGGAGATCTTTTTATGCGGGGCTTGGGTGGGATTTGACCTCGTAGCGGGGGACGGGTGGTCCTGGCCTGTGGCGGTGGGCGCATGGTGATCGGGCGTTGCAGGGAAGTGGTCAGGGGTGGGGTGGTGGGGTGGCTGAGGGACATGCGCTGGTAGTAGCTGGTACCTGACCCGCATCTGGACGGGGGTCAGGCCCAGCTGGGTCAGGGTCCGGTGGGCCCCAGCCGATGGCGATCACGAAGCCCGTCGGCTTGTTCCAGGGTGAGGCCGGGCCTGGTGAGCAAGGTGGTGGCGGCCCAGTGGGCGCCGAACCGGCGGTTGGCGGTCATCTGCTCCCATAGGCCGGTAACCAGCGGGCTGCTGCCCGCGGCGCTTTGCACCACCTGCGCCAGGCCAGGCGGACCGGGCGTTGATCGCCGTACACCGGACGGGCGGCCCGTAGCAGGCTGGTGGGGGCCTGACCGCCGCCAACGTTGCCACGTGGTCGCCGGTTTAAGCCTGAAGAGACTGCTGGACCGGCTAGCGGAGATAGAGGCCGGGCAGCGACCGGTCAGTCCCTGACCTCACCAACTTCATCCCCGGCCTTGCTCCGGCTCCCGTCTTCCTCGCCGTCTCTGTGCTGGACCAGCGCGGTGACCTCTTGCGTGATACCGATCGACGGCCCGCCGATCAGCTCCCACGAACGGGCGATGCCGACCAGGAAGCAGACCACGACCAGGACCGCGATCGTTGCCACGGCCCGGGAGTCGCCCGGGTCGTTGCTCACGTCCACTCCCTGGATGAGCTGGAAAACGAACGCGACGGCCAGCCCGATCAGGAACACCGCATCCCGCGCTATGCTCCACCGCACCTGACGCAGCCGGATCAGCGACAGCAGCGACGCCGCAATGAACGCGAGCCCGATAGCCGCCACGCTCAACGCGATGTCTCCGATGTTCTGACCCGGGATCAGCGCGAACAGCGATACTGCCAGCGCATTCGTGAATGCCGTCAGCGCCGCTACCGCGCGGATGCGGTGCAGTTGCCCCTCCGCCTTGGCGCGGGCGAGCCGGTTAGCGGCGACCGAGATTGCCACGAACAGCAGCCCGATCAGTGCCCCGGCCACGCTGGCGCTGGCCGTGAAGAAGTCACGAATGCTCGATGAAACCACCCGGTGATTCTCGCAGCCGCAGCAAATCACCAGGCACGGGCTGCCAAGAGGCTCCTCAGCCGCTAGGGCCTGGCGCGCGGGGCGGGAGCCTCGAACACCACGACCTGCCCCGTTGGCTCCGCCGCCCGCGGGCCGCCGAACTCCTGGCCGACGACGTACAGCCGTGGCTGGTCATCGCGGCTGAGCGTGCAGGAGAAGGCACCCCGGTCCAGTTCGACGGTGGCGAGAACCTCGCCGCCCTCGCGCATCCGCACGCAGTGGCGGTTCGCGACGTCCGCGTACCAGACGGCACCCTCGGCGTCGAGGCAGATTCCGTCCGGGTGGTCGTCCCCGGTAGCCGCCCATGTTCGCCGCTGGCCCAGGTCGCCCTCCGGGCCGATGTCGAAGGCCGTGAGCCGGTTGCCGTGGGACTCGGCGACGATCAGCGTGGCACCGTCCTCGGTGATGGCCATGCCGTTGGGGAAGGCGAGGTCGTCGGCCACCACCCGGGCGGTTCCCTCCCGGGTGACGAGCGCGACCAGGCCGGGTGCGGGCTGGCCCGCCGGGAAGTCGAAGCCGATGTTGTTGACGTAGGCGTTGCCGTGCGCGTCGGCCACGATGTCGTTCCACGGCTTCTCGGAGAGGGACGCGAGGCTGGCCTGGGTGGCCACCGAGCCGTCCGGCTCACGGCGCAGCAGCCGGCGCGAAGCCGAGTCCACCACCAGCAACCGCCCGTCCGGCAGGAAGTCGATGCACATCGGAAACGAGGGAACCCGGGCCACCACCTCGTGGCCACCTCCGGGATCAAGCGCGATCACCTGGTGAGCGCCCCAGTCCGAGAACCAGACCCGGCCGTCGTGCCAGCGCGGCGACTCGCCGAACACGACCCCTTCCATCAGCACAGTCATGTGAGCCAGGACTGCTTGCCGGGCGGAGACTCATCGGCCGCCGCGCCGATGAAGTGGCCCAGGCTCCGCCGAGCGTGCGACCCGTCCCGGCCCGCTCCGGGGCCCTGAACTCCCACAGCCACGGCGAGCCGTTGGACATGGACACCGGCCTGGACCTCACCCGGACCCGCCTGACGCCCCTGGATCGCGGGAACTGGCAGCCGGGCGGAACCGGCTTATGCTCGCCCGCCCAGCGGTTCGGTGGACCGGAATATCTGGTGGCCGGGTATGTCCGGGACCAGCCGCGCTTAGCGATTCCGCGCACGGTCGGCTACTATGGGTAATCGAAGTTTTGCCTGGAGAGGGGCTGCGGGATGGAGCCGATCGTTCTTGCGTTGGGCCGGCGCTGGTCGGGGCGATCGCCACCGATGCCTGGCCACGGGTCCGGGAAGCGGTCACCGGCTTGTGGCGCCGCGGGCCTGCGTGGCCCGAGGCTGACAACATCGGGACCGAGCTGGACGAGCTGCGGGAGCAGGTCCTGCTGGCCCGCCGTGACGATGACACCAGCACTGAGGGGGCCCTTGAGGGGGCCTGGCAGGTGAGGCTGCAGCAGCTGCTGCGAGCCGACCCGGCCATGGCCGATGAGCTGCGGCGGGTCCTGGAGCAGGTCCTTACCCCCGCGCTGACCCCGGCCGAGCAGACCCGGGTCGGGAACATCACCATGACGGGCAGCTCGCACGACTCCAGCACGTTCACCCAGATCGGCACCCAGACCAACTCCGACCGGCCATGACCACTACCCGGAGCTCGGCGTCGCGGCCTGTGAAGGCCGCCACGTCCCGCGGCGGCGTTCGCATCGTCGCCGCTGCCGGCACCGGGCCGGGCAGCCCGGCGGCCGCGATGGTGTCTGAGAAACGTTGTCAAGAACCCGGCGAATTCAACGCCGCACCGAGCAGAGAGCCAAAAAACCCGGCCTGTTCAACGCCGCACCCAAGCAGAGAGCCGCGCACCCAAGCAGAGAGCCATCAGCGCGCCGCGGCTCCGCTCGCCGACTGATCCCACTGCCTCGCGGCTCGCCGTAGCTCTACTTTCTCGGGGCCTCAGGGCAGCGGCAGGCCACTGGGCTAAGACCGCGGTGGGCCGGTGCTGTCGCGGACGACCAGGCTGGTGGCCAGTTCGACGTGCTGAGGCTGCGCCGGGCTGTTGTCGGCGTCCATCCGGAGCATGCGGAATCCGGCGGCCGTCATCGCGGCCAGCGGCTGCCGGACGGTGGTGAGCGGCGGCGTGGCCCAGGCCGCGATGACGTCGTCGAAACCGACCACGCTGACGTCGTCCGGCGCGCGCAGCCCGCGCTCACCGAGGGCCTGCAGGACACCGAACGCCTGGTTGTCGTTCCCGGCCACGATCGCGGTGGGCGGGTCGGGCCGATCGAGCAGCCGGTGCGCCTGGGTCCGGCCGTCCGGGACCGCGGCGAACTCACTACGTCCGATCAGGGCCTCGTCGACGGGCAGGCCGCGGCGCATCAGCGCGGTCCGGTAGCCGTCCAGCCGGGCGTTGGCCGACCAGAAGCGCTCGGGCCCGCCGATCGCGGCGATCCGGCGGTGACCGAGGTCGGCCAGGTGGCGGGTCGCGGCCATGCCGCCCTGCCAGTTGGTGGTGCCGACGGACCGCAGGCCGCGGCCGGGCTCGGTGGGCGGGTCGACGACCACGAGCGGGATGTGCGCGGCGGCCAGCCGGCGGCGCTCGGCCGCGTCGGGTAGGTAGAGCACGCTGAGCACGCCGTCGGAACCGCGCTCGGTGGCCCGGTCCAGCCAGGGCCCGAACTCGGCTGGGGCGTCCACCATCGTGACCACGATGCTGTGCCCGGCCTCGCGGGCCGCGTCCACGGCCCCGCGGATGAGCTCTTCGGCCCACGGCCCGTGCAGGCTGCCGATCAGCAGGTCCACCACGCCGGAGCGCTGGCCCGGGGCGACCTGGTAGCCGTAGCCGCGCAGCAGCTCGGTGAGCCTGGTCCGGGTCCGCGGGGCGACGTCGGTGCGGCCGTTGAGCACTTTGGACACGGTGGAGACCGACACGCCCGCCTCGGCCGCGATTCCGGTCAGCGTGCTGCGGCCAGCCCCGCGGCGCATCGGCCCCTCCTTTCGGTCCGGGCCTGATAGTTTTCGAAAAAGTCGGCGCTCGACCGGCCACCGCCGCAGCCGCCGCGCCTGTGTCCGCCGATCGCACCGTGGTGTCTGCCGGTCCGCCGCCCTGCCCGCCGATAGCATGGTAAACGCCGTAGAAAAAGCCATTGACCTAGAAAATCACTCGCCGTACGTTGAGTACAGACCGCCGACAAACTTTTCGAAAAATCAATGCTGACCGGGCCAGGGTATGGCGGGAGCGGCGCAGCAACTCCAGGGCTGGGAAGGTCTGGGGGACGGGACGGTGAGGCATGGGTAATCCGCTGGCGGTGCAGCTGTATTCCGTCCGGGAGGAGCTGGCGGACGACCGGGCCCGCGTGCTGCGGCGCATCGCCGGGTTTGGCTACGGGGCGGTCGAGCCGTTCGACGTGGTCTCCGATCCGGACGGCCTGCGGGCCGACCTCGACGCCGCCGGGCTGGCGGTCTGCAGCGTGCACGCGCGGCCGTTCGGTGACCAGGCCGACGCCGCGTTCCGCGGGACCCGGGCGGTCGGGGCGGACACGGTGATCATCCCGCATATGCCGCCGGAGCGGTTCGCCGGCGCCGCCGGGGTCCGCGCGCTGGCGCGGGAGCTCAACGACACGTCCGGCCGGGCCGCCGGCCACGGCCTGCGGCTCGGCTACCACAACCACGACTTCGAGCTGTCCTCGCTGATCGGCGGGCGCCCGGCGCTGGAGGTGCTGGCCGATCTGCTGGACCCGGCCGTGCTGCTGGAGGTCGACACCTACTGGGCGGCGGTGGGCGGCCAGGATGTGCCCGCCCTGCTCGGCCGCCTCGGGGACCGGGTCCGCTTCCTGCACGTCAAGGACGGCCCGGTGACCAAGGACGACCCGATGACGGCCGTCGGAGCCGGGAAGATGCCGGTCGCGGAGATCCTGGCCGCCGCGCCCGCGGTGCAGTGGAAGGTCGTCGAGCTCGACGCCTGCGCCACGGACATGATGACGGCGGTCGGGGACAGCATCACCTGGCTGGTCGACCACGGCCTGGCCGCTGCGGCCGCCGCTGTCCCCGATCCGTCACGCCGGTCACCGATAGGCTGTCAGGCCGGTCAGGCCCTCGGCCCGTTGGGCCCGTCAGGCGCGGCCGGGGGCCGGTGATGGCACCGCTCGGCGTGGCCGTGGTCGGCTGCGGCACGATCAGCGACGAGTACCTGCGCAACCTCACCGCCTTCCCCGACCTGCGCGTGCTCTGCTGCGCCGACCTGGACCTGGAACGGGCCAAGAAGCAGGCCGCGAAGTACGGCGTGGCCGCCGCCGGCACCCTGTCCGACGCGCTCGAACACGACGGCGTGGAACTGATCGTGAACCTGACCCTGCCGTCCGCGCACGCCGAGGTGGCCACGGCGGCGATCAAGGCCGGCAAGCACGTATGGAACGAGAAACCGCTGACCACCGGCCCCGCGTCCGGCCGGGCGCTGCTGCAGGGGGCCGAACGGGCCGGGGTACGGGTCGGCTGTGCACCGGACACGGTGCTCGGCGCCGGCCTGCAAACCGCCCGCCGGCTCATCCAGGCGGGCGCGATCGGTACCCCGCAGACCGGGCTGACCCTGATGCAGAGCCCGGGCCCGGAAAGCTGGCATCCGAGCCCGGAGTTCCTGTTCCAGCCGGGCGCCGGCCCGCTGTTTGACCTGGGGCCGTACTACTTTTCCGCGCTGGCCATGATCTTCGGCGCGGCCTCCCGGGTGGCCGCGGTGGGGCGGCGCGCGGCGGCCACCCGGGTCATCGGCTCAGGGCCGAAGGCGGGCACCATGTTCCCGGTCGGGGTGCCCACCCACGTCGGCGCGCTGGTCGAGTACACCGGCGGGGCGGCCGCCTCGCTGCTGTTCAGCTTCGACTCGCCGCTGCGCAGGCCCGGGTTCGTGGAGATTACCGGCACGGAGGCCACGATGGCCGTGCCGGACCCGAACCGGTTCGACGGCGACATCCGCATCCACGCCGCAGGACACGGCGACTGGGAGGTCATCCCGTCGGCCGGAGCGTCGGCCGGGCGCGGCCTGGGCGTGCTGGACATGGCCCGCAGCCTGCGCGCGGGCCAGCCGCACCGGGCTTCCGGTGAGCTGGCTGAGCACGTGCTCGAGCTGATGGTGGCCGTGCAGGCGTCCCTGGCCGGCGCCGCGTTCGAGCCGGTAGATTCGGGCTTCGTGATACCGCCGCCGCTGCCCGAGGAGTGGGATCCGTATGCCCGCACGCTCTAGCCGGCCGGACGCGCCGGCAATTGGTATCGGGATGGTGGGGTACACGTTCATGGGCGCGGCCCACTCCCGGGCCTGGGCCACCGTGGCCCAGGCGTTCGACGTGCCGCTGCGGCCGCGGCTGGCCGTGCTGGCGGGCCGGGACGGCGCGGCCACCCAGGCCGCCGCGCACCGGTTCGGCTGGCGGCACTCCGAAACCGACTGGCACGCGCTGATCGAGCGCGACGACGTGCAACTGGTGGACATCTGCACGCCCGGCGACACGCACGCCGAGATCGCCATCGCGGCCCTGGCCGCGGGCAAGCACGTGCTGTGCGAGAAGCCGCTGGCCAACACGCTGGCCGAGGCCGAGGCGATGGCGGCGGCCGCGGCCCGTGCGGCCAGCAGCGGCGTACGGGCCATGGTCGGGTTCAACTACCGGCGGGTCCCCGCCATCGCGCTGGCCCGGCGGCTGATCACCGACGGCCGGATCGGCACGCTGCGGCACGTCCGCGCCGCCTACCTGCAGGACTGGCTGACCGACGTCGCGGTCCCGCTGACCTGGCGGCTGCAGGCCGAACGCGCCGGGTCCGGTGCGCTGGGTGACATCGGCGCGCACGCCGTCGACCTCGCCCAGTACCTGTCCGGTGCGCACCTGACCGGGGTGTCCGGGCTGACGGCCACCTTCACCACGGAGCGGCCCGCAGCGGGCGGCGGCGGCGCCGCCGGGCTGGGCCCGGTCACCGTGGACGACGCCGCGGTGTTCACCGGGCGGCTGCCGTCCGGCGCGGTGGCCGTGTTCGAGGCCACCCGGGTCGCCGCCGGGCGGAAGAACGCGCTGAGCATAGAGCTCAACGGCGAACTCGGCAGCCTGGCCTTCGACCTGGAGCGGCTGAACGAGCTGAGCTTCTATGACCGCACCGAGCCCGAGTCCACCGCCGGGTTCCGGCGCATCCTGGTCACCGAGCCCAGCCACCCGTACCTGGAGGCGTGGTGGCCGCCGGGGCACGCGCTGGGCTGGGAGCACACGTTCGTCCACCAGGCCCGCGACCTGCTCACCGACATCGCGGCCGGCGACGACCCGGAACCGTCGTTCGCCGACGGGCTCCAGGTCCAGCGGGTGCTCGACGCCGTGGCGTCCAGCGCCGCGCACGACAGCGCCTGGACCAAGATCCAGGCCTCCTGATCCTGCCCTGCCCGCTCCCATCCCGGAGACCATGCCATGCCGCACTCGTTCACGTTGTTCACCGGCCAGTGGGCGGACCTGCCGCTGGAGGAGGTGGCCCGGCTGGCCAGCTCGTGGGGGTACGACGGCCTGGAACTGGCCTGCTGGGGGGATCACTTCGAGGTCGACCGGGCGCTGGGCGAGGACGGTTACCTGGCCGGCCGGCACGCGCTGCTGGAGAAGTACGGCCTGCGCTGCTGGGCCATCTCCAACCACCTGGTGGGGCAGGCCGTGTGCGACCTGATCGACGAACGGCACCGCGCGATCCTCCCGGACCGCATCTGGCAGGACGGCGACGCCGAAGGGGTACGGCAGCGGGCGGCGGCCGCGATGGCCGACACCGCGCGGGCTGCCGCCGCGTTCGGGGTCGACACGGTGGTGGGCTTCACCGGCTCGTCGATCTGGCACACGGTCGCCATGTTCCCGCCCACCCCGGACGCGATGATCGACGCGGGCTACGCCGACTTCGCGCGGCGCTGGACCCCGATCCTGGATGTGTTCGACGCCGAGGGGGTGCGCTTTGCCCACGAGGTGCACCCGACCGAGATCGCGTACGACTTCTGGACCACGGCCCGCGCGCTGGAGGCCGTGGATCACCGGGCCGCGTTCGGCCTGAACTTCGACCCGAGCCACTTCGTCTGGCAGGACCTGGATCCGGTCGCGTTCCTGTGGGAGTACCGGGACCGGATCTACCACGTGGACTGCAAGGAGGCCCGTAAACGGCTGGACGGCCGGAACGGCCGCCTCGGCTCGCACCTGCCGTGGGGCGACCCGCGGCGCGGCTGGGACTTCGTCTCCGCCGGGCACGGCGACGTGGCCTGGGAGGATGTGTTCCGGATGCTGAACTCGATCGGCTACGCGGGCCCCATCTCGGTGGAATGGGAAGACGCGGGGATGGACCGGCTCAACGGGGCGCCCAGCGCGCTGGCCTTCCTGCGCGGCTTCGACTACGACCCGCCGCAGGTCGCGTTCGACACCGCCTTCAGTTCCGGTCCGGCCGAAGGCTAGCTGAGGCTAGCTAAGGCTAGCTGCGCTGGCCCGGGGAGCGGTCAGGGCCCGGGCGAGGACATAGCGAGGGCGAGCGGGCGGGTGACCCGACTTGGCTCAAATCAGCGCGCACCTGAACGCTCACGAGCCCGACGCGGGGCACCGGTGTCCGGGCTCAGGCACGTGGAATGTCTTTACCAGTTGGCCGGTACTCCGCTAGCAGCACCCGGCCATCCAGTACCCGGTGACCGGCCAGTTCAAGATCGGCGGACGCCATGCCCGCGAAGGCCGCGTCACGACCAGATGGCCCGGCCAGCAGTGGAAAGGTCATCAGTCGCAGCCGGTCCACCAGGCCCGCCTTGATGAGCTGGCGGGCCAGGGACAGGCTTCCCCAGGTGCGCAACGGAAGGCTGCCGCCGGCCTTCATTTGCTGGACCTCATCGACAAGATCCCGGCTGCAGATCCGCGTGTTAGGCCAGGCCGCGTGGGTCAACGTGCGGGAAAACACGACCTTGTCCAGCTCGGCTGTCCGGCCCCAGGATTTGCCGTGGACCTCCGCCGGAAGCGCAGCCAGAGCTTGGTAGGTACGCCGCCCCATGACCACGAGCTGCGGTGCGGCCAGCTCGTCCATGATCCATCCCTGGAGTTCCGGGCCCAGGTAGCCGAAATATCCCGGCAGCCCGTCCGACCCGGCCCACCCGTCGACTGAGACGAAGATGTCGACTGTCACACTGCTTGCCATGCGCGCTCCCTCCCTCGTCAGGCCGCCAGTCCGGCGCTGCTGTACGTAGCGACGCAGGCGCCACGGTTTGCATCTGTCAGCGGGCGCGGATCACATCCGAGGCGAGCAGCCCGACAGCGCCTGGCAGTACGTTTCGCGCTGGGCGTCCGGGACGTGCGCGGCGACCGCGGCCGCGGCGCTGGGGAAGTCGCCGAGCGTCTCGACCACCTTGACCAGCCCGGGCGCCTTGAGGAAGACCAGCCGGCGGTTGCCGTAGTGGTAGGCGAGGGCCCCGAAGCTCTCCGGCCTGATCGCCACCTGCGGATGCTTCTCGTACGGCTGCCCGGCGTCGAAGGCGCCCGCGCCCGCCTGCCGGCCCCGTCGGCCCGGCGGCTCCCGCTGATCTGGTGTCCTCGCTGGCCATGCCTCCTATCGTTACACCTATGACGGGCGGGGCGGCACCAAGAGGGGCGACGGAGGGACTGCGGCTGCGGCCAGACCCGGGACTGCGCACGCTGCGCGGCGGGACCATCCTGCTCGGCGGATCGCCACTGCGGATGCTGCGGCTCGGCCCGGCGGGGACCCGGCACGTGGCCGGCTGGTGGCACGGCGCGCCGGTGGCCGCGGCGCCCGGGGCGCAGGCGCTGGCGCGGCGGCTGCTGTGGATCGGGATCGCGCAGCCCGTCCCGGCGGGCGGCCCGGGCCCCGGGGACGTCACCGTGGTCATCCCGGTCCGGGACCGGATCGCCGAGCTGGCGCTGTGCCTGGCCGGCCTGAGCGGGTACCGGGTGATCGTCGTCGACGACGGCTCCCGCGACCCAGCGGCCGTGGCGGCGGCCGCCACGGCGGCCGGGGCCCATGTCGTCCGCCGTGCGGTCAACGGCGGTCCCGCGGCGGCCCGGAACACCGGCCTGGCCGCGGTGGACACCCCGCTGGTGGCTTTCCTCGACTCGGACTGCGTCCCGGTGCCGGGCTGGCTGGACCCGCTGCTGCCGCACTTCGCCGACCCGGCCGTGGCCGCCGCCGCGCCCCGGATCGTGCCGTACGCCCCGGACGGCGCGGCGGGCTGGCTGGCCAGGTACGAGGGGGTCAGCTCGACGCTGGACATGGGGCAGGTGCCGAGCATCGTGCGGCCCGGCTCGAAGGTGCCGTACGTGCCGGGCGCGGCCCTCGTGGTCCGCGTGGCGGCGGCCGGGGGCAAGGACGCGGGCGGGTTCGCCGAGCACCTGCCGGTGGGGGAGGACGTCGACTTCGTCTGGCGGCTGGCCGGACTCGGCTGGCACGTGCGGTACGAGCCGGCCGCCGCCGTGGCCCATCAGCACCGGGTCCGGCTGGCCAGCTGGTTCAGCCGCCGGATGGAGTACGGCACCTCCGCCGCGCCGCTGGAACTGCGGCACCCGGGCACGCTGCCGGCCGTGGCCATGTCCGGGTGGAGCGCCACGGCCTGGGCGGCCGCCGCGCTGGGCCACCCGCTGGCCGGCGCCGGCATCGTCGCCGCCGCGACCGGTCTGCTGGCCCGGCGCCTGGCCCCGCTCACCGGCGCCGGCGCCGGCCGGCGGCCACCCGGCTGGCCGCCGGCGGGACGGTGGCGGCCTGGCTGCTGGGCAGCACCCTGTCCCGCGCGTGGTGGCCGGTGGCGCTGCCCGCCGCGGTCGCCGTCCCGCGGCTGCGGCTGCCGCTGGCCGCGCTGATCCTGGCGCCGCCCGTGCTCGGCTGGCTGGAGCGGCGCCCGCCCATGGACCCGGTGCGCTACGTGTCGGCCCGGCTGCTCGACGACGTGGCGTACAGCCTCGGCGTGTGGCAGGGCTGCGTGCGGCACCGCACCGCCCGCCCGCTGCTGCCGCACCTCACCTGGCTGACCGGCCCGGCCAGCCCAGGCGCCCCGGCCAGCCCAGGCGCTCCGGCCAGCCCAGGCGCTCCGGCCAGCCCAGGCGCTCCGGCCAGCCCAGGCGCTCCGGCCAGCCCAGGCGACGTCAGGAGCTCGTGAGGATGACGAGTTGCTGCGTCGTCCGGGTCATCGCGACGTAGCGGTCGACCGCTCCTTCGATACCGCTGCCGAACGCCTCTGGGTCGATGAGGACGACCAGGTCGAACTCGAGCCCCTTGGCCAGCTCCGGGGTCAGTGACCGGACGCGGGACGTCGCCCGGAACGTGGGATCGCCGATGACGCAGGCGATCCCGTCGGCATGCGCGGCGAGCCAGCTGTCGAGGATCGAGCCCAGCTCCGAAGCAGGTCCGTGTTCGACGGGGACGCCGGTGCTGCGGATGGAGGTCGGCACGTTGGCGTCCGGGAGCACGGCCCGGATGACCGGCTCGGCCTCCGCCATGACCTCTTCCGGCGTCCGGTAGTTGATGCTCAGGGTGGCCAGCCGGATCTGGTCGAACCCGATCCGCTCGAGCCGTTCCTGCCACGACTCCGTGAACCCGTGCCTGGCCTGGGCGCGGTCCCCGACGATGGTGAAGCTCCGGGACGGGCAGCGGAGCAGCAGCATCTGCCACTCCGCGTCGGTCAGTTCCTGCGCCTCGTCCACGACGACGTGCGCGAACGGGCCGGCGAGCACATCCGGATCGGTACCGGGCAGTGCGGCCTCATTGACCAGGGCGTCCTGGAAGTCCTCGCCGCGCAGCATGGTCACCAGGCCTACGCCGTATTCGTCGTCCGCGGCCTCGATCAGGTTGTCGACGACCCGGGCCATCTGCTCGCGTTCAGCAGCGACCGCGGCGTCATGCTGGCGCTTACGTCGTGACGCCTGCGGGTCGCCGAGCCGCTGCCGTGCGGCGTCCAGGAGCGGCAGGTCGAACACCGTCCAGGCCTGGGCGTTCTCGCGCTGCAGTTTCGCAGCGTCATCGGGGCTCAGCCAGGGCGCGCACAGCCGCAGGTAGGCGGGTACCGACCACAGGTCTCCGACGAGGTCCGCCGCTTGGAGCAGCGGCCACGCGCGGTTGAGGGCCGTGCGTAGCTCCGAGTTCTGCAGCAGCGACTTGCGGAACAGGTCTGCCGGGACGTCGTCGCCGCGGGAGTCCATCAGGATCGCGAGCAGCTCGGCCCAGATCTGGTCGCGGGCCTCGTTGTGCGGGGTTCCGGGTTCCGGCGCGTCAAATGCCTCGGCCCAGTCGCCGGCGCTCAGCCAGATGTCGGACCAGTGGGTCTGGACCGTCATCCCCTTGGTGGGCGGGTTCTCGTAGAACCTGACGCCTTTCTCGATCGCCTGCACCAGCTCCGCGGACGACTTCAGGCGGGCCACGTCCGGGTCGGTCTCCAGCGTGGCCGTGGCTCCCTCGGCGACGAGGTCCCGCAGGGTGCAGGTCTGCACGCCCTCCTCGCCGAGGCTGGGCAGCACGTCGCCGACGTAGGCCAGGTAGGGCTGGTGCGGGCCGACGAACAGCACGCCGCCGCGGCGGTGACCGAGGCGGGGATCGGAGTACAGGAGGTAGGCGGAACGGTGCAGGGCGACGACGGTCTTGCCCGTGCCCGGGCCGCCGTCGACGATGAGGGCGCCGCGGGATCCCGCGCGGATGACGGCGTCCTGGTCGGCCGCGATCGTGCCGAGCACGTCCCGCATCCGGGCCGACCGGCTGCCGCCCAGGCTCGCGATGAAGGCGGACTGGTCGTCGAGCGCGGCGTGCCCTTCCAGCCCGTCCGCGGTGAACACCTCGTCCCAGTAGTCGCTGATCCGGCCGCGGGTCCAGCGGAACCTGCGGCGGCTGGCCAGGCCCATCGGGTTGGCGTGGGTCGCTCCGAAGAACGGCTCAGCCGCGGGGGAACGCCAGTCGAGCAGCAGCCGGCGGCCCGCACTGTCGGCGAGGCCAAGCCGTCCGACGTACACGGGCTCGGGGTCGTCCGCGCGGACCATGTGCCCGAGGCACAGGTCCAGGCCGAAGCGGCGTAGTACGCGCAGGCGGCCGGTCAGCCGGTGGATCTCCATGTCCCGGTCCATCGCCGCCTGGCCGATGCCGCCGGGGGTCTGGCGCTCGGCATCGAGGCGGTCGGACAGGTCGGTGATCGACTGCTCGAGGCTCTCCGCGATGGCCGCGAAGTGCTGCTCGTCGGCTGCGATCAACGCCGGGTCAGCCTTGGCGGAGAGGCGGTCGGGAAGGTCAAACGCGC
Source organism: uncultured Actinomycetes bacterium (assembly GCA_963775825.1). Classification (GTDB taxonomy): domain Bacteria; phylum Actinomycetota; class Actinomycetes; order Streptosporangiales; family Streptosporangiaceae; genus Bog-532. The sequence goes on from CAVZKY010000016.1 coordinate 18,873, forward strand.
TGCTGGTCAGCGGGTTCACGGCATCAGCTCCGATCTGAGTCCCATCATCGGTTCGACGTCCCCGCGCGACCCATACGCCGGCCAGCAGCACTCGCACTTCGCGACTCCCATTTTTCCGCAGGTTTTGGCCTCGGCCAGCGATTATGCGGCACGACCCGGGGCTTGCCGCAAGCCCCCCGGTGCGCTATAAGTTGAAAGTGGAGGGGTGTACGCAGTCCCCCTTCCATTTGTCGTCTGGGCCTTCCGGGCCACTGTATTTGCCGCCAGGCGCGGAGATCGCAGCCACAGCCTTCGGAAAAAGCGGGGTGTCCCGTTACGCTGCCGTTAACGGTGGGGCGCACGCGGCGGCCCGCCGGGCAGGAGGAATGGCGATGGCCAAGGCGAACGGCAACCGGCCGGCAAAGAAGCAAACGGGACGGCTCCCTCGCGATGTCTACGAGAAGGAGCTGTACCGGCTGCAGGCCGAGCTGGTCAAAATGCAGGAGTGGCTGCGCTCCGAGGGCGCCCGCATCGTGGTCATCTTCGAGGGCCGGGACGCGGCGGGCAAGGGCAGCACGATCAAACGCGTCGCCGAGTACCTCAACCCCAGGCTGGCCAGCATCGTGGCCCTGCCCGCTCCCACCGAGCGCGAGCGCACCGAGTGGTACTTCCAGCGGTACGTCAGCCACCTGCCCGCCGCCGGGCAGCTGGTCCTGTTCGACCGGAGCTGGTACAACCGCGCCGGCGTCGAGCACGTCATGGGTTTTTGCACCAAGGAGGAGTACAGCCGGTTCCTGCACCAGTGCCCCATCTTCGAGCGGCTGCTGGTCGAGGAGGGCATCCTGCTGCGCAAGTACTGGTTCTCCGTCAGCGACGAGGAGCAGCAGCGCCGGTTCAAGTCGCGGCTGGAGGACCCGATGCGCCGCTGGAAGCTGTCCCCGATGGACTTCGAGTCCGTCACCCGGTGGGAGGACTACTCCCGGGCCAAGGATGAGATGTTCGTGCACACCGACATTCCGGAGGCGCCCTGGAACGTCGTGGAGAGCGACGACAAGCGCCGGGCGCGGATCAACATGATCGCGCACCTGATCAGCACGATCCCGTACCACGACGTGAAGCTCGCCCCGCTGCGGCTTCCGTCCCGGCCGGCGCCCCGCGGGTACATCCGGCCTGCGCGGGACCCCCAGGCGTACGTGCCGGATCACGCCGCCAAGCTGGTCTAGGGTCGGGACCACCGGGCCCGCGGGCTCATCCGGCGCCGATTCCCTCCGCTGGGCGGCCGTTTTCCAGGTAGACCAGCCCGCGTCCGCTGCACGCGGCCCGGACCCGCCGCCGGATCGGGCCCCGCAGCAGGGTCAGCGCCTCGGCCAGGCTGGCCAGCCGGTACTCGGCGATCTCCGCCGGCTGCAGCACGATCGTGGCCAGGCGCTTGCGGCTCAGCGCGCCGCAGTCGAACAGGAACCGGATGCCGCCCGGGCGGCCGGGCCGGGTGCGGCGGAAGTCCATGCAGGCCAGCCGGCCACGGCGGACGTCCAGGCCGCATTCCTCGCGCACCTCGCGCTGGCACGCCTGCCAGGGTGTTTCGCCGTCGTCCTCCATCACCCCGCCCGGGATCGTCCAGCCTGACTTGTAGGTCGGCTTGAGGATGAGCAGCCGGCCCGCGCGGTCGAAGATGACCGCCCCGGCCGATACCGGGATCCTCGGCAGCGCGAGCTCCGCCGGAGCCGCCGCATCTTCCGTGCTCACGGCGCCCACCCTACGGGCCCGGGCCAAGGACTGGACGCGTGCCCCGGCCGCCTCACGCTGGGCGCTCTGAGAGATCATGCGAGTTCACAGGCACGAACAGCGACAGCGAAACGTGACCTTTGCCCGGGGCGACAAGCCCGTCGGCAGGTGTATAAGGATTGCTGTGGGCCTGCTGAGAGCGTCGGTGACGGTCCCCGAGACCACGGGGGCCGCGTATACGGTCGTCGTGCTGGCCGGTGAAGTGGACGCCACGAACAGCGAGGAACTGTACAACATCCTGGAGTCGGTCGTCCTGCAGCGGCCGAGGCTGCTGATCGTCGACCTGTCCGACCTGAGCTTCATGGATTCCACCGGGCTGCGGATGCTGCTGCGGGCCACCCGGGAACTCGACCAGCAGGGCGGCGTGCTCAGCCTGGCGTCGCCCCAGGCTTCCGTGGCCCGGGTGCTGCAGCTGACCCGCGCCGATCAGCTGATCCCGGTCTACGAGAGCGTCGCGGACGCGATCGCCGACGCTTAGCGTGCCGGATGCCGCACACTTGTACCGTGCAATCCGACAACCGCGCGGCGCGGCGGCACCCGGCGGGTGCGTCTGCGCCGCCAGCGACAGACAGCGCGAAACGCGATATCGGGCGGCTGCTGGTTTCCTGCCCGGACCGGCCTGGCATCGTCGCGGCCGTGTCCCGTTTCCTTTTTGACGCCGGGGCGAACATCCTGGAGTCCCAGCAGCATTCGACGGACCCCTCCGGGGGCACGTTCTACCTGCTGATCGAGTTCCATTTGCCCGGTCTGAGCAGCCGTTACGCGGAATTGGCCGCCGGATTCGGCGTCGCGATGGAATCGTTTTCCATGCGGTGGAAAATGACCCAGGCCGCGGAACTCAAGCGGATGGCCATCTTCGTCTCGAAGGCGGACCACGCCCTGCAGGAACTGCTGTGGCGCGCGCATTCCGGCGAGCTGAACGCCGATATCCGCATGGTCATCTCCAACCATCCCGATCTCGCTGAAACCGTAGCCAGCTGGGATATCCCGTTCCATTACGTGCCGACCTCCCGGGAGACCAGGGATGAGGCCGAGGCGGTCCAGCTGAAGCTGCTGGCCGCCGGGGACGTCGACGTGGTGGTTCTCGCCCGGTACATGCAGATCCTGTCGGCCGGGTTCCTGGACGGCTGCGCCGCCCCCGTCATCAACATCCACCACAGCTTCCTGCCGGCGTTCGCCGGGGCGAACCCGTATCAGGCGGCCGCCGACCGCGGCGTCAAGCTCATCGGCGCCACCGCGCACTATGTGACCGCCGAGCTCGACGCGGGGCCGATTATCGAGCAGGACACGGTCCGGGTCGACCACCGGTACGCCGTGGCCGAGCTGCGCAAGCTCGGGCGGCACGTGGAGCGCTCGGTGCTGGCCCGGGCTGTCGCGTGGCACCTGGACGATCGGGTCATCGTGCACCAGAACAAGACGATCGTCTTCGCCTGAGCCCGTGCGGCTGAAGTCTCCCGGGCACGGCCGGTACCTGCTGAGTTGCCGTGCGCGGGCCGGCAGAGGATAAAGGGAAGGGTGGATGGCGATTCCGGTGAGCTGAGCGGCAGGGTTCAGGCTCGCCTGGAGCAGCTGGGCGAGCGGATGGCTGAGCTGCGGGAGCGGATCCGGGAACTCACCAGCCAGCCGGTCCAGCACGGGTCGACGGCCGAGCAGGCCGAGCGGGCCCAGGAGCACGCGGCGGAGGCGCTGGCCCGGGCCCAGGAGGCACGCCAGCACGCCTCCGCCGCCTACGAGCATTCGGCCGCCGCCCATGACGCCGCGGCCGCGCAGCACGAAGTGCTCGCCGGCGGCGAGCTCAGCGATGCCGCCGAGCATCGCCGCCGGGCCCGCGAACACCGGGACATGTCCAGCGCGGACCGTGCGCTTTCCGGTACAGAGGGCGTGTGACCCGCGGGCACGCGGGGAGAGTGATGAACTATGGGACGCCATCCCGGCAGGGACATCGTGGTGGTCGCGGCTTCGGCCGGAGGCCTGATCCCGCTGCGCAGGTTCCTGTCCCTGCTGCCTGCTGACCTGCCCGCCTCGATCCTGGTGGTGCTGCACATACCGGCCACCGGCGGGCAGGCGCTGCCCCGCATCCTGGACCGTTCCGGCCCGCTGGCCGCCTCAGTCCCCGGGAACGGTGAGAGGCTCGCGCACGGCCGGGTCTTCGTGGCGCCCCCCGACCGGCATGTGCTCGTGGTCAACGGTGCGGTGCGGCTTTCGCGCGGTCCCCGGCAGAACGGGGTGCGGCCCGCCGCGGACCCGCTGTTCCGCAGCGCGGCCCTCTACGGCGGGCCGCGGACCGTGGCCATGGTGCTGAGCGGCACGCTGGACGACGCCGCGCTGGGCTCTGCCGTGGTCGAGCAGTGCGGCGGCCGTGTGCTGGTCCAGGACCCGGAAGAAGCCGCCTACCCGGGCATGCCGAGCAGTACGCTGGCCGCCACCCGCCACGCGGTCTCGCTGCCGGTCGATAAGCTCGCGGATCACGTCACTCAGCTGGTCACCGCGGACCCTGCTCTCGTCGCCGAAGGCCCGCCCGCCGAGCTGGAACGGGCTCTGCAGCGTGAAGTCGGCCGCCTGCTCGACGGCGATCTCGAGGTCAACCTGGCTGGGCATCCCTACAGCGGCTTCATCTGCCCTGACTGCGGCGGCCCGCTGTATTTCGGCCGGGAGGACGACGCCTCGACCTACGACTGCGTGGTCGGCCACAGCTGGTCACCACAAAGCCTGCTCGAAGGGCAGTCGGTCGCGGTGGAACGGGCGCTGTGGCTGGCCATCCGCAGTCTGGACGAACGGGCCCGGCTGACCACCCGGCTGTCGGACGACGCGCTGGATCGCGGGCGCCGGATCTCAGCCGGCCACTTCCGTGCGGCGGCGGACGAAGCGTGGCAGGCCGCCGATCAGATCCGCAAGGTCGTCAACGGGCTGCAGGCCATGGGCACCGAACTCAACGACCCAGCCGGCTCCGGAGCCTCCGGGGCCCCGGGGAGCCTCAGGGGCCTCCGGGCCCATCGAATAACCGGCCCCGGCGCGTACGCTTTCGTGCGTGACATCGCCTGACATGGAGCCGGGTTTTGATGACCTCCTCCTGATGCTCAAGGAGACGCGCGGGTTCGACTTCACCGGATACAAGCCGTCGACCCTGCAGCGGCGGATACGCCGCCGGATGGCCGGCCTCAACCTGGCCACCTTCGGCGAATACGGGGACTACCTCGAGCTGGAGCCGGATGAGTTCACCGCGCTGTTCGACAGCATGCTGATCAACGTCACCGGCTTTTTCCGTGATCCGGCCGCCTGGCAGACGCTGAGCGCCAACGTGATCCCGGAACTGCTCTCGGCCAAGAACGCCCGGGCGCCCATCCGGGTCTGGAGCGCGGGGTGCGCGACCGGCGAAGAGGCCTACACGCTGGCCATCATCCTGGCCGAGGCGCTCGGGCCCGAGCAGTTCCGGGAACGGGTGAAGATCTACGCCACGGACCTGGACGAGGAGGCGCTGCATCAGGCCCGCATCGGGGCCTATGACGAGCATGCGCTGGCCGATTTGCCCGGCAATTTCCGCGAGGGCTACTTCGAGCCGTACGGGACCAGGCACGCGTTCCGGCGTGACCTGCGGCGTCAGGTCATCTTCGGCCGCAACGACCTGACGCATGACGCGCCGATCTCCCGGGTTGACCTGCTGGTCTCGCGCAACACGCTGATGTACTTCAACGCGGAGACGCAGGCCAGCATCATCCGGCGGTTTCATTTCGCGCTGTCCTACCCCGGCTACCTGTTCCTCGGTAAGGCCGAGATGCTGCTGAATTACTCCGAGCGCTTCCAGCCGGTCGACCTGCGCACCCGCATCTTCCGCAAGGTATCGCCGACCACCCGGCTCCCCGGTGGGCCGGCCAAATGGGCCGAGTCAGGTGGCCGTGAGCCAGCCGCGGGACGCCTGGAAGCCGCCGCCCTGGCCTCGGTGCCGGTCGTCCAGCTCGCGACCGACCTGGCCGGGAACCTGCGGGTGGCCAACGCCGCCGCGGAGGCTCTGTTCAACCTGCGTCCGCGCGACCTGGGCCGCCCGTTCCAGGATCTGGAGGTCTCCTACCGTCCGGTTGAGCTGCGCTCCCGTATCGAGCAGGCGCGCACCGACCTGCGCCCGGCGGAGCTGTACGACGTGGAATGGCAGCGGCCGGGTGTCTCGCAGCCGAGCTATTACGACGTCTCCATCACCCCGCTGTTCTCCCGACGGGAGGAACCTCGTCGGCATGGGGATCAGCTTCCTCGACGTCACCCGGTACCGGGCGGTGCGAGATGAGCTCGAGCACGCAAATTCCGAGCTGGAGCGCGCCTACGAGGAGCTCCAGTCGCTCAACGAGGAGCTGGAGACCACCAACGAGGAGCTCCAGTCCACCAACGAGGAACTGGAGACCACCAACGAGGAGCTCCAGTCCACCAACGAGGAACTGGAGACGATGAACGAGGAGCTCCAGTCCACCAACGACGAGCTGCAGACGATCAACGATGAGCTGCGGCGCCGGACCGACGATCTCGATCAGACCAACGATTTCCTCGGCACGGTGCTGCGCAGCCTCGGCAGCGCGGTAATCGTGCTGACCGACGACCTGCGGGTCGAGGTCTGGAGCCCGGGGGCGCAGGACATGTGGGGGCTCCGGGCGGACGAGGCCGAGGGCAGGAGCCTGCTGACCCTCGACATCGGGCTGCCCGCGGAGGTCCTCGCGCCGCATCTGCGCCGCGTGCTCGGCCAGGACAGCAACGGCACCGCGAGCGTGCAGCTCGCCGCGGTCAACCGGCGCGGTAAGACGGTGGACCTGCGGATCGCCGCCTGCCCGCTGCGCACGGAAGAGGGCGCGGCCAGCGGCGTCATTTTGGTGATCGACCACGCATCCGCGCCGGGCCCGCTCCCGTAGCCGCAGACCGCCGGGTAGCGGGCCGCGATAGGCTTGAACCCTCTTGCAACGTTCATGCGCCACTTTGAACGACACGCGATGCGGCCAAGCGGTGCGCAGGTCGTCGCCTCGAAAGCGGCGTGCGTCCGTGCCGAGCGGGTAGCGGCGCACCGCCAGTCATCGGGCCGGCGGCCAGGGTGCGCCGGCCTTACCTGCCGGGGGAGGTTCATCCGGCGGGCGAACGGCGCCGCGGCCGAACTGCTCAGCACGTCGACCGCCTACATGGCAGGCAAGCGCGGCCAGGGAATGCGCGGGTCAGGCGCCGGGCACATGGCCGAGCAGGTGCCGCAGGGCCGGTTCGAGCCGCGGGTAACGGAACGTGTGCCCGGCGGCGAGCAGGGCGTCCGGGCGGACCCGCTGGCTCGCCTCCGCCAGCTCGCTGGCACCTTCGGCGCCCAGCAGCAGCCGCGGCCCGAAGCCGGGGACCGGGACGATTGTCGGCCAGGCGCAGCACCTTGCCGAGGGCCCGGGTGTAGTCGAGGTTACGGACCGGATCCGGGGCGACCGCGTTGACCGGCCCGGACAGGGCGGGATCGACCAGCACGCGCAGGTAGACGTCGGCCAGGTCGTCGATGCCGATCCAGGACAGCCACTGCCGCCCGGAGCCCAGGCGGCCGCCGAGGCCCGCCTCGAACAGCGGGAAGAGCAGCTTGAGCGTGCCGCCCCGCGGGGTCTGCACGATGCCGGTGCGTACCTGGACGACCCGCAGGCCCGCCTCCGTGGCGGGGGCGGTGGCCGCCTCCCAGTCCACGACGAGGCTGGCCAGGAAGTCGTTACCCGGCGCGCTGTCCTCGCCGAGGATCTCATCGCCCCGGTCGGCGCCGTAGTACCCGATCGCGGAGGCGCTGATGAAGGTCCGCGGGCCGCCGGCGGTGGCGGCGGCCAGCTCGGCCAGCCGCCGGGTAGGGCCGACCCGGCTGTCCCGGACGGCCCGTTTGTGCGCGGGCGTGAACCGGCCTGCGATGCTAACCCCCGCCAGGTGCACCACGGCGTCCACGCCGGCCAGCAGTTCCGGGTCCGGCTGGTCCGGCTGCCATTGGCGCTCGCCGTCCGTCTTGGCCGGGTGGCGGACCAGCCTGATCACCCGGTGGCCGCCGGTGGTGAGCAGCGCGGTCAGCGCGGTCCCGACAACGCCGCTGGCCCCGGTGACCGCGACGGTCAGTGGCTCGCTGCGGTGCAGCGCCGCCCAGCGCTGGGCGGCCAGGTCGGCGGCGAGCTGGCGGTGCCGGTAGGCGAACATCTGCCGCAGCGCCGACGCCGGCACCGGGGTCTGCACGTCGTCGCTGACCCGGGTCTCGTTCTCGGCTTCGGCCTCACCCTCCGCGCTGAACAGGTGCGTGTGCCGCCAGGACAGTACGGAGGACAATCCGGCCGACACGAGCTGGTCGACGAACTGGTGCGGCGGGTTGTAGCCATCGGGCTGGTGGGCGGCCACCCAGCGCACCCCGCCGGGCAGCAGCAGGACCGCGCGGCCGTCGCGCAGGGAGCTGGCCTCCTGCCCGACGCGCACCGGCTGCCAGGGCGGCGTCAGCCGGGTGATCGCGCCGGGCCGGGCGTGCCAGTCGAATACCTCGCTGATCGGCGCGTCGACCACGCTGGAGTAGGTAATGCCCATCGCCTGATGTCCCCTTCGGTATTCCTGCCCCAGCGTCCTGGCGCTGTGTTGTCATGTCCCTTGCCGCGGTCGTCATGTCCCCTGTCGCGCTGGTCCCTGCGAGGGAACGCCGCTCCCGCCACGTCCCCCGCTGGTCCCCGCGGGGAACTCGCTCCTGCTACGTCCCCCGCAGGGGAACCCGCTCTCGCTTTGTCATGTTCGGCGGTCGAGATCTGTGCGCCCGCCGACCAGGTCCGCCAGCCGGTCCAGCGAGCTTTCGATCCCGCGGGCGTTACGCCGGGGGAAGGGGCTGAGCGTGATCAGCAGCGGGATCCGGGCCGTTGACCAGTCAAAGGTCTCGGTCACCTCGGTCGTGCCGTCCTCAGCGGCCGGAGCTGCCAGCGCCAGCGGTGCCCGTTGAAGTGACGCCAGGCGATCAGCCGGTCCTGATCATACTCGACCACTTCATTGAGGATCTTGTATGGCACGCCGATCTTCATGTCCATGCCGAACCGGGTGCCGAGGGTCAGCCGTTCCGGGCCGCCGGGCTGCACCGCGAGGACGCTGCCGGTGCCGTCGATGAGCGGATGCTGGCCCGGGTCGGTCAGCAGCGTGAAGACCCGTTCGGGGCTGGCCCTGATGACCTTCGTCGCGGACACCCGCATGTGCTTCACTCTTCAACCGTAGGCCACTGCTCCGCGAAGCTGACGTAGGCCTCCAGGGAAGCGGGATTGGCCATCGCGTCGCGGTTGGCCGCCGCCTCGGGAGGCGCACCGAGCAGGATGCGCCGCACCGGGACTTCCATCTTCTTGCCGGTCAGGGTGACCGGAATGTCCGGCACCTGGACGATGGCGTCCGGGACGTGCCGCGGCGTGTACTCCTTGCGCAGGCGGCTGCGGATCTCCTCGCGCAGCCGGCCGTCGAGCACCCGGCCGGTGGCCAGCTTCACGAACAGCGGCATGAAGAACCCGCCGCCGGACCGGTCCAGGTTGACGATCAGCGCGTCCTCCACCTCGGGCACCGAAGCGAGTACGGCGTAGATCTCCGCCGTGCCGATCCGGACACCGTCGCGGTTGAGCGTCGCGTCGGAGCGGCCGAGGACGAAGCAGCCGCCCCGCGCGTTGACCCGGAAGAAGTCACCCTGCCGCCACCGGCCGGGGAATTCGGTGAAGTAGGAGGCGCGGTAGCGGCGGCCGTTGTCGTCGCCCCAGAACCGGACCGGCATCGACGGCATCGGCTCGGTGACGACCAGCTCGCCGACCTCGTCCGTCACGGGCTGGCCGTGGGCGTTGAACGCGTAGGCGGCTACGCCGAGGTGACGCGCCTGGATCTCGCCCGCGTAGACGGGCAGGGTGGGGGTACCGCCGACCAGCCCGCAACAGGTATCGGTACCGCCGCTGCCGGTAGCCAGCCACAGGTCGCGTTTTACGTTGCGGTAGAACCAGGCGCTGCACTCGGCCGACACGGGCGACCCGGCCAGCATGACGGCCCGCAGCGCGGACAGGTCGAAGTCCCGGCCCGGGACGACCCCCGCCCGGTTCAGCGCGTCGACGTAGGCGGGGGAGGCGCCGAAGAAGGTGACCCGGGCGTCCTGCACCAGCCGCCACAGCACGTCGGGCGCCGGGTAGCCCGGGTTCCCGTCGTACAGCACCGGCTGGACGCCGAGCAGCAGCGAGCTGACCAGGAAGTTCCACATCATCCAGCCGGTGGTGGTGTAGAAGAGCATCCGGTCCCCGGCGCTGAGGTCCATGTGGAAGGTCTGCAGCTTGAGCTGCTCGATCAGGATGCCGCCGTGGCTGTGCGTGATGGCCTTGGGCAGGCCGGTGGTGCCCGAGGAGAACAAGATCCAGAGCGGGTGCCCGAAAGGGACCTGCTCGAACTCGAACCCCGCGGCGGGGATCGCGGGCTGATCCATGACCTCCTCCCAGCGCAGCGCGCCCCCGGCCGGCGGGCGCGGGTCGCCGGGAGGCAGGAGGGACAGGCAGATCACGTGCTCCAGGCCCGGCAGGCCGGCCGCGATCTGCGCGGTCTCGGCGCGGCGGTCGAACTCCCGGCCGCCGTAGCGGTACCCGTCGGTGCAGATCAGCACCTTGGGGCTGACCTGGCGGAACCGGTCGAGGACGCCGCGCCAGCCGAAGTCGGGCGAGCAGCTGGTCCAGACCGCTCCGACGCTGGCCGCCGCGAGCATGGCGATCACCGTCTGCGGGATGTTCGGCAGGTTGGAGGCGACCCGGTTGCCGGGCCGGACACCCATGTCGCGCAGCCGGGTGGCCAGGATGCGCACCTGGCCGGCGAAGACAGGCCAGGGCAGCCCCTGCAGGGGGACGGCTTCGCCGGCGAACAGCAGCGCGTCCCCGCCGGGCCCCTCGCGCCGCCCGGCCCGGGCGCGCCGCTCGTGCCGCAGGACGTGCTCGGCGTAGTTGAGCCGTGCGCCAGGGAACCACTCGGCGCCGGGCATGGTGCGGCCGCCGAGCACCGCGGTGGGCGGCGTGGACGCCCGGACGCCGCAGTAGTCCCAGACGGCCTGCCAGAAGCCGTCCAGATCGGTGACCGACCACCGCCACAAGGCGTCGTAGCCGGCGAAGTCGTGGCCGCGGGTCTCGCCGAGCCAGCGGGTGAAGCCGGTGACGTTGGCGCGGGCCACCTGCGTGGGGCCCGGGGTCCACAGCAGGTCACCTTCGCGCACGCTGACGTCGGGAGGCAGCAGGTCAGGGCCGTGATGCGGTGAGGGTGCCACGGGAGAATCGCCACCGGTTTGCACATCGCCGACCTTGGCACAAGGCGGCGAATGAGGCAATGCGGACCGCAAGGTCGCTACCAGCCGCGGAACTGGCCTTGCACGGTCCAGAAGGTGGTGAGCGCCGTCAGGCACGCCAGGCCGGCCACGGCCACCAGGCGGCGCCGGGCGGGACGGCCAGCGGACCAGCGCAGGCCAAGGGCGGTGAGCCGCCGCGCCAGCCCGGTCAGGATGTAGAGCGAGCCGGCGAGCGAGAGGGCCAGCAGGAGGATCCCGATGGCGTCGACCGCGGCCATCGCGTAGCGGTGGCCGGCGACGGCCTGCGACAGCAGGTGCGCCTGCTGACTCCCGGAGCGCCACAGGGCCCGGTTGATCTGGGCGAAGTTCAGCAGGAGGTACCCGATGCTGAGCGTGAGCAACGGGACGACGCACAGCACCCAGCCGGTGACCACGATCCGGGCACCGCGCTTGAGGTCGCTGATCCGCGGGTCCCGGCGGTCCTTTGGCAGGGCCCTGCCGGGTACCGCCCTGCCGGGTACCGCCCTGCCTGGTACGGCCCTGCTTGGTACGGCCCTGCTTGGTACGGCCCTGCTTGGTACGGCCCTGCTTGGTACGGCCCTGCTTGGTACGGCCCTGCTTGGTACGGCACTGCTTGGTACGGCACTGCTTGGTACGGCACTGCGCAGGATCGGGGCGATGCGGGCGAACAGGTCCGGGACGCCGGCCAGGTCGCTGAGGATGAAATAGCCGTCGAAGCGGACAAAGGGCAGCAGTTGCTCCAGCATTTCCAGGTGCGTGATCGCTATGACGAGGAGCAGGACCTCGGCGGAGGTGGCCGAGTAGGTCCCGGCCAGGGCCAGCATGAAGATCAGGTTGAAGTACAGCCCGCCGAGGTCGGTCCGCAGCCGCCCGGCGCGGCTGAGCCGGTAGGAATCGGTGACGTTGGTGAAGAACGCGGGCCAGACCAGGTAGATGCCCACGCCGATCACGCCGGGCCGCGCGCCGCCGTAGCGGCAGCCGGCCGCGTGCCCGCACTCGTGGAACGCCGCGGAGAGCACGGAGAGGCCGAGCACAACGAGCAGGTCCACCGGGTTGCGCAGGACCTGCTGAAGCCCGCTGCCCAGCCCGTGCACGGCGAGCAGCCAGTAGTCCACGGCCAGGAAGGTGCCGGCCACGGCCACGACCACCGGCCACCGGAACAGTGGCCGCAGGAGCGTTCCGGCGGCGTTCGCCGCCCGTTCGGGCAGCAGCGTGCCCCGTGCCCTGAGGGCGAGCAGCGGGTTGGCCTTCGGTGCGGCGGCCGGGGCGCCCTCGGCGGCGACGATGCCGAGCGGCAGCAGCTTGGCCGTGATGAGATAGCGCACCTGATCGGCGTTCAGTGCCCGGCCGAGCTCTTCAGCCACCAGCGCCGCGATGGCGGCCGGGTCGCGGCACCCGTCGATCCGGCAGGTCACCAGGTACAGCAGCCGGGACATCTGAACGACCTGGCCGTCGGCCCGCCGCACGAGCGAGGGCGGCTGGCCGTAGCCGGAGTTCTTGTACTCGCCGAGCAACTCGACCCCGTTGGCCAGCCGGGGCGCTTCAGCCGGCCCGGATGCACCGGCCAGGGACGGGGCGGGCGCCGCGGGTCTGGTGGTGACGCGCCCTGCGGCCACGGTCATGGGTCTGCTCCTCCCTCAACTGCTCACCAGCGGGCCTCAACTGCTCACCAGCGGGCCCAGAAGCGGCCGGCAGCGGAAAGGCCGCCCGTGAGGGACGGGCGGCCTTCCCTTCCCGCTGTGCAAACCCCTCCCGTTGCACAGCAAGCCTGTGGTGTGATCCGGTCAGGTATTACAAGCCGAACGAGTTCCCGCTGAAGTCGCCGTTCAGGGCGGAGACGTTGATCAGCCCCACCTGGTTCGTGTTGCCGATGCCGTAGTTGAGCTGGCTGACGGAGGAGCCGCCGCCGTGGGAGTAGGGCTTGCAGCACCACAGGGTCTCCCGGCTCGGGAGCAGCTCGGCCTGCTCGAGCTCGAGGTCCTGCATCGTCACAGCAGGTACATTGGACATGGAGCCTCCTTCGGGGATGGCCTGCCTGGGCCGGCAGGTCGGTTTGCCCGCGTTCCCGGAGGCGAAGGCCTCCGGGATCACCCGGCACCCCCTGTGGCGCGGGGCCACGGACCTGATGTACGCTTTTCGGCGTACAAACTGTTCGGTCACCACCGTACAACAGCTTCCCGGGTCAAGCAAGGGCTGCGGATGACGACCGAGCTCATCGGACGTAGACGGCTAGGTTGGCTATGACGGCGGATGCGACGGGGGACAAGCAAGATTCCGCGCAAGAGCGGCCGGGTGCTGCCGCTGCGCCGCTGGATCATGGGATCAACCCGCTCCAGCGCCTGATCCGGCAGCGGTTGCGCGAGCGGGCCTGGTCCTACGGTGACGTCGGCCCGGCGCGGTGAGCTTCCTCGTTCCACCGTCTACACGCTCGCGACGACCCGGAATCTGGCCCGGCCGCCTCGCCCGGCCACGCTCGATGCGCTGGCCAAAGGCCTCGACGTGCCAGTATCCGTAGTCCGCGCCGCCGCGGCGGAGTCCACCGGGCTGCATTATTACGACGATGTCCAGACCGGGCCGGAGCCCCCCGGCGATCCCGAGCGGGACCTCCTGATCGCCAGCATCGACGAACTGACAGCCGAAGACCGCCGTCACGTGGCCGCGCTCGTTGAATCGCTGCGGAAAAAGGCTTCGCCCGAGTCGACGGACTCTCTAGCACCGCTCCCGGGACCAGCTGCGGATTCCAGCGCAACCAGTCCCTGCCGCTACGGCCTGGTGAGTGGCATCATTAGGTCGCGCACAAGGGCGCACGTAGACCAGGAGGCGCTGGTGAGGCCGGTAGGCACCGCGGTTATACCGACGGCTTGCATCCAGGGGCGGTCTCGGTGACGACGCCGACTGACTCAGGGTCGGTCGTGGCCATCGACGTCCATGTGCATGTCGAGGGAGACGGGCACGGCCACTACTCGATGGACGACGAACTGCTTGCCGCGTCCTCGGCGTACTTCAGGACGGGGGGCGAGCGCGCCCCGACCGTGGAGCAGATCGCCGCCCTGTACCGGGAGCAGCAGATGATGGCGGTGATATTCACCGTCGACGCGACCACCGCCATGGGGCATCCGGCGCTGTCCAGCGAGGAAATCGCCGACCGGGCAGCCAAGTTCGCCGACGTGCTGATTCCGTTCGGGTCCGTGGACCCGCTCGCGCCGGACGAGGCCGTGCGCCGCGCGCGGCGGCTGGTGGCCGAGCACGGAGTCCGCGGCTTCAAGTTTCACCCCAGCATGCAGGGCTTCGCCCCGAACGATCCCGCGGTGTATCCGCTGTACGAAGCGATCGAGGAGATGGGCGTCCCGGCGGTCTTCCATACCGGCCAGACGGGCATCGGCGCCGGGCTGCCGGGCGGCCGGGGCATCAAGCTGCGACTGTCGGACCCCATGCTGATCGATGACGTCGCAGCCGATTTTCCGGGGCTGACGGTGATCCTCGCGCACCCATCCGTGCCGTGGCAGGATTCCGCGATCTCGATCGCCACCCACAAGGCCAACGTCTACATCGATCTGTCCGGCTGGTCGCCGAAGTACTTTCCGCCGCAACTGGTCCGCACGATGAACTCGCTGCTGCAGGACAAGATGCTGTTCGGCACCGACTACCCGCTGCTGACGCCGGAACGCTGGCTGAAGGACTTTGGGCAGTTGGACATCAAGCCAGAGATCCGCCCCAAGATCCTCAAGCAGAACGCGATCCGCATGCTCGGCCTGAAGGGCTGATCCCGGGTCATCCCGGCCGGACGGCGCAGAAAGCGATCTGGGTGCTTCGGCCTGGAGGGCTGATCCCGGGTCATCCCTGGGTCATCCCCGCCGGACGGCGCGGACTACTGCGTCCCCGGATAGCGACCACGGTCCCGTCGGAATCGGTGGCCTGCCGCTTCGGGTCGCCGGCCCGACGGCCCATTCCGCCGGATCGAGCACCGGGCCATGTCCTCGCCGGTAGGGAACATGCCGGGCGGGTAGGGCCGGTGCACGGTGTCCATATCCCCGGTCCGGCCCCTCGATCCCGGTTCGGCCCCGGATCCCCGGTCCGGTGCCGGATCCCCGGTCCGGTGCCGGATCCCGGCCCCCGACGTCGGGGGATCCCGGTCGCTGCGGTTGGCGAAGCGAAGAGACGCCGGTGTTGCCGAGGTAGGCGGACCCCCGCCCGCGCAGGGCTTACGGCGGGCGGGGTTTGGTGGCGCAGGGTTTGGCGCTGGGTAGTGGGCTGTCGAGGGTGGGCCAGCCTTGGGGGTGGGTGAAGTGCAGGGTGCCGTTGGGGTCGCCGGTGATGGTCCAGCCCAGCAGGTGAATGAAGTAGTTGTGGTGCACGAAGCAGAACAGGGCGGTGTCCTGGAGGCTGGTTGTGCCGCCCTGGCTCCAGGGTTTGAGGTGATGGGCGGTGCACCAGGCGGCGGGCATGCCGCAGCCGGGCGCGCGGCAGCCCTGGTCGCGGGCTTCCAGGGCGCGGCGGATGGCCGGGGTTTCGGTCCGGTAGCGGCGTCCGACGTCGAGGGGGATGCCGTCGCTCCAGCGGATGATGCTCAGCTCGGCGTGGCAGGCCAGGGCGAGGACCTGCCGGGCGGTGAGCATGGCCCCGAATCCGGTCCGGGCCGGGGGCGGCCCCAGCGGAACGGGCGTCGTCGCCGCCGCGCCTGCTCGCCGCAGCAGGCTGTCCGCCTCGCCGGCGTGGTCCTGGCGCAGCCGCCGTCCGCGGCGCCGGCCGGTCCCGGCCGGGCCGGTCGCCGTCCGCGTGCGTCCGGCCGTCCCGCCGCCGGCCGCGCAGCAGCCGCCGGGCGTTCCGCCGTCCCGCCGCCGGTCCGCTCGCGCAGCTGCCGTCCGCGCCGGCCAGGGTCTGCTCGTCGACCAGGACGCTGAGGTGCGGGGCGGCGCCGTGCCGGGTGCCGGCCGCGCCGGAGTCCAGGGCGGCCTGGCAGGCGGCGGTCAGGCCGTCCATCCGCCGCTGGGCCGCGGTCCGGGTGTCCTCGCTGCCCAGCGGGGGGCCGAACGCGTGCACCGCGGTCTTGATGATCTCCAGTGACAAGGTGTCCCCGCACGCGCCGGAGAACGGTTCCGGTGTTCTCCATGGTGAATCCGAACGACAGATGCCGGCGCTCGAATCGTTTCCGTTCCCGCTCCTCAACGGCATCGGGGTCGGCGCGGTAGATCAGATCCTCCCCCAGGATACGGAGCTGGGTGGGGTCCAGGCCGGGACGCCGGCCATGACCCGCAGCCCCAGGCCCGCTCACCTGAAGAGCTCGGCCCGCGCATCACGCCGGCCCATCGCCGGAGGCGACGCTCGCCGCCCGGTCCCGCCTCGCCATCGGGGGCGCCACTGCGCCGCCCGGCCCCTGCCCGCCCGTCGGACGCCGCCCGGCTCTCCCGAAGGCGGCTCCTCCGGGGAACCCTGCCCGCCCGGAGCCGGTCCCGCCCGGAGCCGGGTCCCGCTGCCCGGGGATGCTCCGGCCCGGGGCCTCGCCGGTCACGCTGCGGCCCGGCCCGGGTCCGGGTGGGGCGGGGCCGGTGGCTGGGTGCGGGCGTACGCCAGCATCTGATCCTCGGCGATCCGGGCCAGCGCCTCATCGCTGATCTGGGCCAGCGGCCCGGCAGATCACGTGTGCCGCGTCAAAGGAGATCTCCCCCGCCATTAAGGCCTGACCGGTCGCCGCCAGCCGGCGCAGTGCCCGTCCGGTCGCCACCAGCTCCCCCGCCCGGCCCGGCGACCGGCCGCACGCATGCCGCAGAAACGCCGCCACCGACTTGTACCCCGCCTCACCAGCCCCCTCGACCGCATCCAGCACCCCGGCCAGCCGGGCCAGCTCCCCCTGTATCTGGTCAGCGAACACGGCCAGCTCCCGGACCTCGCCCAGCAGCGTCACCGGATCGGCGGCGCCAGGGCGGAACGCGTCAGCGGCCGGGGGACCGAGGGCGGCCAGCTCGGCCAGCACCCGGTCCCGCGCCGTCACGCCAGGGGAACACATATCCGAATAATCCCACGAGGGTCTGACATTCTTCGGACACGCAATCGATTAACAGCGTCTTCTATCTTCCAAATAACTCTTTGATGGTTGGCAGGGCCTGCATCTACGGTGGTGGCCGTGGCTGAGACGTCTGCGTTGCGGGTGCTGGCGCATCCCCTGCGGCTGCGCATGCTGTCGCCGCTGACTGGTGCATCGTTCTCGGCCAGCGTGACGCTCCACGAGCGGGCCAAGCCGCCCCGCACCACGGGTACCGTCCGGGTGAGTGTCAGCGCCGCGCTGTTCGCCATGGCCGACCGCTCCGCGACGCCGGCCGGAGAGTGAAGCCCATCCTGCGGTTGCGGGGAACCGCCAGGCGCAGTGTCCTTGCCGAGCGCGACTACCGGCTGTTCGTGCTCGGTTATTCGGCTTCGCTGGCCGGGTCGGCGATGGTCCCGGTCGCGCTCACCTTCGCCGTGCTGAACGAGGGACACGGCACCGCGGACGTTGGCTACGTGCTCGCCGCCGAGACGGTTCCCCTCGTCGCGCTGCTGCTGGTCGGCGGGGTGGTCGCCGACCGCTTCGGGCGGCGCGCGACCATGCTCGCCGCGGATGCCGGCCGTCTGGTGAGCGAGGGGCTGCTGGCCGTCCTGCTGCTGACCGGATCCCCTCCGCTGTGGGTGTTCATGGTGCTCGCCGGGGTACTGGGCGCGGGCCAGGCGCTGTTCAACCCGGCCCTGACCGGCCTCATCCCCGAGATCGTCCAGACCGAGCGGCTGCAGCAGGCCAACGGCCTGCTCGGTGTGGCCGCCTCCACCGCCCAGGTGGTCGGGCCCAGCCTGGCCGGGGTGATCGTCGCCGCCGGCGGGGCGGGCTGGGCGATCGCCGTGGACGCGGCCAGCTACGCGGTAAGCGGCCTGTGCCTGCTCGCGCTGCGGAGCGCCGCCCGGGCCCCGGTTCCGGCGGAACCGGCGTCGCTGCTGAGCCAGCTGACCGCCGGCTGGCAGGAGTTCCGGTCCCGGACCTGGCTGTGGCTGATCGTGGGCCAGTACGCCCTGTTCAACGCCCTCGCCTTCGCCCCGTTTATGGTCCTCGGCGCCGTCGTCGCCCGCGACCATCTCGGCGGCGCCGCCGCCTGGGGGGCGATCCTGGCCACCTTCGGCGCGGGCAGCATCGCCGGCGCCCTGGCCGCGCTCCGGTTCCGGCCGCGCAGACCGCTCGTGGCCGCGACACTGGGCACCGCGGTCTTCGCGCTGCCCCTGGGGCTGATCGCGCTGCCCGGTAGCACCGTGGCGATCGCGGCCGCAGCGGGTGCCGCCGGGTTCGGCGTGTCCATCTTCGCGACGCTCTGGGGCACCACCATGCAGCGGACGATCCCCGCGGCCATCTTGTCCCGGGTCAGCGCCTACGACTGGTTCGGCTCCGTCGCGTTCGTCCCGCTCGGCTATCTCGTGGCCGCGCCGCTGGCCAGCGCTTTGGGTGATCGCGGTGCCCTGCTCCTCGGCGCGGCCGTGGTTATCGGCTCCTGCGCGGTCGTGCTAGCCAGCCGCAGCGTGCGCGGGCTCCGCTGAGCTGGCGATCCGGCCCGCGATCTGGCCGAGGACCACGCTGCCCTACAGGTTTCCCCGGGCCATCTGGATCAGCCGGTCCAGGACGGCGCCGTGGCTGACCCGCAGGCCGTCGTGCTCGTACTCACTGGTGACCCACGGCCGCAGCCCGCGGATCGAGACGGCGGTGCGCAGCGAATCGTCCCGGTCGACGTACATGTCGTTGAAGTAGACCGCCGCGGCCACGGGGACCGCGTTCGCGCCCAGCATGATCGGGTCGTACAGCAACGGCCAGGAGTCCCGTTCGGCGAGCAGCTCGGCCGCCGCGCCCAGCGGCTGCAGCACCGGATCGGCCTCGAACATCCACGGATACATCATCTCGCCGGTGAACATCAGCGGGGCGTCACCCTCCACCGCCCCGGCCGGGTCGAACGCCGGGAACTCGGACCGGACCCGCTGCGCGGACCAGTTCGTCGCGAAACCCTGCGCGTAGCAGGCCTCGTGCAGGACCGCGTAGAGCGGCCCGGGGGTGAAGGTCAGGTGAGACTCGGTCTCGCGCAGGAACCGGTCGGACAGGTCGCCGTCGTCGAAGGCGTCCTCGAGCAGGTAGTGCAGGGTATCGCTGCCATGGCTCGTACCGAGGAGCCGGCCGAGCACCTGGAAGTTCTCCACGCTCAGCAGCCCGCCGCCGGGCAGCTGGACGGTGCCGCCGCTGAGGTAGCGGGCGATCCGGCGCGCGCGTTCCACGTCGACCGGGTAGCGCTCGTAGTGCGCGGTGTTCTTCGCGGTGACCCGGGGATAGGCGACCCGGTACACGTCGTCGGCGGTCACGTCGAGCCCGGGCAGCCCACCCGTGATGAACGCCTCGCGGATCCCCTCCGGGGCCAGCGACAGGTAGGTGACCGCGCAGAATCCGCCGAAGCTCTGCCCCAGCACGCTCCACGGCGCACCGCCGGTGACCTCGCCCCGGATCCGTTCGGCGTCCCGGACGATGTTGTCGCCGCGGAACAGCGCCAGGTACTCGGCCTGAGCCGCCGGCGAGCCCAGCTTGGCCAGGGTCCGCCGGTTGGCCGGGGTGGACCGGCCGGTGCCGCGCTGATCCAGCAGCAGCACGCGGTAGTCGTCCAGGGCCCGGCTGAGCCAGCTGTCCCGGCCGGCCGGCCGGGGTGAGCCCAGTCCGGGGCCGCCCTGCAGGAAAAGCAGCCACGGCAGGCCGGCGCCGGTCTTGTCCGCGGCGACGACCTCGCGGGCGAACACCTCGATGTGCTCTTCGTCCGGACGGTCGTAGTCGAGCGGCACACGGAACGTGTGATCGGTCAGCACGGTGCCAGGCTGGCGGAAGCTCGTCACCCCCCGACCGTACGCCCCCGGCGCCGTGCGGAGACGGCCCGTCTGGGTTAGCGTCATCAGGGTGAGCAGGGTTCATGACGTTGGCGGCCAGACCGGGTTCGGTCCGGTCCCGGAGATACCCGGCAGTCAGGACAGCCCGCCGTTTCATGCGGACTGGGAGGCGCGGGTCTACGCGCTCGCCGGGGTGCTGGGGCGGCGCGGGCTGTTCAGCGGGGACGAGCTGCGCGACACGATCGAGAGCCTGCCGCCGGAACGCTACCTGTCGGCGTCCTACTACGAGCGCTGGCTGGAAGCTCTGGAGATCCTGGTGGCCAGGAAGGGCGTCGCATGACGCTCCGGCCGGGAACACGGGTGCGGACCAGTTCAGCGGACCCCGACCACCACACCCGGCTGCCCCGGTACCTGCGCGGGCAGGTCGGCGAGATTGTCTACTCCGGCCGCGAATGGCCGCTGCCCGATGACGTGGCGCGCGGTGTTGCGGCCCCGCGCGCCGAAACCGTCTACACGGTCCGGTTCGCCGCGGCCGGACTATGGGGGACCGGCCGCCACACGGTCCTGGCCGACCTCTGGGAGAGCTATCTGGAGCAGGCCGACGGCGAAGGCGACGGCGAGGGCGACGGCGAGGGCGACGGCGAGGGCGACGGCGGGAGCACGGCGAGGGGACGGCGAGGGCGACGGCGAGGGCGACGGCCCACAGGAGGAACGGTGACCGCGGAGCCGGACCATCATGATCTTCCTGTGGCTGCGCGGGTACGGCGGCTGGAGGAACGGGTGATCGCCGCCGGGCTGGCCAGCGACGGTGAGCTGGACGAGGCCCTGGCCCGCTTCTACGCCCGCGCAACGCCCGTCAACGGGGCCCGGCTCGTCGCCCGCGCCTGGACGGACCCCCGGTTCCGCGCGCGGCTGCTGGCCGACGGCTCGGCCGCCGCGGCCGAACTGGGGTACGGCCCGCAGGTCAGCGGCTATCAGCTGCGGGTCGTGGCCAACTCCGCGCAGCGGCACAACGTGATCGTCTGCACCCTGTGCTCCTGCTACCCGGTCGCCCTGCTGGGGCCCTCGCCGAGCTGGTACAAGAGCCTCGCCTACCGGTCCCGCACCGTGCGCGAGCCGCGGGCCGTGCTCAGCGAGTTTGGCCTGGTCGTGCCCGAAGGGGTGGACATCGCCGTATGGGATTCCACCGCGGAGACCCGTTACCTGGTGCTGCCCGTGCGGCCGGACGGCACGGACAGCCTGGCCGAGGACGAGCTGGCTGCCCTGGTCACCCGGGACGGGCTCATCGGCACCGCCCGCGTCTGAGGCATCGGCTGGCTAGCCGTGCCCCTGCCGAGCCGCCGGCTCGGCGCTACGGGGGAAAACCCCCGGGCCAAGACGGGTGAAAGCCGCGTTCTGCGCCGCGCCCTGCGTCCCTAGGTTGATGTCCGTAGGCAGTTCTGCCTTGCTCACCGGCCTGGGCGGGTCACCCGCCGGGCGGGTCACCCGCCGGGCGGATCTGGCCATCCACTACGGGAGGTTGTTCCATGCATACCGGTGCCGTCACTGTGATCGCACTATTCTCGGCCGCCGCCGTGTTGACGGCGGCGGCCGCCGCCCGGCCGCGCTGGCGGCGGGGGCTGCCAAAGGTCATCGGCCTCGCCGCGGCAGGTGTCGCTCGCGGCGTTCCTGGTGGGCCGGGGGGTCGCCGAATTCTTTATCGTCCACTACGGTGACCCGGCCAGCTACCGTAATGCCTGGGGCGGCCCCAGCCTGGCCGGCGTGTTCGCCGTGCACAGCGGCCCGGCCGTCGCCATCCTGCTGGGCGCGGGGCTATCTCGTCCGGTGGCACCGAGCCCGCCGCGCCCCCTCCGGCCGCGTCCCGTCCGGCTCCGGCCCCTCCGGCCGCGTCCCGTCCGGCTCCGGCCCCTCCGGCCGCGTCCCGTGTCCCCCCGCGTCACGACCGGCCCGAGCGCGGCCTCCGACGTCCGGCCGCTGGCCCGCACCGGAGGCCACCGGTGATCGAGGCCCGTGATCTCACCAAACGGTACGGCCGCACCGTCGCCGTCGATGGGCTCAGCTTCGATGTGCGCCCCGGGACGGTGACGGGCTTTCTCGGCCCCAACGGCTCGGGCAAGTCGACTACGATGCGGATGCTCATCGGGCTGGACCGCCCCGACGGCGGGGACGCGCGGATCGGCGGGCGGCCCTACTCCGGGCTGGGCTGGCCGCTACGGGAGGTGGGCGCGCTGCTGGAGGCCAAGTCCTTCCAGCCCGGGCGCAGCGCGCGGGCCCACCTGAGCGCGCTGGCGGCCAGCAACGGTATCCCGCGCCGCCGGGTCGAGGAGGTGCTGGCGATCGTCGGCCTGGAACAGGCCGCCGGCCAGCGGGCCCGCACGTTCTCCCTCGGCATGGCGCAACGGCTTGGCATCGCGACCGCGCTGCTCGGCGACCCGGGCGTGCTGCTGCTCGACGAGCCGGTCAACGGGCTCGACCCGGAAGGCATCCGGTGGCTGCGCATGCTGCTGCGATCGCTCGCCGCCGAGGGCCGAACCGTCTTCGTCTCCAGCCATCTCATCAGCGAGATGGCGCTCACCGCCGACGACCTGATCGTGGTCGGCCAGGGCCGCCTGCTCATGCAGACCACGGTGGCCGAGCTGTCCGCCCGGGCCAGCTCGCTGGAAGAGGCGTTCCTCGCGCTGACCTCCGGCAGCGCCGATTATCGCGGGGCCGATTATCGCGGGGCCGATTATCGCGGGGCCGATTATCGCGGGGCCGCATACCAGGGCCGCAACGCCGAGCCGCGTTCCGCGGACCCGGCTGAGCTGAGGAGGCTCTCATGACCGCCGTCCCGGTGACCCCCATTCCGGCGAACAGTCGTCAGCGAGGGCACTACGGGTTCGCCAACGTGGCC
Organism: uncultured Actinomycetes bacterium; assembly: GCA_963775825.1. Lineage (GTDB taxonomy): Bacteria > Actinomycetota > Actinomycetes > Streptosporangiales > Streptosporangiaceae > Bog-532. The sequence continues at coordinate 41,696 of CAVZKY010000016.1, forward strand.
CGGATGGAATGGGCCAAGCTCCGCAGCGTCCGCTCGACCGGCTGGCTGCTCGGCCTCACGGCCGCCGCGGTGATCGGCCTGGCGATCCTGGTCCTGGCCGTCGACACATCCCACTGGTCCCACCTGTCGGCCGCCAGCCGGTCGTCGTTCGACCCGGCCAACAACAGCCTCACGGGCCTGGCCCTCGGCCAGCTGCTGATGGCCACCCTGGGCGCGCTGGTGATCACCAGCGAGTTCTCCTCCGGGATGATCCGGTCGACGTTCGCCGCTGTACCGAACCGCCCGCTGGTCCTCGCGGCCAAGGCGGCCGTGCTCGGCGCCGTGACCCTGGCCGCCGGGGAGATCCTGGCCTTCGCCGGCTTCTGGCTGGCCAGGCCGCGGTGGCCGCCCCGGCCCCGCACGCTACCCTCAGCCAGCCCGGCGTCCTGCGGGCCGTGCTGATGGGCGGCGCCTACCTCTGCCTGACCGCGCTCATCGGCCTGGGCCTGGGGGCGATCATCCGGCACACGGCCGGCGCCATCGCGGCCGTGGTCGGAGTCATCTTCGTGCTGCCGCTGCTGACCGTTCCGCTCCCCGCCTCGCTGGAGCCCACGGTGCAAAAGTTCCTGCCCGAACCGATCGCGGCGAACTCGCTGACCGCGGTCAAGCCGATCGCCCACACCCTGCCACCGTGGGTCGGGCTGGGCCTGCTCTGCCTCTACACGGCGGTCCTGCTCGCCGCGGGCACGGTAGTGCTGGCCAAGCGGGATGCCTGAACGGGACAATAGGCGCATGGGCGGCACCGCTTCGGGGGATGTGACGTCGCCGCGCGGCCCGGCGCTGCGCGGCGGCGCCCCGGCGGCGCTCGCCCGGCTGGTCCTGCGTGCCCCGTTCTCCGCGCGAGCCCGCCGCGAGATCGAGTACTGCCTGGTGGCCGTGCCGGTCGGGCTGGCCGGCTTCCTGGTGGTCGTGTTGGTGCTGGCGCCGAGCCTCCTGGTCTCGGTCTCGGTGCTCGGCACGGTCGTCGGGCTGGTCGGGGTCGTGCTGGCCCTCCGGCTCGCCCGCCGGCTCGGCAGCCTGTACCGGCGGATCGCGGCCCGGCTGCTGGGGGAGCAGGTGGCTGGCCCGGCACCGTTCCGCCGGCCCAGCGGGAGCGTCATCGTCCGGCTCGACGCGCGGCTGCGGGACGGCCCCGCCTGGCGCGCGGTCGGGTACCTCCTGCTCCGGGCGCCGGTCGCGTTCGGGCAGTACATCGCGCTGGCGTTCTGGGCCTGCGGTGCCGTCGACCTGACCTACCCGCTGTGGTGGCCGCTGTTCCGCAACGCGCCGCGAGGACACACCCTGGAGCCGGTCGCAGCCATCACCCCGGCGCCGTTCAGCAGCTTTGTGCACGCCAGCGACTGGGCCAGCAGCCTGCTGGTGGCGGCCTTCGGTGCGTTCCTGCTGCTCGGCGCGCCGTGGCTGACCAGGGGAGTGGTGGCCGTGGACCGCTGGCTGGTCCGCTCGCTGCTGGGGCCCGGCACCCTTACCCAGCGGGTGCGCGACCTGGAGCAGGCCCGGGCCCGGGTGGTCGACGATTCGGTGGCGCTGCTGCGCCAGGTGGAACGCGATCTGCACGACGGCGCGCAGGTACGGCTGGCCGCGATGGCGATGAACCTGGGCATGGCCAAGGAGAAACTCGGCGCCGACGGCCAGCCGCCGGACGTGGACCGGGTCCGCGAGCTCGTCGACGCCGCGCACCTGGGCGCCAAGGAGGCCCTGGTCGAGCTGCGTGAACTGGTCCGCGGCATCCACCCGCCGGTGCTGGAGGTCGGGCTGGGTGAGGCGCTGGCCACGCTCGCGGCGGGCAGCGCTATCCCGGTGCAGATCACCGCGGACCTCCCGGCCCGGCCGACGCCGGCGATCGAGACGATCGCCTACTTCTGCGTGGCGGAACTGCTCGCCAACGCGACCAAGCACAGCGCCGCGAACAAGGTGGAGGTCCGCGTCGGGATTGATGATTTTGAACATGACCAAGTGCTCCGCCTCCAGGTGTGCGACGACGGCCTCGGCGGGGCGGATGCGGCCCGGGGCAGCGGGCTGGCCGGGCTCGAACGCCGCGTCGGAACCGTGGACGGGCGCCTGGTGGTCGACAGCCCGCCGGGCGGGCCCACCCGGATCTCGGTCGAGCTCCCCATGAAGGCCTGAGGACGTGGACAGGATGCGGGTCGTCATCGCCGAGGACGCGGCGCTGCTCCGGGAAGGGCTCACCCGGCTGCTGGAGGACCGCGGCCACGTCGTGTGCGCGGCCGTCGGCGACGGGGACGCGCTGCTGGCCGCCGTGGCCGGGCACAAGCCGGACGTCGCGGTGGTTGATATCCGGATGCCGCCCACGCACACCGACGAGGGCCTGCGGGCGGCCCTGCGGCTGCGCCAGGACCACACCGGGACCGGGGTGCTGGTGCTGTCCCAGTACATCGAGACCCGGTACGCGGCCCAGCTGCTGGAAGGCAACGCGGCCGGCGTCGGCTACCTGCTCAAGGACCGGGTGGCCGATGTGGCCGACTTCGTGGCCGCGCTGACCCGGGTGGCCGACGGCGGCACCGCACTCGACCCGGAGGTCGTCAGCCAGCTGTTCCGCGCCAGCCGGCACGCCGACGGGCTGGCCACGCTGACCCGGCGGGAACGGGACGTGCTGGTGCTGATGGCCGAAGGGCGCTCCAACGCCGGCATCGCCGCGGCGCTGGTCATCTCGGGCGGGGCGGTGGAAAAGCACGTGGCCAGCATCTTCGGCAAGCTCGGCCTGCCGCCGTCCGAGGGCGACAACCGCCGGGTGCTCGCCGTGCTGCGCTACCTGGGGGGCTGAGGGGCGGGGGAGGTGTCCTGCACCAGCAGATTGTTCCCGATCGCGGCTGCGCCCGTGAGACCGCCTAGCGGCGCGCGAAGCGGTCGGTGGCGGCGATCAGCAGCTCCTGCATGCCCGGCCCGCCGCCGTGCCCGGCCCCCTCGACGATCGCCAGCTGCGCGTCCGGCCAGGCCTGCGCCAGCTGCCACGGGATGTCCACCGGGCTGCTGATGTCCAGCCGCCCGTGCACCAGGACGCCGGGGATGCCGCGCAGCCGTCCCGCGTCCCGGAGCAGGATGCCCTCGTCCAGCCAGGCCCCGTGCCCCCAGTAGTGGGTGACCAGGCGGGCGAACCCCATCCGGAACGCCGGGTTCTGGTAGCGCGGGCTCGGCTGGAACCCGGGGTGCGTGGCCACATGCGTGTCCTCCCAGGCGCACCAGTCCCGCGCGGCCCGCTCGCGCACCTCCGGGTCCGGGCCTTCGAGCAGCCGGCTGTAGGCCGCGGCCAGGTTCCCGTCCCGGTCGGCGGGCGGCACGCCGTCACGGAAGCGGGTCCACGCCTCGGGGAAGACCCGGCCCATGTCGCGCGTGATCCACTCCACCTCACGCCGAGTGTTTGTGCCGGTGCTGACGAAGACGATCTCCGACACCCGGTCCGGGTGCTGCTCCACGTACGCCAGCCCGAGCGTGGTGCCCCAGGAGCCGCCGAAGACGAGCCACCGCTGCACGCCCAGGTGCGTGCGCAGCCGCTCCAGGTCGGCCACCAGATGCGGGGTCGTGTTCGCGGCCAGGCTGACCGCCGGGTCGCTGGCGGGCGGTCTGCTGCGGCCGCTGCCGCGCTGGTCGAACAGGATGATCCGGTAGGCGGCCGGGTCGAAGCTGCGCCGCATGCCGGGGGAACAGCCTGACCCGGGCCCGCCGTGCAGCACGACGGCGGGCCTGCCGTTCGGGTTTCCGCAGGTCTCCCAGTACAGGAGGGTGCCGTCGCCGACGTCGAGCATCCCCTGGTCGTACGGCTCGATCTCCGGGTACCTGTCGGGCACGCCGCGCCTCCTCTCAGCTGGCCGGCGGCCGGGCCGGCGCCTTGTCCGGGGCCCAGTCTGGCCTAGCGGGGGCCCGCGACGGCCACCGGGACCCGGGCGGCTCCAGCCAGGCGTACCTGTCTCGCGGCGGGCGAAATAATGGCTGGTAGCGTGTGAACCCCCGGGGGTAGGAACATTGCTGTGATTTCTATCGTGCTGGCCCTTTTGACCTCGGCCAGCAACGCCACCGCATCCGTGCTGCAGCGCCGTGCCGCGTCGCAGGCCAAGTCGTCACGCCCGCTCGGGCTGGGGCTGATCGCCGACCTGCTGCACCGCAAGGTCTGGCTGGCCGGGATCGGCATGGTCATCGTGGCGTCCCTGCTGCAGGCCGGGGCCCTGGCCACCGGCCCCATCGCGCTGGTCCAGCCCATCTTCATCGTCGAGCTGCCGCTGACCCTGCTGCTCAGCAGCTGGGTGTGGCACCGCCGGCTGGCCCCGCGCACCTGGGGGGCCGTCGCGCTGGTCACGATCAGCCTGGGCACTGGGCTGGCCGCGGCCCAGCCGAGCGGCGGCAACGACCACGCAGCCACCGGCACCTGGATCCTGGCCCTGATCGCAACCGGTGCCTTCGAGGCCGCGCTCATCACGGCCGCGCTGCGGGTCAGCGGCGAGCCGCGCGCCGCGCTGCTCGGCCTGGCCGCCGCGTGCGGGTACGCGCTGACCGCGGCGCTGCTGAAAGAGGCCGTGGCGGCGCTCGACCAGGGCCCGGCGGCGTTCTTCTCCACCTGGCAGCTGTACGGGGTCGCTGTCGCCGGGGTCGGCTCGCTGTTCCTGCTGCAGAACGCGCTCCAGGCCGGCACGCTGGCCGCCTCACAGCCGATGCTCACCGTCGGTGACGCGCTGATCAGCATCACCTACGGCGTCATGCTGTTCCACGAGCAGCTGCGGCTCGGCTGGTTCCTCATCCCGGAGATCGTGTGCCTGGTGCTGATCGTGGTCGGCTACATCGAGATCGCCAAGTCGCCGGTCGCGATGGCCCACGATGAGGAAGCCGTGACGGCGTCGCCGCCGGTCACCGTGGACGCGCCTGCCGAGGCTGCCCCGGATCCGGCTGCTCAGCACAGTGAGCTGCCTGCCGGGAACCGCCCCGGGCCCTCCGATCAGCCCACTGCCCGCCGAAAAGCCACTGCGCAGCCGGGCCGACGCCGAGCGCCGCGGCAGCTGATGACGGACCGGCCACGGCCGGCCTACGCTGGGCCGGGCCCGTCGGCGGGCGCCTTCTCCGGCAGCAGCCACACCAGGCCCAGACACGACGGACCCGCTGGGGCGTGCCCACCGACTGGAACATCCAGGTCGACACGGCCCGCACCGCCCGCGGCGCGATATTGCGCCCGCGGGCGGCCCGCACGGTCCAGTAGGCGAGCTCGGCGTGCCCTTCGCGCAGGGTGATCGACCGGAACCCGACCCCGCCGACCAGTACGTCCAGCTGCGTGACCGCCCAGCCGGCGCCGGTCTCAGTCCGCCAGCGATCGGGCCACGAGGCCAGCCACGCGAGTGCTTCGTCTTCCGTCATCGACTGGACATGCCAGTGCCGGATATCGGGATCGCGGTACGCCTCGACGACCGCTTCGGCGTCGGAAAGCCGCCAGGGGCGCAGGGTGAGCTGCGGCCTGCAGCGTGGGCTGCGGCAGGCTGCACGGCCAGGGCCGGGATGACCGCCAGCACAAGATCGGGCATGATCCCATCTTGCCGGGCGATTCGTGCTGGTTAACCCCTAACCGGCACTATGGAGAGATGAGCCCTCCTCGGAGCGCACTCGACGGACGGCGCGGGCTCACCCCAGCCGCAGGCACGGGCCCGGGGCTGCCCGTGCCCGGCACGCTGCCGACCGCCATCGAAGTGCGCGGCGCCCGGCACAACAACCTGCACGATCTCGACGTGGACGTCCCGCTGTGGCGGACCGTGGCCATCGTCGGCGTCTCCGGCTCCGGCAAGACCTCCCTGGCCATCGGAACCCTCTACGCCGAGGGCATGCACCGTTTCCTGGAGGCCCTGAGCACCTACAGCCGCCGCCGGCTGACCCAGGCCCAGCGGCCGGACGTCGACCGGATCGTTCACCTGCCACCCGCGCTGGCACTGCGCCAGCGTCCGCCGGTGCCCGGCCCGCGCAGCACGGTCGGGACCATGACGGAGGTCCTGAACGTCCTGCGCCTGATGATGTCCCGGCTGGGCTCCCCGCTGTGCCCAAACGGGCACCGCGTCGAGCCGTCGGTCGCGACCCAGAACATGGAGATCGTGTGCCCGGTGTGCGGCGTGCACTTCGAGGCGCCCAGCGCCGAGTCCTTCTCGTTCAACTCCTATGGCGCCTGCCCGGCCTGCAACGGCCTGGGCGTGCGGTCCGAGGTCGACGTGGACACCCTCGTCCCCGACCAGGGCAAGACCATCGAGGGAGGCGCCGTCCTGCCGTGGAACGCGGGCTCGGCGGCTGTACCAGTACGCGGCCCGCGAGCTCGGGGTCCGGCTTGACGTCCCGTTCCGGGAGCTGACCCGGCGCGAAAGGGAGATCGTGCTGCACGGCGAGCCGGTCCAGCGGCGGGTGACGTTCAGTTCGGGCCGGTCGGGACGGCCCGTGCAGCTCAACGTGACTTACCAGAACGCCATCGCCACCGTCGAGCGGGCGCTGCGCAGCGACACCGAGGTCAGCCGCGGGCGGGTACGCCGCTTTCTGGTCATCCGGACCTGCTCGGTCTGCCACGGCACCCGGCTGCGGCCCGAGGCGCTGACCTCGCTGCTCGGCGGCCGGAACATTGCCCAGATCAGCGCGCTTCGCCTGGACGAGCTGCACTCGTTCATGGCCGGCCTGCCCGGCGGGCTGCCCGCGGAGCTGGGCCGCCTGACCGCAGGCCTGATCGGCGAGCTGAACGGCACACTCACGCCGCTGCTCGACGTTGGGCTCGGCTATCTCCAGCTGGACCGCTCCGGTGCGTCGCTGTCGGCCGGAGAGCGGCAGCGGATCGAGCTCACCTCGACGGTGCGCGAAAATACCACCGGCATGCTCTACGTGCTCGACGAGCCGTCCGTTGGGCTGCACCCCAGCAACATCAAGGGCCTGCACGCCACGATCGCCGCTCTCGCCCGGAACGGCAATTCCGTCGTCATCGTGGAGCACGAGCGGGAAATCATGCGCACGGCGGACTGGATCATCGAGCTCGGCCCCGCCGCCGGGGCTCACGGCGGCACCGTCATCGCCGAGGGCACCCCGGACGAGATCGCGGCCGATCCGCACTCGATCATGGGCCCGTTTCTCGCCGGAACGGCCACCGTCCGGCGGGACCGGGCCGTGCCGTCCGGCCCCGGGGCGGCTGGCCCGGCGGCTGAGGCCGGGGCGGCTGAGGCCGGCGGCCAGATCAACCTGGAGGTCGGCGACCTCTACAACCTGCACGGCGTCACGGCCGCCTTTCCGCTGCACCGGCTCACCGCGGTGGCGGGCCCGTCCGGGGCCGGGAAGACCGCCCTCGTGCTGGACAGCCTGGTCCCCGCCGCCCGCGCGCTGCTCAACGGATCGGCGCTGCCCAGCCACGTCCGCGGCCTCGACCTCGGCGGCATCGGCCAGGTCGTTCAGATCGACGCCTCACCTATCGGCCAGAACGCCCGGTCGACCCCGGCGACCTACTCCGGCGCCTTCGACCCGATACGCCGCCTGTTCGCCGATTCGCCCGCCGCGCGGCGCCAGAAGTGGAAGCCCGGGCACTTTTCCTTCAACACCCGCGAGGGCCAGTGCCCGACCTGCCGCGGCCTCGGTGATATCGATCTCGACGTGCAGTACCTGCCCGACATCACGGTTCAGTGCCCGACCTGCCACGGCGCCCGCTTCAACGACGCGACCCTGGCCGTCCGCGTCGACGGCCTCACGATCTCGGACGTCCTCGGCCTTACCGTGCACGACGCGCTCGCCCGGTTCGGTGCGCAAGGCCCGATCGCCGCGGCGCTGCGGCCCGTCGATGAGGTCGGGCTGGGCTACCTGTGTCTGGGCGAGCCAACGCCATCCCTGTCCGGCGGCGAAGCCCAGCGGTTGCGTATCGCCTCCCGCCTGCGCAGCAGCCAGCGCGGCGCGCTGTACGTCTTCGACGAGCCGTCAACCGGGCTGCATCCGCTGGACGTCGGCACGCTCGTCGGCGTCTTCGACCGGCTGCTGGATGCCGGGGCCACCATCATCGTCATCGACCACGATCTCGACCTGCTGGGCACGGCTGACTACCTCATCGACATGGGCCCGGGTGGCGGGCCGGACGGGGGCCGCATCGTCGCCCAGGGCGCACCGCAGGACGTCGCGCGGGATCCGGCCAGCGTTACCGGGCCCTGGCTGGCCGAGCACCTGGGCCTGCCAGCAGCCCGCCCGTTACGGCCCGCTCGTTACAGCCGCCCGTTACGCCCCCCCGTTACAGCCCCCGTTACAGCCCCCGTTACCGCCCCGCTCGATCCAGCCAATGGGCTGGTAGGAGCGGTGCGACCGAGCTGAGGTCTACTGCCCGGAGGCGGCGGGCGAGCCCGCCCGGTACGGCCTTACCACCCTTGAATTCACCTGAAAGTGTTCCTCGATCTCGGGCTGCATAAGGACCGGGCATCCTTTCCCAGGTCAGCGGAACACTGCTCATTGCCAGCGCGCCGATTACCCGATCACCCCACCAGCCACCGGCGAAAAGCCAGGGTGCGGCAAAGAGACGAAAACCGCGATCCTGCCTTAATCCGCGCACCCCGGCGAAATCGCAGATCACAGGCCCAACGTCGGGGTTCTGCAGCGGGACAGGCACGGGTGTCGGTAGGCTTGGGTGATCGCATGAAATTACTGTGCCTGTGACGATGGAATAGAAAGTATTACAGTGAGGTTTTCTCTATCTTTAAGCTGATCGTATTTGTGCTCGAATTGCGTGAGGACGAGTGCGGATTTGACGATATTGCCGATGGTGGTCGGGCTGAGGCTGACGTGCTGGATGGCGCGCACCGCTGGGACATCAGAGCGAAGCCGCGTTCTCCCTGGTAGCGCAGGGACCGCAAGAGCGCGTTGCGGGTTTTCGTATCGATATCGAGTTCGCCGCGGGCTGGCTTTTTCACCGGGACGCGCACCCCCGCGCCTGCCCCTCCATATCCGGAATCGGCGAGGATGGGCAGGTCCTTCAGGTGAGGCCGGGCTTCGGCAGTACGAGCTCGCGGGCGGCGGTCAGGTCATGGGTGCTGCCGGGCAGCACATCGCGAGACCCACAGGGCACGCCGCCGGGGGCGGCCAGGGCCTGCACGTTCCCGGCGGGCTCATGGGCCTTGCTGGAGTACCACTTGTCGATCTCCTTCCCTTTCCTGCTGGTCTTCTTGTCCGGAGGTCCGAGGAGACGAGCGTGCCATCCAGGATCAGGTAAGGAAGTCCCTGCTCAATGGCCCTTTCCAGGGCCTCGCGCAGCGTGGGCGCCTTCGCGGCGAGGACTTCGATGGCCTCGTCCTTGTACCGGTAGGCGGTGGCCTGGGAGATCCCGAAGCTGGCTCAGCCTGCGGATGTCAGGCCGGTCCCGGAACCACGCCAGGGTGAAGACCGCCTGCTTCCAGCGGGTCAGGGTGCATGTCCCTTTGCGGGTGCCGATCTCGCTGCGTGAGCGGCGAGCAGGCCCGACACGAACACCGCCAGTGGCAGCGGGACGTCAAGGATGACACGATAGGACAGCACGCGGAGCCTCCGGGTGGCGAGGGATCTTGGTCGAGACCTTCTACTGGGGGCTCTGCGTTCCCCGGGGATCTGCATGCGCGTCCGCGTGTCCGCCCAGATGGGCGTTATGACTGAAACGCCGGTTTCAGCCTTGCGAGAAAACCTCATTAGATGCCAGGTTGCCGAATTTCGGCACAATAGTCTGGGCGGGGGCCAAAATGACGGACTTTACTGATCGTCCCGAATTGTCGCAGGACGCGCTGGTCGAGGCGCTGGTGCCAGACCCGGGCAGCCTGGTTAACGTGGTCATGCTGCACGGCTACCTGGGCGGAAGCGAGGCTGAGGGCAGCTGGCGGCTGTACTTAACGCCAGCCCTCGATGAGTACGTCGAGATCCCTGCGGGCAAGATCCTGCACCACCGCAGGCTGTCCGAGGACCGGGGCACGATGGTCTGGGTCCCGCGGGCAGGCCTTGCAGCACAAGCAGGTCGCGGAGTCCGAGGAAGTGCAGGCGGAATTTCTGGCGGGCCCGATCGCCAGCCAGCACCTCCGCCCAAGACGGCAGACACCCAGCCGCTGCCATGGCTGCGCGCCCCGGCCGCTATCTGTTGTCTCGCTCTTTGTTAATGGACTCCCCTGTGGCGCCTCGGATCCGGCGTCGCTGCATCGAATGAGGTTTTCTCAGTTTGCGGGTCGGCTCGGCGTGAGGACGAGCCCGGTCCGGGGCCTGCGGGAGGGTTGCATGCGGCGTGCAGGCGATGAGCGCGCCGGTTAGGCGGCGCGGGTTCTCTTCCTCGCTGCCTGGGGCGATGCTCGAGCCAGGCCGAAGTTGTCGGCTATCTGCTTGAGCGCGGATTGCTTAGGCTCCCGCGGCTGTAGTCGATGGCGGCGTGATCGTCCGCGACATCTCCAGGCAGAACCGCAACTTCGCGGTGGAGCGCCGCGATGGGCCTGGCTACCTGCTGAAGCAGGGGCTGGGTGCGGACGGGGCGCTCGGTGTCGCTCACGAGGCACGGGTCTATGAGGATCTCGGCGTGAAGGCATCTGGATTCGCCGTGCACCTGCCCCGGTATTACGGCTACGACTCCGATCGCGATCCTCGCCCTGGAACTGATTGGTGATGGGGAGGATCTGTGTGCCTACCATGTGCGCACGGGCACGTTTCCGGCGGCGCTCGGTGAGCAGCTGGGCCGGGCGCTGGCCCGGCTGCAGCGTGAGACGTCGCCCGCGCCGGTGGCTGTCCCGGCGCCGTGGGTCTTGTCGGTGCACAGGCCAGGCCTGTCGGTCTTTCATGACACCAGCGCTGCTGGCCTCCAGCTGATCAAGATCATCCAGGGCACGGCCGGATTCGGCGAGCTGCTCGATGAGCTCAGGCGGGGATGGACTGCCGAGACCTTTATCCACCAGGACGTGAAGTGGGATAACTGCCTGGCCGCGTCGGAGGGCCCGGGGACCTGCACCTGGTGGACTGGGAGGTCGCGGCAGCAGGTGACCCGGCCTGGGACATCGGGTTCGGCCATCAGCCAGTACCTCAGCTTCTGGCTCGCCTCGATCCCGCACACCGGCGACCAGCCTCCCGCCCGGTTCCCGGCCCTCGCCGCCTACCCGCTGGAGGCGATGAAGGCGGCGATCCGGGCCTGCTGGAACGGGTACGCCGACGAGCTCGGGGTCACAGCCGGGGAAGCGGACAAGCGCCTTCCGCGGGCCGTTGCCTACGCCGGGGCGCGGCTAGTGCAGACGGCATTGGAAGGAACGCAGTACCTGCAGCAACCGGACAGCGGAGCTGTCCTTCATCTCCAGCTAGCCTTCAACGTGATGCGCCACCCCGAGGCCGCCGTGACCCAGCTGCTGCAGATCCCTTTCCGGGGCAGCAGGCCATGAGCCGCTACCGGCGGCTGGTCGCCGAGGCCCTGCGCGCGGTCCGGATCTCGTCCCCGACCCGATTCTGCTGGCACGGTGCCAGCGGGCCGGTTCTGGCGCCCGATGTCGAGTCGGCGATGGAGCCGGACACTGCGCGCCGCTGACCGGGTCGACGCGTTGCAGACCCACCTGTACGCCAGCGTTCTACTGCCCGGGCTCGGCCTGCCCCCATCGGCCGGAAGGCGACCTGCCGCCTGAGCTGGGGTTTACGCCGTTCATTCAGTCGCTGTCCAGCGCAAACGCTGGTTCCGGGTCCCGCGAGGCGGGCTGGCGGGTCGTACGCAGAGACGACGGGCAGGTTGTCGTGTCACATGATGGCCTCACGCTCTGGGCACGACCGGAGGAGGTAGTGGGCCCGGCCGAGCCGGGCGCCACCGTCAGCGTGCTGCTGCCCAGGGAACTTCTGCGCATCTCGCCTGGTTTCTACCTGGCCCTGGGCGACGCTGCCTTCGCCGGCGACTCGGCGATCGTCCGCTTCTACTGGAACGTGCGCAGCGAAGGTGCCAGCGCCCTGGTCGCGATGCTGACCACGGCCCTTAACCAGCAGGGGCTCGGGTTCCAGCTCAAGGTCCTCAACGACCCGGGCCGGGTATTCGCGCTGTGATGCGGCTGTCCTGTACACCTCCCGCAGCGATTACGACAGCGCGGCGGGCATCGTGGCCGTCACCTACCCGGCGATCGCTGGTCATCTCAAGCCGGCGATCCCCGCACTGACCAAGCCGCTCGCCGACGGCCTCGCCCTGGCCGAGGAGCCGCGGCAGGCGGCGACAGTTTCGGCATGCATCGCTGCCGGCTGCTCGCGGACGCAATCGTCCGGGCCCACGAACGTGGCGCCGGCCAGGCCCGGCTGGAGGACGTCGAGGCCCGCTTCGGCGAGGAGGGCATATCCCTGGACAGGCCCTACCTGAACCCGGGATCGAGCCGACGATTACGCCCTTCCCCTGCCAGCACTCCGGCCGTGACCTACCTCGAGACCGCCGCCGCGATCGGCAGGCAGATCGCCGACGCGGCGATCTGGCACGGCGGCAGGTGCACGTGGGTGGGCGCGATGCCCGAAGAAGGCCCCGCCGGCCCGCGGATGACCTACGCCTGGTTCGGGCCTGACCTGTACGGCGGCACCGCAGGCAGTCGCCCTGGTCCTGGCCGAGCTGTACGCCGCATCCGGTGAGTCCCTGTTTCGGGCAGTGGCCCTTGGCGCCATGAAGCATGCCCTCTCGCAGGGCCAGGCGATGTTCCGCCTGTCGTAAGCCTTGGTCTCTACACCGGCCGCCCTGGGGTGGCGCTCGCGTCGGCTCGCGCAGGCCGGCTGCTGGGCCGGGCGGAACTTTGCGAACGCGGAGCCGCGCTCGGCCGGGATCTCGACCCGCACCCCGAATCGGCAGAAAATGACCTGCTGTCGGGACGGGCAGGAGCGATCGCCGGACTGCTCGTCCTCCACGCGATGACCGGCGACGATGTTCTCCTCCGCAAATCGGCCGAGATGGGCGGGCAGCTGCTAGACGCCGGTGCGCGCGAGGCGGAGACGCTGTCGTGGCCTTCGCCGTCGTTCCCCGGCCAGCCGAACCTGACCGGGTTTTCGCATGGCGCAGCCGGCATGGGCTACGCGCTGCTGGAGTTGTACCGGGCCACCGGCGACCACCGATTCCGCGACGGCGCTGAAGGGGCATTCGCATACGAGCGCCGTCTGTACAACCCGGACGCGGTGAACTGGCCCGACCTGCGCCAGAGCGCCCAGACGGCGACCAGCCGGAAGACCCCCCGTCGTACGCCGCCCTGTGGTGCCACGGCGCGCCCGGGATCGCTTTGTCGCGGCTGCGGGCGAGCGAACTGCTGGGCGACAGCCAGTACCGCTACGAGGCACTGACCGCGCTGCAGACCACCCGCGACTCAGTGCGCTCCGGGCTCCTCAGCGGGAATTACTCGCTGTGCCACGGGCTGGCAGGCAACGCCGAGGTCCTCGCCGAGGGCAGACCGCTTCTGGACGGCGAATCCGAGAACCTCGTGCATACCATCGCTCGCACCGGCATCGAGACCTACGGCCAGCCAGAACGCTGCTGGCCGGGCGGCGTGCCCGGCGGGTGCACCGCCAGCCTCTTCTCGGCCTCGCGGGAACCGCCTACTTCTGATCTTCGCCTGAACGACGCAGCGGTCCCCTCGGTTCTGCTGATGCGCCCAGAGCATTTTCCTCGCTAGCGCCTGACATTCGGTGCCTCGGCTCTAGTAACAATCGAGCCATGAGCACCGCCACGGCGTTCAGTTTCTTGAACGCGGGCACGCGGGGTGAGTGGTCAGCGCGGTCGCATCGCCGGTCCGTTAGCCGGGGCGGCCCCGGCTACAGCGGGCGGAATCCTGCGCTGCGGTGAGTGAGTGCCATGATGGCTTTATGCCAGGCACGGGTCACGGTCCTGCCGGGTCGCAGCCTCGGCGGGCCGCCCGGCCCGGCTGGTGGCCCCGGGAAAGTGGCATCGCAGCGCAGAAGGGCCCCCTGGTGCACGCCGTATTCCGCATCTCGCGGAAGAACCGGGCGATGGCGGCGGAGTACCTGCGGCCAATGGGCCTTTACCCAGGGCAGGAACTGCTGCTGCTACAGCTGGCCGAGGGTGAGCGCCGTTCCCAGCAGGAACTGGTCGACGCCCTGGGCATCGACCACTTCCACCGTAACCAAGATGCTCCAGCGGCTGGAGCGGGCCGGGGTGGTCGCCCGGCAGCAATCGAGCGGACGACCGCCGGGTGGTTCTGGTGCGCCTGACGGAAGGGGGCTGCGTGCGACGGCGTGCCGTCGAGGAGATGTGGGTCCGGATGGAGGCGGCCACCAGCGGCGGCCTGTCGGAGGAACAGCACGCCCAGCTCCTGGGGCTGCTCCACCGCGTCGAGGCCCATCTCGACCAGCTGGACCAGCGTTGACCAATAGGTGATAACAGCAAGAAGCGCGGTGGCCGGACTTGCCCGCTGAAGCTTCCGGCGAGACTGCTCCGTTTGGCCGCGGGGGAGCCCGCATGGGTCGGCGCAGGGGCCGGCCTGGCGCTCGCTCAGGGACGGGCGGCGCGGCCGCGGGGAGCACGGCGCGGCCGCGGGGGAGCGCGGCGCGGTCGCGGGGGAGCACGGCGAGGTCGAGGGGGAGCACGGCGCGGCCGCGGGGGAACACGGCGCGGAAGTGGGGGAGCACGGCGCGGCCGCTGGGGGAGCGCGGCGCGGCCGCGGAAGCGATGGGGAGCGCGGGGGAGCACGGAGCGGCCGCGGGTGAGCACGGCGAGATCGTCGGGGGAGCACGGCGTCGGCCGCTTTGGGGAGCGCGGCGCGGTCGCGGGGGAGCGCGGTGCGGCGTCTCGTAGGATGCGTCCTATGCCGGACGCTCCGCACCCCGAGCCGTTCACCCCGCAGGCCGCCCCCGGGGCGCTCGACGACCTCCGCGCGCGGCTGCGCGCGACGCGCTGGCCGGACACGCCCGAGGACGCCGGGTGGTCGCTCGGGACCGATCTCGGCTACCTCCGCGAGCTCGTGGCCTACTGGGCGGACGGGTTCGACTGGCCGGCGCAGGAGGCGGCGCTGGCCCGGCTTCCCCGCTTCCGCGTCCCGCTCCGGAACTTGCGGATCCACTTCGTGCACGTCCGGGCCGCCGGCCGGCCGGGCCCGTCCTGCCGCTGGTCCTCAGCCACGGCTGGCCGGACTCGTTCTGGCGTTACGCAAAGGTCGTTCCGCTCCTCACCGACCCCGGCGGGCACGGCGCCGACCCCGCTGACGCCTTCGACGTGGTGGTGCCCGACATGCCGGGCTACGGCTACTCCAGCCGCCCCACCGGCCCGCCCCTCGACGCTATCGCTGTGGCCGGCCTGTGGGCCGAGCTCATGGGCGTCCTCGGCTACCCGCGGTTCGGCGCGGCGGGCGGGGACATCGGCAGCCACGTGAGCCGCTACCTCGCGCTCGACCACCCGGGCCGGGTTGTGGCTGTTCACCGACTGACGCGGGCGTGCCCATCTTCGCCGGCGACCAGGCGAACCTCACGCCCGAAGAGCGCGGCTGGCTCGAGGAGGCCGCGGCCTGGGGCGCGACCGAGGGCGCGTACGCGGCCATGCACCGCACGAAGCCCCAGACCGCAGCCTTCGGGCTCACCGACTCCCCAGCCGGGCTCGCCGCGTGGATCGTGGAGAAGCTCCGGGCGTGGAGCGACTGCGGCGGCGACATCGAGCGGCGTTTTACGAAGGATGAGATCCTCACGAACGTCACGCTCTACTGGCTCACCGAGACGATCGGCTCGTCGATGCGCATGTACCGCGCGAACGCTGCGATCCCGCCCGCGCAGCACGCCCGCCGGGTCGAGGTGCCGTCCGGTTTCTCGCTCTTCCGCGGGGACATCGTCCGCCCGCCGCGGGCGTGGCTCGAGCGCACGGCGAACGTCGTGCGCGTGACCGAGCCCCCGCGCGGCGGCCACTTCGCGCGGTTCGAGGAGCCCGAGCTCTACGCGGCGGAGCTGCGCGCGTTCTTCCGCCCCTACCGGACCGCGGTGGCGATTCAGCCCGGGCCAGCTCCGGATTAGGGAAGAGCGATAACAGCAAGAAGCCGGGCTGAACAGGAAGCCGGTCGCCGCGGCGCAGACTGGCCCGCGCAGCCAGCACGTCAGGATTGGCACGGTAAGGATTGGCACGGTCAGTTCGCTCGCGGGCGAAAACCGTCGAGGATCGTCCCGACGAGGCGCCGTCGCGGGGGAGCGGGCCGCCCTGAACGGCCGCTGGCAGTTACTGATCAGCAGAAGGCGGCGGCGTAGTCAGCGGCGAATTGCCCGAAGGGACGCGTCGGGCGCTGCGCGCTGGGCTTGACCAACAACGGAACGGCAATGCGTCAGCGACCTGAAGGCCGCGGGTTGCGGCCACCGAGGGCGGCCCGCCGCGGGCACGATCATGAGCACCCGGCGTGCCGGCGTGGCTCGTGCCGCTGGCACGCCGTGGAACCCATCAGTCAGCCGCCGCGGCCGGGTGGCTGGAGTGCACCAGGCCGGCGGTTACCGACCACCGCAGCGGGTCACCGACCCCGCCCCGGTTGGGCGGCACGTGGCAGCAGGCGGACGCAACCATCGCCGTCGCCATGGCCGGGGAGGATGTGCTGGTCATAGGCGGCCCCGGGCCGGCAACGTCCCGAAGTACGAGCGCGAGGGCCGCAAGCACGTCCTGCGGCGGATGCTGGCCGAGGTCGCCGAGGTCGCTGAGGTCGCCGAGGCGATCGGGTGGGTCCTCAATGCCGGCTGGAAGGTGCGGCCGCTGTCTTCCAAGCCGTTGCTGTTCGCAAGGAAGCGAAGATGAGCCAAGGCGACGGAGCTGTGCCTGCTTGGCCTCCAGGCGGTCATGGAAGCGGGCGACCTCGACGACCCGCAGGCCGTGCTCGCTGGCGGCGACGACGTCGCGGGCGGAATCGGTGACAGCGACCGCAAAGCGCACGGTCTGGCCGTGGATAGCGGTCGCGCGGGCCTCGGCCAGCAGCGACGTGCCAGGCGTGGCGGCGGACAGGTGGGTCATGTTGATCAGCGTGCCAACGGTCGCCTCGCCGGGCTCCAGATACGGATAGATCGCCGCCATGCACGGGGCTTCCATCAGGCCGACCATGAATCCGGTCGCGAACACCGGCTGGCTGTGACGGAACTCGGACAGGTCCGGGAACAAGTTCCGCCCCGTCTGATGCCCCGGCACCGTGTACCGGACGACGTGCGGGGCCCCGATTACGAGTCCTGCTTTCATGATGTTTGCTGCTCCTCGGCGAACGTGAAGATCCGGGGTCAGGGGCGCCTCTGCCTGCCGAGATGGCCACGATGTCCGTGCGGCCGCGGCTGCGGCCATGGCAGTTGCCCCGTGCTGCACTAGCTCTTGGCTCGTGCATATTCGGAGGCCCGCCCGGGCAACCTGATACACCGGATCTCCGGCGACAGGCCCGTCCACCGTCCGCCAGCCCAGGAAGCCCTCCGCTAGACGTTGCTTTTCGCTGGAAACTGCGGCGACCGATGGGAGGCGACCGAACGGGCGCCCGTCGCTGTCACCGGACTGGCACAGTGCCTGCCGCTGTTAGGGCTCCCCGCCCGGCGACGTTCGGCCCAGGTGCCGAAGCTAGGGTCTATCGGGGTTCTGTATTGGGCCTCGGTGTCGAATCCGGCCTCGCCGTTCGTGGACATGGTGAGCGGGTGCACAGGGCACCGCCGCCAACGAAGGGAGCCAGCCATGTCCACCGTTACCACCTCCCCCGAAATCACTGTCGAGCGCCGCCCGTCCCGGTTGACCAGCACGCTGCCGCGCACCACGGTCTCGGTCGGTGTCCTGGCCGCCGCGGTCACGACCGCCGGTGCGGGTGCCCTGCGGGCCGCCGGGGTCCCGCTGGCCGTACACGGCAAGATCCCACTCACCGGCTTCGCCCAGATCACCTTCATCGCCGCCGTCATCGGCGGTGTGCTCCTCGCCTTGCTGAACCGGCGCAGCTCTGCCCCACGTCAGCGGTTCGTCCAGATAACCACCGGCCTCACGGCGATCTCCTGCGCCCTCCCGGCGGCGTTCGCAGACACGACCGCCAGCAAGGTCGCCCTGGTTGGACTGCACCTGGTCGCCGCGGCGATCATTGTTCCGGTGCTCGCACGATACGCCGGCTGACCCGAAACCGATCCGCTGTCAAAGGAGCGATCAACATGCCGCAATACCTAGTCTCCGTCTGGCACGACGAAACGTTCGAAGTCGACTTCTCCACCCCCGACGCGCAGCGCCGCGTCGCCCAGGTGGACGCGTTCAACAACGAGCTGCAACAGGCAGGCGCCTGGGTGTTCGCCGCCGGCCTGCACCCCGCATCTTCGGCCACGGTCGTGCGATCCTCCGGAGGCGATGTATCGATGACCGACGGGCCCTACGCCGAAACCAAAGAACAGATGGGCGGCTTCTGGGTCATCGACGCCACCGATCTCGACGCCGCCCTCGAATGGGCCGGCAAAGCAGCCGCTGCCTGCGAGGGACCGGTTGAGGTCCGGCCCGCACAAGGATGACCGACGCGCTGGAGGAGGTCTTCCGGCGCGAAGCCGGCCGCTGCACCGCCACCCTGATCCGCGTCCTCGGCGACATCGACCTCGCCGAGGACGCGGTGGCGGAAGCGTTCGCCATCGCCGCCGAGCGGTGGCCGAAGACGGGGATACCGCCCAACCCTGGCGGCTGGATCACCACGACCGCCCGCAACCGCGCCATCGACCGGCTTCGACGCGAATCAACCCGCAGCGAGCGTCATCTCGAGGCCCATCGACTCCACACCGACAGCATGGACCCTGACCACGATCCCGAACTCGACAGGCTCGACGACTTCGTCGATGTCGTTCCCGACGACCAGCTCCGGCTCATGTTCCTGTGCGCCCACCCCGCCCTCGCCGCCGACGCGCAGGTCGCTCTCACCCTGCGGCTCCTCGGCGGCCTCGAGACCGAGGAGATCGCCAGGGCGTTTCTGGTGCCTGAGGCGACGATGGCGCAACGGATCGTCCGGGCCAAGCGCAAGCTGCACGACAATCATGCCTCTTACCGCATACCCCGCGCCGCGGAGCTTCCGGACCGGCTCCAAGCGGTCCTCACCGCCATCTATCTGATCTACACCGAAGGTCACACCGCCACGTCGGGACAGAGCCTGACGAGAACCGATCTTTCGGCCGAAGCCGTCCGGCTCGGGCGAACCCTCATCGAGCTGATGCCCGACGAACCGGAGGCCATCGGCCTGGTCGCCCTGATGCTGCTCACCGAGTCCCGCCGTGCTGCCCGCAGCAACAACTGCGGGACCATGGTGCGCCTCGCCGACCAGGACCGCTCTCGCTGGGACCCGACACTGATCACCGAAGGCCACGAGCTCGTGCGCGCTTGCCTTCGCCGCAACCAGCCCGGACCGTTCCAGATCCAGGCCGCGATAGCTGCGGTGCACGCCGCCGCCCCCACCGCCGAAGCCACTGACTGGTCCCAGATCATCGCCCTGTACGACCAGCTCTACGCCCTGCGCCCGCACCCGGTCGTCGCCCTGAACCGATCGGTGGCCATCGCGGAGCTCCACGGCCCTGCCGAGGGGCTCGCCGCGCTCGCCGAGATCGACGCCGCCACGCTCGACAAGTACCAGCCATACCATGCCGCCCGCGCCGACCTTCTCGCCCGAGCAGGTCGCCGCGACGAGGCACTCGGCGCCTACGACCGAGCCCTCGAACTCACTACGAACGCGGTCGAGCGCGACTTCCTCGTGCGCCAGCGGGCCGCCCTCTGAGTAGACGGCCAGGGCCGCGCTCAGCTGACGGCAGCGCCGAACCACCTGGACAGCTGGCTGAGCAGCTCCTGCTGGTCTTCACCAACCCACGCCACGTGGCCGTCCGGCCGCAGCAGCGCCGCGGGCACGTCCAGTTCCTCGCTGACGTCGACGACGTGGTCGACCCGATCGGCCCAGCCCGCGACCGAGAGCCGGCCGGTCTGGTCGAGCAGGAGCCCGCGGCCGCCGTGCATCAGCTCGTAGAGGCGCCCCCGCTTCAGCCCCAGGTCCCGCATCCGCCGGCCGAGCAGTTCAGGCCCGTCGCCGAAGTCGTAGCGGACCCCGATCGCGGTGATCTTTTCGATCAGGTACCGGTTCACGTCCTCGAAGTCCATCAGTTCCGACACCAGCCGGCGCACTGGCCTGCGGGCCCGGCTCGAGGGACAGCAGCTCCATCTGCGCGCGGGTGTTGTCCAGCACGTCGGCGGCCACCGGATGCCGTTCGGTGTGGTAGCTGTCCAGCAGCCCCTCCGGTGCCCAGCCGTTGACCGCGGCGGCCAGTTTCCAGCCCAGGTTGAACGCGTCCTGGATGCCGAGGTTGAGGCCCTGCCCGCCGACCGGCGGGTGGATGTGCGCCGCGTCGCCGGCCAGCAGGACCCGGCCGGCCCGGTAGCGCTCGGCCAGCCGGGTGGCGTCGCCGAAGCGGGAGAGCCAGCGCGCTGAGTGCGCGCCGAAGTCGGTGCCCGCGAGGGCCCGCAGCTGCTGCTTGAACTCCTCGAGGGTCGGCGGAACCGTGCGGTCCTCGGCCATCCCTGCGGCGGGCACGACGAGGCGGTACACCCCGTCCCCGAGGGGGATGGCGCCGAACCGCAGCTGGGTCTTGCGGACTTCCGCGACGATGGCGGCCACCGTCGCCGGATCCTCGGCCACCTCCATCTCGCCCAGCAGCGTCTCGACCCTGGCGGGCTCGCCGGGGAAGCCGACGCCGAGCAGCTTGCGGACCGTGCTGCGGCCGCCGTCGCAGCCGACGAGGTAGCGCGCGCGCAGCTGCGTGCCGTCGGCCAGTTCGGCGGTCACCCCGGCCTCGTCCTGGTTCAGCCCCACCAGCTCGCGGCCGCGCCGGATCTCGGCACCGAGCTCGATGGCGTGCTCGGTCAGCAGCCGGTCGGTGATCGTCTGCGGGATGCCGAGGACGTACGGATGCGCGGTGTCCAGCCGGTCCGGCGCCGGCTTGCTGATGGCGGCGAAGAAACCGCCGACCGGGTACTGCTGGCCGAGTGCGAGGAACCGCTCCAGCAGACCGCGCTGGTCCATCACCTCGACGCTGCGCGCGTGCAGGCCGAGCGCGCGGACAATCCTGGTCGGCTCCGCCTCCTTCTCCAGCACGAGCGCGTGCACGCCGTGCAGCCGCAACTCGCTGGCCAGCATCAAGCCGGTCGGCCCGCCGCCGGCCACGATCACGTCAATCATGAGAACCCCGATTCAGGTCGCGTTTCCGGCCCCGGCTGCAAATTGTGCAGCACGACCCGGGGCTTGCGGCAAGCCCCCAGGTGCGCTATACGTTGAAAGTGGCAGGGAGTGCATACCTCCTTGCCTTTTCCTTGTGCCGTCCGCTGTGGACGGGCAGTTCCCCCCGAAGCGGTGACGCGCCGCGTACGGCGCTGCCGCCGCCAGCCGAGCGCACCGGGGCCGCTCATCCCTGCGCACCGGCCTCGCCGGCGCTGACGGTGGCCGGGTCGCGTGGGGGGCCGCAGGCCGCCGCGGCCGGCTCGCCGAGAACGGCCCGCAGGCCTGCACTGGCCTCGCCGCGGGCCTGGCCGTAACGCTTCGTCCTTTATCCCAGCTGGCCGCAATTCTGCCTGAATCCGCTCTCCGCAGTGAGGCCGAGTCCTGCGGTAAGCCGGTAACCGGAATGGCGGCGAGCTTGACGAGTTTCATTGTGATCATCCACCAGTCTGGACAATGCTCGCGGCGACGATAACGCCACCCGAGACGGTGTAGGTGCCTTCGTAGGTGTTCGTGCTGCCGTCACTCTGCAATGCTGACAGGCTGGCCTGAACCTGATCTGAGCCGAATGCGCTGAAGGTGCCAAGAGAGACGCTCACGGTGGTGTCATAGCCAGCCACCCAGCCTGCGTAGTCACTGCCGCCGATGTTGTCGCCACCGAGCGCCCATGCCTCCGAATAATTCCCGTTGTTGATGTCCTGGTAGAACTGCTGCACGACAGCCGTGCTATTGGTGAAGTACGCGGGCTCAGGCGCTGGCGCTGGTGCGGCGGGAGCCTGCACGTAACGGTCTTGGCCGGGGCCGGGGCCGCCGTGGTAGGTGCGGGCGTGGTCGGCTTCGCAGCAGCGGCCGGTGCGGTCACCGTATGGGTGACGGCCGGTGCGGCGGCGGGGGCCCTTGCCGAGCCGCATGCGGCGAGACCGAGACCGGCGGCGAGTGCGATGGCCGGGATTGCGATGACCTGGTTGAGCTTCATTGGCTTGCCTTCTCCCGGTGCAGAAAAGCCTCATTTCACTCTCTGTCGGAAGAACATTACGTATCGTGCGCACTCGTACCTAGAGCAGGAATGACTGGAAAACCAGAGGTAAACGTCACCTGACGTGACGGTCGCGGGACGCCCGGCCGCTGGTCGCTGAAGGCAGGGCGGCCCCTGCGCTGAGAGGCGGTCAATCCGCCCGGCTGTCGTACCGGACGGCGATAATGGGCGCCGTGGACAGCAGCCACTACAGCCTGGTCATCGCGGCCGCCCACGCCGCGGGACCGTGTGCTCCCGGTGAAGAGGCGGCCTGGGGCCGCCGGGTGCACGGCCTGACCGTGGACCTGCATCTGGTCGCCCAGCAGGCCAGGCAGGACATCGAGCGACTGGAGTCAGCACGGACCTTCATCGCGTTCCTGGAGAAGGTTGAGATCGAGGAATCGAGCCGCCGCGGCCTGCTCACGTTGCGCCTGCCGTCGGGCGAGAGCGAGCCGATCCGCACCGAGCAGGAGAGCACCGACCGCGGGCGGGCGCTGATCGAGCGGGCCCGGTCGCTGGAAGGGCGCTGGGTGCTGGTCTACCGG
The DNA here is from genome assembly GCA_963775825.1 of uncultured Actinomycetes bacterium. Taxonomy (GTDB): domain Bacteria; phylum Actinomycetota; class Actinomycetes; order Streptosporangiales; family Streptosporangiaceae; genus Bog-532. The sequence goes on from CAVZKY010000016.1 coordinate 64,423, forward strand.
TACAACGAGCGGAAGACGGGCCAGCGGACCCAGTCGGTCCGGATGCTGGCGCACCTGATGGATCTCGGCGTCGACGGGGCCGTGCCCAACACCACGGCGAAGAAGATAGTGCTCCAGGAAGCGGCTGGCGACATGGCCCGGGCGCAGGAGGCGTGGGCGGCGGCGGGCCTGCCGGGGACCGGGCCGATCAGCGTCGACCAGCTGGAGCAGGCCCGCGCTGCCGCGCGGAAGGCCAGGTAAGGACGGGGACAGCGCAGTCACCGCCGTTGTCGTCCCAAGTCTGATAACAGCAAGAAGCACGGGCAAACCATGGCGTTCGCTCACCGCTGACACGGGAGTCCGGGACGGAATCAATCCGGTCCGGACCGGACCGTGCTGATCCGGCACGGACCACATATCGCCGAGGGCCCCTGGCGCGGTTCGGGCTGGCGGATGCTTCTTGCTGTTATCAGGATGGCCAGGTAGTCTGGGTGCATGCCCGTTCCGGACCCGCGCACGCTGGCCAGCGAGGCGGCCGACGACTTCATCCGCCATCTGGCCCGCCGCCAGTTCAGCGGGACCACCCAGCGGATCCGCCGGCACTTCCTCGACGAGTACCTCCAGCATGCCCAGCAGGCCGCGCGGCACCATGCAGATCACGGTCGGCGAGCTCATGGACCCCGCGCACGCGCGGACGAATGGCTCTCCGATGCGGCCGCGGGCAAGATCCGCACCCGCAACACCCGCTACGGTCCGGATGCCGCCGCCTATCCCAACTCGATGCGCGTGCGCATCGACTCCTACAACGCCTTCGCGGAGTTCCTCGGCCTGCCCGGGCGCCGTGACAGTCCGCCGCCCGCCCGCGGCTTCTACCTGACCCCCGCCGATACCGAGCGCGTCCTGCACGACCTGACCGTCCGCAGGCCCATCCACGCCAACGCCGCGACATCGCTGCGTACCGCCGCCCTGGCCGCGCTCGTCGCCGACACCGGCCGGGGGGTCCCCGAGCTCGCCTGCCTCAACGTCGGCGCCCTGCACCTGGACGGCGAAGCGCGTGTCGAACTCGCCGACGGCCCGTGCCCGCTCGGCGGCCGGCCGTGCAGATCCTCACCCGGTGGCTCGGCGCCCGGGCGGCGATCATCGCCGAACTCCAGGGCAGCGACCCTGGCCACCTGTGGATCCCGACCAAGCCCGGGCGGCCCCGGGACGGCCGCCCGCCCGTCAAGCCCGGCCTCACCCCCGCGGCCGTCCGCACCCTGCATGCCGCCCACCGCACCCTCGTCAGCCAGCTGCTGGGCGCCCCGCTGCGCCCGGGAGCCCTGCGCGACTACGGCGCCGCCGGGGGAGCGGGCGCCGCGAATGACCGCTCGCACGGCACGGTGCCGGCG